>NBOG01000004.1:259452-308009 GCA_002104535.1 Cognaticolwellia sediminilitoris | reverse complement strand
TTTTGGTGAAAGTATTTTAAATAATAAACAAGCACTTATCTTCTATATTTGTGGGGATACTTCAGAATAAATTCGCCCCTACGGGATTAATAGCTTCTCGGTGGTGTATTAGACTTTGATCTTAATTATTTTTAGGTCGGACTTCAGCCCGAAAAATCAAAGCTAATGAGTGTGTTGGCCTGAAGACAAACCTACAGAAACTGAGTTTTAATCATTTGTATGTGTGTCACTTTAATAAATATTAAAAGGGCTATCTTTATGTGGCACTTTCACCAAACTCTAAGGTATCAATAACTTTTCTTGCTTCTACGATCGTACAATCAGTGCGCATCATAAGCTCAGAGACAGTTATGTTAGGTTTATCTGTAGCGATTGCTAACAACATATCAAAACTTAAATTCTTACGCTGTTTAGCTAGGTGAGGAGCTAACCATTGCCAAGTTGATTCATCACTTTGTTCAATGGCAGTAATAATTATTTCTAATTGTTCAAAAGTAGCTTTTAACTGCCAGTTTCTCGAACGACCTATGCGCTTTAGCTCGCCGCCTTGAGTGCGAACTAGTGTTTTAAGTTTGTTTGAATTTATAACCCGGCGAAGGAGTGAAGGTAAGGTGATTAGAGGGATATCAATGTTTGATTGTTTCATATTAAAAAACCAGCAAGATGCTGGTTTATTCTAGTGTGGAGTGTATTACCATTTTTTCTTAGGTTGGAATAACAAATCTAAATCATCTTCTTCGTCTTTTGCTTTTTTAGCCACATCACTGGCATTGGTGTTTTTCAAAGTAGAAGTGATTTCGGTAAGAATTTTCTCTATTTCTTCACGTTTAGCCGTACAATATTCTGTTTGTAATGGATTGGTAGAAATTGTTTGTACTGCTTTTTCAAAATATTGTCTTGCAGAGCCTAGCATACCTTTTTGATAGGCTACCATACCGCGCTTTTGTAGACTCTCTACGCTAATCTTTAATTGCATGCCCGATAGTTTGTTATCTTCTTCGGTAAAAGTCTGTGCGTCTAGGTTTCCTTTCGCTTGTTCTGACTTTAATATCACTCTAATTTTTTTAATTGATTGAAGGACTGAAACTAAAGTTGCTTCATTATCAGGCAATGTAAAAGTTTGTTCACTGCTTTGATTATTTTCCTTTTTACCCTCTTGAATTAGCTCTTCCATGTCTTTCACGCGTCGTGTAATCAACTTATTTCCCGGTGAAATTTCGGCCATGATTTTTGTCGCATTTAAAATACGGGTGTTTAGAATCAAAACTAAGACTGGGTTGGTGGGTAAGTTAGCTAAGTTTTGAAATAACTCTTCAGTTTCATCAATAATTGCTTTTTGTTTGGCAGATTTAGCGCGTTTTTCTTGTAATGCTTTTTCATTACGCTGCTGTATCGCAGTAATAACTACTACAACGATAATTAGCGCGATAATTAAAGCTATTATAATACCCATATTTTATTCTCTATAATGAAAAACATTAATCCCTAATACATCAGTCTACAAAAATTGGCCGGTTAAGCAAAGGATAATGCACTTTCTTTTTGAAATATTATAACATTTACTTAACTATCAGATTTTAAAGCTACATTTAAGTGTTTACATTCGTCTGTTGTATCATCAAAATTTAATAAGTCAGTCTTTTTTTACTAATTGTAAAAATTAATATGGAATAAATGTCCATTTAAGTATATATTTTTCGAATAAGAAAATTCTGAATTATAATTATGAAGCTGCAACAACTCCGCTATATCGTCGAAGTACAAAATAACAATCTAAATGTCTCTGCTACTGCTGAAAGCTTATTTACTTCACAGCCAGGAATAAGTAAACAAGTTCGTATGCTGGAAGATGAACTGGGTATTCAGATATTCGGCCGTAGCGGAAAACACCTCACACATGTCACTTCTGCAGGCAGCGAAGTTATCAATATTGCGACAGAAATATTATCTAAAGTTGAGGCGATTAAGGCTGTAGCTCGAGAGCACACACAACCTGATGAAGGTAAGCTGCGTATCGCAACCACCCACACTCAAGCGCGCTATGCCTTACCTGAAGTTATTCAAGGGTTTATGAAAAAATACTCTAAAGTTTCATTGCATATGTATCAGGGGACACCTGCACAAATCAGTGAAGCTTCAAGTAAAGGGGAAGCTGATTTTGCGATAGCGACAGAGTCATTGCACCTATATAACGATTTAGTGATGCTACCTTGTTACCATTGGAACCGAAGTATTATTGTTAAAGCAGATCATCCTTTAGCTAAAAAGCAAAATATAACTATTGAAGATATCGCTAAGTACTCATTAGTGACTTATGTATTTGGCTTTACGGGCCGTTCAGAATTAGATGCCGCTTTTAACGAGTTAGGGGTCGAACCTAAAATTGCATTTACCGCGACGGATGCCGATGTTATTAAAACTTACGTCAGGTTAGGAGTTGGTGTTGGTGTGATTGCAACAATGGCGATGGACCCTGTAATTGATAAAGATTTAGTCACCATTGACGCAAGTCACTTATTTAGTGCAAGCACAACTAAAATTGGCTTTAGACGAGGCACTTTTTTACGCGGTTATATGTTTGATTTTATTGAGCGCTTTGCACCTCATTTAAATCGCGATTTAGTGACGCGTGCCATTTTATTGAAAAACAATGCGGAAATTGATGAAATGTTTGCCAATATAAAATTACCCATGCGTTAAATGTTCAGTAAACATTAGTTGAAAAAAAACCGTATATCTATATACGGTTTTTTTTGGTTGTTACTAAAGCAGATATGAAATTAACATTCAGTTATATTAACTGCTAAGCCGCCTCTTGAGGTTTCTTTATATTTTGTTTTCATATCGTTTCCGGTATCCCACATAGTTTTTATCACTTTATCTAATGATACCTTCTGCATGCCAGTACCTCTTAACGCTAAACGTGAAGCATTAATCGCTTTTACCGAGCCCATAGCATTACGTTCAATACAAGGTACTTGTACGAGCCCACCAACGGGATCACACGTCAGGCCTAAATTGTGTTCCATACCGATTTCTGCTGCGTTTTCAACTTGCGCTGGTGTTCCACCCATGATCTCAGTTAGTGCTCCTGCAGCCATCGAGCATGCAACGCCCACCTCTGCTTGGCAGCCACCTTCAGCCCCCGAAATTGTGGCATTCGTTTTATACAAAATACCGATAGCGGCTGCTGTTAACAGATAACGAATACAATCTTGATCTGATACTGGTTTAATAAATTTATCGTAATAAGATAATACCGCAGGAATAATACCCGCTGCGCCATTTGTTGGCGCAGTTACTACTCGGCTGCCAGCGGCGTTTTCTTCATTAACGGCCAAGGCAAATAAATTCACCCAGTCCATTGCTGATAGCGGGTCGGTATTTTTTTCTACAGATAAGGCTCTGTGAAGGCCAGGAGCTCTTCGGGTGACTTTTAAACCACCAGGTAAAATCCCTTCAGTTACAATACCTCGTTCAATGCTAGCTTTCATAGCATCCCATATTTCTATCAAACCAGAACGAATGCTGGCTTCATCTTGTAAGCACTTTTCATTATCCATCATGATTGTGCTTATGCTTAATCCTTTTTCGTTCGCTATTTGCAGTAACTCATCAGCACTTGAGAAACGATGTGGACGATCAATATTGGCATGTGTGGAGAGAGCTTTATTTTTTTCTTTCTCAAAATCACAATCTTTAACAATAAAACCGCCGCCTATTGAATAATAAGTTTCTTCAAAGATAACTACATCATCACAATAAGCAAAAAACGTCATAGCGTTGGCGTGTGCAGGCAAGGTTTTTCTACGATGATAAATAATGGCATTAGATTTAGGGAAGTCGATCAAATGCTGCATATTTAAATTGATTTTCTCACTAGCGACAACTTCGGCTAGAATCGACTCAATTGACTCAACAGGAATAGTTTCAGGGCTTTGGCCTGTTAAACCTAAAATAACCGCTTTACCCGTACCGTGGCCAATACCCGTTTGACCTAATGATCCGAATAACTCACATTTTACACGATCAGTTTGAGCCAACTTGTTTTCTGCAATAAGATTATCAACAAAAAGCTTCGCTGCTTTCATTGGGCCTACGGTATGAGAACTGGAAGGACCAATTCCAATCGAAAACATATCAAATACACTAATCATAAAGAAACCTGAATAAATATTGTTTAATTGAAGTAAACATGAATTTTGTTCGGTGATTGTAGCTGAAAGCTTTCAGCATGCAAAACAAAATGTTTGTTCATTGACTATTATTATAGCGAGTAATTAATTAGGGGATGGTTTTATTTAGCAATTGTGTGAGGTCATGCATAATCGCAGCTGTAGCGCCCCAAATATTATGCTGTTGATACGGCATAAAATGGACATTATGTTGCTTGCCTTGTGAATAAATTGGCACTTGAATATGGTGTTGTCGCTGTAAAAAGTGAGACAAAGGCACTTGGAAAACTTCATCTACTTCATTTTTGTCAATCTGATAGCTTTTATTGTTTTGCACTATCGCGACTATCGGTGTTATTTCATAGCCTGAAAGCGTTTGACAAGGTTTAAGTTGACCTATAACGTCGATAAAAGAAGCTTTTAGGCCTATTTCTTCTTCAGTTTCACGTAGTGCTGTAGCCGTTATATCAAAGTCGAAAGGTTCAACTTTACCTCCCGGGAAGCTGATTTGCCCTGGATGATGGGTAAGGTGGCTTGCTCGTTTTGTTAATAGTACATCTAACTGGTTATTATTGTTAATAATAGGGATAAGCACCGCGGCACTTTTAAGTTTATGTGCATAGCGATATTGATGAATTGAAGCAGGTAGCGTTTGCATTTGAAAGCGTTGTATAAATTCGTCTTTAGTCATACACACCTCCAATAGATTATTTCTTTGTTGTGTTACAACAGAGTTTTTTAAGTTAAGTTCAATTGACTTAATACAGGTAAGATTTTATTAACTTTATCGTAAGTTTCTTGGTATTCGCTGTCAACGTTTGAGTCAGCAACTAGTCCGCCGCCAGCCCAACAGTTTATTTGCTGATTGTGGCAAACCAAGGTGCGTATCGTAATACTTGTATCCATATTACCACAAGCGGAAAGATATCCGATAGAGCCGCAGTATACGCTTCGCTGATGTGGCTCTAATTCTTCAATAATATCCATCGCTCTAATTTTTGGCGCACCGGTAATTGAGCCGCCAGGAAATGAGGCTCGCAGTAGATCACTGCCATCGTATTGAGGGTTTAATATTCCCTCAACAGTACTGACAAGATGATGTACTGCGGGAAAACTTTCTATAGCAAATAAAGCTGGAACAGTGACCGTACCCGGTAAACAAACGCGACTAATGTCATTACGTAAAAGGTCAACAATCATTAAATTTTCTGCGCGGTCTTTAGTTGCCTGTTGCAATTCAGCCGCGTTGGCTTGATCTATTTCACTATCGTTACTGCGTGGTCGTGTGCCTTTAATTGGCTTACTTTGTACTTTATTGTCAACTAATCGTAAAAATCGCTCAGGCGAAATACTTAAAATCGCGCTATCTTGAAAGCGTAAAAATGCTGAAAAGGGTGCTTTATTTTCTTGCCTTAAAGCACAATACGCTTGATATTCATCTCCGCTATATTGTGCTGTAAAACGCTGAGCTAAGTTAATTTGATAACAATCGCCAGAAAGCAGATAATCATGAACTTGCTTAAACTTTTTGCGATATTGCGATTGTGGCATATTTGATTGCCAAGCAGTCGATAAGCTGAATTTGTTTTCTGTCGCTAAAGTCGTATTTTTTTGCTGCTGAAATGCATTATTAAAAAAACTAATGTATTCAGCTCTTTTATCATCTAGGCATAATAGCCAATATTGTTGCAATTTTCGATCATAAATCACCGCTTGTTGGTATATGCCTACGGCCATTTCAGGTATCGCAATATCTTTCGTGGTTTGCTGTTTAATTAATTCAAAACGCTTACCTAAGTCATAGGCGAAATAGCCAACCGCGCCAGCTTTGAAAGGTAAATCACTGTCAGCTAATTTAATCTCTTTAAAGCAAGTTGTTTGCTCACGCTTTAAAAGTAGTAATGGGTCTTCTTGGCTTTGATACTGGCTATTTTCTTGATTATTTCTAACGGTAGTGATTTCACCATCAGTTGTTAAAGTGATACAAGGTTGCCAAACGATAATGTCATATCGGCTATCAACATGTGTACTTTCGCATGAGTCTAACCACATAGCCCAAGGTTGATCAGCGATAAGAGAAAACAAGCTGGTGCTATCGAATGCGACATCTAGCTCTAGTCGTTCTGCAGACATTTTTTTCATTGAGTTTGTTGGCAAAGTTTTCTCACAATCTTTAATTTATCGCCACTATCTTAAGATCATATTAGACCATTTGATACTGGTAGGGATTTAACAAGCAAGGTATGATATCGGCAAATTTATAACTTTCAACTTATCTCTCGCCCAATTGATAAAAAAAGAGACCGTTATGGCTATTATTAAACAACAAGATTTAATCGAAAGCGTTGCAGATGCACTGCAATATATTTCTTTCTACCATCCACTAGACTTTATCCAAGCACTTGAAAAGGCTTATCACAAAGAAGAAAGTCAAGCAGCGAAAGATGCGATAGCGCAAATTCTGATCAATTCACGTATGTCTGCTCACGGTAAAAGACCAATCTGTCAGGATACCGGTATTGTTACTTGTTTTGTTAAAATTGGTATGGCTGTGCAGTGGGACAAAACTGATATGACCGTTCAGCAAATGGTTGATGAAGGTACGCGTCGTGCTTATCTAAATCCTGATAACCCGTTACGTGCATCTATTGTTGCAGACCCTGCAGGTAAGCGAATCAATACTAAAGATAATACTCCTTCAGTTGTTCATATTGATATGGTGCCAGGTGATCACATTGAAGTAATGATCGCTGCGAAGGGCGGCGGTAGTGAAAACAAATCTAAAATGGTGATGTTAAACCCGAGTGACTCTATTGCTGATTGGGTGGTTAAAACCTTACCAACAATGGGAGCGGGTTGGTGTCCACCAGGTATGTTAGGCATAGGTATCGGTGGTACAGCTGAAAAAGCAGGTGTATTAGCCAAAGAAAGCTTAATGGACCCAGTTAACATTCAAGACTTGATTGATCGTGGTCCAGAAAATGCTGAAGAAGAATTACGTTTAGAAATATATGAACGAGTCAATAAGCTAGGGATAGGTGCTCAAGGTTTGGGCGGTTTAACGACGGTTGTTGATATTAAAATTAACTCTGTACCAACACATGCAGCTTCAAAACCTGTGGTGATGATCCCAAATTGTGCTGCGACTCGTCATGTACACTTTCACCTTGATGGCTCAGGTCCTGCTGATTTAACGCCACCAAGACTTGAAGATTGGCCTGAAATTACTTGGGAAGTGGGCGAAAACGTTCGCCGTGTTAATGTTGATGAATTATCAAAAGCAGATATAAGCTCTTGGAAAACGGGTGAAACAGTATTACTGAGCGGTACAATCTTAACCGGTCGTGATGCTGCGCATAAACGTATCCAAGAAATGTTAGCCGCTGGAGAAAAACTTCCTGTTGATTTTACTAACAAGTTTATCTACTACGTTGGCCCTGTTGATGCTATCGGCGATGAAGCGGTAGGTCCTGCAGGACCTACAACGGCGACACGCATGGATAAATTTACTGAAATGATGCTGTCTCAAACAGGTTTATTAGGCACAATCGGTAAAGCAGAGCGTGGCCCTGAAACTGTTGAATGTATTAAAAATCACAAATCGGTATATTTAATGGCCGTTGGTGGCGCCGCGTACTTAGTTTCTAAAGCGATTAAGAAAGCCAAAGTTGTCGCATTTGAAGACATGGGTATGGAAGCAATTTATGAGTTTGTTGTTGAAGATATGCCGGTAACCGTTGCTGTTGATAGTCTAGGTGAGTCAGCGCATGTAACAGGCCCAGCAATTTGGCAAGCCAAAATTGAAGAACTCGATAATAAATTAAAAGCTAAGTAATTTAGTTGTAGATTAAACGTCCACAGGGCGTTTAATCTACTAAAATATAATCTGAAACAATTAGCGTTTAACGATTATCAAACAAAGCGTTTGTATTTAGACTGCAGTGAGCTTTTGTGAGCAATTAATTTTTAGCAAGCAGTAATGTAAATAATATCAACACTGTTTTGTCTATTAGATACCTTGTTCTACACTATCTAGAAAAATATTATTGAAGGTTAAGTTGCCCCATGGATGAAAATAGTGAAGTTAAAGAACGACTAGTTACTATTGTTTATTATAGTGACATCTCGTTAGAGTTGATGCATGAAGTACATACCTTTCCTCAAAGCAAAACGGGGCGTGTGGTTATCCCTGACAACTTTAAAGTTGATAAATCAATAATTGCGGTATGTGATGGCGAGATAACAATTCTGAATAAAGTCGGCGATAGAGTTTAAATAAACTTATTAACCTTATCAATAAAGTATGCTCTAATAACTGTTAATACTTACAGTGTTTGGCGGCGTAATGAATTTTCCTTTCAATTTACCTTGGTTAACTTTAGATAATTTTCCTAGCCTAATTTTGACAACTTTCCTACTGTTGTTTATTTTGGTCATCATCAGTTTTGTTTTAATTCGACAGGTAAAAAATAGTCAATCAGCTGCTTTGGCACAGCAACAACTTTTACAGAAATTGGCTGAAAAGGTTAATCTTAGTTACGAAGTTAGTGCTAGCAATCAACAACAGTTACAGCAACAGTTGAGCTTTAATCATCAACAATTAGCAAATCAACAAAGTGAATTAAAAAGCTTTTTTGAACAACAAATTTCTGACTTTAAATTAAAGCTCTTACGCCAACATGGTGAGCAGGGCGAAAAACAATTACAACAACTTCACAGTCATAGTGAGCAACTTAAAAAAACCCTCCACGAACATCACAGTACCTTCAATGACAATCAACTTAAGGCGCTAGAGCAATTGATGACGCAACTCAGTGCAACTAATAAGTTAGGCCGTGAAGAAATGGCTAAGTCACTGCATTTATCTAGCGAGCAAATGGCGAAAAGAATAGATGAATTGACTACTTCAACGGATAACCGTTTAAAGGATATTAGTGGCCAAGTAGAAAAACGCTTGGCTGATGGCTTTGAAAAAACTACGAAAACATTTAATGATATTTTACAGCGCTTAGCGTTAATTGATGACGCGCAGAAAAAAATCACTGAACTATCAAGTAATGTTGTGAGTTTACAAGAGGTGTTATCTGATAAACGCTCTAGAGGCGCATTTGGTGAAGTTCAACTGAATGCATTAATACGTAATGTATTGCCAGAGCAGCACTTTTCTCTGCAGCATACATTATCGAACGGAAAAATAGCGGACTGTATTTTATTCTTACCTGAGCCCACAGGTAATGTTGTGGTTGACTCAAAATTTCCGCTTGAAAGTTATAAAAAAATGGCCGATAACACGCTAGGTGAGTTCGAACGTAAAGCGGCAGAAAGACAATTTAAACTGGATATTAAAAAGCATATTAATGATATCAGTGATAAATATTTAATCGAAAAAGAAACCGCAGATGGGGCGGTGATGTTTATACCGGCTGAAGCTATTTTCGCTGAAATACATGCCCACCATAGTGATTTAGTAGACTTTGCAAATAATAAACGGGTTTGGTTAGCGTCGCCAACCACATTAATGGCAATATTAACGACCGCACGTTCAGTATTAAAAGACGAAGCTACGCGAAAACAAATACATGTTATTCAGGCGCATTTATCACACTTATCTGCAGACTTTTCCCGCTTTAGGGGGCGATTCGCAAATTTAGCAAAACATATTGACCAAGCTGCCAGTGATGTAAAAAAAATACACACCTCTGCAGATAAAATCAGTAGTCGTTTTGAGAAAATTGAGCAGGTAGAATTAAAACAAGAAGAAGCAGAGATAGAAGAATCTGCCGCCGCAATATCGGTAGATAAATAATATCGCTTTTAATGATTTAACTTTATGAACTAATCGGAATTTGTTTGTATGTTAGTTGATTAAGTCGAGTTTACAGCAATATATCGTCCATTGAATTTAGCTTGGAGTTACACTTGATACCGTTTTTCAGTGCATTAAAAAGTAGTGCTATCAGTCTTGTGCTATTTTTCCTTATTTTTATATTAACCAGTAAATTTCAAAGTTATTGGTTAATTAAAGTGTCTTTGATTGAACAACTTTTGTATGTCCTATTCGGCATGACCATTGTTTTATCTAACTACTTTAATCGCAGTCGTCTGACACTCGCCGCTTTAGGGTTTTTACTCTTTTATCTGAGCATGTCACTGACGTTACCATGGAACTCATGGTTATTTTCTCACGGAGATTGGTTAACGGTAACAGGTGCAACGTTTTTAGCGGTGCTTAGTGTATTAAAAGACCGTAGCTTATTGTCAATTCATGGCTTTTATCGTGTTTTATTACTATTGGTTGTCGGTGTTACTAGTTTTTATTGGTTTGATTCCTCTAATGTACTGATAACTAAGCTTACAGAAAATGAGTTGTTAGTGCCTTGGTTGTCTTATCTTAGTGTTGAATTGCCGTTAGTGCTTTGCGCGAGTTTACTGTTTTGGCGAATGGTGAAAGAGAAAAGCTTAGTGATCACTGCGCTAATTACCAGCTTTTGTATATGGGTGGCGCATTATTATCAGTTAACAGTAATGCCGTGGAGTGTCATGCTAACGCTGATGATATTACATTACCTTTATGTTGTACTGATCGACTCATACTTTTTAGCGTACCGTGATGAGCTAACGTCATTGCCGTCACGTCGAGCGCTTAATCAATTAGCGTTATCATTAGGTCGAAAATATACTTTGGCGATGCTTGATATCGATCATTTTAAAAAGTTTAACGATACTTATGGTCACGATATTGGTGACCAAGTTTTAAAGCTAGTGGCGAGTAAATTGGCACAAGTTAAAGGGGCTGGTAAAGTTTTCCGTTATGGCGGAGAAGAGTTTACCATCGTTTTCCCGGGTAAAAACATTGAACATGCAAAGCCTGCTTTAGAAGCGGTTAGGCAAGCAGTAGAAGATTATAAAATTGTCATTCGTCAAGCTCAGCGTAAAACTAAACAAGCGCGTGCGGCTAGTAAAAGTAAGCAAGTTAAAACCGTCAGTGTCACTATTTCAATTGGTGTGGCTAAAAGATCATCAAAATTGAATTTTGAGGAAACCTTGAAGTTAGCTGACCAAGCTTTATATCGTGCGAAAAAGTCCGGCCGTAACAATGTCAGTGAATAATAACGTTCACTCGAAATAGTCGCTCTATTGCAATTTAGGTTTAAAAAAAGGACCATGATGAAGATCATGATCCTTTAAATTTAATCGGGGACACTTTACTTATCCCTAACTAAGGTTACTTAATTTAAAATTGCCACGTTGACAAACACAACTGTTAATAGCAATGGACAAACAAAACGTAAATAATTGCCCCAAATTGGCAACCACTTTCTTCCTTCTTGTAAAGATACATCACGTAACTTATTGCCTCGTTTCCATAACCAACCAACAACAACAAAGTAAAATAAGCAACTAAGCGGTTGTAAAATAGTAGTTAATAAACGAATTACCAAACCGAATAGACTATCGAAAAAGGTGATTAGCGTCATGCTTGCGGTTAATACAATTGCTGAAACCAACCAAGTCGCTTTAGCTCGGGTTAGTTTTTTAGCTTCAACAAGATAAGAAACAGGTACTTCGGTAGATGAAATTGTTGAAGTCAGTGCAGCTATTGATAGCAATGAGAAAAAACCAACAGCCACTACCATCCCTATATTACCCATGGAGTTAAAAAGCTCAGGTAAAATATTAAAAATAAGTTGTCCTTCACCAATTAATTTATCATTTTGAAATACTTGCTGTCCGGCTTCTTGAGCAACATAAAGTGCAGGAATAATTAATAAACCGGCCATAAAGGCTATAAAAGTATCAAGTGCTGTGATTGAAATCGCAAGCTTGCCAATATCGCGGTCTTTTTTCATGTATGAGCCATAAACCATCATGCCGCCAACACCAATTGATAGTGAGAAGAAAGCTTGGCCCATCGCAGATATAATCAGTTTGGGGTCAGTGACTTGTGAGAAGTCAGGAATTAGATAAGTTCTTAGACCTTTTTCAGCGCCAGGTTGTTGCAAAATATAGGTAATCAACAAAACTAACATAACTAATAAAACTGGCATTAAGCGCGCAGACCATTTCTCTATCCCAGCGTTAACTCCTTGATGAATGATCGCCGCACCTAGTAAAATAAATACTGGGGTAAATAATAAATTACGTGAAGTACTTGATGTTGCTAGCCATTGCGAAACATCATGGTGACCTAACAACTCAGCCATAGGTGATAAAGCATGCGCCAGCATCCAACCGGCGACGATGGTATAAAAACTTAACATCATGATAGCGCCGCATAATCCAATTAAACCGGCGTATTTTCCAAGTCTAGGTGCCGTTTCTCTACAGGCATCCTCAAGAGCAGAAACAGGATTTTTCTGTGCTTGATTACCAATATAAACTTCGGCATAAAGCGCAGGAAGTGCCAATAACACCGTTACAATTAAGTAAACGAATAAAAAGGCGCCACCGCCATTATTAGCCGCCTGCGTTGGGAAGCCCCAAATATTACCTAAGCCGATTGCAGAACCAGCTGCAGCGAGAACAAACCCTATTCTCGAATGAAATGAATCTCTAACATTACTCATAAAATCTAATTATTATTGTTGTGAATACTTTGGTTTGAGCTTACCTAGTTAACACTCGTTAGCAAAGTGTTTTTATGATTTTGTTGAATATGCGGGTAAATAAATAGCAATTTGGCTAGTTTGACATTAATCCCGAACGGGACAAAAAAGCCTCGCTTAGAGAAAGTTTATTGGTTTTCAGAAGCTATAATGTTGTTTGTCTTCGTAGGGGCGACTTTAGTCGCCTTGTCACAAGCCTAAAAAGGCGACTGAAGTCGCCCCTACAAGTTAATGACCATTCTGGTTGGCAAATTTATTTTACAGGGAGAACTGAATGAGAAAACAATGAGGATTTTGAATGGCTTTTAAGCTTATCTCTTGCCTTCCTCCCTGTTTTCTCCCTGTGACATTATTGTGATTGACGATTTTTTAGGATCTTATATGTAAGTTTGGTACTACGGCGACTGAAGTCGCCCCTACAGGTTAAGTGCTAGTTAATGTGTATTGGTAATATGTTTTTCTTCGTCGCTTGTGCTTACTCCCCGTATGGGGAATAAACAAGCTAGGGTAAGGCTGTTACATTAGTAGTTAAACGTATTTTGTAATACTGTTACAGAAGCACAAATTAAGTAAAATATTTCATAAGGTGAGATGTGATGAGTAAAGAGTTTAATCAGCCGTTAGGTGGTAATGAAATGCCACGTTTTGCTGGCCCAGGAACAATGTTTCGTTTACCTAGTAGCGAATTAACTGACACCTTAGATATTGGCATAATAGGCGTCCCTCTCGATATAGGCGCCAGTAACCGCAGTGGTACACGATTTGGACCACGTTCAGTTCGAAATGAGTCTGTTTTGGTTCGTCCATATGGGATGTATACACAAGCCGCTCCCTTTGACAGTTTCCAAATTGCAGATATTGGTGATGTTGCTATTAATACTTTTAATTTAGCTGAATCTATAAAAATAATTGAAGCACATTTTGATCAAGTCATGGCCTGCGATATAAAGACCATGACTGTTGGTGGCGATCATACGATAACTCTACCAATACTTAGGGCTTTATATAAAAAGCATGGAAAGATGGCTTTAGTACATATTGATGCACATGCCGACATAAATGATTCTATGTTTGGTGAAAAAGAGTGTCATGGCACTATTTTCAGACGCGCGATTGAAGAGGGCTTAGTTGACCCTAAAAAAATGGTACAAATTGGTCAACGTGCAACAGGTTACAGTTCAGATGATTTTCAATGGGCCGTTGACCGTGGTGTCAGAGTAGTACAAGCCGAGGAATGCTGGTTTAAATCATTAGAGCCGTTGATGGCAGAAGTGCGAGAATTGATTGGCAATGATATGCCAACTTACTTAACTTTTGATATCGATGGTATTGACCCAGCATATGCTCCAGGAACCGGTACACCAGAACCGGCAGGTTTAACTTCATCACAAGCATTAGAAATTATTCGTGGTATGTATGGAACCAATCTAGTCGGTGCCGATCTCGTTGAAGTTTCTCCGCCATATGATACTTCCGGCAATACCTCTTTATTAGCTGCAAACCTTATCTTTGAAATGCTTTGTAGCTTCCCTGGTTGCGTGCGAAGGTAAGTAAACGGGTATAAAAACCTAGCGAACATTTATGTGTATAAACGCTCGCTAGGTTTGCCATGCTTTAAAAGCAAAAATATAGGCTGTGTTAAAGTGCGATAGAAGTGACAAAATATAACAATTTTGCTCTGCTCAATTTTCATCATTGTTGATATAATATTTAGACAAAATATAAAAATTAACAGCGAACGTATGCATTTAATCTGGGATTTACCTCTACGCCTTTTTCATTGGCTACTAGTTTTGAGTATTAGTGCTTCTTGGTATACATCAAATCAAGATAATGGCTATATTGAATATCACTTATTGGTGGGATATTTTACTCTAGGACTAATAATCTTCAGAATATTGTGGGGATTTTTTGGTAGCACCCATTCAAAATTTATTAATTTCATTCCAAGCTTGAGCAAAGTGGCTTTGTATATAAAGGCCTTTAATCAAGAAAAAGCATTAAAATATCCAGGCCATAATCCTTTAGGCAGTTTGATGGTGTTTTTTATGTTATCTACCGTCTTAATACAAGCGATTAGTGGCCTATTTATGAATGACGATATATTCACCTACGGTCCATATAACAGTAGTGTTAGTAGCGAATTAGAAGCAATATTTATATTTATTCATCGTAATGGCTTTAATCTTATTTTAGGCGCGGTAGCATTGCACATTATTGCCATTGCTTATTATGTTGGAGTGAAGAAGCAGGCGTTGATTTCAGCTATGATCACGGGCAAGAAATCATCTAATGAAGTAAATAAAAAAGATAGCATCAGCCATTCAAAAATTGGCCTAGCTATCTTGTTATCATTTGCAGTTGCAGGTTTTGTTTATTGGTTAGTGGTAATAAACGCCCCTGTTATTGAAGAGTACTATTATTAAATAGTGTCTTATTAATCAGCTTTGAAATCATCATGGCAACCGCCACATGATTTACCAACACCTGAAATTGCTTTTTTAATTTCAGATTCATCACCTGATTTAGCGGCAACTTGTAAGTGTGCTGAAGCTTTGCTTAAAGCATTGATACGTTTAGTAAACGCTTCTGGTTGCTGCCAAATTTTATCTAACGCGGCTGTTTTTACTTTAAAAGCAGAAGTATCGGTTTTGGTATAATCAGCAATCATCATTGATAATTGATTAATTCTTAAAGCGTTTTTTTCTACTACTTTAGCATCTAAAGGTATTTTTCCTTTAGCCATAGCACCTAAAGGGCCCATATTAGAACCTAGCAGGCTAAATACTGCTTTGCGGTTGTCTGTGGCTTTTTCAGCATGATCTAAAGATTTTGCACCTTCAGCTAACACTGACGTTGCAGTAATAATCGCAGAGGCGGTCAAAATCACTTTCGTCAAATAATTCATATTTTTCCTTAATACTTCAATAATAATGAGTAAATATCACCTGATAATCTTATCTGTATAACCATTAAAAATATAGCGTTTATAAGCTAATAAAGCGTTAATTATTATTTTCGGCCTCCTAAATTTTCCCAAAGTATTAGTTCAGTAACTTGGTAGCTTAAGCCTAACATCATAATTTTTATTATAAGTTTTACACGCCTAAAACATAAGGTTGAATGTTTTGTATTTAAAATGAGAGAGTTTTAATATTCAATAGCACTTCAGATGACTGGTGAGCTTATTGTTAAAAGCGACTGACACGGCAATACCGTTAAAGCGTTTGTAAATTAATAAACCACCTTAAACCGTATTAAGTAGTGTTTCCTTAGCCTAACCCGCAATTTTATTAAACTCCTTTGGATAACGTTCTCAGCGGGTTAGGTTTTTTTTATTTAGATAATATTAACTAATGTTTTTTATGCAGTTGATATTCGTTGATGCCCTTGCGTGCAATTAATTTTGGAAATAAAAAACGATGAGCCAAATAATTTACCCAACAACAAACTTAACACAAACCGAAACACTGATTTTATCCCGTGGTGAAGGTGCCTATGTTTATGACAACAAAGGCAAGCAGTATTTGGAAGGGTTGGCGGGACTATGGTGTACATCGTTGGGATATAATAATAGAGAATTAATCGCAACCGCTAACCAACAAATGGGTCAACTTTCTTATTCTCATATGTTTGGTGGAAAAAGCCACCAAGTGGGTATTGATCTCGCCGAAAAGCTGACAGCGATGGTACCGGTAGATAACGCTAAAGTATTTTTTGGTAATTCAGGCAGTGACGCCAATGATAGTCATATCAAAATGCTGCGTTATTACTTTAATGCAATTGGGAAACCAGAGAAATATAAAATAATTGCTCGTGAACGCTCATATCATGGCGTTACTGTCGCTGCTGCATCACTAACCGGCTTACCCCCTAATCATCAACATTTTGATCTGCCTTTTGAAGCCCTTGGTGTATTGCGCACGGATGCTCCACATTATTATCGTCAAGCAATAGACAATGAATCAGAGCAAATGTTTGTTGATCGTATTGTTAATAATTTAGAGCAATTAATTTTACGTGAAGGTCCTGACACAATTGCCGCCTTTATCGCAGAGCCAATCACCGGGGCAAGTGGTGTTATCGTTCCGCCAGACGGTTATTACCAGAAAGTGCAAGCTGTGTTGCAAAAATATAATATTTTATTTTGGGCCGATGAAGTGATCACGGGCTTTGGCAGAACCGGTAATGACTTTGGTTCAACAACGATGGGGATTTCTAATCCCGACATGATGACCTTCGCAAAACAGCTATCCTCTGGTTACGTGCCTATAAGTGCCTCAATTATTCGTGGTGACATGTATGAAGCTATGATTGAACCAAGTAACAAAGTTGGAGTCTTTGGTCACGGCTATACTTATTCTGGACACCCATTGGGTTGCGCTGTCGCTTTAAAAACTTTAGAGATATATCAACGCGATAATATTTTTCAACATGCCGCAATAGTGGGCGCATATTTACAAAAACGTTTACAGGCACTTTCTGTACATCCATTAGTCGGTGAAGTTCGCGGCAAAGGCCTGATTGCAGCGATAGAGCTTGTCGCAAATAAACAGACAGGTTTAGCCTTTACCACTCCGGCTGTTGGAATTTTTGCTATGCAAGCTTGTCAGAACATTGGCTTAATTATAAGAACAGTGGCGGGTTCATCATTAGCTTTTTGTCCACCACTAATAGTAACTGAAGCGCATATAGACGAATTGATCGAAAAACTAGAAAAGTCATTAGACCAAACCTTAGATTTTGTTACCCGCGAAGGACTTTTCGTCAAGTGATTTTAGAGAAGAAAACGTTGGGAAACTCTATAGTAAATAGTCCTTTACCATCACCATCCAACTTTTATAGCCAATTGACTAAGCACCATTATTTTAGTCAAAACTATGCTGATTTACATGCTCGGCCTTTTTCTGTTTCTAAAGTACCGTTAAGGGTTTCGCAGCTATGTTTTTTGCATCAAAAAGATTCTAGTCAGTTCGATGAACTATTGCATTTAAAAGCCTTATGTTCTCGTTATAGTGTAAATCCGCCAGTTGATGGCGCTTCATGCTTTTATCAAAAAGTGGGTGACTATGAAATCAGATGGGAGCGCCACACCGAATTCAGCAGTTATACTTTTTTAATACATGATAGCGGACCAAGTCCGTTCGAATGTCCACCAATAGCCATAGTACCTGTTGATTGGCTTGAAATGATCCCCGGCGAAATCATTGCGGCAGTTCACATTGATGCCTTAAATGCCGATAGCATAGAGCTCGATAGAGATACACTGCGCCAGTATTTCGAAGGCCAGCGCTTAATGGGCTCCGATTTGCATAATGGTGAAGCAACAATGTTGAGCGCATTGCGGCTACATAACGATAATTTCAATCGGATTCTATTAGTAAATTCAAGTTTAAATGAGTGCCAAAGTGGCCGAGTTTTAAGAGCGTTGCTTGAAATAGAGGCGTATCGAAATATGACATTATTAGCTTTTCCTTTGGCACAAAAGGTGAGTGTTAAAGTCAGTTCGATGGAATCACAGTTAGCTAACTTACTTAAAAAGCAAAAAGATATTAAATCTTCATCTGAGGAGAAAGAGCAGTTAGCTCAACTCTCGGAAATGGCCGCAGATATAGCTGAATTAATTGCGTCCTCTCGTTATCGTTTTGATGCCGGTAGCGCGTATTATCAAATGGTTAAAAGTCGCTTTGCTGAATTACAGGAGCGTGAAATTGATGAGCTGCAAACTTTTAGTGCTTTTGTTGATCGAAGATTATCGCCTGCATATCGAACCGTATTGGCAGCAAAGCGAAGGTTAGACGATTTATCGAGTAGGGTAGACCGCGCCAGTGATTTTTTACGGACTCGCATCGATATGGCGATTGAAGCGCAAAATCAAGCTTTGTTGCAATCCATGGATCGCAGGGCACAAATGCAATTTAACTTACAGCAAACAGTTGAAAGTCTATCAGTTGTTGTCATGACTTTTTACGTGCTCGCGCTTTGCGATTATTTGTTAGATGCCCTACATAGCGTTAATGTGACGATAAATAAGTCGGTTGTTATTGCCATAATGATGCCAATGGTTTTAGCCAGTATTTGGTTGTTCAGCCGCCGAGTTAAAAAGAAAATAAATGGTAATAATTGACGTATATCAAAGCGCAAATCGGGGCCGAATTGCCCTTAGATTGTTATTGTTAAAGTCAGTAATTCCGCAGGTCTCCCCAATAGGGGGTACTTTTATTGCTTAGGCTAACATAGTCTTAGTGCTCATAATTAAATTACAGGTTTACAACATGGTTAAATATCATCAGCTTTATATCAATGGTCAATGGCAATCGCCTAATAGCGCAGAAACTATTGCTGTTATTAATCCAGCAAATGGTGAGTTGTGTGCAGAATCAGTGAGTGCGAATTTTGCTGATGTAGATGCCGCAGTTTTAGCCGCTAAATCGGCGTTTACGGCATGGTCTTTAACCACTGCTGCACAACGTAGCCAATTGATTAACGCTATTGCTGATGAAATGGAAAACAGACGGGATGACTTTACTGATGCCATTTCGATCACCATGGGTTGCCCAAAACATATATCTCAAGATATTCAAGTTCAAGGTGCGATTGATTCGTTTAGAGCCTTTGCAGAGTTAACTGGCTATGTGGAGCAAACGTCAACAGAAAATGGCGTCATACAAGGACATGCTCCCGTGGGAGTTTGTGTATTAATTAACCCTTGGAATTATCCTTTATCTCAGTTAGTTGGAAAACTAGGGCCGGCGTTAGCAACGGGCTGTACTGTAGTGGCAAAACCTGCAGAGCAAACACCACTGCAAGATTTAATTTTGGCAGAAATTTTTCATAAAGTGGCGGCGCCTGCCGGTGTTTTTAATGTTATAACTGGTATTGGAAGTGAAATTGGCGAGCATTTATGTTCACATCCAGATGTCGATATGGTCTCATTTACCGGCTCAACAGCCGCGGGTATAAAAGTTGCACAGTCGGCAGCAGGAAGTGTTAAAAGGGTTTGCCAAGAGCTTGGCGGTAAATCACCTTACATTATTACTGAAGGAGCAGATTTAGCTGCAGCAGTCCGCTATGGCGTTGAAGATGTTATGCTCAACTCAGGCCAAACTTGTAGCGCGCTAACTCGAATGTTAGTGCCACAAAGCTGTTATCAACAAGCGATTGAAATTGCCAAGAGCGTTGCGGAAGAAAATGTTGTCGGCGACCCTAAAAGTTCAAACGTCACTATGGGGCCATTGAGTTCAGCTTTACAGCAAAAAAGAGTGTTAGATTATATCAATATCGGTATAAAAGAAGGAGCAACTGTTGTGACAGGTGGGGTAGATTTACCTGCTGACTTACAAGCAGGGGCTTATGTTATGCCAACTATTTTTGCTAATGTGACTAATGATATGACCATTGCCCAAGAAGAAATTTTTGGTCCTGTTCTTTGCATCATACCTTATATCGAAATCGATGAAGCGATAGAAATTGCCAATGATACAGTGTTTGGTTTGTCTTCTGGCGTATTTGCAGAAGACACAAATTCAGCACTAAAAATTGCCCAAAAAATTCGCGCTGGGCAATGTTACATTCAAGGCGCATATTTCAATACTCATGCTCCATTTGGTGGCTTTAAACAGTCAGGAAATGGTCGAGAGTGGGGCGTTGAAGGATTACGCGAATTTATTGAAGTACAGGCTTTTATCATAGAGTAAGAGAAAATTATGACCGCAAAACATGTGCATGAAAAAACATTGGGCAAAAGAGATATTTTTCTATTTTGTGTGTCTGCCGTTTTATTATTAGATACTTTAGCTGCAGGGGCTGTTATGGGCCCCACAGCTATATTTTGGTGGATAGTTTTAACGATACTCTTCTTGTTACCATTTGGTGCTATTTGCACTGAACTAGGTTCCGTTTACCCTGAGCAGGGTGGTATTTATGCCTGGGTAAAACGAGCGTATGGCCAAAAAATGGCTTCGCGTATTAGCTGGTATTATTGGGCCAATGTGGCGGTTTGGATCCCTGCAATATTTATATTGTTTGCCGGCATATTTTCACAAATATTTTTCCCAGAGATGTCTTTAAGCGCGCAAATAATTCTCGGGCAAGTACTCATCTGGGTGGTAGTTTTTGTTAATGTCGTAGCATTAAATATCGGAAAGTGGATACCTAACATTGGTGCTGTCTTTAAGTTAATTATTTTTTCAGTGCTTATCATTGGCGGTATCACTTACGGGATGAACAATGGCATAGCGAACGAATTTACTTTGGCTACTATGCTGCCGACTACGGAGAATGGTGGTTTTAGTTTGCAATATTTACCTGCAATTGTTTATGGCATGTTAGGTTTCGAGCTAGCCAGTGCCAGTAGTGCTGAAATGAAAAATCCGCGAAAAGATTTACCTAAAGCAGTTTTCTCATCAATCGCGGTCGTCGTTGGGGCATATATTCTATCAACTTTTGCAATTTTGATTGCTCAACCAGCTGAAAAAATTGATGTCGTTGATGGTTTGATGGACACTCTTGGGCGATTTTTTGGTGGCACTCCGCTCGGCGATGGTTTCGTTATGTTATTAGGTGTTGGCGCTTTATATACCTTTTTTTCAAATGGTGCTACTTGGGCAATGGGGGCGAATCGAGCAGCTGCAGAAGCGGCAATAGATAAAGAACTGCCGGCATTTTTTGCAATAGAATCAAAGCATGGTACGCCAATTGGTGCTTCCATTTTATTGGGGATATCAGCCTCTATATTATTGATGCTTTACGGATTTTTGGCAGGAAGTAATGAAGACTTATTTTGGTCATTATTCGCTTTTAGCGGCGTTATATTTATGTTGCCATACGTGGCTGTGTGTACAGCATTTATAAAAATTCGTCAGTCACACATCGGTATAAATGGACGAATTGCAGATGATGGTCACTTTAGGTTTCCTGGTAGTCCAAAAGTCGTCAAAGTATTCGCCTATTTATGTGCTGCAATTTTACTTGTAACCATTACACTCTTTATTTATGTCCCAGGCCAAGGTGTTGTTTGGGAAGTACTATGGGGAGCATTATCGGTAATTATTTTAGGCGAGTTAGTCGCATACCGTGGAGTAAAAGCAATTAAGTAGCCAATTTCGTTAATTTTAATTAATTTAATAATTACTAAACAGTGACTTTTTAAAGTCACTGTTTTTTCGTGTTTTAAAATCAGTAAATATATGTAAGTATTAGCGTAATACCGATGTCGGAATTAAACACATGATGAAGTTAAATCTTTACAGTACGGCTTTGATCTCACTTACCCAAAGCGTAGGGAAAAGTGATTTTTATGAAAAACTAAAAGACGTTATGGCCACATTAATCGATTTTGACGAACTGCTCATTCTTCAGTTTAATCGCTCTACAAATGCAAAATTATATTATCGCTTCGGTATCGACGGGAATAAAAATAACCTTTGTGGCGAAGAGTCTTGGCGATACTTAACGCGTTTGTACGTGTTAGACCCGTTCTACCGTGCTTTTGTCGATAAAGCCCGCTTTGGTTTCTTTTCACTAGAAGACGTTGCTCCAGACGAGTTTTCAAGTAGTTATAGCTCATACTTTAATTTTTTGAATGTTGCCGATGAAGTTGGTTATTTATTTTCACAAGATAATGACAATTGCTTTCATATCGATATCTCTAGGTTTGGCGACAATAAAAAATTTAATACAGAAGAGAAACAACAACTTTTACAACTATTCGAACCTCTGCGAGCGTTATGCAATTCGCATTTAACTATATTTGACGATACTGGTGAAGCTAGCCATTCAAACGTTGAAAATGTATTAATTAATTTCGGTCGAGACATTTTAACGAAAAAAGAATATCAAGTGTGTCAATTATTGCTACAAGGATATTCAACCAAGGCGATAGCCTCAATTATGGAAATTGGCTATGAAACAGTTAAAATGCATAAGAAGAACATTTACGGCAAAACATATCTTTCAAGCCAATCAGAGCTGCTGGCACTTTTTATCGATATTTTACAGCAAGATTCATTAGCAGAAGATGTTGATCATTTACTTTTGTCAGTCCAAGAGTAGTAAATGTTGGTATAAATATGGCGTAGATACCTTTTAGGGGGTATCGTAAATATTTAATAAGTTTACCTTAGTACTATCAAGACAATTAGTTGGAGTTAGTACAGTGCAGGATCAAGCGAAGTTAGCATTAACAAACAGTAAGTTCACCCCTTTTTGGCTAGACAACCCTGATTGTCCTCCGGCTGAAGATAAACTCGTCACCAATATCAGCACCGATTTATTAATCGTTGGTAGCGGTTTTACTGGCCTATGGACAGCAGTACAAGCAAAAGAACAAAATCCGGATAGAGAAGTCACCGTTATTGAGGCAAATACTGCCGCTATCGGTGCATCTGGTCGACCTGGCGCTATTCTTTCGACGTCTTTAATGCACGGAATGGAAAACTCTAATCGTTTATTTGCCGACGAAATGCCTGAGTTAGAGCGTCTTGGTAAAGAAAACATGGATCAGTTTCGTCAAACCATCGAAAAATATAATATTGATTGTGATCTCGAATGGACAGGAGAGTTAACCGTTGCTGTAGGTAAGCATGGGATAGCTGATATTAATGGCGAACACGAACTTTATGTTAAGTTTGGTCATGATGCTCATTTACTAAATAAAGACGAGATCAGAAAAGAAATTAACTCGCCGCTTTTTGAAGGTGGCTTGTGGTCAAAGCAGCGCTCAGGCACTATTCACCCTGCTAAATTGGCTTGGGGTTTAAAGAAAGTAGCGAAAAGCCTTGGTGTTACTTTCTATGAAAATACGCCAATGTTGAATAGTAGTACGGTTGGCAACAAGGTCGTAGTTAAAACACCAAATGGTGATATTAGCGCGAATAAAGTGATATTAGCCACCAATGCCTTTACTAAACATAAAAAGAAAATTAGCCGAAGAGTTGCCGCAATACGCGACCGTATTGTTATGACCGAGCCTTTGTCATCAGAGCAATTAACCGCACTTGGTTGGAAAAACCGCCAAGGAATATACGACACACGTACACAGCTTAACTATATGCGTTTAACGAAAGATAATCGGGTTTTGTTTGGTGGTCGCCTGGGTTATTTCTTTGATAATAATACCGACCCTGAACATGATAAAACAGCAGCTCCTTATATCGAACTAGTTAATACTTTGTATAAAACCCTGCCGGGATTAAAAGGCATTAACATCTCTCACGCATGGAGTGGTCCAATAGCTTTAACCACGCGTATGGCTGTACATTATCAGTATTTTCATGCCGGAAAAATGATTTATGCTGGCGGATATTCTGGTTTTGGCGTTACTGCTAGTCGATTCGCAGCCCGTGTTGCGTTGGCCATAGTAGATAATGCTGACATTCCAGAGCGACAATTAGAGTTTGCTAAAACAGTGCCGGCGTGGATACCACCTGAACCCTTTAGATGGATTGGTGCAAAAATCACTATGTATGCATTAGATACATGTGATGCAAAAGGGGGCTGGAGAATACCTTGGTTAAATCTGGTTGATAAAATGGGCTTCCCGTTGAAGCCATAAACAACTTTAGTAGCTCCAATATCTGCAAACAGTTGATAACTAACTTCAATATATCGGTTAGTTATCAACTGAATAGTTTTATTTATCGTTGAGCTTCATGATCAACGTTTTTAATTCAGTAATTTCCTGCTTTAATTCACCCAAGGTAGGTTCATTTTTGTTTCTCTCCTTTGAGTGTTCTTCTTCCATAACATTAACCACAATACCAATAACCATATTAAGAAACGCAAAGGCGGTAAAGAAAATAAAGGTCATGTAATAAATCCAGCTATAAGGATAAACGTCCATGGTCTCGTATTGAATATCAGTCCAATCTTCGAAAGTCATTACGCGAAACAGTGTTAGCATCGAAATGGCAATGTCGCCCCATAAAACAGGGTTAATGGCACTAAATAAAAAGCTGCCAATCGCTGCGTAAATATAGAAAATAATAAACATTAACAATACGACATAGCCTAATTGCGGTAATGCTTTAACGAGTGAGTTAATGAGTATTCTAAGTTCTGGTACCACAGACACCATTCGTAATACTCGAAACACTCTGACCAGTCTTGCTAAAAGTGCCATTTCAGAATCATTAATCGGTACTAGGCTAATAACCACCACTAAAGTATCGAAAACATTCCAGCCCGATTTAAAGAAACTCTTCTTGTTTTCTTCAGTTAAAAACCTTAACGAAATTTCAAATAAGAAAAATACTGTAATAAAAGTATCTAAAACAGAGGTAATTGAGACAGCCGTATTAGATAAAGGAAAGGTTTTAGCGCCAATTTCAAGAGCAGAAATGATAATCACGCAGATGACACTTAATTCAAAAAATTTATTGTTTTTGAGATTGGTAAAAGTAGTTTTTATGTTTTGATACATGGGTATACTTTATTATTTGAGTTATTAGCTAGAAGATGCGGATTATAAGCTTTTTAAGTCTAATTTTACTAGCGTATTATTGTGATTAGCGTATCGAGTGTCTTTTTATATTAAAGCAAAATAATAACAGGTTATGTCAGAGTGGATGACGTTATTCAGTGAGAATTATTGCTTATTGATGTTTTAAATAATGAGCAATAGCTGTTGTTTTTACTAAGAAAACTATCTTAATGGAGTGATTTTAAAATCAGTGTTGCTTTGCGTTGTTACTCTTATGACAAAGTGCTATAACTAGTTTCATCATAATATTTTACCAATTGATGTAATTATTTCACTTGGTTTTAAAAAACACGTGTGTTTTAAGGTGTCATGGATGGCGATTGCCAGACGAGTATTGTTCATAAATGTATTGTTATTAACTGTTAATATTTGCATAAGTTTCACAGCGCATAGTCAAAATGAATCGCTAAAGCAATTACAACTTTTAGGCAATAACTTAGGCCAACAGCTTTTAGCAATTGATGCAATGGATGATAAATCACATGCTTTAGATTTAATCACGACGCTCAGTAATGACCAAACATTACCCACCTTAGATAAAATATCAGTATTCGTCAGTAAAAGCCGTATTCTTCATCAATTAGGGCAGCTTGATAAAGCTATTGAAACCGCTCAACTAGAACTAAAGCTTGCTCATAAATTTCAACTACAGCAACTTGAAGCTGATGCCTATAAACGCATTGGTGTTTATGCCTATTATAACGGTAATCAAACACTAGCATTAGCCTCATACCAAAAGTCCTTAGATTATTATTTAACCATCGATGAGCCCATCTCTCAAGCTAACCTATACAATAATATAGCCTTAGTTCAAACCGCGATGTCAGAGTTAGAAGCTGCTTTATTAAGCTATGAAATGGCACAACCGCTCTATCAAATTTATGGTACTGAAGTCGATAAAGTCGACGTTAAATATAATATTGGCACATTTCACTTAGAGCTTAAACGCTTCGATATTGCTATTTCGATATTTCATGACGTGGCGGATAAACGCAGTAAAATGGGCGATATGCATGGACTTGCTGCAGCTTACAGTGACTTAGGCACAGCTTACAAATTTCAGAAGGATTATGAAAAGGCTGATATTTATCTAAAAAAAGCCTTAAATTTACAATTGAAATACAATAATGATTATTTAAAAGCAAATACCCTGCATAACTTAGCAGAATTAAGTAATATAAATGGAGATAGTGAACAAGCGATAGCTTATGCACAAGAGGCTATCCGTTTAAGTATTGAACAGCAGCATAACACGGCTTATGTTGGGGCATTAAATAGCTTGGGTGAGGCCTATTTTTATCAAGGTAAGTTTGAATTGGCTTTAGATTCTGTAAAAGAAGCTAACGATATAGCAATAAAAATGCAATATACAAAAAGTATAAGCAGTAACCTGTCTTTAATGTCACTTATTTATGCTTCCCAACAGCAAACATATAAAGCCATTAAGAACCAGCGTGAATTTTTACAGGCCCAGTACGACTTACAAAATACCCAGCTTAACACCAAATTAGCCTTGTTTAATTCAGAGCAATTAAAGCGTGAAGTCGAACAGCTCAAACAACAGAAACGTCTACAAGAGCTTGAAACGGAGCAAGCGGATCAACAGCGAACTTTTATCATTTTAGGAACTTTAGCTACCTTATTGATCGCTTTTTTATTGTCACGCCGTTTAATAGAAAAACGCTCTAAACAAGCACTTGAGACCAAAGTTAAACAACGCACTAATGAGCTAGAATATTTGATGCAAGAATTGAAGAATGCTAACAATATTAAAAGTCAGTTTCTTGCAAATATGAGTCATGAGATCAGAACGCCTTTAACAACAGTAATTGGTCAAGCCGAGGCGATTTTAAGCGGCGATGTTGAAGAAGAGTTTATCACCAAAGAAGTGAAAATAATTCACGGAAATAGCCTGCATTTATTAGAGCTGACCAACAACATTCTTGATTTAAGTAAGATAGAAGCGAATAAGATAGAACTTGAAATACAAACTCAAGATTTACATGATATTTTGCAAGAAATCGCCAATATGTTCAACTTACAAGCCAAGTCAAAAGGCTTAACTTTTGATATTATTCACAGCTTACCTAAGCCATTTTTAATCGATATGGATGGCTTTCGAGTCAAGCAAATACTCATCAACCTATGTGCAAATGCGATTAAATTCACCCCTAGAGGACATGTTGAATTAAATATTAGTCAACAGTTAAACAATTTAGTCTTTAAAATAACCGATAGTGGTATCGGTATGAGTAGCTCACAATTGCAAAACTTATTTGAGTGTTTCACCCAAGGTGATAGCAGTATCAGCAGACGTTTTGGCGGTACAGGTCTAGGCTTATGTTTATCTGATCAGTTAGCTAAAATTATGGGCGGTAAAATTGATGTCGAAAGTGAGCTAAATCAAGGCAGTGTTTTTGCTTTTATTTTGCCATATAAAGCTAATGAAATTGCAGCATGTGTTGAAAGTAAAGTGCTTGCTAACACTGAGTCAATTGCGCCAAAGCAGGAAATACTTCAGGGTAAAGTGTTACTTGCCGAGGATCATAATGATAACCGACGACTTATCGCTCGACTGTTAGCCTCATTAGGTCTAGAAGTGCTAACCGCACGAAATGGCCGTGAAGCCATCGCTTTATTTGAAAACCATCAGCCAACACTGATTTTAATGGATATTCAAATGCCAGAAATGGATGGAATCGAAGCGTTTAAAGCTTTGCGTCAAAAAGGTTGTAAAGCGCCCATAATTGCATTAACCGCCAATGCGATGTCACATGAAATAACACAATATTTATCACTTGGTTTTAACGGGCATTTATCGAAGCCAATTGAACGTGACATTTTTATTCCAACTATTGTTAAATATTATGACGACAACATCTCACTTGAAAAAGCAAAGAAGAGTTTCCAAGATGTTGATATGTCAGACTTAGTTGAAGAATTTAAATCTAACTTGGTTTTAGAGCAACAAGACTTAATATTACACATCAACAATAGTGAATTCGAAAAACTTGCCTACCTCGCGCACCGAATCGCTGGGGCTGGCCAAATGTTTGGCTTTGCGGCATTATCGCATTGTGCACTTGAATTGGAAAAAGTCATTAAAAGCAATGGCCAAAGCACAGAAATAAATGAACACACGCAAAGCTTGCTCAATGAGATAGATCAAGTCTTATGGTAAATTAGGCGATTATTCTCAATGCTATTTATAGCTAAATCCATGCGTTAACCTTTTGAATTTATAGTGTCTAATTAGCCTTTGCAGCCTTAAATAAATCATCAACACATACTCAATTCAAGTGAATTTTACGCCCTTGCCCAAGATATTTTTGTTAACGGGTAAACCATATCTAATTGCTTTGTCTTCAAGCTGAAATAAGATGCAAATCTCGTCGATAACCCCGTTTTTTTATAAAAAAATCCTAATACCCGGAACCTTCTAGTCATTCTTGAGCTAATTCTTTTATTCTCAAATCATCTTCTGTTTTTTAATTAGAGTAATCTTATAAAAAGTATCAAGTAAATAAGCACCGTTTACTGAGCTGTAATTTTGAGCGAAAACTAAAGCTAGTGATTCATACCAATTAATTAACTTACTAATATTGTTATTCAAACCCTTGCATAGGTGTGTTTATTTCAATGATTTCTTTAGTGATTTTAAACGACCAATTTATATTGTGAAGCATAGCTTAATTTAGTTTTTTACCTGCTCCCCCTTTAAGGGGGTAAACAAAATGTGATTAACCTGTAATAGTCTATTTAGAACACTGGCTATCATAAACACTAAATTAGATTCAGAACTGCCTCTACTAAATTTAAGGCCAGTAACTGAATTTAACTTATAACAAGACTATAACCCGGAGAGTAAATTGTGAAACCTATGCATCTTTTTTCAAAATCAGTTATCGCACTAGCAGTTTTAACCACATTAGCCCCAATTGCCCACAGTGCGGAAATTGAAAAAATTCAAATTACTGCCCAAAAGCGTACTCAAAGTATTAATGAAGTAGGTGTGACAACTGTCGCATTCACCGGTGATATGCTTGAAGATATGGGGGTTAAAAGTGCTGTAGATTTAGGAACTCACACACCTGGTTTAGTCGCCGTAAATGCTACCTCTGGTGGAACGCCAATTTTTGCCATTCGTGGTATCGGTCTTGACGATTTTAGTGCCAACAATATCAGTGGTGTTGGTGTTTATACCGATGAAATATTTGCCAGTAGTCCTGCATATTTAGGTGGACAACTCTTTGATATAGAACGTGTTGAAGTATTAAAAGGCCCGCAAGGAACGTTATACGGTAAAAATACCACCGGTGGTGCAATTAACTTCATCACTGTCAAGCCTACAGAAGACTTTGAAGCATATGTAGAGGCTGGATACAGTAGTAACCAGACATTTGAGTTAACTTCTGCTGTAGGCGGCGCTTTAACTGATACCGTTAATGGACGACTAGCAATAAAGTATGCAAAATCTAATGAAGGCTGGCAAAAAGATACCACCACAGGTGAAGAGTTTGGTTTGCTCGATACGTTTGCAATCCGTGGGCAATTAGGCTTTGAATTAGGTACTAGCGGAACAGGTATTCTGCGTGTTTATGCCAATCAGGATAAATCAAAACCTTTATCACCTCACAGTGTAGGCAATGAAGATACTTTCGGTGATGACGCTTTTAGTGCGTTAAATTCGCCAACAGACCCAAGTGAAGTTAGCGTAGGTAATCTTGATGTTAGTCGTGATGAGTCTGGTTCAGGAATATCATTAACTTTAGATTATAGTTTTGAAAATTTTGATGTTATTTCCATTAGTTCCATAGATGAATATGAACGAAACGTTGTTGATAACTATGATGGCTCTGCTGCTTCAACTATAGCCCTATTACAAGAAAATATCTTAGATCAATGGTCACAAGAAATACGCTTTGTCAGTACCAATAGCGATGACTTTACCTGGGTATTCGGTGCAAACATTTCAAATGAAAATGTTGAGACAGAAGATATCTTTGATGACTCTTTTTTTGTTACCGACTCAGCATTTGACGGTGTATTATATCCTGAAGATATCGATGCTTTCGGCTTAGACCAATTTATATCTACCTATGTTCAAGAAACTGATTCTTATGGTTTTTACTTACATACTGAAACGCAATTAAATGATAGTTGGAAACTAATCGCTGGTATTCGTTATTCTTATGACGACCGTAGTTTCAATGGCGAAGCAGTTAATGAAAGTTTTGGTGATATATATCCTGTAACCGCTTTAAATGAAAGTAATGATGAAAGTGCCGTTACAGGCAAAATTGGCCTTGATTGGAAAGTTAACGATGATTTGTTGGTATTTGGTAATGTTGCAACAAGTTATAAAAGTGGGGTTTACTATGGCGGAGCTGTTTTAGATGCAGACGCTTGGAGTTATGTGAAACCAGAAGATGTGCTTTCAAGTGAGCTTGGTTTTAAGTGGACTTTACTTGACGGTAGCATGCAACTAAACGGCGCAGTATTTGCTTTAGAATATGAAAACCGTCAATCATTATTAACCTTTGTATCTGACGACTTTAGCGACTTTAGCGGTTTTGCAGTTGCGGATACCACATTAGCAAATATTCCTAAGTCTCAAACCTCAGGTTTCGAATTAGATGTACATTGGTTACCTATTGAGGAATTGACTATTCAAGCAGGTATCGCTTACTTAGATTCCAAAGTTACTCAAGCACCCACTACGGCAAACTTAAGAGGTATAAATGCTGATCCTTCAGTAAATGACCAAGCCAACGAAGATGGATTTGGTTTTGTTGACGCTTTAGCTGCACCACTTACTAATGGTACCGTTTTGTCACAAGCACCAGAGTGGAGTTACAATGCTTTAGTGGCTTATGAAGTGCCATTAGAGGACGATATGTATCTGAAGTTTCAAACATCTTATAGCTATGCCAGCTCTCAATATGCTCAACTGGCTGATGCGAATGCTAAATATGGCTCTACTAGCTCGCTTGATGGCTTGATTTCATTAAGTTCAGATTCTGACCCATGGTCGGTAACGCTTTGGGCTAAAAATATACTTGATAATGATGCCGAAACGTACTCATTTACAGGTTTTTCAGGCCGAACAGTTTACCGTCAAAGACCAACTACCATTGGTCTGACATTTAAGTATGACTATTACTAAAAAGTAAAAAGTAAAATTTAATAAGTAATACTTACCACTAATAATCTCCCTCTTCATGGATGAAGAAGGGGGATTTATCATTTCTATCAACTCATAAATTATTTTATCAGAAGCCTAGTTTTCAGTTGTCTGTTTTCAACGTTCAGCGTTCAGCATTAACAGCAATAATAATGTTAACAACCGAACTCTTATTGGTTAATGACTTGCCCCCCAAGTTTGATTAACAGCTTTAATGCTATTATTACTGACTTTTACTACATAAGCTGAAGCGTTAGTTGTTTTTACAGAATTTACTACAACTAAGAACCGTCGAGCCTTCACCGAGTAAGCATCGGTAATATATGTTTTATTCTATGTATGTTAGAATTTAACCATATTATTATTTATCACCATTAGGCGTATTTCATGTCTGAACACTCAACTTTCGACATTTGTGTCGAACCTATAGAACTTTGTAAATTACTCAAAATTGCCAATATGGTTGGCGGTGGCGGGGAGGCTAAAACCATGATCAGTGAAGGTCAAGTATCAGTAAATAATGAAGTTGCAGTTCAAAAGCGTAAAAAAGTTCGCGACGGCGATGTTATCGAATATAACGGTACCATTATTAAGCTAGCTTATAATCCTAGCAAAAAATCAGCTGAGTTTATTAATACGGTAGTTTTAGCGAATAAAAATTCAAAAAAGAAAAAAAGAGCCAAAAGTAAAGCACGGGTTCTGTCATCAAAAACGGTTACTGAACCAACAAGCAAAAGCTAACATAGCAAACTTGTAAAGCCTTTTACTTTCTAAGGCGAATCGAAAATTATCTTACGCGAATTTATTGCTGTGCGCATAGAGAATTTTGGGTCAGTGTCGCCTCCTCTATGTGTTGAGGAGGTGTCCAATAAAGCGGTTTAGGAACATAACGCTCTAGATGATTTATAACGCTATTCCAACAACTCTCTTTCATAAATCGCAATCATCTTTTCGGTACTTCCAGCTGAATCAGTTGGCATAATTATTTGCTTATAACGCCAACCATTGATAGCTGCTTCATTTAATGCAGAATCTACATTAGCAGTGCCTTTTTTAAACCAACCATGGTTAAAACTAATCGATACTGTTTTATATTCGAAATTTTTCATTACCTGAGTTTCCTTGAAATCGAGGTCATGGATATCTATATCAAAAACTGCAGCTAATGCTTTTTTAGACTGAAGAGAAATAGTGGCCTCTTTTTCTATTCGCTGTATCGTTCTTAAGTTTAAGCCTGATGCAATTGATAACTCTTCTTGGGACCAAGAGTTATCATTACGTAACTTAAAAATTAATTCTGCGTTTACTTTCATTAGATAACACTAACCAGTTGAATTAAGACAAGGAAATATATACCAAGTCATTATAATAACATACGAAAGTCATATGAATACACTATGACAAAGATACGACAGCAGGCATGAAAAAGCGCTGTAACGCTGAATATTTCTAGGGCTATTACTTATTGACTATATTGCGCGAAGAGTAAGCCTGTAAGTGATTTTCCAAAAAAATTCACCAAAAAAATAATGTTTTATTAGTTATTGATACTTAAAAACGGTTTCTAACGGTACCTTAAAATACGCAGCTATTTTAAATGCTACTTCTAATGAAGGGGAATATTTATCCTTTTCTATTGCGACGACGGTCTGGCGAGAAACACCAATAGCATCAGCTAACATTTGTTGAGTCATTTCATCATGATCAAAACGCAGGCGGCGAATATTATTGATTATTTTTTTCGTCATGCTAAAAGCCTCTGCGATAGTAAAATACCTGCGTCGCAAACTTAAGAATTTCGGCGACAAGTGCACCAAAGATAATCATATTTATGATGACATATTCATTCGGTAATTTTAACACGGTGACTAAACCTTGACTCATGATCGGAAAGAGTAAGTGTAATACTGTCGCAATAGTTGTAAAACTTAAAATATAATAAGCATTTTGACTGCCCATCAGTGATATTTGTTTATCGCGCTCGTCTTCATCATAGTTAGCATCTTTATTATCAATAAAAGCGATAACGATGTGATGTAATATTTCTAGAGCAATGGTCATGACCACCACGGATAATAAAGCTGACTGCATACTAGCCGTTGTCAATGTTTCTAGTTGAGCTGACCAATAAAGCTCGGAAAAGTAATTGAACCAAATATATAATGTAATGGCTAATGATACCCAGATACTGCGTTCTTTATATGACATAGTGACCTTCTTTATTTCTAAAATAGTTCGTGTATAAAATTTTTGACATCATGTAGTAATATTTTGACTTTAGTCGACACTACTTTTTTAGTCAAATATTTTTTACATCGAGTTGAAGTATTTTGACTTTACAAGGGGAGTAAAAGTGACTTTTCCGCTAAGGCGATAAGCTTGTCAACGGTTTTGAGATTGCGAGAAGTCGCGCTGACCTGTAATTTTTTTTCAATAATACTATGGGTTAACTTTGAACGCCCGTAACCTTCTTGGCAGTGTAGATAAAGCACGTTGTCTACAATGCACAATTGCTCAGTACTTTTTAAGTAGGGACTGAGTAAATCAACTGAATTACTGGGCAATTCGGACAAAAAACATAACAACACTTTACTACCATCTTCAGCAACATCAATTGAGCTAAAGGGTAAGTTGTCACGTGCTGTTTTTAACGCTGTCGGGCTTAATATAAATACAGGTACTTGAAACTGGTAATGACTGAAAATAGCGGCTTTTATTTTTTGCTCAATAAGATTGTAATCTTGAAGATCACTGTTAAATATTACATTGCCACTTTGGATGTAACTTTGTACACCTTCAAAAGAAAGTTGTTGATAAATAGCACGTAAATCAGCCATTTTTATTATTTTTTGGCCGGCAACGTTAATACCGCGTAATAAGGAAATATATACTGTCATTATAAGTGCCTATTAATTCATTGAAAAGACAGACATGAATTAGAATTTAATTTTTCCGATCAACATATCTTTATACATAACCCAATCGCCGAGCAAGCTATACCAAGGGTAGCTAAATGTGGCGGGCTTATTTTTTTCAAAGAAAAAGTGGCCTATCCATGCAAAACCATAACCGAGTAAAGGTATAGTCCACAACAATAGCCATGATGAGTTGATGAGAATATAGCAAAGCATGATGATAATTAAAGTCGAACCTACAAAATGCAATCTTCGACAGGTAATATTTTGGTGTTGACTTAAATAAAAGGGATAGAAAGCCTTAAAGTTTTCATACCTTTTTTCTTGCTCATTAGCCATCATACTCTACCTCGATTTAATTTATTTTACTGATTAATACTTTTAACCCCATAAGGATCATCGCAGCACCTAGCACTCTGTCAATCCAATGACCTAATCGTTGAAATCTTTCATTTACGCTTGGACGAGAAAGTAAAACAACGACCATTGAAAACCAAAAAAGCTGTAATATCATCATCCAAATACCATATATAACTAAATGTAAGGCTGGTAAATTCGGTGATAAAACTACAGTAAAAAGAGCAACAAAATATATTGGCGCTTTAGGGTTTAAGGCGTTACATAAAAAACCTTTTATAATGGCACTTAAAGGCGACTGTGCACTAACTTCTTTCTGCGCTATGGTTTTATTTATTGTGTTTGAAGCTTTAGCTCGAAGGCCTTGAATACCTAGGTAAATTAAATAGCAGCCACCGATGATCTTGATCAACCATAATGCCGAAGTGGAATTTGCTATCACTGTCGCTAGACCTAATGCAGAATAAATAATGTGTACGGATAAGCCTAAGGCGATACCAATACTGATCATAAACCCGGTTTTTTTACCATTTGCTAACGTTTGCTGCGACACCAATACAAAGTCAGGACCTGGTGATGCTGCGGCTAATAAATGGATAGAGGTAATTAACAGTAGGCCTTGCAGTAAATCCATATATATTCTCTAAATATGTCGGTTTTTGCAGCAGCTGAATTATAAAAAAAACTAACAGAAAAAACTTAAATCAGCTAAAGTTTAAAACATTAAAGTGAGGTTACTACTTTATTGCAAAAGACTAAAAATGCACAGCTTTTTACTAAAATTCGATAATTTCATGGCAGTTATAGTGATATTTAAATCGCAGGGCTATGACTTACTAACAAGTCTTTAGTGGTGAATAAATGCTAATTTTCAACATTTAGATGACTAAAGTTTTTGGTAATTAAAATTACATAAATTAAGGAAATAAGATGATTAATAATCCGGTTGGCTGGTTCGAAATATACGTTGATGATATGAGTAGAGCAAAACAGTTCTACGAAACAGTGTTGGCTGTTGAGTTTGAAAAGTTAGGCGATCCTACTGATGATTCTATTGAAATGATGGCATTTCCGGCAAATATGGAAAAATATGGCGCTTCAGGTGCCTTAGTTCATATGGATGGTTTTAAAGCGGGTGGAAACAGTACTTTAGTTTATTTTTCTTGTGACGACTGTGCTGTTGAAGAAAGTAGGGTGGAGCAAGCTGGCGGCGTTGTACAAAGACCAAAAATGTCTATTGGTGAATATGGATTTATTACTTTAGGTATTGATTCTGAAGGTAATATGTTCGGATTTCACTCTTTGAAATAACCGTTAGCACAGACATTAACTCGTTTTCTTTGTCGGCTAAAGTCCGACCTACAGGTGGGTTAAATATCTTTGGGTTGATAACAATGAGTTTTTCCCATTTGGCTTCACAGCAATAAGTTTCATATCATTGTAGGTTGTCCTTTAGGCCATCAGACTAATATGGCAGTATCACTTTAGTATGATTCAGAAGATAACTATGATTCTGAAGGAATATGCTCGGTTTGTACCTTTTGAGTTAACCCTGTAAGTTAGAGTACTTATTGAACAGTAATCATTAATTGGAGAACATCATGATTAAATGTAACAAAAAATCGGTTGAGATAAGTTTGTTATGGGCCAGTGCCATTTTATCTTCAGCTATTTTAGGTGCACCACAATTTTTGACATTAATACTGTTACCAATTTTAGCCTATACCTCAGTTGTTATATTGAATAAAAACGAAAAAGATTCATCAAGTTAGCAACTATTTTATTATTGAACAGCACTAAATAATGGTGCTAAAGTTGTGACAGTCAAGAAAGAGCAAGCAGGTTTGTTTATATCGATCCTGACTTGCTTTTTTTATGTCAAATTTAAAGGCCATCAGACGAATATGTTTTTGTCGGACTAAAACACGACCAACATGGAGTTAATTCCATCGAGATGCGCCCCTTTGGGTTTTATAGCAATGAGAACCACGCCTAAATAGTTTAGCTTTAAACCATCACACCAAATCAAATGAGTTACTAATGCGAGTAGAGTTAAGAAATAAAATCATACAAGTTTGTGAGACAAAAATTGCTGCTAAAGGCACCGATGTAGGTTTGTCTTTCTATGCTTTTTTTAAGAATAAAAATGACAACCCTGAGTTGCTAATGGAAGCTGCCACGTGGTGGATCCAAACTCATCAATTAGACCACTTTGTTAAAGCTGTAAAGATAAAAGCCATGATCATCAGCGAAATGTGATTTAGTAGTAAACGCAAGTATAGAGTTTATATTGCTGATAATAATATCGATGTTTTAATCTAAACGCCCAATGACTAGAGTTATCAACTTCAGTCCCCATATTATTAACTTATCCAAGTTTAGATTTTCGTGCCCATTTTTATTTAGGAGAAATAATGCAAGATTTACAGCAACAGTTAGATTTCATTTTAGAACTAGATCGCCTCAAAGGGGTTTACCGTCAAGCGATGGTAAAATCAGATAAAAATAGAAATGAAAACAGCGCAGAGCATAGTTGGCATATTGCTATGATGGCACAAACATTACATGTTTATGCCGAAGCGCCGATTGACCTTGCTCGGGTTACTATTATGTTGCTAATTCATGACATAGTTGAAATTGACGCAGGTGACACTTTTGCCTTTGCTGCACAAGTCGATTTAGACGCGCAAGAAGCAAAAGAACTAGATGCGGCTAATCGCATATTTGGTTTACTGCCAACGCAGCAATTTGAAGAAATGAGGAATCTTTGGTTAGAGTTTGAGGCAGCACAAACCAACGATGCTAAATTTGCTAAAGCAATGGATCGTGTTTTGCCTTTATTGCAAAATATGAAAAATGCTGGCGGTAGTTGGGCTAAACATAAAGTATGCAAATCGAAGGTTATTGACCGGAACAAAATTTTAGCCGACATTTCGCCGAAACTGTGGACATATGTTACTGAACAAATTGAACTTGCGGTTGATAATGGTTGGTTACTGAACGAGTAAGCGGTTTTATTAACTGTCCGTTTACCTAATAAACTTCAGAATGTGACCTTTGAATTCTTGCTCAATGTAGTCAGTATGCAAAGGTTTTACATGATCTGAGCTAAAGCCAAAATTTTGCATTTTGGTGGTTAGCTTACCTTTTCGTCCACGGCCTGGATCAACAAGAATTACTTCACACTTTATATTCGCATGCATCTGAATAAAGTTGGCTAATAGGTTTATATGCTCGTCTTCATACAATAAATCACTGCCAATTATTAAATCAAAAAGTCCTAAATTATCGTGTTTGTTGGACCAGTCTGTTTGCTCAAAAGTAATTGGATTATCTTGATTAAGAATTGTATTACGTAATAAAAACTTACCTACTTCAGGGTGATAGTCAGTTGCGGTAATATCTGCATTTTGTTTGTTTAACAGCAAGCTGCTTAACGCCATACCACACCCTAGCTCTAGAACACGCTTTGAACCTACTTGATACTGCGAAATGAAGTGAGCGAGTACTAAACTAGACGGCCAAACAACACCAAATAGTGACCAAGATGCAGATGATATTCCAAGATCTTTGGCAATGTTTTCGGGGTCATGAAATTCTTGTTTATCACGTAAAGTACAAAGATGAATATCAGTTTTACCAAACTCTATGGTTTGATAACTATAGCGAAGTTTTGTCATGGAGCTGCCTATATTGGCGCTGAGCCAGCTATCATAAGACAAGTGACAAAACGTTAGTTTGCCAACAGCGTACAGTGTTTCAACACAATGACAATCTATTTATCTATTGTCATTTTAATTACAAGCTAGGTATTTAAAGGTCAACAGCAGAAAGATGTATCGTTATTGAGTATTAAATTTATTTTAGACGTCTATACGTTTAGAGGTTGACATCTCTAGACATTCAAGTCACATTATATGGGTGTTTAAACAGTTAATAATAACGCTGTTATTCTGAGCTGTTTTTATCGATAAATAATACTTGAAACTAGGTTGATGTAATGCCCATTAAAATTCCGAATGAACTGCCAGCTTTAACGATTTTAGACAATGAAAATATATTCGTCATGTCTGAACGTCGTGCTGCGGATCAAGAAATACGCCCGATGGAAGTCGCGATTTTAAATTTAATGCCAAATAAAATTGAAACCGAAGTACAGATATTACGTATGTTGGCCAACACGCCACTACAAATTAATGTTGAGTTTATTCGTATACATGCCAATGAATCTAAAAACACACCACAGGCGCATTTAGATAATTTTTATCGCTTATTTGATGATGTTAAAGATAAGCAATATGATGGCTTAATTATTACTGGAGCACCATTAGCGTTATTAGATTATCAGCAGGTTACTTTTTGGGACAAAATTTGCCAAGTATTTGACTGGGCAGAAAAAAATGTAACATCAACCATGTTCTCTTGCTGGGGAGCACACGCTGCGTTATATCATCATTACGGTTTAAAGCGGCATTTGCGTAAGCAAAAACTTTCTGGCGTATATCGTCATCGCTGCTTAAAGCCAAACGCGGAGTTAACACGTGGTTTCGATGAAACTTTTAATGTGCCACATTCTCGTTTTGGCTATATTGATAAATCAGACTATCAATCGTTAGGGCATCTCGAAATATTGGCTGAGTCTGATGAGGCAGGGGTTTATTTATCGGCGAGTAAAGACAAGCAGCAAGTCTATTTAACTGGCCACCCTGAATATGACGCAACTACGTTAAGTGAAGAATATTTTAGAGACCTTGAGTCAGGTAGTGCAGTAACAATACCTGATAATTATTTTATCGATAATGATCCAAATTCTGCAACGGCAAACACTTGGCGAAGCCATGGCAGCTTGCTGTTCACCAATTGGTTAAATTACTACGTTTATCAAATTACGCCGTATCAATTAGATGCAGACCATATTAAAGCAATTCATCCAGGGAAATCTCGTGGCTAAGCAACTAAATTCTCAATCAGGCACGGCCATCGTGCATTCACCGTCATATGGCTTATTACAAGATCAGTTAGATAAACGCATCTTAATTTTAGATGGTGCAATGGGCACCATGATCCAAGCATACAAGTTTGAAGAGCAAGATTATCGTGGCGAAGCTTTTGCCGACTGGCATTGTGATGTCAAAGGCAATAACGACATGTTAGTGCTTACTCAGCCTGATATTATTAAAGCTATTCATCGTGAATATCTCATTGCAGGTGCTGATATTCTTGAAACTAATACTTTCAATGCGACTACTATTGCTATGGCCGATTATGACATGGAAGCCCATAGTGCTGAGATCAATTTAAAAGCGGCGCAATTAGCTCGTGAAGTCGCTGATGAATTTACCGCTAAAAATCCAAACAAGCCACGTTTTGTTGCTGGCGTGTTAGGGCCAACTAATCGCACCTGTTCAATATCGCCAGATGTTAACGATCCCGCTTTTCGAAATGTCACTTTTGATCAACTTAAAGATGCCTATATTGAATCAACCAACGCGTTGATCGATGGCGGCAGTGATATCATTTTAATTGAAACCATTTTTGATACCCTGAACGCAAAAGCTGCTATTTTTGCCATTGAAACCGTGTTTGAAAGCCGCGGTGAACGATTACCCGTAATGATTTCAGGCACAATAACCGATGCATCAGGTCGAACGTTATCAGGACAAACTACCGAAGCCTTTTATAACTCGTTACGTCATGCTAAACCCATCTCTTTTGGTTTGAACTGTGCGCTTGGGCCAGTAGAGCTGCGCCAATATGTCGAAGAGTTAAGTCGTATTTCAGATGTTGCCGTTACGGCGCATCCTAATGCCGGCTTACCTAACGCTTTTGGTGAATATGACTTTACCGTTGAAGATATGGACAAGCATGTTGCTGAGTGGGCATCAGCTGGCTTTTTGAATATTATTGGCGGCTGTTGTGGTACAACACCTGCCCATATTAAAGGCATGGCAGATGCCGTGGCAAACATTGCTCCCCGTGAAATTAAACCTAGAGAAATTGCCTGTCGGTTATCAGGCTTAGAAGCATTAACAATAAAAGCTGATAGTTTGTTTGTTAATGTGGGTGAGCGAACAAACGTTACTGGTTCAGCTGTTTTTAAGCGTTTGATCACCGAAGAAAACTACGACCAAGCCATTGCCGTAGCATTACAGCAAGTTGAAAACGGCGCTCAGATTATTGATATCAATATGGATGAAGGCATGCTTGACTCGCAAGCTGCCATGGTGCGATTTCTTAATTTAGTCGCCGGTGAGCCTGATATCGCCAAAGTACCGATCATGCTCGACTCTTCTAAATGGGATATTTTAGAGGCGGGTTTAAAGTGCATTCAAGGTAAGGGCGTTGTTAACTCGATCAGTTTGAAAGAAGGTGAAGAAATTTTCCGTCACCAAGCTGAATTGCTTCGTCGTTACGGCGCTGCGGTTATCGTCATGGCATTTGATGAAACTGGCCAGGCAGATACGCGCATACGTAAATTTGAAATTTGTCAGCGTGCTTATCATATTTTGGTGAATGAAATTGGTTTCCCCGCGGAAGATATTATATTCGACCCCAATATTTTTGCTGTCGCTACCGGTATTGAAGAACATAATAATTATGCTCGCGATTTTATCGAAGCAGTCGGCGATATAAAGCAAAATTTACCACACGCGATGATTTCAGGCGGTGTCTCTAATGTCTCATTTTCATTTCGCGGCAATAACCCTGTACGAGAAGCTATACATGCTGTATTTCTTTATCATGCCATTAAAAACGGTATGGATATGGGCATTGTTAACGCCGGTCAATTAGCCATTTATTCAGATATTCCTGACAATCTGCGTTTAGCTGTTGAAGATGTTATTCAAAACTCTGACGATGGCGCTACTGAACGCTTACTCGATATTGCCCAAGAGTATCGCGGCCAAGCAGGCAGTCAAAATAGTAAGTCTGACCTTTCGTGGCGAGAGTTACCGGTCAATAAACGCTTAGAATATTCGCTTGTTAAAGGTATTAATGAGTTTATCCTCGAAGATACTGAAGCAGCAAGATTAGAAGCCGTTAGACCATTAGATGTAATCGAAGGTCCGTTGATGGACGGCATGAATGTTGTTGGCGATTTATTTGGCGCGGGAGAAATGTTTTTGCCGCAAGTGGTAAAATCAGCACGGGTGATGAAACAAGCAGTAGCGCATTTAAATCCGTTTATTGAAGCAGAAAAAACCGAAGTAAAGTCTAACGGTAAGGTATTACTAGCAACGGTTAAAGGCGATGTGCATGATATCGGCAAAAATATCGTTGGCGTGGTGTTGCAGTGTAATAATTACGACATTATCGACTTAGGTGTGATGGTGTCATGTGAAGATATTTTACGTGTCGCACGTGAAGAAAAAGTCGATATTATTGGTTTATCGGGCTTGATCACGCCATCACTTGATGAAATGGTCCATGTGGCGAAAGAAATGAAGCGACAAGAGTTTGAGTTACCGCTATTGATTGGCGGTGCAACGACCTCTAAAGCGCATACAGCGGTAAAAATTGAACCACAATATCAACACCCTGTAGTATACGTACCGAATGCTTCACGCTCTGTCTCTGTGGTTAGTACTTTATTATCAGATGAAAACCGTGCGGCTTTTATGGAGCGACAAAAGGCCGAATATGTCAAAGTACGTGAACGCCATTACAAAAAAGGACCGCGTTCGAGTTTAATTTCATTAAAAGATGCTAGAGCTAACGCTGTTCCGATTAGTTTCGATAATTATACCCCTAAGGTACCGAATAAATTAGGCGTAACTGTACTCGATAACATTGATTTAAACATTGTGAGAAATTACATCGACTGGACACCATTTTTCATGACATGGCAGTTATCGGGTAAATATCCGTTAATTCTTAAGCATGAAGTGGTAGGCGAAGAGGCGACTAAGTTATTCAACGATGCTAATGCCATGTTAGATGACGTGATCAATAATAAAAAGCTATCGGCAAAAGCAGTATTTGGTTTGTTTCCAGCTAATCGAGAACAAGATGACTTGCAGCTTTATACTGATGATTCGCGCACAGAAAAGCTAATGAAACTGCATCAGTTACGCCAACAAAGCAAAAAACCTGCCGGCCAATTTAACCGATGTTTAGCAGATTATGTTGCAGATAAAGCGTCAGGAATTGATGATTATGTTGGCGCTTTTGCGGTATCTGCCGGTTTTGGCGTTGAAGCGTTAGTTAAAGCATTTGCCGAAGACCACGACGACTACAATAGTATTTTGATCAAAGCCGTCGCTGACAGGTTAGCAGAAGCGAGCGCGGAATATTTGCATGAAAAAATTCGCAAAGAGTATTGGGGTTATGCAACAGATGAAAATTTAGATAACGACAGCTTAATTCGTGAAAAGTATCAAGGTATTCGTCCCGCACCGGGTTACCCTGCATGTCCTGAGCATACCGAAAAAGGTTTGTTATGGCAGTTACTCAATGTTGAAGAAAACATTGGCATGGAATTAACCTCAAGCTTTGCCATGTGGCCAGGTGCTGCGGTTAGTGGTTGGTATTTTGCTCACCCAGAGTCGAAGTATTTTGCTGTTGCTAAAGTTGCGAAAGATCAAGTAGAAAGCTATGCCATTCGTAAAGAAATGACTATGCCACAAGCTGAGCGTTGGTTGTCAGCTAACTTAGACTATGAGCCTGAATAAGTTAATAATTTATTCGAAATAACAATTAAGCGAAATAATCGTTAAGTTAAAAAAGTGCACGTTATAATAACGTGCACTTTTTTATTTTGAATAGAAGTTATTTAATCAACTCAAGTAATTCATGAATGGTTTTAACGGGAATGATTTTTGCACCTAAGCCTTCCATCGATTTATGATAATTTCGAAACGGTATAAATATTTCAGAAAAGCCATGTTGCGCTGCTTCTTTTACCCGTGGCACACCGCTGTCAATAGGGCGAACATCTCCGTTTAAGCTGAGTTCTCCCATGATGCAGGTTGTTCTTGGGATAACAAATTCATTTAAACTACTTAGTAGTGCAGTGACTAATGCAAGATCGATACAGGTTTCCGATTCATCTATTTTTAAGCCGCCAATGATATTGAAAAAGGTATCGTGATAAATTTTAGTTTTGGTATGTTTACGCAAAATGCCCGTTAACATTTTAATGCGGTTCATATTTAGACCAACGCAAACTCGCTGAGGAAATTCAGCTTCGGTTTCTGTGGTGAGGCATTGAATTTCGAGCAGCAAATTACGATTACCTTTTCTGATACAGGTAATCGCTGAGCCGGGAGATTCTGTACTTGAGCCAGAGAGAAATATCTCACTGGGGTTATCAACACTGAGCATACCGCGTTCACACATTTTAAAAATACCGACAGTATCTATGTCGCCAAAACGGTTTTTATTGGCTCTTAGTGTCCGTATTTGTCCATCGTTAGTATCAATATGGAGCAGGGCATCAACAATATGTACTAAGGTTTGTGGGCCAGCAATTTCGTTGTTTTTATTGACGTGAGCAATTAAAAACATAGTAACGTTATTTTGCTTACAGTATTGCGTTAATGCTTGGGCTGCACTTTTAACTTGTGAGGGTGAACCTGGGCTACCGTTCGCATTATCGGTAACTACAGCTTGAATTGAATCAATGACAGCAAACTTGATCTTTTTTTGCTCTAACTCTTCAATGATCGCTTCAACACTGGTTTCTGACAGTAAGTATAATTCGTCAGGATTATAATCAAGCTTTAAACGCTGAACCCTGTTTTTAAACTGTGATAGCGATTCTTCCGCAGTACAATAAAGTGAAGGCATTAACTTAGACATACGAGCGACTAAATCAGAAAGTAGGGTGGTTTTACCCGCACCAGGATCGCCTGATATGATATTGACGGAGCCTGTTGTTACTCCACCACATAATACTCGGTCTAATTCACCGATACCGGTTAATTGTTTTTCGGCTTCAGTGGATTCAACTTCATTAATTTTTTTCGAGCCACCACCTGTACCACCAGCATAACCACCAGTTGATATTCTACTTTTTGTTGGACTTTTACTTTGATTCGCAGGAATCTTCATTTCAGCTAAGGTATTCCAGGCTCCGCATCGGCATTGTCCTTGCCAACGAGGATAGTTCATACCGCAATCAGTACAAACGAATTCTAATTTTGCTACTTTAGCCATTGAGATACCTATTTTCTTAAATTAAATTTTAACCGCCAGCATGTTATAGATAATAAACAATTAGTCAAAACTATGACAAATTAACTTCAAGTTAAATGCCAGTTTAATTAATAATATGTTTCGTTAGTCAAAAACATATTTTATATTTATTCTTTTATATTCAGTGTGTTAAATTAAACTGTCATGATTTGTAATTGTGCTTATATAAACTTAAATATATAGGAACAGTTTTTGCTTATAATTTAGTAGAATTTATTACAAACTGTTTACAAATCAATGTTGATCAATGCTTTATTGTGGTGTTATTTATTTAACATGGCACTTATACTAGATTAATATAAGACGAGTAGTTTATTTTATTGTAAAGATATTAAAACTTAAATGAATAACGATTTTTCAAAGTATCAAAAAATTATTAAACAATTTAGTGGCCAAGTCTTAAATAGTGACTTTGAAGCTAGATATAATGCTGTGGCAAAAAACATCCCTAAATCAGAACGCTTCTTACTTAAAATGGAGTTGAAACGTTTAGCTGCGCCTTGTTCTCGGCTGATTGATTTACGAGGGCATGTCGATGGTGAATGCAAACCATTTGAACACGAAAATAAAACTCACTTTTTAGACAATATTGCAAAAAATGTTTTTTTAGATACCTTCAGACACTATGGAAGTTATACCTTTGGTGTTTATGAAGCAACGATGAACACTGAAAATAACTTTCGTGTTATTTATCAAAAAGAAAAAAAACGTATCAATGTTAATCCTCAAATTGATAACAGTAGAAGTCTAGAAAAATCACAATATCCGGCAAAATTCTTTAGCTTTGGGCCTTATTTTGACCGCTGTGAAGAGAGAATGAACTTTGCCGTTTCAGTTCAAGTAACCTTAGATAATAATCACCGTTTCGAATGTACCAGTTCAGATCTAAGTATTAAAGGCTGTAAATTTAGAATCAACGGTATTCAGCCGATCAAATTAGGTCAGCAAATTAGTTTACGATTTACTGGTTTAGAAGAAGAGTTTCAATTTGGTGGCAATAGTGACTTTGATTATCAGATAAAAAATATACAAACAGTTGATAACATACAGTTGGTAGGCGCAGAAAGAATTACTGAGCAAACAAGTCGCCCAGACAGCTTTTCAAAATTCCTCGATGGCTTTATCCAAGGCAATAAACGTCGATATAAGATCAATTTAGATAATACAATTCAAGCGTTACAGTCGCGTAATTTTGAGCAATATGTACTACCTAAATCCAATGAATTACCGATTTTCATTGAAAGTAATGATGACAAGTTAACGCCAAAATATGCGTTAACTTGTAATAATAACCAAAAGCTTTTTCAATACTGGCAAGATGAAAAACGCTATTCAACATTATATTGTTTGTTAACGCCTGAACGAATAGAAAGACTTAAAAAAGCGACTGTTTCGGGTAAGCCACTATTGGTTTTTAGTTTTATTCATACAAGTTTAGGTAAAAGTTATTTTTATACCGCAGATGAAATGCAACTTGCTGAAGATGAAGAATTCTTACCATATTATTTAGGTTTCGCGGCATCTAAAGATAGCTTTAAAGTCGTGCAACTAACCTTGGCTGATGTCTTTCCTCGTCGAGCTGAATCTCCATTAACGTTATCTAATACTTTAACTAGACAAAATGAATTCTTAAACTTGCCAGTTCCAGATGAAGTTAAGTTACTGTTAAACAACACGCCTTTTTATATTGTTGCAGAAGATGTTACCTATTCTGAAGCCTCAAAAGCATATAAAGCATTGCCTTATGAGGGCATCAACACGACTAAATTAAAAGCATTTGGCCATAAGCGCATGAGTGAACCGTTCAGTGTTGATGAGGTAGGCATAAACTATAGGAATCACCGACAAGAATTGCGTTTTAAGTATAAAACGCCAGCGCAAATAGAAATAGATAACATTAAATGGCAAGGGACTTCACTGGATTTTTCGAAGTCAGGACTAAAAGTTGAGCTAGAAAAATCAACAGCCTTAGTGAAAGGGGACATTGTATCGGTCAGTTTTCCTGCATTACAAAAAATCACCTCTGCTTTTGATTTAGCGGGCTTGCCTTATGAAGTCATGCGAATCAATAGCGCAAAAACAACTTTAAATCTAAGAGTTTTTGTTAAACAGCATCAACATATCGGCCGGAAGTTTTTTAGAGCGTTAATTGAAAAAAACCGTGATAAATTAACTACAGATGAATATGCTATGTCTAGCCCTGGCTTAGCAAAAGCATTGCGCAACATTTACAGTAGAAGTTTAAATATTCCGAGTGTAGTTATTCAAACAAGCGGTAGTCGATATAAAACTGAAGTTATCGCAAGTGGAGTTTCTAGCAGTAACTTGATGTCAGCGATGAGGAAGCTCAGTGATAATAATTTATATTACAACTTATTTCCAATATTTGGTCACCCTGAACTAATGGTTAACTTGACAGCAAAGTTAAAGAAAATGGTGCCAACTGATGAAGCAAGTGATGATTTACTTTATATTGCCATTAATGCTGATGAAAACAATTTAGAGAAGAAAGCAACGACTAAGCTAGCGTCTGAATTCGGTAGTGAAAAGTTAAAGCAGATGTTTATACATCAAGCGTTGAAAAAAGGTCAGTTTTTCTGCGTGCTATTGAAACTATCACGAGCTGCAGAGCCCGATATGGACTACTTAAACCCGGAACTTAGCTACATTGGCTCTTATGCTATTCACCGTGGCAAACAAATTGAGCAAGATATATGGAGTGTTGCTGGCGTTGCACAACTTTTTGATGTGACTCAAGAGGTCCTATTCAGGTATCAATTAACTCGTCAAATCACCCCACCAACTACCTAAATAAATATCTAGTAGGTTGAACCTTAGATTAAGACCACATTTATTTAGGTTGTTCTTTGAATTAATTCCATATGTAGGTTGGTCTTTAGGCCAACACACTAAATGCTTTGTCGGGTTAAAGCCCGACCTGTGTTATAGATATATGGAATTCCAAAAGGGGTAATTTCGTATATCTTTTACCAATTTTTTTCTTAAGGGGTTAGAAACTATATATCGTGCAATATCTTTTCGATTCTCTTCTTGCCTTAATGCATGATCATAAAAAGATGATTGCCATAACTTTTCTTTACTGCCATTTAATTGATTAATTAAATGTGCTGATGCCCCCTTCAACTCACCTACGACTGTCGACAACTGAGTCTCATTTTTATTAAATTGTAATAAGCCATGAAAGTGATCAGGCATTAAAACCCAAGTTAACCAAAGGCATTGATGTTTCTTTTCATTTATTTTGATTTGTCGGCAGAAAAGTTGAGCTAATGTAAATTCGTTAAATATTAACCGCCTCTTATTGGTGTTAAAAGTAATAAAATATTCACCGTTATTTTGTGAATACCTGCCTTTACGCAAGTCATTCCATGACATAAATAAATCCTTAATGAGTTTTGTCGGGCTAAAGCCCGACCTACAGGTGAATTAATGCCTTCGAGATGCATTCTATAGGGTGTCATATTTTGTAGGTTGGTCTTTAGGCCAACACACTAAATGCTTTGTCGGGTTAAAGCCCGAGCTACGGGTGATTGCAATCTGTGTTTTGCATATTTTGTAGGTTAGATTATTAGATCAATATAGTTTGTTATTGTGCATTTGTCGGGCTAAAGCCCGACCTAT
>NBOG01000004.1:0-259442 GCA_002104535.1 Cognaticolwellia sediminilitoris | reverse complement strand
AATGCCTTCGAGATGCATTCTATAGGGTGTCATATTTTGTAGGTTGGTCTTTAGGCCAACACACTAAATGCTTTGTCGGGTTAAAGTCCGACCTACGGGTGATTAGAATCTGTGTTGGGCATATTTTGTAGGTTAGATTATTAGATCAATATAGTTTGTTATTGTGCATTTGTCAGGATAAAGCCCGACCTATAGGTGAATTAATGCCTTCGAGGTGCATTCTATAGGGTGTCATATTTTGTAGGTTAGATTATTAGATCAATATAGTTTGTTATTGTGTATTTGTCAGGATAAAGCCCGACCTATAGGTGAATTAATGCCTTCGAGGTGCATTCTATAGGGTGTCATATTTTGTAGGTTGGTCTTTAGGCCAACACACTAAATGCTTTGTCGGGTTAAAGCCCGAGCTACGGGTGAGTTAATGCCATTGAGATGCAACCTTTGGTTGCATCTTTTGTGGGTTAGAACTATTTAAGCCAATGTAGTAGGCAATCTAAGCCAGTTGTAGTGATACATGTATCAGCTTGAGCTTGCACTAAAGGCTTGGCGTGAAAAGCTACTCCAAGGTGCGCTGCAGCCATCATGACTAAATCATTAGCACCGTCACCCATGGCAACCGTTTGGTTAGGGGCTATATCAAATTCTTTTTGAAGTTCTAATAAACAAGTTGCCTTTGCTTTTGCATCGATGACATTGCCAAGCACTTTACCAGTTAACCGTTGATTGTTAATTTCTAATACGTTTGCTACGGCAGCATCAAGTGAGAGTAATTGTTTTAAGTGATCAGCAAAATAAGTAAAGCCACCAGAAGCTATAGCAACCCGCCACTGATGTTTCTTCAGTTCTATCACTAATGTCTCTAGGCCTTCCATTAACGGAATGTTATTCGCAACCTGCGCTAATATCGACTCAGGTGCATTTTCAAGTTTACCAACACGTTGGTGCAGGCTTTGGCTAAAATCAAGTTGACCTTGCATCGCTAATTCAGTCACTGCGGAAACTTCTTCGCCAACTCCGGCTAATGCGGCAATTTCATCAATACATTCAATTTTAATTGTGGTTGAATCCATATCCATAACCAATAAACCCGGTCTTGAAAGCCTAGGAGCATCAATTAACAGTGCAGACTCGATTTTTTCACGTAGATTAAAAGCAGATAAAACATCTCTGGCTTGCTTTATATCATCAACTTGAACAGAAAATCGATAGCTTGTGAGGTTATTGCGATGATTAACTTGCAGTAAGTCACATAAAGTTAATTGGCAGTCGCTTAATAATCTGACGAAAGTAGATGTTTTCAAATCACTGAAAACAACAAGCTCAGTAGTCGCTTCTAAATGCTCATCTTTAGATAAATGACTACCAGCTGACCAGCTAAATGTTTGCTGTGACTGATCGAACATCACGGTCATACTTTCAGTGATGTGGTCGGTTGTTAACCACTGTGACAAAGGGAAGTTTTGGATATCTTTTAAGGGAACACATTTATTCTGGGCAGTCACAGTAATACCTTATTATAAAAACACGCTATTAAACGAATGTCTTAGTGTAAAATGTTTACATATCGTTCTATACTGCAACTATATAAGTGCAGGAAGTCATTCGTTTTATGAAGCAAAGAGAACAGCCTTTATACCCTAATTTATCTCCAATTTATAATAAAATATTGCAATTAGTTATTGCGATTTTGTTATTGGTATTTTTAATGAATTTATGGGTTAACAGCCGAGATGAACAACAATTAGATATACAAGCTCATGCGCAAAAAGTAGGTTCACTATATTTAGGCCAAGCAGCCATTAGTGCTGTGCCTTATTTAACTCAACAACAACCGGAAAAGTTGCAACAATATGTTGATTCTTTAGCGCAGGAGCCGCTAGTTAAAAGTGTACAAGTTTATGATTTAACAGGGCAAAGTATTGCTAGCTCATTGGATGCAGAGTCGATTAATGATCTTTACGGTATTAGCCTGAATAAAGCTAATCAAACAGATGAAATTATTCCATTTGTCCAAGAGTTAAGAAATGAAGAGTTGCAAGGCTATGTTCGGCTTTCACTTTATCGTTCAGTATTGGTAGATGAGCTAGAACAAAGTAGCCGTGCACAGTTTGATGTAATGCGTATATTAATGATTATTGCTGGTGTTATAGGTTTCTTATTAACTCGTGGTTTAAATCGATTTAGCCGCCAAGGCTTTAGACCACCAAGTACTTAGTTTTTTTAAGCACCCATATCAATGAAAGGCGACTGAAGTCGCCCCTACAAAAGCTCAATACTACATATTTTGTAGGTTGATCTTCAGGCCAACACACTCTTATGTTTTAATTTTTTCGGGCTAAAGCACGACCTACAAAAGCTCAATACTACATATTTTGTAGGTTTATCTTCAGGCCAACACACTCTTATGTTTTAATTTTGTCGGGCTAAAGCACGACCTACAAAAGCTCAAGATCAAAACATAATTCACCACCGAGAAGTGATTAATACCAGTAGGGGCGAATTTATTCGCCGTGGTACAAGCCTAAAAAAACCGACTGAAAATAAAAATGTCGCACAGGGAGAAACCAAGGAGAAAAAAAAGAAGTAAACCTTGAACCACAGCAATTAAAGGCTTATTCATTACAAGGCTCTATCATTTCTCATTCTTTCTTTCCTGTTTAAAGTGCTAATACAGACTGTATATTTTCTTCTAGCACACTGGCAATTTCTGCTGCAGATTCGGCGCGAATACTCGCAAGCGTATTGAATATGTTGATCAGCTGTAATGGTGAGTTATCTTGGCCTTGAAAACCATATAATGGCATGGCCGGCGCGTCTGTTTCTAGTACCAAGCTCTCTAGCGGTAAACGTTTGATTGCTTTAATCGTTTTCTCTGCTCTAGGGTAAGTGATCGTTCCACCAATACCTAGCTTAAAGCCCAAATCGATATATTGACAAGCTTGTTGGTAACTACCTGAAAAAGCGTGAATAATTCCACCCTTAGGTAGCGAAAACTTTTTAAGCAATGGAACAATGTGCTGGTGTGAACGACGATGATGAACAATAATTGGTAAATTAAATTCTTTTGCTAATGCGAGTTGCTGCTGAAATACATCTATTTGCAATGCTAGGTTATTTTGCTCTTTATCAATGACACCATCGATACCCGCTTCGCCAATTGCCACAATTTCAGCTAGGTGAGTCAGTACAAGTTGTCGTAAAGTTTGAAAACTATCGAGGGTTAAATCTTTTAAAAACCAGGGATGAATGCCCAAACATGGGTATAAGGTTAAAGCCTTCGAGCTATATTCTTTAGATAGTGACAGGCATTTCTTCCAATTTTTGGGGCCAATTGTTGGTATTACAATCTTATCTATATTAGCTTTTTGGCATGCTAACAATAATTTGGGTAAGTCTTCACTAAATGCGTCAAAATCAAGATGACAATGACTGTCTGTAAAATTTAAAGACTTTGTCATTCTATGCACCTTACTTTTTGTTAACTAAAGTAAAAACTGAACAATTAAATTAATTTTTCAGCACGCTTGGTTATTTCGCCCAATGAGTCAGTTAATTTATAATGATTAATAAACTCAGTATTTGGTGTTTGTTTTGCCATCAGAACATTAGCAAGGTAAACCGCTTGCGCAATGCCAAAATCTTTTTTAAGTAACTTCTCTGGCCTGTGATGTAAAATTATCGCTTCAATTATGTGATAAGAAAAACCCCAAGTATGCAATAAATATCCACCGACATGACAATGATCTATAGCAAATATTTTATGCTCCAATGCTACGTTGTTATCTTTTTCTTTTTGGTGTTTAAAAAATAATGCTGTTGATTTTTCATTGATTTCAAATAATACAAGTTTACCAATATCATGCAATAAACCTGCGATCATCGCATCTTGTTTCAATTCTGGTTTGACTAACGAACTTGCAAGTTTTGCCGTTGCTAAACAATGTAATTGCTCTTCCAGTATTGAGAATCCTGCAATTTCAGGTTGATATGAAAACAGTTCAGCCGTCATGACAATACAACACAATGTATCAATACCCATTTTAGTAATAGCATCATTAATATTCATCAGGGGCTTGCCTGTATTGGCGAAAGTATTATTTGAAAACTGAAGAACTTTCGCTGTTAGGGCCGGGTCTTGTTGAATAATTTCAGCAATTTTTTGTGAGTCTGTATTTCGTTCTTTTAAAATTGCATTTAGCTGTAAATATACTTTTGGTGGGCTTGGTAAGGTTTTGATGTTTTCTACAGTTCTAACGATTATATCTTTAGTAATTGCTTGGTTATTATTAGCTAAATTGGCAATAGTACTAATGATTTTTTCACATTCTAAAGGTTGCTCGAAGCAATAATGAGCATTATTTTGTGATTGTTTATTATCGCTTACCGTGATCCGAACAATAGCGGGAAATCTTTTAGCGATCATCTCGATTAATGCATTTTCGCCATTATTTTCGATCTGGATAGCACATATAACTACATTAAACTTATGCTCTGATAACGCTAAAATAGCAGCGTTTAAACCAGTGACATGAGCAAATTGTGCTCGAGTTTTCAACATTTCTTGTTTTAACTCGAGCAGCGAATCATCGACATTATCAATTAGTAATATTTTCATTAACCGCTTAAATCCTTGGAGTGCTTACATGCGTTCCATTACGTCGATACCTAATATATCTAAACCTTGCTTTAACGTGTTAGCAATAATTGAGCTTAAAGCTAAACGAGATTGCTTAATTTCAGGCGTTATATCATCTTTTAAAATTGGACACGCTTCGTAAAAACTCATGTATAGACTAGCCAGTTCATACAAGTAATTACACAATAAATTTGGTGTACATTCGCTAATCACAGCATCAACAACATTTTCTAATTGAAGAAGTTTAAGCGCTAATGCTTTTTCTTGTGGTTCAACAATTGAGATAGTTTGTATCGCTTGTGCTGAAAAATTTGCTTTGGTAAAAATACTTTGAATACGAGAATATGCATATTGTAAATAAGGAGCTGTTGCGCCTTCAAAGCTAAGCATGGTCTTCCAGTTAAAAATATAATCACTGGTACGGTTTTTCGATAAATCAGCAAATTTAACTGCGCCAATGCCAACTTTCTCAGATATTTCAGTTAGATCAGCCTCAGCAATATCTGGGTTTTTCTCTTTAATTAACGTTGCCGCACGTACGATTGCTTCATCAAGTAACTCAGCAAGCTTGATTGTGCCGCCAGTGCGGGTTTTAAATGGCTTACCATCATCGCCCATCATCATGCCAAATGGACAATGATCATAACCAACATGCTCAGGCAAGAAGCCCGCTTTACGAGCGACTATTTCAACTTGTTTAAAGTGTAGTGCTTGACGTGCATCAGTAAAAATAATAATTCGGTCAGCTTTTAACTCACCAACACGGTAGCGACATGCAGATAAATCGGTCGTTGCATATAAGTAACCGCCACCCGATTTTTGCACAATAAATACCGAAGGATCGCCGTCTTTATTAGCCATTTCGTTAATAAAAACAACTTTAGCGCCTTGATCTTCAACCGCTATTTTTTGTGCCATCAATTCATCAATAACATTTGATAAATCATCGTTGTAAGCACTTTCGCCCATAATGTCTTTACGCGCTAACGTGACATTAAGTTTTTTATAAATGTCTTCACTGTGACTAATTGAGATATCAATAAATTGCTGCCAAAGTGTCGCACAACCAGCGTCTCCGCTTTGTAGTTTTACAACATAATCACGCGCACGGTCAGCAAAGCCGTCTTCGTTATCAAAACGAATTTTTGCTTCACGATAGAAATTCTCTAGATCAGAAAGGGCAGTTTCAGCAACTTCGTTTGATGCTAATTTATCGCTTAAATGCGCTAATAACATCCCAAACTGTGTACCCCAATCGCCCATATGGTTTTGACGAATAACATGTTCACCACGAAACTCAAGTGCGCGAACTACAGCATCACCAATAATAGTTGAACGTAGATGGCCTACATGCATTTCTTTAGCTAAATTAGGTGCTGAGTAATCAACAACAACATTCTGTGGTTTGGTTGACTGACTGACACCTAAATTTTTGTCGCTTGATATTTGGTTTAATTGTTCAGCTAACCAATTTTTATCTAAATGAATATTAATGAAACCAGGGCCAGCAAGCTCGATTTTTTCAGCGATGCCGGTTAAGTCGAGAGCATCTACAACTTTTGTGGCAAGTTCACGAGGATTAGTTTTAAGTTTTTTAGCTGCACCCATGACACCGTTTGCTTGATAGTCACCAAAGTTTGCTCGGTTTGATAAGCTTATCGCAGGGTTTGTGCCTTCAGGTAAACCTGCTGCGACCATAGCAGCGCTAACTTTTTCACTCAGGATGTTACTAATATTCATCTAAATTAACTCTTTTTGGTTGTTGGCTCATGTCTTTTGTAAGACTTGAGCTAATAAGCGTAAGTTAACATATTACGCTTTTAACTAAATTATTTGCTTAACTGGACTCGCCATTAATTGCTGTAAATTAATGCTCGCGGGTTTTGTGAAACTCAATATCAGGGTGACGTTCTTGCGCTAGACTTAAATTAACCATCGTAGGAGCTATGTAAGTTAAGTTATTACCGCCATCCAATGCTAGATAGTCATAAGCTTTCTGTTCAAATTGCTCTAACGTGCGTTCATTATCACAAGTACACCAACGCGCTGTTGCTACACTGATTGGCTCGTAAATAGCGTCAACCTTGTATTCAGTTTTTAAACGTTGCACGACTACTTCAAATTGCAATACACCAACCGCGCCAACGATCATATCGTTAGAGTTGAACGGCCTAAACACCTGCACAGCGCCTTCTTCAGATAACTGGATTAAACCTTTCTGCAATTGCTTGGCTTTAAGTGGATCACGTAAACGTATGCGGCGGAACATTTCAGGAGCAAAGTTTGGTATGCCGCTAAATTTCATATCTTCACCAGCGGTAAAGGTATCGCCAATTTGAATACTGCCATGGTTATGTAAACCAATAATGTCGCCAGCGTATGCTTGTTCTACATTTGAACGGTCACCCGCCATAAAAGTAACCGCGTCTGCAATTTTTACATCTTTGCCAATGCGTACTTGTCTCATTTTCATGCCTTTTTCATATTTACCTGAGCAAATACGCATGAAAGCAATGCGGTCACGATGTTTCGGGTCCATATTGGCTTGAATTTTAAAAACAAAACCTGAGAACTTTTCTTCTTCTGCATTAACAATGCGAGTGTCGGTTTCGCGCGGCAATGGTTTTGGTGCCCAGCGAGTTAAACCGTCGAGCATATGGTCAACACCAAAGTTACCTAATGCGGTACCAAAAAATACCGGTGTAAGCTCGCCCTTTAAAAATTCTTCATGACTAAACTCATGTGAAGCACCAACAACTAGCTCTAACTCTTCACGTAAATCATCAGCGTAAGTGCCGATAACGTTATCTAACTCAGGGTTGTCTATTCCCTTAATAACACGTCTCTCTTGAATGGTGTGGCCTTGACCGGTTTGATACAAAAATATCTCGTCAGTTAAAATATTATAAACACCTTTGAATTCTTTACCCATGCCAATAGGCCAAGTAATAGGCGCACACTTTATTTTTAGCACGTCTTCAACTTCATCCATGACTTCCATAGGATCACGGACATCACGATCCATTTTATTCATAAAAGTAATAATAGGTGTGTCACGAAGGCGAGTAACTTCCATAAGTTTGATGGTACGTGCTTCAACACCTTTGGCGACATCAATTACCATTAAACAAGAATCAACGGCAGTTAATGTTCGGTAAGTATCTTCCGAGAAGTCTTCATGACCCGGAGTATCTAAAAGATTTACCAAACATTTATTATAGGGAAATTGCATTACTGATGTGGTAATTGAAATACCACGATCTTTTTCCATTTCCATCCAATCAGATTTTGCATGTTGTCCTGACTTTTTACCTTTCACAGTCCCGGCTTTTTGTAACGCTTGACCAAAAAGTAATACTTTTTCGGTGATCGTTGTTTTACCCGCATCGGGGTGACTAATAATAGCGAAGGTGCGTCGTAAGTCGACTTCCTGCTGTTGTACAGACATGCAAATTACCTGTTTAAAGTGGATGAATTATTCGCTTAAGTTAAAGCGCGCGACATTATATCGAAAAAGTACCGTGATGGGCAGTCACAATCTTTTCTATTCTGGCTTTATTTTTAAGTTTTTGCTCGTCACCTAATAGTAACGGGTATAACGCAAGTAAATTGGCTCGTTATCCTGAGTTTTCAATCGCCTCGTATTTAAATTTTAGAATTCGCGTAGTGAGAATAATAGACAATTTTTGTAAATTTTAGCAGCACCATGGGCTTTAACCTTGATATTACATTTATGCAGTGGCTTTATTTTAACTGTACTAGAAAAACTTGATTTACATCAAAAAAGCCAATGAGGACATCATGTATTGTGACCAAATGATATCTGGTGTGAAAAAGCATCATTTAAATTTGTTGAAGTTTGAGAGTTTATGGTTGATTTAAGTCGTCGTAATTTTATACGAGCTAAAAAGGTTACGACACCACCTGCGATTAGGTTGCCATGGGTAGCTGACGAGGAAATATTTATTCGCGGCTGTACCCAATGCGGCGACTGCATTGACGCTTGTGAGGAAAACATCATCATAAAAGGTGATGGCGGTTACCCAGAGATTAACTTTTCAGCGGGAGAATGCACCTTTTGTCAAGCGTGTGTCACGACCTGTAAAGAGGCTTTATTCACTTCTTTTGATGTAATTCCTTGGCAACTTGATATTGAAATTAAAGCTAACTGTTTAACTAACAAACAGGTTCACTGCCAAATTTGTCAAGACAGTTGCGAGTCTGAAGCCATCTCATTTAAATATCTTCATGGCAGTGTGCCACAGCCAGAAATCTCAATAGTCGATTGCAATGGTTGTGGGGCATGTGTCGCTGTTTGTCCAGAATCAGCAATTAAGTTATCACCATCCGCTTTAGGAGCAAACCATGAGTGATTTAGAGCAGTTAATATGGAATGTACTGGGTTATACCTCAATGCCATTCATATTTCTTTTCGGTTTTATCGCCACCGCACTGGTTGCGTTTGTAATTTTAAAAATGCTTGGTGTTAAGCCAAGTAATTAATACTGCAATTAGTCAGTAAGAGGGCAAGAATGTGATTAACCTATTAGAAGAGAGTCCGGTAAATATCGCTGGGGTAATGTTTATGTCTTATCCCGAAAAAGCGGATAAAGTTGCGGCAGAACTCAAGCAATTCCCGGGTGCTGAACTTCATGTTAAAGGCGAAAATGGCAGCTTAGTTTTTACCGTTGAAGGGCTTGAAGGTGAAAGCAATCAAGCAAAACGTATCATTAATACTATTACAGATATGAGTAATGTTTCCGGCGTTATTTCATCTTCACTTATATTCCATCATAACGATGCTGGCTTACCACAGCACCAAGGGAAAAAATTATGAGCTTAACTCGACGCGATTTTATTAAAGCTAATGCGATTGCCGCTACTGCCGTTGCTGCGGGAGTTGCTGTCCCCGTATCAGCGTCTAATTTGATCACAAAATCATCTGAAAGCACCATTAAGTGGGACAAAGCACCATGTCGTTTTTGTGGCACTGGTTGTAGTGTCTTAGTTGGTACTCAACATGGCAGAGTTGTAGCTACACAAGGTGACCCTGAAGCTGAAGTCAATAAAGGTTTAAACTGTATTAAAGGCTACTTCTTATCGAAAATTATGTACGGTAAAGACAGATTAACTCAGCCGTTATTGAGAATGACCGATGGAAAGTATGATAAAGAAGGCGATTTTGCTCCAGTAAGTTGGGATAAAGCCTTTGATGTCATGGCTGAAAAATTTAAAGCGGCAATCAAGAAAAAAGGCCCAACTTCTGTTGGCATGTTTGGCTCAGGTCAGTGGACAGTGTGGGAAGGTTACGCAGCGTCTAAGTTGATGAAAGCTGGCTTTTTAACGAACAATATTGACCCTAATGCACGTCATTGTATGGCTTCTGCTGTTGGCGGCTTTATGCGTACATTTGGTATCGACGAGCCTATGGGCTGTTATGACGATTTAGAACATGCTGATGCGTTTGTGTTGTGGGGCTCAAATATGGCGGAAATGCACCCTATTTTGTGGTCGCGTTTGACTGACCGTCGTTTAAGTTCACCGCACGTTAGAGTGAATGTTTTATCAACCTACAAACATCGTAGTTTTGAACTTGCCGATAATGGCATGATCTTCAACCCACAAACTGATTTAGCGATTTTAAACTTTATTGCCAATTACATTATTCAAAATGATGCGGTAAATGAAGATTTCATGAAAAAGCATGTCAATGTGCGTGAGGGAGAAACAGATATTGGTTATGGTTTACGCCCAACACACCCATTAGAGAAAGCAGCTAAAAATGCTGGCTCTGGCGCATCTAAACCGATGAGCTTCGAAGCTTATGCTAAATTTGTGAGTACTTATACGGTTGAATCTGTTTCTAAACTTTCAGGAGTTCCTGAAGCTAACTTAATTGAAATGGCTAAGTTATATGCCGACCCGAAAGTGAAAGTGACGTCTTTTTGGACCATGGGCTTTAACCAACACACGCGTGGTGTTTGGGCAAATAACTTGATGTACAACGTACATTTATTGACCGGTAAAATATCAGAGCCCGGTAACAGTCCGTTCTCATTAACAGGTCAGCCTTCTGCTTGTGGTACTGCTCGTGAAGTTGGGACATTTTCACACCGTTTACCGGCTGATTTAGTGGTTAGTAACCCAGAGCATAGAGCAACAGCTGAAAAAATATGGCAGCTGCCTGAGGGTACTATTCCACCTAAGCCTGGTTACCATGCCGTATTACAAAACCGCATGCTAAAAGACGGCAAACTTAACGCTTATTGGGTTATGTGTAATAACAATATGCAAGCGGCGCCAAACATTAATGAAGAAGCTATTCCTGGCTACCGTAATCCAGAAAACTTTATTGTTGTTTCTGACCCTTACCCAACAGTGACAGCGCAAGCAGCTGACTTAATTTTACCAACAGCAATGTGGGTAGAGAAAGAGGGCGCCTACGGAAATGCCGAACGCCGAACTCAATTTTGGCATCAACAAGTGAATGCGCCAGGCGATGCACGTTCTGATTTATGGCAGTTAGTTGAGTTTTCTAAACGCTTTAAAGTCGAAGAAGTATGGCCAGAAGAACTGATTGCCAAGCAGCCTGATCTTCGTGGTAAAACTTTATATGACGTACTTTATGCCAATGGCAAAGTGAATAAATTTCCGATGTCAGAGTCTAAAGGCGATACCAACTTTGAAGGTGATGCTTTTGGTTTCTATATTCAAAAAGGTTTGTTCGAAGAATATGCTGAGTTTGGCCGTGGCCATGGTCACGATTTAGCACCATTTGATCGTTATCATGAAGAGCGCGGACTAAGATGGCCTGTGGTTGATGGCAAAGAAACTAAGTGGCGATTCAGAGAAGGCCATGATCCTTATGTGGCAAAAGGAAGTGAAGTACAGTTTTACGGTCATAAAGATAAAAAAGCCGTTATTTTTGCCTTACCTTATGAACCACCAGCTGAGTCTCCTGATGAAGAGTACAACTTGTGGTTAAGTACTGGTCGTGTACTCGAACATTGGCATTCAGGATCAATGACATCACGTGTGCCCGAGCTACATAAAGCATTTCCCGATGCGGTGATATTTATGCACCCCGATGACGCAAGAGCTCGTAATTTAAGACGTGGCGATAAAGTGTTAATGGAGTCACGCCGAGGTGAAGTTGAATCACGTGTTGAAACAAGAGGGCGTAACCGACCACCAAGAGGCTTGGTATTTATGCCTTGGTTTGATGCTAAGCAATTAGTGAATAAGGTAACACTCGATGCAACTGACCCGTTGTCAAAACAAACGGATTTCAAAAAATGTGCCGTTAAGGTAACGAAAGCTTAATGTTGATAAATTTAAGCATCGATAATATTGCTTGTCGATGCGAAGGAGAAAGTAAATGAAATTATTACCTTTATTCTTTACCGTTGTTACTTTTGTGATCACGACACATGTTATAGCGCAAGAAAAAGTTAACCCTGGGGGATTAGAGACTATTCGAGGTGCGTCAACTATTGATGAAACTCGTCCCGCTGAAAGTCTTAAGCGAGTGATCAAGGATAAAAACCCGATAGCGCGTAATTATGTTCATCAACCGCCAGTTGTTCCGCATCAAACACGAGGGTATCGCGTTGATACCAATAGCAATAAGTGTTTGAACTGTCATAGTTGGAAGTACGCCGCAGAAACGGGCGCGACCAAAATAAGCTTAACGCACTTTGAAACCCGCGATGGTAAAACATTGTCTGATGTTTCGCCTCGTCGTTATTTTTGTTCTCAATGCCATGTTACTCAAGCTGACGCGGCGCCATTAGTTGAGAATACCTTTAAACCGGTTGAATCATTGGGTAATGAATAAGCCGATGTTAGCTTAAGGGGTATAAAATGCTAAAGAGTTTATGGACGTTTTTAAAGTCACCAAGTAGTGCAGCACTATGGTTTATTTTAGCCATTGGTTTTGCTGGCGGTGTTATATTTTGGGGTGGTTTTAACACTGCACTAGAAGTAACAAACACTGAAGAGTTTTGTATTAGCTGTCATGAGATGCAAGACAATGTTTATGAGGAGTATCGTGAAACAATTCATTATGCAAATCGCTCGGGTGTTCGTGCTACTTGTCCTGACTGCCATGTACCGAAAAAATGGACCGATAAAATAGTACGTAAAATTGCCGCCAGTAAAGAAGTTTGGGGGATGTTAACGGGCATAATTGATACCCGTGAAGGTTTTGTCGATCATCGTCGCTCTATGGCTGAGCGTGAGTGGAAACGAATGAAAGAAAATGATTCACTCGAGTGTCGAAATTGTCATAACTTTGAGTACATGGATTTTTCCGAGCAAGGTAACCGAAGTGTTAAAATGCACTCTGATGCTTTAGCTTCGGGGGAAAAAACTTGTATTGATTGTCATAAAGGTATTGCGCACGAATTACCTGATATGAAAGGTGTTGAACACTGGTAAGCAAGTAATTGAAATAATTTTTTAAGTAAAAGCAAACCATTAGGTTTGCTTTTTTGTGTGTGCATATAGGAGTGGAAACTGACAAGGGGTTATTAATTACCAAATTTTTCATGAGTGTTTTGATAAGAAAACGCTCCTATCCACGTGCTGTTAATTTTAAACGTTATTGTGGAGGCATAATAAGTTACTTTATGACTTGGTTTGATAGGTGCGATCCTCATCTAACCCAAACTTTAATTTGATATTTTGCGCCAATAACTTAAAGATATTTTTTGTTGTCATCAAAAATGGGTACCTCTAATGAAGTTAGTATCTGAATTTGAGTATTGTCATTTTCAAATACTGTCCAATCGGCAACGCGAAACCTATTATTATTTGTTAGGTATACAGCATTTCTAAAAAATACGTTAAACCTAACGAAACGCAAATAATAATCGCATTTATTGAAGCTCGAATATACCAAGAAAATTTCCCATAAGTGATATTTGCTTTATTTGAGATTATAACGATTAAGCCCATTAAACCAAACCAAGGTGTAAAAAAGACAATGGTATTCCACTTTACCAACGAAACCGCTAAATCGTGAATAGCACCACTGAAAAGAAATGTAATAAAAATAGCAAGCGGTAATGGCAAAAAAGCACTTAGAGGTCTCATTACATTACGTGACAAATAGTAACTCCAGATTGGATTCCAGTAGTGCCAAAAAACAGGGAAAGATCTAGCTCCGAAAGAGCGTGAAAGCATGTTTCTCATTGAGTGATTGGCGCCCATCTTCACACCAATTCGTTTCTTTACGTATTGTGAAAGTGATAATGTACCTTGCATGAAAATTCCATATACTTAACAATTAAATTCCGCGCGATTAAAACTCATTTTATCCAATCACCGAGCATGTTCATTATTTAACTATTAGTATCAAATTTTATATATCTTGGCTAGCTATCTAATTTGGTTGATGAACCCTTAGGAGGCTTAATTTGGTATTAATGGACAACCACCGATAAGGCTTGCTGTAATTAGGCTATATGAAAGCGGTCGTTAGAGCTTTTTTGACATGACAATGGCATCTTCATACCCAAAACCACTGTTACTTGGGTAGTAACCAGTTCTGCGGGCAATTTCGGTAAAGCCTTGGTTGATATAAAGCATTTGTGCACTAATATTTTTTGCCCGTACTTCGAGGAACATTTTCTCGGTATTTAAGGTTTTACACTGCTCAATAAATTTTAACAGTAGCGCTTTACCGTAACCTTTGCCTTGTAACTCAGGCGGAACACAAATATCCATTAAAGTAGACTCTCCAGCCACATGCTCACCGACATAAAAACCCACTATAGTGTTATCCATGGTCAAGTAATCGCCAAAATAGCGACCATCAATACAGCTTCTAAACGTTTTTTCAGTCCAAGGGTGCGGGTGGCAAGCAAGTTCGATCAACATCAGTTGTTCAACGATGTCTTGCGTTATAGGCTTGAACAAAGCTTTATCTAGTTTTGTCATATCGAGCTAAAAGGTCCTATGGATTGCCACAACGCCTTTTTTAGCATTGGTGAATGTGCGAGGGTGTCTAAATCCGGTGTTTTTAGGCAGTTATGTTTGAGTTCAATGTTATCTGATTCAGTAAATTGCCAATTGAAAATACCAAGATCTATCTGTTCGCCTACAACCGACACATCAGCACTACTTGCGCCAAGGCACCTGATAACATCCTTAAATAACGGATGCTTCAATAAAGTGTTGAGGTTAATCAGCGCAGGCTGATGAACAACTGTTTTTTGGGTATTATCTGACTTCGCAGAATTTTCCGTAATCGAAGATTCAGCGCTGGCTTTAAGAGATGAATTGTTATTTTGAGCGGGATTGTTAGCCTCGTCATCAAGTGCAACGGAAGCTAAATTTTGACTCGATAAATCGCGTCTTTGCCATGTGGTGATACCCATGGCTTGTAATAAATTAAACTGTCTTTTGCTAATGCTCATATCATTTCAGGTACGTTTAAAACTCGCTGTTATCATGACAGAGTTTTGAAATAGGAAAAACTAGAATTTAGTTATTAATGAAAATAAAAGGTAGAAATAGGATCAAGAAAGGAAAATGGCAGGGGTGGAGAGATTCGAACTCCCAACCGTCGGTTTTGGAGACCGCTGTTCTACCAATTGGAACTACACCCCTGCAACGGATTCGAATTATACTGATGCAAAGCCAAAGGTAAAGGGCAAATTTAAAATAATTGACTGTTCGGCTAAATAAACAGCATATTTGCCCTTTTTTAGATGTTTAATAATTTATTCGTTTACTTTATGACCTTTGTAATGACAAAAACGCGACTTTTCAGGATAAGGGTAAACATCGGCAAAAACACCTTTAGCAACATTGGCTTGGCACTCTTGCCAGTATTTGGCTTCTAACAAGTTACTATGATGACGCAAAAATGCCTGACGATAGCGATTGTTGGCTAATGCGAATGTCGCTATTTCTTCAGGAAATACATCGCCGGGATCAACTGAGTACCAAGGCTCTGAAGCATAAATTTGCTCTTCAGTCATAGCTTCAGGCTTAACGCGAAAATTTACTTCATTCATGTAAGTAATTTCATCGTAATCATAAAAAATCACCCGGCCATGACGTGTGACGCCAAAGTTTTTTAATAACATGTCACCAGGGAATATATTGGCGGCAATCAACTGCTTAATGGCTTTGCCATAACCGTACATGGCGTTGTCAACTTCATCGTCTGTGGCTTTAGCTAAGTAGAGGTTTAATGGTGTCATTCTCCGTTCTATATACATGTGTTTAATGATCACTAAATCATCTTCAAAGCGCAATAATGACGGCGCTACCGTATTAAGTTCTTCGAGTAATTCTTCAGAAAAACGTTTTTTGGGAAAGGCAACTTCGGAGTATTCCATGGTATCTGCCATTCGTCCCACGCGATCGTGTAATTTCACCAAGCGATATTTACCTTTAACGTCAGCTCGAGTCATGTTTTTACTGGGAGAAAACTTGTCTTTAATGATTTTAAACACATATGGGTAAGACGGTAGAGTAAATACTGACATCACCATACCTTTGATGCCCGGTGCTAATTCTAGCTTGTCATCACTGTTATCAAGGTGATTTAGAAAGTCACGATAGAACTGGGTTTTTCCTTGCTTGTGAAAACCGATAGCAGAATATAAATCGGCACTGGTTTTATGAGGAATTAAGCGATTTAAAAATTCGACTAAAGCATGTGGGTGCTGACAATCGACAAAAAAATAAGCGCGAGCGAAGCCAAAAACTACCGCCATATGTTCACCTTCGGTGATCAGCGCATCGATAAATAGCCCGTCAGCTTCGGTATTTAACAATGAAATGATAAACGGCGTTTCGCCCGCAGGAGAAATGACGCGGCCAATAATGTAGGCACCTTTGTTGCGATAAAATACTGAGTCTAAAATATCGAATTGTAAGTCAGCTAATTGATAACGAGTTTTGTCTGCTTGTTGGCGAAACTTGGCGATTAAGGTGTTGATGTCTTTTTTCAGGTGTGAAAAAGGTACGGAAAAATTGTGACTTTTAATTATCCTAGTAATGGTTTGAAATAAGCCACGTTCTGCTGGAAAATAACTGGTATAAATCGAAGGTTTTGGCAAGGCATCTAACCGTGTTGCCGTCGATTGCACGAATATATAAGCATTATGATAATACTTACGCTCAAACAAATGACAAAAAATTGAATTATAAAAACTTTCTGCTAACTCAGGTTGTGGGTGCTTACTGAGCAGTTCGATATAACTAATTTTGACATATTTCCACAGCTTATCGTCGAGCGCCTCGATACAAAAATCTTGCTTTATCGTGGCAAGGGTTTCGTCTATGCGATGATCATAAAACTCAGTACGTGCTTTCGCCGCAACTTGTACGTCATGCCAGCGGTGCTGTTCAAAACGTTGTTTTGCCGTTTGTGTTATCTCGCTATAGAGATAGATGTGTCGCTCGAAACCGTTGATAATAGTTTTTGCGATAGCGAAAGCAAGATTTTTCATTAGCTTACCCAGTTAACAAATGTGATTTTAGCATACGTTATAATTGGCATTTTTGGTGATTATTTTTACCCTATAGTCATTATTTATTCTCGTGATAACACTCGTCAGCTTGCTCGAGTATTTGAGAAGCTAATTACAAGTTTATTCTGGGCTGGCACTGAGCCAGAATTACAAGTTATTACTTGCTATTCGTGGCTCACAGCACTAAAATTACGCGTTTTTTCATCTTTAAACTAATTAATTTACCATGCGCGTAGCCGATTTCTCATTTGAATTACCCGAAGAACTTATTGCCCGATACCCAAAAACCAACCGTTCAGCCAGTCGCTTAATGACGCTTAATGGTAATACTGGCGCGCGTAATGATGAAACCTTTACCGATTTAATAAACCATATCAATGCAGGCGATTTGCTGGTGTTTAATAACACTCGCGTTATTCCTGCTCGGATGTTTGGTCAAAAAGAAAGCGGCGGTAAATTAGAGGTTCTGGTCGAGCGCTTATTAGATGAACATAGTGTATTAGCTCATATTCGTTGCAGTAAATCGCCAAAGCCCGGTAGTGAAATCCTACTAGAAGGTAAAGTGAAAGCGACAATGGTGGCAAGACATGACGCTTTGTTTGAACTTAAATTTCATGGTGAGCAGCCAGTGTTAGCGATTTTGGATGATATTGGTCATATGCCACTACCTCCTTATATCGATCGACCTGACGAAGACAGTGACCGTGAACGTTATCAAACGGTATATAATGAAAAACCTGGCGCGGTAGCAGCGCCTACAGCAGGGCTTCACTTTGATGATGCCCTGATGGCACAATTGAAAGCGAAAGGTGTAGATTTTGCTTTTGTTACCTTACATGTTGGCGCGGGCACATTTCAACCGGTAAAAGTAGATGAAATAGCTGACCATGTTATGCATGCTGAATATGCTGAAGTACCAGCAAGTGTGGTTGCACAAATCGAAAAAACTAAAGCTAACGGCGGTAAAGTCGTGGCTGTTGGTACTACGTCTGTGCGGTCATTAGAAAGCGCAGCGAAGGCGGCAAAAGCACAAGGCAAGGTACTGAGTGAGTTCTACGGTGATACTGATATTTTTATTACTCCAGGGTATGAATTTCAAGTTGTTGATACGCTCATTACTAATTTTCATCTTTCTGAATCGACATTATTGATGCTAGTTAGTGCGTTTTCAGGTTATGACAATATTATGGCTGCCTATCAACATGCGGTTGCTGAGCAATACCGATTTTTCAGCTATGGTGATGCCATGTTGCTGACCAAGAAAGATCATCATAATGATGCAAAATAAATCATAGCAAGCTCGAGGTTTCAAGCTGCTAAAACGTAAAAAGCTGCTAGCCTGTTTCGCTAGTGGGCAAAGGATAAAACATGACAGATAAAACTGAACAAAAAGCCATGCAGTATGAACTGCTAAAAACGGACGGTAAAGCAAGACGCGGCCGTTTAACGTTTGCACGTGGCACAGTAGAAACACCGGCTTTTATGCCAGTAGGCACATATGGCACGGTAAAGGGCATGAAAACTGAAGAAGTTGCTGACACAGGTGCAGAAATTCTTCTTGGCAATACCTTTCATCTGATGTTGCGCCCAGGCACTGAAATTATCGAACAACATGGTGGTTTGCATGGTTTTATGAATTGGGATAAGCCTATTCTTACTGATTCAGGCGGTTTCCAAGTATTTAGCTTAGGCAAAATGCGAAAAATAACCGAAGAAGGTGTTAGATTTAGCTCACCGGTTAACGGTGAAAAAATCATGTTAACTCCGGAACGCTCAATGGAAGTCCAGAACAGTTTAGGTTCTGACATTGTGATGATTTTTGATGAATGTACGCCTTATCCTGCGACACATGAAGAATCTAAAGTGTCGATGGAACTTTCACTTCGTTGGGCTCAACGTTCAAAAGATGCTCACCAAGGTAATAAAAATGCTTTGTTTGGTATTGTGCAAGGCGGCATGTACGAAGACTTGCGTGAAGTATCAGTTAACGGCTTAACCAGTATTGAGTTCGACGGTTATGCAATTGGTGGTTTATCGGTAGGTGAACCTAAAGAAGACATGATTCGCATTTTAGATCATACTGCGCCCTTGATACCGGAAAATAAACCCCGATATCTTATGGGAGTTGGTAAGCCCGAAGACTTAGTTGAAGGTGTTCGTCGCGGTATTGATATGTTTGATTGTGTTATGCCAACGCGTAATGCGCGTAACGGACATTTGTTTGTTACCACGGGTGTGATTAAAATAAGAAACGCTCGTCATAAAACAGATACCGGTCCATTAGATCCTGAGTGTGATTGTTATACCTGTAAAAATTATTCGCGCGCCTATTTACATCATTTAGATAAATGTAATGAAATTTTAGGTTCGCAATTAAATACCCTGCATAATTTACGTTTTTACCAACGTGTTATGCAAGGATTGCGCAGTGCGATAGAGCAAGGCAAACTAGAAGAGTTTGTTGCCGAGTTTTACGCATTACGAGATTTACCTGTTCCGCCTCTGGCTGGCAGTGAAGCACAATAGAACTTTAACCGGTTTAATTTTATCAAATTGATTAGAAAATATAATAAGAGGAAGTTATGAGTTTATTTATTAGCCAAGCCCACGCTGCTGCAGCTCCTGCTCAAGGCGCTGATGGTACATCTATGTTAATCATGTTAGCGGTATTTGGTATCGTGTTTTATTTTATGATTTATCGTCCACAAGCTAAACGTGTGAAAGAGCATAAAAGTTTAATGTCTGAATTATCAAAAGGCGATGAAGTACTTACACAAGGCGGCATTGTTGGGAAAATTGTTAAAGTTTCAGATGAAAAAGACTTTATCGTAGTTAGCATTGCTGAAGGTACTGAAATTACAGTACAAAAAGGCGCAGTAAACGCGGTATTACCTAAAGGTACAATGAAATCTCTATAAAGAGACATTGTAACTGTTCATAGTTATCGTAGGTCAAGGTGTCAGTTGTGTTATTGCAATTATGCACATTTCTATAGCTATGACAGGGTTTGATAAACATTCGCGTTATTATTTATTTCAAAGTAATAGCGCGATTAAAAAGAAAATAGGGTGATATTGTGTTAAACAAATATCCATTATGGAAAACATTAATGGTGCTACTTATTGTAGCCCTTGGTGCTTTGTATGCGTCTCCGAACCTCTATGGTGAAGATCCCGCAGTACAAGTTTCTGGTTTGCGTGGTATAGAAACAAGCGCAACAACACTAGATGTTGTTAAAACACATTTAGATGAAAATAAAATTTCTTACGCGAGTATCGTGTTAGAAGATGGTCAAATTCTTGCGCGCTTTAAAGACACCGAGCAACAAATGCAAGCGCGTGACTTACTTGATGAAAAAATTGGCGATGAATACTCAGTTGCTTTAAACCTTACACCTGCAACCCCTAAGTGGTTAGCAAACCTTGGCGGTACGCCAATGAAGTTAGGTTTAGATTTAAGTGGTGGTGTTAGCTTCTTGATGGAAGTGAACATGAAAGAAGCCATTAATAAAGCACAAGAAAGTTTAATTGATGATTTTCGTACCGGCTTACGTGGTGAAAAAATCCGTTATCGCTCGGTTAAGAAAGTAGATGATGCGATTATTGTACAACTTCGTAATGTTGAAGATTTATCCAGCGCAGAGTCTTATCTTGAAAAGCAAAATACCGGCTTAGCATTTGACACTAACGAAGATAAATTAACTTTATCGGCTAAAATGACCGAACAAAAGTTAAAAGAAACTCGCGAGTATGCTCTACAACAAAACATCACTATTATTCGTAACCGTGTTAATGAACTTGGTGTTGCTGAGCCTCTGGTTCAACGTCAAGGTAAAAAACATATTGTTATCGAATTACCGGGTGTTCAAGATACTGCAAAAGCTAAAGAAATACTAAACGCTACAGCAACTATTGAATTTCGTTTAGTTGATACTGAAGGTGATTTAGGTGCTGCACTTAATGGTCGTGTCCCTGGTAGCTCTCAGTTGTTAAAAGAGCGTAACGGACAGCCAGTATTATTGAAAAAACGCGTCATGTTAACCGGTGATCACATTGTTGATGCAGGTTCAAGTTTTGACGAATACAGCCGTCCTCAAGTTAATATTACTTTAGATTCAGCTGGTGGCAGTAAAATGTCAAACGGCACTAAAAACAGTATTGGCAAGCCAATGGCGACAGTATTTATTGAATACAAGCCAACCGATCGTCTTGATTCTGAAGGCAACACTATCTTCGAAAAACAAGAAGAAGTGATCAGTGTCGCGACTATTCAAGCACGTTTAGGTAAAACTTTCCGTATTACGGGGGCTGGTAGTCAAGCTGAAGCGCATAACTTAGCATTATTGCTAAGAGCAGGTGCTTTGATTGCACCAATCCAAATTGTTGAAGAAAGAACTGTTGGTCCTACATTAGGTGCTGAAAACGTTCAATTAGGCTTCCAAGCTATTATGATGGGCTTCGGTTTAGTGTTTTTGTTTATGTTAGTTTATTACCGCGCTTTTGGTGTGGTAGCTAACTTAGCGTTAGGTGCAAACTTAGTTTTGATCATTGGTGTTATGTCGATGATCCCAGGTGCAACCTTAACCTTACCCGGTATGGCAGGTATTGTATTAACCGTTGGTATGGCCGTTGATGCTAACGTACTTATATTTGAACGTATTCGTGAAGAAATGCGCGCTGGTAAGTCAGTACAACAGTCTATCCATCAAGGGTATGACGCGGCATTTTCTACCATTATTGATGCCAACATCACTACCTTGATTGCAGCGTTGATTTTATTCGCCGTAGGTACAGGACCTATCAAAGGTTTCGCTGTTACTTTATCAATCGGTATTATTACATCGATGTTTACAGCGGTTATCGGTACTCGTACAGTGGTTAATGCTGTATGGGGTGGTAAACGTTTAGATAAATTATCTATATAGGGCTTCAATATAATGCAAATTTTACAATTAAAAGATACTGTTGCCTTTATGCGTTACCGCAAAGTTGCGGTGATATTTAGTATGATACTTATGATTGCTTCAGTAGTATCTTTGGCAACTAATAAACTAAACTTTGGTTTAGATTTTACTGGCGGTACGTTAATCGAAGTGGGCTTTGAACAAGCCGCAGATTTAAACAAAATTCGCGCTATTATGGACTCTAACGGCTATGACGATGCGGTAGTTCAGTTATATGGTTCAAGCCGTGATGTCGTGATTCGTTTAGCGACGCGTGAAGACGTTAAAGCTGAAATGTTAGGTAACCAAGTGCTTGATGTTTTACAAGCGGGTACGGGACAAACTATAGATATGCGTCGTATTGAGTTTGTTGGTGCCAGTGTTGGTGACGAACTTGCGGAGCAGGGTGGTTTAGCAATGCTTACCGCACTGATATGTATACTAGTCTATGTTGCGTTTCGTTTTGAATGGCGCTTTGCTTTAGGCTCAGTTATCGCATTGTTCCATGATGTGTTACTGACGTTAGGTTTGTTTTCTATTTTACAACTAGAATTCGATTTAACAGTACTCGCGGCAATATTGGCGGTGATCGGTTACTCACTCAACGATACTATTGTTGTCTCGGATCGTATTCGAGAAAACTTCAGAAAAGTACGTGTGGGTACACCAGAAGATATTATTAACATCTCTTTGACGCAAACGTTATCGAGAACTGTTATTACTTCAATTACAACTTTATTAGTACTTGCCGCGTTATTTTTTAAAGGTGGTGCGTTAATTCATGGTTTCGCAACCGCATTACTATTAGGTGTTTTTGTTGGTACTTACTCATCAGTTTACGTAGCTAGCTCAGTAGCTTTAGCATTAGGTATTTCTAAAGAAGACTTAATCCCGGAAGTTATTGAGAAAGAAGGCGCAGACCAAGAGCAAATGATGCCTTAGTTAACGCTAAGCCGATGTGATTAACTCGCATCGATTGTTATAACAATTTTAGAAAGGTCGGACAGTTATGTTCGGCCTTTTTTTTTGATTTAACTTTGTAAAGCTTTATAAATAGACCCGCATATGGATTACTCTCAAACTGTCGCATGACCAGAGATATTGTAAACGTGTAGATAGAAGGGTGGGAAAGTTGTTAAATTCGCAATCGTAGTACAGACTCTAATGAGTTGTTAAATTTATTGCGGTGTTAAATGAGTAGTTTGTTCAAATTGACAAAATTATCACTAGTTACAATGATTTTATTCATGTCATTTTCTGTGTTAGCGGAAGCTATAAAGTTTAAGGAAGTGTCGATTGCTGTTTATGTAGAGCACGAACAATATATACAAGCTTCTCCGGTTTATGGCGGCTCATGGCGAATTCTTGAACTTGCCGCTGAATCTCAAAACATTAAACTTGTTCCGCAAAAAGTAAATTGGCAAGGGGGGTTACAGCGCCTTAAAGCCGAAAAAGTCGAACTCGCCTTCCCTGCTTTTAAAACCAAAGAGCGTGAAACTTGGGCAATCTTCACACTGCCGCTGATACCTGCCTCATCAGTTATCTATACTTTGCCGGATAACCCAGCGAATAACATTTCAGATATTGATTTTAGTTCTGAAACTATCGGGGTTACCAGCAAATCAGTACAAGAAGTGCTTGCGAAAGAGGTTGGTTTTCAACATATCTATGCCACAACTGAGCGTGAGCAATTATTTAGTATGCTTAAAGAGAAACGTATTGATTATCTGTTTTTCGTGCATGGAGTGGGTGAGTATTATTGTATTTTTCACGACAAATCTGAGGACTTCGATTGCCTTAAAACCGTTGGAGGGAAGTATGGTGCTAAATCTGCTCATGCATTAGCACTAAATACCCCAGAATCTAATATTATTATGGCCGAATTAAATACCGGATTGATCGCTATTCATGATACAGAAGAGTTAAAGGATATTTTTAAACACTATGGTTTTACCTCGCAAGATGTAGCCAATTGGCAGGCTTTTTTCAATAAAAAATAACTCAAATTTACATTGTCACAAAGCATATTGGTGTTAATCTTTCATACAAAGTACAAGTCAATTAACACCATTTACCGATATTATTGCGCGTTCTTTAATGCTTGAATGCGCTCATCTAGTGGCGGGTGACTGGCAAATAGGCTGGTAAACTTCGACTTGCTATTAATGCCAAACGCCATCATAGAGCCTTCAAGTTGACTGTCTTGGCTACGTTTTAGCTTTTCAAGAGCGCCAATCATCGCTGATTTACCTGCAAGCTGGGCACCACCAATATCAGCTCTATATTCTCTTTTTCTTGAAAACCAAGCGACGATAATACTGGCGAGCACACCTAATATCATTTCAAGTACAATCACGATACCAAAATAAGCGAAGCCACCTAAACCGCCTTGGTTGTTGTTACTGCGGGTTGCGTTATCAATAATGCCAGCAATTAAGCGTGCAAGAAAGATCACAAAGGTATTTACTACACCTTGAACAAGCGTTAGCGTTACCATGTCACCATTAGCAACATGGCTAATTTCATGGCCAATTACCGCTTCAGCCTCTGCTTGGCTCATGTTCTCTAATAAACCGGTGCTGACGGCCACTAAAGCGTTATTTTTGTTAGCGCCTGTGGCAAAAGCATTCATATCGGGTGATTGATAAAGTGCAACTTCAGGCATGCCAATCCCCGCTGTTTCAGCGTATTGCTTTACAGTAGATAATAACCATTGCTCGGTACTGTTTTTAGGTTGCTCAATAACATAAGCCCCAACTGAGCGTTTGGCCATCCATTTTGACATGAGTAGCGATATAAAGGCGCCACCAAAACCAAATACACACGCTAGCATTAACAGGCCACCAATACCTTGTCTGTCGATTCCAAAAACAGACATTAAAATACTCAACGTTACGCTAAGTACTAGCATAATGGCTAAGTTAGTCAGTAAAAATAATACAATTCTTTGCATGTTGAATTCCAAAATATAATTAACTAAAGACATAATATGTCTTAATTAAGATAAAACAAGTGCAACAGTAAAATATACTTACAAGCACTTGAACGATTACCTAAGTGTGGGTAAAAGTTAAAATTAAAGCATAGAGGTTTAAAGTTAGTACAATATTAAGAGCGGTTGAATTTATTCACTATGTAGAAGTGACTGTTTAGGAGACTTAAAACGATAACTGTTATTTCAAGCTAATTATTTTTCAAAATAATGCGACTGTTTTTAGTAATAATACGACCAATTTATGAACAAAAGCGTACTGACAGGCTTATAAATCCATAAATAATGAATAGCTACTTAATGAACTTACTTACATTTCGTTAACATCTTGCGTCATCTATATTTCTTTATTTTCTAATGCTTTCAGGCTGAAAAACGATCAAGAAACTCGTTTGCTTTATAGCAATTTATTAACTTTCATTGACGATATTTGTGCATATTTATGACGAAATTATGCACTTTTGACAGCTAGAGCATTTTCAGTCATAGCTTGTATTAGTACATGTGAACCGGCTCCAAATCAGTGATTAATTTTGCGACGTTCTTAGCTACTTCACATTACAGGCTAAGGAGATTTTCTCTCTTTGTAAGCTACCCTAATAATAAAATAGAGGTTTTACTTAACATGAAAAGCACTAAGTTTTTAACAAAAACATTTCTTGCCGTGTCAATAGCAAGTTCACTGACAGTTACTGCATTGTCAACAGAAGCTAAGGTAAACGCCACGGATAATGGGCCTAAAAGTGAAGAGAAACGCTATATCGTAAAGTTTAAAGCTAATAACGGTAACGCAAAACTATCAGCGAAAGAAAAGCGTTCAAAAAATGATAAGCATTTAGCCAAGCATGGCGCAAAAATGATTTTACACATGGATAAGTCAAATGCTGCCGCGGCTAAGTTAAACCATGGCCAATTAAAGGCGCTGAAAAACGATCCTAATGTTGAGTATATTGAAGAAGATCCAGTTCGTTATTTAATTGAAAGTGTTACTCGCACTTTTGATAATCATAGTATAGCTGCTGTATCTCCTCAGGCTGAGTCAGCACCTTACGGTATTGCTCTAGTACAGGCTGATCAAGTCAGCGATAGCGCAACAACGAATATGTCAGTATGTATTACAGATACTGGCTATGAAGGTAACCATGAAGACTTACGTCCTTATACCGACTCAGGTATTACGGGTGATAACGATGATGGTTTAGGTAACAATACTGGCAATTGGTGGCAGCCGGGCCATTCACATGGTACTCATGTTGCTGGAACAATTGCCGCGTTAGGCAATAATGGTACAGGCGTAACAAGTGTTAACCCAAGTGGTTTACTCGATTTACACAACGTAAAAATATTTAACAATGCCGGAACATGGGGCTATGGCTCAGATATGGTTCGTGCAGTTGAGCAGTGTCAAGCTGCCGGCGCTAAAGTTATTAGCATGAGTATTGGTGGTGGCGCATCAAGTACGACGGAAGAAAATGCCTTTATTGCGGCAGCAAACGCTGGTTTACTTAATATTGCCGCAGCCGGTAATGATGGTAATACCGCGCTTTCTTACCCAGCTTCATACGATTCAGTAATGTCGGTTGCTGCACTTGATTCCAACAAAAACCATGCGTCATTTTCACAACGCAACGCGCAAGTCGAAATTGCTGCTCCAGGTGTTGCAGTAACTTCAACTATTATTGGCAATGGTTATGCGACTTGGGATGGAACATCAATGGCGACGCCTCACGCATCAGGTGTTGCAGCGTTAGTGTGGAGTCACTTCCCTAGCTGTACAGGTGAAGAAATTCGCCAAGCAATGAATAACACAGCACAAGATTTAGGCTCTGCTGGGCGTGACAACAGTTACGGCTATGGTTTAGTGCAAGCTAAAGATATGTATGATGCCTTAGCAGCAAATGGTTGTAGTGGCGTAACTCCTCCACCGCCACCACCACCGCCAACAGCTGGTGTACTAGATAACGGTGTGCCACAAACAGGCTTATCAGGTAGCACATCTGAGCAACTGAACTTTACAATGCAAGTGCCTGCTGGCGCTACTGATATCAGTTTCGATATGAGTGGTGGGAGCGGTGATGCTGATTTGTATGTACGCTTTGGTGCTGCACCAACTACCTCTACGTATGATTGTCGTCCATATGCAAATGGCAACAATGAAAGCTGTACAGGTACAAGCGACAACGGTACTTATCATGTCATGATGAACGGTTATAGTGCCTTTAGTGGTGTTAGTTTAGTGGGCAGCTATACAGACCCATCAACTCCACCTCCAGGCGGCGGTTCATATTCTAATGATACCAACGTTAGTATTTCTGACAGAAAAACCAGTACCAGTGTTATTGATGTAACGGGCAGTGGTGATTCAGGTTCGATTACTGTGAATGTTGATATTAAGCATACTTGGGTAGGTGACTTGAAACTAACGCTTGTAACTCCAACGGGTGCCTCAGCGGTACTGCGTGAGTACACAGGTGGTTCAGCAGACAATATTGTTGCGACCTACACGCTTAATGCTACGGGAATCGAACGCAATGGTAATTGGAGCTTAAAAGTTTATGATAAGGCTCGCGGTGATACCGGTTACATTGACTCTTGGAGTATTGATTTTTAATCAGTGAGTTAACTGACTAAATTAATCTTAACAAGAATTAAAAAGCACTCATTATGTTAAACATGATGAGTGCTTTTTTTATCGATGAAAGCTATAAAATGTCGAGGTTTGTTAATAACTTAATAATTAAGCTCAGTTTTTTGGGGGAGGTGAGCAGCTTTGCTTATCTCGAAGTAAGGTTAGTTAGTGAGTAATTCCACCGCTTTATTAGCGTGTATTTGTGTTGTGTCGTAAAGAGGAGTGGTTGTGTCAGCTTGCTTGACCAACATGCTTATTTCGGTACAGCCAAGAATCACAGCCTCGGCTCCGTTTTCACAAAGCGTACTAATAATTTTTAGGTATTCTGCTTTTGAAGCAGGGGTGATTTTCCCGAGGCATAATTCATTGTAGATAATTTCATGGACTATTTTTCTATCTTGTAGGTTTGGAACAATCACGTCAAGCCCATGCTTTTCTTCCAGTATACCTTTATAGAAGTCTTGCTCCATGGTAAATGCTGTTCCAAGCAATCCTACAGTTTTAATGCCGTTTTCAATAAGTGTTTCAGCGGTAGCATCGGCTATGTGAATAACAGGGATATTAATAGTTCGTTGGATTTCAGGAGCAACTTTATGCATGGTATTGGTACAAATTAATAGAAAATCTGCACCAGCGGCTTCAACTTTTTGCGCAGCATCTGATAAAATAATTGCTGCACCAGCCCAATCGCCTTTATTTTGTAATTTTTCAATTATTGCAAAATCGACACTAAACATCGCAATTTGAGCTGAATGAAGACCACCCAGTTTATCTTTTACTCCCTCATTAATTGCTTTGTAATAGCCTGCGGTGCTTTCCCAGCTCATTCCACCCAAAAGTCCAATCGTTTTCATTTATTACTCTCTACCATATTGGCAATACTAATCGTTATTATGCAACGCTGAAATTGATACATGATTTCTATACAGGTATTAAGAAAATGAAAGCAGTACGATAACAGATAGTAAAAGGAAAAAAATTATGCCAATAAAGCATTCAAAATAGTATCGTTCGTCTTCTTCGAAAAGGCACTCTTTTAAGCAGAATTTTGTTGGATACTTACCCAGTGTTATTACTTTAAGTGAAGCATAGCCAGCGATATAACAGATAAACTTATAAAGTAATTCAACTAACACAAAGCGGATAAATCTTCCAATCGCGCCTAGTATGTCGACAATACCACTATCAAATAACATTTAATGATCCTATTGGAGGTTTAGCTATACTTTAGTTATTGTTAAATGTTGAAGTAGCAGGGCAAAACCGTGTGAAATTTACGACTGTACTATGCCATTACTACTGTCTTCAATCAATAATGAGGAAGCAATAACGATAAACTCTAAAAATAAAGTCAGTTGCGATATCGGTAAGTTGATGCTTAAGTATTTAATCTTAATGTGTCAGTTAAATTGCCAATTTTAAAAACGAAAAAACACTCTTAAATTTTTTACAAAAGAGTGTTTTTTAACTTGAGTCTGGTACGGCATAAGCAGGTGCTTAAGTTGCTACTAGCATTTGCTTGTTCACATTATGTGAAGGCGTAAAGTGCTATCGTTGAAATTTTACTTGAACTACAATTGTGATTGTATGTAGTTATCTAGCCCAATGGTGTTTATTAAGCCTAATTGTTGCTCAAGCCAAAATGCATGATCCACTTCGGTGTCATCTAAAAGTTTCTCAAGCATTTCGCGAGTCACATAATCTTTTTCTTGCTCACACATGGCAATCGCAGTTCTCAGTGCTTTAGCTACAGCATACTCAACATCAAGATCGCTTTGCAGCATTTCCGGTACCGTTTTACCAATATGTAAACCGTGTCGAGTTGTCATATCAGGCGTACCTTCTAAAAAGAGGATACGCTGTATCAACAAGGAAGCATGTTGCTTTTCATCATCAAATTCATGGTCGATACGCTCGAATAATTTCATGATACCCCAGTCTTCATAAATTCGAGAATGGATGAAGTATTGGTCCATAGCCGCGAGTTCAAAAGCGAGAAGACCATTTAGTGCAGAAATGATTTTACTATTACCTTTCATTTTAAATCCTTATTACTCATCAACTTTATGTTTATAATTGCGCCTGAATATACTTTTCAATACCAATGGTATCAATTTGGTATTGTTGTGTTTCCAACCAATCTAAATGTTCTTCTTCATCACATAAGATCGCATCTAATATTTCACGACTGACGTAGTCTTGTTCTTGTTCACAAACCGAAATGGCATTACGAACTACTGCAATTTGGGCGGTTTGAAAGCCCGTATCACACGCGATCATTTCTTGGGTATGTTCGCCAATTGAAAGTGGGGCAAGCTGTTGTAAATTAGGAAGCCCTTCAAGAAATAAAATACGTTCAATAACTTTGTCAGCTTGTTTCATATCGAGAATAGATTTTTTATAACACTGGCTGTTTAAGGCATTGATGCCCCAGTTTTTGTACATACGGGCGTGCAGAAAGTATTGATTAATAGATGTAAGTTCGCTGGTGAGTACTTTATTAAGTATTGCCAGAACTGTTGCGTTGCCTTTCATTAGAGCCTCAATTTGAAATTGATTAAGTAGAGGCTTTAATTATAGGAATAAAAAAGGGGAATGCAATGTTTTAAGTGTAAAACTCTTTAAAAAACAAGTGTTTGATAATGTGAATTGTTATCAGTTACAGTTATAAATTACCTTTAGTAGTAACAAAGTCGTTGTTAGCCAACATCTTTAAATAAACTTTCATTGATAATCGTGTTGTCGATAATGTTTTGTGCGACTTTTACACAAGTACCACATTGTGTACCTAATGGTAAATGTTGCTTTAATTCACGCATAGATCCTACACCGGATTCAGTGACTAATTGTTTAATTTGGTGATCTGTGATGCCTTTGCAAATACAAACAAACATGTAAAAATTCGCTCCTGATTGATAACGCGATTGATAATAGTTCTTATTTGGGTTCCGTTCAAGCACTAATTTTGCAGTTTTTATTAGCATATTGAAAAATATAATAATTATTTCTTTTCTTGATTATTTGTTTGAAATATAAACAGCCAGCTAATAATAACTTTATTATATAACTATTTTGTTATGTAATAAATTGCTTTATCATACGACAATACATTACAAAGCTATTAGGTGTGAAAACTGATGAAAGCCACCGATTTTTATAAAAACATGGCTGATGATATAAGGCTTAAAAGTATTCTGTTAATAGCGAATGAGGGCGAGCTCTGTGTTTGTGAATTAATGGCGGCACTTGATGAGTCAAGCCAACCGAAAGTTTCTCGCCATTTAGCCGTGTTGAAAAGCTCAGGTTTGCTTATTACTCGTAAACAAAAACAGTGGGTTTTTTATAACATCAATCCTGATATTCCGGCATGGATACATCAAGTTATAGCCTTAACATTAGCAGCTAATGTCGACTTTATAACGCCACAACAACAAGCCTTACGCGCAATGGGAGATAGACCCTCTCGAATTGCTAGTTGTTGTGAGTGAACAGCAAATAACCTAATTAACTTTATACTGTAAAGTTAATGATTGAATATTTTTATATAGGAATTAAACATGACAATTAAACTTGGTATTAATGGTTTTGGCCGCATGGGAAGGTTATCAATGCGGGTCGCTTATGACTGGCCTGATGTTGAAATTGTTAGAATAAATGACCCAGCAGGAAATGCTGAAACACTAGCTCATTTACTTAATTTTGATTCTGTACACGGTATTTGGAAACACGAAGCTAAGCACGTTTCGGGTAATATGGTTATTCAGGGGCGTGAAGTTATTTGCAGTCAAAATAAAGACATTGCTGATACTGACTGGACTGATTGTGATGTGGTTATTGAAGCATCAGGTGTGATGAAGACTAAAGCATTATTACAAGCCTATTTAGACCAAGGGGTAAAACGTGTAGTAGTAACTGCTCCTGTAAAAGAAGAGGGTATTTTAAATATTGTTAAGGGCGTTAATGATCATGAGTATGATGCTACCAAGCACGCTATTGTTACGGCTGCTTCTTGTACCACCAATTGTTTAGCCCCTGTGGTAAAAGTTCTTCATGAAAAAATAGGCATTAAGCATGGGTCAATGACCACTATTCACGACATCACCAATACCCAAACCATATTAGATGCACCTCATAAAGATTTACGACGTGCTCGCGCTTGTGGCATGAGTTTAATTCCAACAACAACGGGATCTGCGACAGCGATCACCCATATTTTTCCGGAGCTTAAAGGTAAGCTTAATGGCCATGCGGTTCGTGTGCCATTAGCTAACGCTTCTCTTACTGACTGTGTTTTTGAACTTGAACGGGCGACTACTGAGCAAGAAGTAAATGAATTTCTTCAGTCGGCAGCACGTGGCGAGTTAAAGGGAATTTTAGGTTTTGAAACAAGGCCATTAGTGTCTATTGATTATAGAACTGACCCTCGCTCTTGCATTATTGACGCACCGTCAACCATGGTAATAAATGGTACTCAAGTCAAACTTTATGTTTGGTATGACAACGAATGGGGCTATGCAAACAGAACTGCTGAAATCGCCCGTATGGTAGGTCGTTCAGTGCTAAACGATTAAATCAACGCTATTTTTATACCCACATAGAAGATATGTAGAAATGCAGGCATTACACAGCTTATCATCGCAAATGAAACAGTATTTAATAATCACGGGCAACTATTGGGCTTTTACATTAACCGATGGTGCACTTCGTATGCTGGTGGTGCTGTATTTTCATCAGCTAGGTTACAGTCCGCTTAATATTGCATTATTGTTCGTTTTTTATGAGGTCTTTGGTGTAGTTACCAATTTAATCGGTGGTTGGTTGGGCGCGCGTATTGGCTTAAATAAAACCATGAACATAGGCCTAGCCTTGCAAATAATCGCCTTGGCTATGTTGCTGGTACCAACAAATTTATTGTCTGTATTTTATGTTATGGCAGCCCAAGCATTGTCAGGTATTGCTAAAGACTTAAATAAAATGAGCGCAAAAAGTGCAATTAAGCTGTTAGTACCATCAGGCGAAAGTGCAAAGCTATACCGTTGGGTTGCACTGTTAACTGGCTCAAAAAACACCTTGAAAGGGATGGGGTTTTTCCTAGGTGGTGTATTGTTAACATGCTTTGGTTTTACTGGTGCTATTGCCATTATGACTGCTTCGTTAATTGCGGTTTGGTTATTAAGTTTGTATATGCTTCAAGCCGACTTAGGTAAAGCGAAAAGCAAACCTAAATTCAACGCGATTTTTTCTAAAAGTCGTGCGATTAACTTACTTTCAGCCTCGAGACTTTTCTTGTTTGCCGCACGCGATGTCTGGTTTGTGATCGCTTTACCGGTTTATTTAGCAGCCGAATTTGGCTGGTCACATAGCTGGGTTGGCGGCTTTGTTGCTGCTTGGATTGTTTTGTATGGTGTTATGCAAACATTAGCGCCAAAGCTAACGTCTAAAAGTTCTGGCCAAGCACCTACTAGTAAAGATGCGGCAGTTTGGGGAGCATTGTTAGCGTTAGTCCCACTTGCCATAGCTTTAGCACTACAGAGTACGTATTCGGTTATGTGGGTCGTCACTATCGGGCTTTTAATGTTCGCGATTATCTTTGCTATTAACTCTGCATTGCATAGTTATTTGATCGTTGAAATGGCTGATAAAGATGGGGTTTCACTTGATGTTGGCTTTTATTATATGGCCAATGCTGTTGGGCGGTTATTAGGGACTGTGCTCTCAGGTTGGGTATTTCAAAGCTATGGTTTAGACGCTTGCTTATATGTATCAACAATTTTTATTGTCTTCGCGGTCTTTTTTGCAGCCTTAATTAAACCGACAATAAATAGGGCAGTTTAGTGACTCTGCCTTTATTGGTTGAATCTATCTTTAAAGGGCTTTTAATATCTTTCCACGCGGTAACCTTGCCGCCAAAATTGAGTCGTTCGAAGCCGCTAGCTGTAGTTTCATCTTTGTTAATGTTAAGAAAGTTTACCAAATGCTGAAAGCTTTTGTCGTCACTTATATCAATAGATAAAAAATCATTTTCTCTACCTTTAAAATAACTTAATACCTGCGCTTTGTGCTGTTGGTAGCATTGAGTTAAAAACTCAGGTTGGTTGATGTTCTCTACACTGTAGGGGGAAAAGGTCTCTAAATAGCAGCGTTTAATAATGGGGTTGAAGCCACCATCGTCTCGAACAAGGTTGATATGCATTCTTGCAAGTAATTGTGCAATTGATGGTAACCACTTTTCCATCGGGCGTTCGAGATAAATAAACTTGGCGTTTGGGTAAGCAATATCTAAATGTCGATAATCACAAAAAACTGGCGTGTCAGCAATAACTTGCGCTTCTTCAAATGCTCGGTCGGTATAAGCCGTATGCGCAACGCTGAAACCTAATTTAAGCATAGCGGCACAAACACTGGTTGTTCCTGTTCTAGGCAAGCCAATAATATATATTTTCGTCATGTAAATTTATTTACTGCTTTCATTCAATTGGCTAGGCTTAACGCGAAGGTGTTCATCTAATACCGCAGCTTCTGCAGCCATAATTATTTCAGTTAACTGACCTGTGCTTTTTAGCTGCTTGATCATGTTGTCTACTTTTGACACCAAATCACGATGGTCTTTATGAATGTAGTGATAAAGTTTAAGTTCAGCTAAAGGCTTACTTGCTACTATTTCGTTTTCAAGGTTGAGCTTTTTTAAAACCTCAATACCGTCAATATAATTAGTTAAAGCAATATCTACATTGCCTTGTAGTAGTAATTTAAACATTGCCACAGTTGATGGGCTATCAGAAATGTTTCGTAAGCCTTTGGTGATGTTATTGGTATGCTTCACACCTCTAATACGAACAATATTATAACCTTTTAAGTCACTCGCTTTGTTTATTTGAATAGGGTTGTTTGTAAGCTTAAATGCTGATGTCGTTAGGCTGTAATATGCGGTAGGTACTCTTATCAAATTTTTATTTTCATTGCCGTAAGTCCATATTCGCATGGTCTCACCAGCTTTAAGACCTGAGTTTGCTTCATGCTGAGCACGATTTCCAGCGAAAGATGTAATATCAATGTTAAGACCAAGCTCTTGATAAATTCTGGTTAATACAATTTTCCCTATTTCTTGTTCAGCTAAGTTTTCTATAGCAGCAAAGTGATAGTCAGCTTTCGAAAGTGATGAGGCATTGGCTGATAAGGGAGTCATCAGTGTGGTTAGAGTAATACATAAAACTAAATAGCATAGTAAACGCATTGAATGTATCACCCCCAATTGGTTTGATTATTTAAGTTATAAACGCTATTGAAAAAATAGTAAATGGCTTTTAAGTCAGCCTTAAAAGCGTATTACTTTGCTTAAATATTATTGACTACTATCTACTGATACATTTAAATCTTTTAAAATACCATCATGTAAATTATAAACAAAACCATGCACGGTAACGTCTTGGTTAATTTCCCATGCCTTTTTTAATATAGTGGTATTACAAACATTAGCAACTTGTTCAATAACATTGAGTTCACACAATAACTTTAAGCGCTCAGACTTGTCTTCAACAGCATCTAAACGTGTTTTATGAAATCGATAGACATCTTTTATATGATGTAGCCAGTTATCAATTAAACCATGACTTTGATCGTCTAATGACGCTATAACACCACCACAACCGTAATGACCACATACAATGATGTGTTTTATTTTTAAAACATCAACAGCAAATTGAATAACAGATAGACAGTTTAAATCCGTGTGAATTACCTGGTTGGCAATATTACGATGAACAAAGACCTCACCTGGTTGCATACCGAGTAATTCATTGGCTGGCACGCGTGAGTCAGAGCAACCAATCCAAAGATACTCAGGATTTTGCTGCTCAGATAAATCTTTGAAAAAATCAGGGTATTCTTCTTTGACTTGATCAGACCATTTTTGATTATTGTCAAATAAATGCTGTATAGAGCTCATGATGGAAGACAACTTAGGAAAATATAAGGTGATTCTAAGTTGTTAAGCTGACAAGTAAAGAAAAAACTGGTCTTAGCATTAAGTACGAACAAATTTATCTAGGCGAAAGTATCAAATTTGTGCTTCAAAGGATGCGTTATAACAATTCCTAATGTTTATGAATGGGAGAAAACTATGTATACAGCATGTGCTCGGTATATTTTGGATAAATCGGGAAAACTGGCACAAGCGCTGAAAATAAATGTTGTCAAAGAAGCTATTTCCTCAGTTTGCTAAGAAAAACTCAACTTGTCCTGCGGGTAAATAAAAACCAGCGATTTAGGTGAGTTTAAACCCGAACAAATGGTAAAAGCGTTTGGTGAGGTGGTATTTAAAAAAGCTGTACTGAAGTTCATGGTTCAGTAAAAGCGAAGTTCGGCTATCATTTAACTCAAGCCATTTATCTTAATTAATAGACTATATCGCCAAGTTGATTAAGGTTACTTTTCTTGTTCCTTATCTTTTTTAAGCTGCTCGGCTTTGCGAATGTCTACTTTTTCTTGTTGTTCATCTGATAGTTTAAACTTTTTCGCTGATTGTTTAATTAACAAAATACCAGCGAAAACAGAGCAAACGGCGATGATAATTATGAATATTGTAGTGAACGTCATTTTTTACCCTTTTGAGATGAAATTATTAGAAAGTGATGAGTATATTTCATTAATTTAACAAAAACAGATAGTAAAATAGCACAATTGCATGTAATTTATTTATAAGTTAGATCATGTTGTTGAAGTGCTTTTCTATTCTATAGCTACAATATTGTATTTATCACAAATTAATTTCACTTAGTATTTGGAAAACAAAGATGTTTAATCTCCTGAGTATCAAATTATTAGTTCCTGTTTTTCTTGTTGGATTTATCGGCATCATTGCGGTGTTTTTCCTCGGTAGTCAACTTGAGCAAAGCAGTATGCTGACATTACTCCTAGTCACGGTTGCAGCACAGGTTATTGTTGGTTATTTATATTCACAAAAACAACTAACCCAGCGTCTTGAAAAATTGCAAAAATATATAGATCAAGTTGCGAGTGTTGATGAAGTGCCAACAAAATTAGTCAATGATGAGAGTAATGACGACTTAGCCAATGTTTCGAATAGCTTATCGAATTTCATTGTCAATTTAGCCGATGTTATCAGTGAAATTAGAACCGAATCAGATAGTTTAAGACAAGGTTCGGCTTCATTAGCAGGGCAAATGAGTAGCTCAGTAGGTGCTGTTGATGAGTCAGCGAATCAAATTGAACAAATGGCAAACTCGATTGATCAAGTTGCATTAACTTCAACGACACTTTCTGAAAGTGCCACACAAGTGAGTGAAACAACTAGTCAAGTTTTAGCTATTTTGGCACAAGGTACAAGTGCTTCAAGCACGAGTCAGCATACTATTGAAGACTTCGATAATGAAGTAGCTGCAATGGCGACTGATTTGGCATTACTGCAAGAAGAGTGTTCTCGAATAGGCTCAGTGTTAGAAGTAATTCGTGGTATCGCCGATCAAACAAACTTACTTGCGTTAAACGCGGCGATTGAAGCTGCAAGAGCTGGAGAGCAAGGTCGAGGCTTCGCTGTAGTAGCTGATGAAGTTAGAGCTTTAGCGCATCGTACACAAGAGTCAACAGTAGAAATTCATGCAATGGTTGAAGGTTTGCAAGAGAAATCAACCAATGCGGTTAATGCTATTAGCCGAGGTCAAAGTTTATCTCGAGAAAGTTTAACGCATTCAGCTGAAGTTGTTGATGCACTCGATCAAATTGGCCAAGTATTTTCTGAAGTTGATCATCTTACTTCACAAATTGCACAAGGTACCACTGAGCAACAACATTCAACAGCATCAATTAATGAAAATATGACCATGGTTGTGAAATTAAGCAGAGAGTTAAATACCAGTTTAACCTCGGTTGCGGAGCTTGCTGAAATGCAGCAGCACACCGCTGCGGAAGTTGATGCTACTTTAAGCCGTATCTGTGTTTAATAATCTTACTCATGGCCTAAGCTGAAAAATAAGCATCAATAACATCGCTAGATAATTGATTTAACAAAGGTTCGCATTGCGAACCTTTTTTATGTTCAGGACGAACGGTATGTCATGATCACATGGGTCGTTCATTGCCATCCATGGCATCACGACATTAATGTATCCATACATGTCATGTGAAAGAATGACGATGTTCAGGACTCTCTCAGACTTCCTGTCTTTCAAGGCATTAGTGCGTCCCTGTACGTCGAAAAACGGTTAGGTTATTAGTAAAGTCATGCACATGTAAAGGGGGTTTAGATAGCTTGATTTTGATTAATGAATGGTAGGTTTGGTATTATCCCACATACTACCTTGCCAATTAGTAATGGTGCCTGAAGCTTCACAGCTATCACAATGCCAATGTATTATAGTTAGGTCTGGGCAAGAAGCGTCGATGCTACCTGTACAGGTAAGGTCATTTGCTCGAGTACTGCATTGTAAATCAACCTCAATAATCGGTTGTTCAATTTCAAAAGTCACTGCGGAAACAATTTTCTTCAAAAAGGTGAATACCATACTCGCTTGTTCAGTAAGCGAGTGTACTTTACCGTTCTCGTTGAGGAAATGACTAAAGTCTGCTTTTAACGCCATAAGTTTATTAATCGCTTGAGTAAAAGTAATGTTAATTACCGATGGATTACAGTTTGCTTTGCCAGATGAACTAATAAATTAAATGAATTCTAAAACTTCTTGCTGACTTAGCCTTGGTTAATTAGCTATCGGCTTGCTGATAATATTGCCTAGATTTTTCAGCTTGTTGGCATAAATCGAGAAGGGCACTTAAACTGCGAGTCGTCATGCGGTGAATAACATCGGCATCGATAGTGATCATTTGTTGATGTTTTACCGCCGGTACCACTGGCCACTTTTGCCAATTATAGCTGTTTTCATCAGTTTGTTTTTTTGCCAGAGGTTGTATTATAACGCCGACATTGGCTTGCAATACTTGCTCAATGTTTATTTGTGGGTAGCCGACCCTTGCTTGAGCAAATGGGTTATTAATGCCACATATATCTAAAAATTGTTGTGGCCAACTACCTTCTGCGATTGTGGTTAGTGGCCTAGACCATACCTCATAAAAACCAATAATGGCGGATTTATTGGCAAATTGCTGTTTGATGTTCGATAAATCAACTAAAAATTTATCGGCAATTTCTTCGGCTTTTTCACTATGGCCAGTCAGTTGGCCAAATAACCTTAGCTCTTTAGCAACATCTTCGAACGTATCTGGCTGAGAATAGATAACTTTAAAACCTAATTGCTTAATTCGAGCTAATTCATCACTCGGGTTACCACTTTCCCAGGCAATAATGAGATCGGGTTGTAGTTCAATAACCCGCTCGAGCTGGATACGTGAAGAAGTGCCAATTTTAGGGATTTTTGTTGCCGCTGCTGGGTAGTCAGTATGATCAGTGGTTGCGATAATCTGTTGGCCAGCCCCGATTGTAAATAACATTTCAACAATATGAGGTGAAAGCGCAATAATACGCGGCAGAGGCGTACTTTCTTGCAGGTTATGTTTAATATTAGTTGCTAGTGCTTTTGTAGCAGTAAAGCTGACTAATATTACCGCCAAATATGACAATACCTTCATATAATTTCCACTTGCCATTGCTTGAATCCTTCCCTAATTACTCGACAAATTTACCAGTCGATGCCTTTTTGCGCTTTAATACCATTATCAAAGGCATGTTTTAATGGTTGTACTTCGCTGACGGTGTCGGCTAATTCGATTAGGCTTCTATGACAAGCACGACCTGTGACGATTACATGTTGTTTTGCTGGTCGGTTAATAATTGCTTCCATGACTTCATCTAAATCAAGGTATTTGTATGACAACATATAGGTTAATTCATCAAGTAAAATAACGTCAACACTGTCATCTTTGAGTAAGCGTTTCGCTTCTGCCCATACTTTTGTTGCTGCAGCGATATCTTTAGATTTATCTTGAGTATCCCAAGTAAAACCTGTCGCCATGACATGAAATTCAACGCCATTAGCTTCTAATAAATTACGTTCACCACAAGCCCAATCACCTTTGATAAATTGCATTGCAGCTGCTTTATAACCATGGCCAACGGCGCGCGTTAACGTGCCAAAACCTGACGTTGATTTACCTTTACCGTTACCGGTAATAACAATGAGTAAGCCGCGCTCTTCTTGAGCAGCATTGATGCGGGCATCCACTTTTTCTTTCAGACGTTGCATACGTTCTTGATGTTTTTGTGTTTTATCTGTTTCTGTTGTCATCTGAATTATCCTGTTTTACGGGTGCGATACATGATCGCTAAAAAGAAAATACTACCAATGGCCGATGTGATGATACCAATAGGTATTTCAACATTATCAAGCGCACTACGCGCTAAAACGTCGACCCAGACTAAAAAGCAACCACCTACTAGTGCTGAACCTATGATTAGCGGCATGGTGGTTACGCCCACAAGTTGTCTAACTATATGTGGGATCATCAGGCCGACAAAGCCAATACCACCGCAATAGGCGACAATGGTAGCCGTTACTGCTGCGCATAACGCTAACAGTATTAATCTAAGTTTATTTACGTTTACGCCGAGACTTTCGGCACTTTCATCGCCAAGCAATAAGGCATCTATTTGTCGATGCAAAGCAAAAATAGTCAGTAATGTAATAACAACCATGGCAGCAATCAAATAAAAATGGAACATTTCAACTCGGGTCAAACTACCCATTAGCCAAAAAATAACTCTATTAGTGGCAAAAGGGTCGCCAAGGTAAAGTATAAAGTGGCTGATAGAGCCAAGCATAAATGAAACCGCCACTCCGGTTAACAACAAATGATTCATATTTCGCAGTAAAGTGGCAATACCAAAAACTATTACCACTGAAAATAGTGCGCCTAGAAATGCTGCTAAAGGCAGGGCCAGTGTTTGTTGATTAGGTAATATTAAAATTGCGATTGTCGCCCCTAAACCAGCACCGGATATAATACCGAATAAATAGGGGTCAGCGAGCGGGTTACGGGTCACATTTTGTAAAATAGCCCCCGCACAAGCTAAGCCCATGCCTGCGACTAAGCCTACTAAAACCCGCGGGATACGGATTTGCCAAATCACCATGTCTTGCATTGGTGAGTTGCAGGTATTAACAACACATTGAAAAATGTCACCATAACTAATTTTTGCAGGCCCAACGGTCATTGATATTACAATTGATACAAGCGTAACAATAATAAGGCAGGCAAATATCCAACCGTTTTTACCTTTAATAGCTTTAAGGTTAATCACGAATGCTCACCCTGCTTTTGGTTATGAAGTTCTACTTGCTGAGTTGCTGGCATTGGTGAGAAATATACTCTCGGCACATGGTTTTGTTGGTCGTCATCACGATAGCAGGGCAAACCAAACACCTGCGTTAATGTTTCAGGGTTTAGCACTTTATCGACGCTGTTGTTACTGATCAAGTTCCCATGGTCTAATAATAGTAATCTGTTGCAGTAATGGGCGGCTAAATTTAGATCGTGTATGGTCATTATCACAGTGATATTTAAGGCTTTTACCAGTTGTAATATTTGATGCTGATAGAAAATATCTAAGTGATTGGTCGGTTCGTCTAGGACCAGTATTTTTGCTTTCTGCACTAGCGCTTTCGCAATTAATACACGCTGTTGTTCTCCGCCAGACAAAGTATTAAAAAATTGATTTTTACAGTCGGCTAAACCGACTTTTTCTAACGCCTGAATGATATCTGCTTTATCACGATGATTGTCACTGGCAAACAAGGCTTTATAGGGTAATAAACCCATTCTGACTACATCATAAACTTTCAGATCAAATATAGGAGGAGAGTTTTGTCCCACTAAAGCAAATATTTGTGCTAATTCATGCGGTTTGTGTTGTTTTAATGGCTTATGATTTAAGGTGATTTCACCTTGCCAGTTTTTGTGTTGGTTTAACAAACACTTTAGTAATGACGTTTTTCCTGCACCATTTGGCCCGATAATACCAACGATATCACCACTAGTTAAATCGAATGAAATGTCATTGAGAATACTCTTTTTATCAACCTGCCACGATAATGCGCCAACACTGAGTAAATGAGACATCAAAATTCGCCTAGCGTTAAGTAAGCACTGAACAGAATCTGGTCGTTGATGTACAAAGAATATATTTTCATTGCGGCCTAAGGTTAATTCAACTGTTTATTTTTGAAAAATATCTACTTCAGTGCAGCAATTTGGGATACGAATGTCGTCAAGACAGAAGTAACTCACGTGTATTCCCGCACGGTGTTCTTTTATGTGTTTAGATTGATACTAGGTGTCCTGACTCATAGCATTTCATTTGCTACTTACAGTTGCGGGTACAGTCACGGTATTTAACCGTGTTCCCTATAAATTAGCCTAAGGTCTATAACTACTAACACGTTGCCTATGGCTAAAGGTATCGCTTAATAAGCAACTGATTTTACGGATAACTCTACTGCTTTACAACGAAAACCGTTCTAGGTGAGCAACGATAGATAGCAAAAAAGGAGCTAACGCTCCTTTTTTATTTCAGCCACTATTTTTAATATAGTGTTAATCGTCAGCTTAACTGATAATTATTACCAAATTTTAACGCGTTTTTCAGGAGCGATATACATAGCGTCACCTTCTTTAACGTCAAACGCACGATAAAATTCAGGCATGTTTGATAATGAACCTAACGCACGGAATTCACCAGGTGAATGAGGGTCAGTGGCAACACGGTTACGTAATGATTTTTCAACCATTTTCACACGCCAAACTTGCGCATAGCCCATAAAGAAACGTTGATCGCCGGTTAGTCCATCAATTACTGGCGCTTCTTTACCATTTAATGATGCTTTGTAAGCTTTATAAGCGATAGTTACACCAGATAAATCACCAATGTTTTCGCCTAATGTTAACGAACCATTGACGTTTAAGTCATCAAATACAGCATAGCCGTCATATTGAGCAACTAAGTTATCAGCACGCACTTTAAACGCGGCTAAATCTTCATCAGTCCACCAGTTACGCATGTTACCGTCACCGTCGTATTTACTGCCTTGGTCATCAAAGCCGTGGCCCATTTCATGACCAATAACAGCACCAATACCACCGTAGTTCACGGCGTCATCTGCAGCTAAGTTAAAAAATGGTGGTTGTAAAATCGCAGCTGGAAATACAATCTCATTTTTAGTTGGATTGTAATAAGCATTAACCGTTTGTGGTGTCATGCCCCATTCTTGACGATCAATAGGCCCGCCGAGTTTAGCGACTTCTTTTTCATGAGAAACTATGCCCGAACGCATTTTGTTACCAACCAAGTCATCACTTTTAATCACTAATGATGAGTAGTCTTCCCATTTGTCAGGATAACCAATTTTAGGATCAAAGCTGGCAAGTTTTACGTGTGCTGCTTTTTTAGTTGCATCAGACATCCATTCAAGTTCGTCGATACTTGCGCCATATGCGCCACGTAAATTTTCAACTAATTGAGTCATGCGTGTTTTAGCTTCTGGTTTAAAGTGACGGCTAACATAAACTTTACCGATAACTTCACCTAAATTGCTATTTACTACTGAAACGCCACGTTTCCACATTGGACGTTGTTCTTCACGACCACTTAATTGTTTTGAATAAAAATCAAAATTTTCATTGTCGATGTCGGCAGTTAATGAGCTTGCAAAGTTACTTAAGGTGTGGAAAGTCAAGTATGTCTGCCAATCAGCTAGAGGCGTAGCAGCAAAAGTTTCGCCAAAACCTTTTACAAACGATGGTTGGTTAATGATTAAGTCTTTTTGTGCAGCAACACCTTGTGCTTCTAAATAAGTTGCCCAGTTAAATGCATCAGTAACAGTGTTTAAATCGCTAACATTAAATTTGTTATAACGTTTAGTGCTGTCACGAGATTCAACCTTAGTCCAATGGTAGCCTGCCAACTTGGTTTCAAGCGCCATAATTTTTTGTGCAGCAGCTTTACCGTTTTTTAATCCCGCTAAATTGAACATGTTTTCAATGTGAGCAACGTAACCTTCGCGTAATTTTGCAAAGCGGTCGGCTTCATTAAAGTAATAATCACGGTCCGGTAAGCCAAGACCACTTTGCCATACATGTGTGGCATAACGTGTCGAATCTTTAGCATCTACACTGATATAAAATGCTAATGGGCTACTGACACCAATCTTTTGGTTTTCACCAAAAAATGCGGCTAATTCATTTTTATCTTTCAATGAATTGATGCGATCAAAAATCGCTTGAACTGGAGCTGTACCAAGGGTGTTGCGAGTCTCGATATCCATAAATGAGCGAAACAAATCAGCAACTTTTTGCTCGTCACTACCCATTTTTAAGTTTTTAGTTTCAGCAAGTTCTTCAATAATGGCTTTTACATTATCATCAGCTTCGTCACGTAAGTCGTAAAAAGAACCAATTGAGGTTTTGTCACCTGGAATTTCATTTGAATTTAACCAAGCACCATTAACGTAACGGTAGAAGTTGTCTTGAGGACGAACTGATAAATCCATATTGGCTTTATCAATACCTGATGCTAATGCTGTTTTTTGCATAGCAGGCGCTTCAACTGTTTTAGTAGTGTTAGTGCTCTCATTACAGCCAGCAATTAATAGTAAAGATGTGCAAACTGCACTTGTTATTATTTTCTTCATTGAATACTCACGATTTATTGTAGATTTAGTTTAAATTGTTAGGCTGTACAGCTTTACAAAAGTAATCTGATATTAAAGACTAATAGACAGTTTTACTAGGATAAATGAAGCTTTTATAACATTTGGTTAACTTTTTCTGTATGTTAAGATTTACAGCATTGAATTGATGGAATAAAAAATCAAGGCTATTGACTGATTTGCAAATGACTAATTGGCTGAATAGCGCATTATAACTAGGCTAATTTGTTAAGTTTGTTTTTTGTTTGAATAAACCCTGCCGTCAAAATTCATAACTTTTTGTTACATTTATTGTTGATGTGAAAAAGTTAAAAAGTCTGAAGATATATCCTCATGAGCTGTGCTATGATTTTACGCTCAAAATTATCAATTCTAATTACCAATAAGAAAGACTTAATGTTTCAACCAGTTAGTGTTTACATCGGATTAAGATATAGCCGTAGCAGTCAAAGAAAAGGTTTTGTCTCATTTATTACTTTTTTCTCCATCATTGGTATTGTGCTCGGGGTTGCTTCTTTGATCACGGTTGTTTCTGTTATGGATGGCTTAGAGCAAGAGCAAAAACGCCGTGTTTTAGGTTTAGTTCCACATGTACTTATGTCGCAACAGCAATCTCAACTTAAAAATTGGCGCAATTTACAGCGCGATATTTTAGCGCTCGAAGACGTTAGCCAAGTCACTCCTTTTCAAGAAAGTGAAGCATTAATTCAATCTAAGACTGCGCTGCAAGGTGTTTTAGTTCATGGCATTATGCCAGAATTTGAACAGCACAATATTATTAATAAGTCGATGGAATATGGCCAGTTAGCCCACTTAAACAGCCAACCATTTAGCATAGTGCTAGGGCAAGCATTAGCGCGGAAATTAAATGTCGGCTTAGGCGATGTTGTGCGTTTAACACTACCTAACAAAACCATATTTACCCCCATGGGGCGTGTGCCCGTGCAACGTACGTTTACTATTGTTGGTTTGTTTAATGTTGGCTCGCAAGTAGATGAAGCGATGGTATTTATCGATATTAAGGCTGGGGCAAAACTGCACAGAGAAAAAGGTGATGGAGTAAATCAATTAAGATTATATTTAACTGATGCTTTTAAAGCACAATCGGTTATTAAAGAGTTAGCTGAAAAATATCCAGATTATAAGTTTGTTAGTTGGCAGGAAAGCCAAGGCGCTTTGTTTGCTGCGGTTAGCATGGAAAAAAACATGATGTGGCTCATGCTTAGTTTAATCGTAGCCGTTGCTGCATTTAATATTGTTTCTGCCTTAGTGATGGTGGTGATAGATAAGCAAGGTGAAATTAGCATCTTACAAACGCTTGGTTTAGACCGCAGCGGTATTATGAAAATCTTTATTACTCAAGGCATAACTAATGGTTTGTGGGGCGTTATTTTAGGCGTGACGCTTGGCGTGTTATTAACTTTAAATCTAAATAGTATTTTTACCATGGCAGGCGTGAACTTATTAGGCGCAGGGCAAGAGTTACCTATCTCTATTGATACTGCAAATATAGTCGTCATTGTTGTTTCTGCATTAACCATGAGTTTTGTTGCGACACTTTACCCCGCTTACCGCGCAGCGCAGACACAACCTGCGGACGTGCTGAGAAATGAATAATATAGTGAATAAAAAAATGGCTAATGAGAAAAAAAGCAAGACAACAAATAATAGCGAGCAAAATAGTACGGAAGCGGTAAACCTTGCTTTAGGTTTAGAATGCCGTCAGTTAAGTAAGTCATATCAACAAGGGCCTATTGATACGAAAGTATTATCAAAGCTTGATTTAGCCGTTAAAGCCGGTGAATTGGTGGCAATAGTTGGCAGCTCAGGTTGTGGTAAAAGTACTTTTTTGCACTTGGCCGGCGCTTTAGATACACCAACCGCAGGTGAAGTATTTATCAATGGCGTTAATATTCATCAGTTAACTGAAAAACAACGGGCAAAATTTCGTAATCAGCATATTGGCTTTATTTATCAGTTTCATCATTTAATGATGGAATTTACCGCTGAAGAAAATGTTGCTATGCCATTGCTGATCCGTGGCGATAAACCAAAAGACGCGATATGCCTAGCAAAAGCAATGCTGGAGCAGGTTGGTTTAGCACATCGTGGTCATCATCGTCCTTCAGAGCTTTCTGGTGGAGAACGACAACGGGTTGCTATCGCTCGCGCCCTGGTGACTAAACCGTCACTGGTACTAGCAGATGAGCCAACTGGGAATTTAGATTTTGATACGGCAGAGCAGATTTATCAATTGTTGAAAGAGCTTAATCGTACGGTAAATACCAGTTTTGTTATCGTGACGCATGATTTAACTTTAGCAGCAAAAATGGATCGACAATTACGTTTAGAAAACGGGCATTTAAAGCCACTTATTGCTGAAGATAAAATTCCTTATATCTTGGATAACGAAAAAAATAACGAGAGTAATGACGCGGTTAAGCGAGAGGACAGCTAAGTGCTAAAACCGTTAAGTGTATTTATCGGCTTGCGCTATGTTCGAAGTCGACAAAGTAGTGGCTTTTCGTCATTTATATCGGCGTCTTCGACAATTGGAATTGCCATAGGCGTTGCAGTACTTATTGTCGTACTTTCAGCTATGAATGGCTTTGAACGAGCCCTAGCGACGCATTTATTATCAATTGTTCCTCATGGCGAAGTTGTTGCTGTTAATTCGCCAATAACACAATGGCCAGAAAATATTGCCAAAATCGAGCAAAACCCTAACGTAATTGCCGCTGCGCCGTTTATTAAAACCCAAGGTATGATGCAAAAGTCTGCAGCACTTAAGGGCGTTGAAATTCGAGGAGTAGACGTCGAGCTTGAGCAAAGAGTCTCGTCTATTGCTACATATATGACCGCAGGTAAATGGCAAGATTTAAACCTTGAAGATGGAGTAGTTATCGGGGCAGGTATTGCTCGTAAGCTTTCGGTAAAAGTGGGGGATAAAGTTCAGCTTTTATTACCTCCAACCGTTTCTACACAGAGTAAAACCAGCAAAAGCCAACAATTTCCTGTGCCAATGACTCAGCAAGCAACAGTGGTAGGGATATTTAAATTTGGCGGCACTATAGATGATACACAAGCGTTCATTAATTTAGCAAAAGCGAGCCAGTTACTTGGTTATCAATCTGGAGAAGTGCAAGGTATTCGCTTTAAAGTTCAAGATGTTTTTGCCGCACCTCAAATCGTAAGAGGCATCGCATATAACTTTAACTTTTATGTTTATATGGTGGATTGGACGCGAAGTCATGGTCATTTATTTAATGATATTCAACTGGTGCGTTTGGTCATGTTTATTGTCTTGGTATTGGTGATCGCGGTGGCCAGTTTTAATATCGTATCGACCCTCATTATGGCTGTTAACGAGAAGAAGTCAGATATTGCGATATTAAAAACTATGGGAGCAAATTCAAGTACCATTATGGCGAGCTTCATGTTTCAAGGCTTAATGAACGGTATCCTTGGTTGTTTTCTTGGTGCGAGTTTAGGCATTTTAATCTCGTTAAATTTGACCGAAATTATTCGCGCAATAGAGTCGATGCTTTCGGTTGAGTTTTTATCAGCAGATATTTATTTTATTGATTATTTACCAACTGTGTTACGTCAGCAAGACGTGGTTAATACCGTGATAACGGCCTTGGTAATGAGTCTTGTTGCCACTATTTATCCCGCATGGCGTGCGACAAAAGTTGAGCCAGCACAGGTACTAGGACAAGCTTAATAGTCATTCAGAAACTCAGTAAGTTTTGAATATCAAATGAGACTAAAATTGGGCCATTATGGTATTTGGGAGCTAGGTGTTCAGTTAAGATTTTAAGCGGACATAATCCCTTACTTATCTAGTGACAAGTGATCCGACTTTGCGGACATTTCAAAGAACCTGACCCCGCAGTTCCGTTGTAATTAATACTTTTTTCTATGACGGATATTACTGCGCGGGCATAGTAATACACCATTTTTGATAAAAAAGTTGATTACAATGGTTTCTAATGCTTTGAAGTTATGGGATATTAATGTGAATTAAATAAAAAATTATGAAACGGATATTACTGAGCCGTATACGTAATAAGCTGTTATGTTGCTTGAGAATGTATGACAACTCGTAAACATTGGACTCCTGGGAATTACATAGAGATCCCTGTTGGAGACAACAAACACTGCTACGGTGTTGTTACATTAACTGAGCGATTGGCTGTAGTAGATTATTGCGATACTGAAAAACTAAACCCAGAAGAAATAGTCTCATTACCTATTTTGTTCGAAGTTACGGTAATGAAATATGGCATTGGTAAAAATGGTTGGCCGATAGCGGGAAAGGTTGAACTTAACGATAGATTCAAAACTAAACCTTACTACTACAAGAAAGATATGATTAATGGCAAATATAGTATTGTGGATCATACATGGATGAATGAAGTTCCTGCTACCAAAGAAGAATGCCAACACTTAGAAGTTGCGGCAGCTTGGGATCCTTGTCATATCGAGGAGAGGTTAAATGAACATTATGGTCTTCAGTAATCGCAACATAACAAACCAATTATTCCGACCTCAACTCGCTGCGCTCGTTTTCGTCGGCATATTGGGGCGTTAGAGTTCTATGCAAATATCTAAACTATCGAAGTTGCGTTTATTACTTATTCTTCTAGGGTTATCTAGTATTTATATGGCTGATCGAGATAGTAATGATGGTGAAGATACTCGAGTAGGAATGAATATAAAAGAATCAGAATCCCCAACCCTATTTAAAATTGAAATTATTAAAAAATATGGTGGTGGTATTTTTCTTATTTGTATGGGAATAATTATCAGAGAGAAGAAGAATCGTAACGGAAAGGGTGACTAAAAGTACTATAAGTCATGCAAAGGACTAAAGCAGCTGGCCGTTGCTCGTGCCTCGCTATTTTCGGCCATCAATTTTAGCCTCTGAATGGGGCGTTGTTTTTTCTATTATTTAGGTGAATATGGATATTATGATGAATAAAAGTACCAAATTGGAAAAAGTAAGTTTCGTATTAGTCGCACTCATAATTTTGTTGCAGGGTTTTTATGGTACTTTTGCTTTCATTGACCCAGCCATGTTTTCTGTCGTCAGAGGCACTGAACTTTTTTCTTATGTGGACGCTGATTGGGTGAAAATATATGGTTCACGTACAATCTTTATTACCTTAATTTTTGGCTATCTTTTATATACTCGAAATTATATTGTTTTAATGTGGGGCGCATTATTTGCGGTTGTTATGCCAATTACAGATGGGTTACTTGCATATGAAGCTCAAGCACCATTTAAGGTTGTTGCTAAGCATGTTGCGACTATTCTGTACTTATTAATTATATTCTTCGTATTAAAAAAGGTTATTGCCCAAAAATCCTAACAACACCCCCAGAGGTGGACAACTAGTAAAATTTAGCTATTTATTGTAAATTTTAATAGCGATGAACCTCTACGAACTGCGGAGTCAGGTTCTTTGAAATGTCTGCAAAGTCGGATCAAACGACAAAATTCATTGGCTCGGATTGAAGGCTCATAGTTGACGTAACCACATGAAAAATCTTAGTGTCAGATTGAGCCTATCAGCGGACATTCTGTAACGACTCATGTAACGGCAATTACACTCAGGTTTAGCCACGCATTACTTAGTTTCTGAGCTAGAGGTGAATATGAATAAATCCTATAGAGAATTACGAAAGCGGCAAATTACCCAAGGTATAATCAGTATACTTGGAATTATTGGATGGGGGGTAATTGTAAGCCAAAGTGGCGGACTTTTGGATGACTATTTAATTCTTGGTATTGCTATAATGGCTGGGTTATCCATAATCGCAATTGTTCAAACGAGGAAGGCGATACTTTGTAATGAATGTAACTCTGAATTAACTGAGGTTTATATGAAAGCAGATGTCATAAACAAAAAAGTTAAAGTATGCCCGTTTTGTGGTACCAGCGTTGACTAAATTTGTATTAAGCTGTTGAGACGGATCATGCTCCTCCCCCGTTTTAGTGAAAAACTCCTCATCATTACATCTAGGAAGATGACATGTATACCCTTCACGAACTGCGGGTCAGGTTCTTTGAAATTTCCGCAATGTCGGAAAAAATGACCAAACCTATTCAATAAAATAGAACCTTGAACCGTCATATCCTATAAAAAATCTCAATGCAGTTTAAAAATTCTTTAACTGGCAACGACTACTTAAATTTGATATTAATAGATGATTATGGACATTCGTTTTAACTAAGGGAGGCTAGGTGAAAAATCTAACTATTTTATTTGTACTCTTTATGATTGTAGGATGCGTTACTTCTCCGGAAACCTCTAAAAAAACTGATATAAGTACATCGAAATCTAATTTGAAACCTGATGAAAATAGAGCTGTTTTAATTGTTTATAGAAAATGGGTACCGCCTTTAATATTTCCTGTAACCGCACATATAGATGGCGTGGAAAGCTTTTCTTTGCCATACAACTCATTTTCTATGGTGTATTTAGAACCAGGCGTACATAAGGTTAAAATATCATGGCCTTTTTTGGCGTTGACCCCCAGTAAAGAAATCAGTATTACAACTCAAGTAAATAAATATTATTTTCTTGAGTTTGGTGGTCAAATAAATGCAACAGGTGTTAGAGCTTCAGTTTACTCATCATATGAATTTAATTTTAGTGATAATCTAGTATATTTTGATGACATTAAAGATTGTTGTGGCTATGTAAAATGAGCTTATAAAAAAGTTACTCAACTTCATTGGTAAACTCACTGGAGCAATTAAAAGTTGGCTTTGGAACTGCGGGGTCAGGTTCTTTGAAATGTCCAGTTTGTCAGATAAAACGACCAAATTGAGAATAGCCTATAGTAAAAATGTTTTGCTATAAAATTGAAGAGTTGCTTATAAGTGCTTTAACTAGCAAAGATTTCTTAAATTTGATATTAATATTTAAATCATAAACATGCGCAATGATTGAGCAAAAAGATGCGAAAATCGCGCGTTATGAAGTGTCTAAATGAATTACGACGAATATATTGAAGAAGCGAAAAAATATAAAAACGATGAAGTAGTCGCTCGTCTTGTCTCGCATCTCGTCAAGTGGAAATCTGACAATATGAATGCCGTAGAGTTGGCTGACTCCATTGAAAGATTCTTTGGCAACTCATGGATAGCTAGTGAAGAAACTCACAGCCACCTATATAAACTCTGGTCTGCTTTCAAAACTCAGGCAATTTCAGGTATCGGCGGCATGACAATGAACGAAAGATTGTATTGGTTTGGGCTGTTCGAGCGTTTTGAAAGTGCTTCTGAAACAGAGCAGAAGGTGATTTATGCCAAATTGTGTTCAAACGATTAAAGCTAATTATTCATTCAATTCACAAGTTCATGTACTTCGCTATGCCAATTAGTTAACAACCGCATTGTCGGATTAGCGACCAATTTGAGTAGGGCATACGGTTATACATTGCACGGAATGAACTTAGTCGTTATTGAAATATAGCTAAATTGGTCGTTTATACATTAAGCGTGCAGAGCCAACTTTAATTACATGATGAATTCTAAGTGATTGTTTTCTGGATAGTCGTCGGTTTCTTTCGTGATTTTTTACTTATTATAAACTGGCTGATTTATTGATGTTTTTGGATGGAGGAATAGAAAAAGGGACCATAGAGATCCCCATTTATGTATCAGCACAACTCAATTTCTGATTTATTGTACTTTAAGTTTTGAGCAAGATATCTGCACTAACCATCAAAAGCTTCTTTTAACTTCTTTTATCTTGACGTTTTTGCCATTCTTTTGCTACCGAATAACGCCAAAATGCATTTATTACCAAATAACCTAAGATTGAAAAAAGCGTGGCAAGCACACCACAACCAAGAATAAACGCTGGGCCAATAGTCGAAATGCTATCAACTAGCCATTGCCAACTGGCTTCAAAAGCGAACTTTCTGGTTGGCACTCCTATAATCCAAGTACCAACCACGTAACATGCGTAAAAAATTGCTGGCATAGTCAAAGGGTTAGTGATCCAAACCAAGGCAACGGCTAAAGGAAGGTTTGCATGTACTATAATTGCAAAGCCTGCCGCTAAAACCATTTGAAAAGGCACAGGGATAAAGGCAAAGAATAATCCAACAGCAAAGGCTTTACTTACTGAACGGCGATTAAGGTGCCATAAATTGGCGTTATGGAGCAAAGCGCCGAATATTTTCAAGTGCTTATTGTTTTTAATCGTTTGATGATCTGGCATCAGGCGCTGAATCATTTTTTTCGGCATAAACTTACTTAATTTTAAATGGTTAAATGGAAATTGATCACTATGGAATGGTGGCTACTAACATTTTTTTTCAGTGCTATTTTGTCATTGTTTATGCCTATAGTACCAGCATTTTCTTTATTGCTAACATTCTTGTTATGTTCGCTATTGCTTATATTTACTCATAAATTTCGCCAGCTTGCTATCGCTATTTTTGCTATTACATGGGTTTTAGTTGCTGCTAGCCAATATAAACACACGTTACAGAGTAACGATATTGCTTCTACAGAGCTGCATAAAAAAGCAGTTTTGATCCAAGGTAAAGTCGATAATATTGTGCAATTAAAGGAGGGTAATAGTCGATTTAATTTTCTTATTAGCCACTGGCAAGGACAACCATTAGAAAATAAATTTAAAATACGTCTGAGTTGGAAAGCCCCCGCTGAAGCTTTATTGGAAGGACAAATATGGCAATTGTTGGTTAAATTAAAACCTGCTCATGGTTTGGCTAATGTCGGGGGATTTAATTACCAAGTGTGGCTACTGCAAAAACAAATAGTTGCTACAGGTTATGTCAAAGCAGATAAAAAGCCTACATCGCAAAACCTCATTGAAAAGAACAATGTATTATTAAATTCAAAGCCAAGCTGGCGACAAGAATTATACCTAAAAATAGAAACAATATTAGTTGCCGAACCGCTAGGAGGATTAATTTTAGCCTTAGGGTTTGGAGAACGAGGTAAGCTTAGTTCTGAGCATTGGCAAGTATTATCGGCTACAGCAACCCAACATCTTATCGCCATTTCAGGCCTTCATATCGGCATTGTTGCATTTGCAAGTTTGGTTTTTATAAGGGCAATTATTGGCTTTCTACCCTTAATTTTTATCTTGCCTAAATCTTGGCGATTAAGCTTGATGACTTTAAATGTGCGTTATCTGCCAGTACTATTTAGTTGCTTTATGGCTTGGTATTACGCCTATTTGGCGGGGTTTTCTATTCCGACACTGCGCGCTTTAGTGATGTTGCTGCTTTTCTGGTTACTGAAGTTTTCCGGTATTCAGGTGTCATTATTGCGCTGGTTTCTATTCGCTATTGTATTCATTATCATTATTTGGCCATTGAGCTTACTTAGTGCCAGCTTTTGGTTGTCGATATCCGCGTTGGTCATAATTTTTGCGACATTTTCTCGTTTTACCATGAAGGCAGTCGAATCAGAGCAAAGTGGCGGTAAAACTTTAGTTTTAAAAATTAATACAACGCATGATAGTAAGATAGAAACAGAGTCACAAAATACATACAACAATACATTTCTTAACTCATTACAAAAGCTGGGCGTAGGTTCACTACATTGGTTGAAAACGTTAGTGATGATGCAATTTGCGTTAACTTTGGCAATGTTACCGATAGCCGCTTCATTAAACTATCAACTGCCGTTAGCGGCATTCTTCGCCAATATTGTTGCCGTACCTTTAATGAGTATTTCGGTTATTCCATTAACCCTGCTGGCAGTTATTTGTGTTCCCTTTAGTTTAGGCATGTCGCAGTTTTTTATTGATTTGGCATTGTTAAGTTTAACGATAGTGTGGCAATGGCTAAGCTATTTAACAGATCTAAAGTGGGCAGTTTTAGCAGTATCACAGCAACAAATTCAGGCTTTATTGTTGCTGTTTATCATCATTGCGCTGGCGCTATATTTTCGAATTTCTAAAGGAAAAGTTCTCGCGGTACTTAGTTTGTTTTTAATTACTTTTAGCTTAGATATTTATCAAACACAGCATAACAAGGGTTGGCAATTATCAGTGCTTGATGTCGGCCATGGTTTAGCTATTGTGATTGAAAAAAATCGCCATGTATTTATTTACGATACGGGAGCGAGCTACCCGAGTGGCTTTAATATGGCCGATGCGGCACTAATACCTTATTTAAAGCATCATGGTTATAAGTCTATTGATGGTGTCATTATTAGCCATAATGATAATGACCATGCCGGTAGCTTGAATGCTTTGCGCTCAGCAATCGATATAAAGCAAGTGATTGCAAATGATGAAGCCTTAATGCCCGACAGAGCCTGTATCGCTGGACAGCACTTTACATGGCAAGGACTAACATTTGAAATGTTGTCGCCGACCCAAGCTAAAGGTGATAAAAACGACGATTCCTGTGTAGTAACAATTAGTGATGGTTTTCACCGCGTGTTATTACCCGGGGATATTTCAATAAAACAGGAAAATAGACTGTTAAGTGTTTCAGGTATGGAGAAAAAACTGACAAGTGATCTGCTGATTGCGCCACACCATGGTTCAAAGTCGTCTTCAAGCCCGCGATTTTTAGCCGCTGTGGCCCCTAAATATGTCGTCTTTAGTGCGGGGTATTTAAATCGCTGGAAAATGCCTTCAGCAGAAATACAAAACCGATATAGCCAATTTGATATTCGCCCCTTTAATACTGCAGAGCTTGGCATGGTGACGTTTATATTTAATATGCCTGATGCGGTGTCTACCGCAGATGCCAGTAAATCAGGTATTGAAGTGATAAGTTATCGAGACAATATTAGACCCTACTGGTATGTGAATTGACCTTTTGGTTTAACTTGTAGTTTGATTTTTTCGGCCTTGCAGTAGTTAAATATTCGATGAATCATAGCTTGAAATTTACAGGAAAAAAGTCAGAAATTAAGCTTGTAAAAGTTATCAGTTGGTTGATTGACAAAATAACGCTAAAATACCTAAGCAATTTAATATTTTAGCTTTGATGGCTTAGTTTATAGTTACTTTTCATTTTAATAGACCATCAAACCTAAGTAAAAGTGATCCCCATAGGATCGCTTTTTTGATAACGCATTGAGAGTATGAATGTCGACAAAATCATCAGAAACGACTAATGACAATACCACACGTGAAAATTTCAAACGTTTATTAGGCTATGCCAAGGCCTATAAAGCCGCAGCCGTTGTTTCCATTTTAGGTATGCTGGGTTATGCCGCAATTGACAGTTTTGTATTTTCACAGCTGCAACCGTTAATCGATAAAGGCCTTGATGGTCAAGATCCAGAGTTTATGAAGTTGGCGCCATACTTCATCGTGGTGATGTTTATTTTACGGGGTATTTGCCACTTTGCCGGTAACTATACCTTAGCGTGGCTAGGTAATAATGTGGTGGCGAATATTCGCCAAGAATTGTTTGAACATGTGATGTCGATGCCCGTTGCGTATCATGATAAAGAGTCTACAGGCAGCTTAATTTCAAAATTAACCTTCGATACTGAACAAGTTCTTAGTGCGGTATCTAAAGCCTTGTTAACATTAGTGCAGCAAGGTGCGTTTGTACTAGGCTTACTGATAGTCATGTTTTATAACAGTTGGCAATTAGCCTCAATATTTTTACTGATCACGCCAGTAATTGCCGGCATAGTAACTATGGTTTCAGGGCGCTTTCGCACCATCAGTAAAGGCATTCAAAATGCTATGGGCGAAGTAACTACAGCGGCAGAGCAAACCTTTAATGGTCATAAAGTGGTGTTAACTTTTGATGGTCAACAACGTGAGTTCGACCGTTTTTCTACTATCAATAAACACAACCGCCAACAACGAATGAAAATGGTAGCAACGCAAGCGGCGAGTGTACCTATTATTCAAATTATCGCCTCATTTGCTTTAGCTTTTGTTTTGTATGTGGCCAACCTTGAGTCGATGCGCGCAGAAATTTCAGCGGGAATATTTATGACCGTATTGATGTGTATGGTGACATTACTACGCCCCCTGAAACTATTAACCACAGTTAATAGTGAGTTTCAAAAAGGTATGGCGGCGTGTGTAAGTATTTTTGGTGTACTTGATCAAAAAACAGAAGTTGATACTGGCACTATTGCCTTAGAGCGGGCGAAAGGTACGTTAGCGTTTGAAAATGTTAATTTCTTTTATGATAACGATAAAGAGAAGCAGGCGCTAAAAGACTTAAGTTTCTCTGCAAATGTTGGTGAAACGGTAGCTTTAGTTGGACGCTCTGGTAGCGGTAAGTCTACAGCAAGTGCGTTATTGCTGAGGTTCTATGTTGCCACGTCTGGCAAGGTGTTAATTGACGGTAAAGATATTACTCAATACAAACTCAAAGACTTGCGTAAGCAATTTGCTTATGTCTCTCAACAAGTGGTTTTATTTAACGATTCGATTGCGAACAATATTGCTTACGGTAAGCCTGAAGCTACTCGCGAACAAATTGAAGACGCTGCCCGTAAAGCTCATGTCATGGAATTTGTAGAAGATTTGCCCGAAGGTTTAGATACCAATATTGGTGACAATGGCGCGATGTTATCAGGTGGTCAACGCCAGCGTGTTGCTATTGCTCGAGCTTTATTATGTGATGCACCATTTTTGATTTTAGATGAGGCAACCAGCGCTTTAGATACTGAGTCAGAACGTCATATTCAAGACGCTTTGAGTATATTGCAGAAAAATCGTACGTGTATTGTTATCGCTCATCGTTTATCAACCATCGAAAGCGCAGATAAAATTATTGTCATGGAGCATGGGCAAATAAAAGAGCAAGGTGACCATCAATCTTTAATCGCTCAAGATGGCGCATATGCTCAATTACACAAATTTCAATTTGGCGCTTAACTAAGTTATGCGCTTAATTGAAAAGGTATGGTTTCAAGGACATCCTGCCAAATGGCTATTAGTGCCACTATTACTGCCTTTAATGCTGTTATTTATGTTACTGAGCTTTACAAGGCGATTAGCTTACCGAATTGGTTTATTAAAGCAGGTAAAAATGTCGGTGCCAGTTGTTGTGGTTGGTAACATTGGTATTGGCGGCAACGGTAAAACACCTATGGTGCTTTATTTAGTGCAGCACCTCAGTGACAAAGGTTTGAAAGTCGGTGTAGTCAGTCGCGGTTACGGCTCAAAAGCGCCTCATTATCCTTATCAAGTTAATTCCAAAAGTAGCGCTGAGCAAGCCGGTGATGAACCGTTATTAATTTTTCAACGTAGCGGCGTAGCTGTGGTTATTGGCGCTGATCGAATACAAGGTTGCCAGTTACTTATCGAGCAAGGTTGTGAGTTAATTATTGCTGACGATGGCTTACAGCACTATCGTTTAGCCCGTGATTTTGAATTTGTTGTAGTGGACGGCAAACGTTTATTTGGCAATGGCTTGTTATTACCTGCAGGGCCGTTACGTGAAACAAAAAACAGAATTAAGCAAGCCGATTGCGTTATCGTCAATGGAGAAACTAATTGGCAAACAACGGCCGAAAACTTACTAATACCGGTATTAACTATGCAATTAAGTGCGAGCAAGTTAGTGAATGTTAAAACCGGTGAGCAGGTTGAATTAAAAAGCTTTTTAGAGAAAATTAGCGACAGCGAATACAAGGTAAACGCGATAGCGGGCATTGGCGACCCTAAGCGTTTTTTTAATACCCTAGCGCAGTGTGGATTTTCTATAGACATAGCGCAGGGCTTTATTGATCATCAAGCCTTTTCAGCCGAGGATTTACAGCAATTTGCTTTGAATGTGCCCCTGATTATGACCGAAAAAGATGCGGTGAAATGTGCAAGCTTTGCAAAAGAAAATTATTGGTATCTGCCTGTTGATGCAGTTTTCGAGGCAAACGCTACTGAAAATATGTCGACAGTGGTCAATAAAATTGCAGCACTTGCCAACAATACAAATTAGAACAATGTAAACCATTTAGCTTATGACGCCTTTGCGTGATAAGTGATAACAATTATATTTAAGAGAGAGAATTATGGCGTTTGATACTAAGTTAATGGAAATTCTAGCGTGCCCAGTTTGTAAGGGAAAGCTAGAATATAAAAAAGAACAGCAAGAGTTGATTTGTAAATTCGACCGATTAGCTTATGCAATAGAAAAAGATATTCCGGTATTACTAGAAAGTGAAGCTCGTCGTATTAACGAAGATGATAAATAATAATCGTTAGTTTAAGTCGATATTATTGCTGAAATATAAAGTAGAAAACAAGATTAATGAGGTTGTTATGTCGTTTGTTGTTGTGATCCCTGCGCGCTTTGAATCATCGCGGTTACCAGGTAAAGTTCTGGCAGATATTGCTGGTAAACCTATGATCCAATGGGTTGTAGAAAAGGCGCTTGCCAGTGGCGCTGAGCAAGTTATTGTTGCAACAGATAACGACGAAGTTGCTCGAGTAGTAAAAGGCTTTGGTGGCGAAGTATGTAAAACTCGCGCTGATCATCAATCAGGAACCGAGCGCCTTGCTGAAGTTATGGAAACGTATCAGTTCTCTGATCAACAAGTGATTGTGAATGTACAAGGTGACGAGCCTTTCATTCCCGTTGAAAATATCGCACAAGTTGCTGAAAACTTATCTAGTCAAAATCAAGCACGTATGGCGACTTTAGCCATGACTATTGATGATGTTGCTGAAGCTTTAAACCCAAATGCGGTAAAAGTGTTATGTGATAAAAATGGCTATGCACTTTACTTTAGCCGCGCGACTATACCTTATGACCGTGAACGTTTTCTTAATAATGCCAACATAGACGCGATTGGTGATTTTTACCTTCGCCATATTGGTATTTATGCTTATCGAGCTGGTTTTATTAAAGATTATGTTAAATGGCCGGCAAGTCAGTTAGAGCAAATTGAATCTTTAGAGCAACTTCGTGTACTTTGGCAGGGTGAAAAAATACATGTTGCGGTAGCTAAAACTCGATTAGCGGTTGAAGGTGTTGATACACCGGAAGACTTAGAAAAAGCCCGTAACTACGCTAAATCTTTATAAGTTGTTCTATAAAAAAATGCCAGTCCGTTAAACGGGCTGGCATTTTTTTTGTACTGAAAAATTTTATCTCAGCGTTAGTTTAAAAGCTTAAGTGCTTTTATACAGCGACCAATATTTTGGTGAGTGGCCTTTACACTTTTTAAAGCTTGAGGCTTCATTCCTTGATATTGGGTAATCAAATCTGCAAGTTCTTGCTCACTTTCTGGCGTACATTGAGCCGGTAACATAGTTGATGTGAACGATTCTAGAAGTGACAAGTCACTACCTTGATTAAGTGTTGGTATATGGGCCAGTATTCGGGCTTTATAGGGTGCTTGTAAAACCCGTTGCTCTGATGGAAATAATCCCCACATAATATAACGCAACGTTGATAACTTTAACTGTTCAGGGTTGTTAATGACTACGTTAAACCACTTATCTTTAATAGCAGGCTCAGGACGAAGAACTTCAGCATAGATGGCATTTTTAACACCAGTATCAGATTTGTCATTTTCTTGCTCAGCTTTCAATAACGCTTGATAATTTCCGTGTTGATAACGGTTCATTTTAGCTACTAAGGTCCAGCGTTTGTCTTGATCGATAGTCATACCGTCAAAATTCATTTCACCATGCAAAATATTTTGTAGATTGGCTAAGTGTTTACTGGTTTTACTTACATTAACGTAACGGCTATACCAAAGCTTTTGAAAGTCAGAACCAGGTTCTGCTTGCTGTAAAAGTGATAAATAAAGCGCTTCTACTTCTGAGTAAAGAGCAGAATAATCTTTCTGTTTTAAGCGGGTAGCTGTGGTTAAGTAACCTAAAGCAGAGGTCAGGCTACCAGCGATTTTGCGTGTCACATTATAGTCTGTTTCTCCTGCTATATTAGCTATAGCAAAGTTAACAAAATTTTCTGCAGAAAGGTTCGCGTCATTGACACTGTCAGATAAACTCTGCCACAACATTAAACGCATTGTAGTGTTCTCAATAGCGTTGATATGGTTTTGAACGGCAGTTAATGATTTATCGTCTAAATCAACCTTAACATAACCCCAATCTGCTTCATTTGGATAAACTAAGTCAGGACATGTTTTGCCAATAACTTCACTCACTTGAGTCTTTGCGCCTTTATACATTACAGGCGTCGCAGACGTTAAAGTCATCGCATTGTCATTGAGGTTATAAAGCCCAATTTGAACTTTTTGTTCACGTAGTGTTGGATAGCCGTCGGGAGCGGTTTGGTTAATAGTAAACTGAGTGATTTTGTTATCAGCACATTGGTAGTCTACTTTGATGGTATTTAACCCTGCATTGTATAACCAGTCTTGTGTCCATTGCTGCATATCTTTTCCGGCAGCTTTACCTAGCTCACCAATAAAATCATCAAGATCGGTGTTTTTATAAGAAAACTTTTTCAAATAGTTACTAACACCAACTCTAAAGTTTTCTTCACCTAAATAATAAGGTAACTGTTTAAGCACTGAAGCGCCTTTACCGTAAGTAATACCGTCAAAGTTAGACAATGCTTCACCAGTTGATGCTACTGGAAGTTCAATAGCGTGAGTGTTAACTGAGTCGTCACTGCGATATGCCCATTGTTTTGTGCCAGAGTAAAAAACATCCCAATTGTTTTCAAAATCGCTCGCCTCTGCGATTGCTAGGTTCGCCATGTAGGTTGCAAAGCTTTCATTTAACCATAAGCCATTCCACCAACGCATAGTTACTAAGTCGCCAAACCACATATGAGCCATTTCATGGGCGATAACATTCGCTAAACTCATTTTTGCTTGAGTAGATTTTTCGCCTCGAGCAATATAGCCTTCATTAAATGTAACTGCTGCAACGTTCTCCATTGCACCAGCATTAAAGTCAGGCGCTACAACTTGATCATATTTTACAAAAGGGTATCTAACGTCAAAGTATTTATTGAAAAAGGCAAAGCTTTGTTTCGTAGGTCTAAACCACTCTTCAGTATTGACATATTCTGCTAAGCTTTGGCGAGCAAATAAGCGCAAAGGAATGTCTTCAAAATTATCTTCCCAAACCGCGTAGTTCCCAGCATGCAATGAGAAAACATAAGATGAAAATTTAGCTGAAACAGGAAATGTCCAATGCTTAGTATCGCCATTTTCTGTTATTGAAGTTTCTCTTGTAGCACTAATAATTTGCCAATGACTTGGAGCATTAACCTTAAGCGCATAAGTGGCCTTTAGATCTGGTTGATCAAAATGAGGAAAAAGACGGTTGGCATCATAAGGTTCGAAATCTGTATAAAGGTAAACTTCACCATTTTCTGGGTCAACAAAGCGATGAAAACCTGAGCCGTCAGTTGCATAAGGGCGTTGGTAGCTTATTTCGATGATGTTTTTTCCTGCTAATAATTCGCTGGCAGGTAAGGTTATAAACCACTTTTCATATTCAAATTTTGCAGGTTTACCGTTAACCAGTATTGAGGAAATCGTACCTTCATCAAAATCGATAGTTAAATCATTTACATTATTTTTAGCAAGTTCGAAGTTCAGTGTAGATATGCCTGAAAAACTTTCGCTTTTATTATCAATATTAACGGTCAAATTGTAGCTGACATTGCTAACTTGCTTAGCTCGCATCTCAGCATAATCAGCATGTAGAGATTCGCTCGCCTGGCGAGTGATCTTGTTGGCTTGTACAATTTCTGATGATGTTACTGTTGATGTATCTTTTGAAGTGTTTTCACTGCAACCAATTAAGGTTGCGGTTACGGCAATAGCAGAGGAGAAAATTGCAATATTTCGTGTTTTTGCCAATATAGACGAACGGTGATTCATGTGAGAATAATTCCTTTTTTATTATTATTTACATTTTTATTACAATTAAAGGAGTATTTATAACATGATTTTTAGTATATTTTCTTCATTTTAACTTATTAAAATAGTACTTCACCTTAAAATAGCGTTTTAGGGGTTTGATAAGAGTTTAAAAAGTTGATAATAGCCTCGATCTATATTCAATAGGTCATATTTACTATGAGGCTTAATGGTGCAACTTTGCTTGTATTCATAGCATAGCTGGCTCAATTACTATTATTACTTTACCTCTATTCGTGATGTTTTAAGCGCAAGTTTTTGAAAAAATGGTAATATTATTTTTTGTTTTATAGTTGCGCTCTTTAGGTGGAATATTGATGGCCCTTACTAAAAAAAAATCTCGCTGGCTGATGGCTAAAAAAGGTTTTTTAGACATGCTACCGTTAAATTTAGCAGTGTTGCCTTGGGGGATACTTTGTGGCTCTTTAGCTATTCAACGCGATTTTTCTGCTCTTGAAGCGATATTAATGCCGCTTATTGTTTTCGCTGGCTCGGCACAATTAGTGGCAATTGAATTAATTGCTAATAATGCTTCTTTAGCCACTATTTTATTCACGACTTTCATTATTAGTTCTCGACACTTTTTATACGGTTTAGCGTTAAGAGATAAACTTAAGGTTTTACCGACTAAGTGGCGCTATAGCTTAGGTTTTTTATTAACTGATGAGCTATTTGCTTTGTCAGGTAATAGCAAAGCGTTTGTCGGTCAATTAAGGCTGATATATGCTGTAGTTGCTGGAGCAAGCTTTTACTTTTTTTGGCTTTTATGGAATGTAACAGGCGTAATTGCTGGAAGCTATTTGCCTGATTTAACTAATTTAGGCTTAGACTTTGCCATTGCCGTGACCTTTATTGCCTTAGTAATTCCAACCATTGTTAATATACCTATTTTAGTATCGGTTATTGTTGCAGCCATTTTATCTGTGCTTTTCAAGTTAATGCAATTTGAATTGGACTTAGTCGCAGCTGCAATAATCGCAATGTATTGTGGTTATTTAACCGATCGATTTTTGTCAAAGAACGATGATAAAGACGATCGTCAATTGTCCCCAAATTTAAAGGATAGCTTGTGACACTCCTAACAATTGTATTGATGGCAGTTATTACTTTTACATCACGATATCTGTTTATTCACCCTCGCTTGCCAGTAAAGTTAGGGGATAAAATGGCGAAACTTTTAAGTTTTAGCGCGCCAGCCGTGCTAACAGCCATTTGGGTGCCGATAATTTTTGTTCAACAAGGACAGCTAAGTATTTCACTACAAAATCCCTATCTAATTGCCGCTACATTTTCGGTACTTACCGCAGCTAAAAGCAAAAGTGTTTATTTGACGATGATTGTTGGCTTAATCACATTTGTATTAAGTCGCTATGTTTTGTCACTTTAACATTGTTCAAGATAATGTTTTTACAACTTAGTACTCATTTTATAAAGCAAATTTCATCTGCAGTATGTTTGGCTTTTATTGATTTAGTAACTTTAAATGGGTTTTAAAGCTAAAAAGGTACGGCTTATCGAATAAAGCTTGTCAGTCGATATTGATAGCTTTTATGATGTCGTACGCTTTTAATCTGAGATTAACATTATAAATATTGCTATGAATTTATCTAAAACATTAACCAGCCTCGCTATAGTCAGTGCACTGACTTTATCTCAAACCGCTTTAGTACACGCAGAAGATGCTGAAAGTAAAGCAAAGTCACCTTCTAGTTGGCTAAACTTAAGTGCTAAAGAGCTTAAAGCCGTTGAGCGTTATGCCACTGAATACAAAGACTATATTTATAAAGTGCCTACCGAACTCACCTTTGTTACTGAAACGATTAAGCGTGTTAAGAAACAAGGCTTTAAACAGTTAACTGAAAAAAGTAAGTTAAAGCCAGGTGCGCGTTTTTACGATGTTAACCGTGATCGCACGATAACGTTAATGGTAATTGGTAAAAAGCCGTTAGAGCAGGGCACGAGAATAGTTGGCGCACATATCGATGCACCCCGCCTTGAACTAAAAGGTAGACCGTTATTTGAAAAGCAAGAATTTGCTATGTTTCAAACTTATATCCATGGCGGTATTAAAACCTATCAATGGGTGAACATACCCTTAGCTTTAGTCGGGCGAGTTGATAAGAAAGATGGCACAACAGTCAATATATCTGTCGGTTTTGAAGAAAACGATCCTATTTTCTTAGTAACAGATCTTGCGCCTCATGTTGACTCACCTAACCGTAAACGTACTAGTCGTGATGTTATTGGTAAAGAAGAGTTAGACATTATTGTGGCAGCGAAGCCAGAACTTGATAAAAAAATTAAAGATCAAGTAAGTGAGTATTTAAAAGCAGAATACAATATTTCGGTTGAAGATTTAGTCTCGGCTGAATTGGCGTTAGTGCCTGCAACTAAACCACGAGATGTGGGCTTTGACCGCAGCATGATCGCGGCTTATGGCCAAGATGATAAAGCTTCTTCTATCGCTGCAGTTAAAGCGATAACAGAACAAAAAACACCAGAATATACCGCTATTGCTTATTTAGTTGATAATGAAGAAGTCGGTAATATAAACAATACTGGCGCAAGCTCTACCTATTTAGTCGACTTAATGAGTAGTTTACTTTATAACCAGAATGGCGATAGTTACAATGACTATCAATTACGTAAAGTATTAAGAAATACTAAAGTGATATCTGCTGACGTGAACCCAGGTGTTAATCCTACGTGGTCAAGCGTTTGGGAATTAGGTAATGCGCCACGTTTAGGTCATGGTGTTAATCTGAAGCTATACGGTGGTGGTTTTAACGCTAACTCTGAGTATATGGCGTGGACCAGAAACTACCTTGATAATGCCGATATTAAATGGCAAACATCAACATATAAAGGTAAAGCATCTGGTGGCACAATTGGTAGTGATTTATCAAATGATAATATGGAAGTAGTGGATTTTGGTATTCCTATTCTCTCAATTCACTCGCCTTATGCTGTTGGCTCAAAAGTAGACTTATATTCGTTGTATAAAGCAATGTCTGCATTTTACCAAGAAAAGTAGGCAATAAAATTAAAAGTAGGGTCAGATACACATTAATTTTTTTAGCCTATAATCGAACTAAATTAATAGTTCGCTAAGCCACGATATATAAGGTGTTAAGGCATTATTCAAAAAAAATTAACGTTTAATGTGTATCTGACCCTACTTTTTTACTTTACTCATAAAGAAACTTATCGCTTGTTCGATCAGATAAATACTCAACAAACTCCCATTCGAAACCACTGTGGTCGATGAAATAAACTCGTTTTCTAAATTTCTCCGAGGGTGTTTCTATGCCTTTTTTGTAGCCTGCCGAACTTAATCTTTTTTCAACTTCTTCGACACTCGGAACAATCATAGCAATATGATTCACACCATAATTTATATATTTAGGAAGTTGATTTTTAGGGACTGAATCTAAATGAGCTTGTTGCAAAGCAATATAGAAATTATCATTTCCGATATGTACCCAGCGATAACTATCCAAAGGGCGTTCATCCTTCCTAACGTTGAAGTCTGGAGCTGCAATCCTAAGAAAAGTAATGGTAGAATCTATATCCGGAACCGTAATATTACAATGTTCTATTTGAGTCATGCTTTTCTCCTTGCTTACACAAGCTTTTTCACGAGGCTTTCGTTACAAAATTCGAATGAGTTTTTAATACATAGTCACATATATCAATGATATTTGAAGCAAAAGCTATTACGAGAAATTTTACAGGTTTTTCAGCTTCCATATTTATTTTAGCCACAGATGAAAAACTAAGCAATTTAAATAATGACTGCTTGTTTTAGTTAAGTGAGTCAATAAGTTATGATTTATTAAACCACCCATCATAACTTGATAATTAATCTACAGCCTCATCATTAGCACAGATCCTCCCTCCATGATAAATGCAATATTGGTGGCTGTGTTGGATACAGTTTGGTTGAGTTTGTCAATATTCAAACGAATACACGATTTGCTTATCTTTCTACCCAAAATATTAAAAATTTCTTATAGACACTTTACTAGCTAAGATTTATTAAATTTGTTATTAATAACTTAATCATGATCATACGAGGTGATTGAGCAGAAAGGCACGTGTGCTTAACTGTTAAGTTATCCCTCGTTGACGCTGTCGCTGAAAAAAAACAGTAAAATATAGGAAGTTTTTAAATGAAATATGTAAAAGGAATTCTAACCCTATTAGGAGTTACGCTACTGTGGATTGCCATCAGTGTTTATGGTGCGCTCAGTGGTTGGTGGTTATCATCTATCGCACCTAAAGGTGATACTCAGGCATTTGTTAGCGCGATTAAAGAAAAAATTCATGCTGAGAATAAAGGTAATACAGCATTTATTTTAATTAAAAATGGTGAAGTGATTGAAGAGGACTACTTTGCGTCAGTAGATACTGTTGATCGAAATACGTTATTCCCGCTAGCCTCTATGAGTAAACTATTTACTGCCTATGGTGTAATGCAACTTGTAGAGGCTGGTAAAATTGACTTAGATGCGCCAATTAGTACTTATTTAACCCGTTGGCAATTACCTGAAAGTGACTTTGATAACAACAAAGTTACGATGCGCCAACTACTTTCTCATACATCGGGTCTCACAGATGGCCTCGGTTTTGGTGATTATGAGCCTAATGAAGTCATTCCTACTTTGGAAGAATCTTTGAGCAATCCCAGAGCATCAAGTGGCATTAGAACAATTAAGTTAGGGATAGAGCCCGGTACAGAATGGAAGTATTCAGGTGGTGGCTATTTAGTCGCTCAATTAGTAGTTGAAGAAATAACCGGAATGGATTTTGATAGCTGGATGCAACAGAAGGTCTTTGTCCCTCTTAAAATGACACGATCTACCTATGAGTACCTCGGTGACTTGGAAAATATTTCTAAGTCATATAATTCGGACGGAGAACTTTCTACTATTTATCGTTATGCATCTTCTGCCGCAACAGGACTATCTTCAACTCCTGCAGACTTGATAAAATTTGTACAAGCGCTGTCACAACCCACAAGTGATAACCATGATGTGTTGAGTTACAACAGTATTGAAATCATGCGTCAACCGATTGGTGAAAAAATGGGCGCGGCGATATGGGGCATAGGAACAATGTTGTATGCGCCTATTTCAGACAGAGACTTTGTTTTCGGCCATGATGGAGCGAATGAGCCAGCAAATACTGCCCTAAGAATAAACCCTGAAAATGGTGATGCAATTATTGTACTGGTGACGGGAAGCCAATTACTCGCTACTTCAGTAGCCTATGAGTGGACGCTTTGGCAAACAGGGTATCCCGATTTTCTCATGTTTGAGAAAGCCTTAAACAGCGCTCTTACCCCATCGGTTATTGGGATTGTCTTTATTTTTCTATGTTATTTAATGTTCTTTTTGAAACAGCGAAATAAGAGTAGGAAAATTTAACGTAAAACTCTACAAAAGCTGCTCTGATTTTATAGCAGAGTTAAACCTGACTTGGTTTATTTAAAATCAAGTCAGGGTAATATGTAAGGTGCCAGTTGTACTTGGTAGCCCTACGACATAAGTTTAACCTGCTTTTATTCTACGCGAATACTGGCTTTAATAATTTTCACTTCTTTCTTTGTTCGTCCAGAGCGACTGCCTAGGCTTTCAATTGCCGGTAATGTGGTATCTAAGCCCTCAATTACTTCACCAAAAATTGTATGTTTGCCATTCAACCAAGGTGTGGCGGCAAAGGTAATAAAAAATTGGCTGCCATCAGTATTGGGTCCTGAGTTTGCCATGCTCAATAAACCTGGTTTGTCGTGACTTAAAGTGTCGTCAAATTCACCAGCATATTTATATCCGGGATTACCGCGACCATTACCTAACGGATCGCCGCCTTGAGCCATGAATTTATTGATCACGCGATGAAATATTAAATCATCATAAAAACCCAACTGTGTGAGATAAATGGTACTGGTAGCATGCATTGGAGCAGTTTTTGGAAATAGCTCAACCACTAGCTTTCCTTCTGTTGTTTCGATATCCCAAAAGTATCGTGCTTCTGGATTGAACTCAGCCAGTTCTGGTTTTTGTAGCTTAGTTTTCCAGTCACTTTGTGTTTTGTCTATTTTTTGCTTTTCGACAAATTCATTGACTGCTTTTACGGCAGGGTCAGGGTTGTAACAACCGCCTAATACCAGCAGTGACAGCATTACTAGGTATAAATTAAGTGATGAAAAATAGTTCTTTGACATGTGAGTCCCTTTAATACGATTAACTGAGTTTTTATTTTTAATTGCTCGTGTCAGTTATTTAAGTTTTGATGTTATCAGCTTTTATCTTCTCACATTCAATTAGTAATGCAGAAGCGAGAATTACGATTATTTTATTTTGTATGTAATTTACCCTCTAGTTTCAAATAAAAATATCTCTGTGCTATGGTTTATATTATTATGAAATTCCTAACATTAATGAGTTAAAGGACTAGCAATGAAAAAATTCAATTCACTACAATTTATATTTGTTTTACTGATCACCAGTTTTAGTCAGCTTAGTTTGGCTAAAAACATCAGCGATAATGATGTTGCACAATATATGGCGCTTTCAGGTATTGATTCTGCCTTGAGTGGTATTCCGAACCAAATGGCTGCAATGAATCAGCAAATGCAAATGACAGCGAAAAATCCAGAAGATTCACAAAAAGTAATGGATGTTTTGCTCAACTCTTGGCAATTAAATGAAGTATCACAAGTTGTTGCAGAGCATATTAAAGAGAACTTTTCTGCTGCTGAAATGCAACAATTACTGACCTGGTTAAAAAGTGATTTAGCTAGAAGAATTAAGTTAGCTGAAGCAAAAGCGTCAGCGCCAAGTTTTAATCAAGACTTTATGGGCTATATTGCTCGATTACAAACCACGCCACCAACGCCAGAACGAATCAAAGTGGTTAGAAACTTTGTTGAAGTCACTAATGTTGTTGAGCATTCATTGAAAATAGTTTTGTCAGTTGCCAAAGGGACGATTGAAGGTTTAATGGTGGCAAATCCAGGTAAAGAAGTGAATGACCAGCAAATAACTGCACAACTGCAACAAATGGAAGTGATGATGAAGCCTGCATTAGAGCAACAAATGATCATGGTGTCATATTTCATTTATGATCAATTAACCGATCAAGAAATTCAACAATACAGCAAATTTTATCAACAGCCATTAGGTAAAAAAGAATTAAACGTGATGTATGATGGTATTGGCCAAGCACTTAACTATTGGTCAACAATTGCTTTTGCAAATATTGCGGCAGAATTTAGCGAATAGAACTCACCTTAAGCCATATTAAATGTTGATGTGGCTTCCTTTTCTTAAACTAAAAAGTCTTCATCGTTTGTTTGATGTTTGATGTTTGATGTTTGATGTTTGATGATATATACCAGTGGACATTATGACAGAAAATGAAAATTTATCGGCTTCAGAGTCTTTAAGTTATGTTGGCTTTTGGGCCAGACTTTGCGCAAGTATTATCGATTCAATACTGCTTATGGTGGTAACGTTACCGTTGCTATTTCTATTCTATGGCGGTGAATATTTTTCTTTATCGGGTTCAGGGCAAGCTTCTTCAGATGTGTTTATTAACTACGCCTTACCAATAATTATAGTGTTATTGTTTTGGATTTATAAGTCTGCAACGCCCGGTAAAATTGCAGTTACGGCTATCATAGTTGATGAAAAGTCAGGTGGTAAACCGACGAAAAAACAATTGTTTATCCGTTATTTAGGATATTACATTTCTTTACTCCCTTTAGGTTTAGGGTTTTTCTGGATTGCGTGGGATGATAAAAAGCAGGGCTGGCACGATAAAATAGCAGGCACTGTTGTTATTCGTTCTCATCGTTAACCTAATCAAGTAAGCTGCTCACATCTGCATTTCAATTAATTATTAGCTTATTTAATCTCAGTCCGAGTTAATGAATGCTTGGCAATTAAAAATAACACTAAATATCAATTGGTTGATCTAGTGTTGTAGCGGAATAATTTTATCTCTATCATGCAGCATTGATAGTTTAGTGCTTATCCCGAACTAAGGTTAATATATGACAACTCAATCTATTTTAATTACTGGCTGCTCAAGCGGCATTGGTTTACACGCGGCGTTAACTTTATCAGCACGTGGTTATCAGGTTTTTGCTACCGCACGCAAGTCAGAAGACGTTGCTAAGTTGAAAGCTCTAGAACTTAACGCCTATCATCTTGATTTAACTGAGCCTGAAACTATTACCAAAGCGGTGGCGCAGGTGCTTGAACAAACGGCAGGTAAATTAGATTTTTTGTTTAATAACGGTGCTTATGGCCAACCCGGCGCTTTAGAAGACTTACCAACAGCAGCGCTGAAAGCTCAGTTTGAAAGTAATGTATTTGGCTGGCATGAGCTGACTAAGCAAATAATTCCAGTAATGAGGCAACAAGGGCACGGCCGTATTATTCAATGTAGTTCAGTGTTGGGCTTTGTTTCAATGGCTTATCGCGGTGCTTACAATGCCTCAAAGTATGCGATAGAAGGCCTCACTGACACGCTTCGATTAGAATTGCATGCGGCTAAAATACAAGTGATATTACTTGAGCCAGGGCCAATTAATACTCAATTTCGTGCCAATGGTTTAATCGCACTCAACGAGAATATTGATATTGATAACAGTGTACATAAAGAGCAATATCAGCAGCAAATTGAGCGTTTAGCGAGTGATAAATCAACAGCACCTTTTTCATTAGAGCCGCTTGATGTTACCAAAGCATTAATCCATGCTTTAGAAAGTAAACGACCAAAAATACGTTATCGTATAACACTGCCAACCCAGCTATTTGCTTTTTTGAAGCGCTTGCTACCCGCTCGTTGGTTAGATAAATTGCTCGCCAAAGGTTGATCTAGTTTTAATTAAAGACTCAGAACGAATTTTTGACATGGCTAGCTAAATGTTTCAGTTGTTAGTTAGCTATAGCCATTAGTTTCAGAGAGTAAAGCTTTCCTTTAGATCTTCTCGATTGTAACCGCTATTGATTTATATGTGGGTGTGCCGCAACCATCAGCGATATTTTCTAAAGGCACTAGTGGATTGGTTTCTGGGTAATATGCTGCCACACAACCGCTTGGAATAGTATATTCTACGACTTTAAAGTCAGTTATTGAGCGAGTGATATTATCATTAGAAATAGTGGTTATCTTTACTTTGTCACCGTTGCTTAATTGTTGCTTCACCATGTCTTGACCATTAACGAAAATTACGCGTCGCTCGCCGTAAATACCACGGTAGCGATCATCCATACCATAAATTGAAGTGTTGTATTGATCATGTGAACGTAATGTTTGCAAGGTTAAAATAGCTTTATCAGTAAATTGCTCGGCAATTTCGTGGGATAACTTTTCTGGTAATAGCGCGCTTGAAAATGTCGCTTTTGCAGCACTTGTCTTCCATTGACGCAATGCGGCTTTATTTTGTAAATAGAAGCCTCGGCCAATTTTAATGCGTTCGTTGTAGTCAAAAAAGTCGGGCAAAACTTTACTTATGTCATTTCGAATTAAGCTGTAGTCGTGCATTAATGCAGACCAGTTTACTATGTCAGAACCAACTGAGGCGCTAGCCATGCCTGCTACTATGGCGGTTTCAGAGCGCAATTCTTTTGACGCAGGTTCATTTTGTCCGGTTGAACTGTGCACCATACTCATCGAATCTTCTACGGTAATACACTGTTCACCGCCTACTTGACGGTCAATTTCTGTTCTGCCCAAACAAGGTAAAATTAATGACTGCTTACCGGTAATAACATGGCTACGGTTAAGTTTTGTGCTTATTTGCACGGTTAAATCACATTGTTGTAATGCTTGGTAGGCTCTTGCGGTATCAGGTGTTGCGGCGGCAAAATTGCCCCCTAAGGCAATAAATACTTTGGCTTTGCCTGATAACATGGCGTGAATAGACTCTACTGTGTTTAAACCATGAGCACGCGGCGCTTTAAAATCATAATGTTGCTCTAAAGCGTCGAGAAATTCATCCGAAGGCTTCTCGTTAATGCCAACAGTGCGGTTACCTTGCACATTCGAATGTCCTCGAACCGGGCAAGCGCCAGCGCCGGGTTTGCCTATATTTCCTCTGAGCAATAACACGTTTACCAGTTCTTGAATGGTGGCTACAGAATGTTTATGTTGAGTAATGCCCATTGCCCAAGTAAAAATGACCTTTTTATTGCTGGCATAAATATCGGCTATTTGCTCAATATCTCGCTGACTTAGGCCACTTTGATTGATAATTTGTTGCCAAGGGGTTATTTCAACACTGTTTTGATAGTCGGAAAAGTGATGACAATGAGTTTGAATAAAGTCGATATCGAGTATCGATTTATCAGTCTTAAAACGCTCAAATAATACTTTAGCTACGCCACGCAGTATTGCCATGTCACCACCTAATTTTGGTGTGAAATAATACTGGCTAATATCGGTGCCGGTGAAAAGGATCATTTCTTTTGGGCTTTGTGGATCAGTAAATTTTTGTAAGCCACGTTCTTGCAGATTGTTAATGCTGACTATGGTCGCACCACGTTTACTGGCTTTGCGTAATGTACCCAGCATACGAGGGTGATTAGTACCGGGGTTTTGACCAAAAACAAAAATAGCATCGGCTAGATCAAAGTCAGCCATGGTGACGGTACCTTTGCCTGTTCCTAAGCTTTTTGTCATGCCTACACCTGATGCTTCATGGCACATATTAGAGCAGTCAGGAAAGTTATTTGTGCCGAGTACTCGACCAAAAAGTTGATACAAATAAGCCGCTTCGTTACTGGCTCTACCTGAAGTATAAAGTAGGGCTTCATCAGGTGAGTTAAGGGTCTTTAACTTGTTGGCGATAACGCTAAAAGCATCATCCCAACTAATCGTTTGATAATGATCAGTTTCACCATCATAAAACATTGGTTGAGTTAATCGGCCACTTTTTTCTAGCGAGTGATCGTCCCACTGTTGCAGTTCGGAGATTGAGTATTGCTGAAAAAAATTAGCGTCTACACGTTTGCTCGTTGCTTCCCACGCTATAGCTTTTACGCCATTTTCACAAAAATCGACTTTACCAGCAGTGTCTGAGTCACCCCAAGCACAGCCAGGGCAGTCAAAACCGCCCGGTTGATTTGCTTTCAGCAACGCTTTAACATTTTTTGCTGCGTTTTCACTTTGAATTAAATGTTTCGCTGAGCTTTTAAGCGCTCCCCAACCACCCGCAGGAGATGAATAGGCTGGAGTCGTTTTGGTTGGTTTAGACATATAAATTCTCTTTAAACGAAGCGTTAAAAATGTCGTGCAGTAGCCCGTAAATCATTAAACCTTCTCAGGATATTGTTAATGATAAAGTACTAGCTTAATTATGTCTTTTTAAATAAGTAAGTCTTTTTAATAATAAAGCCAAAAGCACTTTGATTGCTTATGTTTAAAACTTTAACATCTGCAGGTTATCCACCTTGCGCCATATTTTGTAGCAATTGTAAGCGTTGCTGTTCTTGCTCTGAAGGTTGATAAGGTACTGTACTTAAGCTTGATGTTGCGAAGTCTTTGATTTCAAATTGATTAACTGCGCTATCACCATATTTTGTCGGCTTGCCCGGTGCAGGTGACATCAATTCGATTGTAAATGTTGAAAGGTAAAACGGAGCTTGTTTACCTTGTAATACACTTTGGTGGGCTTTTAAGGCAATTGTAGCGCTGCCTTTGCTGAGTTTTTCTTTTGATACCAAGTGTGCAATTGGTTGCTTGTTGGCGTCGAATAAATTAGCACGGACTCGATAAAGGCCTTTCTCTCTAGTGGTTAAGTTAGCGTTAATAACCATATCACTTTCACGGTTAAAAGCGGGATCGAAGCTTTCTATCGTTGCAACCGAGTCGACATATTTAAGTGCCAGCGCGATAGTAATAGTTTTACCATTTACGCTCGCCGTAACGGTAGCTTGCAGTTGTGAGGGAAAGTCACGTTCACCAGCAAATTGTGATTGCCAGTTATTATTTTCATCCTGTTTAAACTTTCGCGTTAACAGAGATTTTCCGCTATCAATATCGACTAATGAAATTTCTGCATAGTCAATGTTTTCTCCAGAAAGGTTGGCTATAACAGGCTCTGGGTAAGTATAGCGATACTTAGAAAGCCCAGCAGAAATGCTTGTGCCTGTGTCATCTACAGGTATAGATTGTGGGTTAAAATGATTAGGCTGTAAGCGATCAAAATCCTGAGCGGTTAAAGGTTGTGAGTAGGCTGGAAAAGTTAACTCAGCCGCATAGGCTTTAGCAACAAAAGGGGCAGATTCATTCGATGTAATTAATGCCGGCATAACAGCGTTTTCATCATTGTTTTTTACCGACTTTTGAGGCGTGGTTGAAGCTATCGTTTTAATGATAGGCGTATGTTCTGCTATTTTAGGCGTTTTGTTTTGTTGCTCTGGTGGTGCAGGCCAAAATAGCCAAAGTGCAATTGCGACAATACAGGTTATTGAAATTCGTTTAATCAACGCGTTCTTTTTCATCTTAAGCCTTTATTAACTTGCTTAAAGGTTACTTACCCGAACAATTATTGCCCGAGGTAAGCACCTTTATACTACTGAAATTAACTATAACTTAGTTAGGCATTGCGTCATAGATAAGCGTAGACATGCTATCAGAAGCAGAGTTTTCTACGTAAAGATAAGTTCGCTTCCAAAGCCACCAGCCTGTAGTTCTTGTATAAGTATTAAAATGAATGCTATCACCAGAAAGCATGTTCTCTTGATTACTTGCTGCAGTTACTTTGCCAGCGTTTTGCGGTTCAAGTAGTGAGCCGTGGCTATAGTTTTCACCCATTAACATTGGGTAGTGATAAGGCATAAACCCTGATACTGCATCACCTTGGTTTGAAATCTTGCCGTTAAAGTCCACTTGACTGCTACAACTGCCAAAACGTGCTTGACGATTACCGCCACACGAAGAGTGGCTGCCAACAACGCCGTCATCATTCCCTTGAATGAATGGGCTAGTTACACCTAAATACTCTGTGGCATCACCAACAAAGCGTAAACGCGGAATTCTTGCATCAGGTAATGGCGCAAGTTGCCTAGCGTTATTCACTTTTAAGTCGTGCAGAACACCCATTTCATCACTTAAATCACCACCAAGCCAAGCTTCTAAAGCAGCTTCAATAATAAAGGTCCAAGTTTCTGTACCTTGTGCAACACTTACTGCTAAATCTGCTAGTTCACTACCGCCACCAGCACCAGCAATATCAAAAGTGGCAACAATATTAAGTGGCGTTAATCCTGCGTTTTCTAACCAAGTTTCTTGATTGTCGATAATGTAACGGGCAACTAAGTCACCGGTTGAATGTGTGACAAAAATACAGCCAGGAGAGCAGAAGTTACTCTCAGAAAATGCTTTTAATTTAGGCCAAAGGTAATCGGTGGCTATCTTTCCTTCTATGCGTTCATAAGAAGGCCAGTCAATTCGAGCATCACTGATATTGCCCCAATAGCCTTGCCAATAATTTTGACCATCGGCATCTACATCACCATTTGAAATCAATTGTTGCGGTTGTAAGCCGTGTATAAGTACTATTTTGTATTCTTTACTGAATGCTGCGCTAGAAAACAGCGATAGCAATAATGCTACACCTGCAACTACGCTTTTGATTTTATTCATATATTTCCCCATTGTGTGTAACTGTTTTTATTACGTCTTGTTTTTTATTATATTTTCTTTAGACTCATCGGACGTTCGACCAGTTATGCGATAATAGATCACTGGTTGTAAATTATCCAGCTAACAACAATAAAAATATATTTCAGCAGTTAGTTATTTAATGTGTCAGGCAAATGAGAAAGTCAGTTCTAGGCATTTAATACATGTGTGTGACTTTATGGATAAGTACAAACTACTTTAGGCGATATTCATGTTTATATTTAGTGTAATGCGTTGAAATATATCTATTTAAATGTCAAGCGATATATAAGGTATTAAGGTTTAAAATTGTTTTTGATGATGGCACTGGCTAAATTAATGCTATGAGCGATTTAACACAAACCTAGCTACTTATAGGACATTGCATAAGGTCTCGTGCTATAAATTGATTGTGATTTATATAATCGACGTAAAATCAATCTCATAACCGATAAATATTTAGTGCTAAAAATTTGAATAGCATTGTATTTTAGCCTTTAATTAGGAGTGAAAGAATACCCAAAGCACTATTGTTAAGCCATACTGATAATTAGTGACAAGAAAATTTCAATCGGCAAACTATAACCTAGCTTGAGTTTTGTTTACTTTTGTATTTAGCTACCTATAATCGCGCATGGTTCTAAGTAATTAAAGATTAATTACTTAACGAAAAAAATTTAATAGAGGTGTTTATGCAGAAACTACCATTAACAATAAAACTAAAAATAATAATGGGGTTTAGCACAATTGGGATTTTATTAGTTGCAGGAAGCATATTTTCTTATAACTCATTAACTCAAATTGAAACAGCTAATAGTAATGTTGAGCTATTAGCTGTTCCTGTTCAAAAACAAAGTAGTTCATTACAAATTAAACTACTGAATATGATAAAAGTAGGAGCGTTAGGCTTTACTCAACAAGATAAAAATAACTTGATGAAAAGCCAGCAAGAATTTACCACCTTAAATGAAGAGTTTAATGAAGCGGTGAAAGTTCTATCAAGTAAAGTACTTGACCAACCCAAAATGTTGCAAGCGTTAAAGTTAGCTCAAGCTCACTACCAAAAATATGTTGCCGAAAGTGCACGATTTTATGCTTCGAAAATGGATGTTGCAGCCGCCAATGAAGCCTTTGAAAGTAATTTAGAAGTATTTAGAATCAGTCGTGATAACGCCAGTAATGCGATGCTTGACCTCGAGTTAATCGATTTACCCGATAATCCCAAGCTATTAGAAGACATTATTGGCAACGGAACGCGTATTGACGATATGTTGTTTACTCTACAAAATACAATGTCTGGATTAAAACAAGTAGCAGATCTTGATGTTTTAAATCAACATAAAGAAGACGTAGGTTTTTTAATTGATAATGCAAAAATTACTTTTGATTATCTGTATCGCTTGTTTAGTGATATCGAAGATAAATCTTTACTTGAAGATTTTACTTTAGAATATGCTACGTTAACGGAATTGTTGTTAGACCCTGGTCAACTTTATCAGCAAAAGCAACAGGCACTTGAAGAGTCAATAAATGCCAATACAGCTTATAATCTTTCGGTTGAAAGCTTTAATGATACCTACCAACAATTAACGATATTACTTTCTTTGGCTGAAGCGCAATTTGATAAGTTGCAAGCAACTACAAAAGCAAAAGTATCTACAGGTGAAGATCTTGCGATATACACGGCACTTATTTTTATCGTATTAGCTACTTTCATCGCTGTTTCGACTACTCGCGCAATGTTAGGCCCTTTATCTAAAGCAAATAAATCTTTGGCTTTAATCGCACAAGGCGATTTAACTAGACGCCTTAAGATTAAACATCAAGATGAATTCGGTGAATTGTTTAATAACATTAATAAACTCAGTGACGATTTAACCTCATTATTGAAGAATATCAGTCAAGATGCTTATTCTCTGGATGAGTCAGCTAATATATCTAGCGAGCAAAGTCATCGTATTGCCGAGTCAACAACATCACAAATTACTCGTGTTAATAACGCCAAAAAGATTGCTGAAAAAATATTTATTAGTTCAACTACTGTTACCGACGAAGCAAATCAAACAGCTAAAAATGTCTCAGAAGCATCGAAACATAGTAATGAAGTTCGCACCATAGCTGACGATAACAGCGATCGCATCACATCGCTGTCTGAAGGGCTAAGTGAGTCAGTAGCGGTAATGACCAGACTAAGTAAGCATAGTGATAGTATTGGTGGTATTTTAGATACGATTGGCAGTATTGCTGATCAAACTAATTTACTAGCGCTAAATGCAGCCATTGAAGCAGCCAGAGCGGGTGAACATGGTCGAGGCTTTGCGGTCGTGGCTGACGAAGTCAGATCATTGGCATCAAGAACACAAGCCTCTACTGCTGAAATTCAACAAATGATTGATTCACTGCAAAAAGAAACACAGACTGCTGAAGTGGCTATTACAAAAGGGCAGTCTCAAGCGTCAGAATGTGTTTCACAAAGCCAAGAGTTGAGCAATGCAATTAAGCAAATTGAAACGGCACTTCATACCATTGATACTATGAGTAAAAGCATAAGCGTAGCTTCAAATGAGCAGTTAGGCTTTAGTCAAGATATTGAATCTACCATGAATGAAGCCGCTGAAGCCGCAGCTAATAATGCAGCTGAATCTCAAGATCTTTCAAATCGAAGTGACGAAGTGACTAAATTAGCCGATTCATTAACCAATTCAGTCTCTCGTTTCAAACTTTAAATTAAGCTTTAATAAGGCTTCGTCTTTATAATCACAGTGACTTTTTGCTAAATTTTACCAATAAATCACTGTGTAAGGTCTAAACGTTTCCATATAAATTAACTATAGGTTTATTAAAGGCTTATTAGCTACTAAAGCCTTTATTTATATTGCCAGTCATACTTTATTACTATTCCTCTTTAAACTCACTGTTTGTTCACTATGTATTTCTTTATTTTTAAACTAGTCTTAATTCGTATATATGTGGTAAAAGTTTTAAACAACAATTTCAAGTAAAACACATTCATTAGATGTTGTCGTACGCTAGTACATTAAGAAGTTATATATTACGGAATTATATATTATGATGAATATACTGTTAGTTGATGATCAAGAGATAGATCGCGAGCTGATTAAGCATACCTTATTTTCTTCAGGTAAGAATATTGAAATAACTGAAGCTAGTAATGCTCATGAAGGAATTTCAAACGTAGAAAACACTCAGTTTGATGTCATTTTGATGGATTATCAAATGCCAAAAATGAATGGTATTGAGATGCTAGTGGCGCTTAAACAAAAGCAAACTATAAAAAATGCAGCCATCATAATGATGAGTCATAACACATCAGAAGATATAATGTTGGAGTGTATTGATGCTGGTGCGCAGGACTTTCTACTAAAAGAAGAGGTCACCTCAAGTCAGCTATTACGTAGTATCAGGCAGTCCCGTAAACGCTTCGAATTAGAAGCAAAACTCTCTAGTAGTTACCTGCAAGTAAAAGACCTAGCTGAACATGATCAGTTAACTGGCTTGTATAATCGCTATCATTTTGAAGATACTTTAAGTGCTTTATTGGTAAACTCTCGCGCGCTGAAAGGTCATGTTGTGGTTATGTTAATGGACTTAGATAACTTTAAGCATATTAACGATAGTTTTGGCCACGCCGTTGGCGATAAATTACTCATTCAGTTAGCTCATCGAGTAAAATCACACTTTAGAGAAAGCAAGTTATTTGCTCGTTTAGGCGGCGATGAATTTGGCTTTATTTTTACTGGCGTTAAAAAAATAGAGCAAACTTTTATTATAGCTAATCGAATATTAAGTAATTTAGAATTGCCCTTTCAAATTGACGGCCACACTATTTATTGCAGTGGCAGTATTGGCATGTCAATCAACTCGGCTAAAAGTGACAATATCGAAGAGTTAATTAAATACGCTGATATTGCCATGTATCAAGCAAAAACACTGGGCCGTAACCAAGCATGCCTTTTTGAAAACAACATGGAGCTTGATTTTTATCGTGCTTATAAAATTGAAGGTGAATTACGAGAAGCAATTAAAAAACAAGATTTTGTCATGCATTACCAGCCAATTTATCAATCAAATGATCATCGATTAATTGGCTTTGAAGCGTTAATTCGTTGGCCTGAAGGTCCAACAACTCAAAACCCTGAAGAATTTATTCCAATTGCAGAGCAGTCGAGATTAATTGAACCCCTAGGGCGATGGATACTTGAAGAAACTATTGAACAAATAGCAAAATGGAATCGCGCTCTCGATACAAACTTAAGTTTAGCGATTAATTTATCTCCGTTGCAAATTCACGATCAAAATTTAATGCTTTTTATTAAAGAATTACTTGAAAAACATCAGGTTAACCCCGCTAATATTATTTTAGAAATCACAGAAACAGCACTGTTGAGTGATCACGATACACACTTAGAAGCATTGAAAACCTTAACCTCATTTGGCTGCGGATTGGCACTTGATGATTTTGGTACCGGTTATTCATCTATTGCTCATCTATTAAATTTTCCAATTGATATTGTTAAATTTGATAAAACCTTAATTGATGGAGCATCGTGCAATAGCAAGTCTGCATTTGTTTTGCAGGGACTAACTGAAATGCTACAAAATATGGAAATTATAACGGTTGCAGAAGGTGTTGAAACGGTCGAGCAAGTTGAAATGTGCGAAAAAATTAAGATAGATCGTTTACAAGGTTATTATTTATCTAGGCCGATGCCGGTAGCACAATGCGAACAACTATTACTGATCGATAAGAAAACAATTTTACGTGTGATTAACTAAGCAAAATATCACTCAGTTTAAAAGTAAAAGCCTTAAGTCGCTAAAGCAACTTAAGGCTTTTTTATTGCATAATTTCTTCAATTAATATCGCTAGCAACTTGTATATAAAGCATGCGCATGAGATTAATTTACTTTTGTAAATTATCTTGGTGCATCAGCATACGGATCAAAAGGTTTCCCCGCTGTTGAACTGCTACTAGAACTGCGTTCTTTTTTAGGCGCTGAACGCTTGTCACCATGATGATCAGACTTATGCTCAGATGTATGGGCAGGTTTAAATGACTTTTTGTGTTCGGGTTTCGTTCGATGCGTTTCTTTAAAACTGTCTTTACTTAATGGAACGATAGCTTCACCTCTGACCAATACTTTAGGCTCTTTAGCTTTTATATGCAGCGGGATAATACGTTGGCGAGGCGGAATTTCAAATTCATCATCACTAGGCTCAGGCAAATTTTTAAAGCTATAAAGATAAAAGCGTTCTAGAGTTTCTCTAGCCCAATCTGTTTTACGTAAAAATTTTAAACTTGACGCTACACTTGGATTATTTTTAAAGCATTTAAGTCGAGTATACTCAGCCAAAATATCAAAACCATAATGAGTGACTAACTCGTTAAGTAATATGTCTAATTTTAATCCGTGTAACGGGTTGTTTAGTTGTTCGTTTTCTTGACTCATTTTAAACTTATTTTGGCTTACATTACTCCATATTATACACCTAAATTATTAGGTTATAAGCGTTGATTCAATTTTTATCTCAAAGTTCTGTGAAATAGCATTAATTTCTATATTGCGTATTTAACATATAAAGCATTACATACAGATAAGCTAAATGTTGTACACTTGTTTTAAGGCACAAATCACTTAACAAATCTTACGGAAATCATCATGAAAAAACTGATTGTTTTATTAACAATGTCAACGTTATGTACACCTACATTTGCACAAGAAACAAGCTGGTTTGATAGTTTAAAAAACCTGATTGGTTTAGGTGATAATAAAGCACAAAGTGTTGACGCCCCAACTACGCCAAGTACTGATGGGTTAGTTGATATGTTAACGAGTTCTCTCAATGTTAATTCAGAACAAGCTTCGGGTGGTATGGGAGCAATTTTTAATTATGTAAAAAGTAACGTATCCGCGGATCAATTTAATCAATTGGCTAAAACTTTACCAGGTGTCGACGGCTTAGTTGAACAAATGCCTGATATCAGCCAGCTAAGTTCAAGTGAAGGTCTAGGGGGCTTACTTGATAAAGCCGCACAATATAATGATTCTTTAAAATCACTTAATGATGTGAAAAAACAATTTGAAGCTTTAGGGCTAAAGCCTGAAATGATCACAAACTTTATTTCTAGCGCACAAAGTTACTTAGATACAGAACAAGGCCAACAAGCAAAGCAGCTTCTATCAAGTGGCTTAGGACAATTACTGGGTTAATTCATTATTGGCTTATTAATAGAACAACTTTTACTTTCCTAAAACCTAATCACTGATTAGGTTTTTTTATGCCTGAAAAACAACCCGTTTCAGCGAAAAAACATCAAGTTTTTTTTTACTTGTCTAGTAGTAAGCAAGTACTAGAGTCGGTAGAATAATTGCTTTGGTTTTTATGATTTTGGCGTGCAACTTACCTATGCGTATTATTCACACTTCTGATTGGCATTTAGGCCAACATTTTTACGGCAAAAGTCGTGCACGTGAACATCAACAATTCTTAAACTGGTTAATAGAACAATCTCAATGCGAAAGTATCGATGCGATAATTGTAGCGGGAGACATATTTGATACCGGAACACCGCCTAGCTATGCACGTGAAATGTACTTTGATTTTATCGCCAAATTACAACTAACCAAATGTCAGTTAGTGATACTTGCCGGTAATCATGACTCAGTGGCCATGTTGTCAGAATCGCAATCTGTGCTACAACAATTATCAACAAGGGTTATTTCAGCGGCTAGCGATAATATTGATGAACAAGTATTTGTCCTCAACAGCCTAAAAACTAAAGCACAAGCCGTGATATGTGCTATTCCTTTTATTCGTCCGCGAGATATCGTTAAAAGCTATGCTGGTCAATCAGCAAGTGAAAAGCAACAATCTCTGCAACAAGCAATTACAGACCATTACCAACGTTTATTTGAGCAAGCACAAATATTAGCGAAAACAGAATCAATAAAAGGTGAGCGTTTACCAATAATTGCCACCGGCCATTTAACGACAATTGGCGCTTCCCCTAGCGAGTCAGTACGTGACATTTACATTGGCACCTTAGAGGCCTTTCCGGCCAGTGCTTTTCCTGCTGCTGACTACGTTGCTTTAGGTCATATTCATCGACCACAAAAAGTCACTAAAAGTGAGCATATTCGCTACAGTGGATCTCCTATTGCGTTAAGTTTTGATGAAGCAAAAACCCAGAAAAGTATCGCGATTGCGGAGTTTAAAAATGGAGAACTCAGTAACGTTGAGCTTTGTGATGTTCCATGTTTTCAAGCTTTAGCCATGGTAAAAACTGATTTAGAAAAATTGTCCGAAAATATTTCAGCGGTAGTTAATGCTAAAGAGCATGGTGAAGAGAACATCTGGCTTGATATAGAAATTGAATCTGCTGAGTATTTACAAGATTTAACCCTACGGATTGAACAAATAGTCGAAACTTTGCCGGTTGAGGTACTTTTAGTTCGACGAAGTAAAAAGTCGCGTCAGCAAATGCCAAGCCATGAGAAAAAAGTCACCTTAAGCGAGCTCAGTGTTGAAGAAGTTTTTGATGCTCGATTAGCACTAGAACAATGGCAAAGTGATGAGCAGCTAAAACTTAAAGCTCGTTTAAATAGCTTGTATCTTGACATTGCAGAGCAAACCCAACTTGCCAGCACAAGTCATAAAGTGGAGCAAAAATAATGAAAATATTATCGCTTCGCTTTGAAAATATTAATTCGCTCAAAGGACATTGGAAAATAGACTTTACCCAGTCGCCTTTTGACACCAGTGCCTTGTTCGCGATTATTGGTCCAACGGGAGCTGGTAAAACCACGATTCTCGACGCTATGTGTTTAGCGCTTTATCACCAAACGCCACGTTTAACCATTTCTGATAAACAGAACCAACTGATGACCCGACACACCGCACATTGCTTAGCTGAAGTTGAGTTTGAGGTTAAAGGGCAGGCTTACAGAGCATTTTGGAGCCAACGCAGGGCAAAAAATAGTGTTGATGGTAATCTACAAAAACCGATTGCAGAGCTTGCAAAAATAGTTGCAATGGACGGTACGGATCCAGCCCCAGGTGATATCGCTCGGGGGGAAGCAGAAGTAATTGCGAGTAAAGTGTCTGATATACGCACTGAAATTGCTCGTATCACTGGCCTAGATTTCTCCCGATTTAGAAAGTCGATGATGTTATCGCAAGGCGAGTTTGCCGCATTTTTAAATGCACCAGCTAACGAACGCGCGGACTTATTAGAAGAGCTGACTGGTAGTGAAATTTATGGTGATATCTCTAAAGCGGTTTTTGAACAACACAAAGAGGCCACTAATGACTTAAAACTACTGCAAGCCAAAAGTGCCGGCATGCAGTTATTATCGCTTGAGCAACAACAACAGATCACGGCTGAGTTAGAGCTCGTTTCTAAACAACAGCAACCGTTAGCGGAACAAATATCTCATTGGCAACACATTCGTAGCTGGTTGATGAATATACAAAGTGCTAACAAACAAAAGCTTGAAGCCGAACAACAGCAAGCTTCAGTACAACAAGCACAGCAAGACCATGCTGAGCAATTACAAGCGTTAGCGTTGTCAGAGCCTGCTGAGAATTTACGTGCAGAATATCAACAATTAACTTACCTTACTCAGCAGTTAGTTGAACTTAATCAACAAGCTGCAGTGTTAGAAGCCGATGTAGAGCGAAGTAAAAAAGAAGTAACTCAAGCAGAGCAAACATTAGCTGAATTTTTATTAGAACATGAAAAGTTTATTGCTCAACTGCAAACAACTGAACAGTTAATTGAAGAAGAGGTTTTACCGCTTGATAGCAAGATCACGCAGCTTAGCGAACAAAAAACGCAACATGAAAATCGTCTAAGCACCGCTATAGGAGCATTTACACAAGCAAAAAGCGGTTTAGAACAGTTATTAGCGCAAAAACAATTACAACAGCAAAACCTTGCAAAAGCTCAACAATTTATTCAGCAGCAAGGGCATTTAGCAACACTCCCTGAGCATTTACCGTTATGGCGCAATATACATGCCCAAATCGTGGCAGACAAAAAGCTCAGCTTTGAGTTGATTGCTCAAGATGCAAGTATGCTACAGCAGACTAAATCACTTGCTAGAGAGCTTACAACTGAACAGCAACAATTGGATGCTCTTGATACTGACTTTAAACAACAGCAACAAGGTTTAGTGGCGAAAATAAATGATGTTAATCAACTTTTAGGCCAGTACCAGTGTCAAAGTGAATTGCAGTTAAATCAGCAATTACAAGCTATGCAATCGACTGTATCGACTCAAGCGCAAGTTCTACAAAATGCACAACGTTACCAAACCTTAACAACTGAGCTGCAAGAGATTGATACATCGCTAAGTACAGATCAACAGCAATTTTCGCATTTGTCATCACAATTAATTACCTTGCGGGAAAAGTATAAACAGCAAAAAGATGAATTACCCGATGTGCAGTTAATTGTAGAACAACAAAAAACGATTTTATCGCTAAGTGAACATCGAGAAAATTTAAAGCCTGATGAAGCTTGTCCACTTTGTGGCTCAGAGCAACATCCCGCTATCGAAGATTATCAAACGTTGAGTGAAAATGGCGGCATTGAGAGCCCACATCAACAGCGATTAAAAAAATTAACCATTGAGTTGGAACAACTTGAACTAGAAGGTAAAACCTTATCTTCGAAGAAAGAACGGTTACAAGAAAAGCTTAATTTAGTGACTGAACAAAAAGGTGTCAAACAGCAAGAGCAACAGCAATTAGTACAGCAATGGCAAGACCAACGCGAAACCTTAACATTAGATTGTGAGTTATCAGCTTATGCAGAAATTACTGAAAATATTGCGGAAAGACAGCGTCAGCTCGAACAATTTAATAACGCTAACAACCAATTACAAAAATTAAAGCATGCCCAACAGCAACAGTCAGATTTAGTCGCTAATCTAGAAAAACAGTTCATACATCTAACCAATCAACATCAAAGCAAAACAGTTCAGTTTACTCAGCTAGAACAACAAGTGTTGCAGAATAGGCTGATTCTTGATGATAAACTTGAGCAAGTGTCACAGCAATGGCAAAAGTTAACCACTATGATGCTAGATGCTAAAATAGTGACTCCTGAATGCTTTGCTGTTTTTAACGTCAATGACTCCGTAGTAAATTTCTCTGCAGCAAATAAAGCAAGCAGCTTAAGTATTCATGATTTTGATGACACTGTTGTTCTTCAACGTACTTGGTTTGATGAACTAGAGCAGCAAAGTCGGGACTATCAAAGCGCATTACAAGCGGTAACTACCGATAATGAACAACTACAGCAAGTTGAGCAGCAACTGGCAATAATGCAGAGTAAATGCGAGCAACTAGCCGAGTCAGAGCAGTTGCTAAAAGCCGAGTTAAGCGAGCTAGAAGTAAAGCTTAAAGAGCATAAAGTTAAGCGTCATACCTTGTTTGATAATCAAGATGTGCAGCAAGTCCGTCAGCAACTTAAACAGCAGCAACAGGCTCATCAGCAAACGATTGAAAAATTACAACGTAGTGTTAACGATCAGAAAAACCAGCAACAGAACATCATGGGTAAATTAAACGGCAATGCAGAAGCTATTAACCGGTTAACTCCTCAAGAGCAAAATGCTAAAAACACTTGGCAAGCGCAAATTGCTAATAGTGAGTTCGAAACAGAGGCTGATTTTAAAGCTGCATTATTAAGCCCAGAGCAACGCCAGAATTTAAAGGCAATAAAATTAAGCGTTGAGCAACAGACTCAACAAGCAAATGCACAATTAAAGCAAGTACAACAGCAGTTTACACAGCTTGAGCAAGTTAAAGTTGAACTGCAAGGTCAATGTATTCAGTTAGCTGAAAATAATCGCACTAGTTATGCCGAGTTATTTAATCAGGATTCCGCTGTTTTAAATTTAGGGGAAAGTGGTCATGAGAGCGATAGCACTTTTGATTCATTACTCTTTAGTCAGCATTTGGTGATATCTGATAATTTAAACATCGAAGCGCTTGATGAAAAGTCAGTAATTTGCAGTGAAAAATTGAAACAATTGCAAATTAGAGAAGGGCAGTTAAGTCAGCAAATAGGCCAAGATAAGCAACAGCGTGAACAACAGCAAAACTTGCTTAATGAAATCAATCAGCAGCAAACTGAACTTGACGATCTTTCACACCTTAATGGTTTAATCGGTGCAGCCGACGGTGCTAAATTTAGACGTTTTGCCCAAGGGTTAACGCTTTCACACCTTGTTTATTTAGCCAATCAACAGCTTAATCGTTTGCATGGCCGCTATCAATTACAGCGCCAAGAGTCAGACAGTTTAGCGTTAGAAGTGTTAGATACTTGGCAGGCTGATAGTGTCAGAGATACTAAAACATTATCTGGTGGGGAAAGCTTTTTAGTCAGTTTAGCGCTTGCTTTAGCGTTATCTGATTTAGTCAGTGCTAAAACCAGTATTGACTCATTATTTCTCGATGAAGGTTTTGGTACGTTAGATAACGACACCTTAGAGATTGCACTTTCTGCGCTTGACTCACTTAATGCTAGTGGCAAAATGATAGGGGTGATCAGTCATGTTGATGCCCTTAAAAAACGTATTGATGTACAAATAGAAGTTAAAAAGCACAGTGGTCTTGGTGTCAGTGAATTAGCCGATTGTTATCGCTACAAAGGCCATAATTAACATTGAGTTGGTTGAATAATTTTGAATTTAAAGTTATTTGAATTTTGTCGGGTTATTGCTATAAAAGTGATGTAAAAGTGAGCTGTTTGAGGTACTGTGTATTATGAACTTCTTAATAGTGAAATAGCTTAATGTTTATGCCGCTATGTGCCCCTTTGAGGATAATGTGAAAATAATAATCAATAGTAGTCTTATTATTTTCCTATTGGGGATATTTAACTCAAGTATTGCTCGTGAGTTAGAGTTCAATCACTTACCACTTAATAGTGAACTTCCTTCCTTGCATGTCAATCATATTAAAGAGCTTCGTCAAGGCTTTATGTTAATAAGCACTACTTCAGGAGCACGTTTATTTGATGGTTATACGCTAAGAGAGTTTAAGGTTAAAAACCAGCCTGAAATCTCCCCTTTAAATGCTAATATTTACACTACCTTCGAAGATGCAACGGGTCATATATGGTTTGCAACATCAATTGGACTCTATAAGTTTTCTCCCACTACAAAACTGCTGAAAAAATTCTCCCCTGAACCATTAAAAACTAACAGTCTTATTGATGATAATGTCAGAGTTATTACTGAGGATTCACAGAATAATCTTTGGTTTGGCACACCTAACGGTGTATCGCGTTTTAACCCGCTAAAAAAACAATTTACACATTTCAGCAAAGAAAATTTAATTAACGAAGCAGATACCTTGATAGGTTTGCCTAGAGTCATCATGCAGTTAAATGATGAAAAAATCTGGTTCGGTACCAGTAAAGGTTTATTTCAGATAAATTTAAAAACGGATGAATTTACGCGAGTTGAAGGGCGTGCCGGCCACGCCAATATTACATCAGTAATTATAACTGGAAATAAAACAATATGGGTCGGTTCGTTTGGCAATGGCATTTTTAAATTCGACTCAACTGGAACATTTGAATCCAATTTAACCCAGTTAAATAACCCTGAGTTTGCTCTTCGTTCTGATCTGGTTTGGCGTTTATTTGAAGATACTGACAAAAAGATATGGATTGGATATTGGGATGATGGCTTAAGCGTATATGATCCAAAAACTGGAAAAATTTTTGATGGTGTTTATCGTCAAGGACTGAAAAATTCGCTGCCGAATAAGTATATAGAAAGTATTTCTGCTGACAGCTCAGGTTTAGTTTGGATCGCTACCACTACAGGAATTGCGACTTTCGACCCTATTAATTTTAAAGTTCAAACTGTTTCTCATATTCCAAATGACGATACAAGCCTTGGCAACGGCATGATATTTTCAATCGAAGAATCGGTAAATAATTTCGTGTGGTTAGGCACTGAAAATGGTCTAGAACGGTGGAATAGTGTCAATAATGAAGTTAAACATTATTATCATGACCAAAAAGATAACACCAGCATTGCTGTTGGACCTGTTTGGGACATACAAATGGCTGGCGAAAATCATTTACTGGTCGCTACTAATAGCGGTATTGATTTACTGAACATTGAGAGCGGTAAATTTAAACATTTCAACGAATTGGATGAAGATAGAAATAAAGATAATCCCGGTGCATATTATTCTATAGTGGCAAAATCAGCGACATGGTTTTATGTCACAGGCACAGATAAATCAGTCATCCTTTTTAATCCTTTTACAGGCGAGAAAAAACTAATTTTTGACGCAGCTGATCACGCCATTACCCGCGGTGTTGAATATTTCACTAGCATGGTTTTATCAAAAAGTGGGTTGTTATGGCTTGGCAGTACGTTGGGTCTATACCAATACGACATGGATACGCAGTTAATTACAGCGTTTTCAACTCACGAAAATATTAATCGTCTTTCTGATAATTTTATTTACGGATTAGTTGAAACTGATGATGGTGTGATTTGGGCAGCAACAGCAAATGGTGGTATCAATAAAATATCTGTTAATGAAAATGGCGATTCAAAAGTTGACTACTTTACTAAAGCACAAGGCTTACCTGCCAATCGTATTCATAGTTTACGTGCTGATGAAAACAATCGAATATGGTTTACCACAGACAAACATTTCGGTGCTATTAATGCTGAAAACAATACAATAGAGACTTTTTCACAATTCAATGCCAATGAGCGAGGCTATAGGGAAGGAGGCTTAACTATTGGTGCTAATAACAATATTTATTTAGGTGGTTCGCACTTACGAAGTTTTCAACCAGAGATACTTACTCCGAGTAATTACCAACCCTTAGTACGTGTTACAGGGATCAGCCACCTGCATCAACCTTTTCAAAATTTCTCTCCACTTAAAGATGATCAAGTTATTGAATTCAACCCGATAGATACCTTAGTGAAGTTCGAATTTTCGAGCCTAGATTTTGCCCGTCCAGAAATAAATCAATATCGTTATCAACTGGTTGGTAACGACAAAGGTTGGCTTTATCCAGGAACTGAAAACAAGGCATATTACACCCATTTAGCCCCCGGAAAATACCAGTTTAAAGTTCAGGGTACTAATCGTGATGGCCTGTGGAGTCCAGATGTCGCAACATTAAATATCATCATGCATCCTAGTTTTTATAATAGCCCTTGGGCCTATCTTTTTTACCTTGTTAGTGGCACTTTGATTTTAATGATAATTGTCAAATTAAAAAATGATAAACGAAAAGCTGAATTAGAAAATATCCAAATACTCAAGCAAAGTGAAGCTAGGCTTAGGGATGTATTATGGGGAAGTGGCGATGTTTTATGGCGTTGGAATATACAACTGAACAAAATTTACAGTACTGATAATGTAAATTTGGAAAGTGATAACAAAGAACAAGTAATGGACTTTGATACGTTAATGACACTAGTTCACCCAGACGATCAAGAAAGAACAAAAAACAGTCTAGATAGGCATGTCAATGGTGAAGAAAAGTATTACGAGTCACAGTATAGAATTTTAAATGCAGACTCAAATCAATGGACTTGGGTATTGTCGCGAGGACGAATTGTTGAACTTGACGAACAAGGCAAACCACTAGTTATTGCAGGTACACGCAAAGTTATTGATGATATTAAAAAAACCGAGAAACAGCTGCGTTATCTCGCTGATTATGACCAATTAACAAGGTTGCCAAATCGAGCTAGGTTTCATCAATACCTTAAACATTCAACTGAAACGGCAAAACGATTTGACGAAAAAGTTGCACTGCTTTATTTGGACTTAGATGGATTTAAGCTAATTAATGATACTTTAGGGCATGCAGTGGGTGACCAATTGTTGCAAGCTGTAGCGAGTCGTTTGACTAAATTATTGCGAAATATCGATCGATGTGCACGTTTAGGTGGTGACGAATTTGCCATTATCATCGAACGTGTTCAACATGCTGAAGAGGTACTGCCAACTCTGGATAGGATATTGAAAGAAATTTCGAGACCTTTTAATTTAAATGATCAACAAGTAATCACTTCAGCGAGTGTCGGAATTGCAATATATCCCGATAACACTGAATTACCCTCTGAATTATTAAAACATGCAGACTTTGCCATGTACGAAGCTAAGCGCAATGGTAAAAAAGATTATCAATTCTATAACGCCAAGATGAATGCTTTATTTATGCAGCGCATTAGTATCGAAAATGAATTAAAAACTGCAATTGAGCAAAACCAGTTCGAAACTTTTTACCAAGCGCGTACATCAGTTTTTGATGATTCAGTACAAGGCTTTGAAGCTTTAATTCGTTGGCGTCATCCAAGTCGAGGGCTGGTTGCTCCGGGGGAATTTATTCCTATTGCTGAAGAAACCGGACAAATATTAGAGATCGGCGAATGGATACTTAACGATGGCTGTAAGCAAGGTGCTAGTTGGTATCAGCAAGGGTGGCGTGGATTTATTTCCATCAATATAGCCGCACTGCAATTTCAGCAATCAGACCTAGTTGAGAGTGTTAAAAACGCGCTTGAAAAGTCAACTTTACCGCCCGAATGCTTAGAGTTAGAAATTACAGAAGGTACGCTGATAAAAGATATTGATATGACGCGTAATATACTTTTGAAGCTAAAAAAAATGGGCGTTAAAATTGCTCTTGATGACTTTGGAACGGGTTATTCGTCATTGTCTTACTTACAACAATTGCCAATCGATACGCTAAAAATAGATCGCAGTTTTATAAACTTAATTCCACATTCATCTAAATCGGTTCGATTATGTACTGCTATTGTCAATATGGCACACAGCCTTGATTTTACTGTTGTTGCAGAAGGCATAGAACATGAATCGCAATTAGAATTTTTACGCACTATAAATTGTGAACAATACCAAGGCTTCTTATTCGCAAAACCATTACCCGTGTCAAAAATAACTATCGACAAAGCAGGTTGAGTATTAAGAATTTATCTCATGTAATTTAAAGATGTTCTGCTTTTAGTCGTTTATTTTTCAATAACAGTTTAAAAGTGTTTACTTTAACAATTGTTAAGGATATAGTCCGACTGTTAATTATTCCCATCTAGTTTATTTAGCCGATTGTTTATAAAATCGTGTTTTGCCTTTCCCTTTCACAGTTAGTCATCACTTAATTTATTAAGCTTAAATTATTGTCTGATTTTTCGAGTTATCTCGTAAAAAGTTGTTATTTTTCAAATAAAAAAGTTCCACTATACAATAATATAGCTTTTGTTCATGCGTTTAACGCACTTTAAAAGAGTTTATTATGTCTTATACATATCAAGGTACGATCTATTCGATCGCATCACCAGTTAGATCTATTTCGGTTAACAAAAATAATGTTGCTGTTACAGATCAATTAGGTACAAAGTTTATCAAATTTACTAACGTAAATGATTCAAAGTCTTTCCTAGCTTGGATTTACCAAAGCTAGGAAGTTCATACTAGCGATTAAACATGACTCGTTTGAGTTTTGTTTTGACCGAGCGCCAATGAGTTACAGGCACAGTTGGCGCTAACGCTATCAAGTTTTGCCATTGCTCATCGGTTAAATGTACTTTTGCGCCATGCGCTAGCAATAAAAACTCCATATTCAACGTCTTAATTTTTATCAACGATTGCTGATAACGATTTGGGTAAAAAACTGGATAGGGAGGAATAAACACCCCTTTGACTTTCACCATTAAGTCAGCGACGTAAACTTGCCCACTGGCATTATGTTGTAGCGATATATCTCTGTCTGTATGCCCTTGAGTAAAATGCACTTGCCAGTCTTCAAAACTTGGTAGAGTTTGCTGATCTATTAAATAAATATCAGGGGTTAAAGTGCTTGGGTAATAAATAAATTTCTTAGGCTTTTTATGGCGACCTGCCACCCATAAAGTCAAAAGCATATCCGTGAGATGCATTAATTTGCCGTCAATACCTTGATACCACTGTCCAGGTACATTGGCTGCAGCTATTTTACAAGCGTACTTTTTACGTAACGCATGAGCCGCCCCTGCATGATCAGGGTGCATATGGGTCACTACTATTAACGCAAGTTCGGACATTGACCTATTGAGCGAATTTTCAATGTAATCTTCAATAAACGGAATGTCAGCACGACAACAGCCGTCTAGTAATAAAAACTTATCCGTGTATTCGGCCAAATAGATATTTTGAATATATCCGTTTAAGCAATGTAGTTTTATCATAGAACCGACTTCGAAAAATCACCGTCATTAAATTACCTTGATATTAGCAAAAACAGACAGGTTAGACCAGTTCTTGCGACATTAAGTATTCTTTAGTTAATTTAAATATCGGGGCAGTTTCAAGTAGGAATGAATGCTATTACGCTTGAAGACAAACTTAATAGAATTGATTTAACAATTTTGCTAAACTCTTGCGCAAATACATTGATGAAAACTAATGCACAAAGTACGGTAAAACAGATGTCTACTAGCTTTACCTCTTGTTGCTAAATACTTGTTTGGAAAAATAAATGAAAATTGCTGATAAAACCGTTGTTCAGTTCCACTACACCCTTAAAGATGAAGCCGGTGCTGAAATAGAAAACTCACATGCTGGCGATCCGTTAGCATACTTGCACGGTTACAAAAACATGTTAGTGGGCGTAGAAAACGCACTAACTGGTAAAGAAGCCGGTGATAAGTTCTCTGTGACTTTACAACCTGAAGACGCTTACGGTGAGCGTAAAGAAGATGCTATTCAACGCGTTCCCGTTAAGCACTTACAAGGTTTACCTTCACCAAGTGCTAAATGGAAAGCAGGGATGACAGCTGCAGTGCAAACTGACGCCGGTCAACGTCAAGTGACAGTCGTTAAAGCGGGTAAATTTATGGTGACTGTAGATATTAATCCACCATTAGCTGGTAAAGTACTAACATTTGATTTAGAAGTAACAGATGTACGTGAAGCAACTGCTGAAGAAGTTGAGCATGGTCACGCACACGGCGTTGGTGGTCATCACCACTAAGCATTTTAGGCTTAGCTAGAAATTTGAAAACCGACATGATGTCGGTTTTTTTATGTCTGAAATTAATGTTTACTTTGAGGTTAATTGTACATGTTTGGTGTTTAATAACTGTTATTGAACTGATTAAACTTTCCATTTAACGAATTCATTTTTTATTCTTTTATCATACTGCTATAACTATACCTAAGTATTAAAATAACAATAAGGTCTAGAACATGCTCAAATGCAAATCATATTTAACGACGATAGCATTATTAGTCAGTGCGACATTGTCTCAGTCGGCATTAGCCGATACATCAGTTATTCATGCGGGCAAGCTTTTGGTTACCGCAGGTGAAAGTCCACTAAGCAAGCAAACCTTGGTGATCACAGACGGTAAAATATCAGCGCTAAAGTCAGGTTTTGTTGCCGCCAGTAATTTTGCCAAAGACGCCAAGTTAATAGACCTATCGTCAAGTTTTGTCATGGCGGGCTTAATGGATATGCACGTGCATTTACAAGGTGAACTAGGTCCTAATAATGATAGTGAAATGGTTAATTTATCAGATGCTGATACGTTAATGAAAAGCGCTTATTTTGCAAAGAAAACCTTAATGGCCGGTTTCACAACTGTACGTGATTTAGGCAGTAGTGCTGAGCAGATGTTTGCTCTTCGTGATGGTGTAAAGCGTGGTTGGATTGACGGACCCACTATTATTGCGGCGGGTTCAAGTGTTGCTGTAACTGGAGGACACGGTGATGTTGACGGAATGGCTCCTGATCTAATGAAGTTACATACCGCTCAAACTGTTTGTGATGGTCCTTATGATTGTAGAAGGGCAACCCGATATGCCATTAAGTTTGGTGCAGACGTAATTAAAATAACGTCTACCGGTGGCGTGTTATCTGATACAGATACTGGCACTGGCCAACAAATGGCTGATGATGAAATTAAAGAAGTGGTTGATACTGCTCATTCGCTTGGCCGGAAAGTGGCGAGTCATGCGCACGCTGCGGCGGGCATTAACGCTGCTTTACGCGCTGGCGTAGATAGTATCGAACATGGCAGTTATGCCGATGAAGAGAGCATTAAGCTGTTTAAAAAAGGAGGCGCTTATTTAGTACCAACCTTGATGGCAGGTGATACGGTCGTGAATATGGCAAAAACGACAGACTTCATGTCACCAGCGATTAAAGCTAAGGCCATTCGCGTTGGCGGTGACATGATTGAAAACTTCAAACGTTCGTATAAAGCAGGCGTTAAAATCGCCTATGGTACTGACAGTGGCGTTTCTAAACATGGTTATAACGCCAGAGAAGCACAATTAATGTTTGCCGCCGGTATGAGTCCACAAGATATTTTAATATCAGCCACTATTAACGGTGCTGACTTGATTGGTAAATCAAAAAGCTTAGGCACTTTAGAAGTTGGTAAAGTCGCTGATATCATTGCGATGGATGCTAGTCCATTAAATGATATTGATGAGCTGCTTGATATTGATTTTGTTATGAAAGGCGGAAAAGTTGTTAAACAAAAATAGCTTTATCGTTAAAAAGTTATAGTAAATGAAGGCTGTTTTTTGACAGCCTTTTTTATGACTAAACTTTAGCTTCGATTGCTTTTTTAGGTTTAGCTTTAAATACACCGGTAGTTAAAGCAACGCCGAGTAAAATCACACAACTGCCAATTATCATCATGACACTAATGCTTTCATCTAAAAATAAACCGCCCCATAGCATACCAAAGGCTGGTATTAAGTAGGTAACTGAAATCGCTTTAGCCGGCCCAAGTTGGGCAATTAAACGAAAGAAAATAATATAGGCAACGCCGGTGCAAATTATGCCGATTAATAACACTGACCAAATGGCATTTACACTCGGCATTGCGTCAGGTAAAAAGAATAAACTTAAGGGCAGGAGCATGGCTGTAGCAGTGATCTGACTGCCTGCAGCTAAAGCGAGTGGTTTTATACCTGTTAAATATTTTTTAGTATAATTTGCCGAAACACCATAGCAAAGTGCGGCTAACATTGCTGCTAATGTAGGTAGCAACGCGCTGTTATCAGTATCATGCCCAACTACATTAGTATCCATGTGCAAATTCTCAGATACCAGTAAATACACGCCGATAAAACCAAGCAACAGACCAAATATAGCCGTAATGCCAAGTTTGTCTTTTAACCAAATATAGCCAACAACTGCGCCAAACATAGGAGTCGTAGCATTTAATACTGAGGTTGTGCCAGCCGATAACGTTAGTATGGCGTAGCCAAACAAGGCAAATGGTATCGCTGTATTTAAAGCACCGACAACAAATATATGTCGCCAATGACTTTTTAGAGCTTTAGTTTCTTTAAAGATAGCTAAACAGCTAAACAAAAATATAGCGCCTGTGGCGGCCCGTAAGGTGGTAAATAAAATTGGCCCAAATTCAGGTGCACCAACCCGCATAAACATAAATGAAGCGCCCCAAATGGCGGCTAATAATAGCAACTCAGCGTTTACGCTAGGGGTCATTTTAAACAATGCTTTCAATTGTTATCCTTACGGTAATTGATTGGTTTAAATTTTACATAAATCAGTAATAACTAATCGCGATAATCGGACAGCTCATATAGAAAAATTACAGAGCATTATTCTTCAGCACCGATAAGACTTGTATGGTCGAAAAATCAGTCACTTTAAACTTAATATTAAAGTCATATAAGCTGACACCATAGACCTTGTCGTCAGTGGATTTTTGTTTGTAGGCAGGGCGAGGGTCTTGACTTAATACCTGTGTAATGAATGTTTTTAACTGAGGATGAATAATACTCTCATTCAATATCGCCAACTCTGCAGCTTGAGAATACTCCACCGATAAGCTCTCAATAGGTTGCTCTTGAGCATAGCCACCATCGGCACCTGCAATAATATCAGCATATGGCACGTAAGGTTTTATATCGATGATCGGGGTGCCATCAAGTAAGTCTAATCCACTGATATGTAAAATAACCTGTGACTTGTTATGCTCTAAATTCTGTTGCTCTACGCGGTCAAGTTTAACTACTGACATGCCTATAGGGTTTGGCCTGAAGGTTGATCTTGTTGCTAAAACACCCAGTTTTTTGTTGCCACCTAAACGAGGGGGACGAACTAAGGGCTTCCAACCTTGTGCTTGTGTGCCATGAAAAATAAATAATAACCAAATATGACTAAACTGCTCTAACCCCCTGACTAGCTCAGCATTGTTTGCTGTGCCGATTAAGCGTAATTGTCCATGCGCCGCGCTGACAATACCGGGTTGTCGAGGAATGGCAAATTTCTCTTTATACGGGGAGTCGATCGTGCCAATAACATCAAAATTGAAACTTTCAATCATTATTTGCTTTGCTCAACCTTATAAGCTCGGCCGTAGCAAACGGTAGAAGCAATGCAGTATTTAGCGGCTTTGTCATCTTCAATCAAAACACATTGGCTAAAGATAATAGCATTTGCTTCAAGTTTGTATGCTTGTCGTCTGGCTTCGGTACGTGCGTCAATTTCATTAGGTAAGGCATGGTGGGCTTTTTCTTGACAAGACTCACCTTCAACCAACCCTATAAATTTAGCTTTACCTTTGAAGTCTTTTTCACTGCTATACATTTTTACTGTGGTAGGGGAAAAATAATTCTTGAAGTTATCTCGGTCTAAGTTTGTAGAGACATCATTTATTTTTGCACAACCTGTCATAAATAGAGCGATTAACAACATCGATATAAACTTGCTTTGGTGGCTTACTGTTTTTAAATTTGATTTTTTAATCATTATTTTTTTTACCATTAGGAACATGAATTGGTTTAATAAATTCTCTTAAGAGCTGATTTTCTTAGCCAAGCTTTTATCGCCTTTAATCCAATAATTGAATAATTTATCGATAGTACCACCTTGCTGTTTCATGGTGATCCAATTACGCATAAATAATTCAAAAGCATGATCATTTTTATTAATTGGAAATGCCATGTAAAGCGGTGGTAACTCTGGTTTAGGAACAACAACAGTATAGCTTGGATTGAGCAATGTCCATGCAGAAGAAGCTGCAGCGCCGAACACCATGGCATCAATATGCTCAAATTCCGGTTTAAAAAATAATCTCGGTGTTGATATTTCCCATGCTTTGCCGTGAGTAAATATTTTTTCAACCGACTTTTTATAATAAAAGCTTTCAGGAATACCTAAGATGAGATCATCACGAGAAAGAATATTTTCCCATTGGGTGAATTCGGCGCGACGTTTATCTTTAACGATGATCGCAATACTTTGGGTGCTATAAGGTAAAGTTAAGGTAAATTGCGACATGTTGTCAGGAATCACCGGCACCCCTGTGGTAATATCAATATACCCTGATGCTAATAACGGCTTAGCTTGGGCACGAAATATTTTTACAAACTCAATGTCGACATTTAAATCGATGGCGAGTTGATTCATTATTTCAATGTCAAAACCGACCAATTTACCGTTATTGTTATGAAATGAATAAGGTAAGTCATCTCTAAAGTAACCTACGCGGATAAAACCTCTATCTTTTATGCGAGTTAAAACACCGGCAGAAGATTTCATGTTTTCGCTGTTTTCTGGCGCTTTTTCTAAATACCGGCTTTTGACTTTTTCCATCATAAAATCACGTTCGATAAATTTTGCATAGCCCTGATATTGATAACTTATTGAGCTAAAGCCAAACTTTAAACTAACGAAAGCGCAAACCGATATCACCGGGATGATGGCTAAATTGTTGAATAGTTTTCTTTTGTTTAAGCGAAAGTCTTTAGCCATACTGGTTGCTACAAGCAAAGGTAAACAACTGGCAAAAGTTACTGAAAGTAATGCCGATAAACGTCCAACCACTAAATTTTCGGAGACAATAAAAAAATCGAACATGGATTGCGAAACATTAAATAATTCTAGCAAGTTATGCATGGCTAACGTACTGGTGCCGAAAAGCTGTGGAATACCAATAACAACTAGATTCACATAATCTTCAAAACTAATGTACGCGCCAGAAAACCAAGCCGCGAATAAAACAAACAGTAGTGACAGTAACTTGCCGCCTACCGGTAGGCTATAACTAATAGGAACAATTACTTCGGGAACCTTATCTGCATTGTCAATGTCGGCGTACTGATTGGCGATTAATTGCTTGGTTTTTTCAACAATCATTGGAATAACAACAAAAAAACTACCAGTAGCAAATGCTGTGATCATGGCTTCACGTGAGGCCTTTAAAATGGCACGATAGCCAAATGGCGTAATAGTAGCGAGTAATGCTGGAAAAACCACAAAAGTGAGTAATATAACTAATACTAAGGCGCTAGCGACATAAATCATTAAGCCATCGAGTTGAGAGGCATCAAGTGTTGATGAAGCGCGCCAACCAATACAAAATATACCAATTGGGGCAAAGCGCATAACTAAACTACTGACATTACTAATAGACTGTTTTAAGTTGCTGAGTACGGCTAACGTTACGCGTTTATTTTTAATCGGCATTAAGCCAATACCAACAAACACGCTAAAAAATACCACGGAAGGAATTATCGCATTAGCAAAAGCATTGAAGGGATTTGACGGCACAAATAATTCAATTAAATTAAATTCTTTGCTGACTTTAATGGTGTTGGCACTATAGAACTCAGCGGTTTGCCAATTAGGAAAAGATAATGGTGCCATTAAAATAAAACATAACATTAAGGCCATTAATAAAACGATCAATATCAAGGTGCTTTTGAGTGCTGATTTTGCTTTGCCGGCAGATAATCCGCCAATACCGACAATTAACGATAACGAAATATAAGGCAGAGCTGTCATTTGTAACAACATCACAAAGGCGTCAGCTAGGTGGCTTACCATGGAATATAATGGAGCGTTAAAACTGCCAATGATAAGTCCAATTGCCATGGCAATTAGAATACGCGTTGATAAAGGTATTTTGTTAAGTTTCATTATGGACATCTATTTGAGCATTTAAGTGTTGGTGGCTACTTTTTATATTGAAGTTAAGCATTGGTGATATTAAAAAGGCAAACCCAGTTTAGAATTTAGGGTTTGCCTTTATATTATCTGACGTTATTGTGATGGCTTAAAGCTATTTAACACGCATACCCGCTTGTGCGCCATCGTCTGGATTAAGTATCCATAAGTCTTTACCACCAGGTCCTGCGGCTAAAACCATGCCTTCTGACATGCCAAAACGCATTTTACGTGGTGCTAAATTAGCCACCATGACGGTAAGTTTTCCAATGAGATCTTCAGGTTGATAAGCTGATTTTATGCCTGCAAATACCTGTCTAGTTTCGCCGTTTTCTTGATCATCAAGGGCTAAGGTTAATTTAAGTAGCTTATCCGCTTTTTCAACATGTTCAGCGTTGATTATTTTTGCAATGCGTAAGTCTATTTTAGCAAAGTCATCAAATTGAATTTCTTCACTGATAGGGTCACTGCCTAAAGGATCATTTAACGCAGCACTGTTATCAACAATCTTTTCTTTTTTAGCTTTCTTGTTCTTTTTCTCTGGTACTTCAGCGGCTTCTTTTGACAGTAAATTTTCTTTAGAAGCGTCAGTCATGGCATTAACTTTATCCATGTCAACACGTTGCAATAAGGCTTTAAACTTGTTGATTTTATGATCGGTTAATAGAGTTTTATGACCTTCCCAAATTAACTCATCATTTAAAAATTCAGCTGTGCTGTCGGCTAAAACAGGTAATACTGGCTTTAAATAAATCATCAAAGTACGGAACATATTGATACCTAATGAACAGATATCTTGTACTTCTTGCTGCTTAGTTTCGTCTTTAACTAACTGCCAAGGTTCTTTTATCGCAATATATTCATTCACTTTGTCAGCAAGTGCCATAATTTCACGCATACCACGGCCGAAATCACGAGCTTCATAATGGGCCGCAATGCTGTCACCTGCATTCATTACTTCATCAGCTAAAGCCTGGTTTTCAATGTTCGTTGATAACATGCCATCAAAACGTTTAGTGATAAAACTTGCACAACGAGAAGCGATATTAACCACTTTACCGACTAAGTCAGAGTTAACACGCTGTACGAAGTCTTCAAGATTTAAATCTAAGTCATCAATTTTGTGGGTTAGTTTAGTTGCGTAGTAATAACGTAAATACTCTGGGTTTAAATGCGCTAAATAGGTACTTGCTTTAACAAATGTACCTTTAGATTTAGACATTTTCTCTCCGTTCACGGTAACAAAACCATGAGCGAAAACAGCGGTAGGCTTGCGGAAATCAGCGCCTTCTAACATGGCTGGCCAAAACAGGCTGTGGAAGTTAATAATGTCCTTACCGATAAAGTGATAAAGCTCAGCGTCTGAATTTTTATTCCAGAAGCTGTCAAAATCGATACTTGAGTCTCTATCACATAGGTTTTTAAAGCTGCCCATATAACCAATAGGTGCATCTAACCAAACATAGAAGAATTTACCCGGAGCATTCGGTATTTCAAAACCAAAATAAGGTGCGTCACGGCTAATATCCCACTGTTTTAAACCTTGTTCGAACCATTCGCTAAGTTTATTTGCTACTTCTTCTTGCAATGTGCCACTGCGTATCCAGTCTGCTAACATTGACTCAAAAGCAGGTAAGTCAAAGAAGTAATGTTCAGAATCTTTTAATATCGGTGTAGCACCTGAAATAGCTGAGCGTGGGTTAAGCACTTCAGTTGGTGAATAAGTTGCACCACAGTTATCACAGCTATCACCATTTTCATCTTCACTTTTACACTTCGGACAAGTACCTTTTACAAACCTGTCAGCTAAGAACATGCCTTTTTCAGGATCATATAACTGAGAAATTGTGCGGGTTTTAATATGACCTTTGGCATGTAAACTGTTGTAAATTTTTTCAGAGTACTCTTTGTTTTCATCGCTATGTGTTGTGTGGTAATTATCAAAACTAATGTGGAAGTCACTAAATTCTTTAATACGCTCTTCACGCACACCTTTGATCATTTCTTCTGGTGTTATGCCAAGCTCTTGCGCTTTAAGCATGATCGGTGTTCCATGGGCATCGTCGGCACAAACAAAGTAAGTTTCGTGGCCACGCATACGCTGGAAACGAACCCAAATATCAGTTTGAATATGCTCTAATAAATGGCCAAGATGAATTGAACCGTTCGCATAAGGAAGGGCACAAGTAACTAAAATTTTACGCTTATCTGCTGATGATACAGATGACTTTGATAAAGACATATAAAGTTTACATATTATTGGTGGTAATTATGCAGAGAATGGTACAGAATTTGTTGATACTTTTCATTAAGAATTATCGTCTTTATGTCAATAAAGGCTAGATAAAAGTGCGTTTTAAACATGTTATCAAATTTCTTTTCCAAAAATAAGTTATCTCAAATTGAAGTCGACGCTGAAAGCGAAAAAACTATCCGTGCTTTTCTGGATGATTATCGCTCAGAATCTTTCCCTTTTGGGCTAGTCAATATTGCTCAAACGATCAACTTTGTTCAAACTAAAAAGCAGCTTGTTATTAACATGGAATTACCCTTTCCTTGTGATGGCGAATTACTCGATATAGCAGAGCAATTAACGACATTAGTTGAGCAACAAGTAAATTTCGATGTTCAATATCAGGTTCAACCCATCAGGCAGCACCAGATAAAAGGTGTTAAAAATATTATTGCGGTGTCTTCTGGTAAAGGCGGGGTGGGTAAATCCACCACCGCGGTAAATTTAGCCTATGGTTTGATTGCTGAAGGTTGTCATGTTGGTATCTTAGATGCTGATATTTATGGTCCTTCAATTCCAACAATGCTAGGGCGAAAAGGAGCCAAACCTACTTCAACTGATGGCAAGTTTATGACCCCACTTGAAGTCAATGGTTTAGCTGCAATGTCGTTGGGTTTTCTCGTTGATGATGCAGATGCTACTGTGTGGCGAGGGCCGATGGCCAGTCGAGCGTTTTCTCAATTACTTAATGAAACTGATTGGCCAGATGTTGACTACTTAATTGTCGATATGCCACCAGGAACGGGAGATATTCAACTTACTTTGGCGCAACAAGTCCCTGTAGCCGGCGCAGTGGTGATCACAACGCCACAAGATATAGCATTAGCTGACGCGATTAAAGGGATGGCGATGTTTGAGCAGGTAAAACTGCCAGTATTGGGTATTATCGAAAATATGAGTTATCACCTCTGTGAAAACTGCGGCCATCAATCACATTTATTTGGTCAAGGTGGTGGTAAGCGTATTGCTGATAATGCAAACACCCAATTACTTGGACAGTTACCTTTAGATATTCGTATACGAGAAGATGCTGACAGCGGAAGTTGTGCAATTAATGAAAATAGCACTGGAGAATTAGCGCTACAATATCGTAAACTAGCGCGCAATGTCGCTGCACAGTTATTCTATCAACTCGACATGCGCAGCCCAACAACAGCTGAGGTTGTTGAAGTTAAAAACTGAAAAATTTGAGTTAATTTTAAGAGCTAAGGAACAACGTTGTTTTTTAGCTCCATTATATCAACAGCACTAATACATTAGTTGCTTGATAACACAACTGAGCCTAAGAAGAATAATCATGAGATTGAGTGACCAAGATATAGAAGAAAGTATTCGCCAAGGACAAATCGCAATATCGCCCACCCCCGATAGCAGTATGATTTCAGGCGTCAGTGTGGATATACGTTTAGGGAATGAGTTTCGTGTTTTTCAAGTCCATGCTGCGCCTTATATCGACTTAAGCGGACCGAAAGATGCAATGCAAAAAGCAATGAATTCGGTAATGAGTGATGAAATTTTTATTCCTGATGGTGAAGCGTTTTTCCTACATCCTGGTGAATTAGCTTTAGCGGTTACTTATGAGTCAGTTACGTTACCGGATAATATTGTTGGCTGGTTAGATGGTCGTTCATCATTGGCGCGTTTAGGCTTAATGGTACACGTAACAGCCCACAGAATCGATCCTGGCTGGTCAGGTCAAATCGTACTAGAGTTTTATAATAGCGGTAAATTACCGTTAGCGTTAAGACCGAAAATGACCATTGCAGCGCTAAACTTTGAAACTATGTCGTCAAGTGCTGTAAGACCTTATAACAAGCGTGATAATGCTAAATATAAAGGCCAAATGGGCGCAGTTGCGAGTCGTATTAGTGAAGATGAAAAGCATAAGTAATTATTAAAGAATCCCTATCGTAAAAAATAGCCAACGCTTATGTCGTTGGCTTTTTTATGATTTTTTACAAATACGTTAGTTAACGAAGAGATTAGCTAATTGTGTCAACTCTAAAGCTAGCTTGCTTTGGCTGCATCTGCATTAGTTTTAACGCTATTGCTCGCTTTTGAAATACACGCATTTAAGGCGGCGATGAGTTTATCTCTACTGTGATAATGCGAAACAGTGTCACTGCTTAAGTTGTGATGGCAAACATCAACTCGTTCTGATGTTATAGAAAAGTCGTGACAAATTGCGCTATCAATAGGCAATGAACCAATGTTTTCTTCAATCCAAGCTAGTTTTTCATCCAATGACAAATTAGCGGCAGGACTATCTTCAGCAACAATATTATCGATAAACACACGATGAGCGTTAGTTTGTTCTAAAGCGTTGCTTATATCTCGCACCAATAATGGTGGCATGACACTGGTAAGGAAGCTACCAGGGCCTAAAATGATTAAATCGGCATTAAGTATGGCATCAATACAGCTTGGCAGCGTTTTAACTAATGGGGCTAGCATTAAGCTTTTTGGCATCATCGACATTTTATCAACGGACATTTCACCAACACGGCAAAGACCTTCTGGATAAAATGCCATTAAGTCCGTCGGTGTTTCTGACATCGGTAACACTGGGGTTTTAACGCGTAATAATCGGCGAACCAATTTGATAGACTCAAGAGGGCGAGACTGAATTTGGCCTAAACCATATAAAATTAAATTACCGAGATTGTGGCCGCCTAATTCGTCACCACCATCGAAGCGAAAATCGAATAACTGGCTACCTACTGATTTTTCATCAACCAACTGGGTTAGACAATTACGTAAATCTCCCCATGCAATAGAGCTACTACGTTTTCTTAATCGGCCAGTTGAACCACCATTATCAGTAGTGGTAACAATACCTGTAAGCTGATTTCCTAAAAAGGAAAGGGTAGAAAGTACACGTCCTAGGCCGTGTCCACCACCAATAGCAACAACATTGAGCTCTTTTAGCTGCATATAATTATTATTTTCTTGAAGTGAGCTCTAACCATACCCCTAATTTTAAGATAAATAAAGTAGTCAGGGCTAGTTTCTAAAGTCTTATGTAAGTCAAGTGCGTGATTAATAGGAGAGAGTTGGAAAGTTTATCGCAATTAGGGGGGATTTAAACGCTTATGACGAAAAGTTTTTTTATTGCTTTAAACTGATATTGAGACAAAATTTAGTCAACTTGTTCTATAAGTAATCAGTTGAATGAAATCTTTCAAAAAAATGGCCCATTATCTAAAATAAGGGTTGACAGTATCTTGGTCGCTGCTTAGAATGCGCCTCGCTTTCAACGAGTAACTCGATTATTTGTTGGGCAACGGATTAAGGTAAGTATTAGGCCACTTATTTTATATCTATGTGGGGCTATAGCTCAGCTGGGAGAGCGCTTCGCTGGCAGCGAAGAGGTCTGCGGTTCGATCCCGCATAGCTCCACCAATATTATTTAACGCTGTTTTTAACAGTATTAAAGATAGTTAAAAAGATAAAAGTAGTTGGATAAGTCAATTTGATTGTCGGACTACAAAAATAAAGATATTTAAGTTTTATTTTATCGTTTTAGTGTCCCTATCGTCTAGAGGCCTAGGACACCGCCCTTTCACGGCGGTAACAGGGGTTCGAATCCCCTTAGGGATGCCACTTCTTCGGAAGACTTCTACGGAAGTAAAAAAGAAAATGAGTTCGTGTTTTTGACACAAACAAGAAATATATAATGTAGATCATAAGTTCACTAGGCTAGAGCTTTATACGGTTTTATTATACTAAGTGTTTCGAGTTTATAATGTGTCCCTATCGTCTAGAGGCCTAGGACACCGCCCTTTCACGGCGGTAACAGGGGTTCGAATCCCCTTAGGGATGCCACTCATTTTTTGTTAGACAAGTTTATGGTAAGTGTTTTTGACACATACTATGGAATATATAACGTTATTATAAGTTCACTAGGCTAGAGCTTTTTACAATAACATTATAATTAAGTATTTCATTTGGTATTGATGTGTCCCTATCGTCTAGAGGCCTAGGACACCGCCCTTTCACGGCGGTAACAGGGGTTCGAATCCCCTTAGGGATGCCACCATTAACTTAGATTATTAAATGATAAGTTTTATTGTTTAACAATCAGATACAAAACGTGATGTAGTGTATTACACTATAATTACATTGTTTTAGTGTCCCTATCGTCTAGAGGCCTAGGACACCGCCCTTTCACGGCGGTAACAGGGGTTCGAATCCCCTTAGGGATGCCACTTATTATTTTACTTTTAGTAAATAGCAGGTGCTTAAAAGTGAAATAAAAAAACCGACTTATGTCGGTTTTTTTATGCCTAGAATTTAAGGCTTCTTCAATCATTCGAGTAGTGCTATCAGAATCAGCGAAAGGTTGTGTCTATTTAAAAATTACCGCCATAAACTCCACTAAGGTTTAATAAAGCTTATGACAGGGTTGCTTAGAGCTTCTTGATGTTAATATTATTCACTAAGCTCATACTTTCTTCAGCGAAACCGACACCAGCTTCAGTATAGAAGTTAAAAACCTTATCTACACCATAACTTTCTATCGCGACTCTTTCATCATCATAGCGAGCAATAGCCGCTATTTTTCCTGAGTAATTAGTGCGCTTTATTTGCCCAGTAATATTCATAATATCTTGCACTGAAGGCAGGGCTAAAAGAATTAGTTCAATGGTGTTGAGGTCAAGTTTCTCCCAGAAATCGGCATCTTCTGCGTCACCTAAGTAAGCTTGAATACCGTTTTCATTTAACCATTTCACTTTATCTTTATCGGCATCTAAGCCCCAGACTTGCTTACCTACTTGTGCATTTAAGGCATTGTAGGCACCCATTCCTACTCGGCCCATACCAATAATGGCAATAGGGGCTTCACAAGGTTGAACAAACTTATCTTCATGCAAAGGTTTATTACTTTCAAAGCGCTTAAACTTTTCTTTATTAACAGCAAAGAAGTCGTGAGCATAGTTATAAAGTACATTTGTCATGATAAAAGATAATGAAACGGCTAATGACAAGATCACCAACCATTCAGATGATAACCAGCCCGACTTAGTGCTAATAGCAGCAACAATCAGTCCAAACTCACTGAAGTTACTTAATGCTAAAGCCGATAAAAATGCCGTTCGTCCTCTGACATTTAGTTTGACTAAGATAAAGAAGAATAACAAAAACTTAATCGGCAGTAACAAGGTTAACCCTGTCGCTATCGCAAGCATTTCAAGTGTGGGTAGGGCAGTAAAGCCGATAGATAAGAAAAAGCCAATTAAAAATATATCTTTAAAACTTAATAAAGACTTAGTGATCTCACTTGCCTTAGTATGCGTTGCCAAATACATGCCGGCTAAGAGTGCGCCCAAGTCACCTTTGACATGGAATAATTCAAATAATTCATAAGCACCAAAGGCCAGAAAAAATCCCATTAGGGGGATAAGTTCGCCATGGCCTGCTTTATCTATTGCTTTATGTATATAGGGCTTTAAAGGGATTAATAACAGTAATAATGCTACCCAAGGACTAGGTATTTTACCGGTAGCTACCACTAAAAATATGACGGCAAAAATATCCTGCATCACCAAAATACCAATACCGAGCTTGCCGTGACGAGTTCGCATTTCACCATGGTCTTCTAAAAGCTTAACAACACATACCGTGCTACTAAAACTTAGCGCAAAGACAATCAATGCAGATGTCGCAAGGCTTAACTCACTTACAAAAACAACACTTAGCATGGCGACAATTTTTAAAAGTGCCACTCCAGTAATGAGCCATAAAAGGCTATGGCTGACGCTACCGACGGATACTTCAGGCTTAATTAAATCTTTTATATTTAATTTAAGTCCGATAGTAAAAAGCATTAGGGTAATGCCTACATCGGCTAAAACAGAAACCATGCTATCGGCTTGGTAGCCTAAAGCATTCAGAATAAAGCCTGCGGCTAAATAACCAATAGAAGGAGGTAAGGCGATTAATTTAGTTAATAAACCACAAATAAAAGCAAAGCCAATCCAAATAAATTCCATAATTAATTAAGGCTCCATTGCCATGATTGTTTTAAGTTGCTGCTCAACATAGTCAGCAATGAGCGGTTGTGCTTTTGCGTTAGGGTGAATACCGTCAGATTGCATCAGGTTTTTATCGACAGCGATGTCTTCCATGAAAAAAGGTAGCAGAGTAATTTCGCTTTCTTTTGCCACCTCTTCAAAAACTTGCTCAAACATTTTATTATATCTTGGGCCATAGTTTGGCGTTATTTTTATTTGAATCATCGAAACGCTAATGTTTTTTTCTTGGGCTAATCGAACCATTTGTAACAAGTTGTTTTTAATTAACTTAGGTGAATAACCTCGCAAACCGTCGTTTCCGCCTAATTCAATCAGTAAATGATCGACCTTTTCATGAGCTAAAATGCCTGCTAGCCTAGATAATCCGCCACTGGTCGTTTCACCACTAACACTGGCATTTATTATTGTGTAAGGTTGTTTTTGTTGGATAAGTGTTTCATTGAGCAAATGAACCCAGCCTTGTGTGGGTTTCATCCCATAACTTGCGCTGATACTATCACCTAAAAGTAAAATATTGCGGACTGAAGTGATACTTATGTTGTCTTCAACCGTATTGGTTTGTTTATCTTGAACAGTGGCACTGGCGTTCACTGCTGAGGTAACGAGTAAACTAAAAAATAATATAAAAAGTGGATAAATTTTCATGCATGTAAATTCCGAGAGTATTTTAAGCGTTAAAAACTTAACTAAATCAGTACAAGTTGAAGATAAAACTCTAGCCTTACTTCAAGCGATTAATTTAACCGTTACCGCAGGAGAGTCAATTGCTATTGTTGGCTCATCAGGTTCAGGTAAAACAACATTACTATCAATTCTAGCGGGCTTGGATTTACCAAGCTCCGGACAAGTGTATCTTAAAAACCAGCCATTACACCAGTTTAATGAAGAACAACGTAGTCACGTTCGGGCACAACATGTTGGCTTTATTTTTCAGCAGTTTTTACTTATTAATAGTTTAACAGCCCTTGAAAATGTCATGTTACCTGCTGAGTTAGCTAACTTACCGGATGCTCAAGCGCGCGGAGAGGCTTTACTTGCTCAAGTTGGTTTGTCTGATCGATTAGATCATTATCCTTCTCAACTTTCTGGTGGAGAACAACAACGCGTTGCCATTGCTCGGGCTTTTATTGCTAAACCTGATATTTTATTTGCTGATGAACCTACCGGTAATCTTGATAGTAAAACTGGGCAACATATTACCGACCTAATATTTGATTTAAATGCTAAAGAAGGCACAACGTTAGTGTTAGTTACTCATGATGCTAAGCTTGCCGCGAGGTGTCAGCGCCAAGTGGAAATGGACAGCGGTGTATTAACTGAAACATCTGTAGAGCAAGCTGTTACAACTGAACATTCATCTGTTGAAGCTACTCAGGTTGCTGATTCTGCCGCCGAAAGCAAAGCTGTAGAAAACACCGCGTCTGAAGTAGGTTAATAATGAAAACTGATAATCATAAAGCCTCAACCATGTGGTTTACTCAATCACTTCGCTTGTTACATCATGAATTACGCCGTGGTGAACTGACCATTATTTTTCTTGCGATTGTCTTAGCTGTTGCAACAGTATTTTCATTAACCGGTTTTTCAGGTCAAATCAAACACGCGATAGTCGCTAACAGTACTAATACCATCGGGGCTGATCGGGTTTTAAGAATGTCATCTGAGATTGACAGCCATATTCTTGATAAAAGTCAGTCATTAGCACTAAAAACTGCCCGTAAAATTGAAACCGAATCGATGGCGTTTGCCGGTGATAATATGTTACTCAGCGAACTTGATGCGGTGTCTGAAACATATCCGCTTAGGGGCGAGTTGAGAATCAAAACATCATTGACACAAACCGAAAGTGTTGTAGCAAATGCGCCAAAACCAGGTACGGTTTGGGTTGAGCCAAGCTTATTAAGTCGCTTAGGCGTAAATATTGGCGACGTCATTGAAATCGGTGTTGCTCCGCTTACTATTGCTGGTGTGGTAACTGATATTCCTGATCGTTCATATCGCGCTTTTATTGCTGGCCCAACTGTAATTTTAAATATCAACGATATGGCTAAAACTGAACTAATTCAGCCCGGCAGTCGCATTACATACAAATACTTATTTGCTGGTGAAACACAAGCGATTGAAACGTTCGAAGACTGGATAAAGCCACAAATTAATGAAGCTCAGCGTTGGTATGATGCCAAGGCCGCACAAAATCGATTATCTAGAATACTTGATACCGCAGAGAAATTTTTATCGTTAGCTAGCATGCTAGGCATTGTGCTAGCGGCAGTAGCAGTCGCTGTGGCGAGTAGACGTTATGGTCAACGTCATCAATCTACAGTGTCGATATTTAAAGCGCTGGGGGCGACTATCTCGCATGTCAGGAAACTTTACTGCTTACATTGGACCTTACTGAGTTGTTTAAGCATCGCAACCGGGTTACTGGTCGGCTATGGTTTAATGTTGTTGGGGGTAAATGCTATCGCTAGTTATTTATCGCTAGCAGATTCGCCACTAACTTTTGTGCCATTTTTAACCGCCATTTTTACCGGCCTATTGTGCGCTATTGCCTTTGCTATTCATCCTATTATGACCTTAGTGCAAAGCTCACCATTAAACGTTATTCGCGGCTTTAGCCAGAATAAAGTAGCACGTTTGGGCTGGCATCAACTGCCGCCGCTGTTGGCGTTGTTTCTGCTGTTGTTTATTTTTAGTCAAGATCTAATCATGAGCGCCGCCTTATTACTCGGTGGTGTCTTTGTTTCGTTTATTCTACTGTTATTTGGCAAAGGTTTGATGAGTGCAGGGCGAAGTGTTGGCACTAAAGCCGGTAAGTCTTGGCATTTGGCATTAGCAAATTTAAAGCGCCGCGCCAGTGAAAACAGTGTTCAGCTAGTTAGCTTTACAATCGCCATTAAATTGTTGTTATTAATTACCGTAATGAAAAGCTCTATATTGTCGGAATGGGAACAACAATTTCCCGAAGGAACCCCTAACCATTATTTAATCAATATTAGTGAAGCGCAAATAGCACCACTAAAACAGTTTGCTGAACAGAACGATATTGCTAATCAAGGCTTTTATCATGTTTATCGTGGCCGCTTATCGGCAATAAATGGCATAAAGACTGTCGATGAAGCTAAAGAAGATATCCAAGAGCCAAGCGAAGCTGCCTCTGCCAGCAAGGAAAAACAAGCCGCTAAAAAAACAGCACAGAAAAAAAGTAGGCAGGGCATGGGCCGAGAGCTTGGCTTAACTTGGCGCACTGAATTACCCGAAGAAAATGAAATTATTGCGGGTCAGTGGTGGCAAGTTGGCGAAGATAAACCTCAAGTATCAATTGAAAGCAACATAGCCGAACGTTTAGAGATAAAATTAGGTGATGAGTTAACCTTTACCTTAGGCTCAGACGAATTCACTGTACCGGTGACCAGTATTCGTCAGGTAAACTGGCAAAGTCGTCAGTTAAATTTCATTATGGTTTTTAACCAAAGTGTTCTTGAGCAATTTCCGACGACTTCAATTTCAGCATGGTCGATATCTGATCAAGACCGAGATATGGTTTATCGCTTTATGGCAGATTTTCCAACAATAACGTTAATGGATTTTGCCGCTATTATGGCGCAGCTGAATAATATTATCGAGCAAGTCTCCGTGGCTATTCAGTTAATTCTTATTTTAGTGGTGCTTGCCGGTAGTTTAGTGTTAATTGCCCAAGTACAAGCCAGTATGGAAGAAAGAGAGCGAGAGTTAGCCATTTTACGTACCTTAGGTGCTCGCGGTGGTTTACTGCGAAATAGCGTACTTTTTGAATTTGTCGCTTTAGGGGGAATTGCCGGTTTAATGGCCAGTATAGGCATGGAAATCGCTGTTTATATTTTACAAAGCCAAGTATTTAACATGGCAGGCAGTTTTCACTTCCAATATTGGTTGGTAGGAATTGGCGCTGGCGCATTTTTTGTAGGCTTGATAGGCATGTTAAGTTGTTGGCGTTTGCTTAATTTATCAAGTGTGACGTTGATCCGTAGAACTATGTAATAGCTTTATGATGGTGATACAGCGCTTTAAGGCTTTAGTAACGCTATGAAATCACTTATAGTTTTATAAAACTAATAATAATTAATACTCAAGGTAGAGAAAATGGGTTTACAAGCAAAATCGGAAGGGGCAGTGAAGTTTTTATTAGTCACTGCAGCATTATTTATCGTGTTAGCCGGTATTAAAACAGCGGCAACACTGTTGGTGCCATTTTTATTATCGGCATTTATTGCCATTATTTGTAACCCGTTAGTAGTCAAGGCAGCAAAATACAAAATTCCAAAACCAATTGCGGTTATTTTTGTTATTGTTATTTTTGTCTCTATTGCTATGTCACTTGCAGGCCTGGTTGGTAATTCATTAAATGAATTGTCATTACTGATACCGGTTTACCGTGCTCAGCTGCAAGATCAACTTATTTGGTTCACTCAACAATTAGATACTTACAATATCATTATTTCGTCAGAATTATTAATTGAGTACTTCGATCCAAGCGCAGCAATGGGCTTAGCGGCTAAAATGCTTAGTGGTTTAGGTGGTGTTATGGCCAACCTATTTTTGATCATTATCACTGTAATTTTTATGTTGTTTGAAGCGTCTTCGGTTTCACATAAACTACATTTAGCGTTGGATGATCCACAAGCGCGGATTAAACAAATCGATCAGTTCTTAGCATCAGTTAATAACTACCTTGCGATAAAAACATTAGTGAGTATTGCCACCGGTATTTGTGTGTCTTTGATGCTATGGGCTTTTGGATTAGATTTTTTCTTATTGTGGGGGGTATTAGCTTTTCTACTGAATTATATCCCTAACATTGGTTCAATAATCGCTGCCGTTCCTGCGATGTCACTAGCGGTTTTACAATTAGGGCCTGCTGCGGCAGGATTTATTGGTTTAGGCTACTTAACCATTAACACCGTGATGGGCAATGTGGTTGAACCACGTTATTTAGGACGCGGGTTGGGCTTATCTACTTTAGTGGTATTTATTTCATTAATATTTTGGGGCTGGTTGCTCGGTACTGTCGGCATGTTATTGTCGGTGCCACTGACGATGGTGATCAAAATAGCGTTAGAGAATTCCTCAGAAGGGCGTTGGTTTGCCGTGTTGTTATCAAGTGAAGATGCTCCCCCTGAAGAAGCCAAAAGCTAACGTGTAAATCAGCAAAATAATTGCAAAGCCTGATTTAACGGCATTAAGTCAAGGGAAGTTTACTTCCCTTTTTTATATTTAAAATTCATGTTTTTTGTACTGTATATGAACGAGTAAAAGTCTGAACTTATCTAAATTTCAACAGCTTAGCTTTTAGTATGTTTATGTATGTTAAAGCTGTTTTTATCACCGTATTTCATCATAGTATTGTTCATCTTTATTGTTAATCACTGTTAACACTGAGATAAAGTTAGCGCTATTATTACCAACCAGTAAAAGTGAATTACAATATTGCTGTATTGTGCTTCACCTAAAACGGCAGATAATGGAATCATCCTAAAATGTTTTTTTCGCTAATAATTTACTGTAAAGAAATACGCATTTAATCAATATTTCTTTCAAAACGGAGAAAGATAATGAAGCTTGCTGAAGTTATAAACCTTGAATTAAATCAAATTACTGACCCGTCTTACAAACAAAGATGTAAAGAAACGCTGGAGCGTGATGGCGCGATAGTAATTAAAAGTTTTATAACATTACAAGCTTTAAAGCAAATTAGGCTCGAAGGGGAAGCGAAACAAAATTTAGCGTTTTATACCAACCAGCAACATAATGTTTATATTAGTGATTCAGACCCCAGTTACCCCCCAGAGCACATTAGAAATCAGTTGGTAAACTCTAGTAAAGGTTGTATTAATGATGAACAGATATCCACTGATTCAGTACTTCGCACCTTGTATGATAGTGAAGTTTTCCGTGATTTTTTAAAAGAAGTGTTAAATGAATCAGGCCTTTATAGTTATGATGATGACTATTCGTCTATAAATCTACATTACGCAAGTGCAGGGCAAGAGCTAGGTTGGCATTTTGATAACTCTTCATTTGCTACTACATTAATGATCCAAAAGCCTGAAGCTGGTGGAGAATTTCAATATGTCAGAGACGTAAGAGATGCCGACCGCGGCGAAATGAATTTTTCTGGTGTTGAAAAAGTGCTTTCAGGGGATACTACACCTAATGTACTTTCTATAGAGCCGGGTGATTTGGTGTTATTTCGAGGACGTAACGCTATACATCGTGTCACACCTACCATCGGTGATATTACCCGAATGATGGTGGTGCTTGCATACAATAATAAGCCAGGTGTTGCTTTATCTGATTCAGCCCGTAAAACTTTTTATGGAAAATAATAATATGGTAAAAAAAGAGTTAGCAGTGGAATCAGGCAATAAATCGGTACTCGCATTACTCGTGATCGCTATTATTTATATGGTTTATGAGTCTATGAGTACGGATACCGCCATACTCAATGCAGTTTTAGCTTCAATTTTATTGATGTTAAGTTTAAGTTTGTTACGCGTTAACGTCGTAATATCGCTGTTACTTTCATCAATTTTTGCCGGTGTAGTCGGCGGTCTAAATATTACTGAAACTATTGACGCTTTTAACACTGGCATTGGTGCAGGTGGAAGAACAGCTTTAAGTTATGCACTGCTTGGCGCTTTTGCTGCAACAATATCTAAATCGGGTTTGCCTGCGATGTTTGCTGGTAAAATAACTAAAAAACTCGGCACTGTCACCGACAGTCGCCAAAGCCAAAAAATAAAGTATTTTGTTTTAGGTTTCTTATTATTAGTGGCTTTTTCTTCACAAAACATTATTCCGATTCATATCGCTTTTATCCCTATTATTGTGCCACCGTTGTTATTTATGATGACAAAAATGCAGATTGATCGACGGTTAATCGCCTGTATATTAACTTTTGGTTTGGTCAGCCCGTATATGTTCTTTCCTGTGGGGTTCGGCGCAATATTTTTAAATGATATTTTACTCGCAAACATCGAACAAAACGGTATGCAAACTCAGGGGATTAATGCCGCTATGGCAATGTTAATTCCTGCTGCCGGCATGCTGGTAGGTTTGTTAATTGCTGTGTTTTTCAGTTATCGTCATAAACGAGAATATGATCTTGAGAAGCTTGAGAAAGTAGAAGGTATTGAGGAAGAAAGTGATACACCATATTGCGGTAAAACCGTAGCTGTAGCGGTTGTTGCGATTGTTTTAGCTTTTTCTATTCAAATAGCCACCCATTCTATGATTTACGGTGGCGTAGCAGGCTTTTTAGTATTCTTATTAAGTGGCACATTAAAATGGCAAGACTCGGACGATATTTTTACCCAAGGTATGCGCATGATGGCCATGATAGGCTTTATAATGATTGCTGCTGGCGGCTTTGCGGAAGTTCTACGTACAACCGGGGATATAAATACCTTAGTGTCAGCATCTGTAGGCATGATGGGCGATAGTAAACTGATTGCTGCTATTTTGATGTTGTCGGTTGGGTTGTTTATTACTATCGGCATTGGTTCTTCATTTTCCACAATACCTATTATTGCTGCTATTTATGTGCCGCTAGCGCTGCAGTTAAACTTTTCTCCTTTAGCTATTGTCGCTTTAGTTGGCACAGCAGCAGCGTTAGGAGATGCGGGTTCGCCAGCATCAGACTCAACGTTAGGCCCAACGGCTGGTTTAAATGTTGATGGTCAACATAACCATATTTGGGATAGTGTTGTGCCAACCTTTATTCACTATAATTTGCCTCTAATGGTTTTTGGCGTGGCCGCCGCGTTAATTTTATAAGGCTTGCTCAGAGGGTTTAGCTCAGGTTATGAGTTAAAAATAAAAGTTATAGTAGTAAACTGGGAAAAGTTAGAGAAATGGAGCACGTAATGTCCTCCATTTTGCCGTAGTTATTCTATGTTGTTAGCCCGAAAAATAATATTTTCTAACTTGGTTTATTGCCTAATTTGAAATAACCCGTTGAAAGAAATTGCACAGCCTCAGTGCGTTTTTTACCAATGAGAATGGCGCCATCATCCATAAATAAAAAGTTTTTCCAACAGCGTTTGAACACCGCCCAAGTGGTTTCAATTACGTTATCGCGGGCACTACAATAGTATACAACGGTATTATTGTCCCAAGTTAAATGGCTTAAAATCAACTCTGGCAATAATGTTTCTTCACTATCCCAAACGGATTCCCATTTACCACTGTCAGACCATGAATTCGTATTTTCTGGCCAGTCGCCTTTTTTAAAAAAGTCAGGGTGATCAACTTGTTTACTGATTGCTCCATCCCAAAGCACTTTTGCTCGATTGCTTGCCATCGGCTTTATTTTAGCTTTATCGCTGTCGCTAATGGGTAAGCTTTTATGCTTGAATATCCAAGCGTTTTTTAAATCGTCAACTGAAGTGTAATTCATAGTAATTTTTGTAATGGGCTATATCGACATTATAACAAGCAGAGGTGATAACTCATTAATAATTTTTGTTATTACGTTGTTTAATTTAAAACTTATTCTTAAACGATGCTTTAGGCTGTTTTGGTTTAGATTTTAGCTATGTTCAAGCTTTTGCTTAATGCTAATAAACTCAGGACTTTGCCTATCGCTTTGTTGACAAGTACTTAATAAATCTTCAATGAAGTAATTTAAGGCGCGACGTTCAATCGACTTGATTAATATTTGCTGTTCGTTACTTAACATGTGATACATAGAAGCAGCACCAAAGTCGCCAAAAATAATGTTAGCGTCTTCATCAAATAACGTATTGTGTGCGTACAAATCGCCATGACACACTTTGTTGTCATGTAAATGTTGGAATACTTCGCTCATTTGAACGACAATTTTTTCAATTTGCTCAATGCTTAAAGTGAAATCTGTATCGAAGGTATCACGTGTACAGGTTTTTAAAGTTGGTGGTAAGCCTAAGTTTTTGTAGTGTTCAGGTATTAAAGTCATGATCAGCGCGAGACAGTCTTCTTCATTGACCTGTGCTAAGGGGCTAATAAGGTTTTTGTGACTGCCAGTTTTTAAACACGCTTGTAACTCATCTTCAGGGTAACCATCACTGGTAACTTTACCTTTAAATACCTTTACCGCAACTTCATCAGGAAACTCAGGAGAAGTTTCAGTCCATGTTGCTTTAGAGATAATACCAGATGCACCTTTGCCTAAAATGTTATGCAGTTTGAAACTGGTAGAAGACAGCACAGGCACTGACGCTATATTTATCGTTGATTGGCTAAATGGGTTGCCTGAAAAAGCGAACCAAGCAAGCTTAGGTAATCGTAATAACTGCTCTGGACATTCGGTTAAATTATTGGCAGAAATACGCAATAACTCAAGATTAGATAACTTAGCCATAGTTAACGGCAGACGAGTCAGTTTATTTCCAGCTAATGCTAGTTTTTGCAGCCTTGGTCGTTCGCCTAGCGTATCAGGCAAAGTTTCAATGCAATTGTCCGTTAATATTAACCAACGCAGTTTAGTGGGCAGAGCATTGGCCGGTACGTGCTGAATTTTATTAGACTTAAAACCGACCATTTCTAAATTTTCACAGCGACCAAGTACTTCAGGTAAAACAGTAAAGAGATTATTTGAGGCAAAAATGATTTTAAGCTTGGTTAATTGACTTAGTTCATCCGGTAACATTGATAAATTGTTATCCGATAAGTCCAGTATTTCTAGGCTATCTGCTAGCGATAATACTTCTACAGGTAATGATGTTAAATTTTCAGATATTTTTAAGCGCTTAATACCTTTGAGTTCACCAGATTTTAACTGAGATAGCGTATGCATTGAATAACCTATGATTAAATTTAAAATGATGATGTGAGCAAGTTGGTAATTACGTAAAAATATAAAATGACATACCAAGGGGCAAATTATAATACTGAGGCATACAGATTCATACTGAAATTATAATAAAGCTTGATGTTGCTCCCAAGTAATCCAAATTTAGGTAAAATAAATTGTTCTAAGTGTTAAAGCACGTTAGCGTAAATGCTATTGTAAAATGTACTTTCTGATATCTTGCTAAGGTTATTTAAAAATTCATAAAGTAAAATTAACATGCAAATAAAAAATAGATCACAGCTTCGGCTTTTATATTACCTTTGTTATTAAACAAGCTTATTAGGCACAAAATATGTCGCATTCTCATCATCACAATCATGACGGTAAATTAAGTTTCGCGGTCTTTATCAATATTGTATTAACTATTGTGCAAATTATTGGGGGGCTGGTCTCTGGCAGCCTTTCTCTTATCGCTGATGCGCTGCATAACTTGAGTGATGCAGGCGCAATTTTAATTGCTATTTTTGCTAGAAGAATCGCGAGAAAACCGGCCAATAGTCAAATGACATTTGGTTATAAAAGAGCTGAAATACTCGGGGCATTAATCAATAGCACGACACTGATTATTGTTGGCTTGTACCTTATTTATGAAGCACTCGATAGTTTTATTAACCCGCAGCCAATCGATGGTTGGATAGTGGTTTGGATTGCATCAATTGCCTTACTGATAGATGCGGTAACAGCATGGCTGACATATCAATCAGGGGCTAAAAATAACCTCAATTTAAAAGCAGCATTTATTCATAATATATCGGACGCTTTAGCCTCTGTTGTCGTCATTATTGCAGGCAGCCTGATTATATTATATCAATGGTATATTGTTGATTTGCTAGCAACTATCGCTATTTCACTGTACGTGATCTATCACGGATACAGCCTAGCTAAGCAAACAATGATCATTTTGATGCAAGCAGTTCCTGAACACTTTGATGTTGATAAACTAACTGCAGATCTTGAACGTCTAGACATGGTGACTAAAGTTTGGCATTTACATGTATGGCAACTCAATGATAAAGAGGTTTTTCTTGAAGCAAGCTTAGAATTTACCTCTGCTGAAACCCCACATGCACTTGGCAAAATAAAAGAATTTCTTAAAAATAACTACGATATTACCCATTCAACTATTGAAAACAGTGCAACTAATAACTTTGGCAATAATTGTTATGATGTTACTCAGGTAACCCCTGAAAACTAGGATAAGTAGGGTCAGATACACATTAAATGTAATAGCTTTTTTTAGGCTTTTTGGCTGAACTAGTACCGCTTTTAGTACCGCTTCGGATAAGTAGGGTCAGATACACATTAATCTCAATAACTGATTTGAAAGAGCAATAGCCCTCGTTGCCTATAAAGAAAAACGTTAGCTATCATTGAGCTTAAAATACTGTATTTACTGGGTTTGTTCAGCTTGAAGTCAGTTGAATTCGATAAATAATACCGATAACAGGACTATGAAATAACAATCAATTGAGCATTAAATCATTAATGTGTATCTGACCCTACTTATTTGGATTTAAGACATAAAAAAACCGGAAAACCCTTGTTAATGAGGTTGTTCCGGTCTTTATAGGTTCTTATCGAACCTGAATATGGTGCTCGCTACTGGACTCGAACCAGTGACACCTTGCATGTCATGCAAGTACTCTAACCAACTGAGCTAAGCGAGCTTATTGAGTTAATTACTCTCAACGGAGCGCTATGTTAGCGATCTGTTTTATCATGTGCAAGTAGTTTTATACCTTATTGCGACTGTTTGGTGCTTAATTCGTCAGTTGCTGTTTATTTTGCTCATTTAAAAGACAAATTAAGCGAAAGCTTTTACCGTTTATGATTTAAACATTGCTTAACTTGCTATTGCCGCTTGTCGGTCAAATCTATTTTGTACCACTTTTAAACGCCATGCTAGCAATATAGCCGCTACGGTTAACCCTGAGATAAACCCTATCCAAAATCCGTAAGGACCTGATGCAGGTGCAACCCAATCGGTTAGTGCTAAGATCAAACCAAAAGACAATCCTACAATCCAATATGAGAAGAAGGTGATATATAAAATGGATTTAGTATCTTTATACCCTCTAAGTGCTCCGGCAGATATTACCTGAATTGCATCAGAGAATTGGAATAATGCGGCCAGTAGCATTAACCCGGCTGCGAGTTCGAGCACTTCTGTGTCATTGGTATAAATAGCGGCAATTTCTTGGCTGAACAAAAGCGTAATGGAGGCAGTTGCTACGGCAATAATCAGTCCTAAGATTACCGAATAGCGGCACAGATCTTTTGCTTTTTCTAAGTTTTTATTGCCCACTTCATAACCGACTTTAATGGTTACTGCCATCGCTAAACTCAATGGCACCATAAAAACTAGCCCTGAGAAGTTAATCGCTACTTGATGGCTGGCGACAATACTGGCGCCAAAAGGTGCGAGTAAAATAGCTACTGCTGCGAATAAGCTGACTTCAAATAATAGTGAAAACGCTATTGGCGTACCTAATGCCAGAATTATTTTAATTTCTGACCATTCTGGCCAATAGAATTTTTTAAATAATGGGGCTTGTTTTAAATGCTTTGAATAATAAACATAAGCTAACATTCCAACAAACATAGCCCAGTAAACAATGGCGGTTGCAATTCCGCAGCCTGCACCGCCAAGCGCCGGCATGCCAAACTCTCCATAAATAAAGATATAATTGGCGGGGATATTAATGATTAAACCGACAATACTTATGATCATGGTCGGGCGAGTAAAAGACAGGCCTTCTGAATAATTGCGCAATACTAAATAAAGACAATAGCCCGGTCCGCCCCATACTATGTAAGCTAAATAATCAAACATAAGCTGTTTGAGTTCGGGCTCAAGCGGTACTGAATCAATCAGTAGTGGTGTGGCAATGTAGTAGAGAATAATAATGATGATGGAAAAGAATACCGCGATCCAAGCTGTTTGATAGCTGGCTTTTGCGACATCATCAAATTGTTTAGCACCTGATAATTGAGAAATGATACTGGCCAGTGCCATCACCAAGCCTGATATCGTTAATATAAGTGGTAGCCAAACACTGCTGGCAATCGCAACAGCAGCCATGTCTGTTGCACTGACACGACCCGCCATCACCGTATCGGCAAACCCCATTAAATTTTGGATCAACTGGGCAATTAAAATTGGGTAAGCCAATTTCATTAAATTTTTACTGTTGGAAAAAAAGTGATTTAAGTTCATTCGGGTAATTATATCATCAGGATTTTCTTGCTAAAATAACAAAAATTAAGTTCTTTGTCTGGATGATATATGTTTACCGGTATAGTGCAATCCCAAGCGGAAGTAATTGCGTTAATTAGTAAAAATAATGCGATAAGGTTGAGAATATCTGTAGAACATTCATTAATTTCTCACCTTGACGCTGGCGCGAGTGTTGCGATAAATGGTGTTTGTTTAACAGCGGTTGAGTTTGGCCGATTAGATAGTGAAAACAGTTTTATCGACTTCGATGTCATTGACGAAACTTTGCGGGTTTCAAATCTTGCTGATATCAAAATAGGTTCAAAGGTGAATGTTGAACGGTCATTGAAAATTGGTGATGAAATTGGCGGCCATATGCTGAGTGGTCACGTGCATACCCAAGCGGTTAGTGAAGAGAGGATAGATAGTGAAGATAACTGTACTTTACGTTTTGAAGTTGCGCCTGAATATCTAAAATATATTTTTGCAAAAGGCTTTATCAGTATTAACGGTATCAGTTTAACGCTGGGAGCAGAAGTCGGTCGGTTGTTTTCAGTGCACTTGATACCAGAAACATTGGCGCGGACAAATTTACAACATGTGACGGTTGGCGATAAAGTAAATATTGAGTTTGATCAACAAACTATGACGATTGTTCAAACCATTGAGCGTATGAAGCTTAGCCACTAAAACTATGGCTATTTGTATTATTAACCTCAATGAGTAAAACGCTTAAAATATTTGCTCATTATCACTACACACCGCTAACTGAATTTTTTGACGATATTCATCAATATGTAAATTCATGTGCATTTCCATGCAACAAGCAGGACATTCATCATAGTAATCTTGGTCACCATCACTAGCGTCAATTTCGACACGAATATGATGGCCACAATTAGGGCATTCGATACGTTGTTGTTTAATCTTATGGGGCATGTTGCCTCCTAGATATTAACCTTGAAACCTAAGCTTTAGTATGGACAAATTTGGCTGGATTGCTAGTTTTGTGGTGCGAATAAATTGCCCAGCTCTTATGCTAGTAAAGTGCTAAAACACGCGTTAATGTTGCTTTTGCCTGATCAATATAAACGCCGCCGAATAAGTTAGCGTGGTTAAGTGTATGATAAAAATTATAAATTAACTTTCGCTGTTCATAACCTTTATCTAACGGATAAGTATCTTGATAGCCTTGGTAAAATTCATTGGGCATATGACCAAACAATTCTGTCATGGCAATATCAACTTCACGATCTCCAAAGTAGCTGGCAGGATCGAAAATAAAAACATTGTTTTCACTAAATCCGACGTTTCCAAGCCATAAATCACCATGCACTAAGCAAGGCGAAACCTGATGATGTAATAAAGCATCGTGGCAAGCTTTAATAATGAACTCTATATCTCCTAATTTTATGGATTTTTCAGCCAGTAATTGTAATTGCCAACCGATGCGTTGCTCGGAAAAAAAAGTTCGCCAATTACTTTGCCAGGCGTTAGGTTGAATAGTATTGCCAATAAAGTTGTCGTGTTGCCAACCAAATTGGCCATGAGATGATTGTTGGTGCATTTGAGCTAGTTGCTGACCAAATACCCGCCAATTTTTTACGTCGCTATGGTTAAAAGGGATATATTCTAGTACTAAGTAGCTTTTATCTAAGGTTGTGCCTGTGATGATAACTTCAGGGCAAGCAATGGTATTGAGTTGTTTTATTTGGCCAAGAGAATAGGCTTCGCAGTCAAATTGTTGTAAGCGCGATTTGTCATTGAGCTTGATAAAAAAATTGTGCTGATAATCACTTAACCAGTAGCACAGGTTTATATCGCCACCAGTGACTAACTGTTTATGTTTTATACTGAAGCTTTCGCCAATTGCGCTTGTTATTTCTTTTTCAATACTTTGCCACATATTGCTTACCTAGCCAGAACAGACTAATAGCAATTATAGTAGAGGATATTAAATATATGCCAACCAATGACAAAACTTTGAAAGATAGTGTAATTTTTTATTTGAAGCTTTTATGGATTGATATTAAGTAATTAAGTGTTCTATTTTATTGGCGATGCCGTCCCATTGCTCAGCATCATCAGGAGCTGGAATAACTTCTGTGATCACAGGCCAAGTTTTTGCTAGTTCTGCATTTAATTCAATGAAACCTTTTTGATCTTCAGGTACTTCATCTTCTTGATAAATCGCTTCTGCGGGACATTCAACAGGGCATAAATCACAATCAATACATGACTCAGGATTGATCACTAAAAAATTAGGCCCTTGATGAAAAGCATCAGCTGGGCAAACCGCGACACAGTCGGTGTATTTACATTGAATACAATTATCAGTAACTACAAAAGCCATTTTTCGTTGCTCATTTATCTTGTTGGGGTATTAAACTGACTAGCAGTGCTGCTAGCAGGTGCCGATCATACCTAGCTTATAAACAAATTCAATTATTGTTTTGCTATTGTTTTAGCTTTGTATTTGGTATCGCTAGTACTATCAGGTAAAATGGCGCCAATTTTTACCCTAGTCTCGTTTTGGATACACATTATGTTGCGCTTAACTAACGTCAAATTACCGCTAAATCATCAACCTGAAGAGTTAGAGCAAGCTATTCTTGCAACATTAAACATCACTGCCGAACAGCTAACAAGCTTCACAGTATTTAAGCGTGGCTATGACGCACGTAAAAAAAGCAAAATCATTTTGATGTATACCCTTGATGTCGATACGACGAAAAATGATGAATTGATAGCTGAGCACGCTAAAAATCAAAATATCAAAGCTAGCCCAGATACCAGCTATAAATTTGTTGGTCACGCTCCTGAAAACCTAACCGAGCGTCCTGTGGTCATTGGCATGGGGCCTTGTGGTTTGTTCGCCGGGCTGATTTTAGCGCAAATGGGCTTTAAACCGATTATATTAGAGCGCGGTAAAGAAGTACGTCAACGCACCAAGGACACCTTTGGCTTTTGGCGTAAAAAAATCCTAAATACTGAGTCTAACGTGCAATTTGGCGAAGGCGGTGCTGGTACCTTTTCTGACGGTAAGCTTTACAGCCAAGTAAAAGATCCAAAACATTACAGCCGTAAAGTACTTCATGAATTTGTTGATGCCGGCGCACCCGATGAAATTTTATATGTCAGTAAGCCGCATATAGGTACTTTCAAACTCGTTACTATGGTTGAACAAATGCGCGCAGAAATACATCGCCTTGGTGGTGAAGTACGTTTCGAGCAGCGAGTTGACGATATTCACTTTAGCAAAGCTGATGACGATGGTGATCAGATGCAAGTTACCGGATTAACTTTATCGACAGGTGAAGTCATTGAAACCAAACACATTGCATTAGCTATAGGTCATAGTGCACGTGATACCTTTGCCATGTTGCATAAAAAAGGTGTTTTTATAAAAGCTAAGCCTTTTTCTATCGGCTTTAGAATTGAGCACGAACAATCAGTGATTGACGATGCTCGTTTTGGAGAAAATGCAGGTAACCCAATTTTAGGGGCCGCAGATTATAAACTGGTTCATCATTGTAAAAATGGCCGTTCAGTTTACAGTTTCTGTATGTGTCCTGGCGGCACCGTAGTTGCTGCTGCTTCAGAAGAAGGGCGCTTAGTCACCAACGGCATGAGTCAATATTCACGTCATGAACGCAATGCTAACAGTGCGATTGTGGTTGGTATCTCACCAGAAGATTATGACGAAAATGGCTCTACAGATAATGTTCTTGCCGGTATTGAATTTCAGCGCCGACTTGAAGAAACGGCCTTTAAACTTGGCGGTGAAAACTATGATGCTCCGGTGCAATTAGTCGGTGACTTTCTCGCCGGTCGTAAAAGTGGTGAGCATGGCGTGGTAGAGCCTTCATATAAACCAGGGGTTAAATACTGTGATTTAAGTGAAACTTTGCCTGATTACGCTATTGAAGCCATACGTGAAGCATTACCAGCTTTTGAGCGGAAAATAAAAGGTTTCTCGATGGCTGATGCAACATTAACCGCTGTTGAAACCCGTACTTCTTCACCGATTAATATCACCCGTGATAAAGAAAGCTTAGAAAGTATCAACACCAAAGGCTTATATCCAGCAGGTGAAGGGGCAGGTTATGCCGGTGGTATTTTGTCTGCAGGTATTGACGGTATTAAAGTCGCGGAAGCCATGGCGCTTTCAATGTTAAAGAATCACCAATAAACAGAATTATTAGCTGTCAGTTTTGAGCTATCAGTTAATAGTTAGTAGATGGGCTTTTATTTACAGTACTTGAAAAGTAGCTAAAGGCCCCAATAACAAGAGTTATCTTTTCAGAGTGATGTTTTATGTGGCGTAAATTAACACTAATGTTATTTTTATTGGTACTAGCTAATACAGCTAGTGCTTTGCCGAACGCCGAACTTTTTAATGATAGCCATTTAACTGATGAAACTGCTACGCAAGTAGATCCAATCGAGCAAGTAAATACTGTTTTAGAACATGATAATTCTGAAGTTATATATAACTTACCCAGAACTAATGGTGTTAATGCCTCGTTATTTACTGCTGAAATACAAATCACGCCTAAATATTTCTTACTCGTTGAATTTTTTAAAATAAAGCTGACAGCGGGTTTATTTAAGAATTTGACGAATCCACCACTGATTACTCCTTGGTTTGAACAATTAAGCCATAGTAGTAACTCATCTCGACTTTCCGGCTGGAAAGACGGTAACTTCCTGTATTCATCGCGCACAACTTACCACAGTTAATTCATCTCATTGCGTTTTGTGAAATGCCTCGCGGTATTTTCAAAACCTTAAAAATCAATTATTCCAATACTGATATTTAATGATCAACGACTTGCCGTATTTGCTTTGCCTCAATTGGGCTAAAGCAGTTTTCGGTGGTCTTTTATGTAGAGATTTTATGATGAATTCACGTTACACCAATTCAGTTAAAAAGACTAAATGGCAAAATATTGTCATTATTTTCGTCTTGTTATTTATGCTTATTAGCGCTTTACCCAATTTATATTCCGATAAACTAACCGTTAACCTGGTGAGTAATAATAGCCAAAACGAGCCAATATCCGCTCAAACAATTAAGCGTTTGTTAGCGAAACACCAACTAACCGTTGATGAGATTAAAACCTCAACAGAGGGTAGCGCTATCACATTGGCAAATGAAACCGACCAAGTTGCTGTTGAAACATTGTTAACGGAGCAATTTGCTGAAAATTACTCTGTTGCTAGCTCAGTAGAAAATAATGCCCCAACATGGCTTAAGTCTTTTAATGGTCAGCCAATTAAGCTCGGTTTAGATTTAAGCGGCGGGGTATTATTTGTTCTTGATGTTGATACCGAAAGGGCATTATTTGATAAGTTAAAAGACATTGCTTTAGATGTGAAATCTTTAGCGATTGCCGATCGTATTCACTTAAGCAATGTGTCACAGCCAAATAATTACACTATTACTTTTGATTTTAATATTTCAAAGCAAAGTGCTGTTGAAAAGTTATTAACAAAAGTTACTAAAATCTACCCCGAGTTTAGCCAAAGCAAAATTGATAATAACCAAGTTACGCTGGCTTATTCCTCACAAGAGCAAGTGAAATTTCGTCAAGAAACCATGAACCAAACGCTTAAAACCATGCGTGGCCGTATAGAAGAGCTTGGTATAACTGAAGCGGTGACACAAAAGCAGGGTAAAAATAGAATACGTATCGAGTTACCTGGTGTGCATGATCCTGAAGAAGCGAAAAGAATCATCGGTGCGACTGCTTCATTAGACTTTTACCAATTGGCTGAAAACTCGAATGCCGTTGGCATTTTGCAAATGACTGATAATTCTGGTCGACAGTAAATTGATAGCTTATGTCTATATTGCTATTTACAGTGGGTACAATTTTCCAGTGCGCACTGAGCACTTGCATGCGGATAGTGCCTTGATTTTTTGCGATACTTTCACCTGCATCGGTGACAACAATCTCCAGCGATAAGTCTGGGTTTTGCCAATAACGAGAGTGAACAACAACATCACGAGCTGCAACAGGCCAAAAACCTGTAAACCTGGTGATAAAGATACTTTCGTTATTTGATATTTTGCTAATCACTTCTGCAGAGTTTGCATTGTCGAGCCAATTTGAAATTTCAGGCAAATTTTCAATAAAGCAGATAAAGCCAGTTGGTGATGAACGCAAAGTCGCTGTGGCTTTTACTTCAATTAAATTAGTGTCAGAATTTATACGATAGCTAACACTAAGTAGTTTGTCTGAACGCCATATTTCCCATGACATATCTTGGTTTTTAACGATGACATTTTCAGCGCTTGCCATCACTAGGCTAGGCGCTAAAAATACGCAAAGTAAAGTCGTTAAAGCGAATACCTTTATGGCACGAAATTTTTTTTTAGCTTGCTTACTCAATATACTCGCCTTGTCCATTGCAAATTAAGGCAAATTACCCTATATTCCCGTGCTCGCTTTAACACAAGTTATATTTTATTCATGCTAGTGTGTTAACCGCTAAAAGATATTATACCCAGTTGAGGCATTAATTAGCTAACTTAAGCTGGTTTATTGACTTACTGTTTGCTCGAATTTATCATGATGTCGCGTCATTAATTGTTTAATAATCAATAATGTTGCTATAAAAAATTATTAATACTCAAGCGGCACTTAGTGTGTGTCGCCACTGAACAAAGGAATATACATGCCTGTAATCACTCTCCCTGACGGTAGTCAACGCTCTTTTGAACAAGCAGTTTCTGTAATGGACGTTGCCCTTGATATCGGACCTGGTTTGGCGAAAGCCACCATCGCTGGTCGTATTAACGGCGAATTAGTTGATGCTTGTGAATTAATCAAAGAAGATGCGGCGCTGCAACTTATCACTAGTAAAGATGCAGAAGGGCTTGAAATCATTCGTCATTCTTGTGCGCATTTATTAGGGCATGCTATTAAGCAATTATGGCCAAACACTAAGATGGCTATTGGTCCGACAATCGAAAACGGTTTTTATTATGATGTTGATTTAGAAGAATCAATCACCGAAGACGATTTAGTTAAGCTAGAAAAACGCATGACAGAATTGGCACGTACTGGCTATGAAGTGGTTAAGAAAACCGGTACCTGGCAAGACGCTTACGACGCGTTTACAGAGCGTGGCGAAACGTACAAATTAGAAATTCTTGATGAAAACATCGAGAAAACAGACACACCGGCACTTTATCATCACCAAGAATATATCGACATGTGTCGTGGACCACACGTACCTAGCATGCGCCATTGTCATCATTTTAAATTGATGAAAGTTGCTGGCGCATACTGGCGTGGCAATTCTGATAATAAAATGTTGCAACGTGTTTACGGCACCGCTTGGGCTGATAAAAAGCAACTTAAAGCTTATATTGTCCGTTTAGCCGAAGCTGAGAAACGTGATCACCGTAAAATTGGTAAAACTTTAGATTTATTCCATTGGCAAGAAGAAGCGCCAGGCATGGTGTTTTGGCATAACGATGGTTGGACTATTTATACAGAGTTAGAAAAATTTATTCGTGAAAAGTTACACGAATATGATTACGACGAAGTTAAAGCACCGATGATGATGGATCGCAGTCTTTGGGAAAAGTCAGGTCACTGGGATAAATATGCTGATGGCATGTTTACTACTGAGTCTGAAAAGCGTGAATACGCGATAAAACCAATGAACTGTCCAGGCCATGTGCAGATATTTAACCAAGGGTTAAAGTCTTACCGTGATTTACCGTTACGCATAGCTGAATTTGGTTGTTGTCACCGTAACGAACCATCGGGTTCTTTACATGGCTTAATGCGCGTTCGTGGTTTTACGCAAGATGACGCGCATATCTTCTGTATGGAAGAGCAAGTACAAGCGGAAGTGACTAAATGTATTGAGATGGTCTATGACGTTTATGGCTCATTTGGCTTTGAAGATATCGTGGTTAAATTATCTACTCGTCCGGAAAATCGCATTGGTAGTGATGAAATTTGGGATAAAGCGGAAGCTGGTCTTGCCCAAGCATTAACTGACAGTGATATTAAATTTGAATATTTGCCAGGCGAAGGTGCATTTTACGGTCCTAAAATTGAATTTACTTTAATGGATTGTTTGGGACGTGCTTGGCAATGTGGTACTGTGCAACTCGATTTTGCACTGCCAGAGCGTTTAGGTGCAACTTATGTTGGTGAAGATAACGAAAGATACACGCCGGTAATGATCCATCGTGCCATTTTAGGTTCACTTGAACGTTTTATTGGTATTTTGATCGAAGAGTTCACTGGCAAATTTCCAACTTGGTTATCGCCAATTCAAGCAACTGTGATGAATATTACCGACAAACAAGGTCAATATTGTGAAAAAGTTGTAAAAAAACTAAAAGAAAATGGATTTAGAGCAAAACTAGACTTGAGAAATGAGAAGATAGGCTTTAAAATCCGCGAGCATACTTTAAAGCGTGTTCCGTATTTGTTAGTTGTCGGTGATAAAGAAATGGAAACTGGCGAAATTGCAGTACGAACTCGAAGTGGTGAAGATTTAGGCACAATGTCAGTTGATGACTTTATTGCTAAATTATCAGACGAAGTAAAAAATCGTCGTTAAGCACTTTTTTGAATAAACACGCAACATTATTATTTACCCCAAGTAAATTAAAACTAACAATAGTGATTACTTGGTTACAACGTTCTTTGGAGGAACATGGCTATTAAAGGTGGACAACGTGGCGGGCAAAAAGAGCCAGCACATCGTTTAAATGAGTTAATTACAGGTATTGCAGGCAATGAAGTTCGTTTGATTAAATATGACGGAGAACCTGGTGGTATCGTCACATTAGATGAAGCAATGGACCAAGCTGAAGATGCAGGTGTCGATCTTGTAGAAATCAGCCCAACAGCAAAACCTCCTGTGCTTCGTGTCATGGATTACGGTAAGTTTATCTATGAAAAAGCGAAAGAACAGAAAGAGCAGCGTAAAAACCAGAAACAAATACAGGTTAAGGAAATTAAATTCCGACCTGGAACAGATGAAGGCGATTATCAGGTCAAACTACGCAACCTGAAACGCTTTTTAGAAGGCGGCGACAAGGTCAAGGTAACATTACGTTTCCGTGGCCGTGAAATGGCCCACCAAGAACTAGGTTTAGAAATTCTAACTCGTGTTAAAAACGACTTAGAAGAGCTAACTGTAGTCGAGTTCTTCCCTCGTAGAGCGGAAGGGCGACAAATGGTGATGGTCCTAGCCCCTAAAAAATAGATAATACCCGGTTTGACAAGTAGCTAATCGTTTTTCGAAATAATTGGCTCACCGCTATTATCTTTAAGCTGGTAAACAAGGCCTACAAGCAGAGTTCAACATCTTAGTTTAATTACTAAGCACTGAGAAACTCTCGCCTAGTTTACTTTAAATTTGGCATAACAATGCGGAGTTATTAACATGCCTAAAATGAAAACCAATAAAGGTGCTGCAAAGCGCTTTAAACCGACAGCCACAGGCTATAAATTTAAACAAGCCGGTCTTCGTCATATCTTGACTAAACGCCGTACTAAAGTTAAGCGTCATCTTCGTGCTAAATGCATGATCGCCGCTGCTGACATTAAGTCAGTTAAAAAACTTTTACGTCACGGTTAATAGGAGAGATAGAAAATGGCAAGAGTAAAACGTGGTGTACAAGCGCGTGCACGTCATAAGAAAGTTCTAAAGCAAGCTAAAGGTTACTACGGTGCTCGTAGTCGCGTTTATCGCGTTGCTTTCCAAGCTGTAACTAAAGCTGGCCAATACGCATACCGTGACCGTCGTCAACGTAAGCGTCAATTCCGTCAACTTTGGATTGCTCGTATTAACGCGGCAGCTCGTCAAAATGGTTTATCTTACAGCCGTTTCATTAATGGTCTTAAAAAGGCTTCTATTGAAATCGATCGTAAGATCCTAGCTGACATCGCAGTATACGATAAAGCAGCTTTCACATTCTTAGTTGAAAAAGCGCAAGCTTCTTTAGCATAAGTTTGAGATATTAGCTCGAAAAAAAGGACGCCTATAGGCGTCCTTTTCTTTTTTTAATCATTCTTACTTGTTCTTTAGTTCACTTTCTGCGTTTTAAAGTACTCACTAATAGTCATTAGCTCCGTGCTTTAACCTTGAAATTAAATTAAATACCTTCGTATTAATGTATTAAAATAGTTAACTTTTAATTTTAACGAATACTATTTTATTTCCAGGTGTAAATACCTAAGATAATATTCGCTACAATTAATTTAATTTTTATATCAATAATGAAACTTAAGGTGAAACCCTATGAGTGTTGCTGATCAAATTTTAGCGGTAAATAATGATTTGCCTATTCGTACCGACGTGGCTGTACATAGTGGAAAAGTGCGCTCTGTGTATTGGTTAACCGAAACTGATAGTCGTCGCTTAATTCAAGAAAAAAACTATGATGTAGCACTCGATACGCCGTTAGCGATTATGGTGATCAGTGATCGTATTTCAGCGTTCGATTGCATTTGGCATGGTGAAGGCGGTATGAAAGGTGTACCAGGTAAAGGCGCTGCATTAAATGCTATTTCTAATCATTGGTTTAAACTATTCAAAGAGCAAGGTTTAGCAGATAGTCATATTTTAGACATACCACACCCATTTGTTTGGATTGTACAAAAAGCTAAACCTGTGATGATTGAAGCTATTTGTCGTCAATACATTACGGGCTCAATGTGGCGTTCATACGAGAAGGGCGAACGAGAATTTTGTGGTATTAAATTAACTGACGGGTTGGAAAAAGACAGTAAGTTACCACACCTGCTACAAACACCATCTACTAAAGGTATCTTACGTGATATTCCTGGGGTGCCAGCTGCCGATGACGTTAATATTACCCGACAAAATATTGTTGATAATTTCGCGGCATTTAACTTTAAATCAATAGATGATATTGCCTTATATGAAAAGCTACTGACTGAAGGCTTCAATGTTATTTCAGCCGCTTTAGCTGAAATTGACCAAATTTTTGTTGATACAAAATTTGAATTTGGCTATGTCAAAGACCGTAATGGTGATGACAAGCTTATTTATATGGATGAAGTAGGAACTCCTGACTCATCGCGTATTTGGGACGGTGAACAATATCGCGCAGGTAAAATAGTGGAAAACTCGAAAGAAGGTTTCCGTCAGCTATTGCTAAAAAACTTTCCTGATCCAGATATATTACTCAATAAAGATCGCATGAATGAACGAGAAGCATTAGCACGTGATAATGAACTACCTGCGGATGTTTTATTGGCGGTTTCAAAAACCTATATTGCTATTGCCGAAAAGATCACCGGTAAAAAAATTATTTTATCTGAAAATCCGAAACAAGAAATTATTGATATTTTACGCAGTAAATATCAGTTAATTGATTAGCTATATAGTCCTAAAATCATGAGCCTTGCAATAGCAGGGCTTTTTTTTAATTGTCGTTTAAGTCGCTAGTGAACGAAAGTATGAGCTTTTATAAGTTTAATGGGCTTGACAGTTAGATAATGGAGTAGTTAAATAACTCAGTTTAACGCTAATGTAACAATTCGTAACTTAATCGCTTTAAACAGATTATCGCTATGAAAAATTGTCCTTAGGGCAAGAGGGATCAAGTTCAGAATGGAAAGTATTTTATTAGAGTATTATGACAACGAAGATCTTTATGACTCGTACATGCCATTTTTTAAACAAGGTGGTTTGTTCTTTCGAACAAATGATGAATATGATTTGGGTACCCAAATCAACCTTCACGTTAGTCTTCCAGACTCATTAGAGTCAACTAGTGTTAAAGCGCAAGTGAGTTGGATCACCCCTCAAAATGCTCAAAATGGCAGTGACGCAGGTATTGGTGTGATGTTTGTTGAAGATCTTGATAACCTCAGCCAACAAATAGAAAATGCCATAAACTATATGATGGCCTCTGATAAGCCTACATTATCGATGTAAATTGCAGCGGAATTTTTACACGGGATTGTTAACGTATTTCAAAAACTAATAATAAGGTAATTACAATGGAAAAATGGTTTCTTCTCGATAATGGCAATGTCGTTGGCCCTGTTGAATTAAGGGAAGCAAAAAAGCTAGTAAAAAGTAATCCTTACTTATATGCATGGCAACCTTCTTATACTCACTGGACACCTGTGAATCAAGTTAGCCAGTTTGATATTGAGGCTAAAATTCCAAAGCCACCGGGAGAAATTCCTGCGGAGTTAATGGAAGCGTTTGTTGAAGGCGAACGTCAACTCATTACAAAACTTGATACTTTAGATGAAACATTATCACCGCTTACGAGTGATGTATCCAAGCTCGCATCTGAATTTAGTCGTTATCAAAAATTGACTCAAAGTTTAAATGAAGAGATTAAAACTGCAATCGCGAATATTGAAAAGCAATATGCGATGTTGCAACAAAACTTAGTCAGTGCAACAAAGAGCAAAATAATTTAAAAATATCTACAATTAACACTGTTATCCGTTAATGTAATTTCAGCAAAAAAAGAAGAAATATAATGAATACATGGATTTTTTCAAAGAATGGTGTGGTGACTGAGCCATTAGATTTAGCAAAAGCAAAAAAGTATGTTATCGATAATCCTGACGCCTACGGTTGGCAAGCCAGTTTTACTCAATGGCTGCCAGTTAATAGCATTAATGAGTTTGCTGCTCTGCTGCCTAAGCAGGAAGTTGCAGCTCAAGTCCCGAAAAAAATTGTTGATGAATTCAGGGCGAAAGAACAAACCTTAGATTCTCATTTCGATAAATTGAATCAAGAGTTAGCTGCCAGTGAGATTAACGCGCAAAACTTTGCACATGAAATAGCTACTTATAAAGAGCTGACAGTAAACCTCAGTGATGAAGTCAAAAACAATATCAGTGAAATTGAGCAGCAATATCAAGTACTCGTCAAACAATTAAAAACGTTTAGACTTGAAGTCAAATCATCACATCAAGTACTCGATAATGTGGTGAAGGTTTTTAATGAAAAAATTGATGGCAAAGCGATCGTTAACACGCCTGTTAAACATTCAACGGCTCCAAATAGTGGCATCAAAGCTGAAACAAAAACTGAAGTCGTTGTTGAAAAAACTCAGGCACCTGTTGATGCTAAAACTAAGTCAGTCTCTAAAGCAGATGAAGTTCATAAAGCTACAGGTGCTAAAGCAGAAGTTGCCGAAACTAAAGAAGAAAAACTAACAAGCGATGAGCAGAATAAAGTTACGGCTATTAGTACCCGAGTACCTAAGCCCCAAGGTGCTAAAGTTATCAGTACTCGTTCGAAGCACCCGAACAGTGTTCGAGTAAGTAGTACTGTACAAAGCGATAAAAAAATAGAAAAGCTTGCGCCGACAACACAAAATATAGCTTCGGCTAAATCACCTGAGCCTGAAGTCAAAAAAGAGGCGAAATCGACAAGTCCGTCAGAGGTGAAGGAAAATGTGGCTGTTTCAGATGAGCAAGTAAATCAAGTTAATAACTTACACTCAAAACTTGAATCAGGTGTGAAGAATATTTTCAAATCTGTTTTTAGTAAAGAGCAACCGGTAGAGCAAAAGAACAGTTTTGCTGACTTAGTCCAGCAAGACAAAGTCAATGAAGAAGTAAAACCGGTTGAAACAATAAAAGAAATTGAAGCTGTCGTAGACGTAGAAAGTCATGATGATGAAGCGTTAACCAAACGTCGTAAAAGAAGACGTAGATAGCTTGAAATGTTAACTCGGTTGTATTGTTTAAGGAGGCCTCGCTATGCGGGGCTTTTTTATGTCTGATGAAAGTAGGGCGTTCAAATAATCTAATATTTTTTCTTTAAATTTTCTAACCGCTAAGCCAGTTTCAATTACATCAAACTATCGTGCACTATTCCTGAAAAAAGGACGCCGATCCTTTGTGCACAAGTGGGGACGAATATTCAGCATGATATCAATCAAAAACGCACTCAAAGCCAAGCTATATTAACGAATAGAACGCATTGATTTTTTCCATTCTTTGCATTACAGCATTAAAGCGAATTAACTTTTTTTCTTTATAGCTATTTGCTTCTTTGTGATGCATTTAAATTTGTTGCACCAATACTGTACTTAGGTGTCTTTTTTTTGCACTGATTTGGTGCTTTGGAGTTGTTACTTATTAGGAGTGATTAGCTTAAGTTGATGTTATACATGAGTTTATAAGTTTGGGTATAAATGGTGCTTACTGAAAAGGAAATTAGTATTTCAACCGTTAAATAAGCATTAATGCACTAAAGGTAACCAAATGAAACTTATTACAGCAATTATTAAACCTTTCAAAATGGATGATGTTCGCGAAGCGTTAAGCGACATAGGTATTGAAGGTATGACTGTCACTGAAGTTAAAGGCTTTGGTCGCCAAAAAGGTCATACCGAGCTTTATCGTGGTGCTGAATACTCTGTTGATTTTCTCCCTAAAATTAAATTCGAGATCGCTGTTAAAGATGACTTTGCTGAGCGTGTAGTCGACACCATTGTTAGCTCTGCACAAACAGGAAAAATAGGTGACGGTAAAATATTCGTTACCAACATTGAAAGCGTTACTCGAATTCGTACAAGTGAAGTAGATGATGATGCTATTTAACCACTTGAAGAAAGAGATTAAAAATATAGCAGTGCAACAAATCACACAAAATCATAAAATAAGAATTACAAAGTTGGTCTAAAATGAAAAAAATAATAACCACACTTCTTGCGTTAACTTTTGCTTTCCCAAGTGTTGCCGCAGATGCTTCACTTAATGGTGCTAATACTGCCTGGATATTAACCGCAACAGCCTTAGTACTATTCATGACATTACCTGGTTTAGCTCTATTTTATGGCGGGTTAGTTCGTCGTAAGAATATTCTATCAATTTTAATGCAGTGCTTTGCAATTGCCGGTGTGTCTTCAATTTTGTGGTTTATTTTAGGGTACAGCCTAGCCTTTGGTGAAGGCAATGCTTGGATTGGCGATTTTAGTAAAGTACTTATGGTTGGCATGACTAAAGAATCACTTTCAGGTGATATTCCTGAAAGTCTATTTATGTTGTTCCAAATGACTTTTGCGGTGATAACTCCAGCGCTAATTATTGGTGCTTATGCTGAAAGAATGAAGTTTTCCGCAGTTTTATTGTTCTCAGGGTTATGGCTATTAGTAGTTTATGCTCCGGTAACTCATTGGGTGTGGGGCGGTGGATGGTTGGCTCAAATGGGCGTTTATGACTTCGCAGGCGGCATAGTTGTTCATATCACTGCAGGCGTAGCGGCTTTAGTTGCTGCAGTTGTAATAGGACCTCGTCATGGTTTTCCAAAGACACCTATGTTGCCGCATAACTTAACCATGACTGTAACCGGTGCTGGCATGCTATGGGTAGGTTGGTTTGGTTTTAATGGCGGTAGCGCATTGGCAGCTAACGGTGACGCATCAATGGCCATGTTGGTGACACATTTGTCTGCCTCGGCCGGGGCACTCACTTGGGCAGCAATAGAGTGGAAGAAATTTGGCAAAGCGAGTGTATTAGGAGCTGTAACAGGCATGGTAGCAGGCCTAGGTACTATTACTCCAGCGTCAGGTTTTGTTGGTCCAGGCGGTGCTTTAATTATTGGTGTTTCAGCCGGGGTTATTTGCTTTTACTCGACAGTTTATATTAAACAAAAACTTAAAATAGATGACTCATTAGATGTTTTCCCTGTCCATGGTATTGGCGGAATTTTAGGTACTTTACTCGCAGGCGTTTTTGCCTCAACAGAATTAGGCGCATTTAGCGGCTTTGGCTATGCAGAAGGCATTACTACTATGCTAGGGCAAGTAACAGTTCAACTTATTGGTATTGGCTCTACGATTGTTTATACCGCTGTTGTTTCTTACGTATTGTTTAAGTTAGTTGCTTTTATGACCAAGGGATTAAGGGTCTCTAAAGATCAAGAAATCACGGGCTTAGATTTAATCGAACATGATGAAGTAGGTTACAATTTATAAGCAATCTATTAGCTTCAATGTTAACTAACACTGAAAGGTACTCACAGCAGTACCTTCAAATTCAATTCTCGATTAAATAAAAGCTTACTTTTAATATTGAACACCTTGAAATACTAAGTTTTTTTGCCATACTTTCGTTTATCCCTCAGAATGAAGTACTGTTGATAAAAGTAGGAATGGATTAACTAAGTGTTTGAATTAAAAAGTGTGTCGAGTGAATTATTTATAAAAAAAGAACTAAAAGGTTCTAAAACACGCGTATTAATTGCCATGGTGTCGATTTTTTTGGTCACATTTTGGCATAGTTATTCAACGATTAAAGTGCATCAGGAATATCAACGTTCTTTAATGGACTCAGTGAGTAATAGGGTGATCGACGAAGTTGAACATCATTTTTTGCAACTTCGTCTTGAAATTAAAGAGTTTCAATGGCGTCATCAAGCTAAGCTAATCGCATTGCATCATCAAGGGCATGACGCTAATAAATCTGATTATATGGAAATACTGAAGTTATTACGCAATGAAATTGAAGGCGTAAGACTTTTTTCTATTGTTGATGGTAACGGTAAGGCATTATTTGAACATATAACTGGCGATTTTTCACCTGATTGTAAAGAAGAAGTCAACTCCACGATAGCGCATAACTCACAAGAAAATTTGTTCTTCCATCGCACAGTATCCAGCATACACTTTGATCTTTTAGAGCCTCTCATTGCAAGCGAGGAGTCAATGTTCTTATTTGTCGCTTTTAATCCTAATCATTTTCAAGCTGTTTTAAAGCGTCACCGTTTACCTCAACAAGATTTATTTCTGCTAAGAAAGGATGCTATCGGTAAAGTCGAACTTTCAGTTTCAGGCAGTGATGAAGCATCTTTTGATGATATTGTGATGATAGAATCTGAAGTAAATCAATTCTCTTATTTAAAAGAGATCCCTCGAACTCGCTGGAATGTTGCTATTCGGTTACAAGAACAATACAACCGGAAATTGATCAATGATAACTACTTAAGATCTCTATTAATATGGGGGGTTATATCAATTATTTTACTTGGTAGTTATATTTCAAAACGCAGCCGTAGCATGCGCCAATTTGAAGTACTTAAGCAACTTGAATTTGTTGAGTCTCACGATAGTTTAACAGGGTTAATGAACCGTACGGCTGTTGTTAGTCTTTACGAAGAGATCAGAACTGAGATAAAGCCAGGTCAAGGCGTTGCTTTAATGCTTGATTTGGATAAATTTCAAATGATCAATAATACCGTGGGCTTTACTAAAGGTGATCGTTGTTTACGCATTCTCACTGAAGCTCTACAAGATCAACTACCTGAAAAAGCTAAGTTTGCACGAATAAGTAACGACCAATTTGTGGTGTTAATGCCACAACTTGAACATGAACGAGCATGTAAGACAGCGAAACAGTTGAAAAATAGTGTACAAGCGTTAGATTTTTCGGCTATTTCCCCAGATATATCGATGACATGTTGTCTTGGGGTTGTTGAGCTTCATCCTGATTTTGTCGATGGTGAACATGTAATGAGTTCGTTAGTATTAAGTATTAGACTTGCCAAGTTAAAAGGAGCTAATAATATTCAACTCTACCAAAGTGACGATCCTGAACTTTTACGTCATGCCCAAGAGATGAATATTTTAAAACTAATAAGAAATTCGTTATCAGAAAATAAATTTATGCTATATCGCCAAGCGCTTAAAGTAGCTAACAATAAAGTCGAAGAAAATGTTTATGAAATATTATTGAGAATGAAGGATGATGAAGGAAATATTATCAGTCCGGCATTATTTATCCCTATTGCTGAGCAAAACAGTCTAGCTGTTGAATTAGATCAATGGGTTATTACGCAAACACTTTACCAAATGAGTATTGAACAAAGTGGCGACCATTACTGTATTAATTTATCAGGTCAAACCTTAGCTGATAGCTCTATGGTCGCTTTTGTCATCGAGAAAGTTAAAGAATTTGATATCAGCCCTGAATTACTAACCTTTGAAATTACTGAAACTTTCGCAATTACTCATTTGAAGTCCGCGATTTATTTTATTACAGAAATCACTGCTATGGGATGTAGATTTGCCTTAGATGATTTTGGTAGTGGGTTATCGTCATTTAGTTATTTACAACAATTACCAGTACAGAAATTGAAAATCGATGGTGTGTTTGTCAGAGATATCACTAAAAATCCACGTAATCAGGCATTTGTTAGTACTATGGTTAGTTTAGCTCAGTCGATGGATATGGAAACTGTAGCAGAATTTGTTGAAACTGAAGCGGATTATGAAATGCTGAAAACCTTAGGTTTGGATTATTTTCAAGGCTATTACTTCCACAAACCCACGCTTTGGTCTATTTAAGCGATTATTTAATGAATTCATAGTGTCGAATATGCCATATCATTAATTTTTATTCTCCGTCTTTAAGTTTTTCTTAAAAAACGTAGATTTACTCTACTTTATCGGCAATTTTTTGTGTAAAATCATTCACCATTTTATTAATCAAAAAAGTCTAGCTTAAGGCCTTAAACGTGGCCGATGTTATTGCACTATATTTAACCCATAAAAATATGGCTGCGTTAAACACGCTTTAGAGGAAATCATGAATTTAGACGATATTATATTGCAGGCAGAACAAGCTATTGCTGAGGCAAAAGACCCTGCTGAACTTGACCAAGTGCGTGTTAATTTCTTAGGCAAGAAAGGTTTGTTCACCGAACAAATGAAAGGCCTGAGTAAATTACCAAAAGAAGAAAAGCCCAAAGCGGGTCAAGTGATTAACATCGCTAAACAGAAAGTGCAAAAATTACTAACTGAACGTGGTGAATTACTTCGCGCTGAAGTGATTAAGCAGCAACTAGCTGCTGAATCTATTGATGTAACTTTGCCAGGACGTGGTGATGAATTGGGTGGCTTACACCCTGTAACTCGTACAATTGAACGTATCGAAAGCTTCTTTGGTGATTTAGGCTTTTCAGTGAAGCAAGGTCCAGAAGTTGAAGATGACTTTCATAACTTTGATGCTTTAAATATTCCTGAGCATCATCCCGCACGTCAAGACCACGATACTTTTTACTTTAATCCTAAGTTAGTGCTACGTACGCAAACCTCTGGTGTGCAAATTCGTACTATGGAAAAAGAACAACCGCCTTTGCGTATTATCTCGCCAGGTAAGGTATATCGTAATGATTACGATCAAACCCATACGCCGATGTTTCATCAAGTAGAAGGCTTAATGGTAGATAAAGATGTTAGCTTTACCCATTTGAAAGGTATTTTGCATGACTTCTTACATCACTTTTTTGAAGAAGAAGTTGAGATCCGCTTCCGTCCGTCATACTTCCCGTTTACTGAACCATCTGCAGAAGTTGACATTATGGGTAAAAACGGCAAATGGTTAGAAGTGTTAGGCTGTGGCATGGTGCATCCAAATGTACTGCGCAGTGTCGGTATTGACCCTGAAGTTTATACGGGCTTTGCCTTCGGTATGGGGGTTGAACGTTTAACCATGCTACGTTACGGCGTAAATGATTTACGTTCATTCTTCGAAAATGATCTTCGCTTCTTAAAACAGTTCAAGTAGGAAAGCCATAAAATGAAATTTAGTGAATCTTGGTTACGAGAGTGGGTTAATCCTGCTATATCTTCAGATGAATTAGCACATCAAATTACCATGGCTGGCCTAGAAGTTGACGCCGTAGAACCTGTTGCAGGAGAATTCACCGGTGTGTTAATTGGTGAAGTAGTTGAATGTGGTCCGCACCCTGATGCAGACAAATTACAAGTGACAAAAATTAATTTAGGTCCTGATTATAATGATGGCGAATTAGCTGACATTGTTTGTGGTGCTAAAAACTGTCGTTTAGGCCTTAAAGTTGCTGTTGCCACTGTTGGTGCGGTATTACCGGGCAACTTTAAAATTAAGAAAGCCAAACTCCGCGGCGTACCGTCTCACGGCATGTTATGTAGTGAGTCTGAAATTGGTTTGTCAGATAGTTCAGACGGTATTATGGAATTGGCACAAGACGCGCCTATCGGCACGTGTGTGCGTGAATACTTAGACTTAAATGATGTCACTATCGATGTAGATTTAACCGCTAACCGTGGTGATTGTTTAGGTCTTAAAGGTTTAGCAAGAGAAGTTGGCGTTTTAAATGGCTTAAGTGTTACTGAGCCAGTAATTACGGCAGTAACCCCAACGATTGATGATACTGTTGCGATTACGTTATCAGCAGAGCAAGCTTGTCCACGTTACATAGGACGAGTGATCAAAAATATTAATGTTAATGCCCAAACACCTTTATGGATGGTTGAGAAGCTTCGTCGCTGTGGTACACGCTCAATAGATCCGGTAGTTGATGTTACTAACTATGTGTTACTTGAGCAGGGGCATCCTATGCATGCCTTTGATTTAGCTGCTATTGATGGCAGCATTAATGTCCGTTTCGCCAGCAAAGGCGAAAAGCTTGTTTTACTAGACGAAAATGAAGTTACCCTCTCAGAGCAAACTTTGGTTATTGCCGACGATAATAAATCCTTGGCAATGGCAGGCATCTTCGGCGGGTTAGCCTCAGGCGTTACCAGTGAATCAAAAGACATCTTCTTAGAAAGTGCGTTTTTTGCACCGTTAGCTATTCTTGGAAAAGCACGTCAGTACGGTTTGCACACTGATGCATCGCATCGCTATGAGCGTGGTATTGATCCTGAACTACAACGTGACGCTATGGAACGTGCAACACAATTACTGCTTGAAATAGTCGGTGGTGAAGCAGGACCAATTGTTGAAGCGGTATCACAAGAAAATATTCCAGCAGAAAAAACAGTCACTTTACGCCGAGCAAAATTAGATAGCAGAATTGGTCACCATATTGATGATTCAACAGTTACTAATATTTTAACTCGTTTAGGTTTTACTGTAACTGAAGCTGGTGTTGATGCAGATAAAGTATGGACAGTAGTTGTACCAGCTTATCGTTTTGATATCAGCATTGAAGTTGATCTCATTGAAGAAGTTGCGCGAATTTTCGGCTACAACAATATTCCTAACGTATCACCGAAAGCAACTCTTGCTATGCGTGAGCAAAAAGAAGCACAGTTGCCGGTAAGCAAGCTACGTAATGTTTTAGTGAGTCGCGGTTATCAAGAAGCGATCACTTACAGTTTTGTTGATCCAAAGATACAAACACAATTACATCCAGGTCAAGCAACGATGACCTTGCCGCACCCAATTTCGTCTGAAATGTCTGAAATGCGCGTAAGTTTATGGACAGGTTTATTACAATCTGTAGCTTATAACCAAAACCGTCAACAAAATCGCGTTCGTTTATTCGAAACTGGTTTACGCTTTATTCCTGACGAAAGTGTTGAAAACGGAGTTCGCCAAGATAATATGATCGCAGGTGTTCTTAGTGGTCAACGTAGTGAAGAACATTGGGATATCGAAAAGGCGGCAACGGACTTTTACGATATTAAATCAGATGTTGAAGCGTTGCTTAGTTTAACCAGTAACGAAAGTGCCTATACATTTTCAAAAGCAGAAGTTGATGCTTTACACCCAGGTCAAACAGCAGCAATTCATAAAAATGGCGTCTTAGTTGGCCATGTTGGATCGTTACATCCTGAATTAGAAAGAAAATTAGGCCTAAATGGTCGCACATTAGTTTTTGAACTTTTGTTGAGTGAAATTTGTACACAGAATATCCCGCAAGCGTGCGACATATCTCGCTTTCCGGCCAATAGACGTGACATCGCAGTGGTAGTAGAAGAGCAAATAAGTGCAAATAATGTCCTACAACTTATTGAAAAGGTTGGCGGAAATTATTTAGTTGATCTAAACTTGTTCGATGTATACCGAGGTAATGGTATCGATTCTGGTTTTAAGAGCTTAGCAATAGCAATGATATTGCAAGATAACGATAAAACTTTAGAAGAAAAGGATATCACGGACGTAGTTGACCGAGTGGTTGATACATTGAAAACTGAACTAAATGCATCTCTGAGGGATTAAATAATGGCGCTAACAAAAGCAGAAGTAGCAGAACATTTATTTGAAAAAGTTGGGCTGAGTAAGCGCGACGCAAAAGATATGGTTGAAGTGTTTTTTGAAGAAATTCGTGAAACATTGGAGTCAGGCGAACAAGTTAAATTGTCTGGTTTTGGTAATTTTGATCTGAGAGTTAAAAGTGAGCGTCCAGGACGTAATCCTAAAACAGGTGAAGATATTCCAATCTCAGCGCGTAAAGTTGTAACATTCCGACCTGGGCAAAAGCTTAAAAGTCGTGTAGAAGACGGTAACGCCAAATAAGTTAAGCTGTCAGTTATGCATTGGTAAAATATAAATAAGGTTGCTACGGCAGCCTTTTTTATGCCTAAAATCACCACATAATTCAAGTTCTATGAATGTATTAAATGTTCAGGATCTATGAATGTATTAAATGCTCATGCTTTGTAGGTTGGTCTTTAGGCCAACACACTCATTAGTTTTAATTTTGTCGGGCTAAAGCCAGACCTACAGCACATACAAGTGATTAAATTATTAAATTGATTCGCTTGGCTATTTGGCGACTGAAGTCGCCCCTACGAATTGATTACACGAAAGCTTTGTAGGTCTGGTTTTAATATCATCCCTTACAAATGGTTAAATGCTCATGATTTGTAGGTTGGTCTTTAGGCCAACACACTCATTATTTTTAATTTTGTCGGGCTAAAGCCCGACCTACAACCTACAGCACATACAAGTGATTAAATTATTAAATTGATTCACTTGGTTATTTGGCGACTGAAGTCGCCCCTACGAATGGATTACACGAAAAGTTTTGTAGGTTTGGTTTTAATATCATGCCCTACATTAGCTCAGCGATAGGTAAGTTTGATTATTTGAACAGGGAGAAAGGAATGAGAACAGAATGAGGATGTTAATGTAAAAAATTTTACTTAGGACCTTCTCTTTTACTCCTCTTTGTTTTCTCCCTGTGATTAATTTGTCTTAAATTCACGCCCCCCCCAGCAATGGATAATTTATTCGCTGGTTTGGTGGTTTTTATCGAATAAATGATTAATGTCGATATTGGTTATTTGGCGACTGAAGTCGCCCCTACGAAAGAATAACAATCCTCAACTCATTTGGTCATCACATCACCTGTAGGGGCGAATTTATTAGCCGTACAACAAGCCTAGATATAATAACAAAAAGGCGACTGAAGTCGCCCCTACGCCCCCCCAACAAAATACACTTACCAAACACCACCATAATGGTTATGGTTTTACAGAAAGCACTAGACTGAAAGCTTACAGCTATTTTTCTGTACCGTAGCGGCGAGTTTATTTGCCGAAAAAAGCCTATCAGCCTTTAATTTTTTAAATCAGCAATCTGCTCACGGTTAAATGCTCGTTTAACCGTTAACACCGTTAGTTGTTTTAACAGCAAAGCTGAGATTGCCAAGGTAGCGCCGGTAGCTATTGCACTGAGCTCTAAAGGTATTGCCATAGCAAAGTGCTCCATGGTGCCAGCGGCAATTTTTTTGTCTACATGCAAAATGAACTGATATACGCTTTGTAAGTAGTCTGAACTGGTGACTTGGGCTAAATGGATGCTCAGGTATTCAACACGAGTCGATAACCGCTCAATTAGCTCTCCTGTGCTGGTAATTGATGCTTCACTATTATCTTTATAGCGTGAAATCATAGTGACTAAGCTGCCATCAAAGTGTTGCTGTGCGATAACTTCAAATTGTGCCAATTGCATTTTAGCTTCAGCCAAATGGCCAGCAAGGCGTTGTTGATACTGCTGCATAAACTCTGGCAGTTGCACACCCAATATAAAAGTAACAGTGAAAAAGCATCGATCAATAATATTGTTAATTAAAGCCAGCATAAGAGCGAATTACTGTAATTAATGAATAAGTTTACGTTAGCATAACTGCAGAAAAACTTCATGGTCGTGTCGATTAGCAAACAAAATATAATCAAAAGCATATTTTCTCAGACCTTCTGTATTAACAATGTTAATATATTTATAATTAAAACAGCCACTTTAAGCGGAATTACTAACCATAATGCGTAGATCCTCACACCAACCTGACCAAGAAGTCACCAGCTTTAATTGGCGTGTTGTTAAATTATTGCTGCCGTATTTATTCGAGTTCAAAACCCGTATATTTTTCGCATTGGCGTGTTTAGTGCTAACCAAAGTTGCTAGTGTTTACTTACCTTTCATTCTTAAAGATATCGTTGATTTACTTGATACTCAGCAAGATAACCGCATTTATTTAGTGCCTTTTGGCTTAGTCGCCGCCTATGGTTTAGTAAGATTAACCATTGTTTTATTCGCTGAAATTCGAGATACCTTATTTGGTCGAGTTACCGAGCGCGCTATCCGCAGAATTGGTTTAAAGGTTTTTCAACATTTACATAGACTAGATTTAGACTTTCACTTGAATCGTCAAACCGGTGGTTTATCTCGAGATATTGACCGCGGTACTTCAGGCATTAATTTCTTAATGCGATTTATGATTTTTAACATCATCCCAACACTGATTGAAATTGTCATGGTGGTGGGGATTTTATTTTTTAATTACGGTATTTGGTTTGCAATAATTACTCTCTCTTCAATTGTTCTTTATGTAGCTTATTCAATTTATGCAACGGACTGGCGAACGCGCTATATACGTGAGGCAAACAAGGCTGACTCATCGAGTAATACACGCGCTATCGATAGCCTACTGAATTATGAAACGGTTAAATATTTTACTAATGAAAGCTATGAAGCTGATGCTTATGACGAGCAATTAGCGACTTGGGAGCAAGCGAAAATGAAAAATCGCTTATCCTTGTTTGCTTTAAATGGCGGCCAAGCATTAATTATTTCCTGCTCGATGACCGCAATGTTGGCATTAGCGGCTTACCAAGTAACTTATGAAAAAATGACCTTAGGTGACTTTGTGCTAATAAACGCTTTCATGATGCAACTTTTTATTCCCTTGAATTTCTTAGGTTTTGTTTATCGAGAAATTAAAGGTTCGCTGGCAAATATTGAACATATGTTTGAATTAATGCTAAGAAAGCCGAAAATAGAAGACCAAGAACATGCAGCAGCTTTAAATTTAACAGAGGCTGAAATAAAGTTTCAAGATGTCTCGTTTGCATATGATGAAAAGCGACCCATTATAAAAAATTTATCGTTCACAATTAAACCAGGGCAAAAAGTGGCTGTGGTCGGTGAAAGTGGCTCAGGTAAATCAACCTTAGTAAAACTACTCTTTAGGTTTTACGATTGTACACAGGGACAAATCACTATTGATGGACAGAATATTTGCCAAGTTACTCAGCATTCATTAAGAAAAAACATTGGTATTGTGCCGCAAGATACCGTGTTGTTTAATGATACGCTTTTTGCCAATGTGCATTATGGTGAACCACAAGCAAGTGCCGATAGTGTTAATGCAGCTTTCAATCTCGCTCATTTGTCTAATTTTGTTTCAAGATTACCTGAGGGGGTTGAAACGGTTGTGGGCGAGCGAGGTTTAAAGCTCTCTGGCGGAGAAAAACAGCGGGTAGCAATAGCACGTACTATTTTGAAAAACCCTCAAATATTAGTGTTTGACGAAGCGACAAGCTCACTTGATAGTCAATCAGAGCAAGCAATATTATCGGCGATTAAAGAAGTAGCCAAGCAAAGAACTAGCTTAGTGATTGCACATCGCTTATCCACTATTATTGATGCCGATATGATTATTGTGATGCAACAAGGTGAAATTATTGAGCAGGGTACCCATCAAGAATTATTAATGAAGCAAGGTCACTATTATAAGATGTGGCAACTGCAACAGAGTGATCAAAGCTAATCATAGCCACGAATATAAACTTAAAGAAATTAAAGAAAGTATAAAATGACCAACGATAAAATAGTTGAAATAGCTCAAACTCAGCAATGGTTACAACAAGTGATAATTGACTTGAATTTTTGTCCGTTTGCAAAAAAAGAGTTTGTTAATCAAAGCATTTATTATCATCTAAGTGAAAAAGAGCAAGTCAAATCGGCTTTAATTGAGTTACTCGAACAATGTCATTACTTACAAGCAAACCCTGAAATAGAAACCACTTTATTGATTTATGGTCAGGGTTTTCGTGATTTTAATCGCTTTCTCGATTTAGTTGATTATGCCAATGACCTACTTGTTGAACATCAATTTGAAGGGATATTTCAAATAGCGACTTTTCATCCAGAGTATTGTTTTGCAGATGCTGATTACGACGAAGCAAGTAATTACACCAATCGATCACCTTACCCAACATTACATTTACTTCGTGAGCAGAGCATGGAAAAAGTGTTGAGTATATATAAAAACCCAGAAGATATACCTGAAAACAATATTGCCTTAGCTAACCAAAAAGGCGCAAACTATTTTAAACACTTACTTGAGCTGATTAAAAAATAACGACAGGTAGTTGCTCAGTGTAATAACTCATTGTGCTTGTTCACACATGGCGACAAATTACGATATACTGGCGGTAATTAAGAAATAAAAGTGATTTATGTCGCTTGCGAATTAGGTAATATTTTTGTGGAAGAACAACCGGTATTAAAAGTTGGTGGTAGTGTCGAAGAAGCGATCAAAGGAGAATATTCCCTAGATGTTGCAGCTATATTAAAAGAAGCATGGCAAATCACCTTAAAATCACGCATGGCAATAAATTTAGGTCTAGTCATCTGTTTATTTATTGGCATGTTAGTTTCAATAATAGTCAGTAGCCAATTAGGCGGTATTGAAGTGGCTATTCAAGATCAACAATCTGCCACCTTGTTAAATATCATGGTTACTTTAGTGGTTTATCCCTTTATTGTTGGGGTTGAAATGATGGGGGTTTTTCACTCTATTGGTTTAAAAACTAGGCCGCAATTAGTTTTTTCTTTTCTTAAGCGCGGCAGTTGGGTTGCGGTAAGCGCATTATTAACCTCAACATTGGTAACTATCGGCTTAACGTTGTTTTATATACCTGGCATATTCTTAGCGGTGGCATTATCACTAGTATTACCGCTAGTGGTAGAGAAAAAAATGTCTCCGATGAAAGCTATTTGGGTAAGCATTCAAGCGACACGTTTTCAGTGGTTTAAAATGTTTTCACTTTACCTTATTTTAGTTTTAGCCATATTCGTTTCGGCTTTACCGGTCGCGGCGGCAGGGGCATCGGAGCTAGGTTTTATCGCCATCGCTTTTTTTATCTTTTGTTTGGCCTATATTGCACCATTGTTTTATAACGTTAAAGGTATTTTATATAGAGAAATTTTCGGTTTACAGATGCAAAATTCATCTGATGAAAGTAAAACAATGACTGATACTTTTTCTGCATAATTGCTATTCATAGTACAGCATAGTTTCAGTTTTTTTGACGAAGTTATGCTGAACGTTTTAGGTTAAGGAGCTGAGCACTTGACAAAATTTACTACACTGCACTTTCTAGGGCTGATATTTTTTACATTATTTGCTGTCGGACTAATTGCGCCATTTACTTTTTTACAGGTTCAGGAAACTGAAATATTAGTGCCTGAAACTTTACCCGTACCGAAACAAGCGATTAAAAAAATAGAACAACCGCTTCACGATGTAAAACTGCCAAACTTCGCCAAAATAAAAGACGTAAAAGAGAAGAAAAGGCGCTTCTTTGCTTTTATTAAACCTGCAGTATTGGCGGAAAATGAAAAAATTCTAGCATCAAGAGTTGAAATTGAACGCTTAATTGAGCAATTAAGTTTAGAGCAGCCTTTAACGGAAGAAGAGCATGCTTTAATAGCTAGCTTAGTTAAAAAATACAAAGTCAGTAAGAAATTTTCGCTACTGAAACAATTGTACGAATTACAACTTAAAGTAGACATAATCCCGCCAGCGTTAGTCTTAGTGCAAGCCGCTAATGAATCGGCATGGGGTACTTCACGTTTTGCCCGTATGGGATTGAACTTTTTCGGTGTTTGGTGTTATCGCAAAGGCTGTGGCATGGTGCCAAGTGGTCGAAACACCGGAGCAAAACATGAAGTTGCCGCTTATAAGTCAGTTAGCGCAGGAATTGCGCGATATTTACATAATATTAATACCCATCATGCCTATCGTGTTTTTAGAGCAATACGAGGGCAGTTAAGAGAGCAAAATCAACCGTTAAGACCTGAAATATTAGCGACAGGACTTACCGCCTATTCAGAGCGTGGCACAGACTATGTGTTAGAGTTAACTGACATGATCCGCCATAACCGAAGATATTTTACAGCTAACTGATGTGATAGTTGTTTAAGCACTTTGTGATAAATAAAAAAATCGTTAGTTTTAAAACTAACGGTTTTTTTATCGCGATAAATTAATTTATGATGCTAATTTACTACATATTTTATAAACCTATTTAAAACAGAATAGCTCCGAACCGGTAGAGTGAAGCGTATTTTAAACGACTATAAATGTACTTTAACCATAGCACTAACAGTGCTTTCATCCGCTATAAAATTTAAACCAAATTTGTTATGCCAATAAGAATATTCGATGCCTAGTTCGACAAATTTAGGCTTATCAAAGTATTTACCAACATCTAAGCGAATTTGCGGATTAAAATGAAAATCAGCGCTATGATCGTCAGCTGCTGAAGACCAATCTAGGTAACCATCAATAATAATATCATGATCACCAAAACTGATCGGATAGCCAAAAGCAACGGTTAATTGATAGTCGTTGTCAATATCATCATTGTTTGCCAAGTAGACATTTGTGCTGAGGTATTTAAAACCTTCAACATCCCAAGAGGCACCAACGCCAACTAAATAGTTATTAAAGCCATAGCCTAGTCCATCGACATTTCGACTATCGTGCTCATATGTACCAGCAAGATATAAATCACTAATAGGGCCCATAGTTATTTTATTGCCCGACAAATAACTTAAGCTCAAACGAGCCGATGCTTCGCCATACGTTTCTTCATGACGACCGTTATTAGCATCTTGACTAGCCGTGATACGATCAACGAAAAAGAAAACATCGCCCCAATTGTGCCCCGAAGCATGTTCAAAGGTAATAACATTGATATTGTCATTTTCAAGCAATTTAAAGTCGTTAACGTTTTTTAAATAGCTAATGGAATTATCACTCCATAGCGTTTCTGAGTGGACTGAAATAGCAAGTAATAAACTGGTATAAAAAATTGGTTTACATATCTTTGAAGTAATCGACATTGGTTAATCTTCCGTATGAATTTTAAGCAAAAAAAGCAAATTTAATTAGAAACAAAATGGCTAAACATAAAACGCTGATATCAATTTTATTAAATTGACCACTGAATGCTCTTACCGCAACGTAACTGATGAAACCAAATGCAATACCATTAGCGATTGAAAAAGTTAACGGCATAGTGATACAAATAATGGTGACAGGCACAGCTTCAGATAAATCATCCCATTTAACATTAACCAGCCCAGCTAGCATTAACACTGCAACATAAAATAATGGACCTGCTGTAGCGTAAGCTGGCACCATGGCAGCTAAAGGCGAAAACAGTAAAGCAAGTAGAAAGAGTAGACCAACAGTAACAGCGGTTAAGCCTGTGCGGCCACCCGCGCTTACCCCTGCGGTACTTTCAACATAACTCGTTGTTGTTGATGTACCTAAAACGCTACCGGCAACAGTGGCAGTAGAATCAGCTAAAAGGGCTTTTCCTAAGCGTGGGAAATTACCATGCTTATCAAGTAAATTACCCCGTTGGGCAACAGCAATTAAAGTCCCTGAGGTATCGAATAAATCGACAAATAGAAAAGCAAATATCACTGACAACATTCCTACTTCTAATGCTCCAGTAATATCAAGCTGCATTAATGTTGGTGCTACTGAAGGGGGCAATGAAACAATGCCTTGATATTGCACTTCACCAAAAGTAATACCCAGTAATGTGATCACCAAAATTGAGATCATCACTGCACCATTAACGCCACGATTTGCTAGGCCAACAATTAAAAACAAGCCAACAGCGGCAAAAACTGCAGGCATTGACGTTATGTCACCTAATGTTAGTAGTGTTGCTGGACTATCAACGACTATTCCGGCATTTTTCAAAGCAATAAATGCTAAAAATAAACCTATGCCCGCTGCTATACCAAATCGTAATGACTGCGGAATACTGTTAATGATCCACTCACGGATATTTAATAAACTGAGGAATATGAAAATAATGCCTGAAAAGAACACGCCACCTAAAGCAACTTGCCAAGTGTAGCCCATGTCGAGTACAACGGTGTAAGTGAAGAATGCATTCAAGCCCATGCCAGGCGCTAATGCGATGGGGTAGTTAGCTAAAAAACCCATGACAAAACAACCAATGGCGGCAGCAATACAGGTTGCAACAAAAACCGCACCGTGATCCATTCCTGAGTCGGCTAACATCGCAGGATTGACAAAAATAATATATGCCATGGTTAAAAATGTTGTGAAACCCGCAAGAATTTCTTGTTTCACATTCGTGTTATGTTGTTGTAATTTAAATAACATTTCTAGCATAATCCAAGCCTTGTTATAGAAGGTTACGGGTAATTTACGGTTTTATTTTATTTCTACTACTTGCAATAAATCTGCAGTGTCCATTTTGTTTTTATTAATTTTAGCACCATTTGAAATCGGGAATGTCTCGTGATCAAATGCGGTATCGCCACCGGCAATAACACCAGAACTTGAGTTAACATTTTTAAAGTCAAACAACTCGCTATCACATAAATGAGAAGGAACCACGTTTTGCATGGCAGTAAACATTGATTCAACGCGTCCTGGATGATGTTTATCCCAATCATTTAACATCGCTTTTATGTTTTGACGTTGCATATTGGGCTGAGAACCACATAAATTGCACGGAATAATGGGAAATTGTTTTAGTTGAGCATACTGAATAAGCTCTTGTTCTTTACAAAATGCCAAAGGACGAATGACAACATGTTCACCATTATCAGAAACTAATTTAGCTGGCATTGACTTGAGCTTACCGCCGTAGAACATATTCAGCATTAAGGTTTCTAGCATGTCATCGCGATGATGACCTAAGGCTATTTTAGTTGCACCAATAGCTTTGGCTGTTTTGTACAAAATAGCGCGGCGTAAACGTGAACATAAACTACAAGTCGTTTTACCCTCTGGCACTTTCTCTTTGACGATAGTGTAGGTATCTTCCTCAACAATCTGATAATCGATACCTAGTGAGGTGAGATAATTTGGCAAAATATGTTCTGGAAATCCGGGTTGCTTTTGATCAAGATTAACGGCAACTAAGTCGAAATGGATCGGCGCTGATTCTTTTAAACGCATTAATATTTCGAGCATGGCATAACTGTCTTTTCCACCTGACAAGCAGACCATTATTTTATCGCCATCCTCAATCATATTATATTGGGCAATAGCTTGACCGACATGACGGCGGAGACGTTTTTCCAATTTCTGTAATTGAGTGGTTTGGCTTGGGGTAAGGGGCGATTTAAAGTCTGCGCTCATAATAAATTCCTGATCAATATCGGCGCGTAGTATAGCTGAAGAAAGTACATGAAAAAAGTTGAACAGAGCAATAAATTGCACAAGTTCAACTTCTGCCTATTAAAGATTATTTCTCAATATCTAACGGGGAAATATAGCCATCAGGTTTTAAAGCTAACACGTCACAATTAAGCCGATCAATAACGTGCTCAGCGGTGTTACCAATCAAGGCGGCTGATATTCCTGTGCGCCCAACAGTGCCTAAAATGACTAATTCAGCATCTATTTCTTCTGCTACACTTTGAATGACATCTTCAGGTAAACCTTCCTTAATGTGGGTGTTTTCTTCAGGCACATTAAATGCACTAGCATGTTCTAACATGACACCTTGATGATGTTTTAACATCGACAGATTGTAATCATTGGCGTTAAATTCTGGAATTTCGATGGCGATATTTACTGGAGTACCGGGAAATGAGTTAACTAAATGCAAGTTTGCATTCATGACTTTAGTCAGTTGTTTAGCTTCAGCAGTAATTTTATCGTTTAGCGCTTTATGCTCTTCTTCTTCACTGCCAATATTAATTGCCGCAAGAATATTACCGTTATCAGGCCATAAATGCTCTTTAACTAACAATACAGGACAAGGGCATTTACGTAATAGATGCCAGTCAGTAGGGGTGAAAATTACCGACTTAAGTTTATCATGTTGATGTGTGCCTTTAATGACAATATCAAAGCCATGATTGAGCACCTGAGAAATGATTTGTTCAAAGGGACGATTATGCCAAATGACTTTGCAATCAACGCTTAAACCGCTCAAGTCTAGTTCAGCGAGTAACGATTCTAGCCATTGCTTTCGATCATTAATCACAGATTGGCGCATCGCTTCACGCTCATCGCCAGAGAGCATGGTCGTCATTTCATATGAAAAATCATAGATACTTAAAAATGCCGTAATACTAGCATTAGTTTTTTGTGCTAATTCTATTGCCCTTTTTAAGGCTTTTTGATCGTCCGTTGTTGGGTCAACAATAGCGAGTATTTTCTGATATTTTTCCATAGCTAATTCCTCCTCAAGCACTTATCTTCTTTAGCTTAAACAAGTCACCATTAATCGGATAAAAGCGACATGCTAAATAGTTATACTATAACAATAGCCTAGATTGAATAAATAATAATTGTTTTAAATCAAATTACTATCAAGAATTGTTAACCATTGACACTAAAAGTAGCATGAATGGCTGAGAGAGCTAATATCAAAAATTGAGCGAGATGAAGGGATTACAGGGCAGCACATTCATTTAATTTATCAATATCTAAAATGGTAATTAATTTACCATCAACTTTTATTAAACCACTTTTATGAAAACGATTTAGTAAGCGACTAATTGTTTCAACAGTCAAGCCTATGTAGTTACCAATATCGCTACGGGTCATTGATAAACGAAACTCTGTTGCTGATAAACCACGGAGTTGGTAGCGAATACTCAGAGCACAGATAAATGTCGCTAGTCGCTGTTCAGCATTTTTTCGGTTAAGTAACGTAAGCATCTCTTGATCTTCAAGAATTTCAGAACTCATCATACGCAAAATTTGTTTTCTTAACTTTGGAATGGAGTTTGATAACGTATCGAGAGTGTTATAAGGAATTTCACAAACCATCGACGTTTCTAAAGCCTTCGCAAAACTAGGGTGCTTATTATTAGCGATGGCATCAAAACCGAGTAAATCACCTGCTAAATGAAAGCCTGTAATTTGTTCTTCGCCTTGCTCGTTAATCATATAGGTTTTAAAAGTGCCAGAGCGAATCGCATAAAGCGCATGCATTTCTTGACCGTCGGTAAATATTTGCTCGCCTTTATGAATAGGGCGTTTGCGGTCAATTATATTGTCTAAGGTTTCAAGTTCATTATCATTAAGAGTAAATGGCAAACAGAGTTCACTAATACTGCAATTTTGACAATGAATGTATTGCTGTTCCACGCATGATTTTGAACTCATATTTGATTATTCCACTTTGACTTTTTAGTTAAAAAAGCGACTTTAAAATACTAAAGATATTGAACCAGTATAGTGTACAAACCATACAAGATCACCACAAATGCCGCCAGTTTTCTAAATAACTTATGACTTAATAATGATCTGACGCTAATGGTACCCAGTGATATTGAAAGCAACGCGGGAAGGGTCCCTAAACCAAAGAAAAACATGATCAAGGCGCCGTTAACCGCATTAGCACTAGCCAATGCCCAAGTGAGTGTGGAGTAAACTAAACCACAAGGTAACCAGCCCCATAAAGCGCCTAAAGCAAAGGCACTTTTTGTATCTTTAATAGGAATAAATTTTTTGGTGTGTGGTGAAATATAGCGCCAAAGCGATTTGCCTAAGTGCTCGATGCGACTCAGCCACATCAACCATTGTCCTAGGTACAAACCTAATAAAATAAGAAATATGCCGGCCAGCGTTTTTAATATAGCTACAGGAAAGCCAATGTTTTTTGCTGCCATTGAACTGGTAAAAGCAACTAGCGCACCTATTAAGCTGTATGATGCGACCCTACCAAAGTTGTAGGCAAATATAATCGTGTATTTTTTGCTGCGAGTGGTGTCCGATATTGCGCTCGTTAGCATCGTGCTAATACCGCCGCACATCACCACACAATGGCCGGAGCCTAATAAGCCAATAATAAAAGCAGAGAAGTAATCAAGGTTCATCAGCTACTTATTCGCCGGTTTTTTAATATCAATATTTGCCGTGTTATTCTTTGCTGTTGCTGTTGCTGTTGCTGTTGTGTCTAGGGGATCTTTATCAGTTTTATTACTCAGTAACAACTCATCTGAAGTGGCGGCTGATTTCCTTTGTTCATCATCAAATAATATGCTCATACCTTGTTTCTCTAAATCGTCAAATTGTTCGGTTTTAACCGCCCAAAAAAATAGATAGATACCAATGGCAGTCAGTAAAATAGCAATAGGAATTAATACATAGATGATGCTCATTTTTTCAAAAGCCTTAAAGAGTTACTGACTACTAAAATTGAACTTGCTGACATACCAATGACCGCCATATAAGGTGCGATATAGCCCATCACAGCTAATGGTAAAACAATGGCATTATAGCCAAAAGCCCAAGCATAGTTTTGCTTGATTATACGGCTAGTGCGTTGAGAAACGTGTCTGAGCATTTGCACACTATTGAGCTTGTTGTTCAGTAATATAACATCTGCACCACTTTTTGCGATATCTGTACCACTGCCCATCGCAATGGATAAATGCGCAGCACCTAATACGGGACTATCATTTACGCCATCGCCGATCATGGCAACAGTATATTGATGTTGCAGTTCTTTAATGATGTTGACTTTATCTTGAGCAGATAAATTGGCTTCAACCTTATTTAGATGCAATTTGGATTGTAGTTTATTACAACCTTCTAAGTGGTCGCCTGATAACATCGCGGTAAGTATTGATTCAGTATGTAAATAGTCGACTAATTGTGCAGCATCTTCACGTAAACCATCGGCTAAATAAAACTCAGCGACTAAGTTATCGTCTTGTAATAATACACACTGAGCACTATGCATATTGTCATCAGATTGATCTAATAACCAAGAACTTTTACCCAAGCGATAATGTTGCGAATTCACCACTCCTGAGATTCCTGCGCCGGGGACGACAACAACCTGGGAGGTTGAATCATTATAATCACGAAACGAGCTAAAAGCTTTTGCGAGCGGGTGTGAAGAATAAGCCTCTAATGCAGCTGCAACGGCTAAGGCACTTTTCCGGCCATCTTTATTGGTTTCTAGGTCGAAAGCGCCAAAGGTTTTGACCTCAGAAATGGTAAATTCACCTGTGGTGAGTGTGCCGGTTTTATCAAACGCAATAGCATCTACTTCTGGCATAGTTTCCAGTACATGTGCAGATTTTATCAGAATACCTTCACGGTTTAGCCGAGTAGTGGCACAGGTTAATGCTGTTGGCGTTGCTAAAGATAAAGCACAAGGGCAAGTAACCACGAGAACTGATAAGGTGATCCAAAAAGCTTCACTTGGTTGATGCACAGACCAATAAACGGCAGTCATAATTGCCACAAATAAAATAAGCGCAACAAAGTATTGAGCAATTTTATCAGACAACTTTGCCAGTTTAGGTTTATGACTTTGGGCCGTTTCACTAAGGCGGATCAGCTGGCTTAAGACAGAGTTTTGATTATTGTGTTTAACTTTAGCAGTTAAATTTCCATCGCCATTTATCGTACCTGCATAAATACTATCTTGAACACTTTTATGTAATGGCAGTTGTTCACCTGATAGCATCGCCTCATTTATTTGACTGGTACCGGTTAATATTTCGCTATCAGCAGGGATAGTTTCTCCGGGCTTAATTAAAATAATATCATCAGTTTTTAAACGCGTAGCAGCGATAAAGCTTTCAATCCCTTGTACAACTTTAGTTGCCGTCATCGGCATTAACTTTAATAAATTCGCTGAAACTTCTGCGGCCCTTGCTCTTGCCCTAAATTCTAGAAATTTACCGATGAGTAATAAGAAGGTAAACATAGATACCGACTCAAAATAAACATCACCTTGTTGTGTCATTGTTGCCCAAGCACTGGCGAGAAAAGCAAGGCTAATAGCTATAGATACCGGGACATCCATAGACAGTTGCCGAGCTTTGAGTGAATTAAAAGCACTTTTATAAAATGGGTAAGCGCCGTAGGTAACAATTGGAACGGTTAAGAAAAAGCTAGCCCAGCGCAAGTAAAGTAAATTGTGCTCGGCCATATCGGAAAAAGCGCCAAAATATAATCCGAAGGCTATCATCATCACTTGCATCATTAATATGCCAGAAATACCTAAACGTTTAATAAACTCTTTTGACTGTTTTTTATTAACTTTCTCAGCAGTACTGGCCTTAAAAGGTAAGGCATGGTAGCCAATTTTATCAATGAGCCCGAGTATTTCACTGAGTTTTACTTGGCTTTCTTGCCATTGAACAGTGGCTCTTTGCGTAGTCGCATTAACATTAATTTTATTGATGCCAGCTAATTTACTTACTTGCATCTCAATTAACCAAGCACAGGCTGAGCAACTAATGCCTTCAATCGTTAAAATGGTTTCTTTAAATCCATCATGATAATAAGTGAACTCATCCTGCAAGTTTTCATCATCGAGTATTTCATTGCGTTGAAGTTGTTCTGGTATTAAAACTTCGCCTTTTTGAGCTGGCGCACTGCGAAAACGATAGTAATCGGTTAAATTGTTGTCGACAATGGTTTGCGCCACGGCCTGGCAACCAATGCAGCACATCGGTTGAGATATATTGCCTATTGTTGTTGTTAAATCAATGCCATTGGGCACAAGTTCACCACAATGAAAACAATCTATGCTCATTAATAAAGACTCGTTAGTTTGCTGTCGTTAGGTCTGGAATCAATGGAATAAACTCAGATTGTGGTAAAGTAAGCACGGTTTGAATTTTCCAATCATTTTCAAACGAACTTATCGTAACGCGCCATTTGCCAGAAGCATCAAAATCTTTTTCAAAGAAATGCGTGAAATTACCATTGCCATCGGCCGTTAAGGCTAAATAAAAATCTTTATCAGCTAATGTTGGGTGATAAAAATTCACATTCAATATAGGGAACTCTTTTTCGATACCGGTAGGGCGAATTGTCAGTTGATCGCCAACCAACTTTAAACCGAAGCGCATACCAAGCTTCTGAGCCTGTTTCACTTTACCTAATTCGAGGTTAATCGCTTTGCCTTTTTTATAGTAATCACCTACAACTAGCGGGTCAGGATTAGTATTGGCAATAATAAAGGTGGCAATGCCTGCAACAACAGCGGTGAAGGGCAAAAAAAATACAAGCCATGCCCAAGGCTCTTGATACCAAGATGTTTTCATAAAATTTCTTCTTTACTCTGAGTGGCGATATTATACGACTATTCTTAAACGGTAACTATCAAAAAAGTGTTAATTTAATGCTCCGCTTAGTTTTGCTTAAAATAAAAAAGCCTTGTTGAAATAAAACAACAAGGCTTTGTTTTTAATAAGTATTATTTAAAACTACTTTTGCGACAAACTATAGACATAAGCACTGATCACGTGAACCTTCTGTTCACCGAGGATTTTATCCCAAGCGGGCATTACACCGGCACGACCATTTGCAATAGACGTTTCCACTGCGCGTTGTGAAGCGCCGTAAAGCCAGATGTTATCGGTTAAGTTAGGCGCACCTAAAGCAATGCCCATAGCATCACTACCTTTACCTTCACTACCATGACAAGCTGCACACATCGCAAATTTAGCTTTACCAGCAGCGGCGGCCTGAACATCCACATCACGTCCACTTAGGCTAAGGACAAAAGCTGCAACTTCTTTAACGCCTTGTTCACCACCTAATGCCGCGCTCCACGCCATCATGCCATTAGCTTTACGGCCATGCATGATACTGGCTTTAATCGCTTCCGGTTCACCACCATATAACCAATCATTATCAGTTAAATTAGGAAAACCAGTAGTACCACGAGCATCAGAACCATGACATTGTGAACAGTTTTGTAAAAATAGACGTTGACCTACTTTTAATGCATCTTTATCAGCCGCTAGCGCTTCAATACTCTGCTTAGCGTAAGCTTCAAAAATAGGGCCATATTTAGCATCAGCAGCAGCCACTTCACGGTCGTACTGAACCAACAAGCCATGCTCTTTCGCAAATGCTGATTTTTGCTCAGACTCTGCAAGGTTTAAAATCCCTTGGTTAGAGCTCTGCCACCCTGAAAGACCATTCCAGCCACCAAGGCCATAAACCGCAATGTAACCAAAGCCCCACACGATAGTAAAGATAAAGAAATTACTCCACCATTTTGGCGGCGGGTTATTTAATTCATCAATGCCATCATAAGTGTGCCCTGTAGGCTCTCCTTCGGGAACACCTGCAAAATTCTTTAAACACATACGAAGTAATAAGTAACAACCTACTAATGTGCCAAGGGTTAGAACTGATACCCAAATAGTCCAGAAACTAGACATTATTTAGTCTCCTGTTTGTTATTTTTGTCGTTGCTGTTTATTTCCGTTGTTTCATCGAAAATTGAATTTGCCGCTTCATCAAACGCTGATTTACGTTTTTTTGAATATGACCAAACCACAATGACAATAAATAATGCCAAAATTATTAGGGCGATTAGCCCTCTAAGCGTGCCGTAATCCATCATAATTATTTCAACGCATGTCCAAGAGACTGTAAGTATGCAATTAATGCATCCATTTCTGTTTTACCTTTAACTGCTCTTTTAGCGCCAGCAATTTCAGTATCAGAATAAAGTGGAATAGCATTACCTTGCTCGTCTTTATGGCTACGATTACGGGTTAAGAAATTAAATGTTTCTAACTTCTTAGCTGTTAATTCACCATCAAGTGTATTTTCAGCTAACCATTTAAAAGATGGCATATTTGACTCTGGTACAACTGAACGAGGATCAAGCAAATGCGCTAGGTGCCAATCATCACTATAACGACCGCCAACACGAGCTAAATCTGGACCTGTGCGTTTAGAACCCCACAAAAATGGATGTTCCCAGACACTTTCACCGGCAACAGAATAATGGCCATAGCGTTCTGTTTCAGCACGGAAAGGGCGGATCATTTGGCTGTGACAAACATTACAACCTTCACGAATATAAATATCGCGGCCTTCCATTTCTAAAGCAGTATATGGGCGTAGGTTATCAACTGGTGTTGTCGTTGCTTTTTGGAAAAACAATGGTGTAATTTCAACTAAACCACCAATACTAATAGCTAGGATGGTAAAGATAAAAAACAAGCCAACATTTTTTTCAAGCTTTTCGTGTTTATTACTCATGTTTTGGCTCCTTAAACTGCTTCAACTGGCTTGAGACTACCGTCTTTTGCACCAATGGTTTTAAACATGTTGTAAGCCATTAAAATAAAACCTGCAACTACCAATACACCGCCAACGAAACGGATAAAGTAAAACGGATACGAAGCCGTTAAACTTTCAACAAAACTATAAGTTAAGGTACCGTCAGTATTAACCGCACGCCACATTAACCCTTGCATTACACCAGAAATCCACATTGCTACTATGTATAAAACCACCCCAGCAGTGTGCAACCAAAAATGAACGTTAATCAGGCGAATGCTGTACATACGGCCCTGGTTAAATAATACCGGTATTAAATGATACATTGCACCAATTGAAACCATAGCAACCCAACCTAAAGCACCTGAATGAACATGACCAATAGTCCAGTCGGTGTAATGAGAAAGAGCATTTACTGACTTAATTGCCATCATAGGGCCTTCAAACGTCGACATCCCGTAGAAAGATAATGAAACAATTAAAAAACGAAGAATTGGGTCGTGACGAAGTTTATGCCATGCGCCAGAAAGCGTCATAATACCGTTAATCATACCACCCCAAGATGGTAAGAATAATACGATAGACATTACCATACCAACAGATTGTGCCCAATCAGGCAGGGCAGTGTAATGTAAATGATGAGGACCAGCCCAAATATATAAAGATACTAATGCCCAAAAGTGAACAATAGATAAACGGTATGAATAAACTGGACGCTCTGCTTGTTTTGGTACGAAATAATACATCATACCTAAGAAACCAGCCGTTAATAAAAAGCCTACGGCATTATGTCCATACCACCACTGCATCATGGCATCGATAGCGCCAGAGTAGATGGAATAAGACTTCATCATCGAAACAGGGATCACCATACTGTTACCAATGTGCAATACGGCAACGGTAAGAATAAAACCACCAAAGAACCAGTTAGCAACATAAATATGAGAAGTTTTACGTTTAACTAAGGTACCAAAAAATACGATAGCGTAGCTAATCCAGACAACGGCAATTAATATATCGATTGGCCACTCTAATTCAGCGTACTCTTTACTTGAGGTATAACCTAGCGGCAAAGTTATCACAGCGAGAACAATAACAGCTTGCCAACCCCAGAAGGTAAACGCAGCTAGTTTTCCACCAAAGAGCGCGGTTTTACAGGTGCGTTGTACAACATAGTATGAAGTAGCAAAGAGAGCGCTGGTGCCAAAAGCAAAAATAACTGCATTAGTATGCAGTGGACGAAGACGAGAGTAGGTTAACCAAGGTGTTTCAAAGTTTAATGCTGGCCAAATTAATTGTGCCGCAATAAGAACACCTACAAGAGTACCAACGATCCCCCAAATAACTGTCATTACAGTGAATTGACGCACCACTTTGAAGTTATATGACGGATGATCAAGCGTTGTTGTCATTTTAATTGTTCCGTTACTAGGTTAGATTTTTGCAATTTTGTATAAAAAAAGCATTTTTGTACAAAATTGCTAAGAAGCCGTGTCAAATGAGCCACCTGAATTCCAAATGTTTCATTATCTTTGTAATTTTACCTTTCGCCAACGGCATAAATCAACTGCAAAGGTTGATTTAAATCAACAAAAAACAGTTGATTTTGAGTTATTACTCAATAAATTAATTGTCAATAGGTAATTCAACTATTTTCGTAATAAATTTTACACTTAAAGGTAGACCACAATATCTAAAACATCGAATTGTAAAGTCGAAGAATTCCAAGGTAAGGCACGTTATATAACTCACTTAAGGAAAGATTAATATTCCTCTAAAGGGGAGGGTTAGCAAATAAATTGCGACTGAAGTCGGCCCAAGAAAATTACAACCACATTTCAAAATTACGAATTGATTACACGATAAGTTTTGTAGGTCTGGTTTTAATATCATCCCTTACAAATGATTAAATACTCAGGTTTTGTAGGTTGGTCTTTAGGCCAACACACTCATGTGTTTTAATTTTGTCGGCTAAAGCACGGCCTACATCCCATACAAGTGAATAAATTATTGAATTGATTCGCTTGGCTATTTGGCGACTGAAGTCGCCCCTACAAGAGAATAAAAATACTTTTACATTTTCCGGCCCTCGTAGGGGCGAATTTATTCGCCCAAAAATCCCTATGTAAAGCCGTGATTTGAAATAAATTTTCAGAATTTGTTCAAGCGTCGATCTTATCTTTAGGTCTAGGGTTGTGTATTATGTCTAGTACTATTTAATTGCTCTGTTCTCAATGAATACTCTCGTAAAATTAATGGCATTTGCATGCTCACTAACGTTTTTAATGGCGTGCGATCCTAAAGCCGATAGCAACTTAAATACTGCTGAACTACGGTTACACACTGCAAAATGCATTGATCAGCAAAGTACCTGTCAATTAAATTTGGCTGAAGGCAATGTTGAAATACTATTTGATGTAGAAAAAATTATTGCTGAACAGGCATTTAATATGGTCTTGAACTATCAAGGCGCGAATACTATTAGCAGCATTACCGGTTACCTTGAAGGCGTTGATATGTTCATGGGAAAAATTCCACTCTTTATTGAACCAAAACTTGCTACAAAGACAAAAAAAGATAAACAAACTTTTCAGGCAGAATTACTGGTTGGCAGTTGCTCGGCTGAGCAGATGACATGGCGGGTATGGTTAACTTTCATCATGAGTGATGCTCAACAATACACTAAAATGTTCACTATAGTCAGCAATCGCAGCTAAGGCTGTAAAAAGCAGTTAGTTATCTTACAAAACTAATTTTATCGATTTAAATCTATTAGCCTTTAATCTATAAAGCAATTAACTAACCGCCAGCCAAATCGCAACTAATATCATCAAACTGCCAGATACTTTGTTGAGTAATTGTACATTGTTGCGTTGCGTTAATACTTTTCCAATGGTTTTGCCGCCGGTGGCATAAATGGTCATGCAAATGAACTCAGACATTAAAATCACCACCACTAAAATACCTAATTGTGGTGCTAATGGCAGTGATTGACTTATAAAAGGCGGTAACAGTGAAACCATAAACGCCCAACCTTTCGGGTTGGCAATTGCGGTGAAAAAACCCTGTTGAAATAAACTCCGTTTTTTAATTTGCTGTGGGGTTTGGTTTGAGTTGGTTACAAGCTTGCCTTTTGCGCGCCACATATTAATACCTACATAGGTTAAGTATAACGCACCAAGTATTTTAAATGCTTGAAATAGCTGCGGAAACTTAGCCATAACGGTAGCAACACCGAGCACAGAAGCAATAGCAACAGTGGCTACTCCTAGTAATTCGCCGTACATCATCCAAAATGTTTTTCTAACACCAATCGTTATCCCCAAACTCATGGCCAAGGTCATACACATACCAGGTGTTATGCTGACAATGAAAAATGTCGGAATAAAAAGACTAAGCAGGGTGAGATCAATCAAGCGAGTTTTACCTAAGAGTAGGATGTAATTGTTAAATAGAATTGACGCTATATTAACGTAATCAGTGTAATTGCGTAATAAATTTATTCTTAAGTTTATCTTAAGCCGTTTTAAAAAATGCCTTATATTTTGTAAGTTAAAAACATCAATGTCGTTTCAATAGTTAAACCGCGTAAAATCTTATGGAAAAACATAAGTTAACATTCCAGCAAGTTTCCAATTATTTATGATCCCAAAGGGCGTACAGCACAACATTTTCAAATTAAAGGCATGCCGAGTAGTACGCTAATTGACCGAGCAGGAAGGATACAGCAATGCAATAGCAGCTTTTTCACCTATACACCTTTAAATCAAAACTAACAAATTGATTTACCGTATAGAACTAGCGTTTTGTTATGAATATCGTTAGTCTATCGCGTGATTTGATTTCACCATTAATGTCAATTTCGGTGAAAAAACTAAAGGAGAATTCTGTTGAGTTATATTCGAGAAAAGCGCAAGCAAATATTATCAGGTGCGAGCGTATTATTACTGTCGATGAGCGCCTATGCTCATGATAACTTTATTGAAGCGTATCAATCGTTCGATATAAACGCCATTAAAGCAGACGTTAAAACCTTATCTTCAGATAAGTTCGCCGGTCGCGAGCCTTCTACTGAAGGTGAGACATTAACCACCAACATGCTTATTTCGCAATTTAAAAAATTAGGTTTAGCGCCGGGTAATGGCGATAGCTACCTACAAGCTGTGCCGATGAACAGCATCGTTAGTGAGCCAGTTAGCGGTTTAAAAATTGCTGACATGTCATTTGATTTTCCAAAAAATTATGTTGCCAGCTCTCGTCAAACTCGCGAACAAAACACTCTGAAAAACTCGGAGTTAGTTTTCGTCGGTTACGGCATTACAGCGCCAGAATACCAATGGAACGACTATAAAGACGTTGATGTAAAAGGCAAAACCGTTGTTATCTTAGTAAACGATCCTGGCTATGCGACACAAAACCCAGCGTTATTTGATGGCAACACCATGACCTATTACGGTCGTTGGACATACAAATACGAAGAAGCTGCAAGACAAGGCGCAGCGGGCGCAATCATCATCCATGAAACCAAACCAGCAAGTTACGGTTGGAATGTCATCGAAAGTAGCTGGACTGGTGCGCAATATCACCTACCAGCAAAAGAAGTTAATGAGCCAGTTGTTGATGTTGAAATGTGGATTAGTATTGAAAAAGCACAAGAGCTAATGAAAAAAGCAGGCTTAGACTTCGAGACACTGAAAAAACAAGCGTTATCAAAAGAGTTTAAAGCTGTACCACTCAAGTTAACTGCTGATATCAACGTAAAAAACACCATTACGGATTCAGTCTCTAACAACGTGGTTGCCACAATACCTGGTAGCACTCGCCCAGACGAGCACGTTATCTACATGGGCCACTGGGATCACTTAGGCTCAACCGTTATTGATGGTAAAAAAGTAATCTTCAATGGCGCGCATGACAATGCTACGGGTACTGCAGGCTTAATGCACATCGCAAAAGCTTACAAAACCTTGAACAAAACCCCTGAGCGTTCAGTTACATTTATGGCGGCAACTGCTGAAGAGCAGGGACGTTTAGGCTCGCGCTATTTTGCTAACCACCCAACCATGCCTTTGAATAAAATTGTTGGCTTGATCAACATGGACAGCCTAGATATTTCAGGCTTGAAAAAAGACTTCACCGTGGTCGGTTTTGGCAAATCTGAACTAGAAGACTACCTAGCTAAAGCCGCAAAACGTCAAGACCGTACGTTAACGCCAGAGCAAACGCCAGAGCGCGGATACTACTACCGCTCAGATCACTTCAGCCTAGCTAAAAAAGGTGTACCTGCACTTAGTGCTGGCGGTGGTTCAACATGGATTAACGCCGAACAAAAAGCTATTGGCGATGCAGTTTCAGCCTTGGTAGCCAAGTGTTATCACCAAACATGTGACGAATACAACGAGAACTGGGGCTGGCAGGGCATGGTCGCTGAACTACAAGTTTTTTTCGAAACTGGCTACATGTTAAGTAACAGCAAAGACTGGCCAAACTGGCGCGAAGGCAGCGAATTTAAAGGCACTCGCGACGCCATGATGAAGTAAATCAATTACTTCAAAATCAAGTCAAACTGCATTAGGGCTAAGTGAAAACTTAGCCCTTTTTTACAACTTAAATAAAGTGGGGTCAGATACACATTAATTGATTTTGGTAGCTTTGATGATTGTTGAAGAGGGTATTTTCTTCTCAGATATTGGTCATTATGTTTGTTTGCGAGTATTTCAGGCACCTGCAATTTAATGTGTATCTGACCCTACTTTTATTTTTGGAGTTATAAGTTCTTCATACGTTTTTTTAGTCGTTCTAGGTCTATGGCGTTTGAGCGCACGGTCAGTTTGATATTTTCATAATCGTATTCTTCTTTGGTTACGCTCATGCTGGCGCGAATTTCACCGATAATGCCTTTGGCGGTATAGGGCACTATGATCTCTTCTTCGATCATCTCTTGCTGGGCAATACCGACGATGTATTTATGTAGCTTTTTAATATCAGCAGGGTTACGAGTTGAGGTCATCATTGCGTCTGGAAACTCTGCCATTAACGCTTGTTGTTGCTCTAGACTTAGTTGATCTGATTTATTCAGTACCAGTAATTTTTTGCTGTTTTCTACACCCACTTCTGCCAATACTTCGTGCACAACATCAAGTTGAGCTCGAAAAGATGGATCTGCAGCATCAACCACATATAACAGTAATGACGCGTCATGTGCTTCAGCTAATGTTGAATGAAAAGACGCGACTAAATCGTGGGGCAATTTTTTAATGAATCCGACAGTATCTGACACTAGTATCCGTGGTTGAGTGATCGGGAATAAAGCACGCACTGTGGTGTCTAGGGTAGCGAAAAGTTTGTTTTCACCTTCAACATCACTGCCGGTAATGGCTCGCATCATTGATGATTTACCAGCATTGGTGTAACCAACTAAGGCAACACAAAAAAGCTCAGAGCGTTGTGTACGTCTACCTTTCATTTCATCTTGCACACTAACCAATTCGCGCTTTAAGTCCGCTAATTGGTCTCGCACTTTGCGGCGGTCAAGTTCAAGCGTGGTTTCACCTGCGCCTTTGCCCATTTGGCGTTCTTTATTACCACTGGTCGATTCACGTAGGCGGGGCGCTACATAATTAAGCCTCGCTATTTCAACTTGCAAACGGGCAGTGCGAGTACGAGCATGGCGACTAAATATTTCGATGATAATGCCAGTTCGGTCGAATACTTCAACGCCGAGTTGGTTTTCAACATTACGCAATTGCGATGGGCTTAGGTCACAGTCAAATACCACTACATCGGCACACTGAAAAGGTAAGTTATCAGAAGGGATTTCATCAAAATCAGTCTCATCAAGTAATCCGTCACTTACATCACTTTCTTCTAGGTCATCTAACTCTTCAACAGAGCCTTTGTTACCGGTGAGGTGGGAAATTTCAGCTAATTTACCTAAACCTAAAACATTGAGTTTCTTGGTTGAACTGAGCTTTTGCGATTGAGTGCCAACCACTTTAAAGCCAAGTGTGGTAACTAAGCGAGCAAGTTCAGCGAGTGATTCGGTTGCCTCATCACCTTTAAAGTCAGGGGTGCAAATTGAAATAAGTAAGGCGTGATTGAGTGTGGGTTTCGCGGTTAGTTGCATAGTGGTTTTATATCATGCACCTTATGTGCAAACCTAAAATTATGAAAGTCACTTGATCCTACGCTGTTATGACTAAGCTTTATAGCACATTGTAAAAGATAAGCTGATTAGCTGTTGTTGTGTGCCTCATTCGTATAGAATTCGCCCCTTAAAATGTAGCTTGCGAACATAAACACGACTTAAATAAAGAAGATAAATGACTGATAAAACCATAGTAACTCACGACGGCAATTTTCATGCTGATGATGTTTTTAGTGTTGCAGCACTGAAAACGATTTTTCCTGACTTTAATTTAATACGTTCGCGTAACGCGGATGTTATCGCTAAGGCTGATATTGTTATTGATGTTGGCGGCGAATATGACGCAGATGCTGGCCGATTTGATCATCATCAACGTGGTGGCGCAGGCGCTCGCGACAATGGCATTCCTTTTTCGTCATTTGGTTTGATTTGGAAGAAGTATGGTTTAGCGATATGTCAGAATAATCAAGACGTTGCTGATTCAGTTGATGCAGAATTAGTGTCAGCAATTGATGCAATTGATTGTGGTTACGCTGAGGGTGTTGCCGAAGGTATTAGTTTAAGTCGAACCATTTCTATGTTTAACCCTACTTGGCAAGAAAATGGTGATTTCGATAGCTGTTTTGATGAAGCCGTTGACTTTGCTGCACGTATTTTAACGCGTTTTATTGCTGCTGCTGACGGCGGGATAAGTGCTCGAGACATTGTTGCTAAAGCTATTGAAAATGCCGAAGACCCAAGAGTCATTGTGTTAGCGCAATACACGCCATGGAAAAGAACGGTGCACGCTTTATCAACTGAGGCGTTGTATATGCTATATCCTTCACAATCGGGTCAGTGGCGCATACAAACTGTACCGGTTGAACCGGGTTCATTTGAAGATAGAAAACCTTTGCCACAATCGTGGGCGGGTTTGTCAGGTGATGAGCTAAAAGCCGTTACCGGTATTGATGATGCTATGTTCTGTCATAACGGTTTATTTATTGCTGGCGCTGAGTCATTTGAAAGCACCATTAAAATGGCGAAGATTGCCCTAGAAACATAAAAAAACTGAAACTAAATAGACGCTTTATCTCAACATTGTCTCCAGCTTGTTGCTGGTTATAGCACGCTATAACCAGCACTTATATTGAAATAGTAAGTTTAAGCATACTTAGCTGTTTTAGCTTAACTTTTGTTGCCACTTAAAAGCAGGATCAAACTTTTTGATCGAGCTGAGCAGTCGGTTTTATTGCTATTTCATCCTCATGTGAAAAGTATTGCACAGTGGTACAAGCCACCACATCGCCTAAAACATTGATAGACGTTCGGCACATATCTAATATGCGATCGACGCCAAGAATAATTGCGATGCCTGCAGCAGGTATACCAACCCCCTCTAATACCATGCTCAATATAATAATGCCCGCACCTGGAGTTGCAGGTGAACCAATTGACGCTGCTACCGCCATCGTGACGATGAAAAGGTAACTCGATAAGCTGAGATCGACATTAAAAACTTGTGCTAGAAAAACAGTGGCAACACCTTGGTACATTGCTGTACCTGTCATATTAATAGTCGCCCCAAGTGGCACTAAAAAGCGTGATATTTCTGGTTTTACATTTAGTTTATCTTCGACCACTTGTAAGGTAATTGGCATAACGGCTGCAGAGCTACTGGTGGAGAAAGCAAGCAGTAGTAATTCTCTGACATTTACGAAGAATAGACTAAATCGTTGCCGAGTGGTTATTTTGGCGACGATAAAGTAAAAACAGGCGACAATTAACAACCCAGCTAACACCGTTAATACGTAAATGGCAATCCCGCCGAGGACCTCGACCCCAAGGTTTGCAACTAACCGCGTGATTAAACCAAATACAGCTAAGGGTGCTAACAACATGGCCCAAGATACAATGCGCAAACTGACTTCTTGAAGCGCGCTAAGTAAATCAAATAATGGTTTAGATTGTATCGCAGGTATTGATAACAATGCCGCACCAAGTACCGCTGAAAACAAGATAACTTGCAACATTTCACCAGAGGCCATTGAGGCAAGCGGGTTTTTAGGGATGAGACCTGAAACTTTACTCGGTAAGTCTGCAATTGATGGAAAACCTTGTGCGACGACATTCGTTACTTGCTCTGTGCTTGATTCAATTAACGATGAGGCATCAACAAAATTTCCTGGTTGAATGTTTAGCGCTAAAGTTATACCGATAACTGCTGCCAATGCCGTTGAAACAAGTATAAAAATAATGGCAATAAAACCATTTTTTTTCATCGCGTCAGGATTATTATTTGATGCTAAGCCGAGTACGATTGAAGCGACCACTAGGGGAACAACAATCATTTGAATTACAGCTAAAAACACCTGTCCCGGCAGGGCAAGCCAAGAAGTTATATTCTTTACTGCACTGCTTGAGACTAAGCCTAGATCTGGTCCGAGTAAAATTCCGGCGAGTACACCAAGTGCTAAGGCAATTAAAACCTTTAACCACAGTCTGCCATTGACCATTTTATCAAATTGTACTGACAGATTCTTTAAGGGGTTAGAAAACTTTTTATTCATTTAATCATCCATTTTAATCACTGACTTTTGTACATTGATGTTGATAGCTTATATAAAGATTTAATATAAAATTCAGCGGCATACATTTATTTTCTTAACCAAAACTTCACATTATTACTTGATTATTAGGGCATCAGTAGTTAATCGGTGTAGGATTTTTTCAGCGGTATTACCGACAATTAGTCCCTTAATACCGGTTCTACCAACATTGCCTATAATCACTACATTCGAATTAAGCTTTCGAGATACTCTCGCGATTTCAACCGCAGGATTACCTGCTGAGACATGACTTGAGAACGTGAGTTGTGATGCTTTTGCTTTAATCGTAAAGTCTAATTTTTCTTTTGTTGCTTTTCCTTTTATTGCCATGACCTCTGAAGGTGATGTTAGTACTAATTCTTTACTTATTTTAGATATCGCCGATACGCTTAAGAACGAAACTTCTGCTTGTATCGCATCTGCTAAATCAGCGGTAGTTTGGATAACCCTATCGTTTAATAAGCTTTGCACTGGGTTGTCATCTGACAGGTCGAGTGTACCTAAAGCCTTTATGCCTTCTGGCCATGATTTATCGTTTGATAATAAAACTTTTGTACAAGTTGAGATTTTTAAAACAGCTTTTATCAAGGAAAAATCCTGCTCTTCAGCACCCCTGTTAGGTCTATGTATGAAAATCATCTCAGCTTTGTTATTTTCGACTACTTTAGTTAATGCTTGCGTTTTTTCTTTTAAGGTATTCCCTACACTAATTATCACCTCCGCTCGACATTGGTCTTTGGTGATACTTTGTAGTGCCGTTTGAATAGTGGCAATACTACTTTTACTATTTTCAAAATATACAACCTGAATGACTTCAGGAGAGAATCGTAGGGCCTTTTCCATCATGCATTTTGTGTTTTTTTCGCTTTCAGCAACAATTAGAATATTTTTCATGTCAATTTCCTTCCATATAAAGTAATTAGGCCAACTTATTAATAAGTTGGCCTCTATTATTGAATATTTAAGACGATAAAAGTTTGATTGATAACAAGGTTTGGTCGATTATTGACCTTGTTATCAATTATTATCGTTAACCGTTACTAACTTCTTCAAAGTCTGCATCGATAACATCATCATTACTTGCTTCAGTGTTAACATGCTGTTGGTCTGCTTGCTGCGACTGTGCTTGTGATGCTTGCATCATTTTGCTGTAAGCTTCTTGTAATGCTGTTTGTCGCATTGTAATCGCGGCTTTGTCATTACCGTTAACAGCCATTTTAAGTTGCTCGATTAAGCTATTAAGTTCAGCTTTTTGTTCATCTGCAAAGCTCTCCATTGACGTTTGTACAGTATTAATTAATTGATCTGCTTGGTTACGTTGCTCAACTAACTCACGCTTTTGCTTGTCTTCATTAGCGTGTAGCTCAGCATCGTTGACCATGCGATTAATTTCATCTTCACTTAAACCACTTGATGCAGTAATCGTGATACTTTGCTCCTTACCGGTGGCTTTGTCTTTAGCTGAAACATTTAAAATACCATCAGCGTCAATATCAAAAGTCACTTCAACTTGAACCGAGCCGCGAGGACCTTGGGCAATATCTGTTAAGTTAAACTGTCCTAACGATTTATTGTCTGTTGCCATTTCGCGTTGACCTTGCAACACATGCACCGTAACAGCTGCTTGGTTGTCTTCCGCGGTTGAAAACACCTCTGATGCTCGTGTTGGTATCGTGGTATTTTTCTCAATAAGTTTGGTCATTACACCACCTAACGTTTCAATACCCAGTGAAAGTGGCGTTACATCTAGCAATAACACATCACCTACTGTTCCTGACAACACACCCGCTTGTATAGCCGCACCCATGGCAACAGCTTCATCGGGGTTAACATCTTTTCGTGGCTCTTTCCCGAAGAAAGCTTTTACTGCCTCTTGTACTTTTGGCATACGTGTTTGACCACCCACCAAAATAACTTCGCTAATATCAGCTTTGCTTAAACCGGCGTCTTTTAACGCTTGTTCACACGGTGCCATGGTACTTTTAACTAAATCATCGACTAACGACTCTAGTTTAGCGCGAGTTACCGAAACATTTAAATGCTTAGGACCACTGGCATCTGCTGTTACATACGGCAAGTTGACGTCAGTTTGTAGCGCTGATGATAACTCTATTTTAGCTTTTTCAGCGGCTTCCTTAATACGCTGCAGTGCTAATGGATCTTGTTTTACATCAATGCCACTGTCTTTTTTGAACTCGTCAGCAAGATAGTTAATTAGGCGCAAATCAAAGTCTTCCCCGCCTAAAAATGTATCTCCATTAGTCGCTAATACTTCAAATTGTTTTTCACCATCAACGTTGGCGATTTCAATAATCGAGACATCGAAAGTACCACCACCTAAATCGTAAACTGCTACTTTTTGGTCTGCTTTACTGCTTTTGTCTACGCCGTAAGCGAGTGCTGCTGCTGTTGGCTCGTTGATAATACGTTTAACATTAAGGCCCGCAATTTTACCTGCATCTTTTGTTGCTTGGCGTTGTGAGTCGTTAAAGTAAGCCGGTACAGTAATCACAGCTTCTGTTACTTTTTCACCTAAATAAGCTTCAGCATCTTTTTTCAATTTACGAAGCAATTGTGCTGATACTTCTTGTGGCGATATTTTCTTGCCGTTTACTTCAACCCAAGCGTCACCGTTGTCTGCTTTAACTATTTTATAGGGTGCTAACTTAATGTCTTTTTGCACTTCTTTATCGTCATATTTACGGCCGATTAAACGTTTAATAGCAAATAAAGTATTTTCGGAGTTTGTCACCGATTGTCTTTTTGCTGGTTGACCCGCTAATGTTTCATTGTCGGCATAAGCAACAACCGATGGCGTGGTTCTGCTACCTTCAGCATTTTCAATGATTTTTGCTACGCGCCTTCCATTACTGAAACACATGAGTTTGTTGTACCTAAATCAATACCAATAGTTTTAGTCATAATAATCACCTTTTATTTACACTTTAATAAAAACGGTCAAGTGCTTAATGGTTATCTCCAGTCAGCTGTTTGTCCGCGTAAGCAACATTTTTATAAACCAACACTTTTCTGGTTTAACCTGGGTTGCTTGTTCAGTGGGGCTATCATACGTAAGCTAAACCTATGCTTCTGTCACAAATGTGACACTTATGACAAAACTTATAATTATTTTTGCCATAGTAAATTTTAAATATAAAAATCAATGGATTAAATGTTTTAAATATCTCAGGTATTTATCAGTATTAGCGATTAGTTTTTGCTATATCTGGGCAACTAGGTAGAATAAAAACACTTACCTATTGTGTTGCTAAAGTTTTATTAACTATGAATAGAGATGTAAATCATTTACCTCAAAAAGCCAATCCAGTACTGGTTAAACAGGCCAATATTTTTGCGGATTTGCCTGCCAAGTTAATTGAAGATTTTCAACAAGAGTTTCAGCTAAATGAATGGCGCAAAGGCGACTACATTAATTCAGATATATTAATGCAGCGTTTTTTTGTGGTTATTGATGGCCAGTTAGAAATAAAACAAAGTAATCAAGAAACCGGCCGAGAAGCTACTTTAGATATGCTTTATGCTGGCGACTGTTTTGATTTAATGGTGTTGTTAGATAACCAGCCTCACGATGTGATTATCTCGCCGCTGACTACCGTAAAGTTACTGTCGGTGAAGCTTGATACTATGCGCCATTGGTTATGGACTTATCCAGAATTTAATCAACAGTTTATGCCATATTTAGCGCAAAAAATGCGCGAAAAAGAACAACAAGCCAGTAGTCACATTTTAAATGACGTTCCGACCCGTTTAAGCCGTATTATTTTAAACCATATTAATAAAATCAAATTTTACACCGGCAGAAAAGAAGAAGAGCATCAGCATCATTTGGTTAATGGTTTAAACGACGACACCTTAGCACGCATGGCCGGCTCTGTTAGACAAGTGATCAACAAACAATTACAGCTATGGAAAAAAGCAGGCACGCTTGATAAAAAGCGTAACCAACTTATTGTTAAAGATTTAGAGGCATTAGAGCAAGCGGCAAAATTCACTGAAACTTTACCCAACGCGCCTTTAATGCCGACCTCCAAAAAATAGCTTTAAGCTGTCAGTTTAAAGCTGTCAGTAAGAAAACTAAACATCAGTTACTGACAGCTGACCGCTTAGAACTTAAAACTGTTACTTAGCTTTATTAGCTCATATTTTCTGTTTCGTTACTTTATCGTTAAAAAAACCACTTTATCTATCCTTGATGTCTTTAATTACAAATGTAAATCATTAACCAACTGAAATTGTTATGATTATTGTTCTGGTACATGTATTGCTGAAGGTGAGAATAAAGCAATCTCGCTTTAAGTGTTCCTTAATAACACTACTTGAATTTATGTTTCCAATTCATAACTTAATAAAGGCAGCAAATGAAAAACATTTTTTATAATAATAATCAGATACGAAATGGTTGGTGGATTTTAATTTTTATTGGTTTAGTGGCATTAACGCGTCCTATCTATAAACCGATAAAACAAGGATTGAGCCAGCTAGGTTTCAAAGAGCAAATGCTTGAGCCGGTGTCATTTTTACTGCTGCTATTAGTTACTTTTATATGCCTAAAATTGCGAAAAAAGTCGCTCTCAGATGTAGGGATGGGGTTAAATTTACGTTGGTTTAAGCAACTTTTTAGCGGAGTTTTTCTAGGTTTAGTGATGATGCTTGGGGTTGTTGGTTTTATCTGGGCTTTTGGTGGCGTTACTTTCGAGCTAAATAATGACAGAAGCTTGCAAATATTAAGCTACGGATTCTATTTGTTTTTTATCGGCGCTTTGTCTGAGGAAATACTTCATCGCGGCTTTATATTTCAGCGATTAATCGATGGGATTGGTGTTTGGGGGGCACAATTGTTGATCGCATCCTTGTTTGCCTTCGGACATTGGGGTAATCCAGGCATGCAAGGCGAAACCCAAGTAGTAGCAACTTTAGATTTGTTTTTAGGTTCATTAATCTTTGGTTTAGCCTTTATTAAAACGCGCAGCCTTGCACTACCTATAGGCCTTCATTTAGGCTGGAATTGGTCACAAGGTAATATTGCAGGCTTTGGTGTTAGTGGACATGAACAATCGGGTTGGTTTACGCCAATTTTTCATCCAATGGAAGAATGGCTAAGTGGTGGAGCTTTCGGACCTGAAGCGAGTATATTTTCATTATTAATAAGTATAATTACTTTAATCATTCTGTATGTCTGGAAAGGGAGTTATGCAGAAGTAAAGAAAGCGGACTCAGCTGAGCGTAAAGTGTTGAGCGTTTAATTATCCTCGCTAAGCTTACAGCTGGATTAGCTGTAAGCTTTCAGTTTTGAGCTATCAGTAAAAAGCAAAACAAGCCCAAAGCAAAAACTAAACATCAGTTACTGACAGCTGACCGCTTCGAACTTAAAGCTGTTACTTAGCTGTAAGCTGTCAGTTTTGAGCTTTCAGTAAAAAGCAAAAACAAGCCCCAAAGCAAAAACTAACTATCAGTTGCTGACAGCTGACAGCTTCAAACTTAAAACTGTTCCTTAGCTGTAAGCTTTCAGTTTTGAGCTATCAGTAAAAGCAAAACACAAACCCCAAAGAAAAAACTAATTATCAGTACTGACAGCTGACCGCTTAGAACTTAAAACTTTCTTTTCTCTTCAATCTCTTTTAACTGTTGATAAAGTGATTGTTCTTCATCGCTTAAACCTGTTGGAAATGCGATTTTCAACTTAACAAAAAAGTCTCCTGGAACTTTGCCTGGAAGTCCTCTGCCTTTTAAGCGCATTTTACTGCCACTGCTGGTCAATTTAGGTAAGGTTAAGTCTACCGTGCCTGTCGGAGTTGGCACTTTAACCTTATCACCTAAAGCTGCTTGCCAAGGACTAATCGTAAGCTCTGTGGTGATATCTGAGCCTTCAACGCTATATAAAGGGTTAGGATTAAAACCAACCTCAATATATAAATCGCCATTTTCCCCACCGGAAAACCCAGGTTCACCTTGCTTTTGCAGGCGGATTTTTTGACCTGCTTTAATTCCTTTTGGGATGTTAATTTTTAAGGTGCGATTTTTCGCTTGCATTTGTCCGTGAGGACCAGCAACTTGCTCTCGCATTGTTATGTTACGCGATGCACCGGTGAAGCTGTCTTGCAGATCAATTGTTATTTTGGCCTGACTATCTTCACCTTTACTATAACGTTGGCGAGATCCTGTAGAACGTTGGTTTGCGCCAAAACCACTACCAAATAAGGATTCAAAAAAGTCACTGTAATCGCCTTGACCTGAGCTATTGAAACTGCCATTGCCTTGATTAAATTGGTCTTGCCAATTAGGTGGTGGTGAAAAGCCAGATTGTCCACCTTGCCAGTTACTGCCTAGTTGATCGTAAGCTGCTCGCTTTTCTTTATCGCGTAATACTTCATACGCTTCGTTAATATCTTTGAATTTGCTTTCGGCGTTTTTTTCTTTACTTACATCTGGATGAAACTTACGGGCTAATTTACGGTATGACTTTTTAATATCATCTTGGGACGCGGTTTTATCAACGTCCATAATTTTATAATAATCTTTATAATTCACAGTAACCTCCTGTGTAAATGAACGTATTGTTAACGAATGTCGTTACTGTTTTGGCTAATATAGGCTGATTTAAAAAACTCAAGCAACTCACCTAGGCATTCTTCCTGTTTAATCGCCTGAATAAATGACGTTATTATAAATGAATAAATCTAACTAAATGTCATTAATGTGACAGTTAATAGAAAGTATGAGATGTTTACTTAGAATATTTACTTTTTAGCGGGAACATTATGTCTCACAGTCTTATCCATAACGAATCAGCAAGCCAATATGAATATCACATTGATGGTCATATTGCTTATATTACTTACGACGATCAAAATGGACATATGCATTTAACCCATACTATTGTCCCTGAAGCACTTGCCGGTAAAGGTCTTGCAAAAACATTACTTGAAGATGTATTACAACAAATTAAAAAAGATAATAAAAAAGCGGTCGCTAAGTGCTCTTATATTGTTAAATATTTAGAGAAAAATCCTAAAGCGCGTCATTTGTTTGCTTAGTAATTGTTAAAATATTTATGACTAATAGGTAAATAATTTCATTGATTGCCATAAAGTTATTGTCTTGATAACTTTATGGCAATCAATTAAGACAACGCGTTATTTTTATTCGCTATTCTGTACTATAGTTTAAAGAAAAATGAGGATTTATATGAAAAATAGCGTTTTTCTTTTGATAATTGTTTTCTTGTTGCTGTCATGCAAACCACAAACTCACGATCACACCTTGAGAATATCTACAACCAATTGGATAGGTTATACACCGCTATTTTACGCGAAAGAAAAAGGCTCACTCGACCTGCTTGATATAAAACTCACCAATGTTGTTTCTCTTAGTGAGAATATGCAGCTTTATAAAGCAGGTAACTCTGATGCTTTTTCTGGCACGCAATATGAACTGGCAATTTTAAGCGAACATACCCCTAATATTGTCCCTATTATGTTATTCAATCGTTCTAATGGCGGCGATATGATCATGAGTAATTTTTCAATCGCTGATCTGCAAAGCACCACTAAGTCAATAGATGCCTATCTCGAAATGGACTCAATCAATTTCGTTTTACTAGATGATTTTATTAAAAAATTTAAAATTGATGAAAGCAGAATTAATTATATCGACAGAGTACAGAATGAGATTTCGACATTACAAAATATCAATCCGAGTAACCCGGTATTGATTGTTACTTATATCCCTTACAACATTAAACTTATGAAAAGTGGTTTTCAGGAGATACTGTCAACTAAAGATAGACTCGATTTATTTGTTGTTGATGCATTGTTCACCCATCAAGATGAACTCATTCAGCATAAAGAACAGTTTATAGCCCTTAAGAAGTTGATAGATGAAGCAATTTTTACCATCGAAAGCAATCCAAAAGATTATTATCAAACGGTAAAACCCTATTTTGAGGGTATGAGTTATGAAGATTTTATAAAAGAGTTAGAAGATATACAGTGGTTAAATAAAGGAGTTAATGAAGCATTAAAAATTCGTATGAAAGAGTCTAATTTCAAAATAGAAGCACTTTTATGAAGTTAACGATAAAGCAAGTCGCCTTGAGTTTAATGTTATTTTTAATATCAAGCATGTATATGTTCTTTGCTCATTATTACTTTACTCAGCGTGATATTACTGCAGAGGTGCTCATAAGTAGAATAAAAAGTGACCTGTCTGAACTGTCTTATATTATTTCTAAACAAGTAAAAAAAGAGCCAATAGAAACGGTAAAACCTTTACTTGATAGAAAATCAGCTAACACCGACTACTTGAACGCGATTGCAATTTTTAAAGGTCAGCAAGTAGTGATGTCGACAGACCATAGATACATAACGTACCCAAATGCTAACGAATTATATACTGCTCCGAATGTAGATAACTTTACGCTTTTACACAGTAAACAAGCGCTAAAAACAGATGTTCACTATTTCGAAGGGAAAATCAAAAAGTACTACACGTTAATTTTTTATATTGATAAGGCCTTTATTAAACAAAATTTCGTCGAAGCCAAACGCGATTTTATTTTATTCTTTATTCTAATTCCTATTATTTTCATTGCAATAGTGTGGTTAGTGTTAGGCAGACTTATTGTTAAGCCCTTAGAAGCTTTGCGGCAATATGCTTACTATAATTCGAAATTGCCTGCACCTTTTAAAGTTAAAGAAATTGAATACATACGCGCTTCCATGGTGCAAACGTTTAATCGGCTAGCGCAAGAGAAAGAAGAGCTTTATAAATTGTCTCGTACTGACTCACTCAGTGGACTCGCTAATAGAAGTTATCTAAATGAAAGAGTGGCGCAAATTATTGATTTAAGTAATAGAGAAAAAAAAGAATTTGCTTTGTTGTTTTTAGATCTCGACCACTTTAAGTCAATCAACGATTCTTTAGGTCATGACATTGGTGATCAGCTTTTAAAAAGTATCGCCCATGAAATTAAGAGAATTGTCCGTCTTAATGATGTTGTTGCTCGGGTTGGCGGTGATGAATTTGTTATTGTGCTAACTCACTATAAAGGTGAACTCGAATTGTATGAAATTATCGAACGAATTCAAACGCAATTAATGAAGCCTTGGGTCATAAAAACTTACCCAATACATGTCACTAGCAGTATCGGTGTGACGGTGTTCCCTAAGGATGGCAACGATATTATATCGCTTTTAAAAAATGCTGATATTGCTATGTACGAGGCTAAAGCACGCGGAAGAAGAGGGTATCATTTCTTTACGGAGGCCTTAAATGTTAAAACTCAGGAATATATTGAAATAACTAATTCCATGCGCGAAGCGCTTAAAAATGGTAATTTTAAATTATATTATCAACCACTAAATGATGTGAAAACAGGTGAGATCTATGGCGCAGAAGCATTAATTCGTTGGACAAATTCGGCTAATGAATATATTTCGCCTAACCTTTTTATTCCAATTGCAGAGCAGAATGGCTTTATTATTGAACTTGGAAAGTGGGTATTAGAAACAGCGATAAAACAACTGAAAACATGGCAAAACAATGATGTGGCTTTGAAAATTTCAATCAATGTAGCGGCTCTACAAGTGCAGCAGCAAGATTTTGTCTCACATTTGAAGTTTTTAATAACAACCAATGAAGTCCAAGCATCCAATATTTCTTTAGAAATTACAGAGAATGTATTTTTAAATGATAGTGAAGTACTGCATAAAACTTTTTCTGAAATCAAAGCACTTGGCGTACAGATCTCGCTTGACGATTTTGGTACCGGCTATTCTTCGTTATCTTATTTAAAAACCTTTCCTATCGATATTCTTAAAATTGATAAGGCATTTTTGGACGATTATGACACGGAAGCTGGCGCTATATTTATTGAGACCATTGTGAATATGGCGAATACCTTAAAACTCAGAGTTGTTGCCGAAGGAGTTGAAACATTGCCGCAATTGACTTATTTACAATCATTAAACTGTCATTGCTATCAAGGGTATTATTGCAGTCAACCAGTTGAAATTAATCGCTTCAATAAGCTCTATAGTGAAAGCTTATTATAAGTAACCTCAGTGCGAGATAAGCAAAGCGATTCAATAAGTTTTTTTAGCGCCTACCTGTTTTGACCCTGCTACCAATAGCTAACTATTGAATACGCAGAACCGCCTTGATAAACACTAAACTACCCATGCTGAATGATTACGATGGAATGATTTCGTCTAAAAATAAATGCATCTTGTTGATATTTAACACTATTGCTAAGCTTTGACGCATTCATTAACTCGAACTGAGGTTAAGTATTATGTTAGTAGGAACTCTCGTTTCGCAGACATGGGTTTTATTTTTCGGTTTGCCTAATTTTAATTATATATGAGTCAATAGGGTGACAAACTAGGTTAACCTAGAACGGAAAATAATTATAATCCGATCTAGGAAAACCTTCTATACGATTGAGCTGTTAGGACTAATGATGACCTTCTGCTAAATAAACGTGATGCACTGTATATGTACCATCCGCTTCTTGTTCAACCCAAATTTCATACTTATCTGCTGACAGTACTTTATGACCTAAGCCGAACTCATTATTCCCTTTGGCTTTACCACATTTTTTCGGACCACCTTTACAGCCACCACCGCCACCAGAACTTGAGCCATCATCATAGCTGTTATAGGTTTCTAGGTGATTGTACATACTTGCTAATAGCTGATAATCGTGAGCATTGGGCCATTGGCTATTTACATCTTGTGAATAATCCATACAGGTCTTTTGGCTAGAGCCGTCTTCACTGGTATGGCCTAAACCAAATACATGACCTATTTCCTGACACATGACATGATTCTTTTCTGATTGTGTCCAGTAAGAGTCGTAACTGTCATTCATTTTGGCTGTGCCCTGGGTAATATGGCCATTAGAGTCAAGGTTTATTGATGCTAAACCTAACCAGCCATTTTGACCGTATGCTGCATTACAAACTCGCATCTGCCCTGATACCATATTACAGCGTTTACGAGTTCTACTTGCATCATCTGACGAAGCTATTGTAAACATAAACGGACTTGATGATTGTGACCACGCAGCGAGTGAGTCGTTTAGCTCCTGATCCCAGTCGGCGGTTGTACTATCGATAACTTTAAGATTTATGGTACTCGTTGTGCTGGCCCAATGGTAATCGTTCCATGTATGGTTTGCTGATGCTTGGCTTGACACAGTTACAACTGCTAAAGCGGCAGAAAGATAGCTGACTTTTTTTATTAATTTTATCATTATTGGGTACTCAATTAAGTGAATGGAATACTCGTCAACAACATATTTATGTCGAGTTAGTTTTAGTTATAGACTGTTTTGAAAATAGTATTAATACATATGCGACAAAATTTAGTAAAATTTGGACAAGTAGGAATAGATGCGTAATATTAATTCAACATCCTGTTTATTAAGCCTTATCAATCATCGAATTTCTAGAATAGTGGGGGACAAGCGCCTTAATTACTTTGATTTACTTACCTATTACTTTGGGGTTTATGTATTTTCTTCAAACTCAAACTCAAACTCAAACTCAAACTTGAAAGAAATACATGCAATACAACGTGGTGTTATTTAGAACGGTAATCATTTTCGTTACAAGCTTTGATATATTTGCATGGTATTCCACCCGACAAATATGGCGATTGCATAACTTAACAGCGTTCCTAACATCATATACTCAGTGAGCTTCATGTCTTTATTTTTGGTGAGATCGCCAAATCTAAATATTGTTTTTGTCGCTACTAAAAAACCAATCCCAGCAAATTGTCCCATAAAGATAAAAGAAATTGCTAAGCAACGCTCAATATAACCAATCCAGGCACCAGCTGAGAGTAAGCCGATATTTTCGCTTTTGTTACTGGTGAGTTGCTCTACGTTATCTTCGTTAACACGGGCTAAATCATCGGTATGCTTTTTTAATGCTAAAGAAATAATCAATGACGCAGGTTTACACACCAGCAAGTAAGATAAAGCGATAAGCGTGTTTTTAGCCGTAATTATTCTCTCCAAAAACATCATGGCTTCAGCAACGCTTATATCGATTATATAGGCCCATAGCATGGTGAGAATGATAATTTTAATGCATTGTTCGAGCAAAAAACTAGCGAGATTGATGGGCTGGTAATAGCTTCTGAGAAGGCTCAATAATTGTAAAATAGCAATCACGAGTATTGCTAATATTGAGGTTAATATTGTTAACTCTGCGGCTATAATTACACCGACAAATAGTACCATTTGTAGGCCGTATTGTTGCCAAAACTTCTTGTTTTGTAGGGCTTTTGTCTTTGAGTTTTCGGTGTAATTAATCGGTTGAATATAAAAATCTGCAATAAAGTGAGCGCTTAGCAGCAGTAGTAATAAGGTCATTATGTATTCTCCATTAGTAACATCACTTTGTTGTTTATTAATGCCATATAATCTCTGACCAGAAAAGCCCCAATATTACTTAACCTGTTACTAATGTTTTGACGTGTCGTATTTGTGATCTCTGCTATTTTTTTATGATCTGCAAAGTCGCTTTCTATGTACTGGAACAACAGTTCAGCTTGTGATTTTGTTAGTCGATTGAGTAGATGATTTAGAAAATGACTTAATAGCTGAGTTTCTTCGTCATTATATTTTTCGTCAAAATGTAACGATAATTCGCCTCGTTGAGTTTTCTCTAGCCCTCTGCCTGACGCTATAAAAACCGGACCAGAAGAGGTGTTTGGCTTTTTATCATAAAAGGCATAAGACCCGTATGCTAATGAAAGTGTGCACTGAATTGGTTTGGATGAATAAGTTGATAAATGTAAGGCAAGCTTGATCAGTAAGGTACTTTTCAAAGCGTCAATCGGATCAGGATACTGGATCTGAAATTCATCACCTCGATATACCTCGCCGGTTGCTTGATATTTTTCGTTAGCCTCGACAAGTAGTGCTCTTAAACTGTTAATAACGCCAGCATAGACTTCCTCAGACATCTTAGTTGAGTTGACAAGGTCTCCAGTTAATACTGCAATCATATGCTGTAATTCCTTCATTGGACTTAGTGGGCGTTATTATATTAGCAATCTATATGCAACTATATTTAATTGCCTAGCTAGGGGGCAACTATATTTAATTGCTATTGCCTTTGCAACTAAATATAGTTGCCTTAGTGTGTGTTGTCAATTTTAAGTTAGGTGACAAACTCAGCTAATAAATAGCTTCAGTACCTTGCTAAGTGAAGGTTGCCGTGATAAATAGTATTTTTTTGTTAATTATGGTTTCGACTCAAGGTGTTCAATATTCGAGTTAAGTGATTGTTGGTAAAGTAAGTAACCAGTTTCAAGTTGCTTCATTATTTGCTTAGCCTGTGGAACATTACGATCTAAAATAAAGTAAAGTTCAACCTCACCTAAGGTAGCATGTTCAAACTCTGCTTGGCCGTCAATTGCTATGCTATATTCGCTGGCTGTTTTATAAACTAGCGCATAATCTGCACGATTAAACTTTACGGCAGCAATAGCGCGATTATGGTGCTCAACGTCCATAAAACTCGCTGATAATTGCTCGAATGTTGTTCGTAAACCTCCGTAAGTATAACCGTTCAATAAAACGAGCTTTTTACCGGCCAAGTCATCAATTGTTTTTATTGGGCTAGAATCTTTACGCCATAACGCGCGTAATTGCATTTTTGCGATGGGGAAGGCGCTAATAAAAAAATTGTTCTCTTCATTTACTAACGTTTTAACGCCAATGGCAAAGTTTACCTTTTGTTGGTTGAGGTTAAAAATTGCCCGAATATTGGGGAATTCCATCGGTGTAAAAGCAATACCACTGTATAAGCTAACTCCAGACATTAATACTTCAAGGTCGCCTTTATATGTCCCATCTGTATCGCGATATATTAAAGGCGGAAAATGCACGAAGCCCCACTGTAGTGTATATGCGGGGGGCAGTCTGAAAGCGTGATTGCCATATTCGTTCGAAAAACTGCTAGAAGCGCATGCCAAAGAAGACAACAATAGACATATTAACAGTGTGCGTTGCAAATTGTACCTACTCCTAGTGCTATTTGAGGGAGGAAATAAAGTCATGTTAATTTGTATAATCGTGATATTGCTTGGTTATTAACACGTATTATCAAGCTAATGTTTGACTAATTATATAAAGGTGATGAGACACTTTAACTAAAATTTTAATATTATCCTATTGTATTTATAGACGTATTTTTAGCATATGCCATAAAAATATTCAGATATGCTTGTATCCTATCAAGATAAGTCAAAGTAAAGTTTTGCAATAAATACGGTTACTTAGACCGTTCAGTTTATATATTTAGCGTTGTTCATAAAATAATCACTTAAATGTAAAGTTTAGATGGGGCTTAGCGTAATAATACTGTATAATGCGCGGCTTTATTATGATGGCTAAGTAGATGTTTACTACAACATTGGCTTTGTCTTCGAACATTTACAGTATTAACTGCCCTTAAAACTATCCGTTAGCGCCTATCTGTTAGCGCAAACTAGTTAATGAGTTTAGTTAACGAAAAATAGGATTATCTTTTGATCACTACATCGAACATTACCATGCAATTTGGCGCAGAGCCGTTATTTGAAAATATATCGGCAAAATTTGGCAACGGTCACCGTTACGGTTTGATCGGCGCAAATGGCTGCGGCAAGTCGACATTTATGAAAATTTTGAGTGGCGACTTAGTGCCAAGCTCAGGAAATGTATCGGTAAGTACTGGCAACAAGGTTAGCACCTTGGGCCAAGATCAATTTGCTTTTGAAGAGCACAATGTTATCGACACTGTGATCATGGGCGATATGCCATTATGGAAAGTTAAGCAAGAGCGTGACGCCATTTATGCTCAAGCAGAAATGAGTGAAGCTGATGGCATGCGTGTTGGTGATTTAGAAAGTCAGTTTGCAGAAATGGACGGATACACCGCAGAAAGTCGCGCAGGTGAAATATTATTAGAAGCCGGTATTGAAGAGTCTTTTCATTACGGCTCAATGCAACAAGTTGCACCTGGCTGGAAATTGCGTGTGTTATTAGCACAAGCCTTGTTTGCAAATCCTGATATTTTATTACTTGATGAGCCAACCAACAACTTGGATATACATACAATCAGTTGGTTGGAAGGTGAGTTAAACAAGCGTAAATGCACCATGATTATTATCTCGCATGATAGACACTTTCTTAATTCAGTTTGTACTCATATGGCTGACATCGACTATGGCGAACTACGCATTTATCCGGGTAACTACGAGTTTTATTTAGCTCAATCTGGTTTATTACGTGAACAATTATTAGCCGGTAACGATAAAAAAGTAGCTGAAATTGCAGAACTACAAGACTTTGTAAACCGTTTTGGTGCTAATGCTTCAAAAGCAAAACAAGCCAGTTCACGTGCGAAAAAAATGGATAAAATCAAGTTAGATGACGTAAAAGCGTCTAGTCGTATTACGCCAAAAATTGCTTTTGCTCCCGGCAAAAAAATGCATCGTCAAGCATTAGAGCTTGAAGGCTTAAGCCATGGTTTTGATGGTGAAACACTATTTAAAGGTGGCGATTTATTATTAGAAGCTGGCGCTAAATTAGCTATTATCGGTGAAAATGGTGTGGGTAAAACCACACTATTACGCTGTTTGATGAATGAGTTTGAGCACATGGAAGGCGTGGTTAAGTGGTCTGAAAATGCTTCTGTTGGTTATTGCCCACAAGATAGCGGTCACTTTTTTGATAATGACTTAACGTTAATGGAATGGATGTCACAATGGCGTAGACCTTGTCATAACGATTTAAGTGTTCGTGGCATGCTAGGTCGTATGTTGTTTACCGACGACGATGCCAATAAAAAAGCCCGCAATTGTTCAGGTGGTGAAAAGAACCGCTTGTTATTTGGTATGTTAATGATGGCTGATGTTAATGTTTTAATAATGGATGAGCCAACCAACCATATGGATATTGAAGCAATTGATGCACTAAACAATGCCTTAAAAGACTTTGAAGGTACGTTAATTTTTGTCAGCCATGACCGCGAGTTTGTTTCAAGCCTAGCCACGCGTATTATCGACATTAGAGATAAAAAATTGGTTGATTTTCAAGGCTCTCTAGATGAATACCTTGATAGCCAAGTACAAGTTAAAAAAATCGCTTAGTTAAAGTAATAGAGCGATAGAAATAAAGCCGTAAAATGAAGTAAATTTCAATTGAAGATAGCACCATACTGTGTGCTATTATGCGGCATATTCCAATTTTCTTAGATTAACAATGCAATGTTAGTTTTCCTCCCGAAGGTAGGTTGTCTTTGAACTTAGTTCAGCCGAGACTTGTCGGTGATGACCCAATACAGTCTTCATCACTATTTGAATTGATAGCCAATGACGTTATAGATAAGGGCTTTAGTATTCGCCCTTATGCTTTACCTGAAAATTTGACGGATATGTTATTGCAGCATATCACCCAATTACCGGATGATTACTTTAAGCGTGCAGGTGTTGGTCGTGCTAAAGATCATATCATTAACGACTTTATTCGCACTGATGAAATTTGTTGGATAACGGGTAATAGTGATGCCGGCAGTGCTTGGATAAATTGGGCAGGTGAATTACAAGGATATTTGAATAAACGCTTGTTTCTAGGTTTGTTTTCTTTTGAAAGTCACTTTTCTCATTATGCAAAAGGTGATTTTTACAAAAAGCATAAAGACGCCTTTAAAGGTGAAGGTAACCGGGTGTTATCTGTGGTGGTTTATCTTAATCCTAATTGGTCGGCTGAGGATGGTGGCGAATTAGTTATATATCCTGCCAAGTCTTCAACGTCTGACATTATTGATGAAAGTAAAGTCACAGTAACACCTAACTTTGGCACCATCGTTGTGTTTTTAAGTGAAGAGTTTCCGCATGAGGTTTTACCTGCGCTACGTGACCGATATGCTATTGCTGGTTGGTTTCGTTTAAACACCAGTATTGCCAATAACATTGATCCGCCACGCTAAGTGAGTAAATAACTATGTCAGAAAATGGAGAAAGCTAGTTGGCTAAAATAATCAAGAAGCTAAACGTGATGAGTGATCTTACTGAGGTTAATCAAGAGTTACTGCCACTTAAAGCGCTCGCCGATAGAGAGCTAGCTTCTATTTATGGTTTAACCGGCAAAGTATATACCCCACATATAGATGAGTATATGCAGGTGAGCATAAAAAAAGCTGAAATAGTTGTTTGTCTAAAAAAACAAGGTTACATGCCTTTATCTGAAGTAGAAATAATTAGTGCTGAGTTAGATGAATTGCATAAACGCGCCAGAAATAACACGGTTTTTGAATATAAAGGCAAGCAATATAAACGTCGATTCTCTCCTTTAAAACTCAGTAAATCTGGAAAGAATGTGCAAAAGTGGGCTAAGTATTGGCTTTTGCAGCAGCCTAACGGTAAAACCGAACCCTATTGGGAGCGTGAAGTAAGGGAGCTTTGGCCAACGTATTTTCTAATTAGAACGATAGAGATGTAGCCACCATTAATGATACCTAATAGCATTACCCTCCTCATATTCAATCATTTCTTTTTGTAGTTAATCATCACTGAGTTATCGCAATTTTATCTCGACTTGTCGCATTTGTTGCTCGATTGATGATATTTGTTATATCTTGGTATCATTGATATATAAGTTAAGTTGCTAACTTGAAATGGAAATGATTGACGATAAACCTGCTGAAAGTACACTTGAGTTAGGGCCACAAGCTTTCTCTAAACAAAGTCACCAATTTTGGACCTTACAAATTGCCGGCTGGTTAGGTTATGCCGTGGTGGTTTTTTTAGCGATTATTCGACCACAAATAGGCCAAACAGGTTTTAATTTATCCGGCCAGTTACTGAATTTAGTGCTTGAAACATTAAGTGGCTTTATTTTATCTTATTTACAGTGGCAATTGATAAAAAGCATTGTTCATCTTCCCCTTAAGAAAACACTGTTATTAAGCTTTATTTCTGCCGCTACTTTAGGCTTATTATTTAATGTCATTAAGCTCAGTTTCTACAAAATAGTGGTTTATCAGCAGCAATGGAATGAAGCATGGAATATGCTGGAGTTTGGTGGCTGGTTGTTATTCTCGTTAACAACAATGTTTGTATGGACATCAATTTATTTTATTATGCTGTACAACACTAAGTTGCAACGAGAGCATGAAATGCTGTTGCGCGCACAAACCGCCACTAAAGATGCACAGTTGCAAATGTTGCGTTATCAATTAAATCCTCACTTTATGTTCAACACCATGAATGCAATATCAACGCTGATTTATAAGAATGAGAATGAAACTGCAAATGAAATGTTAGATAAATTGTGCGAGTTCTTTAGGTATTCATTAGATAAAAATGACAAAAGTAAAACAAGTTTACTTAAAGAGTTAGAGTTAATAGAGCTTTATTTATCGATTGAAAAAGTCAGGTTTGTCGACAGGCTTAATGTCGAAATAGATGTTTGTAAAACGGTTTTAGCTTGTCAGGTGCCCTGTATGTTATTGCAACCACTTGTCGAGAACGCTATTAAATACGCGATAGAATTAAGAAAGTCTGACGGAAAAATTCGCATAAGTGCCAAACAAGTTGGTGAACGATTATTAATACAAGTTGCTGATAATGGACAAGAAAGCCAAGGTAAAGCCAGCAATGGCTTTGGCATTGGTTTGAAAAACACGCAAGCAAGATTAAGTGCAATGTTTAATGGTGATTATCAAGTTGATATTACCAACACTAGCGACGGCGGAACTACGGTCGCAATTTCAATTCCTTTTGAGAAGTAGGGGGCAATTATGTTAAATAAACCGTTAACGGCGATTATTGTTGATGATGAACCGCTAGCTTTAGAAGGGCTGAGGTTACGCTTAGAAAAATTACCTGAAATAGAGGTTATCGCTCAAGCAAGTGATGGCGATGAAGCGATACATTTATGTCAAACATTAAATCCTGATGTGCTTTTTTTAGATCTACGTTTACCAGGGCTAAACGGTATTGAAGTCGTTCAAGCGCTGCAGGCTGATGTCTTGCCTATGGTTGTTTTTGTCAGTGCCTATGGTGAATATGCTCTTGATGCGTTTGAACTCAATGCGATAGATTATGTATTAAAGCCGGCAAACTTAGGGCGTTTAAAGAAAACCGTTGAGCGGATAATGCAACGAGTTAAACCGGTAGATTCAAGTAAAGAAAAATTCAAGCTTTTACGCGCATTAGGTGAAACTTCGGGTATTGCCGTAACAGAGTTAGAAAATTGGTTAGCATCAGATAAACCCTTGCCGACGCTTTTTAATCAAGAGTTGGTGATTAAAAACAATGACCATGAAAAGATATTTTTACCCATAAACGAAATTCGTTGGATAGATGCGGCTGGAGATTACATGTGTGTGCATACGCAAAGTGAGACTCATATTGTCCGAATAACGATGAAAAAATTAGCGAGTCAGCTTGACCCGAAAATATTTTCTCGCATCCATAAATCTACACTAGTGAATGTAAATTGTATTAAAAGTATTAAACCACTGCGTAATAGTGAAAGCATACTTGAGTTAGGTGACGACATACAATTGAAGGTAAGTCGTAATTACAGTGCTGACATTCAAAAAGTTATAGAGGCAAAACAAATTTAAGCACTTTAATTACATAAATTTCAAGTTACACCTCTTGTCGTGTTTTTGTACCGCCTTAACTCATCGTTTTGTCAAAAAAAATTCATGCCGCATTCAGTAACCACTACAGCGCATTTCGTTTGTAACTATTTGTTATATATCTCAGTATGATTTCGGGGGATAGTCTTTGTTATTGGAATAATATTGGGCTATCAAGCTATGCTGTTAATAGTTTCACATGAATGAATATAATGAAAATGATGTGGAGTTAGGTACAACAGCTAGTACAACAAAAGTAGTTGGGTAATTGGAAAATAAATTATGTTAAAAGCTGCAAAAAAAATTACAACATTGCTCGCTTTGTTATCAACCGTATCCTTTGTCGGTTGTGGTGGTAGCAGCGTTGAAACTAAAACAAATACCACTGCCGTAGATCCACAGCAACCTGTTAGTGACTGGAAGATGGTGTGGAGTGACGAATTTGACGGAGCCAGTATTGATAGCAATAACTGGACGCACGAGGTTAATTGTCAAGGTGGTGGTAACCAAGAGAAACAATGTTACACCGACAGCGAAGCTAACTCGTTTCAAGCGGATGGTAAACTAAATATAGTTGCGATGCCTGCTGAAGAAGGTGCCGATCAACCTTATACATCTGCACGTATAAATAGTCGCTATAAAGCAGACTTTAAATATGGTCGTATTGAAATGAGCGCTAAACTGCCTAGTGGGCAAGGCGCGTGGCCAGCTTTTTGGATGATGCCTACTGATGAAATGTACGGTGGTTGGCCAAAGTCGGGTGAAATAGATATTGTTGAGGCAGTGAATTTAAAAACTACTGATAGTGAAGGTAATGTAGAAGCCAACGTTTATGGCACATTACATTACGGAAAGGAATGGCCTGATAACTCTAATTCAGGGAAAGCATATACTTTGCCTGATGGCATTAACCCTGCCGATGGTTTCCATACATACGCAATTGAATGGCAAGAAGGTGAAATACGTTGGTATGTAGACAATTATTTGTATGCCACTCAGCGTAAATCAACTGTGCGTTATAACAGTAAAGATGAAGCCGTGGGCTTAGCTCATCGAGGTTGGTTCACGGAGAATTTTGACCTTGTCTCTGGCGAGTTAACAACATTTTGGGACAATGCACCCTTTGATCAGCAGTTTTATCTTGTTTTAAACTTTGCCGTTGGTGGTAGTTGGCCTGAAAGTGTTAATAACACAGGTATTGATGCCAGTGCATTTGAAGGTGGTCAAAGTTTTGAAGTTGATTATGTTCGTGTTTATCAATGTCAACAGAACCCAGAAACAGGCAAAGGTTGTGAAACTGTTCGTCCAGGTTACGATAAAGTAACTGATGCCTTAGTGGAAGGTAAAGCGCCTATCCCATCTCCCCCGTCAACCGGTGTTGCGCAAAACTTAACTATATTTGGTGGCACTATTAACCCAAACTGGCCAGCATGGGATTGTTGTGGTGGTTCAACACCTATGATTATCGCTGATGCAGAGAAAGGTGACGTAGTTGAATTTTATGTTGGCGCAACGCCAACCGTTAATGGCTTTATTTCTCGCGATGCCTTTATCGATGATCCCGCAGGAAAAGCAAGTCCATTTGACGCTTCACCACTTATTGCTACTGGCAAATTACAATTTGATATGAAAGTTGTCACTGCGCCAAGCAATGCGGAATCAACATGGGTATTAAAAGTAGAAAGCCAAGAAGGCGGTACAGCGGCTGAAGTTGCTTTATCGACGAGTTCAGAAGGTGTAGTGCCAACAGCTGGTGCATGGCAAACCTATTCTTTTCCTTTACAAGCTTTAGCTGATGCCGGTTTAGACTTAAGTGCAATTGATGTTGTGATGATATTTCCAGCTTGGGGCACCGGCGAAGGTGCGGTTTATCAAGTGGCGAACTTAACGATTGCAGCAGACACTGGTGCCTCCCCACAAGTAGTATTGTTTGAGGATGCTGAAAACCCAAGCTGGCCTATGTGGGATTGTTGTGGTGGTTCAACACCAACGGTTGAAACTGATGATGAAGCACATGGCGCAGTCGCAGAATTTAGTATTGGTGCTGACCCAACGGTCATGGGCTTTATCTCTCGTGAAGGAAACACGGATACACCTGCACCATTTGATGGCACAAGTATTTTAGCTAACGGCGTTATCCAGTTTGATATGAAAGTTGTGGCTACGCCTAACGATGCTGGCGCCACCTGGTTATTTAAAGTAGAAGCGGATAACAATACTTCAGCGGTTGAATTGCCATTATCAGGCAGCGTTGAAGGTGTGGTACCTGCTGCTGGTCAATGGCAAACCTATACCTTTAACCTTGCAGACTTAGCCAATGCTGGTTTAGATGTTAGTGCTATCGATGTCATTATGATATTCCCTGCATGGGGCTCTGGTGAAGGCGCAGTGTATCGTGTCGATAATGCCAAAATTTACGATCCAAATGCTTCAACAGGCTTTAATGGTCATGTTTTATTCGCTGACGATGTGAAAGAACAATGGTCTATTTGGGATTGTTGTGGTGGTTCAACACCAACTCTTGAGAATGACGATACTGAACATGGTATGACTGCTGAATTTGTTATCGGCGCGTCGCCTACAGTAATGGGACTTCTTGCTGACGATGACGTTTATTTAGACGCATCAAGTTTATTAAGTAATGGCGTAATGCAGTTCGAAATGAAAGTCATCAGCGCGCCAAATGACGCTAACGCAGTATGGAAATTTAAAATTGAAGCCGGTGATACTTCGTCTGCAGTTGAGCTCGATTTGAGCGCTAGTCAAGAAGGCGCAACTCCCGTCGTTGGTCAATGGCAAACCTACACGTATTCATTACAAGATTTATACGATGCGGGCCTTGATTTAAGTGCCATTGACGTCATCATGGTATTTCCTGCATGGGGTACCGGTGAAGGTGCGGTTTATCGTTTAGACAACGTGATGATATATGACCCAGCCAGTGTACCTGCTCCACAAGGTTTAACTTTGTATGACAATGCGCAAAATCCAGAGTGGCCAATTTGGGATTGCTGTGGTGGTTCAACGCCAACAGAAGAAACAGATGACGCTGATCACGGTATGGTTGCAGAATTTGTTATCGGAGCTACGCCTACGGTTATGGGCTTCTTAGCAAATGAAAGTGTTTATTACGACGCTAGTGGTATTCAACAAAATGGTGTTGTGAAGTTTGATATGAAAATGGTCAGTGCGCCTAATAATCCAGACGCAGTGTGGAAGTTTAAAATTGAAGCTGGCGATACCACATCTGCGGTTGAGATGGACTTAACGGCAAGCCAGGAAGGAGCTGCACCGGTTGTTGGTGAATGGCAAACCTATACCTATGCACTGAGTGATTTATTTGATGCAGGCTTAGATGTTAGTGAGATTGACGTAATTATGGTTTTCCCTGCTTGGGGAACGGGTGAGGGTACAGTATATCGACTGGATAACGTCGCGATTACTGCTCCATAAACACCTAATTAAAAAGTTGCGCGCCGTGCTAATGCCCTCGCGCTAACTCAAACTAATTTAACTAAGTAGGTTTAACATGAAACATTTAAAATTTTCAAAAAAACATTTAGCGGTTTGTATATCTGCCATTATAGCCACAGGCTTAAATCAACAGGTGCTAGCGCAAGAGTCAGACGCGGCATTAACTGAAAAAGAAGCAGAATTAGAAGTCATAACGGTATCGGGTATTCGTGGCAGTTTAGTGCGTTCAATGAACATTAAACGCGATATGTCAGGTGTCGTTGATGCCATTTCAGCAGAAGAAATGGGTAAGTTCCCTGACACTAACTTAGCTGAGTCACTTCAACGTATTACCGGTATCACAATCAGTCGCTCAAATGGTGAGGGTAGTCAAATTACCGCGCGTGGTTTTGGGCCTGAGTTTAACTTGGTGACCTTAAATGGTCGCCAAATGGCGGGTACAGGTTTTACTCGCTCATTTAATTTCGAAAACCTGTCTTCAGAAGGGGTAAGTGAGCTGCAAACGATTAAAACGGCTCGTGCAGATATGCCTACGGGTGGTTTAGGCGCAACGGTTAATATTGTCACTGCCAAACCTTTGCAAAATCCAGGACAAAAGTTTTCGATTATGGCGAAAGGTATACACGATACTTCAGTGAAAGCAGGTGATGATGTCACCCCTGAACTTGCCGGTATTTACAGTAATACTTTTGACGATGACAGGTTTGGCGTCTCTGCCAACTTTTCATACCATCGCCGCGATTTTCAACGCCAAGGAGCGAATGTGCGCTCATGGTTAAGACGAGATTTATCGAGCTTTGTAGACGCCGAAAATATTATTGATAACCGCCCTGTCGATGCTGAAGGAAATCCGGCCGAACAATATTCAATGCTGGATGAAAATGGTCAACTTACAAACGTAGCAGCCTCCTTCTTTCCACAAGAAATAAGTTTCGCAAAAGATGATATCCAACGTGAACGTAGCAATGCACAAGTCACCTTGCAATTTGCGCCAACAGATGACTTGATTTTCACCTTTGATCATACAGTTTCAAATGCGGTTACGGGTAATAACTCGTTGTCTTGGGGCGTTTGGAATGGCTCATTTGGTGGTAATGCCAATGCTTATGAACTCGATGAAAATGGCACGGCGATTTACTATAACTCGGCTGGTGATGACGGCTCATTTACGTCATTTCGGGAAACCAGTGAAGTGGATTCAAAAGCAACAGGCTTTAATGTTGAATGGTTCGCTAATGACGACTTGAGTTTTACTTTTGATGCTCATACATCGAAAACCACAACTGACAATGGTAAAGATGCAGGACTTGGCGCTAATGCTCGTATTATTTTGGGCTCGGCTGATCTTTCAAGTAAAGAGTACTTCTTTCGAGAAGGCGATATTCCAGGTTATAGCATTAACTGGAATAATGGCAGTCAAGAAATTAGCCCAAGTCAAATCGGCTCTAATTTCAGTATTTTTACCCGCACACCGGCTGAGTCTGAAGTTACACAAGTGCAACTTGATGGTAAGTGGTTAGTAGAGACCGATTATGGCCTCGACGCGGTAAAATTTGGCGCTGCTTACACTAAACAATCATTAAAAGGCTGGGGCGGAGCAAACAATGCTAATGCACCAGGTTTTAACAATGGTACGTTTGCGGAAATTTTCCCTGACAGCATGTTTAATCGGGTAGATCTTGGTGATTTTCTTGACCAATTTTCCTCTGGCTCAGGTGGTGTAGCACCAGGTTATGCCTACACCTTTGATTTAGATGAAGCATTTGCCAGACAACATGCCTATTTAACGGCAGATGTAGTGGGTAGTGACGTCTACCAAATTGGCAGCTTTGATGGTTTTCCAACCAATCAAGTAGAAGAAGAAACGGTCAGCTTATTTGTCGCCACCGATTGGAACTTTGAAGTTAGTGGTTATGATGTACAGGTGAATTTAGGTGTTCGTTACGAAAAAACTGATGTAGTGAGCCCAGCAAAAAGTCGCGTGGTTGAACAGGTTTACTGGGCCGGTGGCTCAGAGTGGATTTCTGAATTTGCCAGTGGTGGTGAATTCGTAGAAGTCGATTACGAAGGCGACTATGACTTGTTATTGCCGATGTTAGATATCAAAGTTGACCTAAGTGATGACTTAGTGGCTAGGGCATCTTTTGGGCAAACTATTACCCGTCCTTCGCTCGGAAATATGCTGGGTAATCTGAGTTTAACACCGTCGCCCAAAATAGGCTCAAGAAGTGGTAGTCGTGGTAACACCAATCTACAACCATTTAAGTCAACTAACCTAGACCTATCACTTGAATATTATTATGACGAAGCCAGTTATGCTTCTGTTGGTTTATTCTGGAAAGATGTTGATGACTGGATTGCAGGCTCTTCAGTAACAACCACTTATGAAGGTTTACATGATGTTTACTTAGGTCAACGCTGGAATAATGCTGTTGCCGCAATTGAAGGGCGTGGTGATCAAGCTACGGATTCAGCCATTTACGATGAAATTGTCGCTAATGGTGTCGGTATTGGCGAAAACAACCGTATATTGCCTGATGCCGCAACCGACCCGTTGATTGAATGGAATATTAGCTCACCGGAAAATGTTGAAGCACGTCGAGTTAACGGTATTGAACTTGCCGTCCAGCACGTATTCGGTGAGTCGGGTTTTGGTATTGGCGTTAATGCTACGTTTGTTGGTGGAGATGTCGATGTCGATAACTATTACATTGGGCAACAAAAAGTACTTGAAGGATTAAGTGACTCTGCCAACCTACAAATGTTTTATGAAAAAGATGGTTTGTCGGTAAAAGTTACCGGTGCGTGGCGTAGTGATTATCTAGTAGGTTTAGGTTTACCAGATACGGGTGCTGATTCAGCGCCGCTATATGCTGAAGAATTCATGCAGTGGGATCTCAGCGTTAATTATGAAGTAGCTGAAAACATGACCGTATTCTTTGATGGCGTAAACTTAACCAACGAAACTGAACGCACTTATAGTCGTTTTGAAAGTCAGTTTGTTAGTGCTGCGCAATACGGACCAAGATATGTACTCGGTTTTAGATACACCTTAGATAACTAACCATAGTTTAAAGTTAGCGGCAGATTGCTAAGATAACTGCCGCTTAACTTTGCTTCCTTTAGGATGAACGCGCAAACATATTAAGTTGAAAGATTTTGACTTTTTGTGTTCGTCACTAACTATCTATTTTCTTACATATAGGAATTATCTTATGGCTGGAAATTCGGTCACTTTAGAGCCAAATAATAGCGTGCAAATGAATGGGTCTGCTCATCAAAACCGCTTTGCTCTGATCTCATTAACATCATTGTTTTTTATGTGGGGTTTTATTACCTGCTTAAATGACATTTTAATCCCTCATTTAAAAGCTATTTTCGATTTAACATATACGCAGTCGATGCTAGTGCAATTTTGTTTTTTTGGTGCTTACTTCTTAGTTTCACTGCCCGCTGGGCAATTAGTGAAAAAAGTGGGTTATCAAAAAGGTATTGTCGCTGGCTTAGTTGTTGCTGCGTTAGGTTGTTTAATGTTTTATCCCGCAGCGTCAATGCACAGTTATCCAATGTTTTTATCTGCACTTTTTGTTTTAGCAAGCGGTATAACCATTTTACAAGTATCAGCAAACCCTTATGTTACTTTGCTTGGACCTTCTGAGTCAGCCTCATCAAGATTAACCATGACACAAGCGTTTAACTCTCTAGGCACTACTGTCGCACCATATTTAGGTGGTTTATTTATCCTAAATGAAGCCGCTAATGCAATGGTTATTACGCCTTCGGCAGACTCAGTAAAAGTACCCTATTTAATACTAACCGCCGCTTTACTTTTGTTAGCTGCTATTTTTGCATGGTTAAAATTACCGCATATTGCGAGTGCAGAGACTGAAACTGATGAAGTTGTTTCTGGCTCCGCTTGGCAATATCGACATTTAGTTTTAGGCGCTGTCGGTATCTTTGTCTATGTTGGCGCTGAAGTGTCAATTGGTAGTTTTTTAATTAACTTTTTCGGTGAAGCGAATATCGCTGGTTTGGAAGAATCACAAGCCGCTAAATACCTGACTTACTATTGGGGCGGAGCAATGGTTGGCCGTTTCATCGGTGCTGCGGTAATGCAAAAAGTTGATGCTGGTAAAGTACTTGGCTTCAATGCTTTTGCAGCCGTGGCGCTAGTCATTATTACTATGTTAACCAGTGGCGCTTTAGCTATGTGGTCAATTCTATTGGTCGGCTTATGTAACTCTATTATGTTTCCTACCATCTTTAGTTTAGCGTTAAACAGTTTAGGGAAACACACTAGCCAAGGGGCAGGGATATTATGTTTAGCCATCGTTGGTGGTGCCATCGTGCCGCTATTTCAAGGCATGCTTGCTGACACTGTTGGCGTGCAATTATCGTTTGTTTTACCGATGATTTGTTATGGTTATATCGTTTATTACGGATTGCGAGGTGCTAAGCCCTTAGTTCAGAATGTAGAGGAGAATGTATGATGAAAAAGTTTGCTTACATCTTCCTTTCAACGTTATCAGCAATGGGGTTAGTGGCTTGTAATGCTGATAATCCGGCGCAAGTTAATCCTAACTCGAATGAAAAAGTGTCGTTAAACAATAAAGCTGATAAGACAGTGTTAGCTAATAAAGATTTGTCTATATGGCCAACAATTGTTTCCGAAGTGAAAACAAATTCCGGACTAGAGAGACAAGTACAAGCCTTGTTATCGGAAATGACACTTGAGCAAAAAGTTGCGCAAATGATACAGCCGGAAATTCGCGATATCACAGTTGATGATATGCGTAAATATGGCTTTGGCTCTTATCTTAATGGTGGTGGCGCATTTCCAAATAACAATAAACATTCGACGCCACAAGACTGGATAGCATTAGCTGAAGCTATGTATCAAGCATCAATTGATGATTCGCTCGATGGCTCGCGTATTCCTACCATGTGGGGGACAGATGCTGTGCATGGTCATAATAATGTTATTGGGGCCACTTTGTTTCCACATAATATTGGATTAGGTGCGGCTAATAACCCTGAACTAGTGGAGAAAATTGCAAAAATTACTGCTACAGAAGTTATGGTAACTGGCATTGATTGGGTATTTGCTCCCACGGTAGCTACTGTAAGGGATGACCGATGGGGTAGAACTTATGAGAGTTATTCTGAAGATCCTGCCATTGTAAAAACCTATGCAGCAGCAGTTGTTAAAGGCTTACAAGGTCATGCAGGTAAAGACTTTTTAGGTGATGATAGGGTGATCAGTACCGTCAAACACTTTATTGGTGATGGTGGCACTGTAGCAGGAGATGACCAAGGTGATAACCAGGCCTCTGAGCAAGCATTATTTGATTTACATGCTCAAGGGTATGTTGGCGGTTTAACCGCAGGTGCTCAATCAGTAATGGCCTCTTTTAATAGCTGGCATGGCGATAAAATTCACGGCAATCGTTATTTATTAACTGAAGTGTTAAAAAATAAAATGGGTTTTGATGGTTTTGTCGTCGGTGACTGGAATGGCCATGGACAAATAGTAGGTTGTAGCAATGATAACTGTCCACAAGCGGCTAATGCAGGCCTAGATATCTTCATGGTACCAACTGATGCATGGAAGCCGTTAATGGAAAATACCATCGCGCAAGTGAAGCAAGGGGTTATTCCTCAGACGAGAATCGACGATGCGGTCAGTCGTATTCTTAGAGTTAAATTACGTGCTGGATTATTTAGTAAACCGAGCCCAGCTAAACGCTTGTTTTCAGGAAAAACCGAATTAATTGGCCATGAAGAACATCGGATGGTAGCTCAACAAGCTGTGCGCGAGTCGCTAGTTTTATTGAAAAATAAAGCTAATGTTTTACCTCTTTCACCTAAGTTGAATGTTTTAGTTACCGGTGATGCCGCTGATAATATTGGAAAGCAATCAGGTGGTTGGAGTATTACATGGCAAGGCACAAATAATAGTAATGAAGACTTTCCTGGTGGCACCTCTATATATGCTGGCTTAGCCGAGCAAATTAATGCTGCTGGTGGTAAAGTCAGCTTAAGTGTCAATGGGGACTTTACAGAAAAACCCGATGTTGCCATTGTTGTTTTTGGTGAGGAGCCTTATGCCGAAGGCCATGGCGATAAAGACAATTTAGACTATCAACGCGGCATGAAAACTGACTTAGCGCTGCTAAAAAAATTAAAAGAACAGGGAATTCCAGTAGTCAGTGTTTTTATTAGTGGTCGACCTTTATGGGTAAATGCTGAACTTAATGCCAGTGACGCTTTTGTTGCGGCTTGGTTGCCGGGTTCTGAAGGTAAAGCAGTTGCGGATGTACTTTTAAGCGATGCTAATAATAACATTCAACATGACTTTAAAGGTAAATTATCTTTTTCATGGCCGAAAACTGCAACACAAACCGTCAACCGCTTTGATGAAGTTTACGAGCCGTTATTACCTTATGGTTATGGCTTAAGCTATCAAAGCAATGAACAACAAGTGCTTTTATCAGATGCTTTGTCAGAAAAAGTTAGTACTGATCACAGTTTAGTGAAAAACACGGCGATATTTTCAGGCAAAGTCGTAAAACCTTGGCGTATGTTTTTGGCATCTGAACAGCAGTCGACTGAGTTAACCTCTAATAGTTCGGCCTTAGCAGGTGTTACATATAGAACCGTTGATAAAGTGGTGCAAGAAGATGCTTTTCGCATTGAAACTAATGGTAATAAAAGGGCAGGAATTATATTCTCTAGCAGCTTTAGAGAAGACCTTTCATTTGAGCTAGTGCAAAAATCAGCCCTAATCATGACCGTAAAACGTCAAGGCATGATCAATAACCCCGTTGATATTGAAATGCACTGTGAGTCATTAGGCGATGCTTTGGGAAGTTGTCGAGCCAGTATTGATATAACAAAACAACTTAAAGCTGTACCTGAAGGGCAGTGGCAAGAAGTCGCTGTTGATTTAAAATGCTTCGCAGATAAAGGCGTACAGATGGATGAAATTGTTTCTCCGTTTGGTTTGTTCACTTCAGGAACTATTAAACTCTCAATAAGTGATATTCGCTTTGAAGGCGGAACTAAAGTATCTGAAAGTTCATTAATTCAATGCCCTTAGTAACAAATTGAGCAACACTTAATCAAAGCCGATATTTTATATCGGCTTTTTAGTTAGGTCACATATAACGTAAGCTGTGTCGAATGCTGCTATTTATTGTCCATCTACTTCCTCGGTTATTGTAATAAACCTTTTATGTGTTACGATAATTTACATTAGGCAAATGTAAATTAGTTAATTGCAATATTCTTTTTGCTGCTATCAATTGTATTCTTTGGTTAATCCAAACTATAGAAGTTTGCTACGTGATATTTATAGAGCAGTTCCTAACAAAAGAGCTACTTAAAAGGTGAGTTGTTAGCACTACAAGGTCAGCAAAATAACGATTTAAAGAGGTTAAAATGACACAGTTATCAATAAAATGCTTTTTTGATGAAATAACAAATACTGCGACGTATTTAATAGCAGATACTGAATCAAAAGAGTGTGTGATTATTGATTCTGTTTTAGGGTTTGAGATGGCTTCTGGTAAAACTTCAACCGCGTTAGCTGATGACATTATTGCCTATGTTACAACTCAGCACTGGCAATGTCGTTGGATCTTGGAAACACACGCCCATGCTGATCATTTAACTGCAGCGCCTTACTTACAAGAAAAGCTTGGTGGCACTCTCGCGATAGGTAAGCATATTGTTGATGTGCAAAAAATATTTAAACCTATTTTTAATTTTGAGCAAACATTTATCAGCGATGGTCGCCAATTTGATCGCTTACTGACCGAAGGTGATGTGCTTAATTTAGGTTTTTTTGAGATTAATGTAATACATACACCGGGTCATACTCCAGCTTGCGTTAGTTTTATTGTTGACGGTAATGCTTTTGTTGGTGATACCTTATTTATGCCTGATTATGGCACTGCTCGCTGTGATTTCCCGGGTGGCGATGCTGCAATGCTCTATCACTCTATTGAAAAAATTCTTAGCTTACCTACAGATACAAAAATTTATGTTGGCCATGATTATAAAGCAGATAATAGAGATTACTTTGCTTGGCAAAGCACTGTGGCTGAACAAAAGTCTGAAAATATTCACCTTAAAGGTGATGTTGTCCTTGATGACTTTGTTGCTTATCGAAACAAACGAGATGCAAGCTTAGCTATGCCAAAGTTAATTATACCTTCAGTGCAAGTCAATATTCGAGCAGGACATTTTCCTAAAGCAGAAGATAATGGTTTACAGTATTTAACCTTACCGCTCAACGCCTTGAAATAAAATAAGTAAAATGGCGCTTTAGTATTATATTTAGCGTGAAAATAGCCGTTTGATAATGCTGTTCAAATCAACATGGTGTTTTATTTATAATTATTAAAGCTGCTAATTCGACATTTTCTGCAATTAATCCAAGACTATTTGGCCAAAACACACGATAATTCACCTCATTAAGATAAATACGCTCAAAAGCATGAACTCAAGTTGTACAGACTTGTTTAAGTTCGGCTGTCATAGCACTCAATTGAAGGAACCCATTCAATGGAAATTAAAGTTAATTTTCTCGATAATTTAAAAGTAGAAGCTAAGTTTGATGACTTTAGTGTCATTGCCGATCAACCCATTCGTTATAAAGGTGATGGCTCTGCACCGGGACCATTTGACTATTTCCTGGCTTCTTCTGCTATGTGTGCGGCATATTTTGTTAAGGTGTACTGTAATTCTCGTGATATTCCAACAGAAAACATTCGACTGTCACAAAACAATATTGTTGATCCTGAAGATCGTTATAAGCAAATATTCCAAATTCAAGTGGAATTACCCGAAAGTATTTCAGAAAAAGATCGCTTAGGTATTAGGCGTTCAATTGACCGTTGTACGGTTAAAAAAGTGATACAAACAGGCCCTGAATTTAAAGTTGATTTAGTCGACAGTCTTGAGCAAGACGCACAAGCAATGTTGATGGAGCAGACGAGCGACAACAGCAGTACTTATATTTTAGGAAAAGATTTACCGCTAGAAGAAACCATTAAAAATATGACCGCAATTTTAGCGGATCTAGGCATGAAAATAGAAATTGCTTCATGGCGTAATATTGTGCCAAATGTTTGGTCATTACATATTCGTGACGCAGCCTCTCCTATGTGTTTCACCAATGGTAAAGGCGCCACTAAAGAAAGCGCACTTTGTTCTGCCCTAGGTGAGTTTATCGAGCGTTTAAACTGTAACTTCTTTTATAACGATCAGTTTTTGGGCCAAGATATTGCTAACAGTAATTTTGTTCATTATCCAAATGAAAAGTGGTTCAAGTTAGATGACAGCGATGATTTACCAGCAGGTATTTTAGATGAGCACTGTTTAGCGATTTACAACCCAGATGATGAACTACGAGGTTCAAATTTAATTGATACTAATTCCGGAAATGTCGAACGCGGTATTTGTGCGATCCCATATACGCGTCAGTCTGACGGTGAAACAGTTTACTTTCCATCTAATTTAATTGAAAACTTGTTCTTAAGTAATGGTATGAGCGCGGGTAATAATTTAGCGGAAGCGCAAGTACAGTGCTTGTCTGAAATATTTGAACGAGCAGTGAAAAGACAAATAATAGAACAAGAAATTGTTCTACCTGATGTGCCTAAAAACGTACTTGAGAAATACCCGAGTATTCTTGAGGGCATTGAAGCGCTAGAAAAACAAGGTTTCCCGGTTGTAGTTAAAGACGCCTCATTAGGCGGACAATTTCCTGTTATGTGTGTAACCTTGATGAACCCAAAAACAGGCGGTGTGTTTGCTTCTTTTGGTGCTCACCCTAGCTTTGAAGTCGCGTTAGAGCGAAGCTTGACTGAGTTATTGCAAGGCCGCAGTTTTGAAGGCTTAAACGATGTACCTAAGCCGACATTTAATAGCTTAGCAGTAGCTGAGCCTGAAAATGCGGTTGAACACTTCATTGATTCTACCGGTGTTATCTCGTGGCGTTTCTTTAGTAATAAACAAGATTATCAATTCTGTGAATGGGATTTTTCTGGGACCAATGAAGAAGAAAATGATCGTTTATTCGCTATTTTAAAAGACCTAGGCAAAGAGGCGTATGTAGCTGTATTCGATCAACTTGGCGCTAGTGCTTGTCGTATATTAGTTCCTGATTATTCTGAAATTTATCCTGTCGAAGATCTTGTTTGGGATAATACCAATAAGGCACTTAATTATCGTGAAGACATTCTTAATCTGCATATTTTAGATGATGACGCACTAGAAAGTTTAGTGACACGCTTAGAAGATAGCCAGCTGGATAACTATATTGATATTCGCACCTTAATTGGTATTGAGTTTGATGAAAATACTGTTTGGGGACAGTTGACTATATTAGAACTTAAAATACTGATTTATTTAGCGTTAGGTGCCATAGAAGACGCACAGGAATTAGTTGAAGAGTTTCTACAATTTAACGATAACACCGTCGAACGCCGCTTATTTTACCAAGCGATGCAAGCAGTCCTAGAGATTACGATAGATGAAGCGATGGAACTTGAAGACTTTCTACCTAACTTAAATAGAATGTTTGGCGAAGAAACTATGCATAATGTTGTCGGTTCGGTTTACGGTGAAGTGAAGTTCTTTGGTTTAACAAAAACTGGTATGGATTTAGCCGGTTTAGATAAGCATTTACGATTAATCGAGAGTTATAAAAAATTACACTATGCCCGTAAAGTCGCAGCACAAAACTAAAAAGTGCTAGTGTTAAGTCAGCTTTTACTAAAAGCACAACCTACAATGAGTAATAGACTTTTGTAGGTTGGTTTTTAGGCCAACACTCTAATATGTTTTAATTTTGTCGGGCTAAAGCCCGACCTACAGATAATTACCTTCCCTTTGTGGCTAGGGTAAATGCGAATTATAGACTTTTGTAGGTTGGTCTTTAGGCCAACACTCTCATATGTTTTAATTTTGTCGGGCTAAAGCCCGACCTACAGAGAATTCCCCCCCCTTTGTGGCTAGGGTAAATGCGAATTATATACTTTTGTAGGTTGGTTTTTAGGCCAACACTCTCATATGTTTTAATTTTGTCGGGCTAAAGCCCGACCTACAGAGAATTCCCCCCCTTTGTGGCTTGGGTAAATGCGAATTATAAACGTTTGTAGGTTGGATTTTAGGCCAACAAAGTGTTGTTGATTGCTTTTGAGCGTAGCGTGAACATATAGATATGGAAGATAAAGAGTAGTTGCTATCAGTTTTGCCAAATTTTAGGCAAAAAAAAGCGTTTACATAGGTAAACGCGATATAAAAACATAAAACACTTAGGGAAATAAAGTCTCTCGTATAGTAAGAGCGTCGATGTTGGCTAAAGTTCAATTTTTTTAAATTTCTTTTAAGTTAGTTGTTTTTGTAATGCACTAGCCTTAAATTATTCTTCTCGGGCAAAAAAACGACCTACAAATGGTAACATCAAAACATAATTCACCAACGAGAAAAGCTGAGTCGCTTCGCTCGACACCGAGAAGTGATTAATACTTGTAGGGGCGAATTTATTCGCCATGGCACCAACCCCAATATAAAACCTAAAAATGCGGCAACAGCCAGACCCTATACAATTAATTATAAACTTTTGTAGGTTGGTCTTTAGGCCAACACTCTCATATGTTTTACTTTTGTCGGGCTAAAGCCCGACCTACAGAGAATTACCTCCCTTTGTGGCTTGGGTAAATGCGAATTATAAACTTTTGTAGGTTGGTCTTTAGGCCAACACACTCATATGTTTTAACTTTGTCGGGCTAAAGCCGACCTACAGAGAATTACCTCCCCTTTGTGGCTTGGGCAAATGCGAATTATAAACTTGTGTAGGTTGGATTTTAGGCCAACAAAGTGTTGTTGGTTGCTTTTGAGCGTAGCGTGAACATATAGATATGGAAGATAAAGAGTAGCTGCTATCAGTTTTGCCAAGTTTTAGGCAAAAAAAAGCGTTTACATAGGTAAACGCGTTATAAAAACATAAAACACTTAGGGAAATAAAGTCTCTCGTATAGTAAGAGCGTCGATGTTGGCTAAAGTTCAAAATAATTTAAATTTATATTCATTTATTTTTTAATGATTATTTTTACAGGAAATTTTCCTTAAAAATCAACATCCATTCACCATATGAAAGTTTAATTAGTTTTCGGTCTTTATTGGTATTCTTAATGTTTCACGCTTTAAAAGTTGCTCTGCTACATCAGCAGGAACTTGATAAAACTCATTAACGTATTTTTCCGCATTTAAATATTCACGAATTTGTTTTTTTATCTGGCATGGTTTTTTACATTGAAGTGAAAACACTACACGATAATCGCCAGGGCTTTTTTGAGATAAATTAAATGCATGCTCGATAGGATCAATTGGTGTACAGCCAATTTTAATCACATCGCTAAAAAACGAATGTGTCATCACGTAAACATTGCCGAAAGCAACTTCATGTGTATTCATGTATATGTCCGTATTATCTATTTTATCAAAAACCTAACAGGCTTAAATGACTGGGATTTATGATAAAGTTATTACATAATTTGCTAATCATAATATGCTTAACTTCTCAATTAGTATATTGCTGATTTACATACCACCCAATTATTTGCTTGATGAATGATTTCAATTTGAAGATGACAAATTAGCTTTGTTATGACACTAAACCATGCTGACTTTAAACTCTGCATTTGTAACCATAGTTTAAATTTTCATTAATTTCGAAACGTGCGAACAGTGAATTGAAAGTACAACAGCCGCTAGGATTAATGTTATAATCGCAACCATTTTGAAGGCGTTATTTCGTAAAACTTCAAACTCATTGCTGCTAACTATAGATTTAAAGAGACCTTTAATGCCATTTTCCAAACTTGGACTATCAACTCCGATTGTAAGTGCTATCACTGATTTAGAATATAGTCAGCCAACTGAAATTCAACAAAAAGCCATCCCTGTTATCTTAGCCGGCAAAGATGTTATTGCCGCTGCACAAACGGGTACTGGGAAAACAGCTAGTTTTGTTTTGCCTTTGCTGGCAAAACTGAGTTTAGCAGTCGGGGATGATGAGCGAAATCTGCGGGGTAAACGCATTCGAGCTTTGATTATAACGCCAACACGTGAACTGGCGATTCAGGTTGAAGCGAGTATTGTAAAGTACAGTAAATACCTAAATATTAGCTCGATGGCGATGTATGGCGGGACAGAAATAGAACCACAAAAGCAGCGTTTGATCTGGGGTATTGATATTTTGGTGGCAACGCCAGGACGATTACTTGATATGGCCCATCAACGGGCAGTTTATTTTGATCAACTTGAAACCTTTGTCCTTGATGAAGCGGATAGAATGCTCGATATGGGCTTTATTGATGACATTAATAAAATTATTGAGCGCTTGCCTGAGCAACGTCAAAATTTACTGTTTTCAGCCACTATCTCTGATGATGTTAGAGCACTGGCAAAAAGAACCATACATCATGCTAGTGAAATATCTATTGCTAAAAATAGTACGTCAAAACCGAAAATTTCCCAATGGTTAGTCACCGTCGATAAAGGTAATAAGTCAGCACTTTTGAGTTATTTAATAAAAGAGCAACAATGGCAGCAAGCGTTAATTTTTATTGAAACCAAACATGGCGCGGCAAAATTAGTTAGCCAACTAGAAAAGCGCGGCATTAAAGCTGAGTCAATTCACAGTGGTAGAACACAAGCAGTTCGCGAGCAAATATTAAACGATTTTAAAGCCGGTAAAATTAACTTTTTAGTTGCAACAGCTATTGCCGCTCGCGGCATCGATATTGGCGAGCTTGCGCGTGTGGTTAATTATGACTTACCGGATAAAGTTGATGATTATACTCACCGTATTGGCAGAACTGGACGTGCAGGTAAAAACGGCGAGGCTGTCTCATTCGTCGCTAAAGATAACTTTAGAAACCTCTGTGCCATAGAAAGCAACTTAGGGCACACCATTGAACGTAAAGAGTTCGCAGAGTTTCCGGTTAAAAAAATCGTACCGGTTTCTATCTTAAATTATGTCCCAAAGAATAAACGTAACTAACATGCGCTTGTGAGCTATATGTCTGGGCATGCGTAAAACTTGATAGCTACTTATCAAGTTTTTTACATTAAAATTATCAATGGTAGAATATGCATAATTCACCACAATGAATAACACATTAAACAAGTAAATAGGAAAATAGATGAACCCAATTATTGCAACTTTAAAAGAACATAACGTTAGTGATGAGCAAATTAAAGAAGTCTTTCAAGCGCTAACAGAAAACCCGTTAATGGCAATGGCGACAGTGCAGCAATTGGGCATTCCACAAGACAAACTTCAGGCTTTAATGATGATGCTAATGCAAAATCCAGGGCTAATTAAAGAAGCCGTAGATGAATTAGGTTTAGATTTTTCAAAAGTTGAAGCAGCAAAAGCCACATTAGAGAAATAAAATATTGGCAGTGGGGATTTACCGTTCGCATTTGTAAATTGTTCATTTCCACTGTTTTAATATGCCAACGCCGCCGCTATTTATTAGAACAAGTGGGTAGTTAAATAGGTGACTTGAATTTGACGATTTATTCTCATACTTAGTCGATTAGCTAAGTGGACTAGTATTAGTCATACAAAAAAAGATCTTAGTCAAAGAGCTCATAAGCACCATGGTCTTAATACAAAATAGGCGGCTAAACAATGCAACATACGAGCGTTACTGACAGTCTTGAAAGTACAGTAGATGAAATTTTAAACCGCTGTGGTAACCATGTGAAGTTGGCAGCACCTCTAGGGCTCGGCAAGCCAAATACGCTGCTTAACGCACTTTACCAACGAGTGAAAGCAAGCCCAAACGATTTACGATTAACAATATACACAGCCTTGTCGCTACAGATACCACAGGCAACTAGTGAGCTTCAATCTCGTTTCCTTAAACCTTTTTTATCTCGCCATTTTGGCGACAAATCCCCCGAACTTGATTATTTAATTGATTGGAGAAATTCACGCTTACCCGAAAATATCGTGGTACATGAATTTTATTTTAGTTCGGGCAGCCAACTTAACTCTGCTTCGGCGCAACAGGATTATATTTGTCAAAACTATACTCATGTCGCACGTGATTTAGTGTCAGCAAATGTCAATTTGTTACTACAGCAAGTTACTCGAAGAGGAAACAAGATAAGCTTGTCCTGTAACCCTGACGTCAGCCTAGAGTTGATTGATAGGATGAAACAAGAGCACAAAACTCTATTTACGATTGGCGTTTTAAATAACGAGCTTCCTTACCTTGGAGGTGACGCAGAAGTCAATCAAGAGGTGTTCAACCTGTTGTTAGAGGACGGTGAAAATGCCGAATTATTTGCCATCCCTCGTGAAGCTGTTAGTGCAGTCGATCACGCTATCGGCTTACATGCGAGTACATTAATCAAGGATGGTGGCACACTGCAAATAGGCATAGGTGCTTTATCTGATGCAATTGTTAATGCGTTAATGTTGAGGCAACAAGATAACTCAAGTTATCTTCAGTCACTTGCTAATATTAATGCCGATTGTCAGAGCGATTTAGTCAATGAATTTGGTGGTCTTGCACCATTTACAAAGGGATTATATGGCGCGACAGAAATGGTGATGGATGGTTTCATGCATTTGCGCCAAGCAGGGATTTTAAAACGTTTGGTATTTGATGATTTGGTATTGCAACAATTACTCGACAACAAAACAATTTCCAATCCGCTGGCACCAGGCGACGCTAAGAAAATCCTTGATGTTGGACTCATTGCTAAGCACTTAAGTGATGCAGACCTTAGGTGGATGAAAAGATTCGGCTTAATTGACAAAAATGCGAAACTCGAAGGAACACAATTGGTTAATGCAGATCACTCGATTAGCTGTCATTTGACTGAACAGACTGCATTAACGGATTTTGACCAACTATTATCTGGAAAGAGTTTACAAGGTGGCCGCTATTTAGAAGGTGCTTTTTTGCTTGGTTCTAAACCACTTTACCAGTGGTTATCTCAACTAAAAGGTGATGACTGGACTGGCTTATGGATGCGCAGCGTCTCACATACAAACGAATTATTAGGGGGGAAGGAAACTCTAGATCGAACACAACGTAAAGACGCTCGCTTCTTTAACACCTGTATGATGCAAACGCTACTCGGTGCGGCTGTTTCTGATGCTTTGGAGAGCGGCCAAGTCGTTAGCGGTGTTGGCGGTCAATATAACTTTGTTGCTATGGCACATTCGTTAGAAAGCGGGCGTTCCATATTAATGTTACGTGCGACACGAACCAAAGCGGGTAAGGTTAAATCTAACTTACTGTGGAATTATGGTCATACTACTATTCCTCGGCATCTGCGCGATATTGTAATCACTGAATATGGTATTGCAGATTTAAGAGGTCAAAGTGATCAAGAAGTGATCAAAAGGCTTCTGGCCATCAGTGACGCAAGGTTTCAACTTCAATTGCTTACTAGCGCCAAGGCGGCGGGGAAAATAGCCCAAGACTTTGATATTCCACAAGCTTGGCGGCAGAATTTACCCGAAAAATTAATTGGACTTAAGCAAAGCCGATACTTTGCGCTTTACCCGTTTGGTAGCGATTTTAACGAAATTGAGCAACAACTGATTACGGCACTACAATCACTAGAGGCTGCAACCTCAAGCCCACAGGGTAAACTGCGACAAATCATTACTAATCTGTTACCAAGAAAAATACCAGCTCAAGCGTACCCTCATTTAGCACGTATGGGCTGGAGGCTAAACGAGCAAGGTGTTTCGATAAGTTTTAAAGATAAGTTACTTTGCAAAATGTTAGCTCGCCACTTACCTTTTTAAGTTCTCTTCTATTTGGTGGTGCCAGTTAAATTGGTGAGGATCAAATCCACACTCAAGTGTTGGTTTAATTATTTTAAAGTAAGGAGAAATATCAAAATCTCTTGGCGCGAACAAACTATGATGCCTGATGTGGTAATATTCTTTGTTAAATTTCACCTGTGCGGGAGTACCTTCATCGTTAACCTCAAGTTCAGGCAAAATAGGGTAATTTACCGACTGAAATGCTTTGGCGATTAGGGAAGAGCATATCGCTTTAGTTGGATCACCACTACCTAGAGCAAGAAGGCCACGGCGCATTTTTACGGGGACCGGTGGCGCCTGTATAAGAAAGCGTGCTAAATCAAAGATATGCTTTAAATCATACTGATGTCCAATTTGAGCACAGGCAAATGTTAAGACAGCATCAATTTCATCATCAGTCAAACCTACGGGTCTACAAATACGCGTATGGCAGCTAGAATACTCACTTAAAGCAACATTTCTAACACCTTCGAGTACATCTGCTTCAAGCAATTCTTGGCCTTTTACATTGGAAACGCAAAGCGCTGCATGAGACCAAGTAGACTGCGTGATATATTTAATCGCTGTGCTGAAACGACTGACACCTTCTACTAGTAAAATATCACCTTTGCGAATGGTCGCGGCCAAATATTCAGGATCGCAAGTAGACAAATGAAAGTTTTCTTTGATAGGTTTAGAAAGGTATGTGGCTAACTTTCTACCCAGTATTTCACGAGCACGCGATAAAATGGCCATAAAGTTCTCTTTGACTAAGTTTAATTAATAATATTAGTAAATCGAGTTTAACAACAATCCTTTAAGTAATTAACTTACTTACCATAGTTACTAAATAATTGAGAAACTCGTTTCTTAACTGAATTAACTGTGTAATTAGCCACATTGGCATTGATAATTAAACGACTAAAATATGTTTAATACCCGACGTTTAGTATTTATAACGTTTTTTTAGCTATAACGGGGTTTGCGTACATGGTTAATAACCATGTACGCTGTTCAGGCGTTAAATTATCCATGCGCTTATTGAGCAAACCTAGTGTTGGGCTATCTGTCTCACACTGATTAAGCTTAGCATGTGCTACAAGGTTACTGTCGTACAGTTTATAATTGCTAATGATCTCTTTATCAATTGCCGCGGCAATTGCTTTGCTGTCGGCATACTCACCTTGGATTGGTTGGCAAAACTCAATGTGTACTTGGCCTTTTTGACCAATTAGACCTTGTGTGATGCTTTGTAAATCTTCACCTTCTTGCTTTTGATAACTTCCTGTCGCGTCTCTTTCAGCAAGTTCAATAGCCTTATCGCGATCGCAGGGATCGAACTCATATGAAATTGATACTGGTACTATATTAATTTCTTTTAAATATTCTGCTATTGGCGTTTGTTTATTTTTATTGAGCAATAACATCGAAATAAGCGCAGAATTGGTTTTATCAATCCCATCTTTAGCACGGCCTTCACGTTGTGCTATCCAAATGTTTTGTTGACGGTTTGCTACAGTGTCATGGATATAAGCTGAAAGTTGTTTTGAGGCATTGAGCATCGCGCGTTTATTTTCAGCATTACGCTTAACAATAAAGCTTTTATTGATACGCATTAAATCAGCAACCCAAGGTTGGTGAAGCAAGTTGTCGCCAACGGCTGCTTCAACGGTACTCATACCGCTTTTGTATAATGCTAAATTGACTAATGCCACATCTAAAACGATGTCTCGGTGGTTACTAATAAATAGTGCGGGCTTGGTATTATCAAATTTATCTACGCCACTAAAACTAAAGCCAGCAGTACTTTTTTTAATTAAATGATGTAAATATTTAGCCACTTCAATTTGAATTTCATCGATGCTATGAAATTTTTTAGCTTGTAATTTTAATGACCACTTTACGATTAAACGGGCGATGCTCGGCAATGCTTGATACAGCCCCGGCATTTTTAAACTGGCGATTGAAGCTTGTAAGCCCTGTTGGTTTATTAATTTTTCAATTACGGCAGCCACCTCATCGTCACGATAAGGGCGTATATCATCAAACATTCAAAAATCTCTTTATATAGCTGAAAACAAATAATAAATGAAAGGCATGATTATAACTGAATCATAATAAAAAATGCGCATTTTGTTTAGTCGATTTATTTGTTTAAGTTTAAAAATATATTGTTGGATTAAATTTACCAATTTTGCTTTTACATACAATGTTATATGCTTGCAAAATTAGTTTTATTAGTAGGGTTAACATTGATTTTAGAAACCGAACGATTACAGCTACGTTTACTGAAAGAACGTGATGCCGAGATGATTCTGGTGTTGTTAAATGAACCATCGTTCATTCATAATATTGGTGATAAAGGCGTTCGAAATTATCAGGATGCGTTGGACTATATTAACTCTGGTCCATTAGCCATGCAGAAAGAACTTGGCTTTAGTTTATATTGCTGTGTAAATAAAACTACTCAGCAAGCCGTTGGGCTTTCTGGTTTAATAAAACGAGAGGGTATTGACCACCCAGAGGTAGGTTTTGCGTTTCTAAGTGATTTCTGCCGTAAAGGTTATGGTTTTGAATCTGCACAGGCAGTGGTTAATTACGCAAAACATCAATTGGCTTTAAATTGCTTACAAGCTATATGTAATTTAGACAATGAGGCATCAAAGGCCTTATTAAAAAGATTAGATTTTAAGTTTTTGAAAAACATTGAGTTAGCAACTAATAAACAAACGGTGATGTTATTTGAACTTAACGATAGTTGAACGCTCTAAAATCATTAAAGCAGCTTTGTTGACCACTATAGGATCAACTTAACGGTAATTTTTACGTTATTAACTTGCCTTTTTAGCATTTAGGCCCAAGTATTAGTAATGAGTAACTAATTAAAAGGAATACCAATGAAAATAAATCTTTCAGGTCACCATGTCGATGTTACCGATTCAATTAAAGAGCATATCAATGAAAAGTTTTCAAAAATTGCCATTCACTTTCCAACCTTAATTTCACTCGATGTTATTTTATCTTACGAACATCATAAATTTAATGTAGAACTGCGAACGACCTATGAAGGAGGTCGCATTTCAGCTTCATCAAACGACGCCGTTATGTATCCCGCTATTGCAACAGCTGCTAAAAAGCTAGATGCGGCATTAAAACACCGTAAAGGCTTACTCAAAGCGAATTTACATAGCAAACCAGAAGTTACTGCACCTGAAATAGCTCATGAAAAAGTTCAGGAAATGAATCTTAGTTAGGATTAAACCACGATTTAATGAAGTCAGATATAATGAGGAGGCAGTCGCCTCCTTTTTTAATGCACTACTTTTTCATTCGGGCTTCCAAGATAGTGCGAAGTTTAATTTGGTAAAAGAGATAAATACACTTAACATATTCACATTAAGAACTAGGTAGTAGATGTTTTATGCTAGAAATTTCCAACACTGTAACGATTGCTGATTGGGAAATTGAGCTTACCGGGATCAGAGCGACCGGTAATGGTGGACAAAGAGTAAATAAAGTTGAAACAGCAATTCACCTTAGGTTTGATATTAAACGCTCGACTTTACCTTCGGTATATAAAGAGCGACTACTGCGGCTTTCAGATAGCCGTATATCAAGTGATGGCATTATCATAATCAAAGCACAATCTTTTAGAACCCAATCGATGAATAAAGACGACGCTTTAAAGCGCTTAAAAGAATTGATTTTGTCTGCAATGGTGGTTAAAAAAGTTCGCAGGCCAACCAAGCCGACTAAAGGCTCAAAATTAAGACGATTAGATGCAAAAAAGAAACTCAGTTCTAATAAAGCATTACGCGGCAAAGTAGATCATTAGCTGATTAAGCCTTTACAACTAATCGAATATAAATACAGCAGAGAACTTACATGGAAAATGCATTAACGTTTTGCCAAATGCCACTCGATCGCGCCTCTACCTTAAGAAAAGATAAAACATGGTTACAGGCTAAATTACAATCTGATAGTAGCCATTTTTACTTTTATTGGTGTGGTCGCTTTCTTTATTTTGAACAAGAACTCTTTGTTTTTACCCAAGCTGAACATAATAATGTGTTAGGCGAATCCTTTAACACTCCACTAATTTCGTTGGTAATAGAGCAAAGTAGTGTTTCTTTTTTAGGTACTAAGCACGAACAAGCTTATTTTGTTTGCTCCTTAGCATTTAATGATGACGCTGAAGTTGAGCAGTGGTTATTAACGTTAGGAAATAGTGCCTTAAAATTTCTTGATTTTATACGTTCATTAACCTTGTTGAAACCGAAAGTAGCAGCAACTTTAAGCTACGCTAAAGCATTGATACATTGGCAGCAAAGTACTCTATTTTGCGGCTGTTGCGGTAATAAAACGCAACCGCTTGAAGGTGGACATCGTTTAATTTGCACAGATGATGACTGCCAGAAAGAACATTTCCCTCGAACGGATCCCGCCGTTATTATGTTGGTTGAATACAAACCTAAAACAGGTCCTGCGGTTTGTTTACTTGCAGAGCACCATAGAACGCCTGAAAAAGTGTTTTCAACGCTTGCTGGCTTTGTTGACCCCGGCGAATCATTGCAAGAAGCTGTAACGCGCGAGGTATTAGAAGAAGCGGGAATTAATGTCACTAACGTGAGCTTCATTGATTCACAGCCTTGGCCGTTCCCCAATTCTTTAATGATTGGTTTTATCGCTGAAGCTGACAGTATGACGCTATGTTTGGAGGATGAAGAATTACGCAGTGCTGATTGGTTTAGTGCTGAACAATTATTAACCTTTGCAGATTGGGGCGCAGAAAATGATCTTCCTAAATTACCGAGGAAAGAGTCAATCGCTAGGCTGCTAATTGACTCATGGTGTAAAAAACAGTTAGAAACGAACTAATATGCGGTTAGTTAATAAACTGAAAAGCCGTAATAACGAGTAACATAAAGACTTGTTATTACGGCTTTTATTAATTTGTGATTTACTGAGAATTATTAAAAGCGTCTTCTTATCGCAATTAAGGCTGTTAAAAACAAACCCAACCAGGTAAACGTTCCGCCGCCACTATCAGATGGTGGTGTTGGCGAAGGTGTAGGTGTCACGCTTAAAGAGGTGTTTTTAACTCCAGCTAAACTGCCCGCAGTATTAACGGTAGAATCAAAAACAACTACAGACTCGATGGTAACAAAGTTTCCAGCCCCAGGAACAAAGTTACTATCTGAACATTGTTCAGCCGTTACATCCGGCATAGGAATACTTGAACACCTTTGTATTTCAGCGATAGCGTCAATATTTTCCATACCTTCTATAACTTCACCAAAAACAGTGAAACCGCCATTTTGAAGATCTAGCTTTGCATTGCCGCCACTATTATCTGATAAGTTGACAAACCATTGGCTCGTAGCGCTATTCGCATTTCCTGCTTCTTTTGCCATAGCGATAGTGCCGCGAACATTGGAATATACCGGTTCGTTTTTAATCGCACTGTCTGTTGAAATTAGATCTAATGGCAGGTTGCCAGTAAATTCAAATCCACCTGCTTGCATAACAAAGTTAGGTTCAACACGATGCACAACAGTATTATTGTAATCACCATCGGTAATATATTTCAGGAAGTTAGTCACAGTGATAGGAGTAGTTTCATCATGCAAGTTAACTTTAAAGTTGCCATGAGAAGTTGTAAATTCCACAATAGTTGCAGAAACAGAAAGACTAGCACAGGTCAATAATACCAGTGATATTTTAGAAATCTTCGAAAGCGTCATAAATTAAATTCTTAGTACTTAGCAGTTTTAAAATTGCACGAATAGTAATGTGCTTTGGTTAAAACAACAAGCTAAAGCCGTTATTGTAGCGTTTTATAAATGAAATGAAGAGCATGATTACTTTTTGAATTAATAAAGGTAATCATGGCAAAATAAGGCTTAGAGCGCACTTTTGAAGTGCTGTGATGCATCAATGTATTTAAATTGATTTAAAAAATCGTTCACTGCGGGGAATTAAGTAATTGTCGTAATTTAACGAAAAAACGACGGTGTTTGAACGGCCAATGATTTCTTTACGTGGAACTAACCCAATAACACGAGAATCAGCACTGTTATTGCGATTATCTCCCATCACAAGGTAATAACCTTTGGGCACGGTAACCGATTGAAAGCTTTCTAGGGGATAGTTTGTCGAACTTCCTGGCTTGGTAATTGTACGGATTAAGCGATTGCTACCCTCGATGTGTTCTTCAGTAAGTGTGAATTGGGTGTTTTGCTCTATTACGCGATAACTGGCAGGAGTATTATTAATAAACAATTGATTGTTATCTAAAGCAATACTGTCGCCAGGCACGCCAATAACGCGCTTAACGAGTCGTTTACCTGCAGCTTTAGATTCAAAAATAACAATATCATTTTTCTTTGGGTCTGCAATTTTTAACAAGGTATATTGGCTAAAGGGTAATCTTAAATCGTAAGCCATTTTATTAATGAAAATACGATCACCTTCCACTATGGTTGGTTTCATTGAACCAGTCGGTACATCATTCCAGTCAGCAACAGCGCTGCGAAATACCAGCATTAAACTGATAAATATCAATAATGATTTATTGTTTTTGAAGAAGGTTGAAATTGTATTTTTCATTATCTTTCCTTTAAATTGCGATAAAAAACGACTTAGCTTTGGACTAAGTCGTTTTTTTTAAGTTCCACAGTTTAAAGGCAGATAGGAGATGAAAATGTAATGATATATTTCTATGCGGGCTAATTTCTAAAAACTAGCCATTATTTATCACTATAACCCCAAGGTGCTGAAGGTGTTTTTACTTCTTTGGTTAGGTCAAAATCAACACGGAATTCCCGGCCTTGACGGATAAGGCGGTAAGTAAATTTTTCAGGGTAGATATACATTTGCCAAGTATTACCAGCCGATTGCGGGATACCAGTTTTAGCAAAAAGTTGTTTGGAATATTCATCTGCAGGGAATGATTGAGCTTGCGCCCAACCAGCATCCACTGTGTGCCCGCCATACATAGTTGACTCGTCATGACTACCGTCTTTATGGCGATGGTCATGCTTTAATGATAAACCTGAACCTGTTTTTGTGATGATCCAAGTTCGCGAAGCATCATCACCAACGTGAAACGGAATTTCAAGTGTTGTTTCTGAGCACTTACGAACATGCATAATTAACGCTTTGTTGCTAAAACTATCGCCGATAGCGTTATCAACAGTGACTTTGCCTTGAAAAGCTTTTCCACAATATGACTTAATACTATTAAAAAAACTATCATGTGTTTCAATAGACACCAAGGGCGCTGCGGATACAAGATTGCTATCGTTCGCTGTTGCAGAATGATTCAGGAATAATAAACCGCTGGTAAGTAATAAAGGTAAAATATTGATTGTTGATTTCATCTAATGCTCCTAAATAACCGAATTTGAGTAAAGTATGATAGTAATAACTGTTGATGAGATGCTATCAGAAAACTGCAGGGTTGGGATGGAATAATTTTTCTTGTTTATTTACGCTCCATAGTTGTAAAAATATGCTTGTAGTCTGGTTATTAGCAGCGCAAAATTACGTTGATTAAATAATTACAAAACTGAAAAGTATGGCTGTTAATGAAAAACCAAAATGTTGTGATAGGGTTAACGGATCCTAAAAGTCCGTCAAATGTTGGTGCAGTGATGCGTGCCGCTGGTTGTTATCAAGTTGATGAAGTGCGTTATACAGGTGTACGATATGCCAGAGCTGCAAAGTTTCATACTGATACTAAAGATGCCTCAAAAAAAATTCCACTTAATGCTGTAACGGCATTAACAAATAATTTAACGCCAGAGCAAAAAGTGATTTGTGTAGATTTAGTTGAAGGTGCTATACCTCTGCCTGAATTTGAACACCCCGATAACGCTCTTTATATTTTTGGCCCTGAAGACGGCACCATTTCACAAGAGGTTATTAACAGCGCCGATGCTGTAGTATACGTGCCAACTATTGGTTGTATGAATTTGGCCGCTAGTGTTAATGTTTTACTTTACGACCGTTTAGCGAAATCACAACATACAGTGGTAGGGGACGAGTTAATAAAGCGAAGTAGAGATACCAATAATACCGTGAAAGTAAATTAGGTTTATTAGGGCTGAGTTCAGTAAAAGTTTAACCAAAGAAAATAAGACTTTTATTTGAAACAACTTGACTCTTAGAAAAAAGTAGGTAAAATCCGTCTCAGCTAGAAAGTAAGACCTATATTTATGTACAAAGTTTCGAAGTTATATTAGTAAGTAGCTCGTCCTGTTTAATAAGTAATAGCAACACTTCCTGCAACACCGCCTTATTTTTGAGGCATCAATTACGAATAAATAGGATAATACAATGTCTAATACAACTACTGGTACAGTAAAATGGTTCAACGAGTCTAAAGGTTTTGGTTTCATCGAGCAAGAATCTGGTCCAGACGTTTTCGCACATTTCTCTGCAATCTCTGGCGACGGTTTCAAAACTCTTGCTGAAGGCCAAAAAGTACAGTTTACTGTTACTCAAGGTCAAAAAGGTCCTCAAGCTGAGAACATCGTAGCACTTTAATTAATATTACTTAGCTGGTTATACTAGCTAAAATATTAAAAGTGTTGAAAAAGGGGAGACATAGTCTGCCCTTTTTTTGTGCCTGAAATAATACTTATCTCATAAAATTATTATGTCAGTGATTGAAAAATATAATCAACTTGTTTCCCAGCAAGTATTAAAGCTTGATGCTGACCAAGGTAAAGCAATAATTGCTTTGGATAAACTTTCACAAGATTTATCGTTTAGACAATCCCAATCCTCTTTATTTACTTCGTTAAAAAACTTCTTTGTAAAACCTGACTTTATCCACGGTATTTATTTTTACGGTCGAGTGGGGCGAGGTAAAACTATGTTGATGGACTTGTTTTATCAGCAGTTAACTATTACCCGGAAGGAGCGTATACATTTCCATCACTTTATGGAAAACGTGCACCAAGACTTGCATACGTTAAGTGGCCAATCTAACCCGTTAAATTTAATCGCGAAGCGGTGGGCTTTGAAAGTAGATGTACTATGTTTTGATGAGTTTTTTGTTAATGATATTGGCGATGCGATGTTATTAGCTGGCTTGTTAGAGGCTATGCTTTCTTATGGGATTACGTTTGTGGCTACCTCAAACTGCCAACCTGAGCAGTTATATAAAAATGGCTTACAGCGTGAAAAATTTTTACCTACCATTGATATTATTAAAAAATATTGCCAGGTGATTTCAATTGATGGACCAGAAGATCATCGCTTAATTGATCTTGATTTAAACGTTCATCAATATCGAGACTTTAATATCAATACGAAAAGTAGTAGTAATTTTCTGTCTCAACACTTTTTAACATTAGCTAAGCCTAAGGTTACGTATGATCAAACAATTAGTGTTCATGGTAGAGAAATTAACTATGTAGCACTAAGTGATAATACCATTTGGTTTGATTTTTTAGCATTATGCTCAGGGCCTAGAAGTCAAAGGGACTATATTAAACTAGCAGATGACTTTTCTACGGTGTTGCTCAGTAATGTGCCACAATTTAGCGGCGAGTTAATTCCTGCTGTTTTTTCTGGTGTCGAGGATAGCTACCAGCGTAGTGGGGTTGTTATGGGCCAATTGCGCGGCCTTGATGACGAGGCTCGACGCTTTATTGCCTTAGTGGACGAGCTTTACGATAGAGATGTTCGTTTGATTATCGAAGCAGAAGTCGATATTGAAGAACTTTATCAAGGTACACAACTTAATTTTGAGTTTGCACGTTGTAAATCTCGTCTTTATGAAATGCAAAAGTTAAATTATTAGAAGCTCGTATTTACCCAGAATAATAGCTATACAGTTACCTATCAAATTAACCATTAAATTAATTATTTCACTATTATTTGGCAAATTATTTTATTTGCTGTACCACGACTTTTATCTTAATTGTTGATATTAAAGATTTTTTTATTTTGGCATTAGAATTGTAAACAATAGTAGTAACTGAGTGCAAACACGCTCTTATTACGCTAATTATATAAAGGAAATAAAGATGAAAACATTGATAGCGACCGCATTAATTTTAGCCAGTTCAGCAAGTTATGCACACGATAACTCTTTCTCTAGTGACAATTGTAATGTTGAGTTACATGGTGGTATTAACATCAATGAAAAAGCGATTACTTTTTCTAAAAACAAATCACCTTTATATACTATCTCAGGTGATAATACTTTATTGATTAATGGTGATGAAGTCGCTTTGAACTCTCACCAAAAAGCTCTGTTGCATGATTATTCAACTCAAATTCGTCAAGTAGTGCCAGAAGTAAAAAGTATTGCTTTAGATGCAATTGACTTGGCAATAGATGGCGTGAATTTAGCATTCGACGAGTTGTTAGGACAAGGCAATAACGTTAGTGCTGAATTAACCACGCAATTAACCAATATTCGTACTGAGGTTGATAGCGAATTTAAAAAGCAAGCAGGCTTTTATATTGATGAAGATGGTTTTTCTGGAAAAGATTTTTTCGGTGATGATTTTGAACAACGCATTGAAACAGCCGTTGAGAATACCATTCAAAACTCTTTAGGTACCTTAATGATTGCTGTCGGCCAAGAAATGCTGATGTCAGGCGGTGATATGGATGCCTTTGGTAGTAAAATGGAAAAGTTTGGTGAACAAATCGGTCATGAAATGGAAGTTCGTAGCGAAGGCCTTGAGAAACGTGGTGAAACGTTTTGTCAGTCAGTAATCGCGATAGATGATTTGGAAGAACGTTTGAAAGACAGTATAGATGAACTTGCTGGTTTTAACTTGATCACAGCAAGTGTTAAAAATCAGCATAATGAAATTTAGCCTCTAAACAGACAATAATTTATTGTCTAGTACATGAGTAATTAAATCCTAAAACGCTAGTCATTTGACTAGCGTTTTTTTATTGCTAACATTACCAGTGCGCGTTAAAGTAGCGCCCTAAAATACTCCCGATATATTATTTATGCACGCAGTACAAAAGCTTCATCAATATCGTAAAAGTTTAAGCACTACTACTTACAAGTCGAGAGGCCAGCGTGTTATTCGCTGTGAGTTATGTCGCTTAGCAAAACAGTTTTGTATCTGCGAATTAGCGCCTAAAGTTAACTCTAATGCTGGCTTTTTGTTATTGATGTATGACACTGAAGTACTCAAGCCGAGTAATACTGGTAAGTTGATTGCTGATTTGATACCGGACAGCTTTGCATTTTTATGGTCAAGAACAGAAGTTAATCCAGAAATTATTGCCATTCTAGATGATCCTATGTGGCAACCTATGATTGTTTTTCCAAAAGATTATGCCGGCGAAAATCGGGAAATCTATGATAATGAACTTACTGTAGCATCCGGTAAAAGGCCTTTGTTTATTATGCTTGATGGTAGTTGGCGAGAAGCAAAGAAGATGTTTCGTCGCAGTCCATACTTGCAAAATTTACCTGTGGTTTCATTTACCCCTAAAGCGCCTGATAACACCGAGGAGTTAAGTTCTCGATACCAAATTCGACTAGCGGCCAATAATACCGAATTAGCAACGGCTGAAGTTGCCGCTCAAATTTTGTCTCTTGCTGGTGAGCAAGTTAATGCTGACTTACTAGATTTGTGGTTTGATGTCTTTAGTTATCAGTATCAGAAAGGTGTTTGTCAGCAAAACAAAGCTAACCCGAATGCCGTGGCAGAATATACCGAATTTACTAAGCTACACGGCATTGTGCTAACTAAAGATAACAATAGTTAAGTTTTCAAGTTAAAAGATAAACTTTAAATGCATGAAAACACTGCAGCTTACACAAAACTATTTTATAATAACGAACATTATAGAAACGAGGTTAATTTATGAAAATATGTGGTGTTGAATTAAAAGGTAACGATGCAATTATTTGTATCATGTCGCGGGAAAATGGGTTGTACGACATACCAAAAACGCGCGTACAAAAAATTAGTCTTGTTGATGCTGCTGATGCTGAGCAAGTTCAATACTTTCAGTTTGCTTTTGCTAAGCTGATGGAAGATTATAAAGTAGATAAAGTGGTGATCAAAGGGCGTGCGTTAAAAGGCAAGTATTCTGGTGGTCCTGTTGGCTTTAAATTGGAAGCAGCTATTCAACTTATAAAAGATTTACCCGTAGAGATTTTAGCGGGCAGTTTTATCAAAAAAGCGCTAACTCGCAGCCAAGTTGATATTGATTTTAGAGACACTGGTTTGAAGCAATACCAAGAAAGTGCTTTTGAAACTGTTTTTGCTTTTTTTGAAGGTAGTATGTACCTTCAGTAATTTTTTATAGATTAAGATATAAGAAAGGGTCGCTATTTAGCCAAGCCGTTTACTTAAAGTGGATCTGGAACTCGTAGTAACCTTTTTAGCAACTATGGTTCAATTTTTTTTAGATTGAGTTGTAGTTGCTTTATTACAAATGAAGGCTTGGCTTCCTCTTTGTAGCTTGAATTACCTCAAAAATAAATACGATTGACCCTACTGCTAAAAGTAAAAAACATATCAATTCTGCAATACCAGAAATGATTGCACTATTTTTATGAAGAATAGCTGGCAGCTCAACCTTAATTCTTGGATTACTTTGTTTTATTATTTTATCTGGGGCAAAAAGCTTAAATTTAAGAGCATATTTATTTCCTTTGATAGTATTGAATCTAAATACGCTACTTGCCGAGCCGTTGGCTCCCCAATATGCAGCTTCCCAATTATCTTGTATGAGACCTGATTTAAAAGGAGCGTTGTTTTCGCTAATTTCCCATTCTAACTTGGCAAAACTTCTACTAGTTCCACAATCGGTCTTTGTAATTTCTACACCAAAAAAACACTCAATAGCTTTATCACTATTATGTTGGCGATCAATCTCAAGGTAGATTCGGTGACTCCCATCATACTCTGAGATAAAGCTCCCGCTATAAGAATAATTTGATTCAACAATTGAAACCTCCATTGGCACCCAGTCATAACGATGATAATAGGTTTTAGCGAATATGAATGTACCTAATACCAATATTAAAAATATTAATGTTCCCTTAAATGATTTAGTTTTCAAATTTGATTCCTTTTGACTTTATCCATCATATTTTCCGTAGTAAATAATTTTTTCAGAAGCGACTGGCCCTTTGGCTAAACCTAATCTCATTGCAGGAGTTTCGCCCTTATCATTTTTATTAACGTAGTTGTAATAGACACGATAGATATCAGCCATTTTTGTAAGCATGGCAGGGTTGTATGCTGAGTAACCGTTCCATGTTCTTGCTTTATTTGTTGCCGAAGTAAATGGTCTTTCCAAAAGGTTAACTCCTCTGCGACTACTCATAAAGAATCTATCTATCGCGTGTAAACTAGCCTTTCTGTACAAGTTAGCTTGATGCTTATCATCATACCTTGATATGCCTGTAATAGCTGCGACCAGCTTTTCAGGCTCTGGCATAGTCGCAATAGGGTAAGTAAGCCAACGTTCGGTAGAATTATTTATGACTTCAAGCATATTCAACTTTGGAATAATTAGTTCATTAACTAACTCCCTGAACTCTTTGCCTGTTAAGCTTTTTCGTGGCCGACCTGTTAATTCGAGTATCATTTTGTTTGTGTCTGCAAGGGCACTTCTTTTTTCATCAACACTCAGGTTTTTAACTGTTCGAACAAGAAAACCATCACTTTTTCCTTCTTTGATTTCATCTTTGAAAATACTTAAATATGCGGTTTTCATCCCTGTATCTTGATCAAGATAAAAGCGTGTTTTGTTGATGCGTTGTGTTAGTTTTTTTAGCAGTAGGAAGTGGCCCATCATTGTATATTCGTTATGGACTAGCACACCTTTTGCTGGAAGCTTTGTTGTTCTGTCAAAGTCTTCAGAGCTAGTCATATCTAGTGCTGAAAACTCACCTTCAATTTTTTGGGCTACTTCTTCCTGTAAAGTATAGGGAGGTTTATCATGCACTTTTCTTTTATGTTTTGAAGCCTCCGAAAACTCATCTTCAAGCCAAATTCTTGCCATCACTCTGTGATGTTTAGGCTTCTCATTATCCTTATACTCTGACGCAATCAGCTCAACTTCATTTTGTGTTAATCGTTCCTCAAAGTTAAAATTAAAAGCAAAAACATAACCTGAAGTTAAACAAGCAGTCCCAATCCCATAAAGTTCGGTATTACGTTTGTCTTCTCTTTTTGTCCAATTGGTGATTTGAACTTGTCGATCTGTAGAAAGATATAAGCTTTTTTCTTTAAGTTTTCCATTTATTAACTGCTGCTCTCTCTCAGCGACAAAATTAAGGCATTGTTTGTGAATAAAGTCGATTTTGTCATAAAGCGTTTTAGGCGAAATGTTCAGGTGTTTAATAATTTTGCGTAACGGGACATGCATTAAAAGTAAGTCAAAAAGCCTAATATTTATCTCTGGTCTGCGGTGCTTTCTAGTTTGTTCACCAACAATAAAACTTTTTTTACAATGTTTACATTGATAACGCTGAGAGCCAGCCTTTGTTAATCCACGTTTTTTAAGTGCAGGTTCAAAAAATTCAACAGTGTATGTGGGACAATCGTTATTGGGACAAGTTGGCTGTTCGGGGACTAAATAACGGCTTAAACGCTCATACTCTTCCATAACAGCTCGGTTGCTTTTAAGCATGTATGAACTTTGAATTACTTCTCCATCAGCTTTCTTTGTTGTACACGCCTTACAGACTAATGCAGCTTCGTGCTTTCCGCTACCAGATGTTCCATATATAGGATGATGCTTACTTACTTGACGTTCAGATATTTTAGGGATAAGGTCTTCATCGGAGTATGCTCGTTGTGTACCATTTAAAGCTTCTTCTGGCGATATTCCAAAGTTTTCACATCTAGTAAACTTACAACAATTTACTTGTAATCCTTTATACGGTTCTGGGAAGGTAGGCCAATCCCTCTGGCAAGATTTCTTTCTCAAAAAAATACACCATAATCAAGTTAACTACCTTAATTATAGTGCATTTTTATAAAAAGTAAGCAATTAGATCCACTTTAAGTAAACGGCTTGCTATTTAGCGACCCTTTTTTTATATAATTAAAAGGTAATACTTAAGCCTAAGTTTAACGGTAAGATTAAGTATTACCTAAGATAAGCGCAGTACTTAAGATAAGTACATCACGCTTACCCAAGCAATGCTTACTTGCTGATCAAGCCACGACGCTCTAATAGTGGCTCTACTTTAGGGTCTTGACCTCTAAATCGACGGTACATAATTGTTGGGTCGTCAGTGCCACCGCTTTCAAGTACATGTTTACGGTATAGCTCTGCTGTTTTCTGATCGAATATGCCATTCTCTTTAAAGGCTAACCAGGTATCAGCATCATAGATATTTGACCAAATATAACCGTAGTAACCAGCAGAGTAACCACCAGCAAATATGTGAGAGTAATAACCTGTTTTATATCTTGGCGCGATTTGCTCAATCAAGCCAATTTCTTTTAAAACATTTTTCTCAAAGCTATTTGCATCTTGTAACTCGGCAGTTTCAAGTGAATGCCAGCTCATATCCAGTAATGCTGCTGCTAAATACTCTGTAGTGCCAAAGCCTTGGTTAAACTTGCCAGACGCTTGGATTTTCTCAACAAGGGCTTGCGGGATAACTTCACCTGTTTGGTAGTGCTTAGCAAAGTTCGCTAATACTTCCGGCTCTGTCATCCAGTTTTCCATCACTTGTGAAGGATATTCAACGTAGTCTCTTGGTAGTGAAGTACCGGTTTGAGAACGGTAGTAACCATCAGATAGTAAACCTTGGATAGCATGGCCAAACTCATGGAATAAGGTTGATGCTTGATCAAAGGTTAATAGTGTTGGTTTATCGCCAATCGGTCGAGGATAGTTTAAAACATTGTAGATGATAGGTGTAACGTCTTCCCCGTTCATTCTATATTGCTTACGGAAGCTGCTCATCCAAGCACCACCACGTTTGCTTTCACGTACGTAATGATCGGTCATGTAGATACCAATATAGCTACCGTCACGATCATAAACTTCAAATGTACGTACTTCTGGGTGATATTTAGGTAAGTCATCACGCTCTTTAAATGTAACGCCCCAAAGCTTTTCTGCGGTATAGAAAACACCCTGTAATGTCGACTCTAATGAGAAGTAAGGTTTAGTTTCTTCTGCGTCAATATCATAACGTTGCTTACGAATTTTCTCAGAGTAATACCACCAATCCCATGCAGCGACTTTAAAGTTGCCACCTTGGACATCAATCATTTTTTGAATATCAGCCGCTTCTTCTTTTGCTCTTTCCAGTGCTGCAGGCCAAACTTTATTTAATAATTCAAAAACATTTTCAGGGGTTTTTGCCGTGGCATTTTCAAGCACAAAATGCGCATGAGTTTTATAACCTAATAACTGCGCTTTTTGATAACGAAGGCTAGCCATTTCGCTAGCTATTGCTTGGTTATTGTTAGCATTCTCGTTATTACCGCGCATGGTGTAACCTTTATAAATAGTTTCACGCAGTTTACGATTGTTTGAGTAAGTCAAAAATGGGTTTTTACTTGGGCGATGTGTAGTGAATACCCATTTTCCTTCATGGCCACGTGCTGTGGCTGTTTCAGCAGCGGCTGCAATAATATCAGCAGGTAAACCATCAAGGTCAGCTTTATTATCAATCACCATTTCAAAGCTGTTAGTTTCAGCTAGTAGGTTTTCACCAAACTTTAAACTTAAACCACTGAGTTTTTCATTTAATTCACGTAATTTTAATTTATCAGCATCATTAAGGTTAGCGCCACCTCGAACAAAGTTTTTATAGGTTTTATCGAGTAAACGTTTTTGATCTGTGCGTAAATTAAATTTATCTTGATTGTCATAAACAGCTTTAACACGCAGGAATAAAGCATCATTTAGCGCAATATCATCGCCTAAAGCTGAAAGTTTAGGTGAAATTTCTTTGGCAATTGCGCGGATTTCATCATCAGACATTGAGCCCGTTAAACCATAAAAAGTATTGCTGACTTTATTAAGAAAATCACCTGACTTTTCCATAGCAACGATAGTATTTTCAAAAGTAGGACGTGACTTAACTTTTGTTATTGCCTCTATTTCAAGTTTTTGCTGAGCAATACCGTGATAGAAAGCCGGTAAGTAGTCACTCTTTTTAATTTTTTCAAATGGAGGAATACCATATGGTGTGTCGTATTCTGCAAAGAACGGGTTGTTTGCAGTAGGGGCTACTTGTTCTACATCTACAACAGTTGGTGTTGATGTGCTTTGTTGGCAACCAGCTAAAGCAATAGCAATAGCCAATGGTGCGAGATAACGAATTTTCATTAAATGACCTTTTTAAGTTTATATCCAAAGGGATGATAAGGTGCTCCAATGTGAATTTTTCACAAAAAGCTTACCTGATTCTATGTTGCGCAAGCGCTAGGTACAAGTAGATGATAGGAAAAATCGATGAGTGGGTAGTTATCAGGGTTAAATAATAGAACACACTGTTATTGGTTAATAATAGTACTGGACAAATAGTGTTAGTTATCGATATATTGAGTTACGATGATTGTCGTAGCTTGTCTTTATTATTCTGGATTTAAGCTTACAACGATGAAAATAATTAATTTTGAAGCAAGGATTTGCATATGCACCAACAAGTAAAGTGGCTCTTAATTGCGCTTATGATGGCAACTATTGGTTGCGCTAATATTAATGAAAACCAAGTTGGTTCGGCTGCTATAAAATTGAATAAAAGCCTGTTTTCATTAGATTTGCCCATTGTATCAGAGCAAGAGTTATATTATTTGAATGATGACCAAAAGCAAAAGTTTTTAGATTTCTATCAAATTAAAATAGACAAGGGCTATATCCCACATGAAGTAATAAGTGATTATTTAGGTAGTCATTTATCTAATTTCACCTACTATGGCAAAACTTATACAGCTCAAAAAGCGATGGCAGAAAATAGCGGTAATTGTATGAGCCTCGCAATTTTAACAACAGCATTATCACGTCTAGTTAATGTTGAAATGGATTATCGTAAAATGCATTCATTGCCAATTTATGAAAAACACGGAAATGTCATTTTATCGTCTAGCCACGTGCAATCTTTACTTTATGATCCAAGTTTTATTCCAGAAGAAGAGTACTTTTATGTCAATCGACCCGCTATTGTTATCGATTACTTTCCACAAGAGGGCAATCTTCGCTCTAAAACACTAGATTCAAGCAAATTTTTAGCTATGTATTATGTGAATAAAGCGGCAGAATTTTATATTGAAAGTGAATTTGATCACGCTTTTTCATATGCCAGCGAGGCTTTACGTATTGACGCTGAAAGTGCATCAGCTTTGAATTTATTGGCATTGTTACATAAGAAAAAAGGTGATTACGTAACAGCAGAAAACCTTTACGTGGAGGCAATCGCAAGTTCAGATGTTAATATTAGTGTTTTAGATAATTATGTTAATTTACTAAAACAACAAGGCAGGTTATCTAAAGCTGATGAAGTGAAACAACGTTTAGAGAGTATGTATGATCCTAACCCTTATCATTGGCTTGAGAAAGCACAGTTCGCGAGGCATGATAATAAATATGCCGATGCTGCACGCTATTATCGTAAAGTTATTAAGCTTGCTCCCTATGTGAAACAAGCATACTTCGAGTTGCACGAGGTTTATTTGCAACAGGGAAAAACTCAACAGGCAATATCTACCTTGCAACAATCATTAGCATGGCTACATGAACCAGAACAAAAGCAAAAATTAAAGAAAAAGCTTTATCAACTTGATCAAGCTATTTAACGTAAACTCAAATCACTTAACTATTTCTTTAACAGCAAGTTCTAAACGCGGGTCGTCAGTATTAGAACTTGTTGATTTAAATACTACTTGATTGTTCTTATTAATAAAAAAGGTTGTTGGTGTACCTCTAACGCCATACAAGGAAGCAATTTTTTCTCCTTTAACTGCGGTGGGGAAACTATAGCCTCGAGATGCTAATTCATTTTGAGGTAATACTCCCTCATCTTCGTTAAAGCTTATCGCAACGAGTTTTACACCTTGCGGATGATACTTTTCCTCAAGCTCGACGAGTTTTGGCTGTAGCTTTTTACAATAAGGGCACCAGGTCGCCCAAAAGTGTAATATGGTGGCTTGTCCTTTAAATTGATCGGATGAAATAGTCTTGCCCGATTGAGTTTTTAGTTGCCAAGCAGGTGCTTGTGCTAAGGTTTTTGTCTCTTCAGCATTAGCAAAAAATACTGAAAATATCAGCAAGATTACAGTGAACAATTTTTTACCAGCGATAAGTTGGTTAATCAAAATTAATCCTTATTAAATACGAGGTAATTAATTTGACCTTGGTAACACTATTATCCTTGCAAAAAAGTTTGATTTTTAACAAACTTTTTATATTTAGTGCTCTTTTTCTAGTAAGGTTATGAATTGATTAATCGTTTATACGCATATTTATATACAGTTAAATTTAACAATGATCAGCTAAGATCATATCTGCAGCTTTCGCTGCGATCATCATAGTTGGCGCATTAGTATTGCCACTAATTAATGTCGGCATAATTGAAGCATCAACTACTCGTAACTGTTTAATACCCCTTACTTTTAACTGTTCATCGACTACCGCTAAGTCGTCTTGACCCATTTTACAGGTGCCGACAGGGTGGTATATGGTGTTACATTTACTTTTTAGAAATTGATGAATTTCTTGGTCACTAGCGCAGCCTTCTTCAGGGAAAATAAACTTAACATGGCTTGAAGATAATGGCGGTGACGATAAGATATTTTTCGCAATTTTTACCGCTTTAATCATGGTTTTTATATCATCTTCGTGGTCTAACATATTCAGTTCAATACGAGGATGTTGACTGCTTTTATTACTGTAAAGCTTCACGCTGCCTCGACTTTTTGGCCTCAGTAAGCAAACATGCAAAGCTACGCCATAGGTACAAAGCAGTTTATTGTTTCTGCCGTGATCGTCCATTGCTGCAGGCACAAAATGTAGTTGTAAGTCAGGCTCTGTTAGGCTCGGCTCTGATTTTATAAAGCCACCAGCTTCTGCAATGACGGTAGTTAGAAGTCCTGTGCGCTTAGTAATAAATTTTACTGTCTCTTTAATACCCCACCAAATAGCTTTTGGGCGATAGGCTAAAAGTTCGGTTCTATCGTGCTGGGCAACGCTGAGCACATCGACATGATCTTGTAAATTTTTTCCAACACCTTCAAGTGCATGTAGCACTTTAATATCATGCTTTTCTAATTCAGCTTTTGGACCAATGCCAGATAACATTAATATTTGTGGCGAATTGATTGCACCTGCGCTGACGATAACTTCTTTGCTTGCGATAACTTGCTGAAGTTTACCGTTATGTTTATAAATAACACCCGTGGCAACACCATCAATAATTATCAGTTTTTCTACGTATGTTTGTGTCAGTACTGTTAAGTTTTTACGTGTTAAATTTGGCGTTAAAAAAGCTTTTGCTGCGCTATGGCGTAAGCCATTTTTTTGCGTAACTTGAAAATAGCCAATACCTTCTTGAGTTGCGCCATTAAAGTCATTATTTTTAGGGTAACCCGCGGTGATTGCTGACTGAATAAAGTCGTCACTAACTGCAGGTTTAGATACTGAGTCTGCAACGTTAAGTGGCCCGTTTATGCCATGAAATTCATCAGCGCCACGTTCTTGATGCTCAAGTTCCTTAAAGTAAGGCAGCACGTCATCAAAGGCCCAGCCATCGTTACCGAGCGATTGCCAATGATCGTAATCTTGTTTCTGCCCCCTGACATATAGCATGGCGTTAATTGAGCTACTGCCACCGAGTGTTTTACCGCGCGGTGTGAATATTTCTCGATTATTTAAGGTGTTTTCTGCATGGGAGTTAAACTGCCAATTGAGGCTTCTACTTTTCAAAAGCCCAATAATGCCAATAGGTAAATGAATTAACCAATTTTTATCGCTCTTGCCAGCCTCTAATAGGCATACACTGTGTTCGCCACTTTCTGATAATTTATCAGCTAAGACGCAGCCCGCAGAGCCGCCACCAATTATTACAAAATCAAATGTTTGCAAACTTACACCTTCGAACTTTTATATGTCAACACGTCTGACCACTATGCTTTAATACTCATTTTAATTCAACATTAGAATTATTAGTTCAAAAAATTCGTGCAAAAAAAAGGCTAAACAAATGTTTAGCCTTTAAATTTATCGATTGACTGTCTATTGAGACATTAGTTTAAACCAAGTACTTTTTTGCCTTGCTTGAAAGTAATATCAACAGGTATTTTAGCGGTATTTAAACTAGCTAAATCTTTCTCTAAATTGCTATTAATAACGCCGCTTTTTGCCACTAATTTGTCAACACCGTCGTAATCGCCGTTACCTTGTAAGGTTAAAATTAACTCTGACAGCGAATCTATTGCAGCCGTCATCTTGTCAACATTTACCGTGTATAGACCTTGCTCGTTTCGCGAGAAAGCATTTTGTTCAGCAAAGTAGTTAAAACGTACCATGTTTGCTTTACCGTGTGCAGAGCTTGCGCCAAAGCGTACAGAACGGAATATACCGGCTAAGAAAGTTGTGTAATAATCTTCTAGTGTACCTTCAGTAATGACATTTTTAGCTAGCAACTGACGGATCATGTACAGTCCTAAAATATCTGCTTTACCTTCTTCTAAGGCTGACGCATGCTCTTTTAATGACTGACGTACCGTACCTTTACCATTAATGGTGTTTTTAATGCCTAACCCATGAGCAACCTCATGAAACATGGTGTTAGCAAAAAATGCCGTAAAGGTTACGTTTTTGCGTTGCTCTGGCACAATTAAAGTTTCTGCAATCGGTTTCATGATGGCATCAAATTTAGCGCGCATAGCATTTTTAAGTTGTAAACGACGTGTGCCTTTTTCTAACTGTACCTGCTCGTCATTAGGTAAGTTAATGGCAATAGTTTTACCGCCAGCATTTGCGTGTCCTGCATAGTAAATTACGTCATAGGCATTTAAGTCTGCATCTGAACCTGGGACTTCAGCTTTGTATTTCTTACTTACAGGTAAGCCACGTTGAAGTTCAGGTAAAAACTCGGCATATTTAGCCAGTTTTTCACTCCAAGCCATATCTTTAACAAGTACGTATGATTCATACGCAGCACGGTAACCGAATAGTTGGTCTTCGTATGTTTCAATCGGACCAATTACGACGTCAATAGGATTGTTTTTCATGTCCATCCAAGCAAAATCAGATGCTTGGAAATCGTCATTTCTTATCGCTTTAGCACGCATGTTAAGGTAATTTGCGAATTCTTTATCATCAGCTAATGTAGCAGCTTTTTCTAAAATTACTGCAATACGATTGACCTCATCACTGTAAGCTTCTGAGAAAGAAATAGTGCTTAATTCACCGCTATCAGTTCTCGTTACTAATGAGTACAAACCGTTTTTATCATCAAAAGTCGTTTTTTCAAACTCATCTTTTGTCATATCTGCTGGATAGAATTGGGCGCCGGGATTTTTCGCCTTAGTGCTAGTTAAAAATGCTTTGTCGCCATTAAGTCTATCCCAAGGACCGTAATTAATGCGGGCGAATTCACGTACTTTTTCATCGCTGATAGACGCTAAGAATTTTTCTTTATCTTGACCAAATGCTTGTTGCCAAAATAAACCATCAATAATATCTGAGGCTTCAATTAGTAATGACAACATATCTTTTTGGTTAGCAGATAAGTGCGATAAATCGGCACTCAATGTTACCGTTTTATAGATATCTAAGCGGTCTTGATACTCAGGTATTAAATTAACGCTTGTGGTTGTTTTTGTATCGTTGTTATCACTACAAGCGGCTAAACTGCCAGCAATGAGCAGGAGTGAAGCGATTTTTGAAAGTTTCATGTAAATTCTCTCTTATAAATACCCAGTTGATTAAGTGCTGCTTAATCAGCGAGAGTTAAAGTGTTTAGAACAAAGGCAATGATTGTAGAGAATGGTTATTGCCTTGTCAAAATCAATCATACAACTGATTAGTCAAATAAATTTCATGTGATTAGTGAGTTACTAATATCAAAGAATTGAAGAAAATAACGTTTTGGCTTTTATAGTTAATGATTCAGGATTAAAAGCTGAAAATAATGTGGTTAATTAATATTTAGTTAATCGAATGAATGCATAAGTCAGAGTTTTGAGTAGAGGAGAGTAGTTGATTATTCCCGCCCCGGAAGCTAAGTAGGGACGTTTTGTTATCGACTAAGGATTTTAAAAATGCTAGTTCAACGATTTACAGGTATAAAAAAACCGGCAGAAGCCGGTTTTTTAATTCTTTACAAAAATTAAAGCGCTTTAATTGCAGCGTTCAAACGACTCTTGCTACGAGCTGCTTTATTTTTGTGAATAAGACCTTTGCTTGCATAACGATCTAAAATCGGTGCAGCAGCAGTAAATTCTGTAGTTGCTTTTTCTTTGTCACCGGCTTCGATAGCAGAAATTACTTTTTTAAGTAAAGTACGCATCATTGAGCGACGGCTTGCATTGTGTTGACGGCGCTTTTCAGATTGTAATGCGCGCTTCTTAGCAGACTTTGAGTTAGCCAAGGTGAACTCCTAAAATTGAATAAATATTGCCTAAATTTAAGGCGACGAAATATGCCTGTTTTTAACTGGTTTGTCAAACATTTTACCGCTTTAATTTGACCGTTCGGATAATTACCCGTTTGTATAAATAAAACCAATGTGTGCATTCTAAAGTTTTTAGTTAAAAGTTGGAAGTACTGTATGCCTTGATTTAAGTAATTTTTGATATATTTGATACTTTATTTCTATTTCTGTCATTTTATTCTTTTTTTCTGGCTATTAAACAAACGATTAACTGAAACAGCATAGCTAGAAGTAAAAACATTAAAAACTTGTTTATCATTTTATAAAAGCCGCATAATACATATGTATGGCTATTTTTGTGTTTTCGTTTGGATATTTTTACCTTTAGCATGTAAAACGGCATGAAAACGCAGTTAAAAAATTAAATAAATAGGGTTGTTCTTTTGAGTAAAAAATTAATTAAGTCAGGAATAATTGTTAGCGCGATGACTTTAATTTCTCGCGTACTTGGCTTAGTCAGAGATGTGGTAATAGCGAATATAATGGGAGCGGGGGCATCGGCTGACGTGTTTTTTTTCGCTAATAAAATCCCTAACTTTTTAAGACGACTTTTTGCTGAAGGGGCATTTGCTCAAGCTTTTGTACCGGTGTTAAGTGAGTACCATACTAAAGATCAAGAACACACAACTAATGAGACGCGTAAACTTATTGCGCAGGTCTCTGGTACGCTTGGCGTTGTTATTACTCTAGTGACACTATTTGGCATGATCGCCTCACCGTTGTTTGTTGCTTTATTTGGATTTGGTTGGTTTTTAGATTGGTTAAATGATGGTCCCGCTAGTGAAAAGTTTGATCTTGCGAGTTTGTTATTAAAAATAACCTTTCCTTATTTATGGTTTGTTAGCTTTACGGCCTTGTCAGGGGCTATTTTAAATACTTATGGCCGTTTTGCTGTTTCAGCATTTACGCCCGTTTTATTAAATGTTGGCGTGATTGCCTGTGCAATATACCTAGCGCCTGTTATGGATAACCCTGCCTTTGCATTAGCTTGGGGCGTGTTTTTAGGTGGTTTTATTCAGTTTGCTTTCCAATTACCCTTTTTATATCGAGCCGGTGCTTTAGTTAAACCCACCTGGGCGTGGAAATCTCCAGGGGTAACTAAAATACGTAAATTGATAATCCCTGCACTGTTCGGCGTTTCTGTAACGCAAATTAATTTACTGCTTGATACTATTATTGCCAGTATGTTGATCACGGGTTCAATTAGTTGGTTATATTATGCTGACAGGTTACTTGAGTTTCCACTTGGATTGTTTGGTATTGGTATTGCAACAGTCATATTACCCAGTTTGGCTAAGTTGCATACTAAAAAAGATACTCAAGAATTTAGTGACACCATAGATTGGGGTATTAGAATTGTATCGTTATTTGGTTGGCCAGCTTTGGCAGGGCTAATGATACTAGCACAGCCGATTATTATGGTGTTATTTATGCGCGGTGAATTTACCGAGTATGAAGTATTACAAGTCTCTTATGCTCTTTATGCATATCTTGCTGGTTTACTGAGTTTTATGTTTATTAAAATTTTGGCGCCCGGTTATTATGCACGTCAAGATACCAAAACACCGGTCAAAATAGCGATTAAAGCGATGGTGGCTAACATGGCCTTTAACCTAATGCTTGCGCCATTTTTTGGTTATGTTGGTTTAGCTATTGCGACGACGTTATCTGCAACATTAAATGCATATATGCTTTATCACGGTTTAAAAGCGGCCAATGTTTTTCATTTAACAGGCAAAACATGGTGGTTTATATCACGCTTAATGTTTTCAGCAGCTGTTATGGCGTGGATTGTAAATCAAGTATCACCTGAGTTTGAACAGTGGCTTTTACTTAGCTTTAGTGAGCAAGTGTTACAGCTTGTTATTTGCATTTCTTCTGGGTTATTAAGTTACCTAATTTGCGTAGTATTACTTGGCATACGAATTGGTGATATTAAAGTTACGCAAAAAAACCTAACTAAGCATTGATTAATCTTAAAATAACTCTCGCTAAAGGCTGATTCTTAAAGCTGACTGATATATAATTCAGCAGTTTTTATACTTTAATGATTTAGCTCTTAGTAAAGCACTATTGGCAGTAAGGTTTTCTAATTTCATGCATTTAACACGTGGCATTCACAACTTGCGCATTAATGACGACAAAAATCGTCGTGGTTGCGTGTTAACTATCGGGAATTTTGATGGTGTTCACTTAGGACATCAACAGGTAATTCTCGCATTAGTTGAAAAAGCTAAAAAATTAGATTGCGAAGCCGCGGTATTAGTCTTTGAGCCGCAACCACAAGAGCTATTTTCGCCTGAAACGGCACCTGCAAGATTGTGCCGCTTACGTGATAAATATGCCTTGTTGAAAAAATTAGGTATTGATAGATTAATTTGTATCAATTTTAATAAAAAATTTGCTAGTCTAAGCGCCGAAACTTTTATCGAAGAATTGTTAGTTAAGCGCCTAGCAATTAAACACCTGATTGTTGGTGATGATTTTCACTTTGGCAAAAATCGTCAAGGTGATTTTTCGATGTTAAAAACAGCCGGTAAAAAGTTCGACTTTTCGGTGACAGATACCGCAAGTCATAAACTCGCTGGTTGTCGAGTTAGTAGTACCGCCATTAGGCAGTTACTGGAGAAAGATGATTTAGATGGCGCGAAAGTCATGCTAGGTCGTCCATACTCTATCATTGGTAAAGTGTTTCACGGTGATAAACGCGGCCGTGAAATGGGCTTTCCAACTGCGAATATAAGATTAAAGCGTCGTGTATCTCCAGTTTCGGGAGTTTACGTGGTGCAGGTTAACAGCCAGTTTGGCCAACACTTCGGTGTTGCTAACGTAGGTTCAAGACCGACAGTTGCTGGAATTAGGCAACAATTAGAAGTGCATATTTTTGATTTTGATAATAATTTGTATGGTGCTGTTATTGAGGTAGTGATGTTGAAAAAACTACGCAGTGAACAGAAGTTCAGCTCGTTAGCTGAACTTATTCAACAAATTGCTATAGATACAGAGCAGGGCCGCACTTACGTGCAAAACTTAGCTCAAATACAAGACAATACTAAATAATATATTAGTGACTACGACAACGGATATTAATTTTAATGAGTGATTATAAACAAACCTTAAATTTGCCAGCAACTTCTTTTGCAATGAAAGGAAATATGGCGAATCGTGAACCGAATATGCTAAAAGAGTGGGCCGAAAAAGATTTGTATGGTCAAATTCGTGCTGCTAAAAAAGGTAAAAAGTCATTCATTTTGCATGATGGACCTCCATATGCCAATGGTGATATTCATATCGGGCACTCAGTAAACAAAATACTAAAAGATATCATTGTTAAATCAAAAACTTTATCTGACTTTAACGCTCCTTATGTACCTGGTTGGGATTGTCACGGTTTACCAATTGAGCTAATGGTAGAGAAAAAAGTCGGTAAACCAGGCCATAAAGTTTCTGCCAGTGTCTTTCGTGAGAAATGTCGTGAATACGCCGCTAAACAGGTTAGTGCACAACGTGAAGACTTTAAACGTTTAGGGGTTTTCGCTGATTGGGATAACCCTTACCGTACAATGGACTTTGATACCGAAGCAAATATTATCCGTTCTTTGGGTAAAATTGCTGAAAATGGTCATTTGCATCAAGGCTTCAAACCTGTGCATTGGTGTACTGATTGTGGTTCTTCTTTAGCGGAAGCTGAAGTGGAATACAAAGATAAACAATCTCCTGCTATTGATGTCAAATTTACTTTTGTTGATCAAAGTGTTGCTGATAAGTTTAATCATCCTGAAAATCATGCCGGTGAAGGTAGTGTGTCAGTTGTCATTTGGACAACGACGCCATGGACCCTTCCTGCTAACCGAGCAGTTGCGCTTCATACCGACGTAGAATACACCTTGGTACAATGTGAAACAGAACAAGGTAAAGAGCGCCTAGTGGTTGCCTCAGACCTTGTTACTGCTTGTATGGACCGTTTTGGTATTACTAAATATCATGCATTAGGTTTCTGCAAAGGTAGTGATTTAGAGCTTGCACAATTAAAACATCCATTTTATGACTTTACTGTCCCCGTTATTTTAGGTGAACACGTCACTACTGATTCTGGTACCGGTTGTGTACATACAGCGCCGGGTCACGGTGTAGAAGATTTTGATGTGGGTAAATTATATAACTTAGAAGTAGCTAACCCTGTTGGGGCAAATGGTGTGTATTTAGAAGGCACTGAATTATTTGCTGGTCAACATGTGTTTAAAGCGAATGCTAATGTTGTGGAAACCTTAAAAGAACATGGCACTTTAGTGCATCACTATGCGTTAGAACATTCATATCCGCATTGTTGGCGCCATAAAACGCCATTAATTTTCCGTGCTACCCCACAGTGGTTTATTAGCATGGACAATAAAGGTTTACGTCAAGATTCATTAAATGAAATCGAAAAAACGCAATGGATACCTGATTGGGGCCAACGTCGCATTGAATCTATGGTAGAAGGGCGTCCTGATTGGTGTATCTCACGTCAACGTACGTGGGGCGTGCCAATGGCATTGTTCATTCATCAAGATACCGGCGCATTACATCCACGTAGTATTGAATTAATTGAAACTGTAGCAAAACGTGTTGAAGAAAAAGGTATTCAAGCTTGGTTTGATTTAGAAGCAGCTGAACTAATTGGCGATGATGCTAAAGAATACGTAAAAGTACCTGATACCCTTGATGTTTGGTTTGACTCAGGTACAACACATTACTCTGTGGTTAACGCACGTGAAGAATTTGACGGTATTGCAGACTTGTATCTTGAAGGCTCAGATCAACATCGTGGTTGGTTTATGTCTTCGATGATTTCATCGGTTGCTATGAATGGTAAAGCACCTTATAAACAAGTGCTGACACACGGTTTTGTGGTTGACGCTAAAGGTCATAAAATGTCTAAATCTTTAGGCAATGTTATAACGCCAAAAGAAATCACTAACACCCTAGGTGCTGACATTTTACGTTTGTGGACCGCATCGGTTAATTATACCCAAGAAATTACTGCTGGTGATGAAATTTTTAAACGCCAAGCAGATGCTTATCGCCGTATCCGAAATACTTCACGCTTTTTATTATCAAACTTGAATGGCTTTGATCCGAAGACAGATTCAATTGCTTTTGATGATATGGTGGCACTTGATCGCTGGGCGGTTGATAAAGCGTCTGAGTTACAAGCAGAAATAATTGCGGCTTACGACGAATATGAATTCCATGTTGTCGTTCATAAGTTAATGAATTTCTGTACCACAGAGTTAGGTGGTTTTTACTTAGATATCATTAAAGATCGCCAATATACCGCTAAAGATGACAGTGTCGCTCGTCGTTCATGTCAAACGGCGATGTATTTAATTGCTGAAGCGATGACACGTTGGATGGCGCCAATATTGTCATTTACTGCACAAGAAATTTGGCAAGCCTTACCAACACCATCAGGTGAAACTCGTGACGAGTTTGTCTTTACTGGTGTTTGGTTCGATGGTTTACCAAAAGCGGCAACCAATAGCGCATTAACTAATGATTTTTGGAGCGCTATATTATTAGTGCGTACTGAAGTCAATAAAGCACTTGAAAATGCACGTAAAGAGAAACAAGTGGGTAAAGCACTTGAAGCAGCTGTAACTATATATGCAACGGCTGACGTTGCTAAAAACTTGCAACAATTGGGTGATGAACTACGTTTTGTTTTAATCACTTCTAAAGCAACTGTTGAGATTGTTGAAAGTGCTCCAGCTAATGTATTAAGCACAGAAGTTGATGGCTTATGGTTAAGTGTATCGCCAGCAGAGGGAGCGAAATGTGATCGCTGTTGGCATGTCACTGAGGACATTGGGCAAAGCACAGAACATCCTGAGCTTTGTGGACGTTGTATAACCAACGTTGACGGTGAAGGTGAAGTTCGTCATTTTGCCTAATCAATTATAATTTCCAGATGTATTGCAACTAAAACGTGTAGCGCTGAATAGGCACTACACGTTTTCTGTTATTTATATCGTTAAGTATCGTTTGTTAAAAAGAATAAAATAAGAGAATTATTAGTGTTATGAAAAAGTTATTTACCGAAACAGGATTACGTTGGTGGTGGTTAACCCTGATTTTTTTACTTGCTGATCAGGTTACTAAGCAATTAGTCGTCAGTAATATGGATTTATATCAATCGATTGATATTTTACCTTTTTTTAATTTAACTTATGTGCATAACCCTGGAGCAGCTTTTAGCTTTTTAGCTGACCAAGGTGGCTGGCAACGTTGGTTTTTTACAGTAATTGCTGCAGTAGCCAGTATTGTCTTTATAGTTTGGCTAGCTAAAACACCTAAGCAGCAAGCACTATTATCAGCGGCATTTGCTTTAATGCTAAGTGGTGCTGTAGGTAATTTAATTGATCGAGTGTTATTTGGTTATGTTATCGACTTTTTAGATTTTTATGGCTTTGGCTACCACTTTCCTGCATTTAACATTGCCGACTCTATGATATTTATTGGTGCAGCACTGATGATTTTTGATTCATTTAAAAATGGTGAATCGATAGACAACACAAACGAAACTAAGGTTTAAAGAGAATTTTTATGACAAATTTAGTAACCGCATCTTCTGAAATCATCGCGCATATCACCATGAAGCTTTCTGATGGTTCTGCGGCAGATAGTACCAAAGTTAATAAAAAACCAGCTAAAATTGTCATGGGTGATGCAAGTATTTCCGCTGCCTTTGAAGCTGAACTCATTGGTATGTCAGCTGGTGAAAGCAAAGAGTTTACACTGGCGGCGGAAGATGCCTTCGGTAATCCCTTACCTGAAAATATTCACTATATGGATATTAGTAAATTCAGTGAAGAAGCTCCAGCTGTCGTCGGCAATATTATTACTTTTACACAACCTGGCGGTGAATTACCTGGAATGATCAAAGATGTTTCTGGTAGTTCGGTTACTATTGATTTTAACCACCCGTTAGCAGGACAAGCAGTAACGTTTGTTATCGATGTAGTCGAAGTTAAGTAAAAAATTCATATAGACAAAAAATGAGATTGTTATGGAAATTATTTTAGCTAATCCACGCGGCTTTTGTGCCGGTGTAGACAGAGCAATTAGTATTGTTGATAGAGCACTAGACTTATTTGAAGCGCCTATTTATGTTCGTCATGAAGTGGTGCATAACAAGTTTGTTGTCAATGGCCTAAAAGATCGCGGAGCAGTATTTGTTGATGAACTAAATGAAGTTCCTGATGATAGCACTGTCATCTTTAGTGCTCATGGCGTGTCTAAAGCCGTTCGAAACGAAGCAAAAAATCGCGGTTTAAAAGTGTTTGATGCCACTTGCCCTTTGGTAACGAAAGTCCATATGGAAGTTTCACGTACTAGTCGAAAAAATATTGAATGTATTTTGATTGGTCATGCTGGTCACCCAGAAGTTGAGGGTACTATGGGGCAATATGAAAGCACTGAAGGTGGGATTTATCTTGTTGAGTCAACAGATGATGTTGCTACGCTTGAAATTAAAAACCCAGAGAAACTCTATTACTGCAGTCAAACAACGTTATCGGTAGATGATACTAGTGATGTTATTGACGCATTGCGCGCAAAGTTTCCGTTGATTCAAGGTCCGCGAAAAGATGATATTTGCTATGCCACTCAAAATCGCCAAGATGCTGTTCGATCAATAGCTGAGCAAGTTGAACTATTATTGGTGGTTGGCGCTAAAAATAGCTCTAACTCGAACCGGTTACGCGAATTAGCTGAGAAAATAGGAACAACTTCTTATTTAATTGATACTGCAGATGATATTGACATTGCTTGGTTACAGGGAGTTGCTAAAGTTGGTGTCACTGCCGGTGCATCTGCTCCTGCTATCTTAGTTCAACAGGTTATAGAAGCGCTAAAAAGCTTTGGCGGACAAGAGGTTATTGAGTACCCAGGCAGAGAAGAAAACACAGTATTTGCGGTGCCGATAGAATTACGCTAATCTTAAGATATAATATTTGTAGTAATTGATAGTTTTGAATTTCTAATATTTTGTTAGTTTTTTATATTTACTGCAAATTGGCATTTTCGAGTAATACTAGCTGAAAAGAGGAAGGTTACTCGTCATAATATTTTAAGGTATGGGTTAATGCTGTTCACCAATGTGATTTTTAACACATATAGGCCTCCGCTAAGTAGTGATGATTTTCATTGCTGGCCTTTTTTCATGTCTGAAACTAAAACCTCAGATAAAGTTCACTTTTCGGGCATTTTCATCGTCCATACATTTTGCTTATTCTTATTTAAAGGGAGATTAAATATTGAATAATTCATTCATGATAATTCCAAAAAACAAGCCAACTTCAAGTAAAGGCATGACTTTTATTGAAGTGCTGGTCGCTGTTATTATTTTAGTAACCGGAATTTTAGGCGCGGTTGCAATGCAAGCTTCTGCCAAAAAAGGCAGCTTTGATGCAATGCAACGCTCAGTAGCGTCTGCACTAGCGCAAGATATTGTCGAGCGAATGCGAAGTAACAATCCTGCCGCATTGGGTGGATATGCCGGAACAGATTATGGTGACACACTGGATTCTGTTCCCGCAAAACGTTGTAATACGCTTGCTGGCTTATGTACTCCCGCGGAAATGGTGATAAATGACAAATATGAGTGGGAAATGTCACTAATGGGCGCTGATGTAGTTAATGAAGATAATAATGTTGCGGGATTAACTGGAGTAAGAGGTTGTATAAGCCAAGTGTTAAATTCTGTGACTGTAGTCATCAGCTGGGAAGGTCGCACTGAAATATCTGACGCTGCAAAAGATAGTTGTGGCTCAGCAGGCAGTAAAAGAAGACAAGTCATTGTTAAGGCATTTATTAATTAATATGAATAACCAACGCGGATATACCTTAATAGAAATATTTATTTCACTAGCCATTGGTTTAGCGCTTTTTGCAGGCATACTTAGTGTATTTGTTGGTATGAAAACCACAACGCATGAAACGGCAACTTACGGTGAGCTTCAAGAAAATGGTCGCTTCGCGCTAAGTGTTATTAGTGAAGATTTACTCAGACAAGATTTTTGGGGCGACTATACTGGTACTTTAGATCGCTCAATGCTTAGTGCAGTGCCAGCAGCACCCGTTAATGAATGTACTGGTGGAGGTTTAAATAATGGTACTTTCCCAAATGCTATTGGGCATTTTAGAACGCTTTGGGGACAAACCGTATTAAATAAATCAATTATGGGTTGTATTGATGATGCAAAAGTAGGCTCTGATGTTATTCAGTTCAAACGTGCGGTATCAGATCCATTAACGGCAAGTTCTAGTAACAATTACTATATTATTTCAAATTTAAGTAAGGCTGAAATATTCACAGGTGCGGCTATTCCTAACGTGGATAATAGTCAGCTTTGGGAATATCAACATCGTATTTATTATGTTCGGGAAGAAGCGCAGGGTAATAATACCGTGCCAGTGTTAATGCAAGGCAGACTAACAACAAGAATGACTTTTGATCCTATCATCGATGGTATCGAGATGATTTATTTTATGTATGGGATAGATACTGATCCTCCTGGAAGTGCGGGATATGGCATAGTCGATACTTTTATTTCTGCAAATAATATGACTTTAACCCAATGGGATCATGGTAATGATAATCGTATATTAGCTGTGCGTATTTATGTGCTAGCACGAAGTATTCTTCCTGATAATAAATATACTAATAGCAATACTTATAATTTAGGTGATTTACCTCCTGTGACCTTTAATGATCATTATCGCCGATTGTTATTTAATTCAACAGTAACCTTATATAATGCAGGGGTTGACTCATGGTAATACTAGCCAGGAACGATCGATTTAGTTTGATTTCCGTTAAAACATATAAGCACCAACAAGGTGTTGTGCTAATTGTTGCTTTAGTGTTTTTAATAGCTTTAACTGCAGTTGCTGCAGCGCTGATGCAAAACTCTACTACAGATATGAAAATGTCAGGTGCGAGTGAGGAAAGAGTTGTTGCAATTCAGGAGGTGATTAGTGCTAGTGATGAGGCTGTTTTCAGACAAGTTAATGGTGGAGTGGGAGAAAACTCTTTCACTTTTCCTTTAGTTAGATTTCCGATAGCTGTTACAGATAGTTTAACGAAAACTAATTCAGATGCCGATACCACGGCAAATATTCATATTTCAAACAATGACCTTGCGTTAGAGCCAGATTGCCCCCACTCCCGAGCTGCCTCATCAGCACAAGTTTTTACTTGTAACGTTTTACGCGTACAAGTGGTCCGAAAATATGGACGAACCAATACCAACGAAGTTGAAGTAAATGCCGGTATTGCCCAGCAACTTTTACGCTAACAAATTGTTGTTATAGCCAACGACTGGAGTAGAAAATGAAAAAAATATTAGCACTAAGCCTATTGCTACTAGTATCAGTAGCTGCTTTAAGTGAGGATATTGAGTTATATGTCAGCGAGGCTGTAAAACGCGCAGGCAATAAAACTCAAGTACTTATTATTTATGATAACTCTGGCAGTATGGGCCTCCAGCTTTCTGTCAATGAAGATTATAACCCTGATACAATTTACCCTGCGGTCGGAAATGATAACTCACTAGATGAAGACTTTATTTACTTCACGAAAGGCAACTTTGAAGGTGGTGGTTTACCAGTGCCCGTTAAGAATAAAGAGTCACGCCGCTTTTTAGACGAAATTAATAGTTGTGAAACTGCTAGGGAAATCCTTGCTGAAACAGGCTTTTATACCGGTCATATCCGTGAATACAGTTTTAATGGTAACTCTGGCTCTTGGAACGAAATTCCTGATAATAATGGTGCTAATATTGAAGTCATCGATTGTGAAGATGATGTGTTACAATCGAATCCTAAGAATATACCCTCATTACCTCAAGGTTACCCTGTAAACTATATAGGGACAAAGCAACTCCCTATTTACCATACCCCATCAAAAGCTACCTCTAATGTTGATTGGTCAGGTCAATTAGTGACACTTTATACTGATAATTATTTACGTTGGCATCATGGGGAGGCTATTGCACAAACCTTAAAAAGTCGTAATGAAATTGCCCAAAAAAGTATCACTTCAGTAATCAAGTCTGCACCATCAATTGATTTTGGTTTGCAAGTATTTAATTTTGATGACGGTGATGCTGCTTCTGATCCTAATGGTGGCCGAATTGCTTATGGTATTCGAGAAATGACCGACGCCAATAAGACGGCACTTTTAGATATTATTAATAACAAAGTATCACCAGAGACTTGGACACCACTATGTGAGAGTTTATATGAAGCGCAACAATACTTCTCTGGTAAGAATGTCGACTTTGGTGATGATGATGAAACACAAGGGGATTGGTATATTAAAGATACTCCACCTCGAGATCTTACGATTGAAAGTGATGGCAAATATATCAGTCCTTTTAACGCCTGTAGTAGTAAAGCTTTTGTTATTTTAATCACCGACGGCGTGCCTACTTTTGATAATGGCGCAGATGGTAAAATTGAAGCACTAACCACGGTCAATGATGGTGTATCTGTTAATTTTAGTGGCTCTAAGTTCGGTGATAATTATTTACCCGCTGTTGCTGAGTGGATGTATGAAAATGATATAAATACAAGTCTGCCAGGTAAACAAACGGTTGAAACTTATACCATTGGTTTTAGTAAAGGTGCTGACGATGCTGCACCATTATTAAAAGAGGCGGCAAAATTAGGTGGTGGTAAATATTTTCGTGCAGAAGATAGTGTGCAACTCACGGCAGCTCTCTTGAATGCATTAGCTGATTTAGAACCAAGTAATGATAGTTTAACGTCAGCTTCAGTAGCCGCTAATAACTTTGATAGAACAGAAACACTTAATTCAGTTTATTATGCGATGTTTCAGCCTGATAACGGGCCGCGCTGGCAAGGTAACTTGAAAAAATATAAAGTTAAAAATAGTGAGCAAATAGGCAAGCATGGTAAACCAGCTCTTGACTCTGATAGTGGTCACTTTTCTCCTGAAGTGACGAGTTTTTGGTCTCCTAATAACTCGAAAGATGGCGATAGTGTTAAAGAAGGTGGCGTGGCAGAAATGCTACGAAATAAAAATAATAGAACTATTTATAGTGATATAGGGACAAACGACGCTTTAGCGCTATTAACAAAAACAAAAGCAGAGACGTCTTTCGGTGGTAGTGACAAACTCGCTGCTGAAATGAATGTTCATGAAGACGATGTTGAAACGTACTTAGAATGGGCTGTTGGGAAAAATGTAGATAAGGTTAAATCAGAGGATAATAGCACCCCTCAGATTCGTCCTGATGTTTTTGCTGATCCTCTACACTCAAAGCCTTTAGTTATTAATTATGGAACATCTATTCGAGTCGTTATTGGTACTAATGCCGGCGTATTACATATGTTTGAAGATAAAGGTGAAACTGTTGATGAAAATTGGGCATTTATGCCAAAAGAGTTTTTCAAAAATATTAGACCCTTAAGAGAAAACTACTCAACGGCAGAAAAAATATATGGAATTGACGGTAGCATTACTTCACATATCCAAGACAAAAATGGTGATGGCATAATAAATGGTACAGACAAAGTATGGATTTTCTTTGGCTTACGTCGAGGCGGCACATCCTATTATGCTTTAGATATTAGTGATCCTAGCGCACCGACCAAACTTTGGCATATTAATGCTGAAACAACTGGCTTTGATGAGTTAGGTCAATCTTGGTCTCAACCAAAAGTTGCATATTCTAAGTTAAATGTATCAGGTGATGTTGCTTCACCGGTATTATTTTTCGGCGGCGGTTATGATGCGAATAAAGATAGTACTGGTGTAGGAACAGCAGACTCTAAAGGGCGAGCTATCTACATGGTTGATGCGGCTACTGGCGCACTTAAATGGAGTATGGCCCCGACTAATGCCACGACAACTTATAGTGGAACAGACAGTATTCCATCTAGTATAGGTATACTAGATAGTGACGGTGATGGTTTAACTGACCGGCTTTATACTGGAGACACTGGTGGTAATGTTTGGCGTGTTGATATGCCATCTGCTGCTCCAGGAGATACTGATGACCCCTGGACAGTATTTAAATTAGCTAGCTTAGGTGGTACAACCGATAGTACTGATTTACGCTTTTTTAATGAACCATCAATAGTACGTACGTTTATCAGTGAAACTATTCAAACTAATAAAACAAATGAAGACGGTGAGAATGTAAAGGATGAAGATGGCAATGATGTTATGATCACAAGTCATCAAGAAAAGCCTTATGACGCTGTTTTAATTGGAAGTGGTGATAGGTCAAATCCTATAGGAACAGACACATCAGATAGTTTTTTTATGATTAAAGACTCTGATGTTAAAACACAATCATTTTTTAGTGGTACAGAGCCTAAAATACCGAATACTATTACAAAATCTGATTTATATGACTACACCGATGACCCTTTTGGGCAAACATTAACTACTCAACAACGAGAAACGCTAGCAATTGCCGTGAGTAAAAAGTCTGGTTGGTTTATAGATCTCGAAGCATCTGGTGAAAAAAGTACAGCGGAGGCTATCGTAATTAATGGCATTGCTTATTTTACGACATTTATACCACCAAATTTAGATCCTAATGTGACTAGTTGTGAGCCACCCAATGGTATTGGTTTGTTGTATGCTGTTGACCTTTCATTTGGTACTGCAATTTACAGATGGAATAAAGGAGAACAAGACGCTGAGCAAGAGCCAGAACGCAGTGTTATAATTAATGAACAGTTCCTCGGTGCACCTACGCTTATCGTTATCCCTGATGATGATGGAGATGAAAATACTGCTGATGATACCGTTGGTAATATCATCGTTGGGCGGAAAATTATTCCAGTTGGTTTTACTTTACAAACTATGCGTACGTATTTATATATTAAAGAGGAGCAATAATGTTAAGACTAAAAAGTATTAATGGTTTTACGTTAATTGAACTATTAATTGCGGTAGCTATTGTAGCTATTTTAGCGTCAGTGGCTTTTCCTGCATATACAGATTTTGTCACCCGTTCAAATCGTACTGAAGCACAACGAGAGTTATTGAGAATTGCAAACATGCAAGAGCAATTTTATGTTGATTCTAGATCATACACTACTGATTTGACTAAATTGGGTTTAGATAAAAGCCCATTTATTACTGAAAATAACTATTATAGTATTGCAGCATCAGCCGACGATAAAAGCTTTGTATTGACGGCAACGGCACTTGAACCTCAAAAATCAAACGATAGCAGTTGCCAAACCTTGTCGGTAAGTGAAACTGGACAAAAGTTACCTGCAAATAATTGTTGGGAAAAATAAATGGGATTAATATTATGAAACGAACCATGCTATTTTTTGCAATGTCCCTAGCTTTTACCTCCTTGGTGAATGCTGAGGACAATACAAAAACGAATAAAACAGTTGATGTAAAATGTCATATTGAATTAAACGGCGGACGAGAATCAATTTATTTTGCAACTGTTAATGAAAACGCCTTGAAAAACCTCGATAAACGTTTAATAAACCGTAAAATACCTACGGTATACTCAAAAAACAAGCAGCAGGTAAACCGAGTGTATGAATGTGTGAAAATGACCGATGATTTTAGCACAGCTCAAGCAAGAGTTTTATTCGCGAAGTATCCAAAGTAATCAGGTATGTTTTACGGTTAGGCTTTAAGCCTAACCGTACAATGTGTTTATTTTAACAAAAGTATGTTAGCAAGAGACGTTAGTACCACTTCTATTGTTGTCTTTACCGTCATTGTCAGTATCAGAAGTTGCATAAACGCGTCCAGACAGTGAAATTTCCACACCCCGTGATAAATCTGTATTTCCCTTAGGACAATAACTAAAATTCCCATTACCCCCTGAAACTAGTCGTCCAGTAGGCGCAAAAATAATAAGATTCTGACTAAACTTTAACGTGTCGCCATCAGAAATTTTGCTTTTAACTTTTATTAGCTCTTCGTTTGCACTGTCGTAAACTTTATTATTTGCTAAAGTATTATCGTTATTTACAAAAACACTTAATTCATTTTGCCAGTTTGTAGTGCAATTTCCGCTATTTAAAGGGCAAATTGTTACATATTTTCCGCTATTAATAGCGCTGTTCCTTGCTGATAAGACTAGGCGATGTAATTCACTTATTTCGTTATCAACTTTAGATTGCACCATAAACCGATTTAAACTTGGGCTTGCAATTGCCGTTAGTATGCCGACAATAGCGATACCTATAAGTAACTCAGTTATTGTAAAACCTTTTATTCGTTTTCTAATTGATAGTTTTTTTATTTGAAATATGAACATAACTACAGCTAAAGTTAAGGTTGATGGTATATTTATAACATTGTTGCTTAATCTCAGCTAGTAAATTTGTATTTCTAAAACCTAAACAAAAGCAGCTTTATCAGGTTAAATTTATATTGAGCTTTTAAAAATGGTTAATTAAAGCATTTTATTTTGGCTCCAGTGCGCCTAACATCTTTTGTGTTGGTTTTGTTTGCTGCACTGACATAAGCTCTTCCAGAAGTGTGTACTATGATACCCCTACTTTTATCTTGATGACCTTTAGGGCAGTAACTAAATGTTGCATTTTGCCCCCAACCAGATAAATGTCCAGTGGAAGCATAGGTTAAACCAATCCGCGTTTTACCATACTGAAGTTTATCCCCTGATTTTACTGCCGCTTTATGCGAAACAAGTTTTTCATTTAAACTAGGCTCGAATATTTTATTGTTGTTATTATCAATAAAAACACTGAGCTCTTTGTCCCACACATTTTTACATTTCCCATCGTCATTTAAAGGACAAAGGGTAACACTAGTATTGTGTGTGAGAGCACTATTTCTAGCCGTTAATATCAGACGATGGAGGGTAGAAATTTCATTGTCTACTCGGGTTTTAACAATGAAATCATTCAAGTTAGGTATTCCAATGGTAATTAAGCTCATCGCGATAGCGACAACGACCATTGTTTCGATAATAGTAAATCCAGTAATCTTTGACATAGCAACCATTCCTTAGTTGACAACACTTCCTGTGTTCTATGCTAGGTATAGTCAAAATTATTGTGAATTTCCAAGGTAAATAACTTAATTTTGGTAAATTGTTGGTATGGCTAATCGCTTATGTTGAGTTTTCATATAGATAGCAATAACTTTTTCTTCAATTATTTTATCTTTATTTTTCCCTTCTAAAAAGTTATCTAATTGTTCATAACTCATACCCAGTGCATCTTCATCCTTTTTACTCGGGCTTAATTCTTCTAGATCTGCGGTTGGTGCTTTATCAAATAATTGAGCGGGGGCACCTAAGGTTTTTGCTAATTGCTTTACTTGTCGTTTTGATAAACCAAACAACGGTGCTAAATCGCATGCACCATCTCCCCATTTAGTAAAGAAACCCGTAATGTTTTCAGCTGAATGATCGGTGCCAAGTACTAAACCTCCAAGTATGCCTGCAATATGATATTGCATTGTCATACGTGCTCGAGCTTTAACATTGCCTTTGGAAAAATCCACTTGTGCAGCGTTAGCGGTTAACAGGTTTGCAGTTTCTAATGCCTGTATTGTTTCGTGATGAATGCCTTCGGCGGCTGCAAATATATTAGTGGTTATGCTGTGGCTAGGCTTAATAAATTGTAAGGCAAGTTGAGCATCATTTTCATCTGCTTGAATATTAAAGGGTAGTCGCACGGCAATAAATTTATAGGGTTGTTGTCCAACTCCTATATTCGAGTTCAACTCATCAACGGCAAGTTGAGCCAAGCGTCCACAAGTTGTTGAGTCAACACCGCCACTAATACCCAAAATAAGTGATTGAAGCCCAGACCCTAATAATTGCTTTTTAATAAATTCGACACGGCGTTTGATTTCAAACTCTACATCAATTTCAGGTAATACTTTCATCTCATTAATTATTGCCTGTGCGTCCATGATTTTTCCTTTTGGTGTTATTTAGCACTTCATTACTGCAGAAAAGAGCATAGTGTAGCAAAGTCTATTTAGGATTAGAATTTTTGCACTATAGCTGCGAGCCAATTCTGTGTACAATTACTGGATATTAAGATAATAATATTTATCATTTAAATAAATATACGTGAATCAACCTATAGGCCTAACATGAAAAAGATAGAAGCGATTATTAAACCATTTAAAATGGATGATGTGCGTGAGGCGCTCGGCGAAATCGGTGTAACAGGTATGACTGTATCTGAAGTAAAGGGTTTTGGCCGACAAAAAGGTCACACCGAGCTTTATCGTGGGGCCGAGTATATGGTGGATTTTTTACCGAAAGTAAAATTAGAGATTGTAGTTAAAAAGGAAAATGTTGAACGTTGTGTAGCGACTATTTTAGAAACTGCACAGACTGGAAAAATAGGGGATGGTAAGATTTTTATAACCGACGTTGAACGAGTTATCCGTATAAGAACGGGTGAAGAAGACGAAGAAGCAATTTAACTGGTATTGATTTGTAAAATATAGTTAAAAAAATACCAGCTTTAAGCTGGTATTTTTAATGGTGAGTTATTCAGCAGAATCACTTTCTATCTATAGGGCTAATTAGAAATTAAATCGTTATTCGGATAATTAGCCGCTAATACTTGTTTAGCATTAATGCGTAAATCGTCAAGTCCCAACTTTTCATAACTAACAATCATTATTTCTAAGGCTTCTTCTGTTTCAGGGCTAGGTGAAAAATACTCTACAATATATTTTCCACGATTAGCTGAAGAGACGTAAGCTTCACGTTTTAGATAATAACGAGCCACGGCTAGTTCATATTTAGCTAAGCGCGACTTAATCCCTATCATACGTTGACGAGAGTCTGCGGCATATTTGCTGTTAGGGTACTTTTCTAATACTGTTTTTAAATCATTAAAGGCAGCACGAGCAGCTGTTGGATCACGATCTGAGCGGTCAATGCCCGCTAAGTCTTGAAATAAGTTAGTTTCTGTCGCGATATTAATTAATGCACGCATGTAATAAACGTAATCTATATTTGCGTGGGAAGGGTTTAAGCGTAAAAACCGATCTGTGAGTGCGATACCTTGTGCTGCGTCACCACTTTTGTAATACGCATAAATTAAATCTAATTGCACTTGATGTGAAATAGGCCCATAAGGAAACCTTGAGTCAATCGCAGATAAAATTTGGATTGCCTTTTGATACAAACCATTATCAAGTGACTGTCTAGCATCGGAAAACAATGCTTGAGCTGACTTGTCTGGCACCTTTTGTATATCTTTTTCAGTTGTTCCTGAACAGCCCGCTAATACTAACATTAGTGTTAGGCACATTATTTTTATTGTCACTTTTTCCATAGACTTCAATATCACTACTTTGTTTTAGTTAAAATAAATATCATCCTCGCCATAATTACTTAATGTAATTGTTTAAGCAAAGAGGTAAAATAAGCACTGGCATTCTAACCTAGCAATCATGCCTTGCACAGTGCTAATTAATAGAGAGTTTAATGGCTGAGATAATTCAACACCGGGACACGGTTCCCGAATCATGCTTAGGTAAACGTTTCGACCAGACATTGGCCGAAATGTTCCCTGATTATTCACGTTCACGTTTAAAAGAGTGGATTTTAGCCGGTCACGTTACGGTAGACGGCGTTGTCGTCGATAAAGCACGCGAAAAAATGTTTGGCGGTGAACAAATTGCCATTAATACAGAAGTAGAAGCAGAAGTGCGTTTTAAAGCGCAAAACCTACCATTAAATATTGTTTACGAAGATGATGATATTTTAGTCATCAACAAACCAGCAGGATTTGTTGTACACCCTGGTGCTGGTAATCCAGATGGTACGGTATTAAACGCTTTATTACATCATTGCCCACAATTAGACGTTGTGCCACGCGCAGGTATAGTCCATCGTTTAGATAAAGATACTACTGGCTTGATGGTTGTTGCAAAAACTATTGCAGCACAAACTAATTTAGTTGAAGCTTTGCAAGCGCGTGAAATTACCCGTGAGTACGAAGCGATTGCCAATGGCATAATGACTGCTGGTGGTGTTGTTGACGAACCTATTGGCCGACATGCAACTAAACGTACTCATATGGCGGTTACTTTTTCAGGTCGCCCTTCGGTAACGCATTATCGAGTAATGGAAAAATTTAGACTACATACGCGTTTACGCTTACGTTTGGAAACAGGTCGTACACATCAAATTCGCGTTCATATGGCTCACATTACTCACCCTCTAGTAGGTGATCCTGTTTATGGCGGTCGTCCGCGTCCTCCAAAAAATGCTTCAGAAGAGTTGCGTGACATGTTACGCCAATTTAAACGACAAGCGTTACATGCTGCCATGCTTTCTTTATATCACCCTATATCTGGAGAGCAAATGACTTGGCATGCTGATATACCTGAAGATATGGTCGCTTTAGGGAATAGCTTGCGTGAAGATACAAAAAGTAATCTAAGTGACACAGACTACTAAACTATCGGAAAACCTTCTTGATATAAATTGGCCAGCAAAAAATGTGCTGGCCTTTTCCACAACACGACTCCCGCCTAAATTTCAATTATCGAATTATCCACCTAACACCCTTACCGGCTATGATGCTTTTAATGTTGGTGATCATGTTGGTGATTGTCCAATAAAAGTTGCAAGTAATCGAAAGCATTTACTCTCATTTTTACCAGATAACTCTAAGATTCAATGGTTAGAGCAAGTCCATGGTAATAACGTTGTTGATATTATTGATTATTGTGAGAAGCCTATTGTTGCTGATGCCGCTATTACACGGCAAAAAAATATCGCTTTAGCTGTCATGACCGCTGATTGTTTACCCATTTTGTTAACTAACAAAGAGGGGAGTGAAATCGCAGTCATTCATGCTGGTTGGAGACCGTTATCGGCAAATATAATTGCGCGCACATTAGCGAAAATGAAAAGTACCGCTGATGATATCCACGTTTGGCTGGGACCCTGTATAGGTCCATCGTCTTTTGAGGTTGGACAAGAAGTAAAACAAAAGTTTTGCGAAACTTCGAACCAATTTGAAACCGCATTTGTCCCCCTTGCCACCAAAAGTGCCAATAACATTGAGAGTAAATATTTCGCTAACTTAACATTGATAGCTCAACTACAGCTTTGCAAATTAGGGGTGAATCAAATAACAGTGTTAGCGGAGTGTACTTTTTTAAACAACAATAAATTTTATTCTTACCGAAGAGATGGGAAAACTGGACGTATGGTCAGCGTCATTTGTCTTTTCTAGGATCACATTACAATTTTTTAATCATCAATTATCAGGGTCATCCTTTAAAATAAAGTTAAAGATTAAGCAGTAACTTGCTTGAAAATGCACCTATCGGCCCCTATAACATAGTTAATATTAAAGTAAGCCCAGTAACATGGCATTAGGAGAATACAATGCGTTTAGACCGATTCACACAAACTTTTCAAGTAGCAATATCTGATGCACAATCTATCGCTTTAGGAAAAGATCATCAATTTATCGAACCTGTCCATTTAATGCTTGCGCTTTTAAATCAAAACGCGAGTAGCATTATCCCATTGTTAAAAAGTGCCGGGATAAATATCCGAACGTTAAGAACGCAAGTAGAAACTGCAATAGAAGAACTGGCCCAAGTAACAGGTACAGGCGGCGAAGTACAACTGTCTTCCGCTATGGGAAATATTTTAAACCTCTGCGATAAGTTTGCACAAAAGCATGGAGATAAATTCATCTCCTCAGAAATATTTATTTTAGCCGCTTTGCAAGATAAAGGTAAGCTAGGGCAAATTTTGAAGAGCTTAGGTGCCAGTGAACAACGAATACAAGACGCTATAACGCATATACGTGGCGGTAAAAACGTTGATGATGTCAATGCCGAAGAAACACGTCAGGCGCTAGATAAATATACCGTTGATTTAACTGAACGAGCCGAGCAAGGCAAACTTGACCCAGTAATTGGTCGTGATGAAGAAATACGTCGAACTATACAAGTATTGCAGCGTCGCACTAAAAATAACCCTGTATTAATAGGTCAACCCGGCGTTGGTAAAACTGCAATTGTTGAAGGTTTAGCACAACGAATTGTCGATCATGAAGTGCCTGAAGGTATTCGTAATAAACGGGTGCTCTCCCTTGATATGGGAGCATTAGTGGCAGGCGCGAAATACCGAGGAGAATTTGAAGAAAGGCTAAAAGCTGTGCTCAACGAGTTGAGTCAACTTGAAGGACAAGTGATTTTATTTATTGATGAACTCCACACTATGGTTGGCGCAGGAAAAAGTGATGGAGCTATGGACGCTGGCAACATGTTAAAGCCAGCCCTAGCGCGCGGCGACTTGCATTGTGTTGGTGCAACAACTTTGGATGAATACCGTCAATATATAGAAAAAGATGCTGCATTAGAGCGTCGTTTTCAAAAAGTACTGGTTGATGAACCGAGTGTTGAAGATACCATTGCAATTTTACGTGGGCTAAAAGAGCGCTATGAACTACATCACAATGTTGAGATCACCGACCCAGCTATAGTTGCGGCAGCAGCATTATCGCATCGTTACGTTAGTGATCGTCAATTACCAGATAAAGCCATCGATCTTATTGATGAAGCCGCTTCTAGCATTCGAATGCAAATGGATTCTAAACCGGAGAGTTTAGATAGATTAGAACGCAGACTCATTCAACTTAAGTTAGAACAACGTGCATTATCAAAAGATTCTGATCAAGCTTCTAAAAAACGACTGGACTTAATTTCAGACGATATTGCTACCTGCCAAGCGAGCTATGATGAATTAGAAGAAGTCTGGAAAACAGAAAAAGCAGCGCTACACGGTACACAAGCAATTAAAAGTGATCTAGAGCAAGCTCGAATTGAGCTTGAAGCTGCTCGTCGAGTTGGCGATCTTAATACTATGGCTGAATTGCAATATAGCCGAATTCCAGATCTTGAAAAGCAACTTGATCTTGCTAGTCAAGCTGAAATGCAAGAAATGACTTTGTTACGAAATAAAGTTACGGATGTAGAAATTGCTGACGTATTAAGCCGAGCAACAGGTATTCCCGTAGCTAAAATGTTAGAAGGTGAGTCAGATAAATTACTTCACATGGAAGATAATTTACATAAACGCGTCATCGGTCAATCCGAAGCCGTGGTTTCAGTATCTAATGCGATTCGCCGTTCACGTGCCGGTTTAGCTGATCCTGATCAACCCATTGGTTCATTTCTATTTCTTGGCCCTACAGGTGTTGGTAAAACTGAATTAACAAAAGCGTTAGCCCATTTCCTTTTCGATAGTGAAGATTCGTTAGTTCGAGTCGATATGTCGGAATTTATGGAAAAACACTCTGTTTCTAGATTAGTTGGGGCTCCTCCAGGTTATGTTGGTTATGAAGAAGGAGGGTATTTGACCGAGGCAGTAAGACGTAAGCCTTATTCTGTGATATTACTTGATGAAATTGAAAAAGCACATCCTGATGTTTTTAACATTTTACTACAAGTATTAGATGATGGCCGTTTAACTGATGGGCAAGGGCGCACTGTCGACTTTAAGAATACTGTCATTATAATGACCTCTAATATTGGTTCTGAAATTATTCAAGAGTTTGGTGATGATAGCCATTACCAAGAAATGAAAGCTAAGGTTATTTCTGAATTAGCACATCACTTTAAACCTGAGTTTATAAACCGAGTAGATGAGACCGTTGTTTTCCATCCATTACTTGCCGAACAAATAAAGAATATTGCTGGTATTCAAATATCAGCACTAGTGAAGCGTTTAGGAGAGAGGGAAATAACGATGGAGTTATCTGATGATGCTTTGTCATTCGTAGCTGCAGCGGGATTTGACCCGGTTTTTGGGGCAAGGCCGCTGAAACGTTCTATTCAAAAAGAAATAGAAAACCCATTGGCTCATAAACTATTAGCAGGTGAATTCTCTGAAGGTGATCATATTTTTGTTGAATTGGCAGATAACACGCTTAAATTCAACACTAAGACTGATTAAGTTAATCCTAGTTTTATTCTCTTCAAGTGGAAGACGAGACTAAATAAATTTGTTTGGACATATTAATAGCAGAAAGGCGTTCACCTTGAAATATTTTCGGTTGAACGCCTTTTCTTTATTTGATTAACAAGCTTGTATTAGTAGATTTGATATTTAATCATCGATACAAAATACTTCAACCTGTTTTTTGTTCATGGCCAGTTGTTGTTCTTTCTCAATGGCCCCTAGAACTTTCATATTACCTTTTTCATCTTTATATTGGATTTTGTCAAAATTTTGTAAAGTATTAAGATTGTCACGTGCTGAATTACATTTATCATTATCTCCCTCACTCGTACCTGTCTCTTCAACAGCACTTTTAGCTAAAGTAGGGTCTTGGCGGGGGGAAGTTGTGTTTTCTTGCTCTATGACTGCAGTCGATTTTTGATTGTTAGCCATACTGATCTCAATGTAATCGCCATCTTTTGGTTGATGTTGACTAAAATGCACAACATTATCTTTATCAATCCAACGGTAAACTGTAAGTTGCTCAGCCGCTGTAACATCGAAATACATAAGCATCGTTGAAATTAGCGCTAATGTTTTAAACTTCATACCTGTACCTATCCATAAATTAAAACTTAAATTGCCTTTAACCAACATACATAGAGCGAACAAGGAAAATTATTGACTAATATGTAATATCTACTTTGTTTATAACAACACAAGCGACAGTTTACAAATATTTGTTTTATTTTTCTAACATGAAGCTATTCGCTAACGTTTTCAAATAAGCTTATGTTAGATTATCATTCTATTATTAAAATTAACTTACTTTCGGTTTTATTTATGCCAGACAAAATTAATAATGCTAATCAGCCAGCACGCGGAATTTATTTATTACCTAACCTATTAACCACCGCAGGTTTATTTTCAGGATTCTACGCTGTGGTTTCTTCAATGAACGGCCATTTTATCAGTGCGGCTATCGCAATTTTTATAGCAATGATTTTTGATGGCTTAGATGGGCGTGTAGCTAGAATGACTAATACTCAAAGTGAGTTTGGCGCTGAGTATGACAGTATGGCTGACATGCTTTCATTTGGTATTGCTCCAGGAATAGTGGCATATAACTGGGCACTGTCTAGCTTTGGAAAATTTGGCTGGCTTGCTGCATTTATATATGTTGCTTGTGCGGCTTTGCGACTTGCAAGGTTTAATACCCAAGTAGGCATTGCGGATAAACGTTATTTCCAAGGCTTAGCTAGTCCTGCAGCTGCCGGTGTTATTGCTAGTCTTATTTGGGTGGGTAGCGAATATAAAATTAATGGCGAAGATTATGGGCTCATTGTTGGCTTGATAACAATCGTTAGCGGATTACTGATGGTGAGTAACTTCAGGTATAACAGCTTTAAAGAAGTTGATTGGAGAGGTAAAGTTAATTTTTTCGTGGTGTTATTAATTGTGCTGGCTTTTGTGGTAATAGCATCAAGTCCTGAAAACATATTGCTAATTATTTTCGTTCTTTACGCGTCCTCAGGGCCATTTACTACTATCAGAAGCGTTAAAAAATTGAAGTTAGAGCATGTTGTTGGTGACGATCATGATGCTGATTTCAATCAAAATGATGCTTGCGATGTTGTTAACCCAGTTGATGCAGAAGATAAAACGCCAAGAAATAAGCCCTGATAAGTTAAGTTTATTTTGTTATCAAGATATAAGTAGATATAGATGTCTATGAATAACCTAATGACTTGGCTGCAAATTAGCTAACAAAAAGCATTTTAACCCACCATAATTTATTTAAATGTGTGAAAAATAGACATCTTGTTTGATTATGAAGCAAACAAACACATTAAGGCAATTTAATTGCATTTAGCGGTTGACGCGGGGCGATAAATCTCTAAAATGCGCTCCACTTCTTCGGGACAAGTCGAAGAGGCGGTTTTAATAAGTTATCTCATTCAGTTTAGGCTGATTTAGTTAACATAACGTTTGAAAGTTAAGTTTTAAATCTTCTGAAAAGAAAGTTTAAAAAGTTTCAAAAAAGCGTTGACATTAAAACTGAGTTGCGTAAAATGCGCATCTCGCTTCAGGCAAGGCCTGCAGCAACGAATTACTTTACGGTATAGAGCGAATGAGATTCTTACCGATATCTTCTTTGAAGTTATGTTCTTTAACAATTAGTTATCATGCAATTTGTGTGGGCACTCACATTAACGTTGATTTTACATAGTTACCTTCGGGTAACAAAAAAAATAGCTTAATATGATGTCACACAAAAAATAAGTATCATTTAAGTCTTCGGATTTAAATATACGTTTTATGTAGTTTTTATCTTCTTTAGTCGGATAGATAGAAACACGACAGAATTCATTGAGCAGATGTCTTTTCTTAGTTCGCTAAGGTGAGCATCACAAACGATTTTTAATTGAAGAGTTTGATC
>NBOG01000034.1 GCA_002104535.1 Cognaticolwellia sediminilitoris | reverse complement strand
CATAACCTTAATTGTGCCTGCCATGCCATATCGATGACTTCTTTGCTTAATCCTTCTTGTCTTAATTGCATTTCTGTTGAAATATTTGCGTTGTGTTTATACGAGTGTGCACCTTCGACCAGTAGTCGTCTTGCACGGCTGTTACCACATTTGGTAATAGCACCTAAATGACGTTTACCGCCACTTGAATGTTCACTTGGCACAAGGCCAAGATAACTCATTAATTTTCTGGGGTGGTCGAACCGTGTTAAATCGCCCAGCTCAGCAATAACGCCAGTAGCGACTAATAACCTAACTCCTCGCATGGCTTGTACGGCTTTAACTACCGGATAAAAGCGCCAGTTTTTTACTTGATGCGTCAGTTCATTATCAAGCCTTTTTAAACGTTTTAGCCGCTCTGTTATCGTTGAAACCGCTTCTTGTAAAACGATTTGCTGACAAGGGTGGGGTAAAACTAATTCAGCAAGCCAACGTAAGTGCTGTAATGACCAGTTATCTTTCACTTTGCTGTTAATGTTGTTACGTAACAGTAGTGCTTTGAGTTGATACTTAGCATCTTTTAAATCTTTCATACCCGTTTCACGGGCACGGGATAAATCGCGTACCGCCTCGTCTTCTGGCTCAGGTACATAAATAGGTGTTAATTCTTCGGTCTTAAGTAGCTTTGCTAATTTTAGTGCATCACGTTTGTCAGTTTTAATGCGCTCGCCTGGTTTTTTGGGGATAAGCGAAGGGGCGATAACATAACAGCAGTGATTAAGGTTGGTGAGCAGGCGATAAATCCAATACCCACAAGGTCCAGCTTCGTAAACAAAGTGTAATGTTGCATGGGGGTATTTTGATTGTAGTTGCCGAGCGAGTTTTTTGAATGCCGCTTTATTGCTGAGAATCCTGCCTAGGTGGGTTGATTTCGCCCCACGTTGGTCTTCTATGTAAGCCACTTCAGTAAATGTTTTATGTGTATCTAAGCCAATGAAAAGTATGTTATGTTTTGACATGCTAGCCTCTGTTTTATATCGTTGACACATATATTATGGCTCTGGTTTGTAAAACTAACCCACGTTCAGAGGCTAGCACCTCGTGGGGAGTCATTGTGTCTA
>NBOG01000033.1 GCA_002104535.1 Cognaticolwellia sediminilitoris | reverse complement strand
TTGGGTGTGGAAGTGCTGCGAGGCATTGAGCTAACCAATACTAATTACCCGTGAGGCTTAACCATACAACACCCAAGTGGTTTTGTATGAAGTTTGACACAGTGTAGGAATACACATCACGCATTACAATTGTGTGAATAAGAGAAATTAAGCTAACAGTTAACAGCTGTCAGCTATCAGTAAATAGGTATTTATGACTCTTAACAGAGTTCAGCTTTCTAAGATTATTACTTGTTAATCATTTACAAAGGTAAGTGACGAATTGACAAAGCCGCAAATGAGCGAGAAACGGAGTTGAGTTTACTCAATGAGTATCAAAGCGATTGCAGCAATGACGACAATTTGGTAGTTAACAAGAAAATTTTTGTCTAGCGACAATAGCAACATGGCCCCACCTGATCCCATTCCGAACTCAGAAGTGAAACGTGTTAGCGCCGATGGTAGTGTGGGAGTTCCCATGTGAGAGTAGGACATTGCTAGGCTTCTATTAAAAGAAACCCGTAGCTGATGCTACGGGTTTTTTGCTTTTAAAATAAAAATACTAGCGACAATAGCACTGTGGCCCCACCTGATCCCTCGACAACTGCTCCTGCGTTGTTCTAGTGACCTACATCCTTGTAGGAAATTCGCTTTATTTAGATACGCAGAAGTGACCGTTCTTGTGCATCCATGCACCCACGGCATTAGTAATTCCCTTTACGTCAAACGTATTAGCGCCGAATGTGAGCGTGTGGGTGTTCTTCTCTTTATGTGAGAGGGACACCGTTCCTGCACATCCATGTGCCCACGGCATTAGTGCATCCTTGCACGTCATTGCTAGGCTTCTATTTAAAGAAACCCGTAGCTGATGCTACGGGTTTTTTGCTTTCTGGCGTTTAATAAAATCCCCTGCAGGTAATAGTTCATTGTAGGTCGGGCTTTAGCCCAAAAAATCACAATATATGAGTGTGTTGGCCTAAAGACCAACCTACAAGGCCTGAGCTTTTAATTCGTAGGGGCGACTTCAGTCGCCTTTTTTGTGATTATATCTAGGCATGTGGTACGGCGAATAAATTCTGAAGGATCCCCACAACTTTTAATTAGTTTCATTGGATAATTCCTCAATGGCAATATCTATATCTTTGGGG
>NBOG01000032.1:725-1152 GCA_002104535.1 Cognaticolwellia sediminilitoris | reverse complement strand
GAAGAAGAGAAGGGAGAGATGGAAGGGAAAGAAGAGGATGTTAGGCTTGGAGCAAACAAGTTCTCAGAGAGGCAGCCCATAGGAACAGCAGCACAAAGCGATGACAAGGACTACAAGGAGCCCCCACCAGCTCCCTTGTTCGAGCCAGGGGAGCTCATGTCCTGGTCCTTTTACAGGGCTGGGATTGCAGAGTTCGTGGCCACCTTCCTCTTCCTCTACATCACCATCCTCACTGTCATGGGTGTGAGCAAGTCCACCAGCAAGTGCTCCACTGTGGGTATCCAAGGGATTGCCTGGGCCTTTGGTGGCATGATCTTTGCCCTTGTCTACTGCACCGCTGGCATCTCAGGTGGGCATATCAACCCGGCAGTGACCTTTGGGTTGTTCTTGGCAAGGAAGCTGTCCTTGACCAGGGCAGTGTTCTACA
>NBOG01000032.1:0-661 GCA_002104535.1 Cognaticolwellia sediminilitoris | reverse complement strand
TGGGAGCAATCTGTGGAGCTGGGGTTGTGAAGGGGTTCCAGAAGGGGCTCTATGAGAGCAAGGGTGGTGGTGCTAATGTTGTGGCTCCTGGATACACTAAAGGTGATGGCTTGGGTGCTGAGATTGTTGGAACCTTCATCTTGGTCTACACCGTCTTCTCTGCCACTGATGCCAAGAGGAATGCCAGGGACTCTCATGTTCCTATCCTTGCTCCCTTGCCTATTGGGTTTGCAGTTTTCCTTGTTCACTTGGCCACCATCCCCATCACTGGCACTGGCATCAACCCAGCCAGAAGCTTAGGAGCTGCCATCATCTACAACAAGGACCATGCTTGGGATGACCATTGGATTTTCTGGGTAGGACCATTCATTGGAGCTGCACTTGCTGCCTTCTACCACCAGATAGTAATCAGAGCTATCCCATTCAAGAGCAGGCCTTGAGCCCATCAACCCACTCTGTGCTTATTGTGTTGTGGTTTATTTGAGATCTTAATCTCCTTTGTTAATCTATCTACCCTGGTGTTTATGGGCCTATCTATCTGTCTATCTATGATGATGGCCTTCTTCTCCAGCTTCAGTTTCATGTATCGCTGCACTCTGTGGTTGTTAATCAAGTGTGTAAATTAGGTACTACGACTACTTTTATAAAGTTTTCTTCAGCT
>NBOG01000031.1 GCA_002104535.1 Cognaticolwellia sediminilitoris | reverse complement strand
CCCGTTCGCTCGCCGCTACTAAGGAAATCTCGGTTGATTTCTTTTCCTCGGGGTACTTAGATGTTTCAGTTCTCCCGGTTCGCCTCGCTAAGCTATGTATTCACTTAGCGATACCCAACTTACGTTGGGTGGGTTTCCCCATTCGGATATCTTTGGCTATAACGGTTTTTATCACCTCACCAAAGCTTTTCGCAGATTAACACGTCCTTCATCGCCTCTAACTGCCAAGGCATCCACCACATACGCTTAGTCACTTAACCATACAACCCCAAGTAGTTTCCGAAGAAGCTATTTAGTACACCGTGGTGACTAAACCACAGCAATTGTAAAGTCTGACATTTTCACGCACACAAAGTGTGTCTTGAATAAGAGTTGATACAATCTTACGATTATATCGGGTCGATAGCGTCTCCGAGGAGGAGCCACTATCACCATCATCACTTCCCGATAAAAGAAGTAACAACAGCTTGGTATTTATAATTTGCATAAGAACGCGCGACACGCCTCACACCATATAAATACCGGTATTTATATCAGCTTTCCAGATTGTTAAAGAACTAAACTTATACACGCATTCGGTATAAATTTTGGTTTAAAAAACCAAACTTAAAATAGCTTTAAAAGCGAACTTAAGTTTGGTCTCTTTCTTTATGAAGAAGTAAATGTAATTCAAGTTAGTCAAGGCAGTTTGTAGCGACGTGTAGTTTACTACACGAGCTGCGAACTAACGCAGAATAACGAAGAATTGGTAGGTCTGGGCAGACTTGAACTGCCGACCTCACCCTTATCAGGGGTGCGCTCTAACCAGCTGAGCTACAGACCTATATCTTGTTAAAGTATACCTTTACCTAAATGGTATGTATGGGCAGACTTGAAAAAAACAGGCCGACCTCACCGCTAACTTTACGTGGCGGGGTACGCTCTTTATTCGAGCCAGTACTAATAAAAATAAGTGGTGGAGCTAAGCAGGATCGAACTGCTGACCTCCTGCGTGCAAGGCAGGCGCTCTCCCAGCTGAGCTATAGCCCCTCATTACTTATCAGTAAAGGGTTACTTCTTCTAATTTGTTATCATGTAATTTGTGTAGACACTCGTGAAACACTCTCTAAAGAGAATTTCCATTAAGCTGTTTTACTTCAAGATAAGGAGGTGATCCAACCCCAGGTTCCCCTAGGGTTACCTTGTTACGACTTCACCCCAGT
>NBOG01000030.1 GCA_002104535.1 Cognaticolwellia sediminilitoris | reverse complement strand
CTAACTTGAATGCCTTCTTTCATGCAACACAGGAATGATCAAATAGTGAATGAGCAAGGGCATGCGTGCCTTCTTTCATACAAAGCTTATACACGTACAAGATGGTGGATGACATATATAGCTAGACACAGAGGAAGTGCCAGTAGAATATGCATCGGCCTGGCATGCTCAGATAAGAGCTAAATACCAAAGACACTAAGCTTCATACCACACACGATGCTTGGTTGAAGCTTTATTCTACCGTACATGCAAGCGATACTTAGGTGAGGACTTAGCCACTTAGGACGATGACATGTAGCTCTGCTTGTTAGGGCTCCAGAGGATATGTTCCTTGGGTATGAAGTGGCAGATCGGCACTGTCCCAGGTTTTACTTTAGTCACTTGGAAGAATATATGCGTCGGGCTCCACGCCGCGGTATCGGCATGGCATATGGCCACCATCTCCGACTTCGTCCCCTCCTTCTCGACCACCGCCACTTTGTACGCCTTCGTCCCGTTCAACTTGTGACACTGGAAGAGAGCATGCGCGTAGGTTCCCAGATGACACGACACGTGGTTGGGGCCATCGATCTCTTGCACGGCGGTGATGGTGTACTGTCCCACCGTGGCGCCCTCTTTAGACGACGGCGTCGTCGTCGTGGCAGCACTGACGTCGTGAGTCCCCAAGGTCGACGTCACGAAATCTATCATGGACTCGAGCGACGTGGCGCAGTGTTTGACCTCTCCTTTTATTGGCGGCATCTCGCAATGGTGAAGGGTTCTCTTGATCTCGTAGGCAGCGTCGGAACTCGGGTCGACGGCGAAGAGGGCGAGGATCTTCGGAAGCTCTGCGGTGGAGAAGGGGAGGGAGTCGGCGACTTCTCGCGGGAGGAGGACGGGATATTTCTGATGCATCTGTTCACTGAACCACAAGTTGAAGTTTCTACCAGGCTGTAGTAACTCAGTGAGGAAGATATAAGACTTGAGCATGAGGTTTCCACCGCTCGTTGTGACATCTCGAGGATCTTCGTAAGTATCATAGAAGAGGTGATTGATGTGGCTTTTGTATACTATGCCACCGTCGATCAATATCATCTCCCCTTCAGCATTGTGATGGATGAGGTCGTGTACGCCGATCGGGATCGGTGAGTTGGGGAGCACAGTGTGCCAATACTCCTCGCCAGGCGAAACAGCTGCATAGCTTACTCCAACTGCTATCACAAGAAAGGAAAAGATTAGCGGCGGGGGGGAGTGCAAGTGCCCCATCAGAATAGACTTGAGAAACGGAAAGTTAGGAGAACTA
>NBOG01000003.1 GCA_002104535.1 Cognaticolwellia sediminilitoris | reverse complement strand
TATCGTTGACACATATATTATGGCTCTGGTTTGTAAAACTAACCCACGTTCAGAGGCTAGCACCTCGTGGGGAGTCATTGTGTCTAAGTGCCATTCGTGTCTCCTCGTCAGCCTTCAACAAGGATAGTTATATGACAGATATTATCGAAGAACGTCCTACCTTGGTACAAGGCTCAGAAGCACCAATTGTAATTCGTGAAGGTGACAAATTATCACCCCTCATGTGCGAGGGATGCAATGATTCCGTATTAGTAGAAAATTATTTAGCTGAATGCTTTGTTGGTATAGGGTTGCAATGCTTTAAATGTGAACATATTACAATGACTCCTTCTCTGCCTGAAGGAGAAGTTTTTCCTCAAATGCCTATATCTCTAGGAAGTAAAGGGAAGTATTTAATAGGTTCCTCGGTTGTTAATAAGAAAGATGTTGTTATGACTTGTGATCAAGAGTTAGAATTTTCAGCAAAATTAACAGACCCTAAAAAATCAACAGGAAGTAATCTAGAACTTTCTTCGGAAAATCTAAATAAGATATCTGATGAGCTTAATTTACTCTCAGGCGGACGTTTCAATAAATATATTGCATCAGCAAAACGTTCTATTGATCATAAAAGCCCATATTTTAGAGAAAACCCATTAGCATGGTCAATTGAGATGCTTAAAAAGCAACTTGAAAAAAATGAACTTGTAATGAGTAAACAAACACTTGTAGCGCTAGGTTTTTTACAAGGGTATCGTGATCTCTTGGGGCGTTGGAAAGACCATGTTCATTTCCCTGTTTTAATAACTGAAATTTGTGCTTATTTTTACCACTCTTTAATTCAATTAATTGTAGCTAGCTACCTTAAAGATGCAGGGAATAGAATTGCTATTAATATTGCAGGTGAAGAAGATGGTGAGCGCACTGCAGATTTGTATATTAGAATTTCAGGAAGTGAAAAGTTATTTTTAGAAATCAAAGGTCCAGAAGCTCTAGAGTGGACAAACACGGAATTGAAAACTGGTAAGATGAAAAAAGTAGTGGAGAAATGCTTATCAAATTCAAGGGGGCAAATTGATGAAGATAAGCCAGGCGCTCTAGTAATCGGAGCAACTTGTCTTAATATGGGGTTTTTAGAAGAATTTGAAATTATTGTCAAAAAAGTACTAAGAACAAAAGGGAAGTCATACCCTGCTGTTGCGGGTATTTGTATTGTTGGACTGAAAGAAATTTCAGAATATGGCAACCGTTCTATTTCGACATCATTCCATATATCAATGAATACAAATGATCATTATTATAAAGACAACCCTATAAATAAAGGCACTTAACACATATGAGCCTTATTCCCGTCAATAGGCAATAGGGTTTTATTTAGCTGCCGTTAGGCAGCTAATTGTTCATTCAATTCACAAGTTATTAAGCCACCCATAATAACTTGTTTATATTTTAAGCAATGCACTACACTACACTTAATTTACCCTTTTAAAGTGTGGTTATTGCTATGCCTAAATCTCGTTCCCAACAAATCAGTTTATCTGATACGCCGTATTACCATATTTGCAGCCGTACCGTCCGCAAAGCCTTTTTATGCGGTGTCGATAAAGAAACGGGTGTGAGTTTTGAGCATAGGCGGAGCTGGATTGAAAAGCGTATTTTCCAATTATCTCAGGTATTTGCTATTGATATTTGCGCACACGCTGTCATGCATAATCACTTACATCTAGTGCTTCATGTTGATACTAAACAAGTAAACAACTGGACGACGCTAGATGTGCTTACCCGTTGGCATAAGTTGTTTAAAGGCACTCTTTTGACCGTTAAATACCAAGCAGAGCAACAGTTAACTGAGTTCGAGTTGGAGGTGGTTGAAGAAACAGCACTGATTTATAAACAACGCCTCATAGATATTAGTTGGTTTATGCGGGCTTTAAACGAGCCTATTGCCAGGCAAGCCAACAAAGAAGATAAGTGTACTGGTCACTTTTGGGAAGGACGCTTTAAGTCTCAAGCCCTGCTCGATGAAAGCGCACTCCTAGCATGCATGGCTTATGTTGATTTAAATCCAGTACGAGCAGGCATTGCGCCAACACCAGAGCAGTCAAGCTACACCAGTATCCAACTGCGTATCAAAGCAGCAATTAAAGGTGAGCAACCCAAAGATTTATTACCTTTCACCGACAATGAACATCAAGAAAAAACCTCAGGGATTAGCTTTAGCTTGAAAGATTACCTCACACTAGTCGATGAAACTGGAAGAGTAATAAGAGAAGACAAGCGCGGTGCTATCGACGAAAAAACCATACAGATACTGTCAAGGTTGCACATTAGCGATGAAAGTTGGCTAAAGCTCACCACTAATTTTGAAGGCATATACACTGGCGCGGTAGGCACTGCAGAGCATTTGTGTGAGTTTACCGAACACGTCGGCTTAAAACGGGCACATGGCATGGCTAACGCGCAGGCTTGCCTTAATAGCGCTTAACAACTTCCCTATATACCAAAAATAATACGACTATCTATTGATAGTAGTGAAATATTGCCTGAAATTCAGTGCTTTTCAAAAATCCCAACACAATCGATAGTAAATTATTTATTTACTGAAAAATAAGTCTCTTGGATCGCCGAAAATAACATCAATCCTGTTTTGTTGTTGCTCAAAGTAATCTTGGGTGGCATAGTAAATTTTATTCTAACTCACTATTTTTTGTCACTTAATTACTGTTATGTTTTTATGATATTGTCTAGTTTGAATAATTTGGAGTAAATGAATTTGTGGGGGATGTACTGGCGTTATCTATTTTCAATTTCCTTGTCATTGGTTATCGTTGCTCTGTTGAGTGAGCAGTTGGGGCTATTAGACGTAATCAATAATACTGTATTACTGCCAACCATATTTTGGGGATTTATAGCTGCAATTTATATCTCAATTACCCTTGTTCAAAATAAAGGCTTTGCGTATGTATTCTTTGGTACTCGTTTACGTCAAAGTAAAAGTGCTTGGTGCAAGTTAAATTTTATAGTGATATCCCTTTTTATAACGTTAGTTGTGTGTGGCTATATTGTTGGTCACATTGCTACCACAAAGGTATGGACACTTTATAAGATATATGGTCAAACCACCGCTCTTGTACTTTACCCCTTGTTTGGGGCATGGTTTGTTACGAGGCGATTAAAAGCATAACATGTGACTATAATAGCCCTATTTGTTAATTCAATTAGGTACCCAATAATTTATTAAACTTGTGATAATAACCTTTGGCATGAGCCATTAACTTAATGAAAGGATTAATTATGTTGAAAGATATTCTAGGGAAGAGTGTGTTAATTTCGCTTGGTTCAACTGACTTTAGTAATGTTGTTAAAGGCGAAGTTATCGATGTCTCAGAGACTTGGTTAAAAGTACAAACCAAGAAAACACTCGAGCTTATTCGCGTTAATGCAATAGTTAAAATATCAATAGCACAGAAGTAAAACGCGGATCTCAAAGGCGTTTTTCTAACATGATGTTAAGGTGATTTAATGATGTTAAGTTTACAGTTAAATACTTAAAGCTTAGTGAACATCATCCATGCTTTGTCGTTTACGGTATTACCTGCAATCAACTCTTGTACAACTTGTATACTAAATCTACTCTTCCCACGTGTCGATAACTCCGCGTGCTGCTCTCATCGCTTCAAAAGCGGCTGGAAATCCGCAATAAACACTAGCATGCATTATCACCGCTCTTATTTCTTCTTTACTGACACCGTTACGTAATGCGCCTCGAACATGGCCTTTTAATTCATTAGGTGCTTTTAAGGCGATTAACATAGCTACTGTAACTAAACTTCGGGTATCTTTGGGTAAATCAGTTCTAGTCCAAGTACTACCCCAAGCATTTGCCATCACTAAATCTTGCAATGGTTGGTCGAATTCATTGGCATTATTTAAAGCGCGATCGACAAACTCATCCCCCATTACTTCACGACGAATTTTTTCACCATTGCTATAATTTTGATTTTGTTTTACTTCACTCATTCTTATTTCCAAAAATATTTAGATGTTTTAGATAATAAAAATAAAAACGAATAATAAATAGCCTTAAGACTGTATTGCTAACATAAGCAATGGTGATAATGAATCATGCACCATCAAATATGCTATGGGGTTTGTGATAATCATTAAGTCACCCATAATAATTTGTTCATATCTTTGGCAGTAAACTACACTTAATTTACTTTTTGTTACGTGGTAATTGTCTTCTCTAGCCATAGTTCTAAAAAATCTATACATCTTATTTACACATTTTCAATGAGACAGCCTGCAATCAATTATGTAGTCTTGATAAGTTAACCGGAAAATTATTGTTCCAAAGCTAAGCCGGTAGCAGGTTAAGAAAGTGTATTAATATTTTTTAAACAACTTTTAAATAAAAATTAAGGCTATTTATGGAATTAATAACAATCGTTACAATGTTTGCGCTTATAGAATACTTTTACTTTGGAGCAAAAGTTGGCATCGCACGAGAAAAATATGAAATCAAAGCACCTCAAACTACTGGAAATGAAATGTTTGAGCGATATTATCGAGTTCATTGTAATACCGCTGAGCAATTAATTAGTTTTATTCCTGCTCTGTGGGCGTTTGGATATTATGTAAGCTACATGTACGCTGCTGGGCTTGGGGTTGTTTATTTAGTGGGGCGCCTTATTTATTTGAATGCCTATATTAAAGAGCCTAATTCTAGAGCTGTAGGGGCAATGCTTTCTGGGATTCCTTGTATAATAATGATTTTGGGTGGACTTATCGGGGCTTTTATTAGTTATTTTAATTAATTTGCTGAGCACTTATCGCCAGCTAAAATTGTCTGAGATAAATGATAATACTGCTAATTCGGTGATCAGTTAACTATGTCACTACTATTAGGGCTTATTTAGCAATGGTAGTTTAATTATCACATCAACCCCATTTTGCTCTTTATTATTAAGGGCTTTTATCGTGCCATGATGGAATTGGCAAATAAGTCTTGCGATATATAAACCTAAACCTAGGTGAGGTTGATCGTTATTGTGCTGTTGTCTGATTGAAACCATAGAGTCGAACAGTTGCTCACTCATTTGCTCAGGCAATAATTCACCTTTATTACTGATGGTTACCGTGGCATAACTATTATCTCGAGCCACATTTACACTAACATTATTATCATTAGAAAATTCCACGGCATTGGCGATAACTTTATCTAAAAGTTGTGCAATATGTTCTGGTGAACCCATCACTTGATATTGCGCACTAGTGATATCATTAAAAATGAAATTTACTTTTGGATAAATCAATTTATAACCTTGTAGGCAGCCATTTATAACTTGGCTTAGATCGAATAAGCTCTTTTCCGTGTTGTGCAACATCTCTTCGATGCGAGTTGATTCGTTCATGTTGGTTAAAATCAAACTTAAGCGTTCAACACCTTGTTGCGCTCTGATCAAATATGGATTTTCATCTGTAGATTGTGCTATTAAACCTTGCTGATCATTTTCACTATTGGCTTTAGCTTTTAATTGCTGCTGCATAGCTAAAGTTTCTAACGAGGTGCGAACAACAGCTATCGGAGTACGTAATTCGTGTGAAAGGCGCGACGACATATTTTCTAGGTAATGATTATATTGACCCAAGCGATTAACTGCCGTTGAAAAACTGCGTGATAAATCACCAATTTCATCATTAGTTGTTGAGGTATCAACTGTGCCGTTGATGCGACCATGTTCATCAATCGCTAATTCAGCTTGATTACTTAAGGTTCTGATCCGATTTGAAATACGAGAAGCGAATAAGAAAAACGCAAATGCACCCAATAACATAATGGCAATAATTGAACTAAAGAGCTTTTCAAGCGCTTGGTTTCTCAGTGTACGAATACCGTTGGTAGTTTCTTCGACAATCACCACACCTTTAACATGTTCATCAATAAAAATGGGATAAGCAGCTGAAAGCACAACCGCTTTTTGGTCAGTGGTTAAACGCCACTGCGACATCGGTTCCCCCGCGAGAGCGCTTTCAATATGTTTACCGGTAAGGTTTTCAGAATCATAAAGTTGATCAATAAAGTTACTTGGGGGTTGAGTCAGAATGTTCTCATAAAGGGGCTTAAGAATATTAGTTTCAAATGTTCGCCATGCCGCTAATAGAAAATTATCATCAGTATTATCATTAAGTTGATTGTTGACATTGACATGTTTGTTCCACACACCACTGGCATTTTTTATATCACCTGTTGTCGCTAAAACACGGTGATGTTGATCCACTACCCAAATACTTGAGTTGGTATAACTCATGCCTTTTACAATGCGCTCGATTTCAGGTGAGGGAACTAATATAGTGCCTAGAGTTTCCGCCGAACTCGGGTCAGCCGAGCCAATTGATGTTTCAATAGCGCCTAATGGGCTGTCCACATCATGTACTGCAAAGGCTATATTATCGTTAAATTCTGTCAAGGGTACGCGTATTTCAACGTTATAGCCTTGTGTGGTATCCCGCCAATGACCTTGTATCTGCCTTGCTGGCACTGGAATCTCATCTTTGATATCCGTGATACGGTAAGCGTCAATCCAACCTGTGGTTTTATTACTGATGATAAAACGGCTGAAAACACCTTCAGGGTTAATAAAGGCAAGCTCGAGATGATCGTTATTGCTTATACTGCGGGCATTTTTATCTCGATAGATAACCTTATCGTCAATAACGGCAAAATATAAATATAAATACTTACCAAATGTACCAACAGCCGCCGTCAGGTTTACTGATAATTTCTCCGGAGGTAATTTTTTATATAGTTGATTATTTTGCTGATAAAAATGCGCTTTATTAGCAAAGTCTGGCCAGTCATTATTTAAGCCATCTAGTTGGATCGGTGCTGATAGACCATAACTGTATAAGTCTTTGCCTTTTTCCACGCTCGGTAAAAAACTGGCTTGATTATTAAATAAATTGGCACGTTCATGCATCGCAGTAGCAAGTGCCCGAGCCGTGCCGATAATGGTTTGCTCTTGGCCATATCTTAAGTACTTTTCCATCTCCCATACATATTGATAACCAAACCAAGGAATGGAGAATAAAAAACTCGATAATAAAAACAGCTTACTTCTTAAGCCAAAACGCCACTTCATTGTCATTCTTACCTAGCTTTCTGTAACGGTAGTAGGGCTTTGATTCCAACGATAACCCATGCCGTAAACCGTTTCGATACAATTGAAACTGCTATCGAGTTGAACAAATTTTTTACGAATTCGCTTGATGTGTGAGGTGATGGTTGAGTCATCAACGTATATTTTTGAATCTTGCATTAATTGACTACGATTTTTTACATGGCCGGGATGTTTTGCTAGTGCATATAACATCCAAAATTCAGTGATGGTTAAATCGACAGTTTGCTCTTGCCATTGAATGCTCATACGTTGGCTATCAACCGTTAATGGCCCAAGGCTTAACATATGATCGGCTTGTTGAGGTTTGCCAAGTGCATCTTGGCGACGAAAAAGCGCGGCAATTCGTGCAGATAAATGCGGCAAGCTAATGTCTTTGGTGAGGTAATCATCAGCACCAATACGCAGGCCTGATACTGTATCAACATCACTGTCACGTGCGGTTAAAAAAATAATCGGTAAAGTTGTCGACATAGATCTAAGCCACTGACATAGCTCAAAACCAGCGTCATATTCATGCTCTAAGCCAATGTCTAGAATGGCTAAATTGGGCAAGCGTAGGTTAAAAGCTTGCATGGCTGTGGCTTTATTAGCGTAGGTTTGTACTTGATAGCCTTGTAAACGCAATACATCAGCGTAGTTTTCTCTGATAGCAGCGTCATCTTCGACTATAGCAATCCGTTTCGACATGGTTATTACGTATCCTTGGGTGATGATGGGCAGATAATATCGAAAATATCTGCCTTGTGCTGCTAATTATTGCAATTGCCATAATCTTGCCACATTTGCTCATTGAATTGTCACATTTGCGTCCTTTAACCGTCGTTTTTTTGCGTTTTAATAACAACCATCAAAACAAAGCAGCCAGCTAAACACTTAATTAACTTAGCTAGCAAGTATTAACGACAACTACTTTACACGGGGTAACAACATGAAAACTAACTTAATCAACGTCACTAACAACGCAGCTAGTAATACACCTTTCACCTTTGCAACAAGCAGCAGCAATAAAATTTTTTCTGCAAAAACATTAATTAACGCGGCATTAATATCGGCTTTAACAGTTAGCCCAGTTTTTGCTACTTCTTATCAACAATCTGCGCATGCAGACCTTGAACAGAAAAAATCGGCGCAATTAAAAGAAGAAATTGGATTTGGCACAGGCATGGTCATCGGCGGACTTTTAGGGGGACCATTGGGGGCATTTCTTACTGGCTTAGCAGGTAACATCATCGTTAAAAATATCAATGCAGCGGATGAAATTGAAATGTTATCTACGGCTTATCAAGCAGAGAAACAAAGTAACGAAAGCGCATTAGCGCGCTACCAAGATAAGATTGAACAAGCAGAACAAAGCTATCAACAAGAACTGTTAGCACTAGAGAAGAACTATCAATCAGCAAGCTTATTACAAGCACAAAACTTATTGATGAGCTTACAATTTTCAACAGGCTCAAGTGAAATCAAGTCACATTATCAAGAGCAAATTGCTAGCTTAGCTCGCATTGTTCAGCAGTCGCCTAATTTGACCTTAGACTTATCAGGTTATACCGATAAACAAGGCAGTGACGAGTTAAACCAAGCATTATCGTTAGCACGGATCAATGCCGTTAAAAACGCATTGATTGATCAAGGTGTTGATGCAGATAGGATTAATCTATTTGCCTTTGGTGAGCAGCAACCCGTTGTAGCATCGGTTGATAAAGAAGTCAGTTTTTATGACCGTCGTGTAGTGATAAAACTAAAAAATACCGCGCTGGCGCATAAAACAAATAACTCAGAAAACACTCAAACAGCTAAAAACTAGCAAGGTTATTAATATCTAATCATTTTTTAAATGTAATATTTTCAATTGTTTAGGAGTCTATTTTATAACGTAATTAAATCCGCTGGATTTCATAGGAGGTGCACTAGTCAATTTTAGCAGTTAGCAACATATGGCTATTTAAAAAATAACCCAACTAAATAAAGTCTGTAGATAGCAGCCAATGTAAAAACCAAGGTCATTAACCTTGGTTTTTTTATTTCATTTGTGTCATGAATCACAAAATCAATTTAAAGCATCAATTAAAATAACAAGCAGGGTGGCGATATATTAACTATCATGATGATAACAAAGTGATTTAGTTACTCGGTTAACTGGGTATTTGAATAAGCTTTTAATAAATGTAAGGAGTTTGCCATGAAATTGGACTGTTTTTCAGTAAGTTTAGCCGTAAAAAATCTTGAAGTTTCACGAGATTTCTATCAAAAGTTAGGTTTTAATATTGTTGCTGGCGCACTAGAGCACCATTATTTGATTATGAAAAATGGCGAAACCAATATTGGGCTATTTCAAGGAATGTTTGAAGGTAATATTTTGACCTTTAATCCCGGCTGGGCTAATACCGCAGAGGAGCTCGATAACTTCACTGATGTCAGGGAATTACTCGCCAAGGTAGAGCAACAAGGTATTGAAATAACCAGTAAAAGCATTCCTGAAGCGCAAGGACCAGCGAGCTTTTCATTTTTAGATCCCGACGGTAATGCCATTTTGATAGATCAACATAGATAACTTCTATAGATAACTACAATAACTAACTGTTAATTAAAGTGTATTAAGTTAATGAACACCAGCCAATTACAGGCTGGTGTTTAAAACATTAAAAATAACGTTTACTCGATAATACGTCTAAAAGGCGGTAACGAGTTCAACAAGTCTTTGCCATAACGTTTATTAACCACACGTCGGTCCATCAGTGTGATCACGCCGTAATCTTTCTCATTCCTGAGTAGTCGTCCTGTTGCTTGAATCAACTTTTTCGAGGTTTCAGGAACAGATATTGACATAAACGGATTACCGCCTTTTGCCGTAATGTATTCTGCTTGCGCTTCTTCTACCGGTGATGAAGGTACTGAAAAGGGTAATTTGGTAATTATAACATTGGTTAAGTAATCGCCGGGTAAATCTAACCCTTCTGAAAAACTTTGCGTACCAAAAATAATACTCTCTTCGCCTTTATCGCAAAGGGCTTTGTGGCTTTCGATAATTTTTTGTCGAGACTGCTCGCCTTGTACTAAAATACTCAATTTTGTTTTTTCGCGCAGGGCGGTCACGACTTTATCCATTTGCCAATAAGAAGAGAACAACACCAGCGTTGCTTTACCGCGCTTGATTTGCTCCGGCAGCTTGGTAATAAGCTCATCGGTGAATTGGTCGGCACTAGGTTCATACTGCATTTTAGGCACAATAAGCTGGGCGTTATTTTGATAATCGAACGGAGAGTCCACTTTTTGATATTGACTGCCGTCATCGGTTCTTAAACCGGCTTGTCGGCGAAAATGATCAAATGAATTTAATGCTAAAATAGTGGCAGAGCATAACACCGCGCCTTCGCATTTTGACCACAACATATTTTCTAAGGTAAAACCGACTTCGATAGGTGAGCCGCTGATCAAATAATCGCTTCGCTTACCTTCAATTTGCTCTAACCAACGCGCCATCGGAGCACCTTTATCGCTATCGGATTTTGCGTACATTAGCCAAAGGGCATTAAAGTTCTCCAAGCGTTGGATCATAAATCCAGCTTCAGCTAACATCGGCTCAGCTAAATACATTTGTGTTTCGCCATCTTTTACCGACTCCATCAACATATTATAAAGCTTGTTCAAATGCGCTAAACATTTCTTCGAACTTTCGGCTAAATCTTCCGCCCAATTTTTTAAAGATTGTGGAATTATGCCGTTTTCAAAACGATATTGTGGTGCTGAGTTTTGTGACAAAAATTTTGTGTTGTTCGAGTCATTCAGTGGGAAATAAACGCTGCGATTATTGTCAATTAAGCTTAAGACTTTTTGCATGTCGGTCAGAATATCTTGGCAATCGTCAGCTAATTTTATTGATGGTGATATCGCACTGTTGGATTTTACCAATTTTGCAATTTTGTCACCTGTTTCTTGTAACTTTCCAAGCCAGTCAATGGCTCCCTTGATGGTTAGGTTGGCGCTAGAATGGTCACGCGTAACCTTTGGTAGGTGGTGAGCTTCGTCAATTATGTAAAAAGTATCTTCAGGTGCCGATAAAATTCGGCCGCCTCCTAGCTCCAAATCAGCGAGTAATAAACTATGGTTTACTACCACGACATCGGCCGCTTCCATGGATTCTCTAGCTTTATGAAATGGACAATGACTGTGATCAGATAAGTGTTTTAAGCAGCTATGTTTGTCGGCTTGTATTTGTTGCCAAATATGATGATTAATTGGCTCAGGCCAAGCGTCAATATCACCAGGCCAAGTGTTATCATTAAGCGCTTTATGCATTTTATTAAGGGTGCGAATATCACTTGCTTGTGGTTTTTCTGCAAAGGTAAATCCAGTTTGTGGACTATCGTCATTTGCCACGGCCATCGCAAGTTTTTGGCGGCAAACATAACGTTGTCTACCTTTTGCTAAGGTAAAGTTAAAGTCTAAACCGCTATGCTTTTTCAAAAAAGGTAAGTCTTTGTCGACCAACTGCTCTTGCAATGCCACTGTTGCTGTTGCGATACAGACTTTTTTATCACGACTTAACGCTAATGGAATCGAGCCAAGTGCATATGCCAATGACTTTCCAGTGCCTGTGCCGGCTTCAATAGTAATAATTTTACGGACTTTGTCGTAATCACCCGCCAAAGTTTTAGCAATTTCAGCAATTAAAAAAGTTTGCTGTTTACGCGGGTTAAAGTTAGTTAGGTTTTCACCTATCGCCTTGTAGGAGGTTCGTATAACTTGTTTAATTTTATCGCTTAACATAGCGGCTGTAGTTTCCTATCGACAATAGATGATTTACACTGCTGTATATATTAACAGTTTGTCGTGAACAATTAGAACCATTAATGCAACTTTCTCCTGTACATTTAAGCGAATCAACACTGCCAACAGACCATAAACGTGGTTTTTTGTTAACGCGTAGTGCTACTGATAGCAATAATGCCATTGTCATCACATTGTGGTTAAAAACGCCGCAGGGCCCAGTACAACTGGTGGTTGAAAATGAACGCGCAGTGTTTTTTGTTGAAAACAACGCCGCAGAAAAAGCAAAAAATGTTTTAAGCAGAGAAAACATTAATATCGACGAAATAAAGCCGGTGACACTTAAAGCCTTTAACCAAGAAAGTGTGACAGCGTTGTACTTTTTAACGCTAAGAGAGTTTTATCAAGCACGTGAAGCCCTAAAACTGCAGGGCGTTAAGTGTTATGAAGATGATATTCGACCGGATGATCGCTTTTTGATGGAGCGCTTTATTACCGCGGATATTATCTTCGACGGCCAGCAAACACAGCCATTAACTTATACTCATAATAAAAAATCAAATATGTGCTATCAACGTTTTGAAAAAGCAAAATGTAAACGTATTGATAAAGCCCTGCAAAAAGACATCACCCTGAGCACAGTTTCGCTTGATATAGAGTGTTCAATGTCTGGTGAGCTGTATTCCATTGGTTTATACAGCGAACATAGTCAGCAAGTGTTAATGATTGCCAACGCTGAAGAAATCTTACTTGAGCAGCCAAAAACTAACGAAAATAATATTGATATTGTTTGGCAAGCTGACGAGAAACAACTATTACTGAGTTTATTAGCCTGGTTTGAACAACATGATCCCGATATCGTTGTTGGTTGGAACGTGATTAACTTTGATTTTAATTTATTACAAAAGCGTTTTGATTTACACAGCCTAAAGTTTGCTATTGGCCGCGATGGTAGAGTGCCTTATTGGCGTAAAAATAAAGTCAGTGATCAGCAGTTCATTGAAATTAACGGTCGGGTCGTACTCGATGGTATCGATTTACTGAAAACCGCAACTTACAATTTCCCAAGTTTCTCTCTAGATAATGTCGCTAATACCTTGTTAGGCATCGGCAAAAAAGTGACTGATGTCGATAATCGCGTGCAGGAAATAACGGATAATTTTTATCATGATAAAACCGCGTTAGCGACTTACAACTTGGAAGACTGTCGTTTAGTGTTGTTAATTTTTCAGCATACGCAATTGTTAGAGTTCGCGATGCTCAGAGCACAATTAACAGGATTGTCGATTGACCGTATCGGTGGCTCTGTGGCGGCTTTTAATAATTTATACCTGCCGAAGTTGCATCGCAGTGGTTATGTTGCTCCAAACATGGGCGATGGCGAGCAAGGTTTTGAATCCCCTGGTGGGTTTGTCATGGATTCAACCCCAGGACTTTACCAAAATGTGCTGGTGTTAGATTTTAAGAGCCTATATCCCAGTATTATCCGCAGTTTTAATATTGACCCTATGGGCTTAATCGAAGGCTTAAAGTCGCCAGAAACGGCAATAGAAGGCTACGATGGTGCATATTTCTCAAGAGAGAAGCACTTCCTACCCGATATAATTACCGAACTGTGGAAAGAACGTGATATCGCCAAAAAAGATAAAAATGCAGCGTTGTCCCAAGCGATAAAGATTATTATGAATTCCTTTTACGGGATCCTAGGCTCAACAGGTTGTCGGTTTTTTGATCCTCGCTTAGCAGGCTCTATTACAAAGCGTAGCCACAGTATTTTAAAAACCACCAAAACTTGGATTGAAGCGAAAGGCTATCAAGTAATTTATGGTGATACCGATTCGATATTTGTCCATGTAGGCGATGAACAAAGTGCAGATGCGAGTAGAGCGCTAGGTAAAAGCTTACAGGATGAAATTAATCTAAAGTGGCAAGCGCTTTTGAAAACTGAATTTGATATTACCAGTGAGCTAGAAATAGAATTTGAAACTCACTTTAGTAAGTTTTTAATGCCGACCATTCGCGGCCAAGAAATTGGCACCAAAAAACGTTATGCAGGCTTAGTTCAAAAGGGCGATGAACAGCAATTAATTTTTAAAGGCTTAGAAAGTGTCCGCACCGACTGGACTGAGCTTGCCAAGCAGTTTCAACGCGCCTTGTACCTGAAAGTATTTAACAATGAGCCTGTCGATGATTACGTAAAAACGATGGTAGCGGATACCTTATCAGGTAAAAATGATCATCTACTTTATTATCGTAAACGCTTGCGACGAAAACTCGATTTGTATATTAAGAATGTACCACCACATGTCAGAGCTGCACGTTTAGCGGATGAAATTTATCAGCAGCAAGGCAAACCTCTTAAATATCAAAACAAAGGCTGGATTGAATACGTGATGACAACCAGTGGCCCGCAAGCTAAAGGTTGTCAGAGTGCGGCGTTAGATTATCAATTTTATATCGACCGACAGTTAATGGCAGTAGCCGATGCTATTTTGCCCTTTATTAATACCAGTTTTGACGAAATTACTAATAGCCAAATGAACCTATTTGATTTGTGATTTTAATGGTTAATAAAGTAGCAATTCAAGTTTATCGACGAAATTACAGCTCAACAATAAATTACGCATCTATGATATGACAAAATAAAGCGTGCTTCTTGTATTGATTCACGTTATATGTATTATAGATGGCTAGATAGCTATAATATTTTGATAGCTGTGTCCTTATTTTCCGAAAACTGAATTTAACTGCGGAATAAACTTTGAGATGAAAAAAGAAACCAAAATAATCAATGCGGGCCGAAAAAGTCAATGGACACGTGGTGTTGTAAACCCACCGGTAGAGCGTGCTTCTACTGTCGTGTTTAACTCTGTTAAAGAAATGAAGCATGCTACCGCCAATAAAACTAATCAGGTCTTGTTTTATGGCCGTCGTGGTACGTCTACCTCTTTTGCTTTTAGCGATGCCATGACAACGCTAGAAGGCGGCGCAGGCTGTGCGATATATCCGTCAGGTACTGCTGCTATCACTAATGCGATATTAGCTTTCGTTAAAACGGGCGATCATATTTTAATGGTTGATAACGCTTATGAGCCAACGCGTGATTATTGCGATAAAATATTAGCTAAATTAGGTATTGAAACTAGCTACTACGACCCGTTAATTGGCAGTGGTATTGAAGCGTTAATTAAACCTAATACCCGTGTGGTTTTTCTCGAATCTCCCGGCTCAATTACCATGGAAGTACAAGATGTTCCGGCTATAGCCGAAGTGGCACATCGTCATAACTGTATTGTAATGTTGGATAATACCTGGTCAGCCGGGGTCAATTTTCAGCCTTTTGATTATGGTGTAGATATTTCAATTCAAGCGGCAACAAAATATATTGTCGGCCATTCTGATGTCATGTTAGGTACAGCGACGGCAACGAGCGAACATTGGCCACAGCTGCGTGAAAGCAGTTACATTATGGGTCAATGTACCTCACCAGACGATTTATACCTTGCCATGCGAGGTATTAGAACCTTAAGTGTTCGTTTACAGCAGCATCAAGCTAGTGCACTTAAAATTGCTGATTGGCTAGCAACAAGACCTGAGGTAGAAACGATATTGCATCCGGCATTACCTTCATGTCCAGGTCATGAGTTTTATGAACGCGATTTTACTGGTTCAAATGGTTTGTTTTCGTTTGTTTTAAATAAAGGTAACAACGCCGCATTAACCGCACTTTTAGATGGCATGGAACATTTTAAAATGGGCTACTCGTGGGGCGGTTTCGAAAGCTTAATATTAGGCATTGCTAACGTTAATAAGATGCGAACAGCGACAACTTGGCCTTACCAGTATCCATTGATACGCTTACATGTAGGCTTAGAAAACGTTGATGATTTAATTACAGATCTTGAAAAAGGCTTTGCCCGTTTCAATCAAGTGCTAGCAGAAGAGGCTAAGTAATCTTAGCTTAAGTAACTTTAGATCAAATATTAATCTTTACGTCATATAAATGGCTTATTAAAAAGAAAAACGCCGAGTAATCAACAATTACTCGGCGTTTTTTATCTTTTTATTTGTAAAGTCTTAACGGTTTATTTTTTACCTAGCAAAGTGAAAATTTTCTTTGCTATGTCGGTATTGTCTTGAAAACCTTTAAAGGCTTCGCTGCCTTTACCAAAAGCAAATACCGGCACATCGATACCAGTATGCGTACCTGACGCACTAATTGAGCCCCAACCGGTGTTGGTTTTCATATCAATTAATTTTGTCAGCACATTTAGCGTAGACTGGTAAGCACGAGGTACTCTTTGACCTTTTTTATCGGCATCTGAAAGGGCATTAAACGCTGAAACAATGGCGCTATCTTCAAGTTTAGCTTGAACTAGATTAGCCATATCAGTGTCAGTGATTTCAAATGAAATTAATGTAGATACATCTTCAAGTGAAAGCGTATCGGTAGTGAATTTTTTAGCAATCGCTTCTGGTGACATGGTCATCGTGCGTAAAAATTCAGGTTTCCAAAGGTATTTACTATTAATATCGTCATCTGTACGACCAGTCTTTTTACCGATAGTTAAACCACCAGTACTGTGATCGGCTGTGATAACCACTAAAGTATCTGGGTTTTCTGCAACATAAGTCTCCAGATATTCAAGCGTTTTAGCTAAGTCATCCATTTCAGTTATTGCAGCAGCAATATCACGAGCATGTCCGCCGTAATCAATTTGGCTACCTTCAATCAACATAAAATAGCCATTTTTATTTTCAAGCTGTTTAGTGGCAGCTTTAGCCATCATTGACAGTCGGAACTTATTGCTATCATCTAATGCCCAAGGTAAACCAGTATCAGCAAATAATCCTAAAACAGGTTTGTTTGCAGGTAATGTATTAATGTCACTATATCTATCAATATAGTGAAATCCTGATGCAATGAACTCGTTAACTAGGTTTCTATCTTCGCGAATAAAGTACTTCCATCCACCACCAAAATATAGGTCTGCTTTAATACCGTCATCAATATAGCTATCAGCAATTTCATTGTAATTATAACGATGAACATTATGGGCTAAGTATGAGCCTGGTGTGGCGTGATTGATTTGTAAAGTTGCGACAACACCAGTTTTTTTACCGGTTTTTTTCGCGTACTCTAAAACTGTTTCCACAGGTTGTCTGTTGGTGTCTAAACCAATTGCCGCGTTATATGTTTTAACGCCAGTTGATAACGCGGTAGCACTAGCGGCTGAATCTGTAATGTAACCTGATTCAGGAGCAGGATGAGTGCTACTCATGCCAACAAAGTGGCGATCAAATACCGTGGTCTCTAGCTCAGGTGTCGTTGGATCGTCATGGAAATAACGATAGGCTGTAGTATATGCTGGCCCCATACCATCACCAACGATCATGATAATATTTTTAGGCAAGTCTGCTGCTTTTACAACGGTGTTATTTTCAGCGTTATTTAAAGTCTGTAGCTGACTACAAGACATAATAAGCAAACTTGTTAATAACGTTGGGACAATTTTTTTCATTTTTATTTTTCGCTTTATTCTAAAGTTAATAGATTAAGTTACCAGATACTTGTTTTTACTACGGCTTAGCATTGTTATTATGCGATTTAAACTCAATATCGACCCAGACCATACGATGATCTGATGATGCCGCACGATCTTTAATTAAGCTAAATTCTTTCGTTTCTTTTGTTGGCCAAAATATACCAGAATCTAAAATATTGAGCTGCGACTTCTCTGGCAAGACATAATCTGCTCTCATACCCCAATAAGCAGTATGGTATTTAGCGTTAGGATTTTCTGGTCGGTGTAATTTACCGCCTTCACTGGTAGGTTTAGGGTCATTAACACGCGGGTGGTTGATCAGGCGATTTATGCCTGATTTGATAGCATTTCCATCAACCGAATCAGCATTTAAGTCGCCTAAAATAACAAAGGCTTTATCTTCAGCAAGACCACCATACTTTTTATTATCATCATAAATATAAGAAGCAGCACTTGGTGTTAGGTAATCTATCCAAAAGCGAATTTCATCGAAATTGCGTTTTCCGTTTCTGTCCTCCGGCCCGTCAAATACTGGTGGAGTAGGGTGACTGGCTAGTACATGTAATTCTTTACCGTTGATGCTTACTGGGATATCCCAGTGTGACTTAGACGATAAGCGAAAGTTATTCCAAGCTTGTTCATTATACCAAGGGGTATTTGTTGCAGGAGTAATCGGCTGTAAGGCATTTGGCATATCTCGCCATTTAAACATCTGAAAAGTACGAATATCTTTTTCAACAATGGGGTACTTTGATAATAAAGCCATGGCGAAGTGACCCGAATAAAGCCCGTAGCCGAATGCGTCGTTAGGTAATTGGCCAATTTTATTGTCGTTATTTAAGTCATAATTTGAGGCAACACCAGTATTAACCGGGCCTTGATAAAAGTAGGGGTAGTCGATAGCCGCATGACCATTTTGACTTTTCGCTAAGTATTGCGTGATAAATAGCTTCAATGATTGATGACTTTCGTCATTACCATCAAATTCGTTGAGTAAAATAATATCAGGGTTTACTCGTTGAATTATTTCTGCAATATTTTTAATTTGTTGATTATCGCTCTTTAAAGCGAGGGTTAATTCATTAGCTGTTGCTTTTACCTCACCTTCAGGCGTTGAAGGTGAGTAATTAAGGGCCTCCATACTAACATTGAATGTTGCAATGCGAATACTCGATGATGGAACTTTAGATGCATGTGACATAGCAGCCCCTGAATAAACTAGCAATGTAGTTGCTATAAAATTGGTTAATTTTTTCATCTTGACTCCTACTTAAGACCACAACCACGTAAGATAAAGTCGGTTAAAAACTCGGTCACTTGCTTCATGTCATCTTCTTCGTAATCGGCGCGGTTCATAATGGTAAGGATCTGTTGTTCAAAATCCGCATAATGCTGTGTAGAAGACCAAATAAGAAAAATTAATTTAACCGGGTCAACATCTTTCATTTCACCGCTATCAATCCACACTTGAAAAACTTTAGCTTTTTCTCGAACCCATTGTCTTAGGTAAGTTCGTGCAAAGTCTTTTAAATGTAATGCACCTTGAATGATCTCCATTGCGTAAATTTTAGATGCTTGTGGGTGTTCAAAAGACATCTTAACTTTTGCCGCAATAAACTTTTCAATGGCTAGAACAGGTCCATCTTTAATATCGAGCTCACCAATACCTTGATCCCAAGTATCAAGTGTTAATTGTAAAACAGCGTGATAAATGTTTTCTTTATTTTTAAAATAATATAATACATTGGCTTTAGGTAAACCTGCAGTATCCGCAATAGATTGTACTGTCGCGCCTTTAAAACCCTGAAGAATAAATTCTTTTTGGGCCGCAGCTAATATAACAGCTTCACTTCGAGCGCGAATACTTCCTTGTTTTTCATTACCGGTCTTGTTGCTCACACGAATAACCTTTTAAGTTATAAAATTAATTTTATGAACGTTATCTCTAACGTCAATACTGGATAGTTATTTATTGTTTAACAGTGTAAAAAAATCATGAATAAGATCACCAATATGAAACTGATGATTGTTTGCTTAAGTTCATCATGTTCATAGTCGTTTTACATAAAGGTTTCAAATCTTCAGTCTTTAATAACTAAGTTTAATTTAAAACGTTAGTTAAGACACTGTTTTAATGTGCTTTGTATTAATAAGTTAATAAGTTTTTAAGACATATTAAGCTCATATTTCCTTTTGGTTAATATATCTTATGTTTTACAGACCTTATAGAACTTAATTAAAATCATACTTTATTTTATCTTGACCAAATGGTTTGTTTTTATGATTTTTTGTTATATCAGCTTGTGTATATTGCCCTTGCTGTTATAAGGGTTTTTTTAGTCTGTTTAAAATTTTTACGTAAGTTTTTGTTATTATGATGTTTTATTGTTTATGTTGTGTTTGGCTCTTTGAATAAGTTAAAAAATTGGAATAAGAAAAATGTAACGTGTAAAATATTGTAATGAAAATGTTATAAAACTCTGTTTTAATTTGCCCTGAAATAGGTTTAAAAAATAATAATTAGCTAAAAATAACTTTAATAAAACATATTGCAAAACATTAATTTAACTTATACCAAAGGAAAACTATGATGAAAACTCATCGTCTCTCACGCATTACTGGTGCGGTTGTACTTGCACTAGGATTGACAACATCAGCTATGGCTGATGATACGTCATCTTCAATTCGAGGAAACATTCTCACTGCGAGTGGTAATGTTGTAACTGATGCAACGATCACGATCGTTCATGAGCCATCAGGTACTCGTAAAGTTCTAAAAGTAAACGAAACTGGAGCTTTCTCAGCAAAAGGCCTTCGTGTTGGTGGTCCATACACTATTACGATTGACTCTGACGTATATGCTGACAAAAAACTTGAAGGTGTCTACATCACTCTAGGTGATGTTTTCCGTGTTAACGAAGTTCTAGAAGATGCAAGTATTGAGCGTATTGCGGTTACAGGCTCTTCAACATTCTTCGACCCTTCAAAAGGTTCATCAAGCGTATTTAGTGGCGATGACTTAACAAAGTCTGCAGCTTTTAATCGTGATTTAAAAGACATCGTTAGACAAAACCCGATGGCTGTTGTTGGTAATGACGGTAATACACTTTCATTAGCGGGCAGTAACCCTAGATATAACAGTTTAGCGGTTGATGGTGTAAACCTTAATGATGATTTTGGTTTAGCCGGTAACGGTTACCCAACTGAGCGTTCACCTATTAGTTTTGATTCAATTGATCAAATCAGTGTAGCTATCGCACCATTTACTGCCAAAGAAGGCGGTTTCTCTGGTGGTAAAATTAGTGTTGTAACAAAATCTGGTACTAATGACTTTCATGGTTCAATGTTTTTCGAACAAGCGAAAGATGATTGGGCTGGTGAACCTATCACTGGTGATGGTGACAGACTTGATTTAAGCTTTGATGAAGAAAGTTGGGGTGCTACTCTTGGTGGTCCAATCATTAAAGATAAATTATTCTTTTTCGCATCTTATGAAACTTTTGAATCACCGAGCTCTGTTGATAAAGGTCCATCTGACTCTAACGTAGCGAATAAAGTTTCACAGGTATCACAAGCCGAAGTTGACCGTGTTGTACAAATCTCTAGAGATAAATATGGTTATGAGGCAGGTAGTTGGGATAATTCAATTCCGTTAGAAGATGAAAAATACTCTTTGAAACTTGATTGGAACATCAACGATGACCATCGTGCATCATTCACCTATTCTCATGGTTCAAGCAACAGTGCAGGTAACCAAGGTGGCGGTCGTTCTGATGATTTATACCTTTCTTCACATTGGTATAATCGCTCTAACGAATTCGATACTTATGTTGGCCAATTATTCTCATATTGGAATGAAGATTTTTCAACAGAAGTTAAAGTTTCTAAGAAAGAGTCAGTTAACGGTCAAGTTTCTCTTGGCGGTTTAGAGTTCGGTGAAGTTAAAATTGATACTGTTGGGGGCGGTGAAATCATGCTCGGCGCTGATGATAGCCGTCATGCTAACCAGTTAACTAACGAAACTTTACAAGTTCGTGTAAGTGGTGAGTACCTTTACGAAGAACACGCGATCTCATTTGGTTGGGAATACGAGAAAGTAGACGTTTACAACATCTTTATGCAGCATTACTTAGGTTCTTGGTATTTTGAAAGCATTGACGATTATGAAGCGGGTATTGCAGATTGGTTTGAATATCAAAATAACCCTAGCCTTAATCGTGATGATGCCGCGGCAGCATTCGCATTAGGTAACCACTCTTTATATATTGAAGATAGTTGGGATGTAAATGATTCATTAAACGTAACTTACGGTTTACGTTATGAAACAACAACTAACAAAGATAAACCAAATGTTAACGCAAGTTTTGTTGAACGTTATGGTTTTGAAAATAATGAAAACTTGGATGGTTTAAGCGTACTTCTACCTCGTATAGGCTTTACGTGGAATGCAACCGATGATTTAACTATTCGCGGTGGTGCTGGTTTGTTTAGTGGTGGTCGTCCTAATGTATTTATTTCAAATGCATTTACCAACGATGGTTCAAGAATCGCGTTATATCGTACTTTTGGTGACCCAATTGCTGCCAGCACATTCTTGCAAGATGCTGATCCAAACAGTATTCCTCAACATGCACAAGATAAAATTTCACAATCTGAGTTAGGTGGTCCAAATACAAATATTGATACCATTGATCCTAACTTTGATATTCCAACTACTTGGCAATATAGCTTAGCTGCTGATTATATAGCTGACTTTAGCAATATAGGCTTAGGAGATGATTGGCGTATTAGTGGTGAAGTACTTTACAAAGCTGTTCAGAAAGACATGATTTGGTCTGACTTATCACGTACTTTAGATACCTCTAAAGGTAATGCAGGTTATACTGTTGATGGTCGTCCAATTTACACCTTCGCTGATCCAGATCGTGATGCACGTGACGTAATGTTAACAAATACTACCGGCGGTCATACGCTAATAGAAACATTAACATTAGCTAAAAATTGGCAGAATGGCTTTAAAGCGAATTTCTCTTACACTCATTCAACTATTCGTAACCGTATAGATGCTACAGGTACTTCAACAAACACGGCTTATAACTTTAACCCAGTGCTTGATCCTGAAAACCCGACTGTAGGTACTTCAGCTTATCAAGTGAAACATCGTTTAACCATGAACCTTTCATATAATGCAGAATTATTTGAAGGTTATAACACTGGTGTGCACATGTTCTGGGAGCGTAAGTCAGGTCGTCCATTTAGCTATGTATTAGGTTATAATAACCGCAGTGGTTTCTCGGGCAATCTTGATTTAACAACTTCAAACTTAGTTTATATCCCAACTGATGCTAGTGACCCAGCTGTAGATTTTGACAATGGCATGAGCTATGACGATATTATGGCTGAGTTAGCTGAAGCAGGTATTAGCTCTGACGGTGGTTACATTGATAAAAACTCACATAACGCGCCATGGACAACAACGATGGACTTACGTCTAGAACAAGAAATCCCAGGATTTTTTGATGGACATAAAGGTTTATTCTATGTTGATATTAAGAACGCCTTAGCATTCTTTGATGCTCGTGCAGCACGTGTTTATCAATTACCATTTGGTCAATCATCTACAGAGTTACTTGATTACAGCATCAATGATGCAGGTCAATATGTTTATACAACTGCAAATATTGATGAAAATGAGACTCCAGCTAGATTTAAAGACCGTGAGTCAACTTGGAGCATGAAAATTGGTGTTAAATACACTTTCTAATTTTTCATAACCCTTGTATCAAAAGCCAACATTTATGTTGGCTTTTTTTTTACCTTTTATTTCATACTATGATTATGGTGAAGGGATCTATCCTTTATTACACCGTAATCAGGGGATCAGAAGATTTTTAAGTTGCTTTTCTATGACCGATTAATTAGGATGACTGGTAAGTTGACCATATGGTCAGTTAAAGGGTTTAAAAATGTCGAATATAAAAAATAATGAATTCTTAGGGCTACGAGAGGCAGCAAAAGATGCTTTTAATAAAGCTTATGCGCCTTATAGCAAGTTCCATGTAGGTGCTGCTGCATTAACGACTTCAGGAAAGATCGTCAAAGGTTGTAATGTTGAGAACGCTTCCTATGGTTTAACTGTATGTGCAGAGCGTAATTGTTTAGCGCAAGGTGTAATATCTGGTGAGAGAAAATTTTCCGCTATTGTTATTTATACCAATCAAGAGAAGCTAACGCCTCCTTGTGGAGCTTGTCGACAAGTCATTGTCGAGTTTTTATCGCCTGAAGCTTTAGTGATAGCTGTTAACCATAACAATGAACAAAAACAATGGACAGTAAATGAATTATTACCGGATGCATTTACGCCAAAAGATTTACTTGAAAATAAGGATTTAAATTAATGTTATTACCACAAGAAATAATTCGGACAAAACGTGACGGTGGCTCACTTACCCAAGAACAAATTCAGTATTTTGTTGATGGTTTAGTAACATTAAACTTTAATGATGCACAAGCGGGTTCAATGGCAATGGCCATTTACCAAAAGGGTATGAACACGCAAGAAATCATCGACTTTACTATGGCGATGAAAAATTCTGGCGATGTTATAAGTTGGCCTGAAATAGATGGACCGATAGTAGATAAGCATTCAACTGGCGGTGTTGGTGACAAGGTTAGTTTCATGTTAGCTGCAATCGTTGCGGCATGTGGTGCTTATGTACCGATGATTGCTGGTCGAGGCTTAGGTCACACCGGCGGTACAGTAGATAAATTAGAAAGCATCCAAGGCTTTAATGTCCAACCTAGTACCAGTGAATTTAAACGCATTGTTAAAGACTTAGGTGTTGCGATAATTTCTCAAACTGACAATTTAGCGCCGTCTGATAAACGTTTGTACGGTATTCGAGATATTACCGCTACCGTTGAATCTATTCCATTGATTACCGCTTCTATATTGTCTAAAAAACTCGCTGCAGGGCTAGATACATTGGTAATGGATGTCAAAGTTGGTAATGGTGCAATGATGTCTAATATTGACGATGCTAAAGCTTTAGCGCAAAGCATTGTTAATGTTGCCAATGGCGCAGGTGTACCAACACAAGCTATTATCACTGATATGAATCAGGTGCTAGGTGCTACGGCAGGTAACGCCTTAGAAATGGCTGAAACGGTTAAATATTTAAACGGTACGTTGCGTGAGCCTCGTTTACATGCCGTTGTTGTTGCTTTAGCAAAAGCTATGCTAATAAGTAGCAAAATTGCAGAAAATGAAGAAGTTGCACTGAAAAAAATCAACGGCGTTTTAGCTTCTGGTGAAGCTGCAGAACTTTTTGGCAAAATCATTCATGCTCTAGGCGGTCCGAGCGATTTTATGGAAGATCCATGGCGTTTAATGGAACGTGCTGAAGTAATCTTAGATATAATTGCACCTACCCATGGCTATATTGTCGGCATGCAAACACGTGATATTGGTATGGCTGTTGTTGGCTTAAAAGGTGGTAGAACAGCAAATGGTCAACAAATCGATCATAGTGTTGGCTTTGATAGAGTTTTACCTATTGGTACGCTAGTTAATCGTGGTGATGTTGTCGCTCGTGTTCATGCAAGAGATAAAGACTCTGCCTTACAAGCCAGTAAGCAATATTTAGCGGCGTTAGCTATAACTGAAAAATCTGTAGAGTCACAGCCAGTAGTTTATCAGACAATTTCTGCTTAATTTAAGCTTAACTTGACTTGACTCTAAAGTTATTAGTTTTGTTAAGTTGTTTAACATATCAGTGTTGATTGATTTAAGTTCAAGACAAACGCTAGAAACAGAAAAGGATGCATCTGCATCCTTTTTTTATCCTTGAAATAAGCTTACGTTAATCGCACCATACCTGCGCTTTAAAGTGTTTTCTACAGAGCGACTCGTAGCGCTCATTACCGCCGACTTCAATTTGTTCACCACCTTTAACGGCATTACCTTGCTCATCACAACGCATGACAAAATTGGCTTTTTTACCACAATGACAAATAGTTTTTAATTCAACTAATTTATCAGCCCAGGCTAGAAGAGCAGCACTACCTGCAAAGGTTTCGCCAAGAAAATCAGTACGAATTCCATAGGCAAGTACTGGGATTTTCAATTCATCAACTATGTCAGTTAATTGTCTGACCTGAGTTTTATTTAAAAACTGTGCTTCATCAATTAAAATACAAGCGACTTTTTGCTTGCTAATGTGCTGTTCAACTTTCTCAAAAATATTACTATCGTCATCAAATAACACCGCGTCAGCATGAATACCTAATCGAGAAGATACCTTACCTTTAGCAAATCTATCGTCAATTTGAGCGGTAAACAGTAAAGTTTCTAAACCACGTTCACGGTAATTATAAGACGACTGTAAAAGGTGAGTAGATTTTCCGGCATTCATGGTCGAATAATAAAAATATAACTGCGCCATAGTTTGATAGTGTCCTAGATTGTGTTGTTGACCGATTTCGCTCAGTTTAATAATTTGAAGGCTTTGTTGAGCCCGTACTTGCGCCAAGAGTAATTAATAAATTGTTTAATAAACTACTTGCACCAAATCTAAAGTTGTCTTTAGATGCCCAATTTTCACCTAAAATTTTAGCGGCTAAATCAAGATATATAGCAGCGTCTTCAGCATTCTTAACACCACCTGCTGGCTTAAATCCTACTTGAGTGTTTTTATCTTTAATAACTTTTAGCATTAATTCAGCAGACTTTGGTGTCGCATTTACTGTAACTTTACCTGTTGATGTCTTGATAAAGTCGGCTCCAGCGGCAATGCATATTTCACTGGCTTGAATGATAAGTTCATCAGTTTTAAGCTCGCCCGTTTCAATAATGACTTTAAGCTGAACCTTGTCACCACACGCTAGTTTACATGCTTTAACTAAGTCAAAACCAATGTCAACATTACCTTGGATTAAAGCTTTATAAGGAAATACTACGTCGACTTCATCAGCGCCATAAGCAACGGCAGCTTTAGTTTCTGCAACAGCTATAGCTATATCATCATTACCATGAGGGAAGTTAGTTACTGTCGCTATTTTAATGTCCGGTGTACCTTGAGCTAATAATGCTTTTTTCGCAACAGGAATAAAACGAGGAAAAATACAAATAGCGGCGGTGTTACCACAAGGGGATTTAGCGTTATTGCACAGTTCGATAATGTCTTGCACTGTTTCAGTATCAGTTAAACTGGTTAAGTCCATCATTTGAAGTGCACGCTGTGCGGTGTTTTTAAGGCTAGTCATTAATTAGTCTCTTAAAGGTAAGGTTTGAATAACGCCTAGCACTGAGGGCTAGGCGTTTAATAATATTGTATATTTATAAGCTAACGAATACACCAGCAATTGCAGCACTCATTAAATTGGCCATAGTAGCGGCAAGCATTGCTTTCATACCTAAGCGAGCAATGTCTGGGCGACGATTAGGTGCCATTGAACCAATACCACCTAGTAAGATAGCAATAGAGGATAAGTTAGCAAAACCACATAGAGCAAAGGTAATGATCGCCTGTGTTACAGGAGACAAAGTATCTTTGATTTCGACAAAATTGACATAGGCGAAAAATTCGTTAACGACAATCTTTTGGCCGATAAAACTACCTGCTTGTAGCATTTCTTCAAACGGCACACCAATAATGAAAGCGAACGGTGCGAAGATATAGCCCAACAGCCATTCAATAGTAATACCTTCAAAGCCGAGAAGATTGCCAAAACCAGATACCATTGCATTGAGTAAAGCAATGATGGCAATAAATGCTAATAACATAGCACCTACGTTTACGGCGAGTTTCAAACCTGATGCTGCACCAGTAGCCGCTGCGTCAATAACGTTTGCTGGTTTATCTCCGGCTTCGGCTAATTCAACATCTGTGTAGTCATCGCTGACTTCTTCAGTCTCTGGAATGAGTAGTTTGGCCATTAACAGACCACCCGGTGCGGCCATAAAAGAGGCTGCAATTAAGTACTCTAGTTTAACGCCAAGACCTGCATAGCCAGCTAAAATAGAACCTGCTACTGAAGCCAGACCACCTACCATAATAGCGAAGAGCTCTGATTGACTCATTTTTGCGATGTAAGGGCGGATAACTAATGGCGCTTCCGTTTGGCCAACAAAGATATTAGCGGTAGCAGAAAGTGATTCGGGCTTTGAGGTTTTTAATAGTTTCTGTAAACCACCACCGATGATTTTTACAACCCACTGCATTACACCTAAATAATAAAGAACGGCGATGAGTGACGAGAAAAATATAATAACGGGCAGAACACGAATGGCAAAAACAAAGCCAACACCATTTTCAAACATGGCATCTGTACCTAAACCACCAAATAAAAAGTTGATACCAGCTTGGGCACTGTTAATAACCTGTTGAACGCCATTAGTGATTGAGCTTAAAACATCTTTACCAAAAGGCACATATAGAACAAATGCGCCAAGTAGTATTTGTAATGAAAAAGCAAAACCGACAGTTCGCCAATTAATTGCGCTGCGATCTTTAGATAAAAAGACAGCTACTGCCAATAACACGAAAATGCCAATGACTCCTCGAAGTGCACCTAATTCCATACTTACCTCATAATTTATTTATTATCGTTATTATTTTATTATTTTATTATTTTATTATTTTGTGATTTTTTATATAACTGAGCTTAATTAATACTACGTCTGTTCATTAGTTGGCGAATTTTTGCTTTTAACATTTCAATCGCCATTCTATTTTTGCCACCACGTGTCACAACAATATCAGCAAACGCTTTATTGGGTTCAATATGTTGTTGGTACATTGGGCGCACAGTTGTTAAATATTGCTCTGTAATTGATTCGATGCTGCGTGAACGCTCAACGGTATCACGATTAATTCTGCGCACTAGACAAATATCGAGAGGGGTATCAATATAAATTTTAATATCAAATTTATCGCGAAGCTCTTTGTCTGAAAAAAGCAGTATTCCTTCGATTAATATAATAGGCGTTGGTGATAAATGTATAGTTTCATTTAAGCGGGTGTGGGTTTTATAACAATAAGTTGGTATATCGACATCATGACCAGCACTTAATTGCGTTAAATGCTCTGAGAGTAAACTATGTTCAAAAGCATTTGGATGATCGTAGTTAGTTTTAATACGTTCTTCCATGGATAAATGAGATTGACTCTTGTAGTAGGAATCTTCTTTGATTATCGCAATACCACTAGCACCAAGCTCAGGTAATAGTTCGTCGTAAATGGTTTGCGCATAAAGTGATTTTCCAGATGCCGAAGCACCGGTTACCGCAATAATTGTCGGTTTATTGGTTTGCAAAACAGAGAGCCTTAAAAAAAAATTGATAACAAAAGGGTTAATAATTATTTATGGCGATTTTATCGCACTCATATTATGGACTAATTAATTTGAAATTCATTAAAAATAAGGCAAAAGTAATTCATCTGCCGAAAATATTTACAAAATATCAGTTGTCTATAATTAATAGCTTGGTAAAGTATCACATGTTGACCATCTGGTCATGAAATTTATCTAGATAAAAAAGGATAATTTCGTAAAATTTGTTAAAATGCATGTAATTAAATACGGGAAATTAAAATGGCAAGAGCAATAGTTTTAGTAATTGATGGCTTTGGTATTGGTCACGCGCCTGATGCAGCTGACTTTGGTGATATCAGTGCCAATACATTTGCTAATTTAGCGCGACACTTCCATGAACATGAAAAGCGAGAGATTAAGTTAGTTAATCTAGCTAAAATGGGGCTAGTGCAAGCCGCTTTTGAAGCCGGTAAGACAAGCTTTCCTGTTGTTACTCAAGAGCCTGTGAAAGGAGCTTATGGTTATGCTGCTGAAATAAGTACAGGTAAAGATACCCCAAGCGGACATTGGGAGATGATGGGGGTTCCAGTATTATTTGATTGGGGATATTTCCCTAAAGTTGGTAATGCATTTCCTAAAGAATTAATCGATAAAATCAACCAAAAAACTGGTTTTCAAGGGATTTTAGGTGATTGTCACGCATCAGGTACTGATATCATAAATAAACTTGGGCAAGAGCATATTAAAACCGGTTTACCTATTTGTTACACCTCCGCTGATAGTGTATTTCAAGTTGCTGCCCATGAAGAGCATTTTGGTTTAGAAAACCTATATAAATATTGTGAAACCGTTCGCGAATTACTCGGTGATATGAACATTGGCCGTGTTATCGCAAGACCGTTTATTGGCAATAGCCCAGAAGATTTTACTCGCACTGGCAACCGCCGTGATTATTCAATTTTACCGCCAGCACCCACTGTTTTAGATACGTTCACCCAAGCAGGTGGACATGTTATTAGTGTTGGTAAAATTGCAGATATATATGCCCATCAAGGGATAAGCGAAAAAACCAAAGCAACGGGTATTGATGCTTTAGTTGATGCAACAATTCAACATATTAATACCGCGCAAGATAATAGTCTTATATTTACTAACTTAGTAAATTTCGACCAAGATTATGGTCATCGTCGTGACCCTGTAGGGTTTGCTTTAGCACTAGAGAATTTCGATTTACGTTTAGCTGAAGTTGTTGAAGCTATGAATGATGATGATGTACTATTTTTAACCGCGGATCATGGTTGTGATCCAACGTGGCATGGCAATGATCATACCCGAGAGTATGTGCCAGTAATTGCATTTCACAAACAGGTACGATCTGTTAATATTGGTGAACGAAATACTTTTGCGGATATCGGTCAAACTATCGCAGAATTATTTAAATTAGATAAAATGCCTTATGGTAAAAGCTTCTTAGCGGAACTAGATCTATAATGCTTACATATTTTTGTCGGCAAAAAACGTCAGCAAAATTTGAAAAAGTAATAAAAATTATAAATAAAACATAAACAGTTCTTGGGAGAGTACTTAATGAATGTTTTCAAAAAAACGTCGCTCGCAATTAGCGTAAACGCGGCAATTCTTGCGTCTGTTGCAGGTTTTTCTGCTTCAGCAATCGCAGCAGAAAAAGCTGAAGAAGTTGTCGGCATTGAAGTTATCGAAGTTACTGCACGTAAACGTACAGAAAACGTCAAAGATGTACCTATTTCAGTGTCGGCTTTAACACCAAAGAAATTAGAAGTGCTGGGTTCATCAGGTATGGACGTACGTGCTCTATCTGCGAAAGTACCAAGCTTACTTATTGAATCTTCATTTGGTCGTACTTTTCCACGTTTTTATATCCGTGGTTTAGGTAATACAGATTTCGATCTACTAGCATCGCAACCTGTTTCACTAATTTATGATGATGTAGTTTTAGAGAATGCCTTAACTAAAGGTATGCCAATGTTCGACATCGAGCGTGTTGAAGTATTACGTGGTCCTCAAGGCACCTTATTTGGTCGTAATACGCCAGCAGGTATCGTTAAAGTACAATCAAAAAAACCAACACAAGATTTTGACGCTAGTGTTTCTGGTTCATACGGTAGCTTCGGTTCAACTGACTTCCGCGTTGCCGTTGGTGGTGGTTTAACAGATGAATTATCTGCACGTGTTGCTTTATTACAACAAGACCGTGATGATTGGATTGACAACAAAGCACCTGGTTTTGAGCAAAATGACCAATTAGGTGGTTATAGTGAAACAGCGGGTCGTGTGCAACTATTATGGGAACCAAGTGATGAGTTTTCAGCTTTGTTCAATTATCATTTCCGCGATGCAGAAGCTGACGCTCGTGTGTTTAGAGCCAATATAATTAAGCCTGGTACTAATGATCTAGTTGATGACTTTGACCGTGAAGTTATTTATCAAGATGCTGCTGTTCGTAATAGTCAAATAGTAGATATGAAAGGCGCAAGCTTAAAGCTTGAATATGATATGGGCAAGCACACATTAACGTCAGTAACCGGTTATGAGTCAGCTGAGATGTTTTCAGTAGGCGATATTGATGGTGGTTACGGTGCAGCATTCTTACCTGATTATATGGGACCTGGTTTTATTCCTTTCCCATCAGAAACTGGCGCAAAAATGCCAGATCATAAGCAATTAACTCAAGAGATCCGCATTGCCAGTAACGATTTAGGTAAAATAGATTATCAATTCGGTTTATTCTTATTTGATGAAGATTTAACCATCCATAACTTAAGCTTTGATACGCTAGGTGGCGGTGTGCAAAATGGTATTGCTATCCAAAAAATGGAAACATCTGCATGGGCCATCTTTGGTTCTGTAGATTATGAAATCTCTGATAAGTTGAATATCAATGCCGGTTTACGTTATTCGGACGATAAGCGTGATTGGAACGGTGAATTAGTTATGTCACCTTTTGGTGCTCCGGGATTCTCTGAAACTAATAATGTTTCTGACTCACAAGTCAGTGGTGATATCAGTGCTAATTATGTCCTAAATGATGAAACTAATGTTTATGCTCGTTTCGCTCGTGGTTACCGTGCGCCGAGTATTCAAGGACGTAGTCTATTATTCTCAGCTAACTCTACAACGGCAGATTCTGAAACTGTAGATTCAATTGAAACAGGTTTCAAATCAGTATTTTTAGAGAACACTGCTCGAGTTGATGGCTCAGTATTTTATTATGTTGTTAGTGATCAACAGTTAACTGCTGTTGGTGGTACAGGTAACGTAGCAAGTTTACTGAATGCTGATAAGTCGGTTGGTTACGGTTTTGAAATTGATTCAGAATACTTCGTAACACCTGATCTTGTGCTTTCAGCGAGCGTTAGCTATAACCACACAGAATTACAAGATAGTAATATTGCTGTACCAGGTTGTGGTGGTGGTTGTACTGTTACAAGTCCACTAAACGGTGATGGTTTAGCTTTGATTGACGGTAATTCATTACCACAATCACCAGAATGGATTTCTAACTTTTCTGCCCGTTGGACCAAAGAAATTGGTGACGGTGAGATGTATGTTTACACTGATTGGTCTTACCGTAGTGAAGTAAACTTTTTCTTATACGAATCAGTTGAATTTACAGGTGATGCGTTATTAGAAGGTGGTATTCGCGTAGGTTACGAATGGTATACCGATGGAGCAGAATATGAAGTTGCTCTATATGGTCGTAACATTACCGATGAAGAACAACTTACTGGTGCAATCGACTTTAACAACTTAACAGGTTATGTAAATGAACCTCGTTTTTGGGGTGTAGAGTTTAAAGCTAACTTCTTTTAAGTTTTATATTTAAAAGTAGCTAAATAAAAAGCCGATTATCAATTTGATAATCGGCTTTTTTAATATTTGTTTACTAAGAATTTAATTTACACGTTAACTTTAAAAGTTTTAAGAACGGGTCTTTATTGCATTAGCTAAAATATCAAGTATTTCTTCACTGGTATCGAGATTGATACAAGCATCGGTAATACTTTGACCATACATTAGTGGCTTTTCAGGGTTAACCTTTTGGTTACCTTCAACAATAAAACTTTCAATCATCACGCCAAATACCGACTGATTACCTTGTTGGATCTGCTCAGCTAATGAACGTGCAACGTCAATTTGCTTATTATGATCCTTATAACTGTTGCCATGACTACAATCGATCATCACTTTCTGGTCAAGACCTGCTTTGTTTAATGTTTGACAAGTCGCGTCGATGTCTTCTTGGCGGTAGTTTGGCGCTTTACCACCGCGTAATATTACATGTGCAAAAGGGTTGCCGTGTGTTTGATAGATACACATTTGGCCACTTTTATCTGGAGAATAAAGAACATGGGGCACACTTGAGGCCTTAATAGCATCAACGGCTATTTGTATATTACCATCAGTACCATTTTTAAAACCAACAGGGCAAGAAAGCGCTGAAGCAAGTTCTCTATGTACTTGGCTTTCAGTTGTACGAGCACCAATTGCACCCCAACTGATCAAATCAGAGATATATTGGCCAGTAACCATATCTAAAAACTCTGTGCCGGCAGGTAAGCCAAGTTTATTGATTTTCATCAATAAGTTTCTGGCTAAATTCAAACCTTTGGCAACGCGGAAAGACTTGTCTAAATCAGGATCGCTAATCAAGCCTTTCCAACCTACGGTAGTACGAGGTTTCTCAAAGTAAACTCGCATAACGATAAGTAATTCATTTTCATACTTCTTATGCAATACTTTTAATTTTTTAGCGTAATCAATTGCTGCCTCGGTATCATGAATAGAGCAGGGCCCTATGATCACTAGAAGACGTTTATCTTCGCCCTTGATAATTGCTTCAATATCTTTACGACTATCAATAATAAAGTTTGCTGTTTCGTCATCTAGCGGGATTTGCTGAGCGAGTTCAGCAGGAGAAACTAAATTTTCAATTAGCGTGGTTCTAAATTCATCAGTTTTTATGGTCATGTGCTATCAAATGCTGGTTAGCCTGCGTTTTTATATGCAGCGCAATAATAATATCGCGCTAACATAACGAATATGAACAGTTAAGTGAACCGCTTTCTAAGTTTTTATGTAACTTATTTGTTATAAGTTAATATTTATAGCGCTGTAACCCTGTTTCAGACAAAATTTTCGCAGTTATTTCTTCAACCGACAATTTTGTAGTATTTAAATATGGGATTTTTTCCTGTTTATATAATTTTTCTACTTCTCTAACTTCCATTCGGCATTGTCTAGCTGATGAATATTTTGTATTCGACATTCTACCATCTCGTATATCAACTAATCGCTCTGAATCAATGGTTAAGCCAAAAATTTTCTTTTTATGCATTTTTAAAAATGCTGGCAGTTTCAGCTCATCCATATCGTCATCAGTAAAAGGGTAATTTGCCGCTTTGATACCGTATTGTAATGCTAAGTACAATGAGGTTGGCGTTTTACCCGATCGGGAAACCCCAACCAATATAACATCAGCGTGTTCATAGTTAGCGACATTAGCGCCATCATCATTAGCGAGAGAGTAGTTTACAGCGTCAATACGGTAATCGTAGCTATTTTCATGGATACTATGTGTTCTATGGGCTTTGGGTTTTGCTGGAATGCCTAGTTGTTGCTCAAGTGGTGCAACGAAGTGCTCAAGAAAGTTATAAATAATACCGTCACAGCCATCAATTATTTCTCTGATATCAGGGTTAACAAAAGTATGAAAGACTAATGGTGGTAGACCTGTGCGCTTTGCTGCTTTATTGATACGTTTACACGCCTCTAGGGCTTTTTCTTCTGTTTCGACAAAGGAGATAGTGTCATGTTCAAATTCCATAGGAAAAAGGGATAATAGAGCATGACCAAAAACTTCAGAAGTGATCGCGGTACCGTCAGAAATATAAAAAGCTGCTCGCATGTTTAATCCTATGTATTTTTTCTGTAATTAAGGGTGAAAACTTTCAAATAGTGCTTTAGTTTCAAGGTTAGCAGTGTAAAATGTCTGCAGCGTGAAATACACTGTTTAATAAAACTTTGTTGTTGAAAGTTTGTTTAAGAAAGCTATTTAGGAACAATTTTATAATGTTTCTTTAAATATCTTTCTTAAATTTTATTATTTCAGTGGAGATGTTGTCGTGCAAGAATACGTACTTTGGTATGAAGATCTAGGAATGAATGATGTTGATCGCGTTGGTGGAAAAAACGCGTCGTTAGGCGAAATGATTTCTAACCTTTCAAATGTCGGTGTGCAAGTGCCTGGCGGTTTTGCAACTACCTCATTCGCGTTTAATGAATTTCTCGAACAAAGCGGTCTGAACGATAAAATTTATTTACTATTAGATGATCTAGATGTCAGTGATGTTAATGCCTTAGCTGAATGTGGCAGTAAAATCCGCCAATGGGTCATTGATACACCATTTTTACCTGATATGCAGAAAGACATTGAACAAGCATACGCTAAACTCGCTGGTGGTTTTGCTGATGATGCTTCATTTGCTGTTCGATCTTCTGCAACCGCTGAAGATATGCCAGACGCTTCATTTGCTGGCCAACAAGAAACCTTCCTTAATGTTCGTGGTTTAGACGCGGTTATGATCGCGATTAAACATGTATTTGCTTCATTATTTAATGACCGCGCTATTTCTTACCGTGTTCATCAAGGTTACGATCATCGTGGTGTTGCACTTTCTGCTGGTATCCAGCGTATGGTTCGCAGCGATATCTCATCTAGTGGTGTAATGTTTTCAATTGATACTGAATCAGGTTTTGAAGATGTTGTTTTTATTACCTCTAGTTATGGTTTAGGTGAAATGGTTGTTCAAGGCGCTGTTAACCCTGATGAATTTTACGTACATAAACCAACATTAGCGAAAGGCAAGCCTGCAGTAGTTAGAAGGAACATCGGTAGTAAAGCGATTAAAATGATTTACGCCGATACTCAGGAGCATGGTAAACAAGTTGAAATCGTTGATATCGAACAGGCGCAATCTGATACTTTCTCACTCACTGATAAAGAAGTCGAAGAGTTAGCAAAACAAGCCGTTGTTATTGAAAAACACTATGGCCGCGCAATGGATATTGAATGGGCAAAAGATGGTTTAGATGGCAAGCTTTATATTGTGCAAGCGCGTCCAGAAACCGTTAAAAGTCGTGAAAACGCTAATGTAATGGAGCAATTTCAATTACAAACAAGCGCAGATATTATCTGTGAAGGGCGCTCAATTGGTCATAAAATAGGCAGCGGTGAAGCTAAGGTTTTATCATCATTGGCTGAGATGGATAGAATATTACCCGGTGACGTTTTAGTTACTGATATGACGGACCCTGACTGGGAGCCTATCATGAAGCGAGCTTCTGCTATCGTCACTAACCGTGGTGGTCGAACTTGTCATGCGGCTATTATTGCCCGCGAAATGGGTATTCCTGCGGTTGTCGGTTGTGGTGACGCTACCAGTAAAATTAAAACCGGTGATAACGTCACCGTTTCATGTGCCGAAGGGGATACGGGGTTTATTTATCAAGGGAAACTCGACTTTACGGTAACCACATCTGAAGTTAGCTCAATGCCAGATTTACCCTTGAAAATAATGATGAATGTGGGCAACCCTGATCGTGCTTTTGCTTTTGCTCGTCTACCTCATGCCGGTATAGGTTTAGCGCGTCTTGAATTTATTATTAACAAAATGATTGGCGTACATCCAAAAGCGTTATTAAATTTTGCTGAGCAATCAGCTGACCTACAAGATGAGATTAATGACATTATTGCTGGTTATGAAAGTCCTGTTGAGTTTTATATCGCTAAACTCACCGAAGGTATTTCGACGTTGGCGGCGGCTTACGCCCCTGAAAAAGTTATTGTTCGTATGTCTGATTTTAAATCAAACGAATATGCAAACTTAGTCGGCGGTGAAGGGTTTGAACCTGAAGAAGAAAATCCGATGATTGGCTACCGAGGTGCTTCTCGTTATATTTCTAAAGACTTTAGAGATTGCTTTGCCCTAGAATGTGAAGCCATTAAACGTGTTCGAAACGATATGGACATGACACATGTTGAAATTATGATCCCATTTGTTAGAACTTTAGAAGAAGCGTCGCAAGTTATCGATATTTTGGCTGAACATGGCTTGAAACGTGGCGAAAATGGTTTACGTATTATCATGATGTGCGAATTACCATCCAATGCATTATTAGCGGATCAATTTTTAGACTATTTTGATGGCTTCTCAATTGGATCAAATGATTTAACCCAATTAACTTTAGGTTTAGATCGTGATTCTGGCTTAGTAGCACACTTATTTGATGAGCGTGACCCGGCCATTAAAATGTTGTTAGAAATGGCAATAAAAGCCTGTAAAGCCCGTGATAAGTATGTTGGTATTTGTGGCCAAGGGCCTTCAGATCACGCTGATTTCGCAGCATGGTTGGTAGAACAGGGTATTGATAGTGTTTCACTTAACCCTGATACTGTTTTACCCACTTGGTTATATTTAGCTGAGCAACACACTAAGCACTAAGTTTAAGCGATTATCGCTCAACGCTATTTTAGTTTTAATGAAGCCTAAGGATTTTTTTCTCATGACGATGACAAAAAAGTTCTTAGGCTTTTCTAGTAAAGCGAATTAATTATTAAAATCTCATGATATAATCTTGAACACTTTTATATTGTTGATAGATCTAAATTCATGTTACCTCGTTTAAGTCCTCAAGAGTTAGTTTCTCCTTTATATCAAGAGTTTGCGAAAATATTAGCGACACGGAACTTTACCGGTGATATAAATTTTCAATACAGCGCACGCTTAGCCCATGCGACTGACAATAGTATCTATCAACAACTGCCTCAATTAGTTTTACACCCGCGCAATAAAGAAGATATTCAAATCCTTACTTTGTTAGCAAACGAAGAAAGATTTCAGACAATAAAATTTAGCGCTCGCGGTGGCGGTACGGGGACTAATGGTCAAAGTTTAACCCCAGGTATTGTTGTCGATCTATCAAAATATATGAATCGTATATTGGAGATTAATGTTGAAGAAAACTGGGTCCGCGTTGAGGCTGGCGTTGTTAAAGACCAATTAAATGATTTTCTGAGACCTTATGGGTTTTTCTTTTCCCCTGATTTATCAACCAGTAATCGTGCCACTATTGGCGGCATGATCAATACTGATGCATCGGGCCAAGGCTCGTTAGTTTACGGTAAAACCTCTAATCATGTTTTAGCGCTAGAAAGTGTATTAGCGAACGGGGAATTATTGACAACTTCGCCGATGTCTATTTCAGCGGCTAAAGAGCTAGCAAAAAAAGACACAACGGCGAGTAAGCTAATGCAACAAGTGCTGAGCTCTTGTTTTGACAATAGAGAATTGATTCTCAAAAAGTTTCCGCGCTTAAACCGCTTTTTAACCGGCTATGACTTAGAGAATGTTTTCAATGAAGAGCTAACAAGTGTCGATTTAAGTCGTATTATTACTGGCTCTGAAGGCTCGTTAGTTTTTGTTTGTGAAGCCAAACTAAATTTAACCCCAATTGCTAACGCTAAAACACTGATTAATATTAAGTATGATAGCTTTGACTCGGCGCTACGACATTCTCCACGCTTAGTGCAAGCTAAGGCTACTTCTGTAGAAACCATTGATAGCAAAGTATTAAATTTAGCTAAACAAGATATTGTATGGCAGTTAGTTAGTGATATGTTGAAAGATGTTGATGGCGCTGTCATGGATGGCATCAATATGGTGGAGTATAATGGCGAAAGCATAGAAAGTGTCGCTGACCAAGTAAACGCGCTTTGCGCTGAGCTAGATAAAGATATTGCGAACAAAACCGGTGTTATTGGTTATCAAGTTACCTCAGATTTAGCCAATATTGGTAAGTTATATACCATGCGAAAAAAAGCAGTGGGTTTACTGGGAAATACTGAAGGTAGTCAAAAACCGTTAGCTTTTGCTGAAGATACTGCCGTACCGCCGGAAAACTTAGCTGATTATATTGTCGAGTTCAGGCAACTACTTGATGGTTACGGTCTACATTATGGTATGTTTGGCCATGTCGATGCTGGGGTTTTGCATGTGCGCCCAGCTCTTGATATGTGTGATCCTGAGCAAGAACTATTACTTCGTGAAATTTCAGACAAGGTGGTTGCGCTTACCGCAAAATACGGCGGACTGATGTGGGGTGAACATGGTAAAGGCTATCGTAGTGAGTATGGTCCAGAATTCTTCGGTGAAACATTATTTACCGAATTACGGAAGATTAAAGCGGCATTTGATCCACTGAATAAAATGAACCCCGGCAAGATTTGTACACCTTATCATTCCGATGAAAAATTGGTTTCTGTCGACGATACTAAACGTGGTTTTTATGATCGACAAATACCAATTACAGTTAAAGAATCGTTTAGTTCTGCGCTTGATTGTAATGGTAACGGTTTATGCTTTAATTATGATGTTAATAGCCCTATGTGTCCTTCAAGTAAAGTAACGCGTGACCGCAGGCATTCGCCAAAAGGTAGAGCAGGCTTAATGCGAGAGTGGTTACGCTTAGTTGAATCAAAAGGTGTCGATATTTTAGCATTAGAGAAAAATATTCAGCATTGGTCAGTAAAAAGGCTGCTTGATAAGGTAAAAAATAGTGTTAATAACTCATTTGGTTCGCTGTCGAGTAATGATGAAAATGATGATTTTTCACATGAAGTCATGGATGCTATGCAAGGCTGTTTAGCCTGTAAAGCTTGTGCTAGCCAATGCCCAATTAAAGTCGATGTTCCTGATTTTAGAGCACGTTTTATTAACCTTTATCATTCTCGATATTTCAGACCATTAAAAGATCATTTAGTGGCGAATGTTGAGTCGATGACTCCGATGATGGCTAAAGCACCTAAATTGGTCAACAGTGTATTATCTTCGAGTATTTACGATAAATTATCGCAAGTGAGTATTGGTTATGTTGACACACCTTTGTTGTCAATTCCTACTCTTGAACAAAGGTCTAGCGAGCAAAACTTTACCCCGTTTGATTTATCAGCCCTACAAAACATGTCTGCAGAACAGTGTGCAAAGTCATTGTTAATAGTACAAGACCCATTTACTTCGTTTTATGATGCTAAAGTCGTTGAAGACTTTATGTTGTTGGTGAAGAAGCTTGGTTTTGAGCCGATATTATTGCCATTTAAACCAAATGGTAAACCTCAACATGTTAAAGGTTTCTTAACAAAGTTTGCAAAAACAGCTAAATCTACCGCTGAATTTTTAAACCAAATGCACAAACTTAATATTACTATGGTTGGTTTAGACGCTTCATTGGCGTTATGTTATCGAGATGAATATAAGCAAATCTTAGGACAAGCAAGAGGGGATTTTGACGTTAAATTAGCCCATGAATGGTTAATTGAGATGATCGATCATAAAAAGTTTACTGAATTTAATACTCCTTTTGAGGTTCAAGTTGGGGAAGAGGCCTCTGGTACCGCATATAAATTGTTTGCTCATTGTACGGAAAAAACTGCTTTGGCTGGCAGCGAAGGGCAATGGCAACAAATATTCAAACATTTTGGTTTAGCTCTTTCGAGTGTATCAGTTGGTTGTTGTGGTATGGCAGGAACTTACGGTCATGAAAAAGTCAATTTAGATAACTCTAAAGCACTGTATAAAATGAGTTGGCAAGATAAAGTTTCAGAGCTTGCCACAGAGCAAATTCTAGTAACTGGTTATTCGTGTCGTAGTCAGATCAAACGCTTAGATAACAAAATAACCCTACACCCAGTTCAGGCGTTGTTAAAAGAGTTATAGTCTGTCCTTAGATTACAACTAAATGTTATGGCCTTGATTGTAAGCGTTGTCTGGTTTCTCACATTTAAAACAATAAAAGCACTCAAAGGTGCTTTTATTGTTTTAAATATCTTGCTTAATACTGACAGCTTATAGTTAATAACTGTCTTTTTTACTATTTATTACCGTTAGCAATAATATTTCGCGCCATTTCATCAGCAATTAAACCGGTAGGCATGTTATTCGCCTCAGCGGTTTTAAATACCGTCATTAACGTGTTGTAGATATTTTCCACTAACTTAGTCGCACTTTCAGCGCAATATGGTTCAGGGTAAATTTCTAATGCAACATTAATGATGCCACCAGCGTTAATAACATAGTCTGGGGCATATAAAATACCTTTTTCTAATAACACTTTATCGTGGCGAGCTTCGGCTAATTGGTTATTGGCACAACCCGCAATTATAACAGCTTTAAGCTGTGCAATGGTTTCATCGTTAATGGCTGCGCCAAGTGCACATGGTGAGAATACATCAACATCTTGTGAATATATTTCATCTAAACCAACAACCTTAGCATTTAGCTCGGCTGCAGCTTTATCTAAAGTCACTTGATTAATATCAGTTACAATTAATTCAGCACCGGCAGCATGAAGCTTTTCACATAATGAATAGCCAACACTACCTAGGCCCTGTACAGCAACTTTAATCCCGGTTAAGTCATCTTTACCGAGTTTGAATTTAACTGCTGCTTTAATACCTAAAAATGTCCCTAAAGCGGTAAATGGACCTGGGTTACCACTTTTGCCTTCTAATCCTGATACAAATGCTGTACTTTCATTAACAATTGCCATATCACCTGTTGTGATATTAACGTCTTCTGCTGTGTAGTAACGACCATTTAAATTGTTAACTGCGTTACCAAAGGCTTTGAATAATTCCGGTGATTTTAATTGCTTAGGATCACCAATAATTACGCCTTTACCACCACCTAATTTTAAGCCAGCCATTGCATTTTTATACGTCATACCTTTGGATAAGCGCAATACATCTTTCAGCGCTGCTTCATCACTTACGTAATCCCAAAAACGACATCCACCAGCGGCCGGCCCTAAGGCTGTACTATGAACTGCTATGATGGCTTTTAACCCAGACGCTTCGTCGCTGCAATAAACGACTTGCTCATGGTTATCAAAATCTACTAAATCAAATACGGCCACTATCGGTATCTCCAATGATTCTAGAAATAGTTAAAGTATTTTTTACTTCAACTAGGGTTGTAATAATTCGCTGCGCACAATACCATTTAGGTATAAGCTGCGCTAGTGAAGCTATAAATTAATTTAGGGGGTTGCTGTGAAGTAATTCATACAAATTTTTAAGAATTAACATCCTATTAAAATAATTAACAAGAAAGACCCTATATATGACTAATAAATTAGCTATGACAGAAGAAGAGCAACAAGCTTGGATACGTGAGCAGTATTTAAAAGCAACAAAGTACCTAGCAGATAAAGGTTTAGTGACAGAGAGTGTTGCAAACAATGAGAGCCGTTATTTAGTACCAGTTTTAGCACTTTGGCGAATAAGCTTACTCGATAAAACAAAAGTTTGGGTTATTTCTGGAGATTTACCTACTGACCACATTGTTTTGGAAAATGGTGAGACAGCAAGAGATGTGATCAAACATTTTTCTTTAAAGTGGCATTTACAAGCAGAAAACCTTTTAAGATTAAAGCAAGCTGAACAGCAAGAATTTGCACAATTATTAGTAGGTCGTGCAGATGGGCTTTATAAACTATATGAAAAAGAAGAACTTTGGCAGGAAGTGAACTAAACCCATTTTAATGGCTTAAGTAATATTTTGCTAAACTCACTTCGTTTATAGGGCAGGTCATCTTTTGTCTTGGGATACCTGCTTCCATAAAGACTGCACCTGCAGTATTAAAATTTAATTTTTGAAAGTATTCTGTAGCGTCTAATGGACTATAAATAAAAATCTCTTTTAGGTTCATTTCTTGTGCTATTTTGAAAAGTTTTTGTAAGATAATTTCATCTACACGGTCTTTGCGATAATATTTTAAAACCGCTATTCGACTTATTTCTCCGCTGGAGAGTATGCGCCCAGTACCAATAGGCTCTTGGGTATTATCATGGCAGGCGAGTACATGATTCGCGAAGTGATCTTTACGATCAAATTCAACATTTTTTGGAATGCGCCATTCGCAAACAAAAACTTTTTCTCTAACATTTTTAAGTAAGGGAGCGGCTTGCTCCCATTGCACTCTGCTAACTGTGTATGACATAACCCTTATTCAATATACCAATAACCCTTATTTAAAACACTAGTTAACAATTGGGTGTTTTTCAAACTTGTCATGAAAGTTTTTACTTCTAAAGTGGTTAATGGCGTTTGCAAAGCGAGGTGTTCGGCTAGTGCTACTGTTTCATCATCTAACAAGAAACTTTCACCATTGATAAATAATGTCGTTTGATTATCATCTATGATGGCGGCTTTTAATCCAGAAACTGGCATAAACAAAATGTCTGGCTCGGATAATATATCTTGTAATTTATCTTCATCAATATCCTTTACGGGTACTAATATTTCTAGTGCGTGATGGCCTTGAGTTAAATATTGACCAATAAATTCTTCAAAAAGTACATCATTACTCATTTGCTCTAACATGAAGCTTTTTAATTGCTGTTTATCTTGTTGACTAATTATATGGCTTTGTTTGCTTACATTTCTATCAGGGTCGCTAAACCTTTGTTCACCCAAGTTTTTATCAATAAGTTTATCTGCAAAGCTTGACCACAAGTCTTGACTTGATGGCGCTTGAAAGCCAATTGAAAAATTAACTGAATTTTCAAGCGACACACCATTATGTGGATGATTTGGCGGAATATAGAGTAAGTCACCAGCTTCTGTAACTTCATCAATTATTGGTGTAAAACTTGATACTTGTTTCAGGTCAGCATGAGGTAATAAGGTTTTTAAATTGTTATCAGGAGCTCCAACTTGCCACCTTCTTTTCCCACTTCCTTGTAAAATGAAGACGTCATATTGATCTAAATGCGGTCCTACACCACCGTTAGGGGTAGAAAAACTAACCATTACATCATCAATACGCCAATTAGGTATAAATGCAAACGGGCTTAGCAAGGCGTGTGTTGGACGAGACCAATTATTGACAGCTTGAACTAGAAGTGTCCATTGTGACTCGCCATATTTTGAAAAGTCCTCGAATGGTCCATGATCAACCTGCCAATTTTTATTGCTATCAACACTGACTATTCTTGACTCTATTTCCGCTTCCATCGCTAAACCAGCTAGTTCATCTGCTGATATAGTATCTTGAAAATCGGTAAAAGCTTGCTTAATGATAAGCGGCTTTTTTTGCCAATATTCTGCAAGAAATTTTTCTGGGCTTAAATCGCCCCAATTAAGTGAATCGATAGTCATAGCGTAACCTTTACTGTTGGTAATTATCTTCATTTATTCAAGTGTTATTACGCAAGAAGTAAATGACGTTATAGCAATTATATAGCTGAATGATTTATTATTATTATGCTTTTAAATGACAAAAAGGGAACCTGACGGATCCCTTTTAGAAGACTATTTATAGTGGCTAACTAAAATTTAGTCCAGTTCATCAATAAACGAAACCGCTCTGCCAATGTAGGACGCAGGAGTCATTTCACAAAGTTGTGCTTTGGCTGATTCAGGTAAATCTAATGTCATGATGAATTCACGCATTGAGTCACCGTTTACACGTTTACCTCGCGTTAATTCTTTCAATTTTTCGTAAGGCTTTTCAATACCGTAACGGCGCATAACTGTTTGAATAGGCTCAGCAAGTACTTCCCAGTTTGAGTCCAACTCAGCAGCTAAGTTTGCTTCGTTTACTTCGAGCTTGCTAATGCCTTTACGTGTCGCTTGATAAGCGATTAGAGCATGGGCAAAACCGACACCTAAGTTACGTAAAACTGTTGAGTCTGTTAAATCACGCTGCCAACGCGAAATGGGTAACTTTTGCGCTAAATGAGTAAATAGCGCATTTGCAATACCTAAGTTACCTTCAGAGTTTTCAAAATCAATAGGATTAACTTTATGTGGCATAGTTGACGAGCCAATTTCACCCGCGATTGTTTTTTGTTTGAAGTGACCCATGGCAATATAGCCCCAGATATCACGATCAAAATCGATCAAAATAGTGTTAAAACGTGAAATTGCATCGAACAGCTCAGCGATATAATCGTGCGGTTCAATTTGAGTGGTAAATGGGTTAAAGCTCAAGCCTAATGAATTTACAAATTCATTAGCAAAATTGTGCCAGTTAACTTCAGGATAAGCAGATAAATGGGCATTATAGTTACCGACAGCACCGTTTATTTTTCCAAGTAATTCAACCTTTGCGATTTGATCACGTTGACGCTGTAATCTTACGTATACATTCGCCATCTCTTTACCTAGTGTACTAGGTGAAGCAGGTTGCCCGTGAGTACGACACATCATTGGAATATTTTTGTATTCAATAGCTAACGCTTTTATGTCAGCAAGAATGTCTTCAATCATGGGCATTAATACGTGTTCACGACAATCAGATAACATTAAACCGTGTGAAAGGTTGTTAATATCTTCAGAAGTACAGGCAAAGTGAATGAATTCGGTTACAGCATTTAATTCAGCATTACCACTGATTTTATCTTTCAGGAAATATTCAACGGCTTTAACATCATGATTTGTTGTCGCTTCAATATCTTTAATTGCTTGCGCATCAGCTTCAGAAAAGTCAGCTACTATCGCATCAAGCAGTGCAGTTGCTTGTGAAGAAAAAGCAGGTACCTCTGGAATTTCAGCAGTTGCGGCTAACTTTTGTAACCAGCGTACTTCAACGGTAACACGATATTTTATTAAGCCAAATTCGCTAAAAATAGGGCGCAATGATTTAACTTTACTGCCATAACGACCGTCAACCGGTGATATTGCACTTAATGCTGAAAGATCCATAGTAATTTCCTGAAGTTATATTTAAATGTCTTTAAGTAATTGCTGGGCACACGCGACGATTTTAGTGCGACCAAATAAAATATTTCTACGCTTGCCGCCGACTTGACGCCATAGCACACTTGAGCGAACACCCGCGAGAAGGAGGGCACGAATTTTGTGCTGATTATTTTGTTGTTTAAGCAAGTCAGGTTCGCCAGCTACTTGTATCGGCGTACCAATAGGGCTCAATAAATCACTATAAATGCTGGCTAAACTAGCAATAAGTGTTTCACTGGTAATGTCATAATGTGCAAGTTGACGTTGGCTTTGTTCGATACGTTCACCGAGTAAAGATAATTGATTTTTCTTTTTCGCTAAACGTCGCTCTAACCCTAACAAACTTACTACGTAGCGTGTTAATTCAGGGTCTTTTTGCTGTGTTTGATTACCTAGTTGTTCAACTAAGGCTGCCAGACCTGGTTTTAACTGTGTAATATCGTTACCGTAAACCTCTAATATGCTTTCGGGTGAGGTGATCATAATACTATTTAGCATCATGGCAAGTTCAGCCTCATCGGCTGATCCGGTACGCGCAATTTTTTGTACTAAAACTGAGGCTTGGCATACTGCTGCCATGGTAATTGTTTGTTTTTCTAAATTATTCATGTTTGCCTTATATTAGCGAATAAGGGTGTTAATAATACCGCCGCCAAGGCAAATATTATCTTGATAAAAAACCACGGACTGTCCTGGCGTTACTGAGCTTTGTGCTTCGGTGAACATGACAAGGTATTCACCATTAGCCATTGGAGATAAATTACAGGAGACATCTTGTTGTCGGTAACGGGTTTTTACGGTGCAGGTGATAGGAGCTGTTAATTCAACTCGATCAACGAAATGTAATTGATTGGCCACTAAGCCTTTTGAGTATAGGCGAGGGTGATCATGACCCTGTCCAACAATTAATACATTACGGTCAAGATCTTTGTCAACAACATACCAAGGCGCTTCACCGGCATTTGCTAGACCGCCGATTCGTAAACCTTTACGTTGACCTAGGGTGTGATACATAAGACCATCATGCTCGCCAATCGCTTCACCTTCGGGTGTTTCTATAACACCTGGTTGTGCGGGTAAATATTGACCTAAAAAGTCTTTAAATTTTCGTTCACCAATGAAACATATGCCAGTACTATCTTTTTTATTATGGGTGACTAAATCAGCTTTTTCGGCAATGGCTCTAACTTCTGGTTTTTCGATATTACCAACCGGGAAAAGTGTTTTGCCAACTTGCTCATGGCTTAAAGTGTAAAGAAAATAACTTTGATCTTTATTGTTGTCCAAGCCGCGGTGCATTTGCCACTTAGCATCTTTAAACTGACGTTGTACATAATGACCAGTCGCTATGTAATCTGCAGCTAGATCTTCACAGGCAAATTCAAGAAATGCTTTAAATTTGATTTCTTTATTACACATAATATCGGGATTAGGTGTTCTGCCGGCTTTATATTCCGCGAGAAAATATTCGAAAACGTTATCCCAATATTCAGTGGCGAAATTAATAGTGTGAAGTTTAATACCAAGTTTTTCACAAACACTTTGGGCATCAGCTAAGTCTTCGGCAGCAGCACAATATTCGTCGTTGTCGTCTTCTTCCCAATTCTTCATGAACAAGCCTTCAACTTGATAGCCTTGCTCTAGCAATAGATATGCGGATACAGATGAGTCAACTCCACCCGACATACCGACAATTACCTTAGTATCTTGCGGTGATTTTTCGTTTGGCGTTACTGAGTTTACATTTACAGATTCGTTCGACGTCATTACAACTATTTTATTAAGGAAAATGGCGCGAAATTATAGCATGGTCATTTAGCGTGATGATAGCTCAAAGATTAGATTTTAAGTGACTTAAGGGAATTTTTTTACCGTTAAGGTAGTCTTCAATACAATCTAGCACTAAAGGGCTTCGTAATTGTGAGGATTTTGCTTTAATTTCTGCCAACGTTAACCAATGGCAAGCAAGAATCTCATCATCTTGTGGTTGTGTGATTGCAAATTCGTCTAATTCGATTACAAAACAAAAACGTAAATAATAAAGCTGTATATCTTGTCTGTAGTAGTAATAAATACCGCATAAATAGTCAGGGTAAGCGATTAGACCAGTTTCTTCTGTTAGCTCTCGAATCGCGGCAGTAATTAAACTTTCATTGGTTTCTAAGTGACCAGCAGGCTGATTATAAACAGTGTTACCATGTTCTAATTCTTCCACGAGTAAGAATTTATCTCGACAAGCGACAACTACCGCAACAGTAGTATTAGGTTTGAATTGTTCACTGCCATGCTGATTATTTAATGGCTTATCCATAATTTATGCTTTTATATTCGCCATTATTTATGCCATCTAATGTCCATTTACCTATACGGTAGCGAATTAATCGTAAAGTAGGGAAGCCAATATGAGCCGTCATTCTTCTGACTTGACGGTTTTTACCTTCTTGTATGGTGATTTCTAACCAAGTAGTAGGTATTGACGCGCGTTCTCTAATTGGCGGCACTCGAGGCCAGATATTAGGTTCAGCTATTATGTTAACTTTAGCTGGTTTTGTTAGCCCGTCTTTTAAATTTACGCCTTGGCGCAGCGCATTGATATCAGTATCTGTTGGAGCACCTTCCACTTGTGCCCAATAAGTTTTATCTGTTTTTTGACTGGGGTTGGCTAATTTATGTTGGAGTTTGCCATCATTGGTTAGCAATAACAGTCCCTCGCTATCTCTATCAAGTCGACCTGCAGCGTAAACATCTTTTATATCAATAAAGTCTTTTAGTGTTTTTCTACTTTGTTCATCAGTAAATTGGCATAATACATCAAAGGGTTTATTGAAAAGTACCACTTCCGTTTTAAAATCAACTGGTCGTACCTTTTGCGGTTTTCTTTTGTATTTAACTGTAAGCTTTTGATTTTGTTTCGTTGTCACAATTTTTCACTCTTTAAATTATCGACTAGTAATAATTCATCTATTTTAATGCGCATTGAATTCCTATACTATGCGCCCGAAAAATATTTTTTATCGATAAAATGAATAACTATTCAAATTGATTGGCGATTCATTTTATCGATTAATGGCAAATCAGCAAAGGATTTTAAATGACCACAGTTACATCAAAAATTATTTATACGCTTACCGATGAAGCTCCAGCTTTAGCAACGCATTCTTTTTTACCCATTGTTAAGGCTTTTACAGCATCTTCTGCTATCGATGTAGAAACTCGAGATATTTCATTAGCCGGTCGTATTATTGCTAACTTTCCTAAATACTTGACTGCTGAGCAGCGTATGGAAGATGCATTGGCTGAATTAGGTGATTTAGCTAAAACACCAGAAGCTAATATTATAAAGTTACCTAATATTTCAGCTTCAATTCCACAGTTACAAGCAGCGATTAAAGAGCTACAAGCAAAGGGTTATAACTTACCTAACTATCCAGAAGAGCCTCAAAACGAAGCAGAAGAGTCTATTAAATTGACTTACGCTAAAGTGTTAGGTTCAGCGGTAAACCCTGTACTTCGTGAAGGTAACTCGGATCGTCGTGCTCCAGGATCAGTTAAGCAATACGCGCGTACTAACCCTCACTCAATGGGGGCTTGGTCGCCAACAACTAAATCACATGTTGCACATATGCAGTCAGGTGATTTCTACGGTAGTGAAAAATCAGTCACTATTAATGGCGCAACTAACGTTAAAATTGAATTTGTTGGAACAGACGGCACAGTTAAATTATTGAAAGAACACTTACCTTTATTAGATAAAGAGATCATTGATGCATCAGTGATGAGTAAAAAAGCTTTAGTTGAGTTTTTTGCCTCAGAAACTGAAAAAGCAAAATCTGAAGATGTTCTATTATCGTTGCATCTGAAAGCGACAATGATGAAAGTATCTGATCCAATTATGTTCGGTCACGCAGTTAAAGTTTTCTACAAAGATGTTTTTGCAAAGCACGGTGCTACATTCGATCAACTGGGTGTTGATGCCGATAACGGTATTGGTGATGTCTACGCAAAAATTTCACGTTTACCTGCCGATAAAAAAGCTGAAATTGAAGCTGATATAAATGCCGTATATGCTACACGTCCTGAATTAGCCATGGTTGATTCTGATAAAGGCATTACAAATCTACATGTTCCTAGTGATGTTATCATCGATGCTTCTATGCCTGCTGCTTTACGTGCTTCAGGTATGATGTGGGGGCCAGATGGCAAGCAAAAAGATACTAAGTTTATGATCCCTGATCGTAACTACGCAGGTGTATTTTCTGCAGTTGTTGATTTTTGTCGTGAAAATGGAGCTTTCGATCCAACCACTATGGGTACTGTACCTAATGTTGGTTTAATGGCACAAAAAGCTGAAGAATATGGCTCACATGATAAAACTTTTACTATGTCTGGCGAAGGCAGTGTTCGTGTTGTAGATGACAATGGCACTACCTTAATTGAGCATGCTGTAAGTGAAGGCGATATCTGGAGAATGTGTCAAGCTAAAGACGCGCCAATTCAAGATTGGGTTAAATTAGCAGTAACACGTGCTCGTGCTACTAATGTTCCTGCCATTTTCTGGTTAGACGAAAATCGCGGTCATGACGCACAAATGATTAAAAAGGTTAACACTTACCTTGCTGATCACGATATAGATGGCTTAGATATTCAAATCATGGCACCAATTAAAGCGTGTGAATACACCTTAGCCCGTGTCGCAAACAGCGAAGATACTATTTCTGTAACTGGTAACGTGTTACGTGATTACTTAACTGATTTATTCCCGATTTTAGAATTGGGTACCAGTGCTAAAATGTTGTCTATTGTACCACTCATGAATGGCGGCGGCTTATTTGAAACTGGTGCCGGCGGTTCAGCGCCTAAGCATGTTCAGCAGTTCGAAAAAGAAAACCACTTACGTTGGGATTCACTTGGTGAGTTTTTAGCACTAGCGGCTTCTTTAGAGCACCTAAGCGTGAATACAGGTAATGCTAAAGCACAAGTATTAGCTGATACCTTAGATCAAGCGACAGCTAAGTTTCTTCAAGAGAACAAATCGCCTTCACGCCGTGTTGGTGAATTAGACAACCGCGGCTCTCATTTCTATTTAGCAATGTACTGGGCACAAGCACTAGCAGAGCAAACTGATGACGAAAGCTTAAAATCAAGTTTCGTTGCTGTCGCTCAAGCACTGACTAAACAAGAAGCTAAAATTGTCGAAGAGTTGAATGCTGCTCAAGGTCCAAGTATGGATATCAAGGGTTATTACTTTGCTGACGCTAACTTGGCATCAAAAGCGATGCGCCCAAGCGAAACATTAAATACCATATTATCTAGTCTATTATAGATTTCTTTAATTAATTTACTGATGTAAATGTAGACAGAGATAAATGAAAGCTAGGCAATTGCCTAGCTTTTTTTTGGCTTAAATTTTTGTTTTAACATGGAGTTTATTTAATGAAAGTACTTTATTTTTTTATAAATATTTGCAATTGGTGAAAGCAAGCGTTTTAATCATTCATAGTGGTGATGTTTATTATCACTATTTCAGTATTAGTGTCATTGCTCATTTTCTATTAGTTTAAGGATAAGAAACTAGCAAACGGCTATTTTCATTAGTAAATTCGGGAGAGTTCATATGTCGAACCATGTAAATATTCCTAGTTCAGGTGCAAAAATAACCTCAGAGCAAGGCCTGCTAAAAGTACCTAACAATCCTATTATTCCCTACATTGAAGGCGATGGAATAGGTGTCGATGTTACTCCACCTATGATCAAAGTAGTCGATGCGGCTGTTAAAAAAGCTTATGGCGGTGATCGGAAAATTCACTGGATGGAAGTATATGCTGGTGAAAAAGCGACACAAATCTATGACTCTGAAACATGGTTGCCTGATGAAACACTAGCGATGTTTAAAGAATATAAAGTAGGAATTAAAGGGCCCTTAACCACACCTGTTGGTGGTGGTATGCGCTCATTGAATGTTGCTTTAAGACAAATCTTAGACTTATATGTTTGTCAACGACCTGTGCAATGGTTTACTGGGGTTCCTAGCCCTGTGAAAAAACCAAGTGAAGTAGACATGGTTATTTTTCGAGAAAACTCTGAAGATATCTACGCCGGTATTGAATACCAAGCAGGTAGTGACCAAGCTAAAAAAATGATCAAATTTTTGACTGAAGAAATGGGGGTGACAAAAATTCGCTTCCAAGAAAACTGTGGTATTGGTATTAAGCCTGTTTCTAAAGAGGGTACGCAACGACTTGTTCGACAAGCTATTCAATATGCCATTGATAACGATAGAGAATCTGTCACTTTAGTTCATAAAGGTAACATTATGAAATTTACTGAAGGGGCGTTTAAAGACTGGGGTTATGAATTAGCGCGAGAAGAGTTTGGTGCCGATTTACTCAACGGTGGACCTTGGTGCACACTTAAAAACCCTAAAACAGGTAAAGAAATCATCATAAAGGATGTTATTGCTGATGCTATGTTACAGCAAATACTATTACGACCTGCTGAATATAGTGTTATTGCCACTCTAAATCTAAATGGTGATTATTTATCAGATGCCTTAGCTGCTCAAGTAGGTGGGATTGGGATAGCACCAGGTGCTAATTTAAATGATGATATTGCTATTTTTGAAGCCACCCATGGTACGGCGCCAAAATATGCTGGCCAAAACAAGGTCAACCCTGGTTCAGTTATTTTATCTGCTGAAATGATGTTACGTCATATGGGGTGGATTGAAGCCGCTAATTTATTGCTTAAAGGTATGTCAGGTGCGATTAACGCGAAAACCGTAACTTATGACTTTGAACGATTAATGGAAAATGCCACTTTAGTGACTTGTTCAGAGTTCGGCGATTGTATTATTGAGCATATGTAGTTGTTATCAGTTTACTAATTTAACCCATAAAAAAAACACAGCTAATTAGCTGTGTTTTTAATTTTCATTCACAAAATATTTTATTAATTATCTGATTCTAATTCTGACGGGGTAATACTTGCTGCGTGATCACCCTTAGGGCCAGCATTCAATTCATAGTTAACATCCTGTCCCGCTTTTAATGTACGGTATCCTTCCATTTGAATCGTTGAATAATGTGCAAAAATATCTTCACCACCATCCTCTGGACGAATAAAACCAAACCCTTTTGCATTATTAAACCATTTCACTGTACCGTGAGCCATACTTCAACATCCTTCTAAAATCATCGGTAATTAGGTATGCTTCCCAAAAGCATTATATTTTAACTTGGGGTGAATAAAAAATAGCCACCAAAGTAAATCGTAGATAATAATTGAAAATAGTCAAGGGATATATTACTTATTTCTGCATTTTTTCTTAATTATTTTTTAAAATCTTACAGCAAAAATTTAACTGACAGACTAATATAGAATTATGAGTAAATGGAAAGAGTTAATAGATGACCAAGCGACTCTTGATGAGGAGCTAATTGAAAAGTTTCAGAAACCACCTATGTATAACGTCGTACTATTAAATGACGATTATACCCCAATGGATTTCGTCATCGATGTATTGTGCAAGTTTTTCAATATGAACGCAGAGCAAGCAACAGATATTATGTTAGCTATTCATTATAAAGGGAAGGGACGTTGCGGTACTTTTACTGCTGAAGTAGCAGAAACCAAGGTTGACCAAGTATTAACTTATGCAACCAGCAATGAGCATCCACTTAAATGTACAATGGAAAAAGCGTAATAACGCAAGAGTAAAATTGGAGTAACCTATGCTAAATAAAGATTTAGAAGTATCGTTAAATATGGCTTTTCGTCAGGCTAAAGAGTCTCGCCATGAATTTATGACGGTTGAACATTTATTATTGGCGTTGTTAGATAACCCATCCTCCATCGAAGCTTTGCAAGCCTGTGGTGCAGATATGGCGAATTTAAAGAAAGAATTGTTAACTTTTATTGCTGACACCACCCCGGTGATTCCTACTGGTGAAGAAGAACGTGAAACACAACCTACACTTGGTTTTCAACGAGTGTTACAACGTGCCGTATTTCATGTGCAATCGTCTGGAAAAAATGAAGTAAATGGTGCCAATGTATTGGTTGCTATCTTCAGTGAACAAGAGTCGCAAGCGGCCTACTTTTTGAAAAAGTCAGATATTAGCCGTTTAGACATTGTGAATTTTATTTCGCACGGTATAGCTAAAATTGAGCAAACAAATAGTCCAATTGAAGAGCAAGCTGCAACAAGTGAAGAAGAGCCTCGAACTATTGATAACTTCTCAACCAACTTAAACGAAGAAGCGTTGAAAGGTAATATTGACCCGCTTATTGGCCGTGACAGTGAGCTTGAACGTACTTTACAAGTGCTTAGTCGTCGTCGTAAGAACAATCCATTATATGTTGGAGAGGCTGGTGTTGGTAAAACGGCGATAGCTGAAGGCTTAGCAAATTTATTAATTTCTGACAAAGTCCCAGAGTTTTTAGCTGAAGCTACTATCTATTCACTAGATATGGGGGCGTTGTTGGCTGGTACTAAATACCGCGGCGATTTCGAAAAGCGCTTTAAAGGCCTATTAAAGGAGCTAGAACAAGATGGTAATGCCATTCTATTCATAGATGAAATTCATACCATTATTGGTGCTGGTGCGGCTTCTGGTGGTATGTTAGATGCGTCTAACTTGATTAAACCATTACTTTCTTCAGGTAAATTGCGTTGTATAGGTTCAACTACATATCAAGAGTACCAAAGTATTTTTGAAAAAGATCGTGCTTTAGCCCGTCGGTTCCAAAAAATTGATGTTATTGAACCAAGTGTAGATGACACCACTAAAATATTGCATGGCTTGAAAGAAAAATACGAAACTCATCATGGTGTGAAGTACTCAAATAAAGCACTTCGAGCCGCGGCACAATTATCAGCAAAATATATTAATGAGCGATTTTTACCAGATAAAGCTATCGACGTTATTGATGAAGCAGGTGCACGTCAACAATTAGTCGCGGCATCTAAACGTAAAAAAATCATTAGTAACACTGACATTGAAAACATTGTCGCGAAAATGGCTCGTATTCCTGAAAAGTCAGTTTCTTCAACAGAAGTGGATAGTTTAAGAACGCTTGATCGTAATTTAAAACTTGTTGTTTTCGGACAAGATCATGCCATTGATGAATTATCATCAGTGATCAGATTATCACGCGCTGGCTTAGGCAGTGAAAATAAGCCGGTTGGTTCATTTATATTTGCAGGTCCTACCGGTGTTGGTAAAACAGAAGTGACACAACAGCTTGCGAAGGTACTTGGTGTTGAATTACTTAGATATGACATGTCTGAATATATGGAGAAACATGCGGTTAGTCGTTTGATTGGAGCACCTCCTGGCTATGTTGGTTATGAACAGGGTGGTTTATTGACCGATGCAGTGATTAAAAATCCACATGCCGTTGTGTTATTAGATGAAATTGAAAAAGCGCATGAAGATGTTTATAACATTCTCTTGCAAGTGATGGATCACGGTACGTTAACAGATAATAACGGGCGCAAAGCCGACTTTAGAAACATTATCTTAGTATTGACGACTAATGCCGGCGTTGCTCACACGGTGAAACAATCTATTGGCTTTAAACAACAAGACAATAGTCTTGATGCAATGGAAGAAATCAATAAAGTATTTTCTCCTGAGTTTCGAAACCGTTTAGACAATATTGTTTGGTTTAATCACTTAGATGATGAAGTAATACAACAAGTTGTTGATAAATTCATTGTTGAACTACAAGTACAACTTGATGAGAAGGGGGTATCGCTAGAAATTACCAAAGATGCTAAGAAGTGGATGGCAGTTAATGGTTATGATAAAGCGATGGGGGCGCGCCCGATGGCTAGATTGATCCAAGAGCAATTGAAAAAACCACTGGCTAATGAATTACTTTTTGGAGAACTTACGCAAGGCGGTGTTGCTAAAGTAGCGGTTAAGAAAGATAAATTGGTGTTAAGCTATGAGTCTAAAAAAGAGTTAGTAGAGCACTAGTCGATACTCTATGATATTGCAGAGATAAAAAAACCGAGCAAGCTCGGTTTTTTGTTATTTATAAATTGGAATTAACTAAATTTAGTAACAAAAAAAACGCTTTATTGTTGTAAATTTAAAGCGCCTTTAAAGCAAACCTAATTAATCTTTATCTAGCACGGAAGATGATGCGACCTTTAGATAAGTCATATGGTGTTAATTCAACAGTGACTTTATCGCCAGTCAAAATACGAATGTAATTTTTGCGCATTTTCCCAGAAATATGAGCAGTAACCACGTGACCATTTTCCAATTCAACACGGAACATAGTATTTGGCAAAGTATCTAAAACAGTACCTTGCATTTCAATATTTTCTTCTTTCGCCATTGGGCGCCAAACCTCTAAATAAGTGCGTAAATAAAAAGCTGCGCAGATAATGCCGAATTGTGGCGCTAATGTAAAGCTATAGTGTTATTTATTTATGGTTTGCCATTGATTTTCTACTAATATTTGGTGGGGATAAAATCGGTTTTTGTAATTCATTTTTTGGCATCCTTCTATCTGATAACCCAGATATAGAAATTGTCTGTTTAACTTAGCAGCAATTTCAATTTGTTTTAAAATTGAAAACACCCCTAAGCCAAGTTTTCTATAATCTGGATGATAAAAGGTATACACGGCTGATAAGGCATTTGGTATATCATCAGTTACTGCAACACTAATTAAAGTACTTTCATGCCATATTTCGATAAAGTGCTGTTTAGTAACTTGATTCTTTACAATTCCTTGAAATTGTTCAAGTGTCGCTGGAAACATACTGCCATCACAATGAATGGTATTTATATAGTGTTGATAAAGTGGGTAATAGTTGTCTTTAACGCCTTGGCTGACAGATATTGAGAAGCTATTATTCCGCTTTAAAATTCTTTTTTGACTCTTTGATGGCATAAACTCATGTACCAGCACACGCAGTGACTTGCATGCATTACAAGTCAAACAATGAGGGCGATAGATGTCACTCCCACTTCGTCGAAAACCTTGATGCATCAACCAACCATAATGCTCGCTTGTTTGAAGTGTTTCATCAACGGCAATTAATAAGCGTTCTTCTTGATCAGGGAGATAATTGCATGGAAATGATTTAGTAATACCTAACTGATACCGCTCACTCATGAAAAATCACCTACAAATATTAATTCTATATATTAATTTAATGATTACTAGCTTCTTGTAGACTTAAATAGGCATTTTTAAAGTCACCCAGTTGATAGTAGGTCTGAGAAAGTTTGTCTAATAATTCGATTTCATCCTGTTTCATTTGAAAAGCCTCTGCAAAAGATATGCTTTCAATGAGTAAGTCACGACATGCTTGAAATTCTCTATTTTGAAATAAAATATTAGCCATATTCTTACGGACTGTAATTTTTACCCGTTCTGAACTACTAGCATCTGCGGCAACAATGGCTTTTTTTAGGTACTTTTTCGCTTGCTTTAAGTTGCCTAAATGATTTTGGTATTCTGAAAGCCTCGTCAATGAGAATGCTTGATTAAGCTTATTATCGTCTGTTAATGATTGTTGATATGATTTGAGCATCCATTGACTTGCTGCTTCCCAGTCTTCATTCATTTGATAAATACGTGCAAGATTATAATAACCAATAGATAAATAATGCGGCGAATCTATCTTTTCATATATTAGAATTGCTTCATGTTGATATTTTATTGCTGTTTGAATATTACTAAGACTTTTTTGTGCATAACTATAGCTTTCTAACGCCATAGCTTTATCAAAATTTTCCGGAAATAGTTCTAGATATTTAATCGCAATGATTAAATCATCGGTAGCTTTATCTTTTTCACCTAAGAAAATTTGTGCGTTAGCTCTTTCAACAAGTGCAGCTATTTTATAATTTAATAAATTTGATTCTTCAGCTTTTAGGACCGCTAAGTTAGCTGTCGAAAAATATTCTTGAAATTGTCCCCGTTGGAAGTATCCTCTCGACTGGCTTATAAGTGCTCTGGTATACCATATATCATTCAACAGTCCTGTATTTATAGCGGCATTAGAATATCTGAAAATATTTTCCGGGCGGTCAATGATATAAGAAACTTCCGCCTGTATTGTCATTAATTTTGCTTTTTCTAGGGAGGAAATTTCATCATTTGTTAATAACACTTCAATTTGACTGAAAACAGCTTGCGGAGTGAGCTGCAATTGGTAATTAAGTCGTGATACAAGGTCCTGAGAATTTGCATAAACAAAACTTGAATTAATTAAAATGAGCAATATATTAAACCAATAAGACAGTTTTTTCACTTGTTCAACCTTGTTTTTAGCTAAAATCAATTTATTGAAGCTGATAAACTTTATATCAAAATTACCTTGTTATTCATACCTATTCTTTGCTTACTTAGTTATTAGCTTTATTGGACTAAATCGGTCTTAAATAAAATTCAATGCTCTAGGTTGCCAAAAGTTACCAGGCGGTATGATAGTTTTCGCTATAGATTGCTGTGCTATGAAATACTCTCTGCTTACTTCAATACAACCCATTGAGGCTAAAAAAGAGTTGTTCATCTGGCAATCGATAAATGCTACATCAATAGATTTAAGTAACTGAGATAAATATACCAGTGCAACTTTAGAAGCATTACTTTGTTTATAAAACATGGATTCGCCAGAAAAGTAGCCATTGATTGCCACACCATATAAACCGCCGACTAGTTGATCATTTTTCCAGACCTCAATTGAGTGGGCGAAACCTTGTTGATGTAGCTTTTTATAAGCAGATAACATCGGGTTTACAATCCAAGTTTCTTCTTCACGAAAAGGTGCATCAGCACATAACTCGATCACATGCTCAAAGTTATTGTTGAGGGTGACAGTATAAGTGTTACGTTTTAGGACTTTTTTTAAAGTTTTATTTATCTTGATATCGGCGATATTAATGATACCGCGGGGATCTGGACTCCACCACATGACAGGGTCGCCATCGCTAAACCATGGGAATATGCCGCGTTGATAGGCTTGAATGATTAACTGAGGTGATAAGTCATCGCCAAAGGCGAGTAAACCGTTTGGCTCTTTAAGTGCTGTGGAAAGAGCAGGGAAGTTCGAGCTATTCGACGTTAACCAAGGAATAGCTCGAGTCATTATTTAGTGACTACCTTTGGCGTCAAGGTAACGCTCTGCATCAAGGGCCGCCATACAACCAGCACCTGCTGAAGTAATTGCTTGACGGTAGATATGGTCAGCAACATCGCCGGCGGCGTATATGCCTTCAACGCTAGTCTGAGTTGCATTTCCGTTAGTACCGCTTTGGATAGTTAAATAGCCGTCTTTCATATCTAGCTGATCTTTAAAAATATCTGTATTAGGTTTATGGCCAATAGCGATAAATACACCCATTACATCAAATTCTTCAGTTGCATCAGAATTCATATCTTTAATACGAACCCCGGTTACACCCATTTGATCGCCTAGAACTTCATCTAAGGTACGATCTAAATGTAAAACAATATTACCGTTAGCGACTTTGTCCATTAAGCGTTTAGTTAAAATCTTTTCAGAACGGAAAGTATCGCGACGATGAATTAAATGAACTTCTGAAGCAATGTTAGATAAGTATAAAGCTTCTTCAACAGCAGTATTACCACCACCAACAACAGCTACTTTTTGATTACGATAGAAAAAACCATCACAAGTAGCACAAGCTGAAACACCCTTACCCATAAATGCTTCTTCAGAAGGCAAACCTAAGTATTGAGCTGAAGCACCAGTACAAATGATTAATGCATCACAAGTATAAATACCAGAGTCGCCTTTAAGTTTATAAGGCTTTTCACTGAAATCTACTTCATTGATGTGATCAAAAATAATTTCAGTTTCAAACTTTTCAGCATGCTTTTGCATACGGTCCATTAATGCAGGACCTGTTAAATCGTCGGCATCACCCGGCCAGTTCTCAACTTCAGTGGTGGTGGTTAATTGCCCACCTTGTTGTAAACCTGTGATCATCACCGGTTTTAAATTTGCTCGCGCAGCGTAAACAGCGGCAGTATAGCCTGCTGGACCTGAGCCTAATATGAGTAACGGGCAATGTCTTGCTTCGCTCATGAACTACTCCAAAAATGAAAAATAAGTTAATGTTTTAATGGTTGGGATTCTAAGTGAATATCTCAAGAGAGCAACAAAGAAATAATGAAAATAAATACGGAATTTTAACAAAGTGCACAATAAATTTTACGGTAAGTACCTGAATAATAGCCTTAGCGAAGCTGAGATATTATTGAGGTCTTAAATAAAAGTAATGTGATAGCAATAAAAAAGCCGCTTTAGAAGCGGCTTTATCTTGCGATATTACAACTTATAAGGTTGCAATTGCTACTTCTGGTGCAACGTAGTCATAACCTAATACGTCAGCAACAGGTTTGTAAGTGATTTTACCACCTAAAACATTTAGTCCAGCCATTAAATGTGCATCATCAAGCAAAGCTTGTTTTGCACCTTTATTTGCTAATGTAACCGCAAATGGCATTGTGGCATTGGTTAATGCTTGTGTTGAAGTTCTGGCTACACCACCTGGCATGTTTGCTACACAGTAATGCACTACACCGTCAACTACATAAGTTGGGTCTTGATGAGTTGTGGCTTTTGATGTTTCAAAACAACCACCTTGGTCGATAGCAACATCAACTATAACAGCACCTTTTTTCATCATTTTAATGTGTTCAGCAGTAACTAATTTAGGTGCAGCTGCACCTGGAATTAATACTGCACCGATCACAAGATCTGCTTCAACTATTAGTTGATCCATAGCATCAGCTGTTGAATAAACAGTTTTTAAACGACCATCAAATTCTGTATCTAATTGACGAAGACGAGGTAAAGAACGATCTAAAATAGTTACATCAGCGCCCATACCTACAGCCATACGAGCTGCTTGAGTACCAACAACACCACCACCAACAATTAAAACTTTAGCAGGAGCAACACCAGGTACACCACCTAGTAACGCACCTAAACCACCTTGTGCTTTTTCTAATGCATGAGCACCAGCTTGAATAGACATACGACCAGCAACTTCAGACATTGGCGCTAATAATGGTAAACCACCACCGTTTTGAGTCACGGTTTCATAAGCAATACATGTTGCACCAGAGGCTACGAGTAATTCAGTTTGCTTTGGATCTGGAGCCAAATGAAGGTAAGTGAAAAGTACTTGGCCAGGGCGAAGCATTTTACATTCATTTGGTTGTGGTTCTTTTACTTTAATAATCATATCAGCGCTAGCAAAAATCTCTGCTGCTGAATCGATAATTTTTGCACCGGCTGTAATGTATTGCTCATTATCAAAACCGATTTCTGCACCACCATTATTTTCAACGATTACATCATGGCCATTAACTACTAACTCTTTAACGCCAGCAGGAGTTAAGCCAATACGGTACTCGTGGTTTTTTATTTCTTTTGGTACACCAATAATCATAATCTTCTATCTCTACTAAAAAATAAGAGTCTAGTATATTTGTTTTTTTACGGATTAACCTGTCGTATTTGTTTTAATGTCAGGATATAATCCTGATAAATACCGACTTGTTAGTTAATCGTATAAGAGGATTTTCTGTGACAAAAAAAATTGACCGTATCGATAAAAACATTCTTTTTGAATTACAAAAGAATGGGCGACTTTCTAATATTGAATTATCTAAAAGGGTAGGTCTCAGTGCTACCCCTTGTTTAGAGCGAGTTAAGCGTTTAGAAAATGACAAATTTATTTTGGGTTATCAAGCCATTTTAAATCCACAGCAACTAGAAGCTGCATTATTAGTTATTGTTGAAATCACGTTAACTAAAACCAGCCCAGACGTATTTGATGACTTTGCTAAAGCAGTACATAATTTAGATGTCATTCAAGAATGTCATTTGGTTTCGGGTGACTTCGACTTTTTATTAAAAACTCGTGTTGCTGATATGGCGGCTTATCGAGAATTACTCGGTGATACGCTACTAAGATTGCCTGCAGTCAGTGAAAGTAGAACTTATGTTGTAATGGAAGAGGTTAAATCATCCAATCTCTTACCTATTAAACGCTAAAAGATTTTATTCAGTGCTAATGTTTGGTATTTTAAAGTCATTATAATGATAATTTTCAGCAGAGTGTGCATTTGTCTTCTTCATCTTCTAAGTTAAATGGTGTTCAACGCCTTCTCGAAGCAGGGTTATTAGTATCCTGCGTATTTGCTATGTTTGTCATGTTAGCTTTATTTAGCTTTGATCCAGCAGACCCTGGCTGGTCACAAACAGGCTATCAAACACCGGTAAGAAATTTAGGAGGTGCAGTTGGTGCGTATTTATCTGACTTACTGCTGAATTTATTTGGTGTAATTGCTTATAGCTTGCCATTCGTAATCGCCATTATTGGTTGGTTATTGTTTCAAAAATATCATCAATTAATCCGTCTAGATTACCTCACTCTTGGTTTAAAGTTTATCGGTTTTATTCTGTTTTATATTGGCATTACATCAATTGCCAGTATGAATTTTGACGATATATTTTATTTTTCTGCGGGCGGCATTTTAGGTGACATCTTAAGTAACTCGCTTTTACCTTATCTATCTTTTGTTGGCACAACCCTGTTATTTGTTACTTTTTGTGGTTCAGGCTTTGTCTTGCTAACCGGTTTTTCATTGCTTAATGCTATCGATAAAGTAGGGGAATATACTATTTTAGCGATTGAGTATTGTTTTACATTGCCGGGGTTAATAAAACATCATTTAGGCACAGGGTTTGAAAAGAGTGCTGAAACTCATGAGAGTTCAGAGCAGGAAGTAAAGCAAGACAAAAGTAACAATAGTTCAACCGATCATTATATCGCTTTTGAGCAGGAGCCGGATGAAGTCAAACATGCGCTTGAGTCTATTAGTGATACCGAGCACGCGAACATTTTTGCAAAAAGTGAAGACGACAGTGCTTATAACACACGTGAGCAAGAACCTTTTCTTGATATCGATGATTTGATGGGTGAACCATTAGCGATGAATGTCCAAGAGCATGTAAGCGAAGATGAAATTGCTGCCGCATTTGAACCGGTTGAGAAAATCATTGTTGATGAACCTACGACTTTACATGACAAAATCTACCAACAATTAGAAAAAGACAAACCTGAAGAGCCAAATTATTCAGAAATGCCATCTTTAGATTTACTTGACCGCCCTGATCGAGCAAAACATCCTATTGATCAAGAGCAACTTGACCGAGTATCGCGATTAGTAGAAGCCAAATTAATGGAGTTTGGTATAAAAGCAGATGTAGTTGGCGTATTTCCTGGCCCAGTCATAACACGATTTGAATTGAATTTAGCGCCAGGTGTTAAAGCCAGTAAAATTACTAATTTATCAAAAGATTTAGCACGCTCACTTTCTGCTAAAAGTGTACGTGTAGTAGAAGTCATAGAAGGTAAATCTGTTATTGGAATTGAATTACCTAATAAACACCGTGAAACAGTTTATTTTGCGGATGTAATTTCTTGTGACAAGTTTGCTCATTCTAAGTCGAATTTAGCCATGGCTATAGGCAGCGATATTTCAGGCGAGCCTGTGATAGCAGACTTAGCAAAAATGCCACATTTATTGGTTGCAGGTACTACGGGGTCGGGTAAGTCTGTAGCGGTAAACACCATGATTGTGAGTATTTTATACAAGTCATCACCTGAAGATGTCCGTATGATCATGATTGACCCTAAACAAGTAGAATTATCAGTTTATGACGGTATTCCTCATCTACTTTCTGAAGTAGTTACCGATATGAAAGAAGCAGCTAATGCCCTACGATGGTGTGTTGGTGAAATGGAAAGACGTTATCAATTAATGTCAAAACTCGGTGTTAGAAACCTTAAAGGTTACAATGATAAAGTCGCTAAGGCCATTGCCGCAGGCGAACCGCTGATTGACCCGTTATGGCAACCTAGTGATGCCTTTAGTCAAACGCCACCGACGTTAGAAAAGCTTCCATCTATTGTTATTATTGTCGATGAATTTGCCGATATGATGATGATAGTTGGCAAAAAAGTTGAAGAATTGATTGCACGAATAGCGCAAAAAGCTCGTGCTGCCGGAATTCACTTAATTTTAGCAACTCAACGACCTTCTGCAGATGTGATCACTGGATTAATTAAAGCCAATATCCCAACACGTATGGCACTTAGAGTTCAATCACGTATTGAATCGCGTATTATTTTAGATCAACAGGGTGCTGACCAACTTTTGGGTATGGGTGATATGTTTTATCTACCACCAGGCGAAGCTGTACCCATACGTGTTCACGGTGCCTTTGTTGACGATCATGAAGTACATGCCGTAGTGAGTGACTGGAAATCACGTGCAGAGCCTAATTATATAGAGGACATTCTATCAGGCGATACTGACCAAGAAATCCTACTACCAGGAGAGCAAGCTGAAGCTGCTGCAGATGAAGAAATAGATACATTATATGACGAAGCTTTAGCATTTATCAGTGAAACACGTCGTGTCTCTATTTCCAGTATTCAGCGTAAATTTAGAATTGGTTACAATCGCTCTGCGCGTATCGTTGAACAAATGGAACAAAATGGTGTCGTAACTAGGCCAGGTAGCAATGGTGCTCGTGAAGTGTTAGCGCCACCACCAATAAAGGAACATTAATGAATTTGATTAAAAACAGTGTTGTTAGCTCAACATTTTTCTCAATGGTACTCTCAACACAAGTTATGGCTATAAAAACAGACCATAATGTTGTCACGGAAAATACCACCAGTATAATGTCAGTAAATGATAACAGCGGTAAAACTGAGTTAATGTCTAAGCTTGCTAGCATTAAATATTTCACTGCGGAGTTTACTCAGAAAATATTCGACGAAGCTGGCAATGAATTGCAGCAAGGCAGTGGTTTGTTGTCTGTGAGCAAACCTAATTTAGTCAATTGGCAGACGATAACGCCAGATGAATCTTTAATTGTTTCTGACGGCAGTAATTTATGGTATTACGACCCATTTGTTGAACAAGTCAGTGTATATAGTTTAGCGAGTGCGATAGCAAATACCCCGATTTTATTGATCACCAGCAATGATGAAACTCTATGGCAGGACTATACCGTGAGCCGTATATCTTCTACCCGGTTTTTGATTACAGCTAAAAGTGAAAACGCTCGTGTTAAAAGTTTAACATTAACTTTTGACCGTGCTGCCAATAGTAATCAACTTGCTGGTTTCGAGATCTTAGATGCTACAGGGCAGTTGAGTGTAATTTCTTTACTAAATACCGCAAAAGTACCCGATATGAGTTTATTTAAATTTATCGTTCCTGAAGGTGTTCATTTAGATGACCAAAGGTAATGGCTCACTTGATTTAGGGTTTGTTGAAGATGACCGTTTTAAACCGTTAGCCGCAAAATTACGACCTAAAACATTAGCTGAATATGAAGGGCAAGAGCATATTTTAGCCAAAGGAATGCCGCTACCTTTAGCAATAGAGCAAGGTAAAGTACATTCTATTATATTTTGGGGTCCGCCTGGTACGGGTAAAACCACCATTGCTGAAATCATTGCTAATCATGCTAATGCCGATATAGAAAGAGTTTCAGCGGTTACGTCTGGCATTAAAGATATACGTCAAGCGATTGAGAATGCCAAAGACCGAGCCATTCATCATCAGCGTAGAACGGTGCTGTTTGTTGATGAAGTACATCGTTTTAATAAAAGTCAGCAAGATGCCTTTCTTCCACATATTGAAGATGGCACTATTATATTTATTGGTGCGACCACCGAAAACCCAGCTTTTGAATTAAACCAGGCAATTTTATCCCGTGCCCGTGTTTATACTTTAAAAAAGCTCAGTGAAAGTAATCTTAATAATGTTTTAACCCGAGCTATTGCCTATCAAGTTAATATTAGCCAGTTAGACATTATTATTGATGACGAAACCAAAAAACAACTGATTGCACTAGCTAATGGTGATGCCCGTAGGTTATTGAACTTATTTGAAAATTGTTTAGAAATCGCCTCAGTAGTAAATAATCAGCAAATACTTAATAAAGAACAATTAATTCAAGTTGCAGGTAATAAAATCGCGCTTTATGACAAGGGTGGTGATGCATTTTATGACCTGATCAGCGCTTTTCATAAATCTGTACGCGGATCAGATCCCGATGCTGCACTTTACTGGTATGCGAGAATTTTAACTGGAGGTGGTGACGCACTTTACGTTGCTCGGCGGTTATTAGCCATTGCCAGTGAAGATATTGGTAATGCTGATCCTAGAGCGATGCAATTAGCAATAAATGCTTGGGATACTTTTCAGCGTGTTGGACCGGGTGAAGGTGAACGTGCGATTGCGCAAGCAGCGGTTTATATGGCATTAGCCCCCAAAAGTAATGCTGTTTATAAGGCATTTTCTCAAGCCAAAGTGTTAGCGAAAGAAACTAGTGACCTTGACGTACCATTACATTTAAAAAATTCAACTAGCGCAATCACAAAAGAGTTAGGGCACGGCAGTGAGTATCGTTATGCTCATGATGAAGTAGGGGGCTTTGCCGCGGGAGAGAATTATTTTCCAAAAGAAATTGCCCATACTTCTTTATATCAGCCAACGGATCGCGGTTTAGAAAAGCAACTGCGTGAGAAATTAAATTATTTAAACCAGTTAGATCAACAAAGTGACCAACAACGCTATGACTAATACCATTAGTAATTGGAGTTTATATCTATTAATCGGCTTGGGCGGTGCTTTTGGTGCAAGTTTTCGATTTTATATTTCACAATTAATTTTAAATTGGCTCGGAAAAGGATTCCCTTTTGCGACGTTGGCGGTTAATATTTCCGGCTCCCTGATCATGGGAGTACTTTATGGGTTAATTGAACAAGGCGTAATTGAAGTTAGTGTGTATCGAACATTAATAGGTATAGGCTTTTTAGGCGCATTTACCACCTTTTCAACTTTCTCATTAGACACCATGTTATTAATTCAACAAGGTGATGTATTAAAAGCGACAGTAAATATTTTACTCAATGTAAGCTTATGTATTTTTGCAGCTGCATTAGGTATGTTTATTGTATCTATTTTTAACAAGTAAATTATAAAGAAAACACGTGACATATCATGCTTGATCCAAAACTACTTAGAACAGATATAGAAAATACCGCAGCCGAACTTGCAAAACGTGGATATACTCTAGACACGGCTCAATTAATTGCATTAGAAGAGCAACGTAAAGCGATCCAAATGAAAACGCAAGATTTGCAAAATCAGCGTAACACTCGCTCTAAGTCCATCGGTCAAGCTAAAGCTCGTGGCGAAGACATTCAACCATTATTAGCTGAAGTGAGCAAACTGGGTGATGAACTAGAAGCTGCCAAAGTAGCGCAAACAGAAGTGTTAGAGCAAATTGACAATATTGCATCCGCTATCCCAAATTTAATTCATGAATCTGTTCCTGCCGGCGCTAGTGAAGATGACAATGTTGAAATTAAACGTTGGGGCACACCACGTGAATTCGATTTTGAAGTAAAAGATCACGTCGATGTTGCTACGGCTTTAGATAAAGGTTTAGATTTTGAAAGCGGTGCTAAGTTAGCCGGTACACGTTTTGCGGTAATGCGCGGACAAATTGCTAAGTTACACCGTGCATTAGCACAATTTATGTTAGACGTGCACAGTGAAGAGCATGGCTATCAAGAAATGTACGTGCCTTACTTAGTAAACCATGATTCTTTATACGGAACAGGCCAGTTACCAAAATTTGGTGAAGATCTATTCCATACCGAATTAAATAATAAAAAGTTATCTTTGATCCCAACAGCCGAGGTGCCACTAACTAACTTAGTGCGTGATGAAATTGTTGAAGAGCAAGACTTACCGATTAAAATGTGTGCTCACACGCCATGTTTTCGAAGTGAAGCGGGTTCATATGGTCGTGATATTCGCGGTCTTATTCGCCAACATCAATTTGATAAAGTTGAAATGGTGCAAATTGTTAAACCAGAAGACTCATTCAAAGCCTTAGAAGAGTTGACCGGTCACGCTGAAAAGATTCTTGAAAAGTTAGAGTTACCTTATCGTACTGTGGTGTTATGTACGGGTGATATTGGTTTTAGTGCCACTAAAACTTTTGATATCGAAGTATGGTTACCAGCACAAAATACTTATCGTGAAATTTCTTCTTGTTCAAATATGGGTGATTTCCAAGCACGCAGAATGCAAGCAAGATATCGTAGTAGCGAAAGCAATAAACCCGAATTAGTACATACCTTAAATGGCTCAGGTTTAGCAGTAGGGCGCACACTTGTTGCGGTATTAGAAAACTATCAGCAAGCAGATGGCAGCATCAATGTGCCAACAGTGTTACAACCTTACATGAAAGGCTGTACTAATATCAGCTCAGTGTCATAAATTAATCTGAACAATTTCAGTAGCTAATGTTGTACTAACACATAAGGATCTGTTTTAAAGCAGGTCCTTTTTTATTATTTTTTTTAAACTCTGGCTTTTACATTGTAGAAATATTTAGATTAAGAAAGTACCGAAAAATTAAATTGTAATACATTTATTTGCAACCCTTTCTCAAAGCCATATTTGAATTTTAAATGATTTATAAGCTTTCCCGTACAAGCCCAGAATCGCCCTAATGTAGTGCAATATCGTTACCTTAGTGCGTATCATTAACCTCTAATATTGTTTATATAATCTATACTTTGTATCTATTTGATAAATATATTTTAATTTGTCTTAAAATATCGAATTTATTGGTCTGAAATCTGCATTACTGTTATTAAGTTATTTAATTTCAATGACGAAACCTCATGTTTATTAAGGGATTTGTATGGACTCTATTCTGATCATCATTGCAGTATCATTAGCACTCGCGAGTGTCATTAATATTGTATTAGCTAAATTTTCTATTTCTCATATTGTCGGCTATATCATCACGGGTACTTTGGTCAGTAGCTATTTCGATTTTAATGGCAGTAGCAACCTACACTCATTAGATCTGATCGGAGAGTTTGGCATTGTATTTTTGATGTTTACCATTGGCTTAGAGATGTCTTTTGCTAAGTTAGGTAAAATGAAAGAGTTGATATTTTTTAATGGTTTTGTGCAACTTACAGGTAGTGCAATTGTTATTTTTATTTTGGCATTTTATGCCTTTAACATAGATGCTATTTCCTCATTAATTGTTGCATTGTCATTTAGTCTATCCTCAACTGCCATCGTATTACCTTATCTTAAAAAATCAAAAGATATTGTCACCCCATACGGTAAAAAGACTGTCGCCATTTTAGTATTTCAAGATATAGCCGTGATTCCGATTTTATTATTGATGAGCTTTTTATCAAATAATGAATTGTCACTTACCGACGTATTACTGAAGACCATACTATACGCATCTATCATTATCATATTCATGTTTACCATCGGTAAGAAGATCATTAGCTGGTTACTACACTTTTCTTCGAATGCTCGCATGGAAGAGTTATTTTTAAGTTCAGTTTTTACTATTGTCTTAGGTGCATCCTTGATAGCGCACGAATTAGGTTTTACTTATTCATTAGGCGCATTTATTGCGGGTATGATCATTGCAGAAACTAAATTCCACATTAAAGTAGAGTCGGATATTGCTTCTTATAAAGACTTACTGCTAGGTGCATTTTTCTTTTCTATTGGAACAAAAATTGACGTTTTATACTTCATTAGCAATCTACATTGGGTGTTGGGTATTTTAATGTTAGTCATGTTTATAAAAGCTATTATTGTTTATTTGCTAATGCGAGCAAAGTCTAATAAAAGTGAATCGATAAAATCTGCGATAGCGCTATGTCAGGTTGGAGAGTTTTCTTTTGCTATTTTTGCTTTAGCGTTAAACCAAAATATTTTGTCAGAAAACATCGCTAGTTTTTTAATATTAATTACCGTGTTATCAATGATCTTAACGCCGTTTATGGTTGGTAATATTTATAAGCTAGCGGCATTATTTGTTGTTGAGTTCTTTGAAGCCGATAAAATAAATACAGTCAATGTTAATAATCACACTATTGTTTGTGGTTTTGCTATTCTCGGACGAATTGTCGCAAAAGAGCTGAGTAATAAAGGTGTTAGTTTCTTAATAATTTCAGATAACTTACAACATGTATTACTAGCCAGAAAACGAGGTTATGACGCTTATTTCGGACACTTAGATAAACAACCTGTACTTGAATCTTTAAAAGTAGAACAAACAAGCAGCATCATTATTACAGTTAACACACTAAAAAATAAACAAATTATTTGTCAAGCGGTGCTTGATTATTACCCAGACGCCAACTTAATTGTTAAGGTAAATACCTTAGAAGAAAAAGCTGCGATGTCTGATATAAAAATAAACTCATTTGTCCACGCTCAACATGAAACCGCTATGTTATTAGTTAAACAAAGTATGTCTGGGACCGGTGTACCATGATATCGTTTGACCTGATTGATAAACGAATTAGCACCAACCATTAATTAGCCTCTAGGCTTATATATATACGTACTTACAGTTTGTTAAGTTTGTTGGAAATGGCTCACTAGTGCTTAATTTTAAAGCTTTGATTAATGATTTAATTTCATTGTGATGAATTTTATACGTTATTGTCAGGTCTTAATAGTTATCGCGTTATTTTTTAGGAAGTATTAATTTTGTTACGTAGTTTATTTATCCAATCGGTTGTGTTTATTTTAATTTTTAATGCGCTGTCGATGTTGCGAGAAACAGACATGCTTTCAACCAGTGAGGAAGTTACACCTGCTCAACATCAATTAGCTACGCTAAATAAGACTAGCCTAAACCTGCATGCCGAAGGTGAAAAAACTATCATTTATTTTTTTGCACCCTGGTGCCAGATTTGCCATCTTAGTATTAGTAACCTGCAAAATATTTATCAGAAAAATCCTGAGTTGAAAGTGATTGCGGTGGCTTTAGACTATGTTAATACAGAAGAAGTCGAAAAATTCACCAAACGTCATCAATTAACATTCCCAGTTGCGTTAGGAAACGAGACTGTAAAAGCAGACTTTAAAGTGCAAGGATATCCCAGTTATTACGTTTTAAATGAAGAAAACACCATTATTTCACGATCTCTTGGTTATTCTTCTGAAATTGGACTGTATTTAAGGAGTCTTTAGTCTTCTGATCTTTAAATGGTTTGTGTACACTAAGGCAATCAAAAATAACGAGCAGAATAACTTATGCAAATTTCTTCTAATTTTGATGCTGGTAATATCGATGTACTGTCAGCACAAGATCCGAGCAATATTCAACTAGCGATTAAAAAAGATCACAAATCAGATTTCTTCCAATGGTTTCATTTTAAACTTCATAACACTGATCATTGTGAACATGTTTTGCATCTAACCAATGCCGGTGAATCAGCATATGTTGAAGGTTGGGAGAATTACCAAGCAGTAGCTTCTTATGATCGTCAACATTGGTTTCGAGTGCCGACCGAGTATGACGGCAAAAACCTAACCATCACTTTTACCCCTGAACATGACTCTACATACTTTGCTTATTTTGCACCTTATAGTTATGAACGTCATCAAGATTTAATCCATAGTGCTCAACTTGACATTGACTGCCAGTTACAAGTACTTGGCCAAACCCTTGATGGTCGTGATATGTCATTATTAAAAGTTGGTGAAGAGGGTGAAGGGAAAAAAGTTATTTGGATAACAGCCCGTCAACATCCTGGTGAGACCATGGCAGAATGGTTTATGGAAGGCTTTATCGACCGTTTACTAGATGAAGATGATGGCGTTGCTCGTTCATTATTAAATAGCGCCGTATTTTACTTAGTGCCAAATATGAATCCAGATGGATCTGTTCGTGGACATCTGCGTACCAATGCTAATGGCGTTAACTTAAATCGTGAATGGCAAAATCCAACCATGGAAAATAGCCCAGAAGTCTATTTAGTGCGAGAAAAAATGTTAGCAACTGGCGTCGATATGCACCTAGACATTCATGGTGACGAAGCTCTACCTTTCAATTTTGTTGCTGGTTGTGAAGGGACACCATCATATGATGATCGTCTTAAAGGCTTGGAGGATAAATTCAAAAATGTACTACTAGCGATTACGCCTGAGTTTCAAGACGACAAAGGCTATGATAAAGATGAGCCAGGTCAAGCAAACCTAACGGTCGCTGCTAATTGGGTCGGTGAACAATTTAAATGTTTAGCATACACAGTAGAAATGCCATTTAAAGATAATGATTTACTGCCTGATTATAGTGTCGGTTGGTCAGACGAACGCAGCAGTTTGTTCGGACGTGACTTTTTAACGGCAATTTACCATGTAGTTGATGATTTAAGATAACGGCTTTATCGTAAAGTGAATTTACAACGAAAAGTGCTGTTCTCTTTTCAAATTTAAAGTTCGACAGCCCTTATAATAACGAAAAATATAATAATAATTAGGAGTTTCGCGTGCAAGAAATTGTCAATACACTCAATAATATAATCTGGAGCCCAGCATTGATTTATCTCTGCTTAGGTGCCGGTTTGTTTTTCTCTGTCATTACCCGATTTGTTCAAGTGCGACAAATTCGTGAAATGTGGAGATTGTTAATCACAGGTAAAAGTTCAGAGAAAGGTATTTCATCTTTCCAAGCGTTAGCCGTTTCACTGTCAGGTCGTGTAGGTACTGGTAATATTGCTGGGGTAGCAGCTGCTATTGGTTTTGGTGGTCCAGGTGCGGTTTTTTGGATGTGGGTTGTGGCATTTTTTGGCGCTGCAACGGCTTATATTGAGTCAACTAACGCGCAAATTTATAAAGAAGAGCAAGACGGTTTATATCGTGGTGGTCCAGCTTATTACATAGAAAAAGCGATGGGACAAAAATGGTATGCTTGGATTTTTGCTATTGCAACGATAATTGCATGTGGCGCACTGTTACCAACAGTGCAATCAAACAGTATTGGTGTCGCAGTCTCAATGGTATTCGGTAGTGGCGATATTATTGATACTGCATTAGGTCCGATTGAAATGACCAAGCTATACACCGCTATTTTTATCGTGTTGATATTAGGATTTATCATCTTTGGTGGTGTTAAGCGTATCGCTAACTTTACCCAAGTGGTTGTGCCATTTATGGCGCTCGCCTATATCATAATTGCTTGTGTTATTATCTTTTTACATATTGATCGTTTAGGCGATGTATTTATGTTAATTATTACTGATGCATTCTCACCAATGGCAGGTGTCGGTGCCGCTATAGGTTGGGGCGTTAAACGTGGGGTTTACTCAAACGAAGCAGGTCAAGGTACAGGTCCTCATGCAGCCGCTGCTGCTGAAGTAGATCACCCAGCACAACAAGGTTTAGTACAAGCATTTTCTGTTTACATTGATACCTTATTTGTTTGTACCGCAACGGCCTTGATGATATTAATTACACAATCTTATAACGTAAGATTGGAAGGTGAAGCGAGCTTTATTGTCCAAAACATCGCTGGCGATATTGCTGCAAATAGTCCTGCATTTACACAAATAGCAGTCGAAAGTATGCTAACAGGTTTTGGTAAACCGTTTATTGCCATCGCATTGTTTTTCTTCGCTTTTACGACAATTTTAGCGTATTACTTTATCGCCGAAAATAATGTTTCTTACATCAAGCGCACTTTTAACTTTCCGGCTTTTACATTTTTACTTAAATTGCTGATCATGGTTGCTACATTCTATGGCACGGTTAAAGCCGCTGACATAGCATGGGGTATGGGCGATGTTGGTGTTGGTATGATGGCATGGTTAAACATCATTGGTATTATCATTATATTCTTCATGTCTAAACCGGCTATTAAAGCGTTAAGAGACTATGAAAAACAACAAAAAGCAGGTGTTGCAACCTATACATTTGATCCTAAGAAACTAGAAATAAAGAATGCTGAGTTCTGGGAAAAACGCTTTGAAGAAAAAAATAGCAAATAATTGCTAATAACTGAAAAAAAACGCCCGCAAGGGCGTTTTTTTTAGGTAAAATAAGCCATCGAAAATGAGGGATAAATATGGCCGTAATAAATTGTCCAAGCTGTAAGAAAAAAATATCTGATAAAGCAAAATCATGCGAACATTGTCAATTAGATTTAACTGAATTAGATGCAGAGAAAATAGCAAGTTTGAAACGCGTAAGCGCGGTAGAGAAGTCACAGCAATTAATGACTCACTCCTTTATTGCCATGCTACTTTTTTGTGGTGGTTTTCTTTTTCTGTATTGGCAAGATGCACAACCCGGTACTTGGCAATATATCGTTTCTATTACGAGTACAATATTAGGTTTTATTCTCTATCTTGTCACTCGAGTAAGACTGTTATTAACAAAACGCAATCGAGCGTAATTACATATTTATTAAGAGATTTTCATGGATATTATTCAGCTAGTAGAAACCATGTCAGAAGACATGTATTTGCGTTTAAAGTGTGCCGCCGAAACAGGCAAGTGGCCTGAAGGTACAACTGTTGAAAAAGCACAGCAACTTACCGCAGTACAAATTACCATGGCATATCAAGCTAAACACTTAAATTCAGATCAAACCTTATCAATTGGCCCCGATGGCGAAATGATCATGAAAACAAAAAGTCAACTACGTTCAGATTTCCCTACTCCAAAAGATAGCAATGATATTGCTAGGTTTTCAGATATATGATTTTTACAAAGTTTTTAAAAAAGAAATGGCAGCATAAAGACAGCACGGTACGTGTTGAAGCGATCAACAATAGCTTATCGCTAGATGATCCCGAGCAACGCGAAATTATAGAACAACTTGCGCGCTCAGATGATAATGAAAATGTACGCAGGGCAGCACTCATTAAGTTAGCTGACTTCCAATCTTGGTTGTTGCATAGCCAAGAAAATTCAATGGCTAAAATTAGACAATATGCAGATAAAAAAATTACCGCTATTTTAACTGATCAAGATCCAATCAAACTTTCTGAGCAAGATAAGCTCGACTTCATTGCTAAATATAACCATTACAGTTTGTTTGAAAATTGGTTAAAACTGACCAACGATGCAGGTTTGATCATCGCTTTATTTGAAAAAATAGCGAACAGAAATCAAGATACTAATACAGAGACTAAACCGGCTTTAAAGCCTCAGTTAATGGTTAATCTTTTTAGCCAAAAGCAAAATATTACCGTACAACAGTATATTTTAAATAAAATTGACGATTTAGAGACCTTAGAAAAGCTAAAGAAAAAATCTCAGCTTGCTGAAATTACTCAGCAACTATCAGAAAAAATAACACAGTTACAGTTTGCGATAGAACAACCGATTTTATTACGAAAAAAAGTAAACTTAGTACTAGCGAAGCTTAAAGCATTAAAAGATCAATACGAATATTCTGTGTATCTTGAGAAACGTCAAGCATTGAGTGATGAGTGGCAAACCCTTTCAGATGAGTTTACATGTCTAGAATCATATGAATTGACAGAGTTCAACAACAAACATTCTGAAATTTTGGCGCAACTTGATAAATTGTTTATTGCAAAAGCAGAACAACATGCTCAAGCTGAAATCGCCCGAGAACTTGAAGTTAAAAAACAACAAGCACGTATTCATTTCGATAAAACCTTAGTTATTATTGATCAAACGTTAACAACCAGTATTTTTGAAAACGATGTGATTGATGAACAACAATATCAAACACTATTTGATAAGCTGACCAATGAAATAATTGCTTCTTCATTAACGCAAGAAGAGCAAAACAGTTTTATCGCTAAAATTTGTCAACAGCAAAAAAAATTACAGCAATTACCAGAAATAGCCCAATCGGTCAGTGAAGCCACACACTTGATTTCAAAAATCTCACAATTAGCGCTACCAACCACAATTGCCGAAATGAACGAACGTTTACCCACTTATCAAGACTGGTTAAGCAAATGGCAATTAGCAGAAAAAAGTGCAGCGGGTACTTTACCTGAATCAATCAAAAACGCAGCAGATGAGATCCAAAGTCATTGGCGTGAAGCATTAAAGCCACTGCAACTTGCTCAAAAGAAAGAGTTTTCAGTAACTCAGAAAAAGTTAAACGATGTTAAAAGACTAATTGCTTCAGGTAAATATAATGCTGCATTTGGTGTACATAAAAAGGCTAGCAACTTATTTAATGCATTATCAGAACATCAGCAAAAACGACTACAAAAAGACTTTGATTCGCTTAACGAAAAAATTACAGAATTAGCAGATTGGGAACATTACATTGCCACACCACGTAAACAGCAATTGTTAGACGAGATTAAAAAAATTGTTGAAACACCATTCGATAACCCGAATGAACAAGCGGAAAAAGTTAAGCAGTATCGAAATACTTGGAATAGCTTAGGTCATGCTGAAGAAGATGCTGAAAAAGAGTTAAACGCACAGTTTAATCAATTATGTGAAACTGCTTTCGCTCCATGTAGATTATTTTTCGCAGAACAAGAAAAGCTCAGAGCACAGCATTTAAATACTCGTCAATCATACCTTGAACAAGCTAAAGCATTGGCTTTGAAGGTACAGTCAAACAATGATGAGAATAGCGAACTGGATTATAAAGCTTTAGAAATACAGTTGAATCAGTTAGTTAAACTTTGGCAAAGTGCAGGGCAAGTTGACCGAAATATTTATCAAGAAATAAATACTGAGTTTAATACCGTATTGACCCCAATAAAGTCAGCAATTAAAGTTTTTCACGCCAATAATAAATCGTTAAAGCAGCAACTAATTAATAAAGCTGAAAAACTACTGGCGGAAGAAGATATCTACGCTGCAGTTAATCAGGTCAAAACATTACAAAATCAATGGAAAGATATTGGTTATGCTGGGCCTAAAATTGAAAATAAACTTTGGCAAAGCTTCAGAAAAATTAATGATGCTATTTTCGCTAAACGTGAGCAACAAAACGTAGAAGAAAAGTCTCAAGCGATAGCAAAAACTGCTGAACTCGAAGCAGGGTTAGCTAGTTTAGGTGAACAGTTCTCCAATTCTTCAGATTTAAAGGATTTGCAGGATTATGAACAAGCCATCCAATCTTTGAGCAGAGAAGTCAGTCAACACAAGCCGAAATTGATTGTTTTAGAAAAGAAAATTCTAGCTAAAGAAAAAAGCATTGCTAAGCAAATAGCGGCGGCTAAGTTGGAAAGTGAAAAACAACAATGGAATTTATTGTTTAGCATTCTTGAACAAAGTACTAAAAATCAACAATGTTTTACTGAGCATAATGATTATGAACAGTTAAGTAGTTTTTGGCAGAAAAAATTAAAAGACTTAGCGAGTAAAGACCAATGTGTTAATCGCGATGAACCGACGTTAGAGCTCGAGATTTTATCTGGTAATCCATCACCAAGCGAGTTACAACAAGATCGAATGACAGTTCAGGTTAGCTTGATGCAAACACAAATGCTCTCGGGAGCACCGATAGATTTACCTGCTAAATTTACCGATTGGTTATTAGCGGGTAAGTTTGAAGAGCAAGACCTGAAATTGTTAAACCGTATTAAACCTATTTTTAACAGTTAGCTTTAACCTTATTGCTCTAACATAAAAAAGTCAGCTATGTATAGCTGACTTTTTTATGTTTTACTTTTCTGACAATTGAACACTTTTGGTGATCGGTTAACTTAATTCGCCGCGAAGGTTTTCTTCTAATAACCTACAAATTTTATCATGACTGTAATCTTTGCTTAAAAGATAGTGTAGCTTAGTTAACGTGGCTTCTAACGTCATATCACGGCCACTGATCACACCTATTTTACTCAACGCGTTACCAGTTGCATAACCCTTCATATTGACAGTGCCTTTAATACACTGACTACAGTTGACGATAACAATACCATTGTCATTAGCTTGTTTTAAACAATCGAGTAGGTCTTGATCTTGTGGAGCATTTCCAACCCCGTAACTCCGAATAATGAGAGCTTTAACCGGTTGTTTTATTATATTTTTAATTAACTCTACTGATATACCTGGATAAAGATGTACTACGCCAATGGGCTGTGGTGTTATTTGCGCTAATGAAAGAGGCAGAGAAACAGGTTCAGAAACTTTACCTTGTAGCAATTTAATATTGATACCCGCTTCTAACAACGGAGGTAAGTTTGGTGAATCAAAAGCATTAAAACCATCAGCATAAGCTTTTATACTGCGATTACCACGAAAGAGCTTATTATTAAAATACAAACCTACTTCATGGATAGGATAGTTTGCTGCAATATAAAGTGAATTTAATAAATTTTCTTTACCATCTGACCGTAATTGACTAAACGGAATTTGTGAGCCCGTAACAATAACCGGCTTACTTAAATTTTCTAACATAAAAGATAGTGCTGAACTTGTGTATGCCATGGTGTCGGTACCATGTAAGACAACAAATCCATCGTATTCATCATAATGGTGTTTAATATCGTCAGCGATATGCTGCCAATCGGCAGGTGACATATTTGACGAGTCAATTAAAGGACAGTATTCATTGATGGTAAATTCTGGCATTTCTTCACGATGAAAATCTGGCATCTTCATTATCGCATCAGTTAAATGCTGCTTTTGTGGGATATAACCATTTTCACTAGGCTTCATACCAATTGTTCCGCCAGTGTATGCAATATAAATACGTTTTCTCATAGCTTTAAATCTTAATGTTGGAATGACATAAACTGATGATATTTGTCATTAACTTGAATTGCCAAGATTGTAACACAATGGATGAAGGTTACGATGTGATAGAGGTGTAAAAAAATAAGCCCTGAGTAATCAGGGCTTAACTAAAGTTAGTTTAATGTAATTTAAACTTATTCAACTTCACACGCGAGACATAAAGAATATATACCTTGAGGATCATTAAGCTCCGCCATCTGATTTAACTCAAGAGAAAGCTGACTAATAACGCGGTTAATACCGTGTTGAGTGGAATAATTATCGCTTGATAGATCAAAGAACATTGCAGTTTGACCAAGTAGGCTTTGTAACAGTAATGCACGTGGGCTCTTGGCTTTTTCAATTAATAATGTATCGTAATCTGTTAAGTCTGCTAGTTCAGCAGCAGCTTCAATTGCATCATCAATATTACCTAAAGCATCTACTAAACCAAGTTCCAACGCTTTTCTACCTGACCAAACCCGACCCTGTGCAATGGCATCGACTTCAGAAGTTGTCATATTACGATTGTTTGCAACTAGCTCGATAAAGTCTTGATAACCTCGTTCAATTTTTAATTGTATGATAGAGGCCATGCCTGGTGATAATTCACGTGTGATACCAAAGCCTGCAATATCAGTAGTGCCAACACCATCAGTATGAATACCAAGCTTACTTAGGGTATTTTCAAAAGTCATAAAAAATCCATATATGCCGATTGAGCCCGTAATTGTGGTTGGGGCGGCATAAATTTTATCGGCAGGAGCCGAAATCCAATAGCCACCAGAAGCTGCGTAAGTTCCCATTGATGCAATGACAGGTTTACCTGCAGCCTTTAAAAGTTCGACTTCTTGGCGAATTACTTCTGATGCGTAAGCACTACCACCAGGACTATCAACTCGCAGTACAACAGCTTTAACATTTTTATTTTCTCGGGCTTGTTGTAATAAGGCCGCAGTACTTTCACCGCCAATGGTACCAGGCTTTTGTTTACCATCTAAAATAGTGCCTTTAGCAACAACTATTGCCACTTTATCACCATAACTAGGCAGTATAGGATTCGAGTTCACTTCCGTTAAGTAATCTTTAAAAGCAATTTTTTTATAACTGTTATCGTTATTCTGGCCTAATAAATTGATGAGTTCTTGTTCAACTTGATCACGCGTTTTTAATGCATCAACCCATTGGTTTTCTAATGCATATTCTGCGATGTTACCATTCGCATTCTTGAGTTTTTTGACTAATACATCAACATCTTCATCAAAATTTGTAACTAGAAAGCCACGTTGCTCGGCAACATCAACTTTATACTGTTGCCATAAGTCGCTTAACCATAATTGGTTGGCTTCTTTTGCCGCTTCTGACATATCATCTCTAATATAAGGTTCGATTGCTGACTTATAAGTGCCGACACGGAAGACATGCTGACTAATAGAAAGCTTGTCTAAAGCAGATTTAAAATACAACTGGTAACGACCGTAACCATCTAATAACATCCAACCTTCAGGATTGAGCCATATTTCATCGGCATAACTAGCCAAGTAATATTGGTTTTGACTGTATTGCTCTCCAATGGCAATTATCTTTTTACCACTGTTTTTAAAATCAGTTAATGCACTCGCTATATCACGTAATTTAGTTATACCAGACCCTCTCATGTTCTCTAGGTTTAGTACCATCATTTTTATACGTGAATCTGATTGAGCATGTTGTATTACCGATATTATGTCAGCAAGTAATACTTCGGGAGCAGTGTCCGGTTGCTCTAACGCTTCATTTATAAAAGCATCCATGGGATCAATATCACGTTTTTGCTCAACAATATCGCCTTGTAAAGACAGCACTAATGCTGAACCCGGTTGAATTTCAATATGGTCTTCATCACTGGTAAGCGCAACAAAAATAATGATCAGAAAAGTAAAAAACAATAAATTAATAATGATTTTTCTTGTGGTATTGAGCAAGCTAAATATCCCAGAGGTTATCCTTGCAAATGTACTTTTGTTCTCTTTCATAAAACCTTGTCTTTCATGTTTTCAACTAATTACCCTATATGCTACTGAAATTCTGGTCGCTTAAGTAGTCGTAAATGTAAATATATTTGTCATAAAGTGTTACAGGAGCTTATTCGTCGTTACTTTTATTATTCAATTTTGATTTTTACGTTTTTAAACAAGGAATTATATGGTTAATTTGTCGAACTGCTATTCTGTCATACTGGATGAAATAACAATGCATATGACAGGTAGAGCAGAATCAGAGGTATTGGAAAAGGTAACTTCGGCATAAGGTGTTTTATTTATGATTTTATTCAATTCATTGCCTCGTGAGTAAACTGGGTTAATTACAGTAGCGAATTTGTTAGCCATAACGAATAACAGAATATGTCAATAAAAGGCGACTGAAGTCGCCCCTACGAATTAAACATACAACGTACCACCTAATTTCAGATTAAATCCGGTCAGAAGATCGATAAATAAAGTCTACCGTAGGGGCGAATTTATTCGCCGTGGCACTAACCTAAATATGACCAGAATAAAGGCGACGGAATCGCCGCTTATAAAGGTGCCACACTGCAGGTTGTGTAGGTTGGTCTTTAGGCCAACACACTTATATGGTTTCATTTTATCCTCGTTGTTCACTTTCTACGAATTATTATCCTTAAATTAAGCGATAATATCATTCGCTCATGATATTGTTGGCTTATGCTAGTGTGCAGTGGGCAATTAATTTTTATCACTACAAATAAGCAATTTACCTTTAAACGTTAGCGCTTGAATTTTGTATATTTTATGCTGGTTTACTCAGCAAATATTTTGTACTATCTTCATTTATTAATCTTTAAGCCGAAGGATAATATCCTAAAGGAATTTTCGTTATATGAACGTATTGGAGTTTTTACAAAACCGTCAATCGAATCCTCATTTACAAGGTGCTACACCTGATCAAAATAGTATCAATGACATTTTAAAAGCGGGTATGCGAGCTCCTGATCATGCCGGTTTGACACCTTGGCGATTTACAGTAGTGAAAGACGAAGGACTTGAAAAGCTAAGTAAGACTTTCAAATCAGCCGCGGTTAGTGATGGTTGTGATGAGATGAAAATTGAAAAAGCAGCAAAAATGCCATTTAGGGCACCGCTTATTATTATCGTCAGCACTAAGTACCATCAGCATGTTAAAGTCCCTAAGAAAGAGCAACTAATCGCGGCAGGTTGTGCAACTCATGCAATGCAAATGGCGGCTTGTAGTATTGGGCTCGGAGCAATGTGGCGAACAGGTGACATGAGTTATCATCCGTTGGTAAAAGAGCGTTTAGGTATTGAACTTCATGAAGATATAGTTGGTTTTTTATATATTGGTGAAAAAGCAAAAGAGTTACCATTGAAAACCAGTAAGTCACTTGACGACTATGTAGAATACTTCTAATACAGATTATCGGATCTAGCTTCAAGTAACAAAAAACCCTCAAATCTGAGGGTTTTTTAGTTTTCGATACCAGAGTTTAGAACGAGGCGTTATTTGGCGTTCTTGGGAATGGGATCACGTCACGAACGTTTTGCATACCAGTAGCATAAGCGACTAATCGCTCGAAACCTAAACCAAAACCAGAATGTGGAACAGTGCCGTAACGACGTAAATCTCTATACCAGCTATAATCAGCAGGATCTAAATTCATTTCAGCTAAACGTTTATCTAAAACATCTAAGCGTTCTTCACGTTGACTGCCGCCAATGATTTCACCGATACCTGGCGCTAAAATGTCCATTGCCGCTACAGTTTTACCATCATCATTCAAGCGCATGTAGAATGATTTAATATCTTTCGGGTAGTTTTGTAATACAACAGGACCATTGAAGTGCTCTTCAGCTAAGTAACGTTCGTGTTCTGAGTTTAAATCAACGCCCCAAGACACTTTGTTCTCAAACTTTTTATCACAATTTTCTAAAATAGTTATTGCGTCTGTGTAATCTAAACGAACAAAATCGTTATTGATCACTGAATTAAGACGATCAACTACCGTTTTATCTACGCGTTGTTGGAAAAAGGCCATATCATCAGCACGTTCTTCAAGTACCGCTTTGAAAACATACTTCAACATTTCTTCAGCTAAATCTGCTGCATCTGATAAATCAGCAAAAGCGATTTCAGGCTCGATCATCCAAAACTCAGCTAAATGACGTGTTGTATTGGAGTTTTCAGCACGAAATGTTGGACCGAAAGTGTAAACCTTAGACAGGGCACAACAATAAGTTTCAACGTTTAATTGACCAGAAACTGTTAAGAATGTTTCCTTGCCAAAAAAGTCTTGATCGTAATCTACTTTACCTTGATCGTTTAAAGGTAAGTTTTCCATATCCAAGGTACTTACGCGGAACATTTCACCGGCACCTTCACAGTCACTACCAGTAATTAGCGGTGTAGAGATCCAAAAGTAACCTTTGCTATGTAAAAAACGGTGAACCGCTTGTGCCAAAGTATTACGGACACGGGTTACTGCTCCACCAATATTAGTACGTGGGCGTAGATGAGCTTGCTCACGTAAAAATTCGATGCTGTGGCGTTTCGCTGCCATCGGGTAAGTATCAGGGTCTTCAACAAAGCCTAAAACTTCTACTTTCTCAGCTTGTAACTCGAATGACTGACCTTTACCTGGAGATTCAACTAATATACCGGTAACTTTTACTGCTGCACCTGTTGTTAGTTTTAATACATCAGTCTGATAATTATCTAAATTATTCGGAGCAATTGCTTGAATAGCGTCAAAACATGAACCGTCATGTATCGCTAAAAATGAAATTCCTGCTTTGGAATCACGACGCGTGCGGATCCAACCATGGATAGTAATTGATTCATTAACAGGATGTTTTCCTGTCAAGATATCAGTAATTGCTATGACCGACATGTACAAACCTCTTTTCTGTCAAAAATGTACTCAAATTTTAAGGATTGATATGTTACCTTGCTTATTAGGTTTAACAAGTAAAAGTTGTTAAAACTGGGCTATATAAAAATAAAAATTGGAAATTAGTAAAAATTGGCGGTTTGATGTATGAAAATGTCTAGAAATGAAAGAAGAAACGCTGCTGATGTTTGGACGTATATTTTACGAGTATTAGCAGTTGTAGGTTGGATATTATTTATATTTGCTTTATATGTATCATATTACGCAGCACCAGAATCAGATTATGGCTTATTACGGTATCACGATATTGAAATTAGGAAATTTTGGCTGGCACCGTTAACAGGCTATTTATATATTATTTTATGGTTAAGTGCGCTGAGTAGTTATTTTTGTTTAATACTCGATAAATATAGAAGTCGGCGTAAAAGCGACAATATGCATTTCAACCATTTATTATTACTTGTGGTTACCATCGCTTGGGTGAGCTTTATATTAGTGCAAATTTCAGAAACTAAAATTATTTAGTTTCTGAAGTTAGAATAAATCTGAGAATATTGATCAGTTACGATGAAAACAAGTGTCGTCATCTAATACTTTGCCAATAGCATTGTTCAATAAAGTTAATTGCTCTTCATTGGTAATAAATGGCGGCATAATATAAATCAGTTTCCCAAAAGGGCGTATCCAAACGCCCATTTCAACAAATCGCTTTTGAATTGCTTCCATATTAACGTTCTCAGTCGCTTCTACAACACCGATACCACCGAGTACTCGGGTATCTTTTACTCTGACATGATTAATTAACGGTAATAATTGATCTTTTAACATTCTCTCCATGGTCGAAATTTGTTGTTGCCATTGATTACGCTTTAATATTGCTAAACTAGCATTAGCGACTGCACAGGCTAATGGATTACCCATAAACGTAGGACCATGCATAAAACACCCAGCTTCACCATTACTTATGCTATTCGCGATTTCGTCGGTGCACAGCGTTGCAGCTAAGGTCATATAACCGCCGGTTAATGTTTTTCCTAAGCAAATAATATCGGGACTAATATCAGCCCATTCACAAGCGAACAACTTGCCCGTTCTGCCTAAGCCCGTGGCAATTTCATCTACAATCATCAAAACATTATATTGATCACATAAGTCGCGGCATGCTTTCAAATAGTTCGGATGATACATCCGCATACCACCAGCGCCTTGTACTATGGGTTCAATAATAAATGCAGCAATTTCATTATGATGCTTAGCAAACATTGCGGAGAGTTCTTCAACGTCTGTATCGTTCCACTCTTGGTGAAAAGCTATTGTTGGCGCTGGAGCGAATAGGTTTTTCATCAAAACGGGTTCAAACAATTGATGCATACCATTAACGGGATCGCAAACAGCCATAGCTGCGAAGGTATCGCCGTGATAGCCATTTTTAACGGTGAGTATTTTATGCTTTTCTGGTTTATTTTTACTGTGCCAATACTGTAATGACATTTTTAAAGCCACTTCAACAGAGACTGAGCCGCTATCGCTTAAAAATACTTTGTTAAGTCCAGAAGGTGTCAGCTCAATTAACGTATTGCATAGATCAATTGCCGGCTCATGTGTGAGTCCACCAAACATAACGTGTGAGAATTTATCTGATTGTGTAACTAAAGCTTTATTTAATTCAGGGTGGTTATAGCCATGAAGCACCGACCACCAAGATGACATACCATCGACAAGTTTCTCACCGCTGGCTAAGTTAATATGAACTCCTTGTGCGGATTCAACCAAATACGACGGGAGGGGGTTAACCATTGAAGTATAAGGGTGCCAGACATGATTTTTATCAAATTTGAGTTTTTCTGTTTGTTTATTGTTCATATGTAAAGGTAGGCTGCGTAAATTAGTTGACATCTTATTGATGGCGCATAGACTACCGTTTAATATTACCAGATGCAATTTTCAAAACGAGTGAATAACTATGACACAGCAAACATCAGAGCTGAATGGATCTCAAACTGAGCCCGCGGCTAACTATATTAAGCAAGGTAGCACAGAAATTCGCCATAATTGGCAAGCACATGAAGTGAAAGCGTTGTTTGATATGCCTTTTAATGACTTAATGTTTAAAGCGCAGGTTATTCACCGAGAAAACTTTAACCCAAATGAAGTACAAGTCAGTACCTTATTGTCGATAAAAACAGGCGCTTGTCCTGAAGATTGTAAATACTGTTCACAAAGTTCGCGTTATAAAACAGACATTGATAAAGAACGTCTGATGGAAGTAGAAAAAGTGCTTGAAGCAGCTAAAGTTGCTAAAGAGCAAGGTTCAACACGTTTTTGCATGGGCGCAGGTTGGCGTAATCCTAAAGCGAGAGATATGCCTTTAGTGGTTGAAATGGTTAAAGGTGTTAAAGCTCTCGGCCTGGAAACGTGTATGACATTAGGTATGTTATCTGCTGATCAAGCCGATGAATTGCAAGGCGCTGGTTTAGATTATTACAACCACAACTTAGACACATCACCTGAGCATTATAATCAAATTATAACTACTCGTACTTATCAAGACCGTTTAGATACATTAACTAATGTTCGAAGTTCGGGTATGAAAGTGTGTAGTGGGGGTATTGTTGGTTTAGGTGAAGAAAGTAAAGATAGAGCTTCATTGTTAGCTCAGTTAGCAAACCTTTCACCACAACCTGAAAGTGTGCCTATTAATATGTTGGTGAAAATTGAAGGTACGCCGTTATCTGATGTTGCCGACCTAGATCATTTTGAATTTATTCGTTGTATTGCTGTTGCTCGTATCATGATGCCGAAAAGTCATGTTCGCTTATCTGCTGGTCGTGACGCTATGAATGAACAGATGCAAGCGATGTGTTTTCTTGCTGGTGCTAACTCTATATTTTATGGTTGTAAGCTACTTACCACAGGTAATCCTGAAGCCAATAAAGATATGATGTTATTTGAGCGTTTAGGCATTAATACCGAAACAATTGCTTCATCTGACGTTGATGAAGAAAAACTTAAAACTGCTGTTGTGGACCAACAAAATAGCGATTTATTTTATAACGCTGTTAACTAAGTTCGATGGCGTTTGATTTTTTAAACAGTGATGTTGAACAACAAAAAGGTCTCGCTCGTTATAGAGCGCGCCAATGCGTTGCGAAACAAAACGGTCGCCATGTCATTATTGACGATAAAAGTTATTTAAACTTTTCATCAAATGATTATCTTGGCTTAAACCACCATCCTGATATCAATAATGCTTTAATCGAAGGCGCAGAGCGCTTTGGCACCTGTGCTAGTGGCTCTAGCTTAATTACTGGCTACTCATATGCACACCAAGCCTTAGAAAATGATATCTGTGATTGGCTGAATAAACCTAAATGTCTGCTGTTTTCCAGCGGATTTTCGGCTAACAATGCCCTAATGCATGCGTTAGGACACAAAAGTTGTCATTTATACCTAGATAAACTCAGCCATGCGTCATTAATTGATGGTGCATTAACTAGTGATGCCAGAGTTAAACGCTTCTTACATAATGACACTGCTCAATTGCAACGTTTTATTGAACAAGCTCAGCACAAAAGAGCATCAGCCATTGATGAAATTAATAACGTAATTGTTTCTGAGGGCGTTTTTAGTATGGATGGCGATCAGGCCGCTGTTGCTGACTTAGCTAAGATAGCTCAACAATACCAAGGTTTATTGTATATAGATGATGCTCACAGTATTGGTGTGATTGGCAAACAAGGCCAAGGTAGTAGTAGTTTAGCTAGTGTAGATATTGTTATGGCAACATTGGGGAAAAGTATTGCTACTAGCGGCGCATTAGTTGCCTGTGATGAAACATTGGCGGATTATTTAGTGAATTTTTCGCGCCATTACATTTACTCAACTGCAATATCGCCAGCATTAGCATGGGCGACTAAAAAGAGTATTGAGATCATCAAAGCGGAACATTGGCGCCGAGAAAAAATAGTCGAGTTAAGCGAAATACTAGCTCAAAAATTATCCAGTGACGTACAGCTGATTAAAAATTCTTCTTCAATTCATGCCATTGTTATAGGCGATGAAAAAACAACATTATCTGTGTGTCAGAAGTTACGAGAGCAAGGTATTTGGTTAAGTGCAATACGTCCTCCGACCGTTCCTAATAATAGCTCAAGGTTACGCGTAACCGTAACGGCGAGCCATGAAGCTAAAGATATCAATTACTTAGCCAATTGTATCAATGAGGTTATAAAATAATGTCAGAAGTGACAGAGCGCTTAAAAATTGCAAAATCATTTGGCTCAGCAAGTGCTTCTTATGATGTTTCTGCACGATTACAACGCCATTGTGGTAAGCATTTAATGTCATGGTTGCCTGAGCGTGAAAATTTAACGGTGTTAGATTTAGGCTCAGGTACTGGATTTTTTACCGAGATACTTGCCAGCCGATATCAACAGGTGATTGGCTTAGATATTTCAAAAAAAATGCTAGGATTTTCGCAACAAAGCCGTAACCCTAGCATAAAGTGGCTCGAAGCAGACGCCTATAAATTGCCATTACAAAACAATAGTATTGATTTTGTTTATTCAAACTTGATGATCCAGTGGTGTGATCCTTTAGATTTAGTATTGAATGAGGTTATCAGGGTATTAAAACCAGGCGGTGTTTTTGTCTTTAGTACTTTGGTTGATGGTACTTTATATGAATTGAAAGCATCATGGGCACAAATAGATACCGATCAACACGTTATTGATTTTAAACCAACACAAGATATTAAACCGTTATTTGAAGGTAACGACAGAAAGTTATTAAATGCGATTCAAGAAGATATCATTTTAGAATACGAAAATGTTATACATTTAGCGCGTGAACTTAAAGGGCTTGGTGCTAACCATTTGCCAAAAAAACAGGGTAAAGGCTTGGCTGGTAAAGAAAAATGGCTGCAAATGAGTAAAAATTATCAAGAGTATAAAACAGAAGACGAGATCTACCCGGCAACTTATAAAGCATTTTCAGGGTTAATGGTTAAGTTGAGTTCTTAATGTACAACTAATTTTATCGAAATTATAAACTCCACGAATTAAACAATTATGGCGTAGCCATTTTAACTTTAAGAGTCTTTTTTTATGTTAAAACTTTTTATTACTGCTACTGATACTGATGCCGGTAAAACCTATGTTGCTCAGGCACTTGTCAATGCTTTAGTGTCTAAAAGTAAAAAGGTGGCGGTATATAAACCTATTTCTGCGGGCTGTGAACGTGTTGATGGGGTTTTAATTAATGAAGACGCGTTGTTACTCCTGCAACAATCGAATTGCCAACAAAAACTTAGTCAAGTTAACCCTGTTGCTTTTGAGCCGGCCATTGCGCCTCATATTGCTGCAGAGCAATTAAAACGAGCCATTACGGTTAGTGAAATAGAGCAAGGCTATCATGATATAACAGCTTTAAATCCTGAAGTTATAGTCTGTGAAGGTGCCGGAGGTTGGAGACTACCACTTGGAAATGGCGTGTTTCTTTCTGAGTTTGTTATAAAGAGCCAGCAAAAGGTGATACTTGTAGTGAATATGAAACTAGGATGTTTAAATCACGCGGTATTAACTTATCAAGCCATTTTAGCTGATGGATTACATTGTCTAGGTTGGATAGCTAACTGCCAAGAAGATATGCCTTATTTAAGAGAAAACATTAGTGAATTGTCGGCATTATTGCCTGTAGCTAAACTTGCTGAATTACCTTTTGATACCGATATAGAAAAAGCAGCTAAGAAAATAGATATTTCAACATTAACTACGATGCTTTAATATCTTAAATTAATTGAACAAGGCTATAACAGGTGATCTAGAGGCTCATCAACTCTGATGCGTGTTTTATCACCGGCTTTAAATAAAAACCCGTCTGCTTCACTCGATGCACCTTCAATGCCAGATACTATTTTCATTTTGTTTTGTTTAATATCTAAGCCAGTCCCTTCAACAATAGCTATTATTGGTGTCTCGACATTTAGCACCATAAATTCGGCTAACCGCTGTGCTCGAGTTTCTCCATTATGGCCAGGTGGATTATGATCAGTATAGTGTGGGTTCAGTTGGAAGTTAACTAACTGTAAAGCATTGAAACTTTCAGGCTCTATAATTGGCATATCGTTAGTAGTTCGGATAGAAAGTCCTGCAATATTTGAACCTGCACTCCAGCCTATATAGGGCATGCCAGACGCCACTTTACGTTGTATCGGTTGTATCAATTTGTGTTGGTATAACTGATGTAACAAATGGAAGGTATTGCCACCGCCAACAGCTACCGCTTGCGCTGTATTCATCGCCTTTACAGGATCTTCGTGTTGATGAATGCCCGTAACTTTAACCCCTATATGAGATAGAGCACTTTGTACTTTTGTTGTGTATTCGTCATAACTCATGGTTACACCCGCATAAGGTACAAATAATAGCTCTGTAATACCGTTAAGTTTCGCTTTTATTAACTCAAAAGCATGATGTAAGTATTCTGTTTCACCAACGCGTGAACTACTTAATAGCAATAAATTTGCATTTTCAATCGTCACTTGTAACACCTTTATTAATTCTTAATATATAAATATTTTAACTGATCTAGTAAACAAAGTTTATGCATTGTTGCTGCTATTTTCACTTCATTGTATTGAAATGGAATTACAGCGAGCACTAGATCACACTAACCAGATTGACGAAAATTATCGCGTTAACTCAGTAAGACATGCCATGGCAATAAAGCCTGAACGAGTTTTATGATCTGAAGATTTAGCCACCCGATCATCAATTTGCTTAATTAATAACTCAGGCAAAGTAACATTAATTTTATGGCTTTTACCCATGTAGGGAACAATATCAAAATCTAGAATTGCCCATATAGGGTGAGCAGCAGATGTCACATTCATATGTTCTTCAATAGTTTTTGCATGAGGAACCTTTTCACCATATTCCACCAGTATTTTTAAGTGCTCAGTCATGGCTTGATTGAGCAAAATAAAGCCTTCATCAATGGTCGTTGCTTTCACCTGGCAACCCGGTAAATCAACAACAGATAACTGATAATTATTCTCTTGGTTATTACGTAAAACTAAGACCGGATATTTCATCTTTTTACCTCTTAAATCATCAATAAAATCAGTATAACCCCGGCAACCCCACATGTAAACCGGGCAATAACCCCTAGGGTTATTGGCGTGATCCTCAAGACAACCCCGATAACTCTAATTATATTGTGTTAAGTAACCCCAACAACCCTGGATTAGGGTGAAGTGACTATTCACTTACTTTAAGGTCACCTATAAATAAGTAAGGTGATATTGAAGATTAATAGAAAATAGAGAAGTGATTGTGAATAGTAATTAGATATTAAAATTAAAGTTACAGGGTTATTAGGTGGGGTATTGATGAAGTTCTGGATATTAACAATGCTAAAAAAAATTGTTTTTATAGTCGAAAATAAGATGTTTTAACGAATGTTAAACTCAACATCACAGCGCAATATCGCCGTTCAAGTTTAACAATTTCCTGATAGAACATTAGTTTCTAGAAAGACAAATATAATTAAAAAAACAGGATAAATTTCTGGTGAATTTTAAGGTAAGAAATGAGCTGTTTTATGACTACTAATACAGTGGTGATTTTGTTGATTTTATCGCAAGTTATAAATCTTTATTACTTCAGAATTATCAACATTTAACATTCATATTTTAAAGGTTAATGTGTTTTAAATTGACCACAGTGTCATTTACGTTATAACTAAATGCTTGCGCAAAACAGCTTAGTTAATTTTCTAAATGGTTAATTTAGAACAGACTAACTTGGTAAAATGAATGCTATAAAATAATTAGCATCATTAAACTAAAGTTTTAAAAGCGACGTGGTTACCAGTAATTTTCAAAACTAAAATGTCCTGGCGATCGTCTTAAATGTTTTTCAAAACCTAATTTAAGCAAAACATCTTGAGTATCATGAACCATTGCAGGATTTCCACATAAGTAAAAAAAACTGCTCTGTGTTTTAGGCGTAACTTTTACCGCTGCAATCAATTTTCCATCTAGTAGTAAATTAGGAATGCGGCCTGAAAGTATATCTTGATGCTTTTCTCTAGATACGATTGGAAGGTAAGTAAGTTTACCTTCATAAGAGTCCAGCAGATCTATGATCAATTTACTATAAACTAACTCTTGTCTTGTTCGCACAGCGTGCACCAAAATAATATTTTCGAATCTGACTTTACATTCTGGTTCTGCCAATAAGGAGAGAAATGGACCAATGGCTGTTCCAGTTGATAACAACCACAGATCCTTAACTGTAGTTGGTATTTCGCTTAAGGTCATAAAACCACTAGCTTTATCACCCACAAAGATTTCATCGCCGACATTTAACATTGCTAGGTTAGGGCTTAAATTCCCATCAGGTACATCTATAATGAGAAACTCCATAATATCAGCGCCTAAACTATGGTTTGGAGAGTTAACAAAAGAATATGCGCGTCTGAGCCAATTACCATCTTTATCCGGTAGTGCTAATTTTGTGAATTGTCCCGCTTGATAGGGTGCAATGTTGGCTTTTATTGTTAGAGAAAATTCGTTATCGGTCCATCGCTGAAAATTAATAACGACTCCTTTAACAAAACCTCTAGGAATTTCATTGGCCGTAGGCATATCACTCTTCAATAAATTAATCTAATAGTATGGTTTATTATAGAACTAAGACTTTAATTTCGTGGAATAATAGTTAAAAATAAACTTACATAATTTTAATGAACCAAAAATAGCAGGGCACTTGAATGAAAGTATATGGAGATAGTCAGTCTGGTAATTGCTATAAGGTACAGTTAACTTGTGCGCTACTTGGGATAGAATACCAATGGCAAGCAGTTAATATTCTTCAAGGTGAAAATTCAACTGAAGACTTTTTACGTAAAAGTAATCTCGGAAAAATACCTTTACTAGAATTATCAGACGGCCGTTGTTTAGTAGAGTCAAATGCTATTATTAATTACTTGGCGTACGGTAGCCATTTATTACCCCAAGATCCTTTTATGTTGGCTAAAGTACAACAATGGCAGTTTTTCGAGCAATACAGCCATGAACCTTATATAGCAGTAGCTCGTTTTATCGCTAAATACTTAGGGATGCCTGAAAATAAAAAAGCTGAATATCAGTCAAAGCAAGCAGGTGGCTACAAGGCATTAGACGTAATGGAACAACAACTGCAAAAGACAGATTACTTAGTGGATAATAACTTTACTGTTGCTGACATATCTCTTTTTGCCTATACACATGTCGCTAGTGAAGGTGGATTTGATTTATCTAAATTCCCAGCTGTTAAGGACTGGCTCGCGCGAGTACAGTTGCAACATGATTTTATTGCTATGTTAGATAGTTAATTACAATAACTTGTGTTTAGTGACATCATTAAGATTAATTTCATAAGCGTTTCTTCCAATGCCATGAAATTCTTCATCGGTAAAAATTATAGTGTCTTCATCAAAAAATGTAATTGCTTCCTTTTGGGTAACAATACCTAAATTAATACGATATCTATCGCCCGAAAAAAAGTCGTCACCTTGCCAGTTTTCGAAGAGCCATATTCGTTGAGAGTCTAATAATGCTAGGCGTTTTTTACTTGGGCTTAACGCTGCCGAAGTTATCCAACAAAGTTTGATAGCAAGGGTGCAGGTTTTAAATTTACTAATTTTTTGAGCTTCATAGTTGGCTGCGTGGTCACCAATTTTATAAAGGCTGGTAACGCCGTTAAATGGTACGGTTCGGTTTTTAGTAAATAAATAAAGATGGCGTTTATAAAAAACAAACGCTTCGACATCAAATTCCATTTCATGTGCTTTAGGCGGGTAACTAACATGTTCAGGATATCTGAATTTAATTATTTCAGCTTGAGTTGTTTCACCTTTGATATCAATAGGATTTTCAATTTTATAAATCGTTAACCATTTACGAACGTTATCATTATTACCAAAGTCACCAAGAAAAAAGTGACCAAAATCATCTTGGGTCATATCTTCCCAATCAATATTTTTAGCATTAGAAACACTGATGGTTCTTTTAATGTTACCGGTTTTATCTATCTGATATAAATTGGGTTTATCTCCACCATCATTAATTGCCCAAAGCTTCATGCTCTTATCAAACTCAATACCAGATATTTCATTTAATTGAGCATCGATTGTGGCGTATTTATGCTTATATAAATCGTAGCTTGTAGTTGCGATGATAATGCTAGCGGCGATAGCACTTCCGGTTATAAACCCGGCCAGTGATTTTTTCATAAAATATCGATTGAATTACTTGTTATTGAATCAACGCGCAGCATAGCAAGGATTTAACGCAAATACTTCTATGAATTGTCTTAAAAAACATGTCTACGGTTAATTATTAATGGATTTTTACCGGCAATTAAATTGTAAGTTTGTATTAAATCTAAGTGAAAAATAAGCATATTTTTAGATTAGGTAATATCCTTATAGTACTCGCTAAATAAAATGTTGTTGGAGTTCCGATGATTAACATTAAAAATTTAACGGTTTTAGTAACCCTCTCATTTTATCTAATAGCCTGTCAGTCAAATAACTCTCTTGATAAATCGGTAACTTATACTCAGCCGTTGCATCTGTTTTTAGACGATAAATACATTGGCTTTGACCTTGTTAAAATAGAATCCTCTGAAGAGATATTTTCCTTAAGTCATGAAATGAAAGTTATGGCGCATAAAATTAGTAGTGAACGTGACACACGTAAAAAAGCCAATAAACTTCTTCGCTACTTCTTTAGTCCCGAAAACATAAATTTAGCTTATAAATCTGGTGCAAATGTTATTGCTAGAGAAGCCTTTAAGAACAAAGAGGCGAATTGTTTATCATTGACTATTATGGCGTATTCAATAGCAAAAGAAGCTAAGTTAAATGTCGACTTTCAGAGTGTCAGTATTCCCGAGTATTGGGTACGCAACGGAAAGTCTAATATGCTCACAGGGCATATTAATTTGTCTGTACTACCAGAAAGATCGCCACATCAAATGGTATTTTTTGACAAAGCAGTATTAGAAATAGACTTTGACCCTTTCGTGAACAAAAAGTCTTTTCCTAAACATAAAATTCAAAAACACAACGTTCTTGCTATGTTTTACAATAATAAAGGAGCCAATGCGATGATTGAAGGGGATGGTTTGACGGCTTACGCATATTTTAAAAAGGCGATTTCAACCGATCCTATTTTTTCAGCAGCCTGGGGTAATTTAGGGATTTTATACCGCGTTTATGGTTTTGAACAAACTGCGATTGAAGTTTACAGATATGCAATACATTTAAACCCTAACAACTTAACCGCGATGGAAAATTTAAGTATTCTTTTGCATAAATATGGACAAAACGATGAGGCTAAAAAACTAGAACGTCATATTTTAAATAAAAGAGTCAATAACCCATACTACTATGCATTGCTTGGCGATGAAGAATTTCATACAGGTCAATACATTAAAGCAATCAACCACTTTCGCAAAGCAATTACGTTAAATAGCAATATTCATGAGTTTTATTTTGGTATAGCAAAAGCTTATTATATGCTTGATGATGATGAAAAAGCTGAATACTATCTTAGAAAAGCGATGAAAAAAAATCGTTCTACTCAAGCTGAGCAACAATATATTGCAAAATTAAATGCTTTAAAACAAATTGAACTAGGAAATTCCTTATATTGATTTATTTAAAGCTTTGTATGGTGTTTTTCAGCATTTTGTTTGCATCCTGCAGTGCTGTTCATAAAGTTAAAGTAACTAATGAATTAAATAAAAATGACACGTTATTAAACCATTTGTCTTACTTGTCATCTGATCAATTACAAGGACGTAAATTTGGTACGATTGGTAGTACTCTTGCCCAAGACTATATTATCAAACAGTTAAAAGAGCTTAATGTTCAGCCTCTTAACTCTAGTTATTTAGCACCATTTACTATAAATGGATTTTTTAAGGATACTGTGGCCAACAATATTGTCGCTTTTATTAAAGGCAGCGAATTTCCAGACCAATATATATTACTCTCAGCTCATTATGATCATCTAGGTAAAAAAGGCAGTAAAGTTTTCAACGGTGCTGATGATAATGCATCTGGCACCTCAGCTTTATTATATTTTGGAAAGCTCCTTAAGCAAAAACCATTGCGTTATAGCGTAATACTTTTATTTACTGATGCAGAAGAAGCAAACTTAAAAGGGGCAAAAGCCTTTGTAACTAATCAGGCCGATTTGTTAAGTAGCATAAAGTTGAATGTTAATGTTGATATGATTGCCGGCAGCAAAAGTACTAAGTATCTACGTTATATTTCTAGAGGCTTACCTCAATTATTAAACTCAGCAGATATCGAAGCATTTGCGGAAGTTGATGAAGACAGTATCTTAAAACAAGGTTTTCGTCAGCAAAATCGTCGAGAAAACAAAAATATTAATTGGAATTTGGCGAGCGATCATGGCGTTTTCTTCAAGCTTAATATTCCTTTTATTTATTACGGTGTTGGTACACATAATAATTACCATCAAACCTCTGACACCTTTGAAAATATTAACCATGAGTTTTTTAGTCAAGCTACCAATATCATCTATCAGCAACTACGGTTTATAGATCAAAAGTTATAAATAATTAAACGGGGCTACTCAGCTCGGTATAAATCACGTTATAATACTACCACTATAAAAATTAACTAAATGGGGCTAACTCATCTATGGAAAAGCGATTTATAACAGCGCAAGAGTTACTTGAAGACTCATTTCGCGTCGCCGCGAAGGTTTTTGAAGACGGATTCAGACCACAATTTATTGTTGGCATTTGGCGTGGTGGTGCTCCAATAGGCATTGCGGTGCAAGAATATTTTGATTTTAAGAAAGTTGAGACAGATCATATCGCTGTTAGAACCTCCTCTTATTATGGTATTAATCAGCAAAGCAAAGAAATTAAAGTTCATGGTTTACATTACATTATTGAAAATGCGAATGCTGATGATGGGCTTTTAATTGTTGATGATGTATTTGACTCAGGTCGAAGTATTGAAGCATTAATAAACCAAATGAAAAAGTTGACGCGCAACAATATGCCTAAAGATGTCAGAATTGCATGTCCTTGGTACAAACCAAAAAACTCTAAAGTAGACCTAGTACCTGATTATTATGTTCATGAGTCGACTGAATGGTTAGTGTTTCCACATGAACTATCAGGTTTAACGCCTGAGGAAATATCCCACGGTAAAAAAGACTTGGTTAACATTTTAGATTTATTCGAATAGTAAGAACTTAGTACACGGTTATATGTTTTTATATATATCCGTGGCTAACCTGCTTTTCTCACTTGGTTTATCAAAATAAATTCAAACCAGTGCTTGTAGAAAAATTATTTATCCATTATGTTGATTAATTGAAATATAATTTATCTGGCTGTAAGCAATGGATGTAAAAGTAATTTTTTTATTAGGCTGTTTTTTTAGCTCTTTCGGTTGGGCTAAAACACCGCTTGTACTTTTATCAATAGATGGTTTTGCCCAGCATTATATTAAGCAATATCAACCTAAAACATTAATGTCCTTAATCGAACAGGGCACTAGTGCTAAAGCATTACTTCCAGTTTATCCGAGTAAAACATTTCCGAATCACCTAAGTATAATCACCGGTCAATATCCGATTAATCATGGCATCGTGCACAATGTTTTTTTTGACCGTGCTATCAATAAAACCTATTCGCTAGGTGATGGAAAAAATGAAGCTAGTTGGTTAACAGGATATCCGCTTTGGTACATTAATGAGTTACAAGGTAATAAATCTGCAGTATATTTTTGGCCAGAATCTGAAACCACCATAAACACAAAGTTAGCCACTTATTATTATCCCTATAAACACTCGACACCGAATGAAGCAAGAATTGAAAAGATATTAACCTGGTTAAGACTTCCTGAAGACCAACGACCAAATTTTATTGCGGGTTATTTTTCTACTGTTGATGATGCTGGTCACAGTTATGGAGCAGAATCCCGAGAGTTGGTTACTGCGATTAACAACATAGATAATCTATTAGCTGACTTTATACAAGTCATCAACAAAGAGTTTTACGGTAACGTCAACTTAGTCATTGTTTCTGACCATGGTATGACTAAGGTTGATGAAGATCATATCATCAGTTGGCAGAAGAACATTGTAGAAGGAGTAAAAGCTGTCAATGGTTCAACCCAGTTGTATTTGTACAGTGACGATGCAACTAGCCTGAAGCATAGTGTGAATTTGTTTAAAAGAGATATGGAAAAAAACTCAGCAGTCCAATACCAAATTTATCAATATCCTCATTTCCCGAAACACTGGCATTTTAATCAAGAAACCACCGCTACACCGAATGTGATTATTGAAGCAACGCCATCGTATGTTTTTAATCGTGGAGAAACGGCCGTCTCACCTGAATCACATGGGTATGATCCAAAGTACCAAAGAGAACTCGATGCAATATTTATTGCAACTGGGCCTGCGTTTTATAAAAATTTAAAAATTGAAGCATTTGAAAATATTCACATTTTACCTATTTTAACTCGAGCTTTAAAACTTGAAGATGTAAAAGACATAGATGGTAATTACCAAATTGCGGATAAAATTGTGAAGTGACACACTCTATAGATGATTATTGAATTTACGGTAGTAAAAGGTTATCAAGTAGCTTCTGGGTTAGCCGAAGATCCTAGGTTCCCCCAGGGTACTATTTCGGCACAAATCCCTTTTTTTAAAAAACTAGGGCTTGATTTAAACGATTTTTATCCTGCAACGTTAAATGCTAAATTTAATTGTAATCTCATTGTTTTAAATCAGCATGATCTCTATTTTAAGAATATAAAATGGCACTCAGAAATACCTTCAGAAGATTTTAAGTTTTATCAGTGCCAAATATTACAAGAAAGTTCTTCATATTCAGCGTTGATATACCAACCTCAAATAACGACTAAAACTGAACATTTTCAACCAGATAATCAAATAGAGCTAATTGCTCCATATATCGAAGGTATCGAATATGGCGACCAATTACAGTTAAAAATTGAAAGTGAAATAATGTCACTGATATAAATTTCAATTCAGTTATGATCCCTTGCAAAATATTAGTAATTTAAAATAATTGACTTTAGTGCTAGTTTTAGCCTTAAATACTTTTCATTACCGGTAAAAATAAGGTATGTTTTAGTTACAATAATTCTTAAAATAATCTAGCTATGAAAATAAGTTATATCGCTCGTCAGGCCATTCTTGACAGAAATCATCAAACGTTTGGTTACGAACTTTTATTTAGGGATAGTCCAGAAAATAAATTCCCTGAAATAGATCAAGATATAGCTAGTTCAAAATTGATTATACAAAATCACTTCCAAGGTGATATCCAATCCGTAAGTTTGGGGAAACTAGCATTTATAAACTTTACCGAAAAATGCTTGGTTAACAAATATCCTCTAATGTTTGATAAAAACGATATCGTGATTGAATTAGTTGGTCATCAATCAGCGACTAATCGACTGATTAAAATTGTTGAGTACTATCATCAACAAGGTTACAAAATAGCATTAACAGAATATGACCTAGATGAAAAATGGGATGTGTTGTTTCCGTTTATCTCGATGATAAAAATTGATACTGAAGTTACAAACGCAAAAAGAATCCGTCCTGTTGTCGATCGTGTAAAACCATTCGATATTAAGTTAATTGCTGAAAAAGTAGAGACTAATTATCAATTACAATCATTAGCAGAAATAGGCTTTAGTTACTATCAAGGGTTCTTCTATCACGAGCCAGAAATAATCGAAGGTCAGACGTTTGCCCCTATAAAATCGCAAATGTTGCATTTGATTAGCGAGACATTTAATAAGCCTTTGGACTTTGACCACATTGCTGAGATTATTGGTCATGACATTAACTTAACGGTAGGACTGCTTAAGTTAGTTAATAATGTTTCAACAGGAACTCGAGTAGAAATAAATTCATTAAAACAGGCCGCTGCGTATTTAGGTGAAGATAAACTTAAACAGTTTGTCACCATACTTGCCTTATCTAAATTAACCACTAAAAAGTCTGATGAAGTGGCAAGACAGTCTCTTATTACTGCCAGATTAATGTCAACACTCGCTAAAGAGAGTGCCTTTGTGGAAGTTAGCGACTTTGCCTTTATTACTGGATTGCTCAGCTCTATAGAAGTAATTTTAAGCATGCCAATGAACGAAATCATCAAAACCATGCCACTCGCTAAGCCTATCGAAGAAGCTTTAGTAAGTCATAGCGGTTTACTTGGCCAATTACTTGAGTTGACGATTAATTATATCACCGGCAATGGTGATAATATTCAGGAGTTAACTGAATCATATGGCTTAGATGCTAACTTTATCCATAAAGAGTTTGTCCAAGCCAGTAACTGGTGTAAATCGCTCGGCATTTAACGAGAACAAAATAAGCGTATAATTGTCCTCTGAAATTACCATCATAGTATTTTAAATTTAAGTAACATATTAACTAATTTAATTAGCTTTAATATGTTACTTAATTAAATACTTCATCTTTATTCAGTTACCATAAATGTAAAATCAGTAAAGTAAGTTTTTTTCGTGCCTGCTATAACTTGTAGTGTCATTTATTCTCTGTCGACATTTTATCTTGAGTTCGTTCATCAAAATCACTTTTATCGTGACGTTCATGTAATTGTGTCGATAATTCACCCCAAGTTTTATTTACCATAACACCACGTTTTACAGCAGGGCGTTGATCTATTTCATTTGCCCAACGCATAACATTTTTATAAGAAGTAACATCTAAAAATTCTGCAGCTTCGTATAAACGGTTTAAAACAAGTGCGCCATACCAAGGCCAAACGGCAATGTCAGCAATGGTATATTCATCACCACATAGATAGGTATTGTTTGCTAAATGCTGATCTAAAACGTCAAGTTGACGTTTAACCTCCATAGAAAATCTATCTATACAATATTCTATTTTAACCGGCGCATATGCATAAAAATGACCAAAACCGCCACCTAAATATGGTGCGCTGCCCATTTGCCAAAATAACCAAGACATACATTCAGCGCGTTTAAGATCCGTTGGCAAAAATTTGTTAAACTTTTCAGCTAGGTAAAATAAAATTGAACCGGACTCAAATAGACGAACTGGAGTGTCATTACTTTGATCGAGTAATGCCGGTATCTTAGAGTTAGGGTTTATATCAACAAAGCCACTACTAAATTGTGCGCCTTCACTGATATCAATTAAAAAGGCATCGTATTCAGCTTCTACAATTCCTAAAGCTAAAAGTTCTTCAAACATAATAGTGATTTTCACGCCATTAGGCGTAGCTAAAGAATATAATTGAAAAGGGTGCTTGCCTGTAGTTAAAGTCTTCTCGTGGGTAGCGCCAGAAATAGGTCTATTAATACTTGCCCAATTACCACCGTTTGCCTTGTTCCATTGCCAAACTTTTGGTGGCGTGTAAGATTCGTTTGTACTCATGATTGCTCCTAATAACTTTTATGATTTAAAGTTTATATCTAAAATATTTTGATAAGCCGATATTAATCTACCTTTCTCTTCTTGCCACTTTCAGCACGTTTCTTGTTCTCACTTTGAACATAAACTGTATCAGTTGTTGCCATACTTGCATGGCCAAGGTCTTCTGAAATATCTTTAAGAGGGCGTCCACGTTCAATTTCCATACTAGCACCTGTATGTCTCAACCAATGGGCAGTAGCTTCTTTTAGTTTTAAAGCTTTATTAGCTCCTTCGGAAATTCGCATATTTTCATAAGCTTGATCAAATACATTTTGTACTAATCGACGTAAATGCCTTGATGTCATACCCCCTTGACCACGAACTTTTTCAACTAAAACCGAATTTTCATTGCTTGACGGTAAGCCAAACAAACCACGGGAATAACGATATCGTTCTAGAAAAGGTAAAAAGTCTAATGGCACAGTAATATCACGTAATTTACGACTTTTGCCGAATACTTTAAGCCACCAGTTTTCATCATCATCTTGCCAAAAGTGGCCCATAGTAGGTGACCAGTTTTCTCGTTCAGAAAGTTCGGAGATCCTTAAAAAAAGTGTTTTTAATGCTGCGATAACAAATAAATTACGTTCAAACATTGGGTTTTCATCAGCCATTTCAACGGCTGTGTCTAAAACATATTGCCATTGGTTAGCCGTTAATCGCTTAATTTCTTTAACTTGTGAATCAATAATAAAGTGTCGGCAATCTTTTTTAGCTATTTGGGCAGGATTCCCAGCACAAAAATCCTCAGACATTAGATAGTTATAGAAAACTATCAATGCTGTGAACATCGATGAAAGAGTTTGTTGTGACGGACGGTATTTTTTCTTATCAATTACATATTGGTTTTTCTGACTTTTAGGAGCTTGCATCTTAAATGGAAACCAATGCTCGTTAGCTGATGAGTAGCCATTAGCTATTTTGAATCGTTCTTGGTTTGAAGTACCAATCCAGGTAATCGGTGGTTGCCAACAAAAGTCAGCATATTCGAGCAAGTCAGATTTGCGTAGTTGGTCAATGGGCATTTGTTTTTCAATAAATGACCATAAAAGAAAACGTTCAACGTCATTCCTAAATCTTTCATAAGTATGTTTAGATTTGTTTCTACCTATGTAAGAAAGAAATGATTTACCCCAATTGAATTGTTCTAACCACCAGTTTTCGTTTTCAGTGAATAACTTGTTTAACTCTGGGTAATCATCAAAATGGAAATCACATAAATCCAAATATGGTGGATATAAAGGAACCGGTTTATTTAACAGCATTATTGTAAATACCTAATAGACAGTTAGATTGTACATTACACGTATGAAACGAGTTTAATACACATATTACACTATGTCCAATACTGAAGAGTATCGGACATAGCGGGGTATCTTTATCAGGTGTATCTCTGTCTTGGTTTTTTGAGTTGAACGAACTTTATCTAATCGAATTCACGTATTTAAATTATGTGTGAGTTTGTATTGGTTAACAACTTAAGTTAGTTCAACTAACGCTACGTGCATGGAATATATCTTTACGTATGTTAATGAGGCAGATTTCACGTAGCGTATTTGTTAAAGCTATTACTTCTCAATCGCGCTATCTAATATAACCTTAGCCTTAAGCTTCTTATTAAAATATAGATATAACAAACCTGCTATAAAAATATTTGCTATACAACGTAATGATTCATCTACTGTAATATTTAATGTTGCTACGGAATAAACTAAATCAATAATTGAACCTAAACCAAGAATGATTGACATAATAATAAATATTTTTTCTAACGACATTGAATTGGACATTGGCCCCTCTAAACGATTATGGAAAACGGTGTGGATTTTTGGTGATATTCTTGGCGATATCAAACCTGTATTTAAAACAAAATGTTCATGGACACTTTTATCAGTTAACAATTTGAGCACTTATATTTATTAGTTAATCATTCGTAAAGCAATATACGGTGCGAGATTAAAAACAAAAATAAGTAATTTATACAGCCCTATACCACCATAATTTAACAGGTTAAATTGCCGTTCTGTTATTTTAAACCAACGAAGATGTAAAGAATATAACCAATGTTTAGCTACAATGAACATAATAAACCAAATAAGCAAAAGAATATAATTTATGATTACACACCATGCTAATAAATTGGCTAAATCTGTATTATCCATTGGATCCCCCTATTTTTCACGTTGGATTTTATGATCGCAAACTAAGCATTAAGCGAAAATAAATGCTAGTTGCTCCATAACCTATTAATAATAAGTGCATTAGTTGAAATATCTGCTAATTCAACCTAGAAGCCGAGATAGAAAAAGTATTTCCAATAAATATATAGCTTTCTACAACCGCAATATTTCATGATAACTCGCAACTTCTGGATCAAAGTGAGTATGTTGTTTTAGGTGATCACGCATTGCTTCGCTAGCATCAGGCTCACCATGAACCAAACGTATTTTGGTTTTTTTATGTAAATTCGATGATTGTAACCATTGCGTGATCTCCTGATAATCACCATGACCTGACAAACCGTGTAATACTTCAACGTCTGCTTTTACTGGCCACCATTTTCCATGTATTTTTACCGTATTTTGCCCTGCCAACATCTTAGCTCCTCTGGTGCCGCCAGAAAGATATCCGGTAAATAAAATAGTTGTACGATAATCCCCCAATAAACGCTTCATATGATGTAGAATTCTTCCTCCAGTCGCCATACCACTGCCTGCAATAATAATATGAGGCACTCGTAATTCAGATAACTCTTTAGATTGATCTACAGTTTTAGTGAACGATGCAATACTTGATATCTCGAGGCAATCGTCTTTACTTAGTCGATTTAATTCAGAATATTGACAGTAAATATCAAACACATTTATCGCCATAGGACTATCAAGAAAAATGGGTAATTTGGGGATCATTTCCTTTTTAATTAAGGTGGCGAGTAGATGAAGTATTGATTCTGTTCGACCAACAGCAAAGCTTGGAATTAACAGTGCACCGCCCTTTTTAGCCATTGTATTAACAATGTCAGCGAGTTGATCCAGAGGTGACTCTTTATCGTGAAGTCGGTTACCATACGTTGATTCGAGCATTAATAAATCTAAAGCGGGTAACGGTTTTGGCGGATACATAATACTATCATTACTTCGGCCAACATCACCTGAGAAGCCAACATGCTTGCCATCTGCACTTAAAATTACACTAGCAGCACCTAATATGTGTCCAACACTTTGTAAATAGACTTCAATATCTCCTATCGAAAATGTTTCTTCAAAATTAACTGGCTGAAAAAGAGATAAAGAAGCTTGTGCGGTAGCTTTGTCATATAACGGCTCAGGATTTTTATGACGACTAATCTTATGTTTGCCATAAAACTTGGCGTCATCTTCTTGAATATGTCCACTATCTACCAACAAGATGGTGCATAAGCTAGCCGTTGCATGATGAGTATAAACAGGACCACGATAACCTTGTTTATAAAGCGCAGGGATAAAACCTGAATGGTCTAAGTGTGCATGAGTTAGTACAATAGCGTCTAATTCTTTCAAGTTAAATGGCAATGGCTCTCTATTTCTTTCGCGTAACCATTTATAGCCTTGATACAATCCGCAATCGACTAAAATTTTGGTGGTACTGGTTGCTACCAAATATTTTGATCCGGTTACGGTCCCTGTGCCTCCTAAAAATGTAATATTCATTAAAAATCCTTATAATACGCAAGCTACATAACTCAGTTGACGCTAACTAATTACTTTATGGTACCAATACCAGAGGTATATTAACCATATGAGCTAACTTATTAGCTACACCTCCAAGTAAAATATCAACAACTCGAGAGCTGCCGTGTCGCCCGACAAATAGCATGGTTGCGTTTAACTCTTGAACTTGTTGGTTGATTTCATCGCACGGATTACCCCAAATTAATTCAGTACTAAGCTCCACGTCATTGCTTTTGTATTTTTCTACTATTGGCGTTAATATTCTGGCGGTGATATTATTTTCTTCTACCTCTTTATCTAATATTGGCAGACTCCCCCCTTCCAGGATCATTGGTTGTTGTAAATATGACCAATCTACAACCGTTAATATCTTTAACCTAGCCTGTGTTTGTTTTGCTAAGTTAACAGCCATATCAACTGCGCGATAACCCCATTCACTGCCATCAATGGCGACCAAATATAAATTGTTACTCATATTCTTTTCTCCTAATTTTAACTTGAAAAGGCCAAGTATTAATTAATATCCATAATGTTGATAATTTTCTCTTCTAAAAGGAATTAGTACATAATTTGATTGTAAAAATGTCACTAAATCTACTAACTCTGAAACAGTCATGACATCATTATAATTAGTCATTTTAGAAACACCGTCTTGTTGGATGGAGTCGAGCTTGTAGCCACGTGCTAATTTATGTGAAGGGTTAATTACTGAGGTCAGTAAGTCAGCATAAGTCTTAACCTTGGTTAATTTACCACCGAGGCGAACATTTATTTTAGGGTTGTTTACTAAGCCAATTGGCGGCTCCAATCCTTCTATGTTGTGACATGCTAAGCACTGGTACTTTAACAGCACAAGTTTACCTTCATTACTATTTCCTTCTGGTAGACTAAAGCCTCTCGGGGATTCAGGTCCCAAATCACAGCCAATCATAGTGCCAGAAAAAATCACGATTATAGATAACTTTAAATATTTCATATTTTCACCAAATAAATATTAACAGTAGTTATTAAAATTGTAGGTTATACATTTAGTTTTACTGTACTTACCGGCAAGCTTTATGATCTAGCTCAAGTTTTGGCTTCTTTTATTTTTTATCATGCTGTTAGTTTGGGCTATTTATTTTACAGAGACAATAATTGTTAAAACGTAGAATGGTAGGTGTCGGACAAGTCTGGTTAAATGAAATGTTCGACTAAGCGCACTAATTGTTGAGGTATTCTATTTTAAATTTGATTATAAAAAGACAGTCGAATATTATTTGTGCTTACTGATTGCTTTAAATTGGGTTTCTTGAATAGTTAATACAGACTATCAGTGACATAACCTTAATAATAAAAGCTATGTCACTGAATCTATCGCGCATTTAGTTACTTACCGATTAGGATTGGCGATTTTTTCATTGCGAAATAGCATAAAACCCCGCTATAAACATCAATAAATATATGTAAAATTATAGGAATAATAATATTACCGGTGAATAGGTAAACACCACAGAATATAGCTCCCATAATGCTGGTCCTGAGTACTTCGTTCCATCCTAAGTAAATATGCCAAAGTCCAAAAACAATACTACTGATAATCACTGCGCCTACTGGGCCAATATAACCATCTAGCAATGGAAATAAATAACCACGAAATATAATTTCCTCACATACTCCTGCAGATACAGATAGGATCAAGGTAAATACAAGTAATTGTTTTTTTGTTTCAGGTAAAATATCAATAAATGAAGCGAAATTTTTAGCGACTTCTTGCTTTTGCTCTTTGTTCTCAGTTATCGATTTTATCAATAAAATAAGGTAAGAAATTGCTATTATAATCAGAGAAATAGCTAATATATTTTGCCAACTATCTGTAACTTTATAAGGAATGGATGCCACAGAAAGTATATTTGCATAATATAGGTAGAGTAAAAATATCGTTGGTATCCAAAGAGAAATAGAAATTTTAATAAATTCTATATTTTTAGATTGTGATTTAAACTTTGCGTTGATCACATCAATCAATGGAAAAAATACCAGTATTCCAATTAATAACATTTCTAAATAATGCATATTTTTCCCTAAAATTTATTTTGTTGAGTTATTTTAATTATTATATTCAACTAATTTAGCATGACTTACATGCCACCAAACTTGGATACTCGTAAGCATATGCTTAACGTATTAGCATTAATTAATACCAATATTTACAAGAATTCCTCGCTCAATTTTTAATGTTAGCAGACTAGCTGTATAAAAAGCGCACAGGTAAATTACAAATTAACAAGCCAATTTCTTGTTTCAGATATAGTGACTTAAATTCTGAAAAAACTTGAATATATCGAGCAGAATACATCCGTGCTATCTAACGTCCCTACTCTTAATATTGATTTAGTATCAACTGTGTTGAGCAGTTAATCAACTACATATTTGATTGATTTATAACCAGTTATTAAGCGAGAAATTGCTATATTGTGTATATGTACAATTAGGTAAGTAATTTTAGGTGTTACAGATTTATTTTATCTATTGCTTGAGGTTTACTGAAAGCATTGCTTTTATGGCTCAATTTTAATTATTCTTGATTGACTTTATAGCAGGCGGCAATAGGGAATAATAAGGCTTTAGTGATTTTACCTTGTTGATGTTTTACTAATAGGCTATCAACTTGATTTTTAACTTTCCCTAAGGAAATTTGTTTAATTAAACTTGTTTCTGTTGGCAAGTTAATGATTAATCCAGTGGATTTAAATTGTTTCGGCTTACGTTTCATCGCATTATTTTCAGATGCACTTTCAATGGCAAAAGACTTTTCTCTGCTCGCTGCAACGATACAAATCCTATTTGCAGCAGCTTGCGTTAAAAAGCTTAACTCAAAATCATGAGGGGCTTGAATATCAAAAGGTACTAATAGTGTGTGTATACCTTGTGCAGCCGCTTTAGTGACTAGATCAGAATCTAGAGCATCGTCACCCGTTAACATACAAATGGTGATATTTCCTTGTTCTAATGGCAAGTGGGTGATTTTTATTTCATGGTCTAAATCAGTCCAAAGATACCTGCTACATTGATTAATTTGTTTCTGCGTTGCAAGCAGGCCCTTATCATTGATTAACACTGCTTGATGAGCACCTTCAATAATTAAACTAGTGCAGACATATTGGAAAGGTCTTAATACCTCACTAACTTGTTGAACTAAGCTATTACTTAATTTTTCTATTTCGATAAATGTTTTAGCATCTTGAGTCAAAGATTTATCTTCAACAAAAAATAATTCAGGTAGTTGAATAATATCGCTGAGATTATTCTCGATGTAAAAACAAACATCATCAATGGCTGATTGGTTTGATTTATAAGTCGCAAATATCGCCACGTTAGTTGTTTGTGGAATATTATTTTTGTCGAATATATGGGTATTTATATTTTTAGAAAACTGAGCATCAGCAACTGACATGATTAAGTTCCAAGTGAATTAGTATTGTTGAGTGCCCTAAAAACGAGTCTCGTAAAACTTCATTATACCTGTTTTTAATTGCGAATATAAAGTTAGGAAAAATAACAAGATGTTCCCTGTTTACGCGTTTAATTAATCGATACAATTCTTGTATTTTATTACATCTTGCACCATTATATGAAGATTGCTTTTTAATCATTTTCCCACTTATGTTAAAAATATTTACATATATTTTCTTATCAATACTGATTGTAACGTCTACAAGCTCCTCTGCTACGCGGGTGTTAAATATTGGTGTCGGAAACTTTCCGCCTTTTTTTATTGAGGATGGTAAAAAAGGTATTTTTATAGATATTATTGATGAAATCTTTAATCAACTCCCAGAATATAAAGTTCGTTATATTTTTATGAGTAACCATCGTGTACTGCATGAAATCAACTACGGAAAATCTATTGATGTTGCCTGTAATATTTTTCCTGAGTCGAAGGTCAATGCGTTCTTATCCGTGCCATTGTTTCGATACAGAGATGTCGCTATCACCAGAAAAAGTGCAAATATTAGCCTTAATTCAATAGCAGATCTTCAAAATAAATCAATCGCAGCCTATCAAGGAGCAACAGAGTTACTTGGTGAATCTTACAAAAAAATGGCATCTTCAAATACACGCTATAATGAATATGCTCACCCAAATAAAACCACACATTTAATGTTATCAGGTGCAAAACAAGTCAGAATTGGAGATATAAATATCTTTTGGTATGACTTAAAAAATAAGTATTATGATCAAAATATCGACCAAAATGAATTTGAAGTACATTATTTATGGCCTGACGTTTATTCTCACATGGCCTTTAAAGATGAAGAACTTAAATTTAAAGTTAATAACATCATAGAAGAACTTAACGAAAGCGGTACGATAGAAGCTATTTACACAAAATATAAAGTTAATAAACCTAAGTTTTAAAACTTTAAAATATTTAATTTTTCAGTATTAACTATTAAAACAATTACGATGTTAAGTCTTTATATTGATACCAACTAACTCAATTCCTTAATTGCACGCCCTATTCCATCGACGGTTAAAGGATACATTTTGTTGCCGATTAATTGCTTAATAATATCTATGGAGTGATAGTAAGACCAATGCAGTTCAGGTTGGGGATTTAACCAGGCTACTTTGTTGAAATGACTCGTTAATCTATTCATATGATCGCTGCCTGGCTTTTCATTCCAGTGTTCAACACTGCCACCTGGAGCAACAATTTCGTATGGACCCATAGTAGCGTCACCAACAAAAATTACCTTGTAGTCAGCGCCAAATGTTCTAATTATTTCTTCTAAATCAACAGTCTCGCTATGACGTCTTTGGTTATCTCGCCAAACTTTTTCATATAAACAGTTATGGAAATAAAAAAACTCTAAATGTTTGAACTCGCTATGCGCTGCAGTGAATAATTCTTCGCAAGTATGAATATATTCATCCATTGAGCCACCAATATCGAAAAACATTAACACCTTTACTGCGTTATGCCGCTCAGGTTCCATATGCACATCAAGCAAGCCACCATTTTTAGCCGTTGAACTAATTGTGGTATTTATATCAAGCTTTTCACTGGCGCCAGTTCGGGCAAATTTTCTCAATTTTTTCAATGCCAATTTAATGTTGCGAGAGCCTAATTCACGGTCTTGATCAAAGTTTTTAAATTCACGTTTGTCCCAAACTTTTACTGCGCTGTTATTGCGGTTTTTATCTTGCCCTACTCTAATCCCTTCGGGGTTGTATCCATAGGCACCAAAAGGTGAAGTGCCACCAGTGCCAACCCATTTATTTCCGCCAGCGTGGCGCTCTTTTTGTTCTTCAAGTCGCTTTTTTAAAGTATTCATTAACTCATCAAGGCCTCCTAGCGATTTTAGTTGTTCCTGTTCTTCTTTACTTAAATGTTTTTCAAATTCTTTTCTTAACCAGTCATCAGGTAGCACGGTATCAAAAATATCTATTTGCTCTATACCTTCAAAATACTCGGCAAATGCCCTATCATATTTGTCATAATGGACTTCGTCTTTAACCATCACTACTTTAGCAAGATTATAAAAAGCGTCTACATCAGCAAAAATAATATCTGTTTTAATTAACGCAATTAAGTCTAAAAGTTCACGTAAGCTGCACGGAATTTTATGTTTTTTAAGGGTGAGAAAAAAATCTATAAACACGAGACTATTACCTGTTTCTTCTGCTCATAAAAGCGAGCTTTTCTAGTAAGGAAACATCTTGCTCATTCTTTAATAGTGCCCCAAAAAGTGGAATAATATCAGAGTCCTTATCCAGCAATACTTCTTGAGAAACATCATCCGCAATAAGGAGTTTCAGCCAATCGATAAGTTCAGACGTTGAAGGCTTTTTCGTAATCCCTTTTAATTCTCTCAACTCAAAAAATACTTCAAGTGTTTGTTTAAGCAGGTCTTGTTTAACATTTGGATGATGAACTTCGATGATCTGTTCCATTTCAGTTTTGCTTGGAAACTTTATGTAATGGAAAAAACAGCGTCGCAGAAATGCGTCTGGCAGTTCTTTTTCATTATTTGAAGTAATAATGATGATCGGTCGTTGTTTCGCTTTTACAACTTGCTGAGTTTCATAAACAAAAAACTCCATTTTATCTAGTTCTTGAAGCAAATCGTTAGGAAATTCAATGTCTGCTTTATCAATTTCATCAATCAATAATATCGGTCTTTGGTCAGCTTCAAATGCGTGCCATAACTTACCTTTAACAATGTAATTACCAATATCATTAACTCGAGCATCACCTAATTGGCTATCACGTAATCGAGAAACAGCATCATACTCATATAAACCTTGCTGAGCTTTAGTTGTAGACTTAATGTGCCATTGAATTAACTGACAGTTTAATGACTTAGCAAGCTCTTCAGCTAACTGAGTTTTACCTGTACCAGGTTCACCTTTAATCAAAAGTGGCTTTTCTAATGCGATAGCTGCATTAACGGCTAAACGAAGGTCATCAGAGGCGATGTAATTTTCAGTACTGTTAAACATGTAATTACCTATGGAAAATGTGATAAAGATAAAGTGTGACTTATGCAATAAAATTAAGCCGTTTAAAAAAGATTAAAACGCGCGTTTGATTTGTATATTAACGTATAAGACTATTGAATAAAATGACTAGAATACTGCTCGTGTAAATAAATTGCTTAAAAGCTTCAAGCTAGAGGAACAATAGGAATACGATAAAATAGTAGGTAAAAGTTAAATGTTAGCGATATGCATGATCTCAACTACCTTTGTCGAGTATTCGTATAATAAATTAAGTATATAAATTGAATAAATTTGAAATTTACAAGGAAGAAGCACTACTAACATGCAACTAAAGCCCTGAAATTGTTTAAAATCAGTTTGCCGAATTAAAATAATAGATAGACCTAAAGTTAGCAGACTGTGTTAATCTTCCACACGATAATAAAATTATCACATCATTTGAATTGCGTAATAACTCATATTAAACGATTAACGTGGTGTTTGAACTTAACAAGCTTAATTCATAAGGAATTATAATGAAAAATTTGATCATGATATTTGCAGCGCTTCTTACTAGTTCGCTACCAATAACATCAATGGCCGGCAATGTTAGTTCTTCTGTTGTTATAGAGCAACAGCGTAGTGCAATCACTAAACAACAAATTTTATCTATGGTTGATAGTGATGAAGTACAACAACAGTTAGTTGCACTTGGTGTATCTTCTGCAGATGCAAAAAACCGTATTAACAACCTGACTAGTGCTGAACTTTCTCAGTTAAATATGCAAATTAATGACGCCCCAGCAGGAAGTGGCATTGTTGGCACTATATTTACGGTATTGATCGTAGTTGCTGTACTTGATTTATTAGGCATTACCGATGCTTATTCTTTCATCGACCCTATCTAAAAGTAATGGATAGCACTATAAAGGCTGGCATATTTGCTGGCTTTTTTTTACTTTTTGGTTGCTCAACACCACCACAAACATTGCATTTAACTGAGCATCCACCAAAAAACATTCCATTGGCATCTGATATTGAAAACGTGCCATTTTATTCGCAGCAAGCCTTTTACTGTGGACCAACAACACTTGCCGAAATATTCGAATATAACGGTGTAAAGCTAACGCCAGAAAGTATTGCTCCACAACTTTTTATTCCCAAAAGACAAGGTAGCTTACAATTAGAGATGGTCGCGGCCATCAGAAATCAAGAATTTCTAGCCTATGTTAGTCATGGATCTTTAGAGCAGCTTTTGCAGCTAATACATCAAAAAATACCGGTTATAGTTTTACAAAACTTAGGGCTTTCTTGGTACCCACTTTGGCATTATGCCGTAGTTAAGGGCTATGATTTAGAAACCCAAGAATTTATTTTACACTCTGCGGATATTAAAAATAGACGGGTGGGAATGAAGGTATTTGAACGGACATGGCAACGAGCAAGGTTTTGGTATGTTGCTGCCTTAACGCCAACGCAAACCACGAGCGCATTAAACGACTTTACTTATATAAGTGCTAGCCAAGATTTAATCTCGATAGGAAAAGGTGCATCTGCTTTACCTTTCTTACAACAAGCCGTTAAAGCTTGGCCTGAAAATTGGTTAAGTTACTTTGTATTAGGCAATTATTATTTTGAACAAGATGACAGTGAAACTAATTTAGCTCAGGCAATCAATTGGTTTGACAAAGGCCTGAGCTATGGCAATAAACAAAGTTATTATTTGAATAACTACGCTTATGCCCTACTTAAAAATGGTCAATTAGAAAAAGCTAAAACTATGATCGATGCGGCTATAATACTTTCCCCTACCGATGAGAATATTATAGCGACACAACAAGAAATACTGGCATCATTTAATTGATTCTAGTTACCCTTTCAACTAACTAAGACTAAGCATATTGATAATGCTTAGTCTAACTTCTACTCCAAAAATCAAATAGTTTAAGTAATTATTACATCGCGATTACCTATCAGCCCATCATCATTCAACAGACTCACTTTTACTATTGGGTAGATATTTCTTCAATAACACCGGCAACGTGGTGATATCTGTAACTAATGCTACGATCATCGCCACACTTGTCAGTAATCCAAACAACATACTAGGTACAAAATTAGAAAATACTAATGTGCCAAAACCAATAACAATAACAGTTGTGGTATAAATTAAGGCATAGCCAACGGATAAGTTGGTTCGTTTAATCCATTCATCACTGCTTGATTTATTGTCTTTGATTTCAGCTAAATATCGATGAATATAATGAATGGTATCATCCATGGAAATCCCCATAGCAACAGCGGCAATAGTTATGGTCATTAAATCTAAAGGAATAGAAAAAATACCTAGAATACCCATGATCACAGAGGTTGTAATTAAATTAGGTATTAAAGCAATCCAAGCCACTTTAAAGGATGAAAAAATAATCATGAGTGTCAATGCCATAGCAGCATAAACAATCAAGATTGTGGTTAGTTGAGAGTCAACCAAGCGAGACAATACGTCTTGGTAAAGAATGAATAAGCCAGTCAAAGTATAATGTTGCTTCTCAATGCCCATTACCGACAATTCTTGGTGAATTTCTGCTAATAAGTCAGCTCTGTTAAGTTCTACAGTACTGTCTTGTACTCGCATAGAAATTCTTACTTGATTATCTTTTTCTGAAAAATAAGCACCAAATAATTCTTGTTGTAGATTGGGATCTAAGCTTTTGTATAAAGCTGTCAGTTCATACTCTGTTAACGGTTTTCCATTTACGACTTGCGCTATTTTTGTAAAGTCAGCTATTGAGGTAATGGCACCAATGGCTTGCTGCTTAGCTAACATGTTTTGAATAGCGGTAATGGTTTGAACCGTTTCAGCAGAAATAACAAGATCGGAAATTGTCTGCTTTTCTGGAATATCGAGTAATAGGTCAAACGGAGTTGAACCGCCAAACTCTTGATCAATGAATGTTAATTCTTTTCTAACATCAGTCGATTCACTAAAGTAGTTTAAAAAACTATTTTCAGCCGTCAGCTTTAAGCATCCAAGCACACCAATAATTGTTATTATTACTGAAATTAGTACTATCTTTTTAGGTTGAGATTTCGCAAGATTCGCGGTTGCAATCATTGCCCTTTCTATTTTTTGATGCTGTTTAACAAAATCTTGTTTTTTAAATAACGCCAGTAGTAAAGCAGGAAAAAAAGCTAAGCTAACAATAAAACTAACCAACATGGCAACAACCATCATCCAACCAAAACTTATAACTGGTTGAACACCACTAAAAATAAGCGATCCAAAGCCAATGGTAGTTGTTAATCCAGCATAGAAACAAGGGTTTATCTTTTGTTTTATGGTTTCAATTACAAGTTTCTTATGAGTCCAATCCGTGTGTGCTAATACTAACTCTTGGTAATGCACGATAAGGTGAATGATCATAGCCAACGATAATATAATTTGTAGTGCGAAAACATTGGCTGATATAACGGTTACTTTAAAATCCAGTGCGGCCAATAACCCTAAAGTCATAACAACACTCGTGGCACAACACACAATGGGTAAAACAATCCAACTTAATTGTCTAAAAAGAAACCACAGTAAAAAAATAACTACCAAAATAATTAACGAGCCAAACAGTACTAAATCAGATTCAATAATTTGAATTAATTCATAAGAAAGTAAGTTATTACCACCTAAATAAAAGGCCCCACTATTTTTATATGGTAATAATATTGCGCGGATACTTTCAATTTCATCAATACGAGTTTGTTCTAGGTCTTTGTTTAGTTCTTGTTGTTTTTGCTTGAGTAAATCAAGTGAATTAAGTTCTGGCTCAGTTAGTTCACGGGTTAATAAATGACGTTTTATATCAATTATTTGGTGTTTTATTTTCTCAATTTTGAGGTTAGATTTAAAAACAACTTGTAACGACATAGCTGTTTGATCTTTGTTAATCAATAAGCCTTCATATAAAGGGTGTTGTTTTAAACTAAGCGATAAAGTTTGTTCATCAAACTGTTCTTTTTCCCAAGTGAGATTAACTGCATCGGCTGAAACTGTATTAGCAGCCGAAAAAATTGGCATATTAACAATGCTTTTTACTTGTTTAACCCGTGAAATGGCTTCAATTTCTTTACCAATCTTAGACACTGCCGTTAAATTTTCGCTTGCAAATAATTGATCGTTATTGGGCTTAAATGCTATTAAAATGAACTCTTCAGAGCCATAACGTTGATCAGCAAGCTGGGTTAAAATGTAATGTTTATTGTTTTCAACAAGTAAAGTATCGGCTGAAGCATCTATTTCAAAATACTGGGCTTGCCAACCTAAAATAGCGGTTAGTACGGTAAAAATTATACCGACAACATAGGCTAAAATAGTGCTGTTTTGTTTAAACATAGTTATTCAACCGTAGTATTGTTGTGTTGTACTGATTTCTCGCTTTGTTGCTTTTGCTTTTCAGTTTTAAAAATTTCATTTCTACGTGCTTGTCCATCTCGTAATGCGTTTTGCATATATAAATTACGGACAAATTCATAAGGATTTTCAACATCAGCTAATACAACAGGGTATTTTGATAAAATAGGTATTTGAGCTTGTATCCCATCAACCAGTAACAATTGTGCAGCAACCTCTTCATCATTAATAAAGTTAAGAGGATGGGCGAAGTAATTAAAAGTTAGCGATGCAGTATCGCGTAGGTCAGAAGGACCCAGTAAAGGTAAAACGAGATAAGCACCTTGGCCAACTCCATATGACTCTAAAGTATCACCAAATTTTGTTTTATTGCGTTCAATCTCCATTAATCCATTCGCTGCATCAAATATACCCAGCAAGCCAACCGTGCTATTAATCACTGCACGAGCAAGGCTATGCCCTGACTTAGTAAACTCGCCTTGTAACAGATGATTAACGGCATAAAGTGGCTCCCGTAAATTATAAAAGAAATTACCTATTCCTGTATTAATTGGCGTAGGAACTATTTTTTCATACCCAATTGCAAGTGGACTTAAAATGTAACGGTAAACAGTGTGATTAAATTTGAAGATAGGCTCGTTAATAAATCTTAGAGAATCGTCGGGTTGTTGATAATGAATCACACTGGGCTGATTTTTTTCTGCCGCTATTTCATAAGGGCCTTTTAGAGCGGGCTCATTATTTACTGTTATTTCAGCTGTATTATTTTTATTTGCTGAACACCCCACTCCTATTATTAAGAGTAATGTAATCAAAATTGGGCTTAAAAAGTTTAAGCTTACATTGTGATTGATTATTATCATAATTAACTCCCTGTTATCTTAGAATGCGATGATGATGCTGATTATAAGAGATACTAAGCCAAGTAAAATTGACTTAATCTATAGCGCAATGATTTGATTTTAAATTGTTATTTTAAAACATTATAACAGTAACATCAGATTTAAGACCTTTTGTTACTGTTAAACGTTAGACTTAATTTACTTTTATAAAGAATTTACTAACTTAATTGATTAAAGCTCGATAGACTTGCCAATTGAATTGCGATTTTAGGCTTGCAATCATACCACTTTTACAGGAGCACTTAGTGCCAACATCCTTACTTATGTCCGATAAATCAAGAATTAACATCAATGCACCTATCGCTGAAAAAATTCCCCATGAAATGACAATCCACAATCATCAACGTACTGATAACTATTATTGGATGCGTGACGATGAACGGTGTGACAAAAAAATATTAGCTCACTTAGATGCTGAAAATAATTATGCAGATACTATGTTAGCTGATCAAAAACCATTACAAGAAACGTTGTTTCAAGAGCTTAAAGCTAGAATTGTTAAAGACGATAATTCTGTACCGGCTAAAGATGGTAAATATTGGTACCACAGTGAAATTAATGGTGAACAAGAATTCTCAAACTTTTATCGTGCAACTAGTTTTGACGGTGCTAACAAAACACTATTATTAGATGTGAATGAACGCGCTAAAGCACATGAATTTTATGATTTGGGTGATGTTTCGATAAGCCCAAACGATCAACTTATGTCAATATCTGAAGATACCGATAGTCGCCGGATTTATACCATTTATTTTAAAGATTTATATGAAGCTAAAGTATCAAATGCATATTTAGATGATGTGTTGATAGAAACTGAAGGCCAAATAGTCTGGGCGAATGATAATCAAACGGTTTTTTATGTAAAAAAAGACTTAGAAACCTTGTTAGGAACACAAGTTTATCGGCATAAGTTAGGTACACCACAAAGTGATGATGTTTTAGTTTATGAAGAGCACGATCACAGCTTTTATTTAAGTTTAGATAAAAGCAGAGATGACTCGAAAATATATATTTGTTTGCATGCTACTGAATCAACCCATTGTTTAGCGCTTAGTGCTGATGATGCTAATGGCGAATTTGTCGATTTATTTCCTTTTATAGAGCAACACGAATATCACGCTGATAAAATGGGTGAATATTTCTATATTATCAGTAATTACCAAGCTAAAAATTTCAAATTGATGAAAGCCAGTGTCGAACAAGTTCATGATATCAATAACTGGCAAGAAGTGATTGAACATAGAACTGATGTATTACTTGAAGGCATTGAATTATTTCATGACTTTATTGTTGTAACAGAGCGGGAAAATGGCCAAATACGCTTTGTGGTTCACACCACAGGCGGAGATAATGCAGGACACCAATATCCCCTGTCGTTTGACGACCCTTGCTACTTCGCTTGTCTTGGTGATAATCCTGAGCCATCAAGTACACGTGCAAGACTATATTATTCAAGCTTAACTACCCCCGGCAGTTTATTTGAATTTGATTTAGCCACTGGTGAGCGAAACCTGCTTAAACAACAGAAAGTATTAGGTGAATTTAACAGAGACAATTATCAATCTGAGCGGTTATTTATTACTGCACGTGATGGTGTGCAAGTGCCTGTATCACTAGTTTATCGACGAGATTTATTCAAAAAAGATGGTACTAACCCCCTACTTCAATATGGTTACGGCGCTTATGGCATTACTATTGACCCTAACTTTTCAAGCCAAACCTTAAGTTTACTCGACCGAGGCTTTGTTTATGTTATTGCCCATGTGCGTGGCTCAGAAATGCTCGGCAGACAGTGGTATGACAACGGTAAAATGTTACATAAACAAAATACCTTTAACGATTTTATTGACGTTACCAAAGCATTGGTTCAAAAAGGCTATGGCGCGAAAGAAAAAATATTTGCCTCAGGTGGTAGTGCCGGTGGTTTATTAATGGGCGCAATCGTAAACCAAGCACCCGAACTTTACCTTGGTATTGGCGCACATGTACCGTTTCTAGATGTGCTTACTACCATGTTAGATGAATCTATTCCGCTTACCACCAACGAATATGACGAATGGGGTAACCCAAATGAGCCCCAAGCCTATGAAAATATTTTAGGTTATTCACCAATCGATAATATAACCGCACAGGCCTACCCTAATATTTTAGTAACTACCGGGTTGCATGATTCGCAGGTTCAATATTTTGAACCGATGAAATGGGTAGCGAAACTTAGAGAGTTTAAAACTGATGATAACTTACTACTTTTTAAAACCGATATGGATGCTGGCCATGGCGGCGCGTCAGGTCGTTTCAAAAGTTTAAGAGACAAAGCATTAGAAATGAGTTTCTTTATCTCACTATTACGGGAATAGTGATCAGGCTGTTATTTACTTAGTTTTAAAGTTTATAACAGCCAAAAGCAATACTGAATTATCCATTCTAGCAAGTTTTATCTACATTTTGATTTTATGGAGGATTACAGGTTACAATTTTATAAAACAAATAAAGTTGTCAGGGAGATAACATGAAATTAACTAATTTAGCTATCGGTGCTTTTTTAACATGGCTGGGCGGTGATAAGATTACTGTTGAAAACTCAGATAAACTTGGCTGGGTATTGCTAGTAGCAGGAGTGATTTTAATATTATCAGCATTTGCTACTTCTTCAGGAAGGGGTTCTGGTTGGGGCGATAGTGGGGGTTTTAGTGGTGACTCTGGTGGTGGAGACTGTGGCGGCGGCGGCGATTAGTTAACTAAACTTATATGTTATCTAACCAAGCAAGATTAACCAACAGTATTGTGATGGCAATCTTCTTTCGAAACTAATGACAGTGCTTTATTAAATACAAGTGGCCTATCATAAAAGTAACCCTGGCCGACTGAACAACCTTGTTTTGCTAACCAGTTGTGTTGCTCTCTGGTTTCAATTCCCTCAGCAATAATTGTTTTATTAAGTGACAGTATAAGATCGATCAGCGAAGATAATACTTTTACATTACTGTTATTTTCGTCTGTTTCTGCTTGGTCAATTTCACTAATAAAACTACGATCAATTTTTATATTATCCGCAGGAATTCTCCTTAAATAATTAAGAGATGAATAACCCACGCCAAAGTCATCAATTGATATACTAACCCCTAGACTCCTAAATTGATCACAACGTGTAATTGCAGCATCTATGTCTTGCACTAGAGTATCTTCAACTATTTCGATACTGATCAGCTCTGGTGCTAAGTCAAATCGAGCTAATAAATGCTTCAGCTTTTGCACAATATTTTTGGACATAAATATATCAGCACTAAAATTAATAGCACATTTTATAGGTACTGAGCTCAGCTTATTAAGTTGCTTACAACTCTTGATGCCCTCTTCCAATATCCAATGTTCTAGCTCACGCATATATTTTGTCTTTTTAATGATCGGCAAAAACACGTCAGGCATGATAAGCCCCTGTTCTGCATGTTGCCAACGTATAAGACATTCGAACCCTATTAAGCTGTCATGTTCTAAAGAGTGAAATGGTTGGAAATAAAGCTCAAATTCATCATTGGATAAAGCATATGAAAAATCATTAATTAAATTAAATTGATTAACAATAGTGTTTTCCATGTGTGATTCAAAAAATGAAAAACGCTTATCTTTATCATTTTTGGCGCTATACATAGCAATATCGGCTTTTTTCATTACCTCAGTAACGGCATCAGTTGGATCAGTTATCATTGTGATACCAATACTCAGTTGAATATTAACTGTCATATCGAAAACATTGGCAGGATGTTCAAAGTTCTTTAACAGTAACTGCACTATTTTAATCACTTCTTTGCGGGTATGAAGGTTACATAATAATACAGTAAACTCATCGCCGCCTAAACGAGCAACAACATCGGTGTCACGAACAGTGTTATGAATGCGTTTTGAAACTATCTTTAAAATTTCATCACCAACATGATGCCCTAAGGTATCGTTTATGTGCTTAAAGCGATCAAGATCGATAAAAAATAAAGTAACAAATTGATCATCTTTGATATTGGCAACTTTATGTTTTAATGAAGAAATAAAGTTTGTTCGATTTGCTAATCCTGTTAGATTATCGAACATCGCCATTTCTTTTAATTCAGCTTCACGTTTATCGACCACGTTATTTAATTCGTTAAGTCGGTTAGCCAGATCAGTAGATGTTTTCTCCAAGTTATCAATTTCATCAACAAATAATCGGGAGTTAGTTGCCGCAGGAAATACCTTTATTTGACTGTCTGTCGCTAGAGATGGTAAGTAATCTCGAAGTTCTTTTAACCTTGCGATAGGACGCCACAGCACAGCTAAAATAATAAAAAACATAATTATAAGGGTAACTAAGGAGAACAATATAAAAGAGCGATGAAATTCTTCATCGAGTTTATTGGCTTCGCTAATATCATTGAAAATAATCAAGTAACTAGTCGAAAGCTCTTCAAGCGGAATTCTAAATCCTATGATGAAATAAGATTTATTTTGATAAATTATTCTACTGCCTTGTGCCACCAACGTCTGAAAATCGCTTTGTTTGCTAGCAACATTTAACAACTCATAATATGCCGGGTTTGCGTCTTTTCTTAACATTGTCAATGAATTGTCTAACCAGTTTTCAGCCGCTGCAAGCGGTATAACAGCTGTTTTCGCTTCAGTCTCAAACACTCTATTTGTCGTTACGATCGCTGTTTTTAATTGCAGGACATCTTGAAACTTAGAGATAGGATTAAATAGGTTGGTATTAATTTGCAAGAACACTGCTTCGCCATAAAAGCTTAAGGGTATTAATATATTTACTTCACAAAGCTCAAGACAAACGAGGTAGCTCATCGGCTCTCGCGTTGAGTTAACCTGCTCAAACTCTAACTTTACTGGTAATAGGTTTATATTACCTTGTTGATATAATTGTTTTTGTTCAAGGTCGTAAATAGCAACACCACTTAAGCCCCACTCCACTGACAAATTAGGCCACTGAGTATCGAAATGCTCTATAAGTGCATCAACTGAAGTGACATCGCTGTGATTTATTGCATATATTTTATCCTGAATATCATAAATATGGTTATTAACAGCTTTTTGAAAGTAAGTTTTGGAGGTTGTCTTCAGTTGCACTTTTTCTTGTAAGAAACGCTTATTAATTTCTTGTTTACTAATGTATGCATAAACACTCAATACAATAGCCTGGAATAAAAATAGAACTAATAATACCTTCCATAACAAGCTTAATCTTTGTGAACCGAAGAATGATTTCATTTCAATTTACCTAGCAGTTAAAAGCTATAAGATGCTTGTATGGCAAATAGCTGCCAATACTTGCTAGTATTTTGACTTGTATCCACTTTAACCAGTGGTGAAATTATCCCTGTACCCTCAAAATAGTGCGCTTCAAGATCAATCCGCCAATGCTCTGAAATTTGCCAGTTTAAGCCGGTAGTAAAAGTTTTGGTATATCGACTAAATGCAGGGGCATTAATTGCCGAAGCGGCTGCAAACTTTTCGCCGTTCTTATCATTATTATCAGAAACAAAACGACCATAACGCAGCATAAAGGTTAACTCGTTAGATAGTAAGTAACGCCATTGCCCATAAAATGCATCACTGACATTTTTTAACTTAAATAAAGGTGGAAAATCAGGTTGAAACTGTTCAGGTACGTTAGGTATATAAAGGTCGAAACCGCTTGAATCTGTTTTTTTACGTTCATATTCCAGACTGAAATCCCAATTTTCAGCATAATATTGATAAGATAACAAGTAAGATTCGTAATTAAATTGACCTGGTGTTACACCAATTTGATCCGTGCTCGCAAGCTCTTGTTCGAAACTAGCAGTTGGATCGCTATAGCCTAGTGAAATTAACCAATCTCCTTGAGGTGGTTCCCAAGTAAATTTAAGATAGCGTGTATGTTCAGGTACTGAGAAATCACCCTTAATTGTTGGACCTAAAATACTGACGATTAAGTCATCAGTAACGTTATAAAGTCCATAAGTAAAATGCCAACTTAGGTTACCTGCAGAGAATCTGTGGTTAGCATATATGCTAATACCATCTGAAGCCGTTATTGTATCTCGCAATATATCTAAATAAATTGATTGCGGAAGAAATATTGATGGTCTCGCACTCGGTATGTCGCGAGTTAGGTTATATAAGCCAAAGTCATTTTTGATCCGGCCTAAACGTAGACCCATATTTGTGGTGTCAGTAGATAGAAAGCTATAATCTAACATCAAATAATCGAGCACACTGCTTTCAATTTTACCCCAATTTCTATACATCACTTGGCCAGAGATCTTAACGCTTGAGGATAACTGATAATTGGCCTGTAAAGATGCTTCTGTCATATTGAAAGACGTGTCATCATTTTCATCAAAAAATTGGTTATCAGAGGTATGGACAACACCTTGTGAAACAAATCCCCCAATAGAAAGTTTATCTAGGTTATTTGCATTACTGACTAAAGGAATAGAAACCAAAGCCAAGCTAAATAGCGCGGGTAATAATATGAAGTGGTTTTTAATCAATTTGTACATATTGTACCCCTTCACGCATAATTCTTTCATCTATGTAACCTATTGCCCCAGGCACGGTAGCTATTTTCAATAGCATTTCTTCTTTATTGTTAACAACCGTAGGTTTAACCCCAAAGCCGCTATAAGACAGTTTTTGCCATCGGCGTCTAAATTGATATGGATATAATTCAAGTACTTCTTTGATAAAACTTTGGTGGGAAGGATCATTAGAATTAAGAATGAAAACAGTTATTTTAGAACCGTCAGGCCACTGAGTCTGCTGACCTAAGTAAATTGCTTTGATCTGGGTTCTTAGCATTACCGTATTTTGCGGAGGCGTATGAGTAATAACTTGTACTTGATTAGCATTTGAACTTACAGAGACTAAAAGGCAAACAAGTGTAATCACTAGAGAAGAATACAGCGAAGTAATTCTTCTATACATCAAGTCAAATAGCCTACAGATGAGGCTAGTGCGATTAGTTATTAGTTTGTTGTAATGCAAAAACTATTCACTCTAAGATTAGTCAACGTATATAACCTCCCTATTGTGGTAAATATTAGAATTTTTGTCCAAGCACAGTGAACTAGCAGTGGCGCTTAGATAAAAAACTTCATTTTAATGCTTACACTTTTATTGTTTTTTCACTGTTCAAAACAGCTGTAATTGAAAGATGATTAATATGCCTTAATCAGTATTTAGTTAAACTTATTAATAATTTAATTGCAACTTAAAAATTCAACCTCAACACAATCAATCCTAAATTAAAACTCATTACAAGTGAAGTGCCTGTGAAAACTTAATATATCACGCTAAAAGGTAAGCTTTATACAATGGTGTTTATTCAAGTTAGCTTAAATGACGTTGCTGGCGCTGTAATGACTTATTTTTAATAGTCTGCACTTTCTGCTCGCTTTGATAAAGTTTCAGTGTACTAAATAGGCTTTTTAACTTTGATGCCTCATAATCTTGTTCCAGTTTTTCAATAACTATTGAGTGTTTCTCTGGATATAAAGCTTCTACGGCTTGTGACAATAACTCGAACAGTTTTTTCAGGTTAATTTTATGAATTTGACCGGTTTTGTTAAATATCCACTCGGTGATCGCCATAAAGTCATCAAACGGTTTATCAGATAAAATATCAGGTAAGGAGTATTTAAAGCGTCCTGAATTGCCAATCATGTCCCAGTAACGAGCAAAACGGTTAATCCGTTGCATAGTGGCAAAGCTTACCCTGTCGGTACTTAAAATATTAAATGGCGGCAAAGGATTAAAGCGTAAGTCAAATGCTTTCGTATGTCTGATAATCGGGCTGCCTTTCAAGCGTTTCAAAATGCCCATTTGAATTTCGTGAGGTCGACAATGATAAAGTTGGTTAAAGCTATCTTTAAAGGTTTCAAAGGTTTCACCGGGTAAACCAAAAATAAGATCCGCATGAATATGAGCTGAGGTATTATCTCTTAACCACAGTAAATTCACTTTAGACTTAGCATTGTTTTGTTTGCGGCTAATATTCGCTTGCACCTCGGTATTAAAAGTTTGTATGCCAATTTCAAATTGTAAACTCCCCTCAGGAAACTGCGCTAATAATTCTTTAAGTTTTCGAGGGAGATGATCAGGGACGACTTCAAAATGCAGGTAAAGATCGTCTGTCATTCGGTCTAAGAAAAACTGCATGATTTCCATGGTAGTTTTAATATTTAAGTTAAACGTTCTATCGATAAACTTAAAGTTTCGAGCACCACGTTGATACAGTATTTCCATTTGTTCAAGGAATACTGTCAACTCAAATGGTGTAGATGACTTATCCAAAGACGATAAACAAAACTCACATTTAAAAGGACAACCACGCGATGCTTCTACATAGAGCAAACGGTGCGTTAAATCTTCATCGGTATAATATTCGTAAGGTAATGCAATTTCATTTAACGCTACTGGTTTTGACTTCAGCACTTTTTGTTCTGGCGGCGTGTTATTGATAAGGCTTTTACACAATTGATAAAAGCTTAAATCTGCGGGGCCAGTTAAAACATAATCGGCACTCGCAACAATGGCTTGTTGTTCTGTTTCATAACTAACTTCTGGGCCGCCCAAGACAATTTTAATTTCTGGCGCGATAACTTTTAATAAACTAACGACATCAGTCGTTTCAACAATGTTCCAAATATAAACACCAAAGCCAACAATATCAGGCTTAGACTCAAGTATTTGTTCGACTATATCAATGGCACGGGTTTGAATTATAAATTCTTTTATTTCACAAAACTGCTGTAATTCATTTAAATTAGCGTACAGATAACGTAAGCCAAAACTGGTGTGAAAATAACGAGCATTAAGTGTAGCCAGAACGATTTTAGGTGCAAATTTATCAATTGGCTGATGAACAGAAGCAGCGTCTTTTTTTAATCCTGGTGTGAATGATTTTGTAGCCACATCATTATCAAGAGGGATTTGCGTTATTGTCAGTTCAGGATGATGTGTTTGCTCTGTCATATTTGCTTTTAAAAAACCTGTGGTTATAAATATCTAAAAGATACCTTGCTAGTAACCGCAGTATTATACTGTGATTGCTATAGTTATACAGCCATCACAGTATAAATAAAATAGCTGCTTAGATTATAGCTAAACCACTTTATTTTATGTTGAATTTACGAAAGTGTTAACGGGATAAATAAGGTTTGAAATTAACACCTCACAACATTACATAAGAAATCTATAAAATATGTTAGTTATTTCACAGTAAACTTAACGTCTTGATCTCGTAATAAATACAATGCAAAACATGCTGCCCACATAGGCCAAGCAGTAAAAAATAGTAAGTTATTAAAACCGTCGATATATTGATTGTAAGAAGACAATGTAGACAAACCGTGCATGATAAAAATAATGCCATAGGTCAGTCGTTTTTTGATACCCATTACGAACGCAAGCACAAGCAACAACTGTAACGCGCCTAGTATATAAGCGACCATATCACTTGAACCACTGATGCCATAAAAATGTTCAAATATCCGAGCACTGTGGCCGGGATTTATAAACTTATCTAGTGTCCACATTATCATGACAATGAACACACCAAAGCGAAGGGATAATAAAGACCACTGCAAACGACTTTGCACGTCTGAACTTATTAAATTACTCATAAAACTAAAATTTCCTTAATTTAAAATACTACTTAAAAGTGACTAAGGTTAAGTAAGACCGCGCTTCGTATTATTTCTTTCATAGACAAATTTTTAAAAAATAACCTTTTAGTTATAAAGAAAAAACTTAAAATAAATTGAAAGTTAACGAGGTACACTTAGGTCTTATTGGCCATCAATAGTATTAAATAACTTTAGTGAGTAAACTTTTGAAGCATTCATATTTAGCTTTATCGATAGCAGCCCTTTTAAACATTCCTCTTGTTTCTTATGCCGAGCAGGACTTGGAAGAGCAACCGTTAGAGGTGATAGAAATTATAGGTCATGTTAATCAATCTCAAGGCCTGAGCATAAAAGATAATACTGTTGATGGTCCATTTGGCGATAACATTAATATCAAAGATATTGCTCGCTCAGTGACCCCTATATCCAGTGAATTAATAGAACAGCTTAATATCACCACATTACAAGACGTATTAGCCGTAAGTCCAAATACATATTCAGCCAGTGGCTTTGGTGCCCCTAGCTTGCCAACAATTCGCGGTCAACTGGGTGAATTATTTCAAGATGGCACACGACGACAAGCAGGCAATAATGGTTTTGGTGTCCCACTTTCATTTAATGCCGTGGGCCAAATAGATGTTGTTAAAGGCGCGCCACCGGTATTATTTGGCTCAAGCCAACGCAATGGTGGTTTCGTTAATTTACATTCAAAAACAGCATCAACTAAACAAGATAAAGGTAAAGTAAACTTATCAGCCGGCCGTTGGGATCAATATCGAGCACAAATTGATTACAATAGTGTCGTTGTCAAAGATGAGTTGGCTTTTAGAATCAGTGCTGAACACATTGATAATAATAGTTTTTATGATTATTCTTCAATGAAAAGTGACAGCCTTTTTGCTGCATTACGCTTGATACCTGATGATAAAAGCATTTGGGATATTAATTTTGAATATTACCAAGTCGATTTTACCGATAATGCGGGTATTAACCGCCCTACTCAAGCACTTATTGATCATGGCTTATACATTACCGGCCAAGGTCAGCAAAGTAACGGCAGTACAATCCCAGCCGCAGGGTCTATTGTATCGCCTACAGGCGAAATTAAATTAGATAGAAGTCGCGTGTTGACCGATCCGGACAACGAAAATCAAGCAACGACCTATTTATTACACAGTATTTATAAGCGTGAACTGTCGCCAAAAACTAGCATTAAAAATATCAGCTATTTCCAACATTTGCAGCGAGAAGAAATAGCACAAAACAGTTTTGTTGAAATTATTGATGGTGCAGATACAGCGCAAAACCGTACTGAGTTAACGTATCAATGGCAAGACACCCAGCAAACTATTTTCGCCTTTGATGTGCGTTATAATAAAGTCCTTGGGTATAGCCAATTTACTACTGAAGCTGATGCGCCTATTGATTTATCTGGCCCCATTTCAAATCGCAGAATACCTTTATCATCAGCGCAAAAAGCACGATTAGTTGAACTACGTCCAGGTGTTTTTGTTTCTCCTGGTGGCCAGTATGATATTAACAATGATGGTAGTGGTGATTTTAATTTATCAGACACAACAGATTCACGTTCGTGGCAAACAGGCTTTGCCATTCAGCATGATTCTGATTGGACAAACGATTTACACACCAGTGTTGGTTACCGCATAGATTTTTATGATGTCGACGCCAAAGACCCTGTTGCGCCACAAGGACAAGTAGCGGCAAGAGATAGTATTAACGAAATCTTACACTCTGGCCAAATCAGTGTTGGTTATACAATCAATAGTGATTACACCGCTTATGCAGCAGCAACCTACAATGAAGCAACCTCAAACAGTATGGCGGGCGGTACTTCATTATCTGGTAACAATACCATCAGTGCACAAAACTTTGCGACTGAAAATACTTTAGTCGAATTTGGTGTTAAATATGCGCCAAACGATAGCGATTGGTATGCTGATGGCGCTTTATTTAGTCAACGTCGTAGCTTACGTAACCGCGATGGCAGTAATACTGGTATCCGTACACAAGGTTTTGAAGGGCAAGTATTTTACGATGCCTACCCTTTGTGGTTAAGTGCAGGCTATAGTTATATTGATGCTAGATATGATAACTCCGCCAGTGGTCAAGACTCTGCACAGGTAGCGGATGCCTTTGATAATTCACGCCCTGACATTATAGTCGGTACCGGAGTTGGCGCCCCTAACTATACGACATTCGCGCCATCTAATGCTAAAGTGCAAGGCATTCCTGAGCAATCATTGAGCTTTAACGGTAGCTATGCTTTGAATAACCAGTGGCAAGTTGGTTTTTCGGGTTTATACACATCAAGTTATCCATTAGATTTTTTAGCTACGGTTAACATACGCGATCAATACACGCTAAATGTGAATACCAGCTACAGTATTTCCGCCGCAACTAAACTGCGTGTCGATATTAATAATGTGACCAATCAAGACAATTGGCGCCCTGTTTTTGAAGGCGGATATTTCGGAGCAACCTTGGTATTTCCAGAGTTACCAATCAACGCCAAACTTACACTGACGCATCAATTCTAAGCGAAGGTCTATAGAACCTTTGAATACCAATCAAAATTTAAAGAGAAATACATGATTAAAAAGTTACTATTATTATTGCTAGCTGGCATGGCAGTGATACTGTTTTTTTATTTTGAACTGAATCAAATATTAACCTTGGAAGGGATAAAGGGCTCAATGGACCAATTCCATCAATGGCGTGAACAATCACCATTATTAGTCATTGGCGGATTCTTTTTGTTTTACGTACTGGTCACAGCGCTTTCTTTACCGGGTGCCGCAATCTTAACATTAGCGGCTGGTGCCCTATTTGGCTTAGCTGAAGGTTTATTAATTGTTTCTTTTGCATCGACTATTGGTGCTACTTTGGCGTTTTTAGTCTCTAGATATTTACTTCGCGATTCAATCAAAAAACGTTTTCCTGAACGCTTAGCTGCTATAGACCAAGGTGTTGAAAAAGAAGGTGGTTTCTACTTATTTACTTTACGTTTAGTGCCGGTTTTTCCGTTCTTTTTAATCAATTTATTAATGGGCGTTACCGCAATCAAATCATGGACTTTTTATTGGGTAAGCCAAGTGGGTATGCTAGCAGGTACCTTTGTATTTGTTAATGCGGGTACACAACTTGCGCAAATAGAAAGTTTGTCCGGTATTTTGTCTTTAGATCTTATCTTATCGTTTGCTTTATTAGGTGTTTTCCCACTTATTGCAAAAGCCATTTTAAACCTGTTTAAAAAACGTCGTGTTTACAAAAACTATTCAAAACCTAAAAAATTCGATCGAAACATGCTTGTTATTGGTGCGGGCGCAGGTGGGTTAGTGACAAGCTATATCACTGCTGCCGTTAAAGCAAAAGTAACCTTAATTGAAGCCGGAGAAATGGGCGGAGATTGTTTAAACTATGGTTGTGTACCTAGTAAAGCAATCATTAAAAGCGCAAAGCTGGCTGAACAAATTCGCCATGGCGAACATTACGGGTTAGATAACACAACACCACAGTTTTCATTCAAAAAGGTCATGGCACGTGTTCACCAAGTCATAGCAGATATAGCCCCACATGACAGTGTTGAGCGTTACACAAACTTAGGTGTTGAAGTCATAAAAGGTTACGGTAAATTAATCGACCCATGGACGGTTGAAATAAAATTGAACGATGGTGGTACACAAACCTTAACAGCACGTACGATTGTTATTGCAACTGGCGCACGCCCTTTTGTACCCCCTTTACCGGGCATTGAAGAAACAGGCTATGTCACCAGCGATACCTTATGGAGTAAATTTGCAGCATTAGAACATGCACCTAAAAAACTTGTGGTACTCGGCGGCGGGCCAATTGGCAGTGAGTTAGCACAAAGTTTTGCTCGTTTAGGATCAAGTGTTACCCAAATTGAAATGGCTGAGCGCATCATGATCAAAGAAGATCTTGAAGTGTCTAGCTTTGCGCATCAAGCGTTAACTGACAGTGGCGTTAATGTTTTAACTTCTCATCAAGCATTACGCTGTTTAGCGCGTGACGGTAAAAAATACATTGTGGTTAAGCATAACGATGCAGAAATTGAAATTGAATACGACGAGTTGTTATGTGCTGTTGGCCGAAGTGCTCGCCTTAAAGGTTATGGCCTTGAAGAATTAGGCATTGAGACTGACCGTACGATAGTAACCAACGAATACTTAGAAACTCTTTATCCTAATATTTATGCTGCAGGCGATATTGTTGGTCCTTACCAGTTTACGCACGTGGCCGCTCATCAAGGTTGGTACGCAGCAGTCAACGGTTTATTTGGTCATCTGAAAAAGTTTAAAGTTGATTATCGCGTAATACCTTGGACGACATTTATCGATCCTGAAGTTGCTCGTGTCGGCATTAACGAACAAGAAGCGAAAGATAAAGGTATTGATTTTGAAATCACACGCTTTGAGTTTAAAGAGTTAGATCGTGCGATCACAGATAGCGCAACCCAAGGTTTTATTAAAGTGATCACTCCTAAAGGCAAAGACAAAATTTTAGGGGTAACGGTGGTATCGGAACACGCAGGCGATTTAATTGCTGAATTTGTTTTAGCCATGAAACACGGTTTAGGGCTTAATAAAATCTTAAGTACCATCCATAGTTACCCAACATGGGCTGAAGGTAATAAATACGCTGCCGGTGAATGGAAACGTGCTCATGCACCTGAAACAGTACTCAACTGGCTTGAAAAATACCATACATGGCGCAGAGGCTAAAATAGTGAAGCTAACTTTTCCTGCTATTTTACTTTTTATATTAAGCGCATTGTCTTATATCAGCTTTGCGCAATCTGATTTGCAAGCGAGTGTACAAGAGCAAAGAATATCTGTTGATGATAATACGTCTAGTCTACACCTTGATTGGACTAGACTATTAAAAAATAAGGTTTTAACGATTAATGACGGCCATAGTACGGCGGTTAATTATCAAGCATTTCTTGCACAACACGGTGAACTAAAAGCCTACTTAAAACAATTAAGTGCAATATCGCACAGTGAATTTAAAGCTTGGGATAAAAACCAACAATTAGCATTTTTAATTAACGCTTATAATGCTTGGACTGTCGAACTTATTGTTAGCAACCTATCAAAAAATGAAAACAAGGGGTTAAAATCTATTAAAGACTTAGGCAGTTTTTTCAGCTCGCCATGGAGTAAAAAGTTTATACCTTTGTTAGATGAAATACGTAGTCTTGATAATATAGAGCATGAGCTAATACGTGGAGCAGTTGATGAAACGGGTAAGTCTACCTACAACGATCCGCGGATACATTTCGCGGTTAATTGTGCCAGTATTGGTTGTCCGGCCTTGCGTGAAGAAGCGTACAACAGTGAGAACCTAGAACAACAACTTGAGCAACAAACGCGACGTTTTTTATCAGACAGTTCACGTAACCATCATAAAAACAATATCTTATATCTTTCATCAATTTTTAAATGGTATCGAGAAGACTTTGATAAAGCCAATAAAAATACAACTAGATTAGCGCAGTTTATACTGCAATATGCTGATGCACTTAAATTGACGTCCGATCAGCAAAATTCACTTTTAAATGACAAAATGACCTTTAAATTTTTAGATTACAACTGGGACTTGAATGCCCTGCATTAAGTTATTAACACCATTTACCCGCAGCAAGCTTTATTGTTTCGGGTTTTGTGCTGCCCTTTACTTGGTTTTTATAAATCAAGCGTTGGCTATTTCTTCGCCCTTATCTGAGCAAGCACAACGATGGCAAACCATTGAACAAAAAGGCAGAAACCAAACCGTTTATTTTCATGCCTGGGGCGGCGACCCGCAAATAAATAGCTACATACAATGGCTTGCAGACCAAGTTAAGCTTGAATACAACATAACTTTACAACACATAAAACTGAGTGATACCAGTGAAGCCGTTAGTCGAGTATTGGCAGAAAAATCGGCCAACAACCATAACCTAGGCAGTGTTGATCTAATTTGGATTAATGGCGCTAACTTTGCCAAGATGGCAGAGCATAATTTATTATTAAAAGGTTGGGCCGAACAACAGCCAAATTTTTCCTTAACTGATCCAAAAAACAACCCAGCGGTGACAGTAGATTTTGGTGTACCAACACAGGGTATGGAATCCCCGTGGGGCCAAGCATCACTAACGTTTTATTATGATCAATTGGCCAGTAAAAATCCGCCCCAAAATTTAACTGAGCTTTTACGGTGGAGTAAAATCAATCCTGGTCGATTTAGTTACCCTAAACCGCCTGACTTTCTTGGTGTCAGTTTTTTAAAATATGCCTTAGTAGTGTTACACCAACAAAGCAATGCAACCACACAAGCTGAGCTTTATTCGCCCGTAACAGTAAATAACAAAAATAAAATATTAAGCCCGTTATGGGACTTTTTAGCTGAACTTCATCCTGTATTATGGCGTCAAGGCAAACATTTTATGCAAAGTAACGCCGAAATGCGCCGATTAGTCGATGACACTCAGCTCAGTTTAGCCTTCACTTTTTCGGCCCCTGCCATACCTGCCGCTGTTAAACGCTATGATCTACCCAATAGTATCCGCAGTTACGCCATGACGGACGGCAGTTTAAGTAACACCCATTTTGTTGCTATACCTTACAACGCAAGTCATCAGCACAGTGCACAGTTAGTGGCTAATTTTTTATTGAGCCCTAAAGCACAAGCGTACAAACAAAAGCCAAGTATATGGGGAGATAATACTGTGTTGATTTTGTCGACACTAAACACCGAGCAACAAGCGCTATTTAACCCCCGAACACCACACCCAAGTGCCTTACCTTTTAACAGTATTAAACGTACGCTAAGTGAACCTCATCCAAGCTGGGTTGATGCCATTAATCAAGGTTGGGCAAAGCGATATGGTATAACGCCATGAGTATAGCTAATAATCAATCGTCAGATACTGTTCAAGCGGTAAAGCGCTTGAGGCAACATACAGACTGGTTCACGCGTATAGTGTCGGCTAGCCCTAAACTGTTACTTTTGTTGTTAATGTTGCCGGTTTTTGGTGGGTTGTTAGGCGTAGTGTTGCCTGCATTTGGTTGGGCACCGGCATTGAGCCAATACGATATAGGTTTGCAGGGATTTAACGCGCTTTGGCAAACGCCTGGGCTGAATAAAATGCTCACCTTAAGCTTTACCACAGGATTATTCAGCACCCTGCTCGCTTTTTGTATTAGTTTGCTGTTACTCGCCGCATTTTATAATAGTGTTTGGCTCGAACGTATTCAGCAGATACTGAGTCCCATTTTAGTTATTCCTCATGCTGCAGCGGCTATCGCTATTGGCTTTTTAATTGCACCATCAGGTATGTTATCTCGACTGGTTACGCCATGGTTTAGTGGTTGGCAATTAGCACCTGAAGGCTTTTTTCCTCATGACGTATATGGTATCAGCATCATTTTAGGCTTAACACTTAAAGAATTGCCTTTTATATTATTAATGGCGCTAGGTGCCTTAGCGCAGCCAGAATTTGGTAAAAAAATGCGTCAACAACATCAAGCCGCCCTAAATTTAGGATACGCGCCAATGACCGCATTTTTTAAAGTGGTCTTGCCGAGTTTATATCCATTATTACGTTTACCCATTTTAGCCGTATTAGCGTATGCCAGCTCCAGTGTTGAAATGCCAATGATTCTCGGCCCCAATACACCACCAACACTCGCGGTAGTAATTTTACAATGGTTCCATGATGTTGATTTAAATTTACGAATACAAGCGTCTTCAGGGGCGTTATTACAATTGGTTGTAACCGCCACTTTATTAGCATTATGGCTAGTGGGTGAAAAGGTAGTTAAGTTTTTTCTTTGTGCTACGTTAACGAATGGTAAGCGTGCATATGGCGATGGTTATTGGCTAATGTTCAGCAAGGTTTTAACAATAGTTGTTATTGGCTTTATTGCCTTAGCACTGCTCGGGTTATTACTTTGGTCGGTTGCTGGGTTTTGGCGTTTTCCTCAGGCATGGCCTGATTCTTTGACCTTATTGCATTGGCAAACTGCCCTAACCCAAATGAGTGAACCGCTGGTTAATTCACTTATTATCGGCATATCAACAACCGGTATTGCCATTACATTAACACTACTATGTTTAGAGTTTGAGCAGCTAAAAGGTAAAACACTTTCACAATTTACCAGCATAATCATTTATATTCCGTTGTTAGTGCCCAGTATTGCCTTTTTGTTCGGCCTCGTTTGGATACAACAATTATTTACCGTTAAGGTAAGCTTTATAGATGGTTACGTCAGTTATTTTCATACTATTTTTGCTCATTTAGTATTTGTGCTGCCGTATGTGTTCCTGTCATTAACAAGCAGTTATAGATTGTTAGACAAGCGTTTCGCTATCGTGGCTGCAAGCCTTGGTGCGAAACCCTCAAAAGTTTTTTTTAAGGTAAAACTTCCGCAATTATTTGCCCCTATTTTAATCGCCTCGGCGTTAGGTTTAGCGATAAGTTTTGGCCAATACTTACCAACATTATTAGCCAGTGGCGGGCGCGTTAGTACCATTACAACTGAAGCCATTACGCTGGCAAACGGAGCAAGTCGACGTACCAGTGCGGTATATGCCTTTATGCAAATGTTATTACCTCTAATAGGGTTTATCGTGGCTTGGGGTCTTCCTAAATATATATTTAAAAGTGCAAAGCGCTAAAGGTTATTTTATGTTGTCGTCCTTACAAATAAAAAAACTACAATTATTTCGACAAAATGAATTGTTATTGAGTTTAAATGAAACCATTAATGGTGGTGACATACTGACGATTATGGGCCCTTCTGGTAGTGGTAAATCCAGTTTTTTAAATTGGATCACTGGCGCTCTACCGCAAGGTTTTCATGCTGAAGGTGAAGTCTGGCTAAATAATAATGAAATTACTGATAAACCAGCCCACTTACGTCAAGTTGGCGTGCTCTATCAGGACCCATTATTGTTTTCACATTTAACGGTTGCCGGTAACATTGCTTTTGCTATGCCAAACGGTAATAAAAAACAGCGCCTTGAAATAATATCCGATGCGCTTGAACAGCTTGGATTAAAAGACTTGGGCGATCGCCACCCTGATAACTTGTCTGGCGGACAACAAGCTCGCGTTGCATTATTGCGCGTGCTACTGAGTCAACCCAAAGCACTATTACTTGATGAACCGTTTAGTAAACTAGACCAACAGTTACGCGCAGATACACGACAACTGGTCTTTAAACAAATAAGACAGCACCAACTACCGGTCATAATGGTTACGCACGATCGTAGTGACGCCGAAGCAGCAGGTGGTAAAATAATCACCTTAGCCCAGCAGAGTAATACTCATGTTAGATAAGTATATTACCCCCGTTATAAAACCAATATTAACGCCGCTGGTGACTGCACTGTATCAGCGCAACATAAGCGCCGATCAACTGACATTTTTTGGCTTTATAATTGGTGTATTAGCCGTGCCCCTTTTGTACTTTCAACTTTGGTATTGGGCACTTGCTGCGATCATATTGAATCGTATATTTGACGGGCTTGACGGTGAACTTGCACGCTATGCTAAACAGGACTCAAGCGCAGGTGGGTATTTAGATATCACTTTAGATTTTTTATTTTACGCTGCTATCCCGCTTGGTTTTATTCTCGCTAACCCTGAACAAAATGCCATAGCAGGAGCCGTTTTATTAGCGAGTTTTATCGGCACAGGTTCTAGTTTTTTAGCTTTTGCCATCGCTGCAGAAAAATTTAAAATTAATAAACCGCAGTTTAAATATAAAAGCTTTTACTATTTAAATGGCCTTACCGAAGGAACTGAAACTATTGCACTGTTTGTTGCCTTTTGTCTTTGGCCAGAACACTTCAGTTTTTTAGCTCTAATATTTTCAGCGGCGTGCGCGATTACGATTTTTACGCGTATACACGGCGGTTATCATACCCTTAAACAACAAGATGTAGATTTTAAACAAGCGACTAAAAAGGATAATAGTGACTAACGAATTATGGTGGCGACTCGGCTGTTTTTTTAGCGTACTGGCGCTAATGATGTTATTTGAATGGTACAAACCTGCCCGTAAATCAGTTATTGGTTTAAGACAGCGCTGGTCAGCTAATTTTGGTTTGGTATTAGCGTCGTCTGTGTTAACGCGTTTAAGCATACCCATCGGATTAACCGCGTTAGCTTTGTACAACGCGCAGCAAGGTATCGGCTTATTTAATATTATTAACTTACCAAACTGGTTAATAATAGTGTTGAGCTTATTATTATTAGATATTGTAATTTATTGGCAACACCGATTGTTTCATCAAATTCCTTTTCTGTGGCGTTTTCATCGGGTTCATCACGCCGATGCTCATGTTGATACCAGTACAGGGTTACGCTTTCATCCGTTAGAAATATTGCTTAGCATAGGGGTGAAAATGATTGCGGTTAGCGCATTAGGTGTGCCTGCAATGGCAGTGCTTATATTCGAAATCAGTTTGAATGCTTTAGCGTTGTTTAATCACGCGAATATTAGGTTACCTAACGTCATTGAAAAGCCATTACGGTTAATACTAATGACGCAAATTTTACATCGTATTCATCATAGCCAAGTCGTCACAGAAACCAATTCAAACTATGGTTTTAGCGTGATTTGGTGGGATAAGTTATTTGGCAGTTATAAAGACAAGGCTATCAAAAGTGATAATGAATTAGCGTTAGGGTTAATTGAATATCCTGAAGCAAAGCAAAACGCGTCGTTTATAGCTTTATTACTCATGCCATTTAAAAACAAGTCATTCAAAAATAAATAACAACTATGAAAATAACTCTGCAATTTAAAACCAACAAACTGGTCATCAATTTCAAAAACAATTTTAAGGTAACATCATGTTAATAAATAAAATTACTTGCGCACTTAAGTATATAGCCATATTACTATTACTTGGCTTTCCAGTTGCAATTATTGCTTATCGCTTACAAATTTGGCCAATGGGCATTTCATTTAAAATAATCGCATTCACTGGTTACATCAGCATTGCAGGATTAGTGATCAGCTTTCTACTTGGCCTATTCTCAGTACTTAAGAAAAAACCTACTATTGTCAAAGGCTGCGTCATTGCCGGCATTTTATTTGCTATTCCGGCGGTTGGACTAACAATGCAATTTGTAAAGGTTAAATCTTTGCCTTTTATACATCACGTTAGCACTGACACCAACAATCCACCGCAATTCCAAGCGATAATTGCCTTGCGTGGTGAAAACAGTAACCCCTTAACCTATGACACTGAAAAACTAGCACCACTACAATTAAGCGCTTATCCAGAAGTTAAGCCTATTCTCAGTAAGCTAACTAAAGTTCAAGCGTTTGATCGAGCCATTGCAACAGCAAAAAGTTTAGGCTGGGAAATTATTACTCAGGACGGCGAGCAAGGCATTATAGAAGCTGTTGATACCACGTTACTTTGGGCATTTAAAGATGATGTGGTTATTCGCATTCAAGAAACAGAAACTGGTAGTAAAATAGATTTACGTTCAATCTCTCGCATTGGCGGTAGTGATCTTGGCGCTAATGCCAAGCGAGTAATAAAGTTTATCACAAGCTTTGAAAAAGCTAATCCGTAACAGTAACTCAGTAATCTAAACACCGAGAAAAATTCTGACGAAATTTCAATAGTTATTACAGGTGTTATCTTGTAGTCAACAAACAAAAAGCCCACTAGTTTATGATTAGCGGGCTTTTTAAGTTAATAGTTTGAACAAGATGCGTTGATTTAATTCCATATCCGTATGTGTGTAATTATTAACTTCTAATATCTGTTCGCCACGGCGGGTTCAGTCGGTTTACACCTGCCCAATACAACTTAATTTTATTGCCCGACGGATCATGTAAAACAGCTTCTCGCCATAAATATGTTTGATCTTCTGGTTCTTGATCAAATTTAAAGCCTTTAGTTTTCAAATCTTCGACCCAAGTATCTAGCTCTTGATGTTCAAAATAAATAACCACGCCAGAGTTAAAGTCTGACTCTTGTAATGACAATGAAAAGCTTGAATCACCTTCTGTGCATTCAAACCGAGCATAATGTTCAGTATCTACAATTTGAGTAAAGCCTAAATCACGATAAAATTTGGTAGCCAACTTCATATCTTTTACTGGCAAGGTTATTTGATTTAAATTCACATTCAATTCCTATGTCTGTGGTTGTTCAAGAAACAAGTATTAATAACTGCTGATTTTAAAAGCTTTTTTAAGTTATTAACACTTATTATTTAAATTTTGAAGATACTTCCTGCATGTAACTGATTAGTCGCTAATGACTGACATCTCATTAATACGTATATCTTCAACGCAATCTTGAGTATTAGCCATAAATTCAGATAAATGTTGGTTAGCCATATGTGTTTGCCATAGTTCACGTGTCTGCCAGTTTTCATAAAGCATAAAGTGCGCAGTATTTTCGTTATCTTGGTGTAGGTCATAATTAATACACCCTGCTTCACTACGGGTAATATCAATAAGCTTTAAAAGCTCGGCCTTTACTAAGTCTACTTTATCTTCTTTAGCTATAATATTGGCTAATATTGTTAATTTCGTCATGCTTATTGCCTCGGGTAATTTACTGATTATATTTACTATGTTACTTAAAAACCTTCTAACACTATTTTTCCGATAGATTGTCCAGATTCCAACTCTTGATGGGCTGCTCTTAGGTTTTCGGCATTAATAGTGCCTAAGTTTTTACCGACAGTAGTTTTAATATAACCTTGATCAATTAAATCGCTTACTTTATTCAAAATATTATGTTGTTCAATCATATCAGCGGCCTTAAACATTGAGCGAGTAAACATAAACTCCCAATGTAATGAAATACTTTTGAGTTTAAGCTTACTGATATCAAGAGATTGAGGATCATCAATTAAAGCAATTTTTCCCATTGGCGCCAGCATTTCTACATAACTATCTAGGTATGAATCTGTGTGCGTTAAACTGGCAACATGCGTTACTTGGCCGATATTTAATTGCTCAATTTGCTCTACTAAGGGTTTAGAGTGATCAATAACATAATCAGCACCCAACTTTTTTACCCACTGTGCTGAGCTTTCGCGAGAGGCAGTACCGATAACAGTAGCGCCCGTTAATGCACTCGCTAATTGAACTAAAATAGAACCTACACCACCAGCAGCACCAGTAATCAAAATAATATCTTTTGATTTTACTTTAGAACCTGGTTGCTGTTGTTTTATTGCTAAACGTTCAAACAATAGCTCCCATGCGGTAATTGCTGTAAGTGGTAATGCTGCAGCTTCAGCATCTGACAAACTTTTAGGCTTATTGCCAACAATACGCTCATCTACTAGTTGAAACTCAGCGTTACCACCTTGACGGTTTAAATCACCTGCGTAAAACACTTTATCACCTAGTTTGAAATGAGTGACCAATTCACCAACAGCCGCTACTTCACCAACAGCATCCCAACCTAACACCTTGTATTCATTATTTTCAGGTGCAACGTTTTGGCGAATTTTGTAATCAACAGGATTAACCGCAATCGAATTAATGCGAACTAATAAGTCAAAGCCTGATGCCTTAGGTTGTTCTAATTCAATATCGATTAATGAATCTGGGTTGGTAATAGGTAATGATTGTGTATATCCGATAGCTTTCATGGTGTTATTCCTGTGGTTTAAAGTTGTTAAATTGGTTTGTTTTTTAACTTGAGAGAATTATAGAACTTGCTTAACAAAAGAAAAACAGCATAATAATTGAATCTTTATCAAATAATATTTGACAATCATGTTGCTAGAAGACCTTAACGTCATTTTAAAAGTCGCTGAATTTCGCAGTATAACCGCAGCGGCAGAAAGTTTAGATATGCGAACAGCCACAGCAAGCGCAGCCATTAAACGTGTTGAGCGCACACTTGGCGTTGAATTATTTATCAGAACGACACGACATCTACGGCTTTCAGTTGCCGGTGAAAAATACATCCCTAACTGTGAACAAGCTTTACAAATGCTTGATCTAGCCAAACAAAATGTAAAAGAAGATCTAGACATTATTGATGGCGAGTTAAGAATTTCAGTACCTTCTGACTTAGGTCGACATCTTATTCTTCCTTGGCTGGATGAATTCATGGACGAGCATCAGGGGGTTAGCGTTAAAGTACATATCAGCGATAGTAATATCGACTTCTACCGCGATCCTGTTGATATCGCCTTGCGTTATGGCACACCCAATGATGCCAACCTGTATGGCTTTAAAATTTGTAAAGTACCACGAGTGATCTGTGCCACAACTGACTACTTAAAAGCTAAAGGCATGCCAAAACACCCAAATGATTTAACCACGCATAACGGACTGCTATATCAACTTCATGACATTATTCACGATGTTTGGGAGTTCAGTCACCAAGACAAGCTAATTAAAGTAAAAATGCAAAGCAACCGAGCGTCCAACGATGCCGAACTTGTTAGACGCTGGTGCGTAAACGGAAAAGGAATCGCAACAAAGTCTAGTTTAGATATGTCAGATGATTTACTTAATGATCGCATCATATCGATTCTATCGGACTTCGCACCTAAACCAACAGAACTATGGCTTATTTGCCCAAGTAGACAAACAATCACCCCTGCTCTTAGACTACTGAGAGAGCATTTAAAAGTGAAATGTGCAGAAGTTTTTACTCAACTCATTAATAAAGGAATAATAACGAATGAGGATATTGTATAGGTTATAAGGGTAGAAATGAGCCTATTGCACTCAAAAATGGTGGCTAATATTCACCTCTATTAATGTCAGCTAGGATACGATTGCGGACATTAGCCTTGGCTTATCTAACGACAAGTGATCCGACATTGCAGACATTTCAAAGAACCCGACCCCGCGATTTTTTTTAATAAGGTCGTTGGCTTTAAAGTAGATCAGAATACTATTTAGGTGCTGGAAAACCAATACACCTTATGATGAGTCTAAGTATTTAGAAGCATTGAAACGTAGAGGTTCGCCACTAATAAAATTTGCAATAAATAGCTAAATTTTACTAGTTGTCCACCTCAGGGCGTGTTGTTAGCTGTACATACCTTGGTAGATAGCACTTGCCATTACTAAAATACCCCCTACCCAAGGATAAGGTGATTTAAATAACATTTTAGTAAGTTCATCTTTTGTAATAACACCTTGCTCTATACCATCTCTTATGGGTTGACCATAAACTTTAGAAACGAGCAATACAACGCTGATAGAAATAATTATTGTGATTATGATGTTAAGTTCAAAACAATGAATTGAAATAATTGCACCTAATGTCATTGCCAATTTATCGATAGCACTTTTTATATTTGTATCCATTTCACTCAAATCCTAACACATACCAACGCCTCACTAAGAGGCGAGTAATTGTTGGCTTAAATGTGAAGCGAAGCGGAACCGAGCCAACTGTTACGAGTCCTGCTTTAGTGACTTATGTGCTAAACAATAAATAGAGCACATATATTGCCAATGTAAAAAATATAAAGCCACGTATATAACCTTTATTTCTAGTTTTAACCCAAAACTCTTTTTGAGCTTTTTGTTCGGGCTGACTTAATAAATGATCACAGTGAGGACACCTATTACCTAGATACATTATTAGATTACATCTCGGACATCTTGCAGAAGGCTCAAACTCAGACATTCCGATAATTGAAGGTTTCTCAGGCTTCATGAAATCCTTGGCACATAGCCCATTTAAGGGGTTGATAATTGTTTGCTAAAATGTGTAGCGAAGCGAAACCGAGCAAACTGTTAGCAGTCCCGCTTGAAATGCTGGTTATATGCACTGAACACTCTAAGAGAATACAAACCAGCGAGCACAGAAAAAAACAAAATGAATACATTTGTAATTGCTGCATATTTCATCGATTTAGCTTGAAGTTTTATCAGCGCATCAGCCTGAAGCATATCTCGTCGTAATTTTATGCTTTTTTCAGTAGGAATAAAATCTACTTGCTTTCTATTAAGATCAATGACCTTAACCAAAACACCGCTATCTTCATAAAAAGAAGTTGCCATTAAATTGGTTGTTTCAACAAGTTCATCTATTTCGATGTCATTTGAAGATAGAAAATTATGATAATCATCAATTAGTTCAGGTCTTTTTTCAACTAGGTTATTTATAACCGATGGCATTTGGTAAAACTGAAATGCCATGTATACGGTGAAGGCTATGAAAGCTAAATTAAAGCCAACACCAAACAAAATTTGTTTTTTATACTTTTGGTCTTTTGTATATAAAAATTTGAATATGGGATGCACTACAATTAAAAAACAAAAAGACCAGAAGCCTATATCCCTAACTAAGCCAAAAATCCAGAGTATTTCAGATTGTTCAACTGAAATATTAAGCATATCAAGATCTGATATGTAGAGCTTTACACCCAAGAGCCCTATTAAGTATAAAAATATTGATATTGAAAATATACGATTCATAAGTGCAACGCCTTACTAAGAGGCGAAAAATTGTTGGCTAAAATAAGCGACGCAAGAGCAAAAAGCCAACAGTTTTTTGTCCTTTTGAGTAACTTGTGTACGCCCAGCATGGGCATGAACTAATGAGGTGAAAGTCCTCTTTAGGAAGATCACCGTTTAATTAACTAATTTGTTATTAAACGCGAACTACTAGCGAATGGCAAGGGCTTTTCCGCGAGGAATGGTCTAAAGGAAGCCGCTAGCAAATTTGCGAGCTGATGAACAAGAACATCATATGAGGCGTAGGCTAGAGGTGAGTTGGCACAAGACGACGAAACCATGTGAGGTTATGGCCACCGTAAATGATGCAGCAGTGCAAAGAAAGTGCATGTCCTTATCTGGGGAGATCTGTTTAACAAGCAATCGACCTGCCACCAGTAAGGCTCTGAAGTTATTAAGCCATCCATAATAACTTTTGGCTATTTAATAGATTTAGGTGTAGTGAATAAGTTGACTAAAAGACTATTGCTCGCCTAAATTTAAATTTTCTATATTGATGGCTTAGTCCTCATTAATAACGAACAAGGAAAAGAAAAATTAATCATGTTTTTATCTATAGGATAATGTCGGCCTTGGTGGGGAAGAAGCCTGTCACATTGATGTTCAACCGGACTGGTGATGCTGTGAATCAAGTGAACTCTTTATAATTTTTTATGGATGCGGGTCGCTCAGGTCATTTTTTACACCTAAATGATGGCATTGTTGGTACAATCCGTTTAATTATTTAACATAGTGAAGAGTAGTAATGCGGATAAAATTGACTAAAGACTTAGCCTGTAACCAAGAAACTTGCTCATCAGGTGAAGAGCACGATGCAGTGCTATTGTCACCTCGCTCAACAACTGTTGAGTTTACTTTGGATTCAGGAAAGAAAATTCGTGCTTTCAGCTATGAGTACGAAATCTTGGATACAGCAGTAGTGTGACCACAAAATTAGGGTAAGAACAGTCGGATATACTGCCCTTTTCATGATTTGAAAGTTACATGCCTTTTAACAGTTTAATACTGACGAATTCACGTAACTTTACCCCACATTAGTTAGTGCTAGGTTTTATATCTCAATGACGCACTAACAGCTTGAGATAAAACATCTATCAACGCTTCATTCATCAGGTATTTCTAACCATGTTTTTACTACAGTTGAATAGGATGTTTCTCAATTAATGTTCTTTATATGCATGCTGCTTTAATTAGCCATTATTCCGGTATGAATGACCATTGCTATTGAAATATCTTTATATTTTCATTCTCTTTAGTTGTCATCAAACAGCTATCGTACTTACCAAATAAACTATATCGATTTAGGGCGATACGATCATAAATCCATTTAACACATTTTTCTTTATTTTAAATAGTAGATAAACATAGTGGCTTATCATCTTTATCTTGGGCATCGATGCAATAGAGATTTCCCTTAAACTGGCCCACCTCACCAGTATATGGGCTTATAAATTCGCCTTCATCATATTTAAATCTTTTATTATACAAATGCTTTGTTAATCTTTGGAGTACTTCTAAGTTATATAAATTAACGTCAAAATCAGCGTACTTAGGCGTCAAAACAAGCACTAGAAAAGAACCAATAGGGTTCGATAAATCAAACTTAATTACATCATCAACGTTAGGCTTTTTATGAGCGATAATCCTGTCGCCTATGAGTTCATACCTTCCTTTTTTAAGTGTCAGGCCTTTAAACATTATATTCACGGTTCTGTTGTGCTTAAATAACAAACTCTTTGGAAAATATTTTAAAATATTAGATATGTTTTTCCTCAATCTACCTGAACCTGCTTGTTCAAATGTATTGTAGATAGATATAAATTCATGGTTGAGTGACTTATCGAAAGTGAGTTGATCTTTCTCTAATTGGTTCAATGAATCTACGTAAGGTTTCCATGCTGATAAATCTTCATCATTTGTTTTGCTAATTAAAAAGGCTGATGCTTTAAATATAAGCTTTAACTCAACAACACTCATCACCTTAGAAATATCATAAGGCGTTTGGCCAAGTACTGACTTGTGATGATTGAGCAATTTAGTTAATTCTTCAATAACCGCTTCCCTTCTGCCTAATTTAAAGTCATGTAGATTTAATATAAGCTTGATTTTTAATACATCGATTCCAGGACCAAGCATTATCATTGGCTCTGGTATCAACGGTTTTTGGAACAAGCCAAAGTTTGTATAATCCAATACTCCGTCATATCTTTTTATGTAATTTTGGAAAACATCACCAAGATAAATAGCATGCTCTGATTGGTTATATATTGACTCTAAGCAACCATTTTCGTCGAAATCGCAAAGCCATTTTGGTTTTTCACTTTCTGTAAATATATCTTCAATCCAGTCTTCTGTTGGATAATCATCGTAATCAGTTGAGGTGAATGGTAGTTCAGTATTAGTTAGAGAATTATTATACTGCTCAATTCTCCATAGTCCGACTTCATAGGGCGATGACTCTAGACTCGACCACATTCCTAAGTGATAAACGCTACCGTTGTTGTTTTTTGATATTTCGCTTGAATACTCTTCTAATAACTCAACAACTTCAGGGTTTAGTTCATCATCTTTTAAAAATAAATATACAACAAAACAAACCAAAACAATTACCAATGGTGTTTTAATCATATTTAGCCGATAAGCTTGTTTGTCTCCGATGACTTTTTTTAACCATGAAGAATTTACTATATAAATAAATATAAAAGTCGGTATTAAGTACCATGCTAAATCAAGCAGGCTGTAGTAATAGAATGATGAATCCACTTACTTCATTTCCTTACAATGAATGGAGAAATCGACATGGTAATGTTCATCATGTCTTACCCATGAACGCTTTTTAGAAAACTGAATGTGCTTTTTAAGATATGGTCCGTATGATGTTTTGAATAGCTCAGGTTGCAATTTTGGATCAAATATAACTCGCCATAAATCTACACCTTGACTAATAGACTCTATATGAAGAGCGACAATATGAGCAGCTAAAGCAACATAATCGATAGTGTATTCATCGTATTTCCCGTTAGAATCAAACTCAATATCGTAACCAAACTTGTTGAGTGGATGAGTTGGTAAGTGATCTGATTGACCTGATTCATTCACAACAGGTGTCATAAAATCTACCGATAAACCATTACGATGAGTTTTATGTGGTTTGAACTGCCCACCTTCTTTTAAGCCAGTTTCCGCATACTTAAATACTTTCGCAGGTTGTTCAGTTTCTAAAGTTTTATAGGCGTTTACTATGATGTCTGCTACTTGTGAATGTACGTATGTTCTACCCGCAAGCCTTGCAATATTGCTGTACCCAACATAATTCGGCCCGGAAAATGGTAACGCGATACCATGTTCTAACCGACCATTTGAAGTAGTGCCATAACAGGTACTTTCTTCTGCTAAAATAGCGTACGAAAATAAACAAATAATTAAGATACTAAACGTTAATATTTTCATTTTTGCTTTCCGACTTCCCTGCTTTTACTTTTAAGCTTTTATTTTTTAAATAAATTCCATAATAAACTGCTGCACCCAATAAGCCACTATATAAACATAACTTGTGCAATATCGGCACTGAAATCAGACCTAAAAATTGATTATCCATCATGAATGGAAAAAAGGGTTCAACATCAGAATGCATAATACTGTCAAGTAACACATGGCTAAAACTACCAATAAAAGCACTGAAGAACACAACCCACCATGCTATTGATATGGGATTAACTTTTTTAGATACCCCAGTTAGCTTCAAGCCAACTTCAGATAAATATTTACCTGACAAAGCGGCAAATATCGCAATGAATACTGCGCCAATATAGGTATGAGTAAAACCGTGAAGATGCCCTTCTCCACTTATCATCACAACTAGCGGTTGAATATCCATTACTATTTGGGTCCAACCAAAAACCATTAAGCTAAAGCTACCTTTTAATATAGCTTTAATGAGAATACCAGGTCCCATGTGTATTGGAGTAAATGGCATTATCAATACCTATTATCTTTAAGGATTAAGGATATCGCTTCAGTAACCAACCGCGCTGACTCTTTGGGCTGTGCTTGCAGTATGAAATGAGGTCCTTCAATTTCTACAAACTTAATATGATTGAAAACGTTGATAACTTCCTGGCTTTTCTTTGCTGATATTAGCCTGTCTGAAAGTGCTCGAATATAAATTGCAGGAATATCAAAGGTTATCTGTGGAAGCTGTTGTTGACTCATGACCTCTAACCTACTTTTTAGTATCTGTTCAGGGATAGATTCAATCACTTTTACAAATTTGGATAAAAGCTGATTTGATGCCCCTTGCCCAAAGAACAGAAATTTATAAACAATGTTAGATAATGGTACAGTCACCAATGATTAAATAGGCAATAGCTTAGCTACCCCGAGTAAGTATTTGTTAGGGCAGCTGAGAAAACTCGCTACAAATATTACGCCTGACAAGTGTGTTGGCTTGAGTTGAAGTAGTTCAGGAACAATGCCACCCGAAAACGATTCAGCGAGTAAAACAAACTCTTGTTTAGGTAATTGCTCATAAATTACCTTAGCTAATGATGCGTGATCTTGAGCGCCAAAGTCTGGCAATGAAATAACTATATAATCTCCATCAAAATTTGACAGAAACTTTGTAAAAAGGTCTGCCGTACCATTCATGCCAGGTAGTAATACTAATATTGGAATGTTCACTGTCCTTGTTGGTAATAGTTATTAAATGAATTATCAATAATTAAACATATTAAAATCATGCCTAAACAGGAAGTTAATGTAAAGATTTCAAATTAAGAATATTGGTTTAAGTGACGTAATCTTGATATTTGATACAAGAGTTCATAATTGAAAGCATGAAAAGCAAAAAGCCCATTAATCTTGCGATTAACGGGCTTTTCTAAATGTGGCGGTGAGATAGAGATTTGAACTCTAGAAGGGCTACAAACCCTTGCCGGTTTTCAAGACCGGTGCTTTCGACCACTCAGCCATCTCACCTGAAATTCAAAAGCATTGCTGCTTCAGAACGGGGCGAATAATAAATACTGTGCGCTGCTTTGTAAAGTGCTAATTGTCGATATTATGCATTTTAATTGATTTTTTACCTCAAGTGCTGAATAAATCATCAAATACCATTTATTACTGCCCTTTTCAGTTAAATATTTAGCTAGAAAATTTATCAATTTCATTACGATTTGTAACAAAGCAAATCGACAATAATTACCTCATCAAATGTTATACTAGGTTATTGTTATTTCCCATGGAGTTATTTGTGCCCAAATCTAGTCAATCGGTTGCTGATAGAAGTTTGTTAAGTTTAACTTGGCCGATATTTATCGATCTATTTTTCATTTTTATGATTAATGTTGCCGATGCTTGGTTTTTAAGTCGCATTTCAGATACGGCAGCAGCCTCTGTAGGTGCGGTAATGCCTATTTTGGGTATTAGCTTCGCACTTTATAGTACTTTACATCAAGGTGGCAGTAGCGTTGCATCACAGCGTATAGGTGCTGGAGATTTTCAAAAACTAGCCACCACTTATGGTGTGTTGTTCGCCATTCTTTTATTTAGTGGTCTGGTATTAACCATTATTATGCTGAGCTTTTCACCAACGTTAGCTCATTGGATGGGACTTACAGATGATATGGCTGCAATGGCCAGTATTTACCTTACAACGATTGGTATGGGCACATGGATATTAGCTATTCGATTTGCCGCTGCGGGTGTTTTAACATCTCAGGGTAAAACCCATTGGAATATGTGGTCAACATTTGTCATGACCATAGTGAACATCTTATTTAACTATTTATTAATTGATGGCAAGCATGGGTTTCCTGATATGGGTGTACAAGGTGTTGCCTTAGCATCTGTTATCGCATGGATTGTGAGTTTATGCTTTACCCTCGTTATTATTAAAAAACATTTAAAAATTAAAATTGCTTTACCTAAAAGCTGGCAATTGTTTAAGAAAGATAGCGCGCCTATTTTTAAAATTGCTTTACCATCAGTACTTGATCCTATGTCATGGCAACTAACCCAAATATTAATGACTGTGATGATAGTCACCATGGGTGAACTCGCTCTAGCCACTCGCATATATAGCTTTAACTTATTATTTACCGCAATTTTATATGGCTTTGCGGTTAGCTCAGGTGTACAAATTAAGGTTGCCCATTACATTGGTGCTAAACGTTTCGATGATGCACATAAACAACTGATGTTAGGACTTAAATTAGGTTTAGCTGGTGCGATGTTCTTTGTTTTTACCTTACTAGCTTTTTCCGATCAACTATTTGCGGTATTCACTAGTAATACTGATATATGGGCTTTGGGTAAATTAATATTGTTTGTTGCCATTTTGGGTGAGTTTGGACGTAGCATTAATTTAATTGTTGGTTCGTCATTACGGGCTTCAGGGGATGCGCGCTTTATATCTATGTTTGGTTTTATGATTATGTGGTTTTTCGCTCTACCACTTGCTTGGCTATTAGGATTACATTTTGCTTATGGTTTAGTTGGTATTTGGTTAGCTACTAGCATCGATGAATGTATTCGCGGTGCTATTGCCCTAAAACGCTGGAATTCAGGGATCTGGCGTAGCAAAGGCGTTTATGTTGAAGAAGTGCCTGTGCTGGAGCCTAGCCTTAATGAACGTATCGACTGTCAAGAAGCAAATGATTGTATAGACGTTTTCAATCAAGATATTGTTGAGTCCGAATCAAAAGCCAAAACTTGATACCAATAAAACCAGGGAAAATTTGCAAAAGCCGTTAGCACTTAAATGCTGACGGCTTTTATGTTCAGGATGAACGGTATGTCATGAACACATAGGTGTTATGGAATGACGTTATTCTTACGGTGTTGTTTCTTCAAGTGCTTCTTGAGATTCTTGGGCCGCTAACTGTTTGCTCTGGTTTATTCTCAGCGCTAAGTACAAATCAGAATGAACATATATCCCCTCGTTCCCTGATTGTATATCTGCTTTTTTAAACCAGTCCAGCATTTGACGTTTTCTGCCGGCTATTTCAAGACGAATACCGCGCTTTTGAAATATAACATTTAAATCAGCTAGCATTGCCATCACGCTTAAATCTAAATGGGTAAAGCAAGGTACTGCATCGATAATGACACACTCAATATCATCTTTTTGTCTGGCATATTGCTCTAGCAATCTTCGTTTAAAAAAACCTGAGTTGAAATAAGTGAGCGGTGAGTTAAAGCGATAGATAAAAATACCGTCAATTGGCTTTGATTTATCACTGGTATCTAAACTTCTAACTACGCCATTAATGTCCATGCCGAGTATATTATCGGTTGGACGCATAACGGTGCGAATAAATTGAAATAAACCTAACAATACCGCAAGGGTGATGCCGGGGATGACGCCAATAAAAAGTACGGCAAATAATGTGGTTAAGGTTAAGTAAAAAGCTTGTCTGTCTTTTAATCTAAGTAACCAAACCGACTTTAAGTCTAACAAGTTTGCTGAAGCAATAATTAATACCACACCTAAAGCCGCGCTTGGGATGAATTCAAGTGGTGCGGTAATATAGATAGCTATGATGGCTATAATAATAGCGGCGATGATAGAAACTAATTGCGTTTTACCGCCATTAGCATCATTTACTGCTGTACGTGAAGCGGCACCACTAACAGCAAAGCCTTGCGACAATGCTGAGGCAAAGTTGGCAAGACCTAACGCCATAAACTCTTTGTCGGCATCAATATCGTAACTATTTTTCGCAGCAAACGTTCGAGCGGTTAGCATCAAACTTACAAAACTGACGATTGCTAAATTGAGCGCAGGCATAACAAGTTCACGAATTATACCGATATCAAATTCAGGTGCTTTAAATAAGGGTAAGCCGCCTTCAACTACACCTATAGTTTTTATTTGAAACTGCTCTAAATTAAAGCCCCAAACTAAGGCTGCGCTAAATGCTATTGCAAACATAGACGCTGGCCAGGTAGGTTTTAACCGTCTCATAATGAAATAAATACTGACCGTAAGTAAAGCCATCAGTATGGTGGGTACGTGCGCTTGCGATAGATATTCGGGTACGCCACCTAAGCGTTCTAGTAGGTACTTTTCGTCAAAAGTAAAACCGAAAATCTTTGAAAACTGACCAACAATAATGGTGATGGCTACACCATTCAATAAGCCCATTAAAATCGGTTTAGATAAAAAATCAGCTAAAACGCCAAGCTTAAATCTACTGGCAATAATGCACCAAAAACCAGTCATCGCGGTCATGGTTAGTACTAATTGCCAATGTTTTACAGTATCTCCCGCCGCTAAAGGCGTTACAACGGCTGCGATAACCGCGCACGTTGCAGCATCTGGTCCAACAATTAATTGTTTAGAAGTACCGAACAAGGCATAAACAATCATGGGTAGCACACAAGAATACAAACCTACAACCGCGTTAACGCCGGTAAGTTGGGCATAAGCAATGGCAACAGGTAATGCTACTGCTGCAACTGACAAAGCTGCTTTTGCATCGTCAGCAAACCATTGACGTTGATAATTGAACAAAACACTCAATCCAGGCATGAATGAGTACAAACGCGATAACAAGGCTGTATCCTTAACTAAAAGTTATATAGCAATGATAGGATTAATTATTGGAGAAATATAGAGAATTTATGCAGTAGTGTGCTGAAATACTGCATATTTTAAGAAAATCATAAATTGCACAAGCTTTGTATGTTTCAAATAGTATTTTTCGTATTTAAAAACCAAAAAATCGTTAATAAGGGAATTTATTAACGATTTTTAAATTCAAACCTGAAAATTAAATTTAGGCTTAACCTTTAATGGTGTAAAAACCTTTCATGGTTAAGGATACTGTAATCGGCTGTTGAGTTTTATTTTGCCAATACCAGCCATGTAGGCCTTTAAATGGGGTGGTAAGCGAGCCTTTCATATTGTCTGATGTAGTTATAGAAAAGCTTTCATAATAGCCAGTGGTATCACCTTCTGGCTCACCGTGAAAATCAAAATATAAAGCGGCGCCATCAGTGCTCCATTGATATTCAACATGGGCATGCTTATCCATAAATAATTTATATTCTAAACCTTTGCCTGCAGGTATTACGATGTCTACTTGATCTTCACGTAATAAATCCGTTTGTTCACCACGGTCGATAACGATGCCATCAGAGGTATTTGATGCTTGCGAAATACTCGTTAAACCAAGTGCTTTTCCTACACCTGTTGGGTCAATATTATACTCAGCCGGTAAAATACAGGTTACAAGTAAGAGCATTGCTACAATAATTGCGATAACGCTGGCTTTGATTAAAGTGCGAGTACTGTGTACTGGAATGTGTAATTCGTTCATGTAACATCCTAAATCGTATGCTTTATTATTTTCAAGAAAAAAGGCCAACCCCAAATGTTAGTCCTAATTTAAAAGTTTTATTAACTGACAATAAATCCGGTTAATTGTAGGCCTATTAACATAAAGCCTGCGCTCATTAAGCACGTGTTGGTAATTGTTGAGAACTTGATATAGCTTTGATGTTTGCGCCAAAAGCTTAATACTATCAACACCATGGCAAGAGCTAAAAATTGCCCTATTTCTACGCCAATATTAAATGCAATTATATTGCTGACTAAACCTTCGTTTGGCAGGTTAAATTCTTGAATTTTTGCGGCTAAACCAAAACCGTGAAACAAACCAAAAATAGTTACCGCAATTTTTGTGTTAGGTTGAAAGTTAAAAATACGTTTAAAGCCACCTAAGTTATCAAAACCTTTATAAACAACCGATAGCCCTATTATCGCATCGATTATGTATGGGTTAATTGATATTTGACTAAACACGCCATAGAGCAAGGTTAAACTATGCCCTAACGTAAACAAGCTGACATACAACAACACATCTTTACTACGAAATAGAAAAAACACCACACCAACTAGAAATAGTAAGTGATCATATCCCGTTACCATGTGTTTTGCGCCGATATAAATAAAAGGCAATATTGCTGCACCTTTATTCGACTCTAAAAATTGTTTTGTGGTTTCATCTACACCATGGGCAAATAGCGAGAATGATGCGATAAATGCTATCAAACCCAGTAGTAAGTGGAATGATTTTATACTTATTTTATTCACTTTATAATCCTGTGACTTTTATTTATATAAATTGATAATTTTCTGGCTGTGTTTATACACTACATTTGTAACTAAAGGGAATATATTAAATAATGTAAACCTGTAATTAACCATGTGAACTCAGATGAACAATTCTTTACAAGCCATCAGTTTAGTTGATTTATCCATCGCTTTTATCCCGGTACTGATAGCCGTGGTGTTTTTATATTTATGGTCGTTAGATGTTAAACAAGCAGGCTATGCTTTAGCCAGAATGCTGGTGCAATTATTATCGATTGGCTATGTATTAAGTTTTATTTTCTATTCTGATAGTGCGGGGTTAATTGCAGGGATTTTATTCGCGATGATCAGTATTTCATGCTGGATTGCATTACGTACCCTACCCGAGCACCGTTTAATATTATTTAAATACGGCTTTATTGCCATTTTAACAGGCGGTGGTTTCACACTAGTTTTGATCACCCAAGGCGCTTTATCCGTCACGCCTTGGTATCAAGCACAAATTATTATTCCTCTTGCTGGGATGATATTTGCCACAGCGATGAACAGTATTAGCTTATGCGCTGAACGCATAATCTATGAAATGAAAACTAACAAAACCTCCTACGCCAAAGCACGTAAGCATGCATTAAATGCCGCTACCATTCCGGTGATTAACGGTTTATTTGCTGTAGGTTTAGTTTCAATACCAGGCATGATGACGGGACAAATACTCTCTGGCGTTTCTCCTTTAATTGCCGCAAGGTATCAAATAATAGTGATGTGTATGATATTTGCTTCTGCAATACTCTCTGCGGTGATTTTTTTACTTTTGTCTGAAAAACAAATAAAGGATATTTGCTCTGAATAACTCAGTAACATTAATAGCTTTTGCTATGACTGTTGGTGTGGTCATTGTGCTAAAAATTAGGAAAATGATAAAGATAAGAAATTGAGTTAAGGGATAAAAAATTATTTATCCCTTAACTTTTAAAAACGTGCTGCAAATAATCATCAAACGACACTAGTTCATGAAACTATCTTCTTCAATCGATATTGCGTAGGCCTTATAATCCATATCATGTTTTAAAATATGGTTTTCTAACCAGTTGTAAAGGAACATTGCTAATCTGTGCATGGTGATAATGTCATAATCTTTTACCTTGCCACGTAACACATGAAACTTTTCGCGTAATTCATTATGTAAATTAATATGGCTTTCAGTCTCTGGGTAATTGATTTGTCTTAACAGGTTCTCTTCTGCGTCAAAGTGTAAGTCTATATATGACGATAAATTATTAAACTGGATAATGGCTTTAACAGTATCTTCTTGTCTAAATAGCTTATCGAGCATTCCAAACAGAGTCTGATGTTGCTCATCAATTTCTTTATTACCAACAGAATAATCTTTTTGCCATACAATGGTCTTTTTCTTCGCAACCTTTGGTTGGGCTTTGATTTCTACAGGCTCGTTTAGCGCTTTATTAATACTTTGTAAAATAGCACTTTTTTTAGAAGGTTTAATTAAATGACCACTTAATCCGTGTGGCATCCACGTTTGTATCACAGCTCTATCTTTATGATGAACATAGGCGACTATAGGTACATGATTACCCTCTTCTCTTAGGCGCTTTGTTATGTCTATGCCGTTTACCGCGGGTAAGTCATAAGCTAGAAGTACCACGTCGGGCTTAAACTTATTAATTTGGGTAAGCGTATCTTGTCCGTGGTTTACTAACATATACTTAAAAGCTGTACCGGAAAAAATATCATCAATGACATTAGTAAATAAATCAGACGGCTCAGCTATCAGTACTTTAAAGCAAGCTGTATCAGCAGATTCCAGAATTGCTTTATTTGTTTCTTTTGTTAACAAGCCTTTGTTAACACCTACAACCGTTTTATCTTTTTGGCTATGAAACTTTTCTACATCTTTTTTGAGTAATTGATTACTCTTTTTCAACGCTAAAAGCTGTTTTAAAATATCATCGATATTAGCTGATACATTTTCGTTCATCTCTTCGAACGTTAAGCCCACTAAATTTTGCAACACTGACTTCGCGTCACTATTTTCTATATGGTCTTCAGTTGCTGTAATGATATTTTCTTCAGCTTTTGTCGTTTCATGTAAAAATGTTTTTTTCAGTGTTATGCCATGTTCAATGCAAGAGGCAAGTTCATCTTCACCCTCAGAAATAAGTTGTTCTAAATTAGAGTGAGTACGTTTACTAATCAACTTTAACTCTTGTAATAGTACAAGCTTAATACGATGTGGCTCGTTTAACGGATTAATAATGGCGTAATTATCAAATAAACCATTTTCACAGGCTAAAAATCCTCGAGAAGCTTCAGCGTTACTGACCAATAATATTGCGCTATGTGGGGCAATATGTTGTTGGTACTCTTCTAAATACTCGATATATAGTTCAATGGTGTTTTTTACATTATTAGACGACAACATCAACACTTTCGGTTCAATAGCCGCGAGTCTAGGTAACTTTTTAGGATGGTATTGAAATGCTTTAAAATCGAGATTTAACTCCATAATTTGACTTATGGCGGGCTCAACAGACTCACGATCTTGATAAATCATTAAAACGTCTGGATGATCAGTTAATTTTTCGGGCTTCATGTCCTACTACTCTCTGTTCTGATTTATAGCAATATGATTAATTTATTGTGATTATTATTATTAAACTATTTTTAAATAATCTCCCTTATTTAAGGCTTTGTAAAGACTTAAGTTATGTATTTACTTCCTCTGCTATCATAAACAAAAACATTGATCATTTATTGTTTGTTGAGCTCAAATTAATAGTAGTTAATTTTTTATTAAAAAAACACTTATTCATAAAATAATTATTAAAATCAGTCAATTCTGCTCTTATATATGAGGAAATATAAGTAATTATTGTATGCAGAACTTTGATTTAACGAAAAGCTGTGATGAATTTGATACTAAGAAAGCCGTGAAATAAAATTTTACGGCTTATTGGGATGTGTTTGGACGCGAGTAAAACATGGTTATACTGGCTAACTAATTAGTTAATTAAGTACAGTCCATTTGTTAAGTATCTTAGTTAACTCACCTGATTGCGTTAATTCGCTAATAGCATCATCAATCGCTTTAACCATAATAGGATCTGTTGAAAGTTTACTGAACATAATATGTATATCAGCTTGATAAATACTTATAGGGTGCTGCTCAAATTCACCGTTCATTTTGTATTTTTTCGAGAATGCTTTTATTGTTTCGGGACTTACAAGGAAACCATCAATGTGCCCTTCAAGTAATAATGTTACATTTTCTTCAATATCAACTACTTCTATAATATGCTCACGAAACTCAGGTGTTTTCATCAATTCTTGGTATTCATCACCATAATAATAACCGCTCTCGATACCGAACATATACTTACTACTAGCAAGTTCAGAAAGTTTGCTTAATTTAATATCTTTGGCTTTACCATTTCTAACATAGAGTTTAACTGTTTCTTGGCGGTAGGCTTGGCTAAAGTTTGCGTATCTCTCTCTTTCTTCACTTTTTGATGCACCCATCGCAACATCCATTACACCAGTTTTTATATAGTGTAAATGACGTTTCCAAGGCAGCTCTGTAAACTCTGTTGTATAACCGGCTTTTTTAAAAACAGTATTAAAAATTTCAAAATCTAAACCAATAAGTTCTTGTTGGGCATTACGGTATTGATAAGGAAACCATAACTCCCAACCAACTTGTAAGCTTTTAGCTTGGCTGGTGAAATTGAGAGTTAAACAAAAGAATAATACTAAAAATTTATTCATGAATTGGTTTACTGTCCTTATTGTTTAAGAAAGTTACTTTAACGGTTCGAGTTTAAGTACTAAGGCGGGATCTAAACGCATATTAAACCAGTTAATTCGCCAATCTAAATGCGGCCCGGTTGCCCTGCCACTTGCGCCAACTGCTGCAACAAGTTGTCCTTGATTGACTTTATCCCCAACTTTTACATACGCATCACTTAAATGCAAAAAAGTTGAGCTAACACCGTGGCCATGATCGATGATCATAGTGCCGCCTGAGTAGAACATGTCAGGTACATACATTAGCACAACACCATCAGCAGGAGCTTTAACAGGGTCACCTTTATCGCCAGCATAATCTAACCCATAGTGAGGTGTTTTAGGTACACCATTATAATAACGTTGGCTTCCGTATACGCCCGTGATAATACCATCAATAGGCGCAATAAAACCTTGAGCAAAAGCGGTTAAGTTACTATCTATTTTACGTGCGGCTTTAATTTTTTTGTTGTCTTGCCCAACTCGAACATTTGCCTTTTTGTTGGGGTTCATAATTTTCTTTGAAATTCCTTCAACACGTTGAATGTTGTACTCACGTTTGAGGGGTTTTAATAGTCGCTTTTCAACGTCGCCATTGGGGCTAGTTATAACTAATTCGCTATTGTTTTTTTCATCTCGGCTAAACCCTAAAGCGTAATCACCATTTTTTGAAACCTTTAATGGCTTACCATTGAGGGTGACTTTATTCTCCGGTGCGGTTTTACCGACAATTAAAGCACCTTGAAAAAACTGCTCTGTTAACTGGGTTTGTGAAGCTGATATTTGAAATGACATCAAACAAACAACAAATGAAAGTTTACACAATAGTGAACGGGTTTTAACCATTAGCAATAGCTCCTTTGGCGACACCTTCAAATGCCACAACTTTAAATTCATCATTAGGCGCTTGTTTTTTAAGTTGACGAACAATAAAGTCAGCGAGTAATTCAACTGTTGAGTCACAATCTACTACATCTAATATTGAACTTGGAACCGCAATATCAAAACGCCCTTGTGGCGCGAAATAAGAGAAAAATTGGTGATCGGGTGTCAAATTAGCTAAAGCTGATGTAGAAAGCTCTAATTCATTCTGTGCTATGCGGTCGGCTTCACTGGCTAAATAAATATCTTGCCAACGCAAACTCCACACCTCTTCTAATGCAGTTGAACGCTGGCCATTTTTATAGATATGAATTTTTGAGCGGTGACCATGCGCAATACGCTGACAATTACCATCATGTAACTTCAAACCGTGGGTGTAATGATAATACGCACCATCAATTTTTTCAGGACGTAAATTAAGCGTTAAACCTTCAACATTTCTCGGCAATTGAGCGAGGATGATTTTAGTTAAATATGCGGTAACTGAAGGAATATCAATAGTTTCAGTTTCTATTTTGGCAAATGCACATTTTGGAGACTGTAAGTAGTAATTGCCTTGTTTTGAGCAAAAGTCAACAAATTCGTGACCTTCACGCTTCGTTGAATCTGCAACAGTAATGCCTTTATCAGACAGCGGTAACAGTAATTTGTGATCGACAGCATCATCAATTATGGCTTTAATTTGCTTTTTAACGACTGCAAAATCAAGCACCATGCTCATTTCATTCAAACTACCGTCTAGTAAGACATCAACAATCCAACTTTCGCCAACTATGCCTCGAGATGTACAACAGTAAGAAAAGTCAATCACGGTTAAATCATTTACAAATAACTGCATTTTTTACTCCTCTTTTATTGTACTTGCCAAGCAATAGTTTCATTAGCGCGAATTGGCACAACAACTTCATCACCAAATGAAAGCGTTGCTGGTATATCCCATGTATTCTTAACTAAGGTTATTTTGTCTGTGTTGACCGGTAAATTATAAAATTTAGGGCCATGCAAGCTAGCAAAACCTTCAAGTTTATCTAAGGCTCCGGCTTGTTCAAATGCTTCGGCATATAGTTCGATTGCAGCATGTGCGGTATAAGCACCGGCACAGCCGCAAGCCGCTTCTTTAGCGTGTTGAGGGTGTGGCGCAGAATCAGTACCTAAAAAGAACTTTTCACTACCGCTAGTTGCCGCTTCAATCAAGGCTTGTTGATGAATGTTACGTTTTAAAATTGGTAAGCAATAAAAGTGCGGACGAATACCACCAACCAACATGTGATTACGGTTAAACAGTAAGTGGTGAACAGTAATGGTAGCGGCTACGTTGTCACCAGCTTCGTTTACAAAATCAACGGCATTTTTAGTCGTTATATGCTCTAACACTATTTTAAGTGTTGGGTATTTAGCTACTAATGGACGTAAAATGGTATCAATAAAAACCGCTTCACGATCAAAAATATCAATGTCATGATCGGTCACTTCACCATGCACTAATAAAGGCATGTTTTCAGCTTCCATTGCAGCTAAAACACTAGCAATGTTATCAACACTGGTTACACCTGAAGAAGAATTTGTTGTAGCACCCGCTGGGTAGAGCTTGGCCGCATAAACAAGACCAGTAGCTTTAGCTGCTTTAATATCAGCAGCGGTAGTTTGATCCGTTAAATACAAAACCATTAAAGGTTGAAACTGTTTGCTTGGCTGTGCAGCCATAATACGTTGATGATATTGGGTAGCTAACTCTGCATTCGTTACTGGCGGAACCAAATTAGGCATTATAATAGCGCGGCCAAAATAACGACTAATGTCAGCTACTGTGTTTTTTAGGGCTACGCCATCGCGTAAATGAACATGCCAATCGTCTGGCCTTGTAATCGTAAGAGTTGTCATTTGTAAATCCTAAGAAATTTATTCGTGTACTTGTGCTTTAAAATTCAGCGTCAGGTGTTTCATTATTTGCGTTGCTGGCAATGGCTTGTTGCTGACTTTGCTTAGCATTGTTTTCAAGTAAATCTAGCAGCTGCGCCTTTAAATTCGGTGGTACTTTAAATATAGTAATGCTTTCATTGGCCTGGTTATAAACTACATCTTGACCAAAATGACTACGTTCAAAACTTAAACTAATACCATTACCGTACCCTGCGTACTTAGTTACTTTATTAACTACTGCTTGATCATGTGGGAACGATTCTTCAATTGGGTAAGATTGTTCTTGGCAAAATTTGTAAAAGTCTTTACCGCTTTCTTCAGTTTTAATAACGCTACCCAATTCTTGTAACGAAACGTCTTGAGCTGATTCTTTTTGCTCTTTACAGTAACTTAATAACTCTTTTCGAGTTTGTTGCTTTTCATTAGCATCAAATTGATTAACAGAAACGTAGTCCTCTACCGCTTGCACTAGTGTTTGTGTTTGCTCTTTAGAATTTAGGCCTTCTTCACAACTTAAAAAATCTAAGAAAAAGTCAGATACTTTTCTACCTGCACGGCCTTTAATAAATGAAATATAGCGATTACCTTCGGCATTATCTTGATAATCAAATAAATCGATTCGGGCTGCTAACTGAAGTTTATTAGTGTCTAAATGCTGATCGGCAGATATGTTTAGCTCACCATCGACAGAGTAATGTTCTGATATTGGGATGATTGCGGCTAATAGGTAACGTCCACCCATATATTCATAATGACAAATAATTAAATAACCGGTTTCAGCAAGATCGTACTTTTCTAATTCATTTTTCAATAAATTTACTGCTTGGTTACTAAATTGATAAAAACTTTGAGCATCACCTAAATAACTTTCCATAATATCAACAAAACGGGCTTTTTCACCCTCAGCAGGCATCGATGAGAAATGGCCGTATGCCTTACTACCCTTGCTATTATAAATTTTATGCAGTGCATCAACAAAGCTTTCTATTTTACTACTAGCTGAGATATTTTCAGGGCCTAACCTGAGTATAACTTCACCAGTTTCTTCTTTTTTTGATAAAAAATGTAGTGCGATATTCGAAATTATTAAGCTCATAGATAAAGGTCAGTATTATATTGTTCGGGCATTTGATAAACTTAGTGTTTGTTTATTAAATTACCATTAAGTGTTTAAGATGCCTATTGTATCCAAGTATTCCAACGAACGTGTAGAAAAAATTATTAAAGATTTGCATGACGTACTCGTAAATGAGTCTGCAACCCCTGATCTAGCGCTGATGTGTCTAGGAAATACTCTGACAGAAATTATTATAAATAATGTGCCAGAAAAGCAACGAGAAGTTATAGTAGATAATTTTACCAGTGCATTAAAGCAATCGATACAAAAATCGAAATAAAAATATTCATTAACAATAATAAGAGAATTTAACGACGCGATGGTTTCATTTGAATCAAAACCCTATAGTAAGCGCCTATTACAGTTAATTAGCTGGAGTCACTGGTTCACTTTTTTCAACATTATTGCTGCGATATTATTATCGTCAATTTATGTTTTTAGTGAATCAGCCCCTGAAACTTTTCTAGGACACACTTATTTAGTGACAACGTGGTTAAGCCATATGGCTTTCTTAACGTTTATGAGTTTTGTACTCATTTTGTTTCCGATCACCATATTATTTCCACGAACAAGATTCATCAGAGTCGTCGCTTCTGTCGTTTTTACCGCTGAATTATTATTATTGTTACTCGATGCCTTTATTTATACACGTTTAGGCTATCATTTAAATATTTCTTCAAGTGCTCCAATTTTAGAACTCATTGGTAACGAAATACAACAAAACAGCCGTGCGTTTTGGTTTGTTAGCTTAGTCTTAACCTTAGTCATATTAGCTTTTCAATTAGTTGCTTCTAATTATGCTTGGAAGCATTTAAAAGAATTACAAAAAACAATTTATGCCCGCTTTGTAGTTATACCGCTCGTGGTATTTTTCTTCTTTAGTCATATTGTTCATATTTGGGCCGATGCTAATTTAGAATATGACGTGTTGCGACAAGACACGGTTTTACCGCTGTCTTATCCTTCTACGGCAAAAACCTTGTTAACAAAATACGGTATGTTTGATCAAGTAGACTATATAGCTCGTCGCAATCATCCACTTGCCTTTACTGATGCCGTACCACAATACCCTGTTTATAACGGCCAATGTGCTGATAATTCAGCAATCGAGCGCTCTGTTTTTATGGTGATCACAGACCAGACTTTACAAGCTAAGCAATTGAATAAAATTAAGCAAAGAGTCAAGCATGGCATGCTCTCGCTAGATAATCATGTTGATAACGCGTTACCAAAAGAAGCCTGGTTTAACTTGTTTTATAGTTTACCTAGTATCTATAAAAGCGCTTTATTAGAGCAACAAGCTCAACCGCTTTTATTTCAAATTATTAATGACAAGAAATTAGCAAAAACATTCACTATCGTTGGTGAAGATAACAGTGAAGCTGCAACTATTAACTCAAAAGGGTTGTTGAGCTTAACAAATGAGTTGTTCCCGCCTATGACTCATTTGGACGATATTTCTAGCCTTATTTTTGCCGATAAATTAAATAGCTACGCACCTGGTTTGCACGTGTTTTATTTCAAAGGAAATAACAGTTACCAGTTTGAGTTGTTTTTAGATGCCTTAATGAGCGCGCAAAATAAGAGCCAAACGGCTAACAAAAATAAAGATATTCTTTGGGTCAGTTCAATTGGTAATCGTACAGCAGAAACAAGCTTATCAATTAAACCGGCCTTAATGGTAATTCCAGAAACTAAAAATAAAGCGGTTAACAAATTAACTAGTCACATGGATCTACAACCTACCCTGATTAAACAATGGTTAGGCTGTGATATTGAAGCAAAAAGCTTTAGTAATGGTAATGACATTAAAGGGTTAAATAAAGACCGTATAATTGCTAATACTATGGATAACGGCATTGTGGTATTTAATAAAGACAAGTCGATGTTTGTTGACCAGAATGGGAATTTTCAAAGTTATTCTATTCAGCTTGCAGCGCCTATTACAGCAAAACCAGACTTTCCGTTAATGATTGATGGTGTTAATTTTATTAAGCAATTCAGTAAACAAGCCAATAATGTTCAATAAATAGACGCTTGGTTATGATGATTTGGTTTTTTAATTGCATTCAAGGGATAAATCATTAATATAGCCCGCATAAGCTTTAATCCCCAACAAGCTTATAATTCGGGGTATAGCGCAGCTTGGTAGCGCGTGCGTCTGGGGGACGTGAGGTCGCAAGTTCGAATCTTGCTACTCCGACCAAACAATAAATAATTAAAGCCTTGTTTTTACAGGGCTTTTTTATTACCTAAATTACACTAAAAATAACCAAATAGTCATAAATTACTTATCTAATAAAACGTTAGCTTAATAAATTATCTGCCTTGTGTCAGATTGTACTCCTACTTCGCTCTTATTTGCTTTTACGCTCTTTTTACAAATTTTGCAGTTACCATCATTTCACCGATACCATCCATTTTGCAGTCCAGTTGATGATCTTTGCCTTCTTTAATGCGTTTAATTATGGCTTTAGTACCTACTTTTATCACTTGAGAGCTTGCTTTAATTTTCAAGTCTTTAATCATAGTGACTTTATCGCCCTCTTTTAATTGAGTTCCGTTAGAGTCTTTTACAATAAATAGTACTGAGTCATCGTTAGTTTCTGATGGGCTCCATTCATATGAGCACTCTGGGCAGATCAGTAATGTTTGATCTTGGTAGGTAAATTCAGATTTACATTTAGGGCAAGGTGGAAGTGACATTATTCTACTTTCTTAATTTTATTTAATTTTTATATTCTAAAGGCTACAACATGTATTTTCACTAAAATAGTTTGTTGAAAATACAACTCAAGGTCTTTTTAAAGCAATAACATTGCCATTGATACTAAAATGGTCTCCGCCCATTTTCCCAACAGTATCGACTAAACTTTGATCGACCAGCCCATTTTTATAAAGATCATCCCTGACATATATGCTTTTAACATCAAGTAAAATCAAAGTCCCTCCGCTCGGTAATTCACTAATTGGAATAATCTCACGTAAAGTACATTCAAAACGTATAGGTGACTCTTTAACTGAAAGCGGCGTGACGTTATGACTTGTACAACTGTCAACATTAGCGAAACTAAACTCGCTTTCATCAAAACTCAAATTAGTACTTGTCAGGTTCATCGATTCAATTAGAGGGCTATTGACGATATTTACTACGCACTCACCTGTAGTTCTGAGGTTTTCCAATGTATCTTTATCTAAGCCACTTCTTTGTGTGACTTGCGTATAAAGTAAAACGGGTGGATTACAACTTGCGACAGTAAAAAATGAATATGGAGCTAGATTATCAATATTATCTTTTGAACATGTACTTATCCATGCGATCGGTCTTGGTGTTACTCCGCCAGTTAATAGGCGATACTTTTCTTGGTTATCTAATTCGGCTAAATCAAATATCATCGTTGTTCCATATAGTTGTCGCAGGCCAGTAACATTAACTAGCCTTTATTCACATAGTCTTTATTGAGTTTAGTGCTATGTGTAATTGTCCTAACTATATTAAATTGCTCGCTGCGATACCAGACGAGAATCCATAACGTGAATTTACCGAGTAAATATATAAGCAATATTAATTCAAATCCCAAAATTAGCGTTAGTCCCTGTTGTTACATTTTAAAACTACCTGTAGAGCTGCTTTCTAAAGCCTCAACCAATTAATTAACACCCCTTAATTTATACTCCTGAGAACATATATAGACAAAATAATGGCTTTTCACACCTAATTCTTAAGTAAAAATTCAGCAAAACTTAAGATTAATTTGGTATGTTAACTTTAATGTATTTAAATTTAGTTGATCCGCACGTTGAAAATATTAATCATCGAAGATTCTACATCACTTAGAAGAAGCCTTAAAATTGGTTTATCTAATCTCGGTTTTACAGTTGATGACACTGGCGACGGCTCTGAAGGTTTATCTATGGCGCTTTCTGGTAGCTATTCACTGCTTATACTAGATTTGATGCTTCCTTCTGTCGATGGCTCTTCAATTTTGAAAGCGATCAGAAAGGCTAATAAAGATATTCGAGTGCTGATTTTATCGGCACGTGATTTAACTGAAGATAAAATTGAAGGCTTACTTAATGGTGCTGATGATTATTTAACAAAGCCATTTTCTTTTGATGAACTTCACGTGCGATTACTCTGTTTAATGCGCAGAGGCAGCCTTAATATAGACAATAGTAAAATTATTATTGGTGATTTTTCATTGGATCTTCACCTGAAGCAATTACACTGTAACGGCAAAGATGCCAACCTCACACCTAACGAATATAAACTTGTTGAATGTTTATTTACGAATCAAGGCAAGGTAATTTGCCCTGAAAAACTAAGTGAGTATTTAGCGGGTCAATACGATGCCGTTGCAAAAAACTCAATTGAAGCTCATTTATCTACTACCCGTAAAAAAACTCGAGCATTGGGATATGACTTACCGATAAAAACGAAAAGAGGCTTCGGATATTTCGTTGAAAGTAAGCTATGAATTCAATAAAAAAACAATTAAGCCGTTATTTAGCTATTTCTGTCTCTTTATTATTGATCTCGATATTACTCGCGACCGATATCAGCGTTGATACTTGGATCAGCAAAGAATTTGATAAATCCATGGTCAATAAATCTCATTTTTTAATCTCTTTAGTGGATGAAGACATTGAAGCAGTTGACTTTGATTTTGCTGACGAGTTTATGCCCGAGTTCTCCGGTAAAAATGATCCTGAGTACTTCCAACTTTGGCACGAAAACAAAGTATTTGAACGCTCTAAAACACTGGACTTATTTGAAGTAAATACCTTACCTGAAGTTGCTGTATCGCTTAATGAATCGAAAATAAACAATATTATCCTTCCCGATGGACGTTCTGGCAGAATGATCACCATAAAATTTATGCCGCAAGTTGATAGCGACATTCGAGAAGAGTTTGGTATATCAGTAGCAGAGTTTGAAAAGCGACAACAACCAATGACACTAGCTTATGCACTCAGTAATGAAGATTTAGAACAAACCCTTTGGTTCGTCGATATCATATTTGTGCTTTCTTCATTAATAGCGGTATTTGCAGTCAGGTTTATAGTTTACAAAGTTGTTGAAAGCGGCTTAAAACCACTTGAAAAACTTAACAGTGAAATTAAAACCATTAACTTAACTTCTGAAACTGGCACTATTTCAACAGAAGGTTTACCCGAAGAGTTACTTCCCATCGCCAGCAGTATTAATCACTTCCTCAATGAAAATAAAATACTTTATGCTCGCGAAAAAAGAGTTACTTCTGATATCGCACATGAACTTAAAACTCCTATTGCAGAGCTTATTAGTCTCAGTGAAATTGCCTTAAAGTTTCCTCAAGATAAACAAATATCAGAAACTTTTACAGAAGATGTTTTGAGTATTTCTGAAAGGTTGAAGCGCATTGTTAACAGTATTCTCTTACTGCAAAAAAGCACTAAAACTGGTGAGTTAAAGGTTAACTCAATGAATATTGAGGAGCTGGTTCATTTGATATTACTTCGTGAAAATAAAATGAACCGTGATGTCGAAGTAGTTACTAGCCCAGATGTCAGTGATATTGTTACAAACGAATTTGCTGTTGATACCATTTTAACCAACTTAATCAGCAACGCTTTGCATTACAGTCCTTCGAATAGCAAAGTATCGATTTTAATATGCAAGAGTAATGATTTAACACAAACAATTGTAACCATTACAAATACCAGTGTTTATCAGTATTCAGAACATGAACTCAGCCAATTTTTTGAGCCACTTTGGCAAAAAGATCAATCAAGAACATCTTCACAACGTTTTGGTTTAGGCTTAGCTATCGTAAAATCATACTGCGACAGCATTAATGTAGACATCGCCATAACGTTTACTCCTGATAACTTTATAACATTTACCTTACGCTTTTAATCTTCATTGTGCTTAACTTTTCAGATGTTAAGTACTGCTAGATTAATATCGATTTCAAGATAACTATAGCCCTGTTCTTACTGCTCGTAATATTGCTCAAATTACTACCCGAATCCCTTCCAGCTTTTTAATCTAGTCTTACCAACCTTAGTTAAACTTAAGTTTTAACTAGGTGATTTATCAGTTTAGCTTAAGCCTGCCTTAAGGTTGATTTCATAACATAAAGATACTTATTTAAAGGTGTTTTTAAAAATGAAACGACACATTCAAACTGTTAAAACTAATACATTACTTCACTACTGCATTTTCGACAAATTGCTGAAAATGACTTTCTAGAATACATCCCTTTGACCTAAGACTCGGTCTTTACTCACTCCAATTGTTACATAGCTTGTACATTATTCTATTAAGGCTTTCACTTGATAAAACTTATTAATTCATTAAAAAATATAAAGTTAACCACCAATCAACTTTTAATTATCTCATGTGCTTATTTAACGTTAATTTTAAATTTGCCATTTTTAATTAAGGCATCGTCAGCAATAACTTCATTAGAAAATTACAATATTTATTTCTTAATATCTTTGCCTATTTTTTTATTATCTTTAACGCTATTTCTACAAGGCTTTTTGGCTTTTAGATGGATAACTAAACCCCTATTAATATTCATGATTAACGTGTCTGCGTTAATATTTTACGCTACCGTTACCTATGGCATCGTCTTTGACTATGGCATGGTACAAAATACGCTTGAAACCGATACCGCTGAAGCCTTATCTTATTTTAATATTTACGCGGTTGGCTTTTATTTACTCTTTGGTTTACTGCCCTCATGGATGGTGTATTGCGTTAAATTAACCTACAAATCATTCCCCAATGAATTACTGAGTCGTTTGAAACTACTCAGTGTTAATTTTGTCATCATATTTTTGATCGGTAGTATATTTTATTCTAACTATGCTGCCGTCGGTCGTAATAATCGCGACCTGATTAGTTATATAGTGCCTTACAAAATGTTCGATGCTAGTTATAAATTTGTTAGAAATCACTATTTTTATCCACCACTTAAGTTTCAAGTGCTTGATACAAATCCTACAATCGTTCGTGACGATATTAAAAAACATGTAACGGTTTTAGTGTTAGGCGAAACTGCACGTGCCATGAGTTTTTCTTTAAATGGTTATGACAAACCGACTAATCAATATACCGAAAATCAAGGTGTTGTCTCATTTTCTAATATGACATCTTGTGGTACTGCTACTGCGGTTTCAGTCCCTTGTATGTTCTCTAGATTAAACAAGGGTGATTACAGTAAACGTATCGCAACTGCGCAACAAAATGCTATTGATATAATTCATTTAGCGGGTGCAGACGTATTGTGGGTTAGTAACAATAACGGTAGCTGTAAAGGGGTGTGTACGCGTGTAAAAAACCAACAAATTATCACAAGTAACTCCAACCCCTTATGTGATGGAGAAACTTGTTTTGATGAAGCTTTACTTACACCGCTTAGGGTTAAGCTTAAACACCTAACCCATAATAATACTTTGATCGTACTACATATGATGGGCTCTCATGGCCCTACTTACTTTAAGCGTTACCCTAAAAATAAAGGGCTATTTTTACCTGATTGCCAGCGTAGTGATATTCAAAATTGCAGCGAAGATGAGCTTATTAATACTTATGATAATTCAATCGCGTATACTGATTTTGTCCTATCTGAAATTATTACAGAAATGTCAGCGCTTGCAGCCAAAGAGTCGGTGGAAACTTCCGTTTTATATATTTCGGACCATGGTGAATCATTAGGTGAAAAAGGGGTATACCTACACGGTCTACCTTACGCATTTGCCCCTGACGAGCAAACTCACATTCCAATGATTTATTGGAATGATTCACAACAAACAGATTTTAATTTACATTGTCTTGACAGAATGTCGGCTAAACCGTTAACACATGACAATGTTTTTGATACGCTGCTGAGTATTATGTCTGTACGGTCAACAACTTATAGTGAAAAAAATGATTCATTTATCAGTTGTAAATCACCATCAGCAATTGCAAGAATAGAAATTAATATCGAATCATTACTATTAACTAACCTGGAGAATACAGACTAGTGTTTGACAATAAAAATAAGCCAACCGGCATAAAAAGAGTTTACCTTGCTTCGTTAAATTCCCTTCGCGCATTTAAGTGGCTATATCAAAATGAATCAGCATTTAAACAAGAGTTATTGTTATTGTTTATAGCAGTACCGCTTAGTTTCCTGTTTGATATTAGCGCCATGGAGCAAATGGTGCTGATCCTATCTGTAATATTTATTATCTTTACTGAAATTATCAACACTGCAATAGAAGCCGTTGTTGATCGTGTTGGCCTTGAAATCCATCCTTTGTCTGGCCTTGCGAAAGATTTAGGCTCGGCTGCTGTGATGATTAGTATGATAATGGCATTTATAATTTGGTTAGTTGTTTTATTTTAATATCGAGCTATAACATCGTCAGTAAAATTTAAGTTGAATTTAAGTTAAATTTAAGTAAACCTTAAGTTTCATTAAATATAATAATAATAATTGTTGTTCACTTATGATGTTTAACAAAATGTTTAACAAAATCAATTACTTAGCTAAACCGTTTTTACAATTCACTTTCTTACTCATTACCTTTTTACTGATATCGAGACTTGGCTTAAGTCTCTGGCAGTTTGACCGTATTGACAGCTTCAATGACTTAATAACATTATTATTCAATGGCGCTAGAATTGATCTCAGTAGTATTGGTTATTTATTAATTCTTCCTGCGCTCATTCATCCATGGCTTATGCTTTCTAAACGAACAGCTCCTGTGTGGCTTAATGTTCTCAAATTTATATTTTTTACGATATTTCTCATTGTACTATTTTTTGAGTTAGCAACCCCTGCGTTTATCATTGAATATGGCTTTCGTCCAAACAGACTATTCATCGAATATTTAGCTTATCCTGATGAAGTATTCAAAATGCTTTTCAATGGTCACTTGTTGACCATAGTAATTGTTTTTTCTTTACTTATTTTACCGAGTAAATTGATTTGGCGCTTAATATCAAAGCTGGTAACAAATAATCAAGCAAAGGATCAATTACGCTTCCCTGCTGCTGTGATGTCTTTCTTTATTATAACGTTTATTCTTTTTGCCTTCGCAAGAGGTACCGTGGGTCATCGCCCTATCAACCCTTCTCTTGTCTATTTTACAACAGACCCTTTGATTAACTCATTAACACTTAATTCTATTTATAGTGTCGCCCATGCTTACAAACAATTTGGTGATGAGAAAAATGCCGCTAAATTATACGGAAAAATGGCAGACGAAGACGTTATCAAAATTGTTCAACAACAATCAGGTCTTGGGCCGGACTCTTTTACATCAACTAAATTACCATCACTGAATAAGCGCTTACCTGTCTATAAAGGTAAAGCTAAAAATTTAGTTATTATTCTCGAAGAAAGCTTAGGCGCGCAATTTGTTTCGTCCTTAGGTGGTTTACCGTTAACGCCAGAATTAGACAAATTAAATAATGAAGGGTGGGCTTTTAAAAACTTGTACGCTACCGGTACGCGTTCTGTCAGAGGCATCGAAGCTGTTATCACAGGCTTTACTCCAACGCCTGCCAGAGCAGTAGTAAAATTAGGTAAGTCGCAACAAAACTTTTTTACTATTGCTAGTTTATTAAAAGCTAATAACTATACAACTCAGTTTGTTTATGGCGGAGAAAGTCATTTTGATAATATGAAAAGCTTCTTTTTAGGCAATGGTTTTACCGATATTGTCGACTTTGATGATATTGAAAATCCTGAGTTTGTTGCTTCATGGGGCGCCAGTGATGAAGATTTATTTAACCAGGCTGATAAAGAGTTAAGCGAACTACATCGTGAGGGAAAACCTTTCTTTAGTTTTATTTTCTCATCGAGTAATCATGACCCTTTCGAAATACCAGAAGATAAAATTACCCCAATAAACTACACGGATGAGCAGTTAGCTTATTACGGCGAAAAAGAACTGGATCGCCATAAAGCGATTCAATATGCTGATTATGCTGTAGGTAAGTTCATCGCAAAAGCTAAAACTCAGCCCTATTGGCAGGATACGGTTTTCTTAATTGTTGCCGATCATGATGCTCGAGCAACAGGTAGTGACTTAGTTCCTATCAACAATTTTCATATTCCTGGCGTTATTTTAAACTCAGGCAAAGATAGTTTTTTTGATGAACGGATTGTGAGTCAAATAGATTTGGCACCAACATTATTGTCTTTAATGGGGGTAGAAAATATTTCTCCTATGTTAGGTCATGATTTAAATGATCAACAGGCCTCGGGCCGAGCTATGATGCAATATGCTGACAATTTTGCTTATATGCAGGGAAATGACGTAACTATTCTACGGCCTAATAAAGCCGCTTTAGCGTTTAATTACAGTGCAAAGGCTAATACACTTTCTCCTCAAGCGGTAAACCCTCAACAAGAGAAAATTGCACTAGCGCATGTTTTATGGGGGTGCTTAGCTTATGAAAATCAGTGGTATCAGCCGAATAAATTAAATTACGTAGATTTACAAACTAAACTTTAAAGCAATTAAACCGTTGTTTATTATATTTAATTTTCCTTTAATAAGTTTGCAATCGATCCAAGTCTGTTTATTGCCATACTGCGATAAACTGATTTGGACGTTTTGATGCTTTTATACAATACGGCTATAAACACTGATTTATTATCGTTTTGAATACCCCCCTACTTTCATAAATTATGTAAAAGTACGTTAGTTCAATTTCTACATTCAAACTCTACGACTTTTGTACTTAATTAACTTTCTATTTTTTCAGTTTTTCGTATTTATAAAACAGGGTTTTCGAAAAACTTGACACCCTCTTAAAAACCCCTTTATATTGAAGAATAACTTATTCTCAATAATAACTGTAGAGTTCCCAGCTAGGCCTTTAGAACGATAAAACCTTTTCTAAAGCTATGTGTTTTCAATATATTATCTCAAAATTGTAACCTTAACGTTTACAGCAGTATTTTTTGTATATTTGGACTTGAATTATCTAACAAGGAACGATGTAAGATGATGTATGAAGAAAGTAAAGTTACAAAACAGCTAAAAGGTTCCGCAAAAACACCAAATGACATTGAAATGTATCTTAAAACTGTGTTCAATAATGTTGGTGATCCTATTTTCATAAAAGATAATGAATGCAAACTTCTGCTCGTTAATGACGCTTTTTGTAAAATTTTTGGTTTATCTAGAAGCGAAATCATCGGCCAAACTCTTGCAGAAAAAGTATTACCTGAAGAACAGTTACATTTTTTAGCTATCGATAGAAAAGTTTTAACTGAAGGTAAAGAGATTTTATGTGAAGAAAAGCTCACGCCTGCTGGTGGTCAAACTCAGACTATTCTAACTAGAAAAAATCGTTTTATAGACTCTGAAGGTAACTATTTTTTGGTTGGTATTATCCATGATATTACTGAGCGTAAAAAGGTTGAAGAAAAACTTAAATTATTTGCTAGTGTTTTCTCACACGCCCGTGAAGAAATTACCATTACCGATAACACGGCTACTATTATCAATGTTAACGATGCCTTTGTTCATATTACGGGTTATAGCCGTGATGAAGCTATTGGTCAAAGCTCAAGAGTGTTTCAGTCAGGCCAGCAAACATCAGAGTTTTATGATGATATGTATAACACGCTTGTAAAAGATGGTTTTTGGTCTGGCGAAGTTTGGAATCGACGGAAAAATGGTGAAGTTTATGCCGTAATGAAAACCATCAGTGCAGTTTATGATGAAAATGGCATCGCTACGCATTATGTTTCATTAGGTAGCGACATCACAACGATGAAAGAAAATCAGCATCAATTAGAGCGTATCGCTCATTACGACGTACTTACCAACTTACCGAACCGTTCATTGCTTGCAGATCGCTTGTCACAATCTATGTTGAAGTGCCGTCGTAATCAACAGTCACTTGCTGTTGTTTTTATAGATTTAGACGGTTTTAAAACCATTAATGACTCTTATGGTCATGATGTCGGTGATGAACTTCTTATCGCACTTTCTATCCGTATGCAGGAGGTGTTGCGCGATTTTGATAGCTTAGCTCGTATTGGTGGTGATGAGTTTGTCGCTGTATTAGCAGATTTATCCAATGTTGAAGATTGCAAACCAGTTTTAGAGCGCTTGCTATCTGCCTCTTCTGAGCCTATCACTATAGGTGATGTGATCTTACATGTATCAGCGAGTATTGGCGTCACCCTTTATCCTCAAGATAATGTCGATGCCGACCAGTTAATGCGCCACGCTGATCAAGCCATGTATGTAGCTAAAGAAGCGGGGAAAAATCGTTACCATTTATTTGATACAGCACAAGATGACGCCGTTAGAGTACATCGAGAATCGCTAAAAGCAATTCGTAGTGCGATAGATAATCGGCAGTTTGTGTTACATTATCAACCTAAAGTAAACATGAAAACTGGAGTTGTCATCGGGGTTGAGGCGCTTATTCGCTGGCAGCATCCAAAAAGAGGATTATTAAATCCAATCGAATTTTTGCCTATTATTGAAAATCACCCTATGAGTATCGAAATTGGTGAATGGGTTATTGATACCGCTTTAACGCAAATCAGCATTTGGCAAGAAATGGCGCTTAACCTTCCTTTAAGTATTAGCGTAAATATTGGCGCTGTACAGTTACAGCAACCTAACTTTACTCAGAGGTTATCTAAACTACTGGCAGCTCACCCTAATGTTAAGCCAAGTGATTTAGAATTAGAAATCCTTGAAACTAGTGCTTTAGATGACGTCTGTCATGTATCGACTACGATAAACTCTTGCATGGCACTTGGGGTAACTTTTGCTCTTGATGATTTTGGTACAGGTTATTCGTCGCTAACTTATCTTAGGCGGTTACCTGCTAATATTATTAAAATAGATCAAAGCTTTGTGCGTGATATGTTACACGATACTGATGATTTATCGATTATTGAGGGGGTGATCGCCTTAGCTAAATCATTCAAGCGCGATGTTATCGCTGAAGGTGTTGAAACTGTCGCACACGGTACTGCACTATTGCAGATTGGCTGTGAATTAGCACAAGGCTGTGGTATTGCCAAACCTATGGTCGCTAGTGACTTTCCTGGTTGGGCTTGTAACTGGAAAGCTGATATAAGCTGGCAACAGGTATAGGTTTTGCTGATTTTAATGTAGTTGTTGAAGCAGATATCCTACTTGACCCTAACTTTAGCGCTGTACTCGTAGTGGACAAAATTCCTCTTTTAGTGAATTAAATAAAACTTCCTAAACTGATTATATAAACCTATACTGTATGAATTTACAGTATAGGTTTATATATGAAAATAATACCCATTTATATCGAAGCTGGTATTTCAGGTTTTGAAAGTCCTGCGGCGGAATATAAAGAACTAGGTTTATCATTAGATCAACTACTTATACGCCATCCCAATGCGACCTTTATTGGTCAAGCAACCGGGCAATCAATGGAAGGTGTCGGCATATTTGCAGGTGATTTATTAATCGTAGATAGATCGCTCAATGCCAAAGATGGCGATGTAGTCGTGGCTAACTTTAATGGCTGCTTTGTTTGCAAATTACTCGATAAAAAACAAGCGAGGTTATTATCCGCCTCAAGAAAACATGCGCCTGTTAGCATTAAACCTGAGGACGACTTTCAATTAGAAGGTATTGTTACCCGCTCTATCAGATTACACCATCAAGCCCCTGAACTTGCCGCATGTATGCTTTAATTGATGCAGTGTCATTTTATGCGAGTGCAGAAAAAGTTTTCGATCCAAGCATACGTAACAAACCAGTGGTGGTATTAACTAATAATGACGGCTGTATATGTGCGGTATGCCCTATCGCAAGGCGTTTAGGTATTCCTAAGTTTACGCCTTACTTTAAAATAAAAGCATTTTTGCAAAAACATAATGTTGTTGTTCGCTCATCTAATTATGAACTGTATGCTGATTTAAGTGAGCGAATGATGAATGTTATTGCCCGATATAGCGATAACAGTTATGTCTATAGTATTGATGAAGCCTTTCTACACTTTAAGAACTATGACGGTGTTATAAAAGATTGGCAGCAATACGGTCATGAGATAAGACGCGCTATATGGAAGGAAACACGCTTGCCTGTCGGTGTTGGCTTTGGTTTAACATCAACATTATCGAAAGCAGCCAACCATGCGGCTAAAAAACTCAGTGGTTTTGACGGGGTCGCGGTTATTCATGATGCAATAAGCGGTCAGGAAATACTGCAAAGGATGGCGGTAAATGATGTCTGGGGAATTGGTGGTAAAATATCTAAACGCCTGATGGCTCAAGGTATTGAAACCGCTTATCAGTTATCGCAGCAGTCACCTAAAAATATGAGAAAGCAATTTAGTGTCGTCACTGAGCGGACGGTTAACGAACTCAATGGTATTTGCTGTTTATCCTGGGATGAAGTCAAAGCGTCGAAACAGGAGATTTTTTCAACTCGAAGCTTTGGACAACGTATTTATAATAAGCAAACCTTACACTCAGCGCTGGCAACACATGGTGCTATTGTGGCAAAAAAAGTAAGGCAGCAAGCCTCATTAATTAAAAAACTACTGATTTTCGCCTCAAGTTCACCGCACGATAACCTTTATTATAAACAAGCTATTATCTATACATTACCAGTAGCTACAGATAATAGTTGCGTTATTGCTCAAGCCATTAGTGAAGTACTTGATGAGATTTTTGCTGAAGGCGTAGCATTTTATCGTTGTGGCGTTGGTGCGATAAGTTTAGAAAGTAGACGTTACCAACAACCTGATTTATTTGTAGCGGATAACTCTAACCCTGCTTTGATGCGCTGTCTTGATAATATTAACCACCGCTATGGTCAAGGTACATTAGCATTAGGGGCCGAAGGTAAGCCTGAAACATGGCAAATGAAACGACACTTTCTTAGCCCACAATACACGAGCAACTGGCATGACATACCTAAAATCAGCTGTTAACGCCCTCTTAAAACGCTGCTAGTACACCGAAAAATGTTAATCGTCAAAGGCTACAATAGTTATCTATAAATTAACTAAAAATCACTTATAAATTAACTATAAGTGACGTAGAAAAAGTAACTTGTAATGATACAACTCATCAGTATCACGAAAGTTCTAATGTAATGCTGAGGCACTTTCATTGAAATATGAGCAGAAAAATAACCTCCAAGCATAGTGCCGACAAGAACCAAACTACCTTCGAACCAAACAATGGAGCCATGTAAAACAAATAGGAAGATCGCTATCAGTGAAACTGAAGATGACACAACTAACTTTATGCCATTCATGACGTTGATATTTGTATGACCACTAAGGGTTAGGTAGCTCAAAATAATAATACCGAAGCCAGCATTAAAAAAACCACCATAAACACAAACAGCTAATAACATTAAAAACAAAAAAACACTTTTAAATTGAAAAGCGTATTTATTTTTATCTGCGTAATACTTTAATAAACTATTAATTTTAGAACCGAATATCAACAGGATAGTCGCAAATAAAAGTAACCATGGAATAGTTTTTACAAATAATATTTCTGAGGTCTGAAGCAGTAAAAAGCACCAAATGCACCACCAAAAACACTGGTTAATACAATGAAAATCAGCTCACGTTTATGCTTAATTAATTCATGCCTAAAAGCGTAAGCACCACTCAAATAGCCAGCACATGATGAGAAAGTATTGGTAGCGTTAGCCAGTAATGGCGGTACTCCAACAAAAACAAGTGCGGGGAAAGTTATAAAACTACCGCCTCCAGCAATAGAATTTAAAACGCCACCAATCAAGCCGGCGCTAAAAAGTAAAATAACATCAAAAATCAAACTTGCTCTGCCTTTGTATCGCTAAAATGATGATGACCCCTAATATAGCAGCGAGAACTAGGAAAAAAAATGCATGAGCGAAAAAGCTAATTATGGAGTAATTAACACAGGAATGGTGGCTGTTACGTTACAATCCTTAGATACTTTAACGATATTTCGACCGGTAGACTTTGCTTCATACAAAGCATTATCTGCACGTTCAAGGACTTGTTCCCAGCATTTATCTTCTTGAGTTGATAAACTCAGTCCAACACTAACTGTCAGCGGAATTGTGTCGCCGTTCCAGTTTAAAGGCGTGTGTTCAATTGAGAATCTAATGCGTTCAGATATTGTTTTAATATCGAGAAGATCAGTATTCTCTAATAAAATAGCAAATTCCTCACCGCCTAACCTAAAATGAAAGTCATAACTACGTTTGCTCTCAATAGCAATATTACAGACATGTTTAATGGCTTCATCACCCACTAAATGCCCATGGTTATCATTTACTTGCTTGAAAAGATCAATATCAAAAATAATTACCCCTAGTTTATGGTCCTCGCGCTTGCAGCGTTCAAAAATGCTAGACCCTGTTTCAACTAATGCTCGACGATTGAACCATCCGGTTAAATAATCAGTCAGTGATAATTCTTTTAACCGTATCTCTTTTTTCCAGCTGACGGTAAATACAGCACATAGAGTGATTAAAAAAAGAAATATGAGTAATGCAAGGCTGCCAGAGGTTCGCATAAAATCACGACCGAATATTTGTAGGCTTTCGCCATCAAATAACATAATACAAGCTCTAATAATTAACTGTGCAACAAACAGGCTTTCAACAATAAGTAGTAGCCATAAAGCTTTATTTATAGACGATTTTCTTTCATTCCAAGCAACAAAAATAGTGCCAAAGCAGGCTATTAATATTATGGGATAAAAAGTTAGAATACGGTTTTCAATTGAGGATTGGGTAAACTCGATAAGATGAATGCTGGCAACAAGCAGGCTTACCAGTGTAAGGTCGCGCCAATGAGAATTGCCGGCTGTGAGTTTAATTGTGCCAGTGAGAATAGCCGCGTGACCTAATATATAAAAAGTATTAGCAAGAGCGGGGAAATATACTGGTAAGCTTTCATAATAAGAGCCGAGAATACCGACAACACTTGAAGCAAGGAAAGCTAGTCCAGAAAAGGACCAATCCAATAAATAATCTTGTGCGACACTAGTTTTATAAAGCAAAAATGTAGTGAAAAACATAAAAAAACTAACAATAGCCGTACAGATCAGCAGTGTATAAGTATCCATGTTTTCTCTTGTTTCGCTTTATCTATATAGCAACAAATACATTTGTTCAAATAATATACAGCAATTGCATTAAAAAAACAATAAATTTAAAGAATCGTAACTTATACTGTTGTGTTAAAGCTTTTCTAGCAACAATAAATCGATATTAGCCGATGTTAAGCAGCAACTACTCTAGTATTAAAGTTGAACATGCGACAGTGGAAAAGAAAGAGAAAACACGACTAGTTAACAACTCATAAAGGTATATTCTTATAATTTCCTTGTAAATTAACTTATATACAACTAAATATATGTATAATATAGGATAATTTACATGACAAGAAACAAAGATTATTTTGTTCGTTTAGAAAGTGCAGGAGTGCGTTAGTGATACTAAGCAAAAATTTGATTTGGCCTGTAATCTTTATATCTCCACTGCTTATAGCTGAGACATTTAGCGATGAAGATTTTGATTTAGATGCCCTAATGGGGATGGATGTACAAGCAACGTCTGCAATGAAAAGAGCACAATCTGCTTTTGAAACTGCCTCATCTATTTACGTATTAAACAAAGAGCAAATCATTAACTCTGGCGCAACATCAATTCCTGAAGCGCTCAAATTAGTACCTGGACTTATTGTCAGACAATTAGACAATAATCAATACGCTATTTCTACCCGTGGCCTAGCTTCTCGGTTCTCAAGTAAATTATTAGTGATGATTGATGGGCAAAGCTTATACACTCCACAGTTTTCAGCTGTATATTGGGAAGCGCTCAATGTCCCTTTATATGATATCGAACGTATTGAAGTAATTCGTGGACAAGGCGGATTATTATGGGGAAGTAATGCTAATAACGGTGTTATTAATATCATTACTAAAAATAGCCTTGATACACGCGGGATTTTTGCAAATGCCACTACGGGTAATTTAATCAATAGTGATGCGAATTTTCGATATGGTGGAGATATTGGAAGTAACGGTAGTTATCGTGTTTACGGACACATAAAAAACGTAAATGCTTCTAAAAAAAGTACCGCTTATAAAGAAACTTTACTTGCTGCTAGCGATACCAATAAACAGCATTCAATTGGTTTTAGAGCCGACTTTACTCCCAACGATGCTTGGGATTTAATGTTTCAAGGTGATATTACAAAGTCTAAAATTGGTCAAAATTTACGTGCTGCAATCGGTGATGCGCATCAAACTATCGCTTTTTCTGAAAACTTTAAACGCACTGACTCACGAGTAATGGCGCGTATTGATAATAGAATATCGGCTGATGCAAATCAGATGATACAAGTGTCTTGGCTTAAGCAAAGCGGCTCTGAAATATATTTAAAAGAAGAATTTGAATCAATAGACATTGATTACCAAATGAACTTCATTTATCAGTCATTACAACTAGATTGGGGGCTAAGTTACCGAAATAACGATGTAGCTTCAGAAGAAAGCATTTTACTGAATATAGATAAAGGCATTAGTAATATTCAACAATATGGTGGCCTTTTTCAAATTCAATATAGCTTTATACCTGATAAAATTAATTTGACCCTAGGCACTAAACTTGATCATAACGATTTAACTGGCTGGGAAAACCAACCATCGGCACGGTTAATATATAAACCAATAAAAAATCATCTTGCTTGGGCAGCTGTATCCCGCAGTATACGTACGCCAGCATTGGTTGAGTTTGATTATAACTTTAAAGTAACAGGTGTATCAGTTGCAGACGCTTTAGGGACAAATACAGGCGTTGACATGCTTGATAACTTACTTATCCCCAGTTATTTAAATGGTAATGATCAAGTAGAATCTGAAAATTTCACTTCTTATGAATTGGGTTATCGAATTTCTGAAAGTCAATGGTCCATTGATATATCAGCATTTCATACAGATGCTGAAAACGTGGCTGTTTATGAACCAAACAATCAGGTTGAGCAGTTTTACCCCGCATTAGCACTTTTACAGGCAGGCCAAATAGCCCAAGCAGCACAGGCATTAACCCGCACTCAACTTAACTTCGATATAATATCTGTAGCAGAATCAACAACCAAAGGCTTTGATATCGTATTAGCCTGGCAACCCTTTGATAGCCTTAACGCTGAATTAGGTTACAGCTTAACGAACTTTGCTTACCAATTGCCTGCTGGAACATCAGCAATCGTAGGTAATGACTCAATCAACAGACAAGTGTTTGTAAAAGCTAATTATGCATTGTCAGAGAGCCATAAGTTTCTCGCTGCGTTACGCGTAGAAAACTCTACTGCCTATAACACAGAAAATTACACAGCACTTGATCTGACTTGGAATTGGCAGATTAACTCACAATGGTCAGCAGCAATATCAGGAAAAAATTTATTCGCAGGCTCGCATTTAGAGTTCAATAATACTCAGGAAGCCTACACGATACCGACATATATTGATGAAAGTATAGCTTTTACAATTACTACGGTGTTTTAAATTAATTAATGTTAAAATTTAAAGCTTTTATATATACAATCATCACACTGGCGCTGCTGTTTAGCTCTAGTGGTTTCGCGATAGATAAAAATAAAGAATATAAGCTTAAGGCAGGTTTTCTATATAATTTTGCTCGTTTTGGTCAATGGCAAACACCAGAAAATAATCGCGATGCTTTTACCGTATGTAGCCCCGATCAACACTTTATTGATGTTGCCAAAAGCGCCTTAAAAGACCGCACTATTAAAAATCTTCCACTAACAACTAAGCACGTGCTATTTAACCAAACGTCACTTAAAGCATGTGACTTACTATTTATTACTACCAACACAATTACAGATTGGAAAAAAGCTGATGATGTTTCGTATCGTAATATTATGGTTATCGGAGAAACTGAAAAATTCATAGAAAACGGGGGACATATACGTTTCTTTCTCACTGGCGGTAAAATTCGCTTTGAAATAGCCCCCTTTAGACTTCAAGAAGCCGGACTAAGTATGAGTTCAAAAGTACTTCGCCTTGCTCGAATTATTGAGCGCTAATACCATGAAAAACTTATTCGCATTCAATACCATGAACAAAAAATTGCTCTTCATTTTAATGATTGTTGCGCTAGTATCTACGGCAACTGTGACTATTGCTTTTAGTGCATATGAAGTCACTAGCGCTAAAAGCGAACAACTAAAAGGCGTAAAGTCTTTATCAAAAATGCTCTCTCCTAATATCACTACGGCGTTAATGTTTGATGATACCGATGCGATTCAAGAATTAATAAACCCCTTACTAATACGAACAGACATAGTGTCAGTTACTGTAAAAAATTCTCAGGGGCAGGAATTAGCCATCGCTGTTTCATCAAACCAAAATGATATTAACGACCATGGTGTTGAAGTAATAACTCCCCTGACACTTGATGCTGAAAAATATGGTGAATTAATCATTCGCTCTAATAATAGCTATGTAAACGATAGAAATGCGTTTTATATAAAATTTAGTATCGCATTATTGTTATTTACCTTTGTTATTAGCTTAGTTTTATCGTTATTACTAAGACGTCGATTTTTAAACCCAATTTTATCGTTAGCGCGAACAGCTGAAAACATAACAAGTTTTAATGATTATAGCTTACGAGCAAAGCATTACTCAACGGATGAGGTTGGGCAGTTAACTGATTGTTTCAATGACATGTTACACACCATTGAACAACGTGAAATATCGCTTGAAAACCAAGTTCAGTTACGTACAAAAGAATTGGAAAATGCAAATTCACAACTTTACAAATATGCGTATCGTGATGGCCTAACCGAGCTTCCTAATAGACGCTATTTTTATAAAAAAATACAAAGTCTAATCAATACCAAAAATATGAAATTCACGCTCATATTTATTGATTTAGATGGTTTTAAAGAAGTGAACGATAACCTTGGCCACGACTTTGGTGATTTATTACTGCGAGAAGTAGCAGAAAGGTTACAAAGCTGTTTGAGAAAAAGTGATACGGTCGCACGACTAGGAGGAGATGAATTTACCCTAATTCTAGAAGGAGTTGACGATCATGCCCGTGCGCTAGAAATAGCCGACAAGGTTAAAGTCAGTTTAAATGAATGTATTAATATAAAAAAAGAACAAGTGTACATAACCGGTAGTTTAGGCATAACATTTTTCCCTGCTGATGGTTCAACGGTTGATGTCATGGTAAAACGTGCTGATCAGGCAATGTATTTATCTAAAAAGAAAGGTCGTAATTGCTGTGAATTTTTCTCTTATGAAATTGAGAAAAAAGCATTCAAAGAGCGCAGACTTTTAGAGGAAGTACGTATTGCACTCAATGAAGAACAGTTTGAACTTTACTACCAGCCAATATTTTCGATTGATGGAAAAACGGTTAATAAAGCAGAAGCGCTGATCCGTTGGAATCACCCTGAACGAGGTATAATCTTTGCTGATGATTTTATACATATCGCTGAAAAAAATGGTTTAATTACCGATATTGGACAGTGGGTAAAATCACAAGTGATACAAGATACCATTGGGTTTAATGAACTGCGCGATACACCTTTGCAGATAAGCGTTAATACATCCCCATTAGAGATTGACCATGCTGGAAAGTGGGTTGAACAATGGATAGAAGCGAGTGATAAATATGGAATACCTGCCCATACTGTATTAATTGAAGTTACCGAAAACACGTTAATGGATCCTGACTCAATAATTCAAAGTCAATTAAAGCAACTTCAAGCTAACAACATAGATATCGCAATAGACGACTTTGGTGTCGGTTACTCATCATTGGCCTACTTACAACGTCTTGATATTAATATACTTAAAATCGATAGGTCTTTTATTTTTGGCATTGAAGACAACGAAAGCAGCACTGCGCTGATAAAAGCTATAATTACCATGGCGCATAATTTGGCCATTAAAGTAGTTGCTGAAGGCGTAGAAACACCGGGGCAATATTTATTATTAAAACAGTTAGGTTGTGATTACATTCAAGGGTTTTATTTTGCTGAGCCACTGCCTAAAAATGACTTTATTGCTGAATATATTAAGCCTGTTGAACCAGATTCGCCTTCTAGCTAGAGCAAATATATTTAATTAGGTTAGGTACTTTATAAAAGCCATTTAAAGAAATGCTGAGTTAGCCCAAATTCCACTATTGCTCAATGATATAAAAACTTCTTAATAATGGCCCTGCTTGTACCTCAGGTAATAAATTTATTTCTTTATTCAACAAAATGCCAACATTACAAAGCATATTTGCCTCTTTGTTATATTTTTCGGGGTTGCTGAGCACATCAGAATAACTAGCATCTAGCGCGATAATTTTCTCTACAATTACTGTTATAAGCCGCGTTTGCTCTTCTTGGTTAACAAAGCCATTATTAGGATTTAATGACTTAATCAGTGCATTAAAAGCTAAGCTCTCTTGGTTACTAATATCGCTAGGTAATAGACTGGAAATATCTGATCCTATGTTGCTATCAAAGACATCAGGATAGGTATAATAGGCACATTTTTCTGGATATTCATTTTGTAAATACTCCATTTGTTTAACTTGCGATTGCATATATTGAATAACTTCGGCATCGCCTGCTAACTGCATGTAATAATTCAACCTTTCAACGTATAAATAATTATTAGTATTAGCCGTTACGGTATTTAATGGTGTGCCATCCTTTATACTAACCACCATTGAATCACGAATAATTTCATAACCTTGATGGTCAAATTTTTTCAGGCTTTGGTATAACTCATGTTTTTGTAACTCTGAATCAAGCGTCGTAGGATTGCGCCAATCGCTTACACCACTTAAAGCATAATTTCCTGAGTCGACGACTTTATCAACTATCCCTGCCCTAATTAATTCATCTGTTGATGGTCTCCACATATCATTAGCGTTAATTAAGGCGACTTTTTTAACAAAAAAGTCAGGGACTTTAGCTTTCTGAAATAAGGCAAGTAATTCACTATTTAACTCTGAAATGTCACTACCAGAAACCCCACCAAAAGAAGCGCTATGAAAGCCAAGCTTCGCTTCCTCAGCTAATAACTTTTCTTGTCCTGCTAAAAACACAATTGGGCAGGCAGATAAACATTCGGTTTTACTATAGGTTACTAAGTTATTCTTTTTTACAATTAGGGCTAATTTTTTGGCTTCTATAATGAGTCCACCAACACTATTTAAGTGGATGGTTTTTATATTGGGATTATCCGCTAAAACCTCGGCCAACTTGACTGAAGCGCCGAAGTCGAATCCTCCTGATAATTCAACCTCGGTCCCCTGATTCATGACACGGAGAGATAGTGGAGGTAAGTCTGAGCTTCCAACGACGAGTTGGCTACTCGCTAAAATAAAAGGCACACCCGTTGTTGACATATCATAGCAATAACGACAAATACCAATCAGCACCATAAATTTTGCTAGCAGCGCCCAACCTATATAGCCCCCTCTTTTCGGGTGTTGATCAGCTGAACGATATAAGCCCGTTAATTGCCATATAGAAAGACCTGTAATAAGTACGTAAAAGCCAATTATCGATAAACCTCTTACCTCTGGTGATACTTCACTCTCTGCCAAGGACTGAAATAATGGCGGCGAGATTATCGCAAGTACAAAACCAACTGCAAAAACATTCAACCAATAGCTGAATTCAAGCGTTAAGCTTCCCTGCCAATGCAACTTAAACCAGTTACCTTTCGGCGTTGTATATTCACTTGAATTAATTGTTTTTGTCGGCAGTTGAGGATCTAAAGTATCATGATGAGTTAAGCGAAGTTGAATTTCAGCTTGAATTTTTTTAGCAATATCAGGATACCTATTGGTATCCATATTACTGTATGCATTTTGTAGTTCATCAAGGCTATATGTTGCAAAATCACTTTCATTATTCATATTAATTCCATTTAACGATGAACGTTAACCATTTAAAAACAGTAAATCAGCTAGATTCAACATACCTCAAAGCTGCTTGTAAAGCATCATATCTTGATACATATGTACTTTCTTGTGCGACATATTCTAAAAGTTTAAATTTTGATAACTGATGACGAGTTTGTTTATTTGGACATAACAAGTAAACTTTGCAATCAGCATCTTGCGCATCTTTAATCGCATTTTCAAGAGCAAGACCAACAGTTACATCAAACATTGGGACATCAGTTAAGTCTAATATCATCGCTTTATAATCGGCAACTCGACTATGTTGACGAGAAATGGCTTTTGAGACACTGAAAATCATCGGGCCAGACAAATAGAAGAAGAGTACCTTACCATTAGCCCTATTTAATAAATCTCGTTCACTGTCGTTAAGTGGCACGATATCTTGGTCAGTGTCACTGATCGCTTTAACTTGTTGTGCTTGTGCCCTACTCAATTGCTCAATAATAATAATATTAGATATAAAAACGCCAAGCCCAACCGCGACGATAAGATCAAAAAACACAGTAAGGATCATCACGCCATACATTATGAGCATACCTTGAAGGCTTACTTTATGAGCGCGTTGAATAAAGCTCCAATCTAAAATGTTGATACCAACATAAACGGCGATACCTGCTAGCACAGCCATTGGGATAGGTTCAGTTAATCCACCAGCAATTAATACTACAAGGGCTAAAACTAGCGCCCTAACAATGCCAGACAATGGCGATCGTGCACCTACTTGAATATTAGTTACCGTCCCCATTGTGGCGCCTGCACCAGGCAATGCCCCAAATAAGCCTGAGATCATATTTGCAAGGCCTTGCCCGCGAAGTTCCTTATCAGAATCATGCTCTGTTCGAGTTAAAGAATCTCCAATGACTGCAGTCAACAACGTATCAATACTGCCTAATGTGCCTAAAACTAGAGCGTCAATGACCATGGTCATAAACATATCCGCATTAAAATACGGAATAACAAGCGAAGGTAAGCCTGCCGGAATTTCACCAATGCGCCTAATACTGTCAATATCGAAAAAAATCAAAGAGAATAACGTGACAACAACTAAGGCCACTAACTGTGCCGGTACATATTTTCTGTAATGTTCAGGAAACAGAAATAAAATTATTAATGTTAATACCCCAAGCAATAATTCACTAAAACTAATATTTGAAATAATATCAGGCAGTGCAGAAACTGTCCCCATAACACCACCTGACGGTGCTGACTGTCCAAGAAGTGGAGAAAATTGTAAGATGATCAGGATTATACCAATACCAGACATAAAGCCAGAAATTACGCTGTAAGGCATTAGGGTAATGTACTTACCCAGTTTAAGTGTACCGATAAGTATTTGAAAAGCACCCGCCATCATTACCACGGTAAATGCCATTGCCATGCCAGATTCTGGGTACTTTGCCATCATACTGGTTAGAACCGCGGTCATAATGACCGTCATCGGCCCTGTTGGCTCCGATATTAACGAGGTAGAGCCACCAAAAAGTGCCGCGAAAAATCCGACTAAAATAGCCCCCCACAACCCTGCTTCAGCCCCTGCACCGGAAGCAACGCCAAAAGCTAACGCTAAAGGTAAAGACACAATCGCAGTCGTTACACCACCAAAAATATCACCTTTAAAACTTATTTCGTTAAAGCGACCTGAAAACAAATTAAACTCCTACTAGCAAACACCATTGAACATTAAATTTACTTGCGCAATTCTAACAAAGTAATTTAAAAATGAGTAAAAATACCTCGACAAAAAGTGATAAAAAAAACACTCCACACATCAATTGTTAACAAATTGTAAAATTCTCTTGTTACCTATTAGGGTAGCCTCTATTATCAATGATATCTTTTACTGAACCATGATAAGTTTTTGACATTTAAATGATACGCATTTCCTTTTTAGCACTCCTTTTATGTGCATTTATCAGCTCAGCGGATAGTCATAAAAAACTAACTGTTGTTTTTGGCGGTAAGTTAGCGCCTTGGGTCTTATCTGAAACGAACGAAGGTATAACGGTTGATATCTTAAAAGCGACAATGACTCCTTTAGGCTATGAAATAGAACATTTATATTATCCATACGCTCGTCGAATAAATGCCTACGAAACAGGAACAATTGATATCGTTTCTGATATGAATTTAATGACAATAAAAGAACATGATTTAAAAGGTTATTTTTCCGATATTGCATACACTTATGAGAACTTTGCATTTAGCTTGAAGAAAAATGAATTTAATTTCACTGAACTTTCTGATCTTGAAAACTACAGTTTACTTTCCTGGCAAGACGCTACCATTCATTTAGGCGAAGCTTATGCAAAAATGGCCAATAATAACCCCCGCTACAACGAAACGTTCGACCAATTAATACAAGTTAAAATGCTATTTTCAGAAAAGTTTCAAATTATACAAATGGATGAACAAATTTTCGAGTATTATCGTTCAAAAATCATAACGACTGGAGATTTGGCTGCCAGCCAAAAAGTCGACCGTTTTGCTTTATTTGGTACCAGCCCAAACGGATTTTTATTTAAATCTAAAATCATACGCGATCAATTCAACGAACAATTACGCAAGATAAAATCATCAGGTGAATATCAAAAAATATTTCAACGCTACCTTGGGGATGAGGTCATAAATAAGCAGTAAATTTTTGAATTAAAAAGAATGGCTTTGATAAGATAAAGTTAGACTTTAATAAAATATGGCATGGCAACTAAGATTACGCCAACAGTAACTAGCATAGTTATGCTGGGAACAAAATAAGGAAAGACAAAAAGCGCAATACCGGTACATAAAGGAACTATAGCCTTTTGTTTTTTACCATAAATGAAATATCCGATGCCAAACCCACCGAATAAAACACTCCAAATCATCATTGATGCACTATCCATTTAAAACCCTTACTTTATGCTAATTAGATCAAGTATTTATTAATTAACTGTAATTTTGACTCTTGAAATTGTTGTATAAATTAAATATGGAAGCACTAATTACAAGCATAAATCTGCTTATATAAATATAATGACTTTTCAGCTTGCAAACTTCTGTTTAAGGTAGTCACTGGTTAGGTGTTTTAAAATATCAAATGGCTCACATTTTTGCCCATTCTCATTAAAGTCAATTGCACCAACTCGCTCAGCAACATTAATTGCTGCTTTGTTTAATGTTAAATTACGCTTGCCTATTCCCATGAGTGCAGTAGCCATCGAGAGTTTTACTGACTTGGGTTCGTTATCTATTGTTTGATTAATATATGAAATAGTACTCAAAAAGAATTGATCGGTTAAACGCTTATCACGTTTATTTTTAGAAAGTTCATATAACAAACCATAGGCAGATTTTTTTCGTGGAATGCTGTCACTTTGATGCCAACTAACGGCCAGATCATACGCGATTGAAGATTTAGCTAATGTTGCGTCGCAACAACTGAAAACATGCGATAACATTCCCGCATTTAAGTCTTCAACTTGCTCTTCAGCTTGTTGCACAGTGATTTTTTTGGGCTCATCAATTAATAAACTTATGACCTTCAATTCATAATAGTCAGACTGCCAACACTCAAGTGATAACTCACGATCGCGGCCAATTTTTTTTGCAAGTTTCCGCAACACTGTAAGGCCTAAGCCATAGCTTTTTAAACCATTGGTATTATCCATTGTCGACCAATGAGTAATACCGCGCTCATTTTTATGCTCTGCTACTAACGTTAAAATATCAGTCAAATTCATAAATACAATTCAGTTGAGTCTAATTTATTTAACATACTCTATGGCTATAGATTGTGCAATTGAGAACAGAAAGAACAAGCAAGATCATCATTATATAAAGTTTTAATAAAGTGAAGTTGAATAGCGCTTTATTCACGCTCGTAAATAGGAACTATGGGTTAATCAGTAAAAGGATAATGAATAAAGACATTGTTAATCATTGTTTCAAGCTTGCTTTTATCATCACTAATTTTAGCAAAAGTACGTAAACCAGCTATTTGCACTTGTATATAGTTGGCAATATCTTCAGGGTTTTTGTCTTGACCAATTTCACCTAGTACTTGCGCTTGCTTAATTAACTTAACAAACTCGTTTGCGATTTCACCTAAATGCCCTTTCGTGGTGTCAATTAACTCTTTGTCTGCTTCTGTTAATTCACTGATAGTTTTAGCGAGCATACACATACCGTTTGGCGCATTAACTTGTGCGTCAATTACAAGTAATGTTACAAAAGCTTTAAGCGCAGCAACTGGCGAAGCATGCTCATCTATACATTGCTGTAATTGTGCAATAGCCGTTTCAGTATAGTGCTTTAAGGTTTCTTTGAATAATCCATCTTTATTACCGAAGGCCGCGTAAATACTACCAGGACGCATATCAATTTCATCTTGCAAGTTGCGCATTGAAGTTGCGTGAAAACCTTTTTTCCAATAAAGGTTCGTCGCTTTTTCTATCACTACTTGACGATCGAATTTTGCTGATTTTGCCATTAAAACTACCTAAAAGACCATTGAACATACGTTCAATTATAAGTTTATATGCTGGATAGGTAAAGTTAAAATAGCTCATAAAAACTTTAAAGTAATAAAATTTAATTGTATGTAATTTTAAACTTTAATTAATTTTAAAACAGTGACTTATAAAGTGACCACCACATTAATTGAACGACCGCTCAAAAAAGAGCTTGAACGATCGTTCATGATGGCGTATATTGTGTCACATCAAAGCATGCTAGTTTATATTTTTCATGCCCTGCAAAGTAAATTTAGCATCAAGAATGCTAAATCAATTAATTATTGGAGTAGTAGAATGAGCGAATTTAAATTGCACACAGTAGAAACAGCGCCTGAAAAAAGTAAGGTAATGTTAGAAAGCGCTGAGAAGCAAATGGGGACAATTCCAGGTCTATTTGCAGTGATGGCTGAATCACCAGAAATATTAAAAGCGTATCAAGAGTTGCATCAATTATTTATGGCAACCTCTTTCGATGCTGAAGAGTTAACTGTGGTATGGCAAACTATTAATGTTGAGCATGAGTGCCACTATTGTGTACCTGCACACACAGGGATTGCCCATTCAATGAAAGTTGATCCCGCATTAACCGAAGCATTACGTAACCAAGAGCCAATGCCAACAGCTAAGTTACAAGCACTTCATGAATTTACACTTGCCATGGTGCGTGAACGCGGCGCAGTTTCGCAAGATACAATGACAGCATTCTTTAAAGCGGGTTATGGTCAACAACAAATATTAGAAGTCATTCTTGGTTTATCGCAAAAAGTCATTAGTAACTATGTCAATCATGTTGCTGATACGCCAGTTGATTCGATGTTTCAAAAATTTGCATGGTCTAAATAATTCACCATGTATTATTTTAGTGTAAGGATTGAAAATGAGTGGAAAAATTAAATTAGACATCATCTCAGATGTTGTTTGTCCCTGGTGTATTATTGGCTATAAACATTTAGAAGCAGCCATTTTAGAATTGGACCTTCAAGATAAAGTTGAAATTGAATGGCAGCCGTTCGAACTTAATCCTGATATGCCACCTGAAGGTGAAGAGCTAAGGGCTCATGTTGCTAGAAAATATGGTTCATCTAAAGCAGATAGTGACAATGCTAGGATAAATATAACCCAAGCTGGAGCTAAATATGGTTTCAACTTCGATTATTACGACGGCATGAAAATAGTTAATACGATTGATGCCCACATATTACTCGATTATGCGCACCAAATTGGCCAACAGACAGAACTAAAAATGCGTTTATTCTCAGCATTTTTTACTGAACATAAAGATATTTCCAATCGAGATGTCCTTATTAAAGAAGCTGAAGTCATCGGTATCACGACAGCACAAGCGTTAGCATTATTAGCTGATGACGAAATTAGAAGCCGTGTTCAAGCACAGGCGGCAGAGTGGCAACAAATGGGGATTACTGGCGTGCCTACCGTGGTATTTAATCGCACGAGTGCGCTGACAGGAGCTCAACCTCAAGAAACATTTAAGCAAGTACTATTGGAGCTAGTTGAACAGCAAAACTAGGTTAATTGCCCCCTGTTACACTACATTCAAACACTGAGAAGCAAAAAGCCCGTTAGTCTTGCGATTAACGGGCTTTTTTTAATAAAGTTTTCAAGAAAATAAAACAGTTAAATAACTATGGTTAATTGCATTAATTTCGTTGATATAATGTTTTTAACTTTCATGTCTACTCTTCTTATTTTTTGTGAACCTTAATTTTTTGCAAAGGAATTAAACTCTAAAGTGAATTTACATATTCCTAATTTGACCAGTGAATACGTACTATCTTCCACTCACCAAGTTGTTTTTCCAGTACTATGGTTTCCATACCTTCATAATTAAGAGCTTTGTTTTTGTATGTGCCAGTAGTTTTACTACGTGACATTGAAACCGCACTATTACCCATCACCTTAACATTATGCTCAAGTAACTCGCTTTCTATGGAAGCTAGGTACTTCATATCGGATAACATATGATGATGGGCATATTCATCGGCTGAGCGTTCAACTCCCCCGCCTTCAAAAATTAGTACGTCCTCTGCTAATAATTTTCTCGCGGCTATTTTATCTTGTGCTTTCAATGCCTGATGAAATTGTGTAACTACCTGGCCAGGCGCAGACTTAATACCAATAAACATTGGCGATTGCTCTAATGAATTAGGCTTGGCCTCATTCGCAATACTTACGCTAGTGAAAAACACACTTATTACACACACAAGCATTGTAGGTAACTTAACTTTTATCATTATTCTTCCTGTTGTTATTTGTTATTATTTATTTGTTAGTTAAATCTAATCAATCGCTGTAAGTATTTGATATTGTTCTGGTGTTAAGGTGTATAGCTGATTGATAAAAGCTACCATTGCCCATATGCGCTGATCGTCATGGGTTTTACCCCACGCAGGCATACCAGACGCTTTAATACCGTGCTTAATTATCCAAAAATTTCTCCGAGCAGCCTCATCATCGTCATCATGTTCATGACCAACATGGGTTTTACTCGATATGGCCAAGTTAGGGGGTGCAGGATATAAGCCTACGCTCATATCACTCTCACTCTGACCGGGTTTTAAGTGACAACTAGCACACATAAATTCATAATCAGTACCGCCGGTAAGTAATAACTCAGGGTCACTTAAATCAGGTACTTTGATGTTTTTTGCTGCATGGCTAATAGATCTTTCTCTAGTTTCTTCTAAAAGCCAATAGACAAAATTACTGTGCGGCTCATCAGCGGCGACATTAACAATACCTGAATACATCACAGTAGCGGCTGAGCCTATAGCTAAAACAAAAAGTACTAATAATAATTTAATGATTTTCATACCATTCCCTTCAATAACAGAGGTTTAAAAAATCACTTAGCGTCAGGCTCTTGGCATAGACACTAAGCAACTAACTACTTTGACTTAATGATTGTGTTCTTGATCATCTTTTTTAGCAGCTTTTGACTCTATTTTTTTCATTTTGCTGTGGTCCATTTCTTTCATTTTATGATCATCAGCTTTTGACTGTTTCATACATTTTTTCATCATGGCAATGGCAACAGGGTTTTTCATGTCCATTTTACTATGATCCATTTTGCTACAATCTGCCTTTTCTGCTTTCTTTACGTGCAGTGAAGGATCATGTGCTGTAGCTGAAAGTGATAAGGCCATTGTTGGTATTAATACTAAAGCTAATTTTGTTAATGTTTTCATGGTTTACTCCTAAATTTATAAAGTTTAATTGGGTTTCTGTATTGTTCTCAAAGCAATGATTTAAAAAATCAATTTGTTATTTGATGGCTAGCTTTACTTAAATCATCTTTATCATTAAATAAAGTGTGTTAGCTAAAACCAAAATTTAACACCAGTAACAAACTCAGTTTGGTTACTGCGTTCTCCTCTTAATCTGGCATAATCGGCCGTTTGACCGTAAGAATTTTTCCATTCTACTCCTACGTAAGGAGCAAACTGGCAAGTAAACTCATAACGAAGTCGCAAGCCAATAGCACTACTAGATAAGCCACTGCCAAGTTCATTTTCCTCATCGTCTTTGCCGTAGAGGGTGATTTCAGCACGTGGTTGTACAATCAATTTTTGTGTCAATAATAATTCATATTCTGCTTCAAGTGTGAATGCGCTATATCCCTTTTCGCCTAAGTATGCAGTCATATCAAGCTCAAACCAATAAGGCGCTAAACCTTGCAGACCTACGGCTAACCATTGGCGATTTTTACCATCTTTAGCGTAATCAGATCGAATACCTACTTGGGCATCCCAATACGCAGAAATAGCATGACCCCATAATATATCAGTTTGATTTTCCTCAAGCTTACCGTCACTGATGTCACCTTCAGATTTGATCACTAAGCGATTAAAAGTAGTACCGTACCACGCTTGTAAATCAAACACAGCAGCATCAGTTTGTTCGTTATATTCAAACCGATCGCCTAATAAAGCATAAAAGCGATGTTCATCAGCCAATGTTAACCTTTCACCACCTTTAAAAGCATAAGGCCCCTGGGTTAAGGTGGTTCCTGCTGAATAAGCATGTGGATCCCTAGCATTTTTTGGGGCATCACCACCTTGAGCTTGCATTTCATTACCTGACATTTTAGCCATATTACTTTCTGCAAGCGTGTGTTGACTCGCTAGCGACAAGCCAACGAAAAATACCGTATTTAAGGCGTTCACTAAGATTTTTTTCTCATGATACAACTACCTCTCTAAACATACCGGCATCCATGTGGAACAATAGATGACAATGCCAAGCCCAGCGACCTACATCATGTGGTGTGGTTAAAAAGCTAATTCTTTGCGCAGGTTGCACCGGTATAGTATGTCGGCGAACCATTACCTCACCTTGGTCATTTTCCAAGTCGCTCCACATACCATGTAAATGCATAGGATGTGTCATCATGGTATCGTTCTGTAAAATAACGCGTAATCGCTGATTATGTTTCATATGCACAGGCGTACTTTTACCAAACTCTAAACCATCGAAAGACCAGCTATAACGTTCCATATTACCGGTTAAATGCAGCTCTATTTCAGCTTCTGGCTCTTGGTGATCTGCAATGCCGTCAAGTGAACGTAAATCGGCAAGTGTTAAAACACGACGGCCATTATTGCGTAAGCCAATACCTGGATCGTCTAAGTTAGTCCGCGGCATATCAACCCGCATATCAACCGAGGCGCCATATTCTGTTTTCGCGTGACGTACTTCATTACTCGGGACAGCCAATGGATTTCCACTCATGTTATGCATGCTATGATCCATAGACATTGCGCTATGATCCATCGCCATACCACCGTGCTTCATGGCACCTTTTTCCATAGCATTGCCTGACATACCTGACATTGAACCATGCTCATTACCATGACTCATATTGCCCATCATATCCGTCATTGTTAACCATTCAACAGGGTCGAGTGCTGGCACTGGCGCATCAAGACTAGTGGTTACTGACAATGTTCCTTTGGCGTAACCTGAACGGTCCATACTTTGGGCAAAAATGGTATAAGCATCATTTTTTGGCTCAACAATCACATCGTAAGTTTCACCTGGACCAAAGCGAAATTCGTCAACAGTGACTGGCTCTACATTTTGACCATCTGCTTCCACAACGGTTAGTTTGAGTTCAGGTATTCTCACATCAAAAAAACTATTACTTGAGCCGTTAATAAACCTCAACCTTAGCTTTTCACCTCTTTTAAATAGGCCGCGCCAATTTGCCATTGGTGTACTGCCATTCATGAGAAAAGTCATAGTTGATGCGGATAAGTCAGCAAGATCGGTGGGATTCATTCGCATCTTATTCCACATTTCTCGACGTTGTAATGCGTTAGCAACACCTGAACTAGCGACATCATCAAAAAACTCGGGCACAGTCGGTTGATTGAAATTGTAGGTATCACCCTGCACTTTTAATTTACGAAATACATCCATCGGATTTTCGTCAGTCCAATCAGATAATTGAATGACAAATTCGTTATCGGCACTAATAATATCTTGTTCACGAGGCTCGATAATTAATGCACCATACATACCGGTCATTTCTTGGAAACCACTGTGAGAGTGATACCAATAGGTGCCACTTTGTTGAAGTTTAAATTTATAGACAAAGGTATCACCCGGCATAATACCTTTGAAGCTTATGCCAGGGACGCCATCCATTTGATACGGTAAAATAATGCCATGCCAGTGAATTGAGCTAGGAACCTTTAAATTATTGGTTACTCTAATAGTGACATCATCGCCTTCTTTAAGACGTAAGGTTGGAGCGGGAATAGAGCCATTAATTGTTGTCGCCGTTCGCACAACGCCGGTAAAGTTAACCAGTGATTCACCTATCACCAAATCAATAACGTTACCGCTCAATTCTGTTACATTACCTGCATTGCCTGTGGTTATTGATGATGCAGCATAAATTATACTAGGGCATGCTGCCAGCACGCCGCCAGCAATTAAACCTTGAACAAACCGTCGTCTTGGCATTAGCGTTGGCTGTAGTGACTCTTTAACTCTCATTACTTATCCTTTGATATTAGAATATACCTAGAGTATAAATGTTTGACCTGACATTGACATGACGCCAAGATTACAAAGTTGTATTCTTGGCGTCATATTATTGTTGTAGTTGATATTGCATAGTGTTATCGAGAAATTAGCGCGGGACTTTATTAGATGTTATTAGCCTAGACATAATGTTACCAGATGTCTCCCTCTGGCGAATTTTACATTCCCTACGTGAAGCTATTAATGATACCCCATATTATTTTTATCTGCCCTAAGTAAGAAAGAAACAGTGGTATTTAGCGTTCCCGCCGACACTTTACTCGCTTTTGCTTGTTTAGTAGATATTTACCCATAGCTATCCAGAAAGGCATTTCTACGATTGAATTTTAGTTGGTAAAGCTTCTTCATTTTATTTTTTTATAAAAATTCACCTGCAACATAAGGTAAAATTCCACCTGCGAGGAAGTGCTTTAATTCGAGACTATTATTGATACATAAGACGACGGGTATTATTAAAGGCTCGGATTTATCGGTGTCTTTATGAATAACAAGTTGAAAGGTCTGTTGCGGTAACAATTTTTTATCAATACCCTCAACGGCAGACACAAGATCAATTTTTTCATCACCGCATAACATTAAATCCGCAATGGATGTAGACTGGGGTAATTGCAACGGCATTATGCCCATACCAACCAAATTACTGCGGTGGATACGTTCAAAAGATTGTGCAATCACCGCTTTAATTCCCAGTAATTGGCAACCTTTTGCGGCCCAATCTCGACTAGAACCGGTGCCATATTCTTTGCCAGCAAAAATCACTAAAGGTGTGTTATTCGCTTGATAGTATTGGCTTGCTTCAAAAATAGAAAGCGATGATTGAGACTGTAATTGTGGGTCACCGAATATCTTTGTTATCCCCCCTTCAACAGGTGCAACGATTTTATTTTTTAAACGATTATTAGCGAACGTGCCGCGTACCATCACTTCATGATTGCCGCGCCGCGAACCGTAACTATTAAATTGTGCGGGTAATACGCCTTTTTCAATGAGGTATTTTCCTGATGGACTATCCTGACTGATTTTTCCAGCAGGTGATATATGATCCGTAGTGATCGAATCACCAAATATAGCGAGTATCCTGCTGTTTTTAATATCAAATGATTCCCGTGATAAACGTGAGTTTTTAACATTCTTAGTGTTTTTGTCATGCTCAGCGTGCAACAGCAAATCAAAAAATGGTGGTTTCACAATATAGCTAGAAGCGCTATCCCACGAGTAGCAAACCGTATTACTAGTCGGTAAGTTTTCCCAAGCCTCATCACCTTTTAACATGTTTTTATAAGACAATGCGTAACTTTGTTGAGTGATCGATTTTAACGCATGATTAACTAACGCATCACTAGGCCATATATCACGTAAATATACGTCTTTACCGTTTTGGTCTGTGCCTAGCGGCTCTTCGTCAAGATTAATTCTAGTGTGTCCCGCTATGGCAAATGCCACAACAAGCGGTGGAGAAGCGAGCCAATTAAGTTTAACGGCCGGATGAATGCGCCCTTCAAAGTTTCGATTACCTGATAAAACAGCACTGGCACTTAGGCTGTTTTCATTAATGAGTGATTCTATATCGGTATTTAACGGACCAGAGTTACCAATACAAGTGGTACAGCCAAAACCAATACGATGAAACCCCAGCTTATCTAAAAACACTTGTAGGCCAGAATCATCGAGATATCGAGCAACAACCTGCGAGCCCGGTGCAAAAGAGGTTTTAACATAAGGTTTAATAGTCAAGCCACATTCAACAGCAGCCTTAGCTAATAATCCCGCTTGCAACATAACATTAGGGTTGGATGTATTAGTACACGAGGTGATCGCCGCGATAGCAATATCACCGGCGATAAATGTTTGTGGTGCTGCTGTTTTTTCTACGTTTTCTACCCTTTGTAAATCTAACGATACTGCCTCTAAGGTTTTTTGTTTAATAGCGCTCAATGGTAAACGATCTTGTGGACGTTTTGGCCCCGCGACACAAGGCACTACTTGATTCAGTTCAATGCTGACATTTTCGGCATAAACTGGCGCACGAGTATTCTTGTCAAACCATAAATGTTGTGCTTTTGCATAAGCTTCAACTTGGGCAACTAATTCAGCAGGACGATTAGTTAGGTTTAAGTAATCGATTACCTTAGCATCGATTGGAAAAAGCCCACACGTTGCTCCATATTCTGGTGCCATATTCGCTATTGTCGCTCGGTCGGCAATGCTCAAGGTCAACACACCTAAACCATAGAACTCGACATATTTAGCCACCACACCATATTTTCTGAGTATTTGCGTGATGGTTAACACGAGATCAGTCGCCGTTGTGCCAACGGGAAGTGCCCCCTGAAGTTCTACACCAACTACCTTAGGCATGCTCATGCTTAAGGGCTGTCCAAGCATGACCGCCTCGGCTTCAATACCTCCAACACCCCAGCCAAGTACTCCTAAACCGGTAATCATAGTGGTATGACTATCCGTTCCGATTAATGTATCAGGAATTAACACACCGTCTTCTTTGCGGACAACTTGCGCCAAATATTCCAGGTTAACCTGATGGCAAATGCCACGCCCAGGTGGAACAATTCGTAGATTGTCAAAAGTACCTTGCGCCCATTTTAAAAACTGATAACGCTCTTTGTTGATTGCCATTTCACGTTGCCGATTATAAAGTAATGCCTTCGTATTACCGGCCTGTTCCGCAATAACCGAATGGTCGATCACTAAATCAACCGGACAAATAGGATTAATATTGTTAGCGTCACCACCCTTGCTGAGAATAGCTTCACGCATTGCAGCAAGATCAGCTAATGCGGGTACACCAGTATAGTCTTGCATTAGTACACGTGAAGGAAAGTATGAAAACTCAAAGCCAGCTCTTGTTTCTTTTCGGGTCAGATTGTTGATGATGTCGACAAGATCGTTATGTTCGGCATCAGACTTTACAACGTGTCGCATTACATTCTCTAAAAATAATTTGATAACGAAAGGCTGCTCGTCCAAATCAAAATTGAAATCTTTGGCGAGTTTTACTAAAGACCAATACCCACAGCCACTCGCAGGATCAAATGCTAAGCTTTCAGGAGAAAATTCAGCGATAGAAGTGAGATAGTTTTCTTGCCATTCTGCTTTGCTTAATCGGCTCATTGAACATCCTTACTGCTTTAGTTTGAGTGTTAATAAAAATTTTAACGCTATCTTTTAGTTTACTTATTATTCACTTGAGTATGTTGCAAATATTGAAACAACTCGCTATCGGTTGATAGTAGCAATGTCGTATTTTCACTAATAGCAAGCTCATAAGTTTGCAGCGAACGGGTAAACGCATAAAACGCGACAGATTGGGCATTTTGGTTGTAAGCGTCGGCATAAATTTTTGTCGCTTTAGCATCGGCTAACCCGCGAATTTCTTCTACTTTTCGGTAAGCTTCCGACTGTATTTTGTTTAAGTCACGTTCACGATTACCATGAATTCTCGCCGCTTCGCCCTTACCTTCTGATAAAAAGCGTTCAGCTATTTGTAAGCGTTCGCTGATCATGCGCTCATAAATTTTCGGGCGTACACTTTCGTTATAATTAATGCGTTTAAAACGAATATCGAGCAATTCAATACCAAATACTTTCACTTTTTCTGCCGCGGCATTATAGATATCTCGCTCAACCAATAACCTTCCTTTATGTATCGGCACTAAACTGCCGATATCTTGGGCTTTCTCAGCATCGGTGAGTAGAGAGTCCCTTAGTGGTTGGCGGTCTTTAGATGTACGAATAATCTCAATTAATTCGTGTTTGGCGACAGCATTTCGGGTTTCACTACCAAAAATATCATCTAGCCTTGATTGCGCACTGCGTTCATCGCCCAAGCGTAAAAAGTATTGTAAGGGGTCGATAACCTGCCAACGGGCAAACAAACTGACAGAAATATACAGCTTATCCTTAGTGGGCATATCTGATGGCGTCCCTTCCCACTCCAAAACGCGCTTCTCTATAGAATTAACCTGTTGAATAAAAGGCAGCTTTAGTTTAATACCCGCATTAATAACTGGCTCTCCAACGGGTTTACCGAACTGAGTAATAATCACTTGCTCAACTTCATTGACCGTATACAGTGCACTATTTACCGATACAACAATAAGTACTAAAGCAACACCACTGACAAACCATATAAATTGTTTCATTGTCTTAGCTCCTTAGTTGTTAAATTCAACAGGGGTAGAACGCTTTGCGCCTTGCTATCAATAATAATTTTATGGCTGATCAGCGGCATTACCTTTTGCATGGTTTCTAAATAAAGGCGTCTTCGCGTTACTTCTGGTGCTTTTAAATACTCGCTAAACAAAGCATCAAATCGAAGTGCATCGCCTTCTGCTTCATTTATTCGTTTTAATCGGTAGCCGTCGGCCTCTCGAATTCGTTGATCCCGCTCGCCTTCAGCTAATGGAATAACTCGGTTGTATTCACGGCGCGCTTCATTGATGAGTTTTTCTTTCTCTTGCTGTGCTTGATTAACTTTATTAAAAGATGCTTGCACGGCTCGTGGTGGGTTGATATTTTTTAGTTGTACTTGATCAATACGGATCCCCATCACATATTTTGTCGCCAGTGCCTGCATCTTACTTAATGCTTCTATTTCAATTTCTTGGCGACCAATTGTTATCACTTCATCGACTGTGCGGTCGCCTACCACTTCCCGCATGACAGATTCTGATACGTAGCGCAAAGTACCTGCAGGGTCACGCACCTCAAACAAATAGTTTTTGGGATCGGCAATACGATATTGCACAACCCATTCAACCAAGGCGGTGTTTAAATCCCCCGTGACCATTTGGGTTTCCCCTATCTGATTGTTTATTAGGTTGACTTTAGACTTATCCGACATATAAAAGCGATTGGGGGTTATATTTTGACTGGGATCAGTCGCACCGGGAGTCGAAAAGCCAAACTCTTGTTTTAGTTGACGCTTAATCGGGACTATATTGGCTTGGTCAATACCTAGAGGTACTTTAAGGTGCAAACCCGATGGCATAATCACTTCAAATTTACCAAATCGCAATACCACCGCGACTGAGTCACTCGGCACTGTATATAAGCTGGTGTAACCGGTTAATACCAGCAATAGCAAAATTAAAATACTTAATACGGTTTTAAATTTTCCTGTCGGTAATCGTTTTTGAAAAGCGGTAGCCCATGCTTTTACTGATTTTTGCATAGCCGCTTCTCGCTGGGCGTCTTCACTTTTGATCGCTGCATTTGATGTAGACATTACTTATCCTGGGTTAAGGTCTATTAGTCTTTACTACCAAGGCTGCTTGATACACGTCTTGATACACGTTGTAATAACCCTTTCACCTCTTTAGCTAATTCTTGTATTTCTGGTTTATCCGACACTTTTAATAAAGCTTCTGGATCCATAAAAGCAACCGTTATAGTGCCATTTACTTCTTCACGTACCACTACGTTACAAGGCAGTAGTAACCCTATATCAGCATCGGCTTCAATGGCACGAAGTGCCAATGGTGGATTACATGCACCAAGAATCCGATAAGGTCTATGCTCAACATTGATCTTCTCTTTTAGCGTGGCTTTAACGTCTATATCACTAAGTACACCAAACCCCTCTTTTTTGAGTGATTCAATAACAGTAGTAAGCGCGATATCGAACGGTATTTGTAATTGCACACTGAATCCGTACATAGGTAACTCCTTGATATTGAATGAAACAATATCGATAATAAAAAACAGCCTTTTTGGTAAAGGCAAAGCAATGGTTATTTTATCGCTATATTTATAATTACTCTGTACGTTAACGTACTTAATGAAAGGTTTTTGTCGTCGTTAGAATAAAATAGTAGTAAAACAAAAGAAGCGTCCTTATACCCAATTTACTTACTGTATCGCCCAATATATTTCATGCTAAAACAACCATACATTACACTAATTCAGCACTTCCATGTGGTTCCCTTATCAACATTGAGAACGTAAAAATTAATAACCTAGCATATAAGCTTTTAAAACTCGCACTCTGGGAACATAACTCAAATAGAGGCTTTGCCTTTTCTGTGGCATCGATTAATAAATATACAGGAGCAATATTTCCGGTTAGTGAAGTTATCATCCGGGTTATAGCAATATTGTCTTTTGTTTCGGTGAAGAATCTAACTCTTTATGCCAATATCCTGTTTTTTCATAGTGCTTGTGCATTGCAATTTCCCACTCTCGGTCCATTTGAACCGACGAATCGTAAATTGGTGCCGCTTTAACTTCTGCACGAGTATGATTAACTTTGACGGATGTGTCAGACCAATCCATGTCATTAAACCACTGAGGTGAAACTAAGATATCATGACCAATCCACCAATCATTGGCTTTTACAACAACATAACGTACGGCAAAGGTTTGATCATCAATAAGTAAGTCTCTTATATAGCCTATTTCGCCATCAGAGCCATGGACAACAAACCCTTTTACCTTTTCCCAACTACGTAAATGTGGATCATTATTTTGAGATTGTGCATATGCCTTGGCTTCTACCCCATTAGGCTGTTCACTAATTTGATCGTTAGCTAGTACCAAGCCACCTGGATAGAGACCTTCTCCCCATAAACCGCCACCTCCCCAATAAATGGGATAGCCGTAGTAGCCAAAATATTTTATTTCTTGCTGTCTTGATACCGGTTTATGCACACTAATGTCAGGACTATCATCAACTTGTTTTTGACTCAAAGTGACTCGCATTTTTTTATTTAACCAATCAAGCTTACCCAATGCAATCGGCGAAATTAAAGCCTCACGCTTGAAAAACCAATTATTGGTAGCAACTACAAGATAACGAATAACCCAAGCTTCATCATCAAAATATAAATCATTTATTGTACCTAAATCATCATCTATTGATTGGATCTGACATGCTTTTAAATCATCGGCGCTGTGCAACATACATTGGCTCCTAGTAGTAAAATTCGACTTTCTTTACTTGATGTTACAGTAAATATTAAGGAGGTCTGTTCGCTAGCAGACATTAGGTTAACGCAACGATTGGGATTTCCAGATAAAGAGTATGAGTAAATATGGTCAGGTACCAGACAAGATGCATAAACCTATATTTTAAAAATCACTTCTTTAGGGCATTAATATCTAACTGCTGATCTTTATATTTCTGATCTAAGTAAATGATATCATGATGAGCTTTTTTAGCGTTTCTAGCTTTAACTGATTTTTTGTCACTAGGCTTTTGCTCATGCGTTAATCTTTTCATCAGTTACTGCCAAATTTCTTTATATTTTTGGGGTTTTGTTAACATCTTTGACGGTTTGTTAGCGGATTGTTGGAATTGTGGTTTTTTCTCTGTATAAATAGTTGCTAGCTCAACGGTCATTTGTTCACTGAGGTGCTGTATAACCGTTTTTTTATCCATATTTGACTTATTCATAGTTACCTCTACATTCTCGCCAATTACGCTACTGTAAGAAGCTAAGAAATAAAGTTTAAGTCAAGCTAGCTAAGGTATCTGTGCGCTAGTGCACTTTGTATGATGAAAAAATACAATTAGGGTTGGCAACGTTTATACAAAAGATTGTAAATTGGCTCTGCACGTTGCAGCACCTTGGCTTATTCTATGGCTGAAATTTCTTCTAACCTATCTGTTTCTTGTTTAACCACTTCATAGCACTCACAACACAGTGTTTCCAGTTTGCGTCGGTCTGTCACGGTTATATGACCACGTTTGTAGGTAATAACCCCTGCCTTTTGTAATTTTCCCGCAGCTTCGGTTACGCCTTCTCTTCTAACGCCTAGCATATTTGCGATCAACTCTTGTGTCATGGTTAGGTTATTGGTTCTGAGACGATCTAGAGAGAGTAGTAACCAGCGACAAAGTTGTTGGTCAATAGAGTGATGGCGATTACATACAGCAGTTTGTGCCATTTGCGCAATTAATGTTTGGGTGTAACGTAACAGCAGCATACGAATTGTAATATCATTATGAAATTCTTTACGCATTAGTGAAGCAGGCATTTGATATGCGTAGCCTGCACTTTGCACAACGGCCCTATTAGGCGTACTTTCCCCACCCATAAAAACAGCAATACCAACAACACCTTCATTGCCAACAACCGATATCTCAGCTGATGAACCATTTTCGGTAACATAAAGTAGAGAAACAATGCTATCTATTGGGAAATATACACAAGTAAGATTTTGCCCTGACTCATATATCACTTTCCCTAGAGGCAACTTGATAAGTTTTAGATGAGGGAATATTGTATTTTTACTTGCTTCAGGCAACAATTTTAATAATTTGTTATCGGCGGGACTATTCATTTTTCTCCTTAAAATAATTTTTCCTTAAACTAAAAATTATACTGAACTCTTATTCTTTTGAGTTCAAATGTAGCGAATACGAGATGATTCCCACAATTTCATAATATCTCTTTCTTGCGTTAATATTTTTTGCTTTACGTTAAATATGCACAGATGAAAACAGTTTTCTCTTGCTTGGAACTATGCTTGTGACTTTATTTCTATTCATCATAAACGTTGTTACTAACGCTTTCGGCCAGTAAGGATTGTTCGTTCTGTTATCAGCTTTATCCTTACGTGGGTAATTCCGGAGCCGCTTATCGTTATCTACTTGATTTATTTGAGAAGTTATTTTGTTGGTCATTTTTAGCACCTAAGTTCAAAAGACCAGCATAACAAAATAGTAAATAGCGTTATGTTGGCTAGCTAACATAGATGAAAAGAATATCCATCATGCGCGCAATTGAGTGGTTTGCCAAGGGATATAACTAACTTTTCATTATAACGAGCCTGATATTGTTGCTTTCGCACATTAGCGGATTGTGATACACGTTTTATAAAGTTATCTCAAATTTTACCTCTCAGGTTAGCACTTCATTATAAGGGCTGCTCTAATCACTCAATATTAAATAATCCTTCTCGAACAGACTAAATACCACTCCTGTGTGGATCTGATAGTGGAAATCAAAATCGGGATGATGTCTGAGATAGTTGTCCCTAATGATTTAGTGATTGTTAATTGAGAACGATATTCTGGATGAGATAAAGTTTGGAGAAGTTGCTATTCCTAGATAGTACTTATTAAATTATTCATTTGAGTTGGTATGACAATAAATTTTTGTCAACATTCATAGCTATTTATAAATTACTAAGGTCTTTTGGTAAGCATTAACAGACGAAAAATAGCACTGACAGGATGAGTTCTCGAGACCGGATCTAGACAAGATATTAATTTGCCCGCGGTTATAGCTTATAATACCTTGACGTTGCAGATAACCTGCTGCGATAGTGACAGCACTTCGGCGTACACCCAATATTTTCGCTAAAAACTGATGTGTTAACTGAAGTTGATCTGAATTTGTACGATCCTGCGCCATTAACAACCACTTAGCAAGTCGTTGTTTTACCTCGTGAAAATTATTGCATGCACCTGTTTGAGCAAGTTGTTGTATCAAGACATATAGATAATTAAGTATCAATTTTCTTACCACTAAATTACTTTCCACCAGCTGGTTAAACATAGTGGCATTTATTCGTAATGCACTCCCTGAGCCTTGGACAATCGACTTCATTGGTGCCTTTGTATTTCCAAGAGCAAGCGTGGCACCCAGCATGCCCTCATTCCCAATTAACCCCATCTCTAAGGACTGTTTTTCTCCAACATCTAAAAGTGATGAGATAAAGCTAGTTAAAGGAAAATAAACATATTTTATGGTTTCTTCAGCAATATAAAGTGTTTCGCCAAACACTAGCTCTACTGGCGTGCAAACTTCAAGAATCAACTGGTGCTCGAGATTAGGTAAATAGTTTAATAAATGATTAGCTACCGGTGAGGTGCAAGTTGCAGCCACTATAATCTCCAATGAATAGTCAATAAATCAAGGAACGTGATGGTTATTGATACCATGGGTTAATCTTGGTTTTTCGTCTGTGCGTTATACCACTAACTATGTAAATCGTTAAAAGTGAAATCTATTTAATTTAAGATAAGAGAAAGATCAGTGAGCATTCTATAAACGGCACATTTAAATGATTACCTGTCAACACGACAGTTACTTCACTTTACTATAGGAAGGTGCAACGAATGAGCACTAGAGAAGCCCGTTAATCTTACGATTAACGGGCTTCTCTTAATGTGGCGGTTCGCTTCATGGATGAAGTTATGTGGTTTTCACATGGATGTGATAAAAACCGGGAGATAGAGATTTGAACTCTAAAAAAGGTTTAGCGCTACAAACCCTATTTATAAATATTTTCTGTTAAAAGCAAAAAGCCCGTTAACCTTACGATTAACGGGCTTCTCTTAATGTGGCGGTTCGCTTCATGGAAGAAGTTATGTGGTTTTCACATGGATGTGATAAAAACCTGAGTTAGATATTTAAACTCTAAAAAAGGTTTAGCGCTACAAACCCTATTTATAAATATTTTCTGTTAAAAGCAAAAAGCCCGTTAATCTTGCAATTAACGGGCTTTTCTAAATGTGGCAGTTAGATAGATATTTGAACTCTACACCAGGTTTAGCGCTACAAACCCTATTTATATATATTTTCTGTTAAAAGCAAAAAGCCCGTTAATCTTGCGATTAACGGGCTTTTCTAAATGTGGCGGTGAGATAGAGATTTGAACTCTAGAAGGGCTACAAACCCTTGCCGGTTTTCAAGACCGGTGCTTTCGACCACTCAGCCATCTCACCTGAAAGTTAAAAAGCATTGCTGCTTCAGAACGAGGCGAATATTAAAGGCTCGAAATTCTCTTGTAAAGGATTTATTCTATAAAAAAGTTTGTTTGCTAAAAAAAACATCAAATTGTTATATATTTGAGCAAATTAAGTGTAATTTCAATAAAAAGGAATACCTGTGAGCGAAAATAGTCTTTGCCGATGTCCATGGCTAGATACAACAAAACCTGATTATGTTGCTTATCATGATGAAGAATGGGGAGTTCCTGTTTTCGATGACCAGAAACTATTTGAATACTTAACGCTCGAATCTGCCCAAGCCGGTTTAAGCTGGTATACCATTTTAAAACGCAGAGAAGGCTATCGCGAAGCATTCGCAGGCTTTGATGTTGCTAAGGTTGCTCAGTTTACTGACAGTGATGTTGAAGCTTTGCTACAAAATAGTGGAATAATTCGCCACCGAGGAAAAATAGCCGCAACAATCAATAATGCTAAATTGTTTATGGCAATTCAACATGAGTTTGGCAGTTTTAGCCATTATATGTGGGGCTTTGTTAACCATAAAACTATCGTAAATCAGTCGGATAACAATGAGGACTCCCCTGCTACCTCTAAGGAGTCAGATGCTTGGAGTAAAGATCTGAAAAAGCGTGGATTCAAGTTTGTTGGTTCAACAATTTGTTATGCATATATGCAAGCTTGCGGTATGGTGAATGATCACAGTATTGACTGTTACAAACGCTCACAAATAATAGCTGAATTTGAACAGCTATAATGATAGTAATTAAAAAAATGGCATGCCATAATATGTCACTGTGGTTGTAGGTTATAAACTTACTTCAACGCTAAATCTATGTTATTTATTTACATTAGCCTTGAACTTTTAACTTTTGACCATATCTAAAAAATATAATTAGCATACTTAGAGGAAATTTTATGCAATCAAATATTAGTGTAAATGCTAGTAGAAGCTCAGCGATTGAAATTAACAAAGTTTTGAAAAACACATACATGTTACTTTCGATGACTTTGGCATTTAGTGCCGCAACCGCTGGTGTTTCTATGGCAATGGGATTGTCTCACATGGCAGCCCTAGTGATGACCCTAGTTTCATTCGGTTTATTATTTGTTGTAAATAAGAATGCTGATAAAGCCAGTGGTATTTTTTGGATTTTCGCTTTTACTGGACTAATGGGTGCTTCTTTAGGTCCAATGCTTAACCATTATGCTTCGATGCCAAACGGTGCATCATTAATTATGCAGGCGTTAGGTGGTACAGCGTTAATATTTTTCGCCCTTTCTGGTTACGCATTAACCAGTAAAAAAGACTTCTCATTTATGGGTGGTTTTTTAATGGTAGGTTTAATAGTCGCCGTGATTGCCATGGTAGCAAACATTTTCTTCCAAATACCTGCGTTATCATTAGCCATTAGCGCTGCAGTTATTATGATCATGTCTGGTTTAATTTTGTTTGATACTAGCCGTATTATTCATGGTGGTGAAACAAACTACATTCGTGCAACTGTTTCTCTATACTTGAATATTTATAATATCTTCGTACATTTATTACACCTGTTAGGTGTTTTCGGTGGCGATGACTAATTAACAATTAAAAATCGTTAATTATGATTAGTAATTGTTTATACTCTACGTATTAAATTTAAAGCCTCAATATTGAGGCTTTTTTATTACCTGTTTTTAAGTAAGGTAGACCATGCAAAATACATTAGCATTTGTGGTAACCACTCAGCCCAATAGTAATTTAACCACTACTGCGATTAACCTTGTTCATAGCGCAATAAAGAATAATGTAAAAATTATTGGTGTGTTTTTTTATCAAGATGGGGTGTTAAATGCTGCCAAACAGTTATCCATACCCAGTGATGAATTTCAAACACTGACCCAATGGAAAGCACTGAAAAGTGACTTTAATGTACCTTTATACTTGTGTATCACAGCGGCTGAAAAACGCGGGTTAAGTGACGGTTTAGGTGAGCATGAACGTTCAACTATAGATAACGCTTTTACCGTGTCTGGTTTAGGCGAGTTAGTTGAATTAACCAGTAAAGCTCAACGTGTGGTGCAATTATAATGTCGGATATTCAACACAATACTAAAACTGTCGCAATCTTGAATACTCAAGCGCCCTTTTCCAGCTCTGCTGGTAAAGAAGCATTAGACGCTGCTTTAATATTTGGCTCGTTCGAACAACCTACCTCATTATTTTTTATCGGTGACGGTGTCTTTCAGGTGATCGGGGATCAAAATCCTACAAGTATTGAATCTAAAGATTACTTAAAAACATTTTCAGCGCTAGAGTTCTACGATATCGACAATATTTATATTTGCGAGCAGTCCCTAAGCGAACGTAATTTGACTGCAAATTTTCATATCGATAATGTTCAGGTCTTATCTAAACAAGCGTTTAACGAATTACTTCATCAACACAATGTGATTTACAGGTTTTAATATGGCAATGCTACATATCGTTCGAACGTCAGGCTTTAATAATAATGCCTTAGCGCAATGCTTAGATACTACTTTGCCCCATGACTCTATACTTTTAATAGACGACGGTTGTTATAATTTGCAGCACCCGTTGCTGCTTGAACTATTATTACAAAAAACAGATATAAAATGTTTTTATATTGGCTTACATGCCACTGCACGAGCACAATTGAAACCAGCAGATGTTTTCGCTGAAATTAGCTTAGATGACGTTAATGAACTTATTTTTACACACAACAATTCGATTACTTGGTCATGACAATAATATATAACAATCAAACCTTAGCGACTGATAAGCAAGGTTACTTGCTCGATTTCACACAATGGAATGAAGACGTAGCCGTTTTATTAGCAGAGTCGGATGATATTGAATTATCAGAAAGTCATTGGGAAGTTATTCGCTTTGTTAGAACATTTTACCTGACTTACAACACCTCGCCAGCGATAAGAGCGTTAACAAAAGCAATGAAAGCTGAGTTTGGCGAAGAAAAAGCCAGTAGTCGTTATTTATATCGACTATTTAAAGAAGGGCCAGCTAAACAAGCAACTAAATATGCAGGCTTGCCTAAGCCGGCGCGTTGTATTTAACACTTTGAAGAGAAACAAAGTTAATAGCCAAGATTACTGTTAGCTAAACCTTAATGTTAATATTTTGACCACTATTGCCTACCACCGGTAAGCTAATATTATCAACAGATGCTGAGGCAAGCAGCGCTAATGCCATTTTACCTTCAAGTTCAGTTTGAGATTTAGCTAAATTAGCCGTTTGAACCGCTAGAATAGTTTCTGTGTTCATCGTTACTGGATTGTTGCTGACTTCGTTTGACATAACACACCTATGTTTTAATGATTAAACTGTAAGGTTTAACTGTTAACTTGTTTATGGTTAATTGTTATATCGACAATTTTTGCGGGAACTTGAGTGCTAATGTTAAGTTTAATAACCATGCTTAAAAGAACGCATAAAAAAAGCGCTTGCCAAATGGCAAGCGCTTCATCATATCGCTAACAAAGTTTTACTAGGTTAGTGGTAATGTCGGTACGTTAATATCAGCCATAGCTAACATTACACGAACAACCTGACAGCTATAACCAAACTCATTGTCATACCATACGTAAAGTACAGCACGATCGCCATCAACAATAGTCGCTTGTGAATCAACAACACCAGCATAGCGTGAACCGACTAAATCTGTCGATACAATCTCAGTTGAAGCGGTATAATCAACTTGGTTTTGTAATTTAGAATTCAAAGAAATGTTACGTAAATAATCATTCAACGCTTCTTTGTCTGTTGATTTTTTCAAGTTCAAGTTCATGATCGCCATTGAAACGTTAGGCGTAGGAACACGAATAGCATTACCCGTTAATAAACCTTTCAATTCAGGTAACGCTTTAGCAACAGCTTTTGCAGCACCTGTAGTACTGATAACCATGTTCAATGGTGCACTACGTCCACGACGAGGTGCTGGATGGTAGTTATCAATTAAGTTTTGATCATTAGTGTAAGAATGCACTGTTTCAACATGACCATTGCGAATACCATACTCATCGTTTAATGCTTTAAGCACTGGAGTGATTGCATTGGTAGTACAACTTGCTGCTGAGATAATTTTGTCGTCAGCTAAAATCATATCTTCGTTAACGCCATAAACGATATTCTTAATATCGCCTTTAGCTGGAGCTGTTAGTAAAACCTTAGCAACACCTTTTGATTGTAAATGTTGGCCTAGACCTTCTTCGTCACTCCAAATACCTGTGTTATCGACAACTAATGCATTATTGATACCGTATGCTGTGTAATCGATTTCTGATGGTGATTTAGCGTAAATAATTTTAATGAAAGCACCATTGGCTTTAATTACATTATTTTCTTTATCGATAGTAATACTACCGTTAAAAGCACCATGTACTGAATCACGACGTAATAAAGAAGCACGTTTTTCTAAATCATCTTCTTTACCTGGACGAATGACAATAGCGCGTAAATTTAATTTAGCGTTAGGGCCAGCACGTTCAATTAATAAACGCGCTAATAAACGACCAATTCGACCGAAACCATAAAGCACTACGTCTTTAGTTTCTTGAACATCAGTGTGTTTCGCGATGGTTGACAATTCTTTTTCTAAAAATTGTTCAATTGACAGGCCATTAGCCTCGCCTTTAAATAAATAACGGTATGCTAATTTACCTACATCGATACGTGCAGGCGCTAATGGCATTTTTGCTAAGGCTTGCAAGAAAGGAAAGCTTTCGCGTAAACGCAATTTGTTTTCTTCGTGTAAAGCCACTGATTTGTGTGCTTTAATAATATCGATAGCAGAAGCATTTACTAGTGGGCGACCATAAACAGAAATTTCGATACCGTTATTTCTAAATAGTTGTCCGATAATAGGCTGCATATTTTCAGCGAATGTTTGACGTTCTTGCCAACTAGTTTGGTATTGTTCCTCAAGATGAGAAGTCATTGCGTAAACCTTTTATTTCAGTCAATTGAATGATGGGTTATTATTAATTTCACATTGTGATTAACAATAACGAATTACTAAATTCGGCGCATATTGTAATGCAACGTGAAATATTTCGCCACCAGTTACAAACGTTTTTATAGGATAAACCGATAAATCAATGAAAATTTATAAAATAGCAGCAACTTTATCATTATTCACGTTAATGGCTTGTGATCGAGGTCCTAATTTTGCCGAGTTATGTGAACAGCATAGCGAAATTTGCCAAGAGTTTGAAAGCGACTCTTGGTGTAAACGTGAACGTATCAAAGTGGGTTTGGCTAATATCTCAGAAAAGCTCAAACCAAGCGACGATAATAAATTTCAGCAATTAATTGCTTATGAAAACTATAAATTTTGTATAGATCATGCATCTAAAATTGAGCATATAAAATTAAAAGAGAAAAAAACTCGCAGAATAAACAATGTCTTAAAAGCTCAAGAGAAAATTGAAAAAATATCAAATGCGACAGCAAACTCCGAGCATCCAGACCTTTTGTATTATCACTGGTCGCGCTACTTAGACCAGAACGCACTTGATAAATTTATTGCTTTAGAAGGCAACAAAATACTTGAAAAACCTAATCGTCAAGTAAACTTAGCTACCTTTTACATAAAGCGTGATCCGAATAAAACCTTAGATTTACTTTACCATGCATTAACGCTTTATCCGAAGGATGCAAAGATAGACACAGAAATATTTAAATCAATAGCCAGTATATTTTCTGAAAAAGAAGAATATAAACAAGCTTATATCTGGTCTAAAATATTACACTTATATCAACCAGATGATGAAAACTTAACGGTTGATACGCTAAACAATTATATCGCGCTATATAACTTAGACAGTGAGTATTTAGATAGAGTTGCTACCACAACATTAAACAAGATAGTAACTGGCCAATTTAAAGCGCCACAAACTTAATCTAAGTAATACAAATATAAACCCTCCACAGTTACCGCCATGGAGGGTTTAAAGCACATGAAAGTTATTTCACTTCCTGCATAGAACGGTTCTTGTCAGCCCAGTTGACGTGATACTTCTGACTAGCGCTTTTATCAATTCGCTGGAAAGTATGCGCGCCAAAAAAATCTCGTTGGGCCTGTAGCAAGTTAGCCGGTAATACAGCACATCGTATAGAATCATAATATGAAAGTGCTGATGATATAGCGCCAGTTGGAATTCCCATCAATGCCGAGTTCGACACAGACTTGCGCCAGTTTGATTGATGTTTAGAGAGTTGCTCGGCAAAGAAATCATCAAGTAACAAATTTTCTAAATCAGGATTACGTTCGAACGCTTGAGTAATAGACTGTAAAAACGCCGCTCTAATAATACAACCTGCTCGCCATATTTTTGCAATACTGGCAAAGTTTAGCTGCCAGTTGTGTTCTTTCTCAGCTAGCTTCATTAATTGAAACCCTTGGGCGTAAGCACATATTTTTGCGCTATAAATAGCATCATGTAATTGCGCAATAAATGCCTGTTGGTCTTTGTCATCAAGCTTTATTACCGCCGGTCCAGCTAATATTTCAGAGGCTTTAACGCGAAGTTCTTTAAATGAAGAAATTGAGCGTGCATAAACGGCTTGTGCAATGGTAGGTGCAGGCGTTCCGAGTTCAAGGCTAGACACCGCAGTCCATAAACCTGTGCCCTTTTGACCCGCTTTATCCAAGATCAAATCAACCAATGGTATATTATTTTCTGTTACTCGATGACGTAAAACTTCGACCGATATCTCCATTAAATAACTTTCTAATGGACCACGATTCCACTGTGCAAAAATATCAGCTATTTCATCACTGGTTAAATTTAATCCATCTCGTAGCATTTGATAAGCTTCACAAATAATTTGCATATCAGCATATTCAATACCGTTGTGAACCATTTTTACATAATGCCCAGCGCCTGCTGGCCCGATATACGCGGCACAAGGCTCTCCTTCAGTAACGACTTGCCCTGGCTTTGTTCGCTCAATAGGTTTACCTGTTTTAGCATCAACTTTAGCCGCAATGGCTTGCCAAATCGGTTTTATCCTAGCCCAAGCATAAGGTGAACCACTCGGCATCAATGCAGGACCAAACCGAGCACCAACTTCGCCGCCAGAAACAGCAGATGAAAACAAAATAAAATTATTTTTATATTTTGTTTCCCGAGCAACAGTATCAGTCCATAAACTATTTCCGGTATCAATAACAATGTCATCTGGCTGAATACCCGCACCAATTAAACTCTCACATACTTGATCAACTGGCGCACCAGCAGGCACCGAAAGCACAATCAAATGAGGTGGCTTTAAACATGAAAGTAACTCAGTGTAAGAAGAACAGCCAATGACACGTGCAGTAGCGTGACCACTTTCGGCTTTATCTTGGCTAATAGCGTCTTCTACTTTGCTTATATCGAGATCAAATGCAGCAATACTGAAGCCATTATCAGCCAAATTAAGCACTAAATTTTTACCCATAACACCTAAGCCAATGAATCCGATATCACATACACTGTTGTTATTTAACATATAAATCTCAAATATTTGTTTTTATAAATAATTTCGTGTTTATCAACAAAATTACGATTGTTAATTCACAGCCCTTAATAGTTAAAGAGCAGTTAATTTTAATATTGGATATTTTAGTAACAATACGTAATAAAACAAGCTTTAAATGACTGAATAACACTTCAAAGCAATTTATAACTTGTTTTTTTTCTGAAATGGTGTAATTTTACTACATTATTTATTTTAAGGGATGGTTATGACTATTAGAGTTGGGATCAACGGGTTTGGTCGAATCGGTCGTTTTGTGTTTAGAGAAGCTTTTGCCAGAGCTGATATTGAAGTGGTCGCTATTAACGATCTAATTGACGTTGATTATATTGCTTACATGCTCAAGTATGATTCTACACATGGTCGTTTCAACGGTACCGTTGACGTCGTTGATGGTAATTTAGTTGTTAATGGTAAATCAGTACGAGTCACTGCTGAAAGAAATCCACTGAATTTAAAATGGGATGAAGTAGACGTAGATGTTGTTGTAGAGTCTACAGGTTTATTTTTAACTGACGAAACAGCCCGTAAGCATATTGAAGCAGGCGCGAAAAAAGTAGTACTTTCTGCACCGTCTAAAGATGACACGCCAATGTTTGTTATGGGTGTGAACCACACAGAGTATGCAGGACAAGATATAGTTTCTAATGCTTCTTGTACAACCAACTGTTTAGCGCCAATTGCTAAAGTTCTGAACGACAATTGGGGTATAAAAGACGGCTTAATGACAACAGTCCACGCAACTACAGCCACACAAAAAACTGTTGATAGTCCATCCGCTAAAGATTGGCGTGGTGGCCGTGGTGCTAGTCAAAACATCATCCCATCTTCAACGGGTGCTGCAAAGGCTGTCGGTAAAGTTATTCCCGCGCTTAACGGCAAATTAACCGGTATGGCATTTCGTGTACCAACACCTAATGTTTCAGTCGTTGATTTAACCGTTAATTTAGTCAAGCCTGCCAGTTATGCAGATATTTGTGCAGCCATGAAATCAGCGTCACAAGGCGAACTGGAAGGCATATTAGGCTACACTGAAGATGCTGTGGTATCGAACGATTTTATCGGTGAAAGATGTACCTCAGTATTTGATGCCGACGCAGGTATTGCCTTAACTGATACCTTTGTAAAGATTGTCTCTTGGTATGATAATGAAATTGGTTACTCGAATAAGATTTTAGATCTAGCAACCTACATTTCAAGTAAATAAAACTTACAATCCAACAATAAAATATATCTAAAAAGTCAGAGTTTGCTCTGACTTTTTTTGTTTAACTTCCTGAATATTTCCCCTACCTTTGACATTCTTCTTGGTTTTTATTGCTGTAATAGATGAAATAAAACAACAAAAGCTCTAATATTTTACCTTTCAGCAACTCTAAATATTTATAGCTTGTCTATTTAGGCTTTGCAGTTAATAAAAGCCGATAATTATTATACTGATCCGTCCTAGTATGGGTAAACTACAGATATTAAAAAGCCAAGCATAAGCTTGGCTGTTTTAATAACTCATTAACTTTGATAACTATATATTCGATAAGTAACAGTTCAGTTAATTGAACAACTGAATTAGACCATGTTACTTAACGTGATCTAACACTTGTTTCGCTAGGCGTGTTACTTCTTGCCAGTTGGCTTGTTTAATTATCTCATCTGACACTAACCATGAACCACCGCAACATGAAACATTAGGTAACGCTAGATAGTCACGGATATTATTTAAGTTGATACCGCCAGTTGGGCAAAATTTAATGTCAGGAAATGGGCCGCCAATAGCTTTTAATGCTTTAACACCGCCAGAAGCTTCTGCTGGGAAAAATTTCAAGTGATCATAACCACTATCAATACCATCCATTAATTCAGAAATTGACGATATACCCGGGATTAAAGCGATATTCCCTTCCATACCTGCAACTAATAAGTCTTTGGTTAAGCCCGGGCTGATCGCAAATTGCGCTCCCGCGTCATATGATTGTTGTAATAATTCTCGGTTTGTTACTGTACCTGCACCGATTATGGCTTCTGGTAAATGTTTAGCAATGGTACTGATCACTTCTAATGCAGACTCAGTGCGCAGTGTTACTTCAAGAACTTTCACGTCTGCGGCTAATAATGCTTCAGCGATTGGAAGTGCATCTTTTACATCTTCTATCACCAATACAGGCACTACAGGACCCATTTTAAACAGCTCGTTTGGCTGGATTTTCCATTTATTAGTTAAAGTCATAATTTCTCTTAATATCGATTAGTGTTTGTAATTTTTGTAGTCTTGATTAATGTATTTTGAGCTGCTAACAACTGCGACAGGTATGCTGACGCTCCGAGTAAACCCGGTTGCTCTTCAATGACAACAAATGTAGGTATAGGTTGATTAAAACCAGACATACGCCCTTTTGCTTCAAAGCGTGATCTGAATTCACTGGTATGAAAATATTCAATAAAGCGTGGCACAATGCCACCTGCGATATATACACCACCATAACTGCCCAGTGTTAAAGCTAGGTTACCGGCAAAACTACCTAACACGCGACAAAATTGCGCTAACGTTTCAGCACACAACTTACAGTCGTTGTTTATTGCTTTTGTGGTAATTTCTTTCGCTGAAAGCGCTAAAGCTTCCCCCGTTTCAATGAAGCTTAGGGCTTGATATATTTGCTCTAATCCTAAGCCAGACAGTAATTGCTCGTAGGATACTCGAGCATACTTTTTCATTAAAAATTTTAAAATGTCGATTTCTTGTTGATCAACCGGAGCAAAATCAACATGTCCACCTTCACCACTTAAGCTAAGCCAGCCATTGTCTGATGCGACAATATTGGCAACACCTAAGCCAGTGCCTGGTCCGCAAATAGAAATGGGCTTGTTAGCAATCGGCTGACCAACACCTATCTGAACCTTTTGATCAGCCTGTAATTGTGGAATAGCGTGGGCAATGGCGGTAAAGTCATTAATCAACACCAATTGTTGTAATTTTAAATCGGCTTTTAACGCTTGTTGTGAAAACTGCCAAGGCAGGTTTGTCATCACGATTAAGTCATTATCTACTGGACAAGCAATGGCTAAACAGGCGTTAATTTTTGTATTAGCTAGTTGGTTTTTTGCAATATAGTGCGACAATATCTCAGCTAAACCGGCATGGTCAGCACAAGTATATATTGCAATATTTACGATTGCGCCCTGCTCATCAACTTGAGCAATGCGCATATTTGTGCCGCCAATATCAGCTATAATGTTAACGTCTTGAGTAACCATAGTTACACTCCTACTTGACCGTTATCATCAAACAACGAACAGGCACCGGTTTCAGCTGAGCTAAGATTACGTCGCATAAAGCCAAATAACTCACGGCCCATGCCTTGATGATGATCATTAACTATAAAAGTTGCACATTCTCGTTGTGCCAACTCGTTTTCGTCAACTAATAAAGTCAGTTCACCCGTTTCACCATTAAGTAACAACATATCATCGGTTTTGATTTTTGCGATCAAGCCACCATCTAATGCTTCTGGGCATAAATGGATTGCGGCGGGTACTTTTCCAGATGCGCCTGACATACGGCCATCTGTTACTAAAGCAACCTTAAAGCCTTTGTCTTGGAGCACACCTAACGGTGGTGTTAATTTATGTAATTCTGGCATACCTCGGGCTTTTGGCCCTTGAAAACGTACAACAGCAATAAAGTCTTTATCTAAATCACCCGCTTGAAAAGCTGCATCAAGCTCATGTTGATCTTCAAATACAACAGCTGGCGCTTTGATAATAAAGCTGCCTTCACGAAGCGAGGAGGTTTTTAAAACTGAGATACCTAAATTACCTTTCATCACTTTTAAACCGCCATCTGTTTTAAACGGTTTTGCTGGTGTAGTAATTACCTCGGTATCACCTGAAGTAGTCGCGCCGTCTACCCATTTTAATTGACCATTTTCAAGTATCGGCTGTTGGGTATAACGTGTTAAGCCTCGTCCACAAATGGTTTCAACATCTTCATGAACTAAGCCCGCTTCAATAAGCTCTTTAAACAACAAAGCCATACCACCTGCTTGTTGAAACTGGTTAATGTCAGCATGACCATTAGGATAAATGCGCGTTAATAATGGCACAGCATCCGATAAATCATTAAAGTCTTGAAAGTTAATTATAATACCGCCAGCTTTGGCAAAGGCGATTATGTGCATAGTTAAGTTAGTTGAGCCACCGGTTGCCAATAAGGCGACAATAGCGTTAACAATTGAACGCTCATCAACCATTTGACCAATCGGCATATAGTTACCTGACTGTTGAGTCAAACGCGTGACTTGGCGAGCAGCCGCTTTCGTTAACTCTTCACGTAAAGGCGTATTAGGTGCAATAAATGACGCACCAGGTAGGTGTAAGCCCATCACTTCAACCACTAATTGGTTTGAATTCGCAGTACCAAAGAAAGTACAAGTACCAGCACTATGATAAGAGGCCGACTCCGCAGCTAATAATTCTTCTTTTCCTACTTCACCTTTAGCGTATTGTTGGCGAACACTGGCTTTTTCTTTGTTTGGTAAACCTGACGGCATTGGGCCAGCAGGAACAAAAACCGTCGGTAAATGACCAAATGTCATACTCGCGATCATTAATCCAGGTACGATTTTATCGCAAATACCTAGCATTAAAGCACCGTCAAACATGTTATGCGAAAGCGCAACCGCAGTTGACATTGCAATAACATCACGGCTCATTAGACTTAAATCCATGCCCGGTTGACCTTGTGTAACGCCGTCACACATAGCAGGTACACCACCAGCAAATTGTGCTACGCCACCGGTTTCTTTAACCGCAGCTTTGATAATGTCAGGATAGGTTTGGTAAGGTTGATGTGCAGAAAGCATGTCGTTGTATGCTGAAATAATCGCAATATCTGAATGGTTTACTCCTCTCAGCGTTGCTTTATCATCTTTACCACAAGCCGCAAAGCCATGGGCTAAATTACCACAAGATAAACTCGCACGATGGACGGTTGTCGACTTCTCCCCTGCAATCTTTTCTAAGTAGGCACTACGACTTGCTTTACTACGATCAATAATGCGTTGGGTGATCTCTAAAATATTTTTGTTCATTACATGCTTGCTCATAATTATTCGGCCCAATAAACTTGTGTGTTAATGTCTGGCGCTTGTAAAAATGCTCGGATTGGCATTTCGTGAATTTCTTGTCCTGCAATCGCTTGCGCTAAAACTTGTTTCTTACTGCTACCACTGATATGTAAAAAGGTATTTCCACTTTTAGCTAATGTAGCAAAGCTAAAAGTGATACGCTGATGTGGTGCTGTTGCAGGTTGTACACTTAACAATGCAGGGCTATCAGAAGCTAAGCATTGTGTTATTTCCTCGCTACATGGAAATAAAGAAGCGGTGTGTCCGTCTTCACCCATGCCTAGAATAAGCACATCTAATGGCAATAATTGCTCATTAGCGGCTATACAGAGTGTGTGTAAGGTTTCATCATCAAGGTTTTCACCTTGTTTTAAATGAAAAAAGTTAGCCTTCGCTGCTTCATTTTGTAAAAGATGTTCTTTAACTAGTTTAGTATTACTCGCGCTATCATCCATATCGACCCAACGCTCGTCTGCTAACGTTATCGTGATAGCTGACCAGTTGAGTTTTTTCATGGATAAAGCAGCAAAAAAACCTTTCGGTGTTGAACCGCCTGATACTGCAATACTTGCACGACCTTTATCGTTTATCGCTGCTGCTAATAACTCAGCCACTTTATCGGCAAGCGCAGCATCTAACTGTTCACGCTGTGAAAATTCATTAATTTGATACATTATTCTACCCACTGGCGATCATCACGCGCGATTAAAGCAATAGAGGAAACCGGTCCCCATGAACCTGCTGGATATGGTTTTGGCTCTTCATTGGTTGACTGCCAAGCTTCAATAATACTGTCAGCCCAAACCCACGCTGCTTCAACTTCATCACGACGGACAAACAAAGACTGATCACCTTTAATAACTTCAAGCAGTAAACGCTCATAGGCATCAACCACTCGTTGGTTATCGTATGCTTGAGAAAAACTCAAATCGAGCTTGTTTTCATGGATTTGCATTTGAGACGCAATACCAGGAATTTTATTCATCATGTCAAGCTCAACACCTTCGTCTGGTTGCAAACGAATAGTTAATTTATTTGACGGTAAGTCAGCATAACTTTCACTAAAAATGTTATGTGCTTGTTGTTTAAAGTGCACAACTATTTCGCTGTGCTTTTGTGGCATACGTTTACCTGTGCGCAAGTAAAATGGCACACCGGCCCAACGCCAGTTGTCTATTTCAGCTTTGATAGCAACAAAGGTTTCTGTCGAGCTATTTTCGTTAGCCCCTTCTTCATTCAAATAACCAGGTACTGCAACGCCATTTAAATAACCATCTGCATACTGGCCGCGCACTGTTTTATCTTTGACATTTTGGCGAGTGATAGGCTTTAACGCTTTAATCACTTTCAGTTTTTCATCACGAACACTATCAGCACTTAATTCCGCTGGAGGTTCCATCGCCAGTAATGAAAGAACTTGCAACAAATGGTTTTGCACCATATCTCGCATTTGGCCGGCTTCATCATAAAAACCCCATCGACCTTCAATACCGACACTTTCTGCAACCGTTATTTGAACGTGATCAATACAGTTACGGTCCCAGTTATTAGTAAATAGCGTATTGGCAAAACGCAAAACTAACAGGTTTAAAACGGTTTCTTTACCTAAGTAATGATCAATACGGTAAATTTGTTGTTCTTTAAAATAGCGTGATACTTGATCATTAATCACCTTTGAAGTCTCAAGGCAGTTACCAATCGGCTTTTCCATGACAACTCTGTCAGCATCATTAATTAATTTAGCAGACTGTAAACCTTGACTGATATCACCGTAAATAGCCGGCGGTGTAGAGAAATAATAAACTCGTGCTGCTTGTGCTGACGTTAAAGTTTTAGCTAAATGGCTATAGGCTTTAATATCTTTAAAATCTAGCTCTTGATAAAGCAGCTTTGCTAAAAACTTTTTAACTGTTTCAGCGTCAAGCGCTTCTTTAATAAATTCATTTAAGCTTTCTTCTATTAGCTTGGTAAACTCATCAAGAGTCATTTTGTTGCGAGCAACACCAATAATACGCGTATCATCGCTAAGTAAACCCGCTAATTCTAATTGGTATAAAGAAGGTAAAAGCTTACGGCGAGATAAATCTCCAAGCGCTCCAAAAATAACTATTTCGCTAGCTAAAGGGCAATCTATGTTTTTCATAGCATCTGTTCTCAATTAATTCGCTGTAACTAAACTACATTTAAAGCTAATTTATCTGTAATCGCTTCATCAGTAAAGGACTTTTTGTAATATTATTACATTTATTGTATTTCATCTAAAAATAAAGACTGCAGAGGAACTTTATAACAAAACTTTAGTAATTATTTGCAACTCTTACCTGTTTTGCTTTATATTAAGCTTAATTATGAAATAAAATTTCATAATTTCTGTTGTTAAAACAGAAAATAAATTACAGTTACTCTTAATTAGGTAAGTATATAGCTAGTTAAGTAACATGCTAGGGCTAAAATAAAATGAATATATTAGAAAAAATCGCCAATGAATTAGACACGTTCAGTAAATCTGAACGAAAAGTGGCAGAAGTTATATTATCATCACCTGGTACCGTTATTCATGCCAGTATCGCAGCCTTAGCAAAAGAAGCTAACATCAGTGAACCAACCGTTAATCGCTTTTGTCGACGACTTGATACTAAAGGTTACCCTGACTTTAAATTACATTTAGCACAAAGCCTAGCTAATGGTACACCTTATGTAAATCGTCATGTTGATGAAAATGATACCGCAGAAGAATACACTTCAAAAATTTTCGAATCTACCATGGCAAATCTTGAGTTGGCTCGAAAAAGTTTAGACACTTCTACTATAAACCGCTCTGTAGATTTACTTACCCAAGCCAATAAAATTTCATTTTTTGGCTTAGGCGCTTCTGCAGTAGTTGCGCATGACGCACAAAATAAGTTTTTTCGCTTTAATGTGCCTGTAGTTTATTTTGATGACATATTAATGCAACGAATGAGTGCTATAAATAGTAGGCAAGGTGACGTTGTTGTTGTGATATCACATACCGGCAGAACTAAGTCGTTAGTTGATGTTGCGAGTTTAGCGCGTGAAAATGATGCCACTGTTATAGGTATAACCACAGCAGGTACGCCATTAGCAAAAGAATGTAATATTGTTTTGTCGGTTGATGTCGCTGAAGATACTGACCTTTATATGCCTATGGCATCGCGTATCGCACAACTGACCTTGATAGATTGTTTAGCAACTGGCTTTACCTTACGCCGAGGCACAAAGTTTAGAGATAATTTGAAGAAAGTAAAAGACAGCTTAAGAAGCTCTCGATTTGAACGTAAAGATTAACGATCAGTAGCAAAACTTATCGTTATTACATATTTAAGTAATTTAAAAAATATCAGTATTTAAGGAATAACATGCCTAGAAGAACCAAAATAGTCGCGACATTAGGTCCGGCAACAGATGAAAGAAGTGTACTAAAACAAGTACTAGCTGCGGGTGTAAATGTTGTTAGGTTGAATTTCTCACACGGCATCCCACAAGATCACATCGATCGTGCAAACACGGTACGTGAATTAGCAACAGAGCTCGGCATTTATGTTGGTATTTTGGGTGACTTACAAGGCCCGAAAATTCGTGTTTCTACTTTTAAAAATGGCCCTATTCGCTTGGAAATAGGTGATAAATTTGAATTAGATGCAAATTTAGCTAAAGGTGAAGGCTGTAAAGAAAAAGTCGGTATTGATTACAAAAAACTACCTCAAGATGTTACCCCAGGTGACATACTTTTACTTGACGATGGTCGTGTACAATTACGTGTACTTGAAACTAAAGGTCAATCAGTATTCACTGAAGTTACTGTCGGCGGTCCATTATCTAACAATAAAGGCATTAACCGACAAGGTGGTGGTCTTACAGCGCCTGCTCTAACTGAAAAAGATAAAGAAGATATTAAACTTGCTGCGAAAATTAATGTTGATTTTCTTGCTGTTTCATTCCCACGTGATGCCTCGGATATGCGTGAAGCAAGATTATTAGCACAAGAAGCAGGTTGTGATGCACGTTTAGTTAGTAAAATTGAACGTGCTGAAGCCGTTAACGATAATGATGTTTTAGACGGCATAATCTTAGCGTCAGATGTTGTCATGGTTGCTCGTGGTGATTTAGGTGTTGAAATTGGTGATGCTGCATTAGTCGGTAAACAAAAGCATATTATTGCTCGTAGTCGTCAATTAAACCGTGTTGTGATCACTGCAACACAAATGATGGAAACCATGATTGAGCAACCAATGCCAACGCGTGCAGAAGTAATGGATGTTGCCAATGCCGTATTAGATGGCACCGATGCTGTAATGCTTTCTGCTGAAACAGCTGCTGGTAAGTATCCAGTTGAAACGGTAAAAGCAATGGCTGCGGTATGTATTGGTGCAGAAAAAGAAAGCTCGATCACAACGTCTAAGCATCGCGTAGAAATGACTTTCTCTGAAGTATCTGAAACTATTGCTATGTCGGCCATGTACGCTGCTAACCATTTAGACGGTGTAAAAGCGATTATTGCTTTAACGGAATCTGGACACACGACTAAGATCATGTCGAGAATTTCTTCAGGCTTGCCAATTTACTCGTTATCACGTCATACTAAAACACTGACTAAAACAGCTATTTATCGTGGTGTTTACCCTGTTTCTTATGACTCAACAGGTTGTGATAATGATGACAAAATGGCACAGGATGTATTAGCACTTGTCTCGAAAGGCTCAGAATTAGCCATCGGTGATAAAGTAATTTTAACTCACGGTGATTTAATGGAAACTGTCGGTGCTACAAACACTCTTAAAATATTAACTTTGGCTAAAAAACACTTCGCTTAATTCGTCAAAGCAATAGTCGAAAATTATCAAGGTAGCTTAATCGCTACCTTTTTTTATTGTTAATATTGTAAATAAATAGTTTTAAAATTCATTTAGCCGTTAACCTAAACTGTTCTGTTAATTACCTCTGATTACTTAGGTTAAATCACCAATAACTTTAGTAAATACTTAGTTATCATTTGCCGACACATGCTTAACTTTTACCTCTTTACTTATGACCATTTACAAATAAGCGATAACATTCGAATCTAACTGATCTCCAAAAATTGATCTAAATTAAACTAAAGTAAGTTAACGACAAAACTATTTCACCTTAAGGTAACTCGGCTGTTAATTTATATAGAGCTTTATAATAAATATTTTTGAATAACATTAGGTAAGCAAGTAATGACAATTAAACGAATTGGTATTTTAACCAGTGGTGGTGACGCGCCGGGAATGAATGCAGCCATAAGGGCAATGGTGGTTGCAGCGCACCACTACAAAATAGAAGTGGTTGGTTTTCACTCTGGTTTCAACGGTTTAATTGAGGATAATTCTGTCATATTGACCGATAATGATGTCTCTAATATTATTCAAAAAGGCGGTACTATATTGAAAAGTGCTCGTTGCCCTGCCATGAAAACAACTACAGGATTAGTACAGGCGGCAAGCACCTTGATGAAAGAAAAAATTAGCGCGTTAATCGTCATTGGTGGTGATGGCTCTTTTGCCGGATTACTTGCCTTGCAAAATCAATGGATGGGTCAAGTCATCGGTGTTCCAGGTACAATTGATAATGATATTGATGGTACTGACTTTACGATAGGTTTTTCAACAGCAATAAATACCGCCATTGAAGCAATTGATAAGATCCGTGACACCGCGGAAGCATTTGAGCGCATATTTATCGTTGAAGTCATGGGCCGACATAGCGGACATATTCCATTTAATGTCGGTATTGCCTGTGCAGCTGAAAAGGTCATTTCTTTTGAAAACTTTCCAACGAATAACACCAGTGCCGGAGAAAAAGAAAAATTAGCCACTCTAGCAAAAGAAATAAAACTTGCGCAAGCTAACCGGCATTCGAGCTATATCATTGTCATTGCTGAAAACCTATGGCATGGAGGTGCTACAGCTTTAGCACAGCAACTTCAAGTAACAGCTAACATCGATTGTACTGCGTGTATTCTTGGTCACATTCAACGAGGTGGATCTCCTGTAGCCAAAGATAGGATATTAGCAACGAAACTAGGCGTAGGAGCAATACAGGCAATGATAGCAGGACAATCTCACATTATGATCGCAGAGCAAAACAACTGTGTGACCCATGTTGCTTTACAAGTGGCCATAGGACATCAACAAGGTGTTAGTGAAAGTCTTGTACAAGCACAAGAGAATATTTTAGCACTGACAGCGCAACGCCTTTGCTAAACCCTTTGGTTATAACCAAGCTTGATTATCAATACTGGGTTAATAAACCTGCCTGCTGTTGATCAAAATATTGTTTCAAAAAATCAATTAACAAACGTAACTTCTTAGACGTTGCAGCACCGGGCGGAAATACCCCATAGACGTCTATCGCTTTGAGTTGATAATCATCTAATATCGTTTGTAAACTCCCAGCCTTAATTTTAGGTAAAGCATCATATATGGGAATACGACCTAGACCATGTCCACCTTCAACAAATGCCGTTCTCGCCGCCGCATTATTTGTGGATATGGTGCCTTTAATATCGACGGTAAATATCTTCCCAGATCTCTCAAGCGATAATTTATTACTGGTAAGTTTATAAACCACCCAATTATGCTGAGCTAATTCACTCGGTTTTTCAGGTCGGCCAAAATGTTCGAAGTACTTTGGTGAGCCACAAAGACATGTATTTAATACCGCAAGTTTGCGAGCTTGTAAGCCTGAGTCAGCTAATGGGGCCCCTCTAATCGCTAAATCAATCCCCTCTTTTACAATGTTAACCACTTCATCAGTCAGCATAATGTCGAGCTCGATTTTAGGATAAAGGTGACAGAACTTATCTAACGCCGGCACAATAGTATGTAAACCGACATTAACTGGACACGTTATTTTCAACAAACCTTCAGGTTCATTTTTAACGTTTTCAATTTGTTGATTAGCGGCACTTGCTTGTTGCGCGATGATACGACAACGCTGATAATAATCATTGCCTGCTTGTGTAAGCGCAATTGAACGAGTCGAACGATTTAATAGCGTAATGCCTAACTGGCGCTCAAGCTTTTTAATATGATAGCTAACAACAGCTCTAGAAAGACCGATATGTTTAGCTGCAGCGCTAAAATTCCCTTGCTCTACGACATGAGAAAACACCACCATACTTTTTAGCTGTTCAAAAGAAATATCCACTTAATTACCTTTATGCCAAATTTAATCAATAAACTGTTCTGCCTAAATCATTGTATCAATAATTAAAACAAAGATATCGAATTAGTATGCATTGTATGAAAAACAATTAAGCATATACTTTACACATAGCTTGAAGTGCTAAATTTGAATTGCACGCTTAGTACTTCTAACCACATCGATTGATATAAATTAGCCGCTAACAGGCACAAGGATAATGATAATGAATGCAAAAAATAACGTATTAATGGTATTAACTTCTCATGATCAATTAGGTGATACTGGAGAGAAAACAGGATTCTGGTTAGAAGAGTTTGCTGCACCGTATTATCAATTAATTGATGCAGGTTACAATGTAACACTCGCTTCACCATTAGGCGGACAACCACCATTAGACCCTAAAAGCGCTGAAACTGACTTTCAAACCGATGATACACGTCGCTTTGAATCTGATGAAAAAAGCCAAGCCGTTTTAGCTGATACTACAAAGTTATCGCTTGTTAAAGCTGACGATTACGCCGCAGTATTCTACCCAGGTGGTCATGGTCCAATGTGGGACTTAACGCATGATCAACACTCGATAGCATTGATCTCAACGTTTATCGAACAAAATAAACCTGTAGCTGTGGTATGTCATTCAACATCAGTATTACTTAATGTTGTTGATAAAGACGGCATTGCAATTGTCAAAGATAAAAACATTACTGGCTTTACCAACAGCGAAGAAGCCGCAGTACAATTAACGGACATTGTGCCTTTTTTACTTGAAGACGAACTTATCAAACAAGGTGCTAAATACTTAAAAGGTGAAGACTGGTCTGAATTCGTTGTTGAAGATAACGGTATTATCAGTGGTCAAAATCCTGCAAGTTCAAGTGTAGTTGCTAAACGCCTAGTTAATTTATTAACAAAGTAATTAAAGGCTACTTATGAGCCTTAATAAGCGCAATATCGTAATTTTATATGGAAAACATCATGTCATCAGAATCAAGCAATAACGCTAATCAAGCGATAAGCATATCGCAAAATCGGCAGACAAACCGTCAGTTTACTCTAGCTTCTCGGCCTGTAGGCGCTCCAACAACTGAAAATTTCAATTTTGTTACCACTGAAATACCAACACCCAGCAAAGGTGAAGTATTACTCCGCACGCTATATTTATCGTTAGACCCATATATGCGCGGTCGAATGAGCGATGCTAAGTCGTACGCTGAGCCAGTTAATATTGGTGAAGTCATGATTGGTGGCGTGGTATGTCGTGTTGAAGAATCGCTCAATGATAAATATCAAGTTGGCGATTTAGTGGTTGCTTATACCGGCTGGCAAGACTATGCCCTTTCAGACGGCGAAGACTTATTAATTTTACCGAAAGCCCTAACCACACCTTCATATGCCCTTGGCGTTCTTGGCATGCCTGGATTAACCGCTTATATGGGCTTGCTCGATATTGGCCAACCTAAAGCAGGTGAAACTGTAGTAGTTGCTGCAGCAAGTGGTGCTGTCGGAAGTTTAGTAGGACAAATAGCCAAGTTACAAGGTTGTCGTGTTATCGGCATTGCTGGTAGTGAAGAAAAATGTAATTACGTTACTGAAACCTTAGGGTTTGACGCCTGTGTAAATCATAAAGATGAAAATCTAGCGCAGATACTCGCACAGTATTGTCCTAATGGCATTGATGTTTACTTTGAAAATGTAGGCGGCGCTGTATTCGATGCTGTAATGCCATTACTAAACGCAAGTGCGCGAGTACCTTTATGTGGCATGATTTCACAGTACAACGCCACTGAGCTACCCTCAGGACCAGACCGTATAGGTCAATTGATGGGATTACTTTTAGTTAAACGTATTAAAATGCAAGGTTTTATCGTTTTTGATGATTATGGCCATCGTTATGATGAATTTAGTCAAGCCATGGGTCAATGGTTAGCGGAAGGTAAAATTAAATACCGCGAAGATAAGATTGTAGGTTTAGAACAAGCAGCCAGCGCCTTCATTGGTTTATTAAAAGGTGAAAACTTCGGTAAACTTGTCATCGAAGTTGGCCCGAAAGAGCTAACGTAATAACTTGCTTCAAAGTAAGTAACTTGATTTAAGGTCAGTAATCTTAGTTTATCAAGCTTTATTTCAATCCTAAACATCAAAGGTAAACCTCAGCGGTTTACCTTTTTTGCTTTTTAAGGATTAAATTTAAACAATTGGGCATTTGACAGTGAGGTTCAGTCGATAATTAACGGTTATTCAATTAATGTGTATCTGACCCCAGTTAATAAAATTAAGAAGAATAAACCCCGGACGATGAAGCAAACACTAAGTCTGCTTTAGGAAAATGTCTGAGTAAATAATCAATATCAGCTATTGCTGGCAGGACGCCAGAAAAGTGAAGTAGCACATGGATGTGCGTTCTGAACGTTAGCTCGATTATTGATTTCTTATCAGGAAAACATTTTTCAGCAGCGCCGAAGGAGTCCAGAGGGAGGTCGGCGTCAGCCTCCCTCTGGGTGTCGTCGCCACTGCGACAATGATAATTTAGAGCCTATAAAAATTAATGTGTATCTGACCCTACTTTTATGCGGTAACTGCTTTTTTAACTTTTTCTTTATAGCTGCGGCTAACTTTTAATTCTTTACCGTTAGACATTACTAGGTAATATTCGCCATTAAGTTGGCTGCAAAACTTATCGATAAAGCTTTTATTAACAATGGTCGAGCGGTGACTTCGCAAAAAACGCCGAGGATCTAAAATTTCTTCTAACTGTTTCATGGTTTTACGTAAAATGTGAGTACTCTCGTGAGTATGAACACACATATAATCACCAGCAGCATCAATCCATAAAATATCTTTTACCGGAACCCGGCTAACTTCACCTGCATCTTTAATTGCGAGTACGTCTGAGTAACTAGAAATACTGACCGGCTCATTGTTCTCAAGCTCTTGAAGTATTTTCTCACAGTCGTTACCAGTGACATCACTCACTAAGCGTACGAGTTTAGATTTATGCAGCGCATTAACTTCACTGTTTATACTTTGGCGGATCTTATCTAAGGTTTGAGCAAGTCGCTCTTCATCTGCAGGTTTAAGTAAGTAATCTTGTGCGTGTACTTCAAAAGCTTGAAGTGCGTATTGATCAAAAGCAGTTACAAAAACCACTGTTGGCAGCTGCAGCCCTTGTTCAATAATAGCTTCAACCACTTCAAAGCCATTTAATCCTGGCATTTGTATATCTAAAAAAATAAGATCAGGTTGATAAGCCCGTACAGCTTCTAGTGCTTCTCTACCATTTGAGCATTGGGCGATAATATTGATATCAGCATGCGCATGCAAACGAACCGCTAAGCCTTTGCGGGCAAGTGGTTCATCATCAACGATGATAGTGCTGAGTTGCCTGGTCATACGCGGTGGCCAACTTCATAAGGAATACGTATACTGATTTTAACACCAGTAGGCATGTTATTGGCAACCACTAAAGAAAAGTCATTTTGATATAGCGCTTGTAGTCGCTCTCGTGTATTGACTAAACCGACACCATTTTCGCGAAATAAATTACCATTTTTTATTTCCGCACCTGGGCCGTTATCAGCTAATTCAATTAATAAATCATTGCCGAAGCGGTGCACACTGACATTAATACTGCCGCCTTGCTCTTGCACTGCTATCGCATGCTTTATCGAGTTTTCGGCTAACGGTTGTAATATCATGCTCGGTACTAGGGCTAATTTACAATCAGTAGCAATATCGAAATTTACTTGTAGACGTTCTTCAAAGCGTACTTTTTCGATATCTAAATACAACCTTAAGGCATGAAGTTCACTGTCGAGTGTTACTCGCTTCATCGGATCTTTATCGAGTGAATAACGTAAAAACTCACTTAACTTGGTCACCATACCGTTGGCAGTTTTATTCTCTTCCACCAAAATCAAGGTAGATATTGCGTTCAAGGTATTGAACAAAAAATGAGGGTTAAGCTGATAGCGCAACATTTTTAACTGCGCTTGATGGGCAACGGTATTGGCGCGCAATACATTTTGCTTTTCTTTCTGCAGCATTTGGTAATATTTAGTACCAAAGTATAAGCCGCTCCAACTTAGGATAATAAAGAACGATAATAAACTATTTTTGGTATAGTAAAGCCAGAAATCAGGACGATATCCATGCTTATAAATTTCCCAATAATTGATATTTTTAACGACTTGCCAGAGCACGCCGGTACAATAAGACGTTAAAATGACCACAATGGCAATTTTAAGTGGGGTGAAATTCCAGATACGACGATAGATATATCTTAACGGAACGGTAAACAACCAGCCCGCATAGGCATTTAGTAAGATAATAACTAAAAATATATCGCGTAAGTCGTGCAGTAATGAACCTAGGTAATGTACCAAGGCAAAACCACACCATCCAGCTGTATGCACAAGCCAAAATAAGCGATTTCTATTTTCTATAAATTCTTTCCAATTCACACACAGTGACCATTTAACGACGTTAGCATAATTATGAGCTATGCTTGGCGATCTAGCACTACCACTAATCGTAAGATTTCAGCGCCTTATCTCATTTGATTTAAGATAAGGTTTACTTGATCATACCTAGTTTTTATTAACATCAGTTGTTTTTGAGCTAATTCTCGGTAGTTAAGCTGCCCTTTATGCTGGTACTCGATAAAATACCATAATACATTGATTAAAATAGATAAATCATAGTAACGCGTAACTAGTTCCACTTCGTTTTTATGACTATGACAACCATTCCCCTCTAGATTGTCGACAATTTTAGAGGTTTTATCAGCTTGATTTTGACTTGAAATTAAACGTTTGTACTCGGATAAAATAAAGTCTGCTTGAGTCAGTTCGATATCGTTAACAGCCATTAGCATGGCAATATCGTAGGTAAATGGCGCTAGTTGTGCGCATTCAAAATCAATTAATTGATAAGCTTTTAATGGATTTTTGCTGTCGGTTTTTACCTGTAATACATTACTAAAATTGGCATCACCGTGACAAAGTACTGATGCTAGTTCAGGTAATAATTTCAGCGAAGTTTCAAGGTTAAACAGTAATTGCTTTGATAATTGCTGCAATGAATATGCTAGATCTTCTGTACATTCTATTTGATTTAATAAATCGTTAATCACCAAGGTTATATCTAATTTAGGGATACCTGCCCTTTTAAGCGCGCACTGCTCTATAAGTTTTTCGCTTTTGTCATTTTGCATAGCTAATGGCATACCTGGGCCATTTAGTTCAATGCTATGTAGCCGAGTCAAAAGTGTTAATGTGATTGTTATTTTTTCGGTTTCGGGTAACGTAAGTTCATCAAGGGAATTGTTACTTAAAAATTGAGTGATTAACCAACTTTCATTAATAAATACTACTGATGGCGCTAGCGTGGAGTCTGCCGCTATTTGGCTTACCAATAGCTCAATACTATTTGCAGGAATGTATTTAGCAAAGTAGTGTTTATCATCATATTCAACATGAAAACATGGCTGACTTAAGCCGGATTTAATGGTGGTAATGTTACTGAGCTTAAGGTTTTCAAAACAAGCAAGCTGACATAGCTTTGGGGCTAAATGCTGGTATTCTTGCTCGATTACTTGTTCGTGACCTTCCACATTATTTCCATTTTCGGCACCTGTATGACTATTAAACATCTACTCAGTTTAGTAAGGTGATTTCACATACAGCGCTGAAGTTAGTTAACTGGTCGCTGATTTATTCAGGCATAAGTCTTCATGTTGTTGGCGAAACTGTAATTTATATTGTATACGCCATTGAAAAAATCCGTACATAGCTAACACAACATAACAGCAAAATAATGCGGCTGTTGGAATAAGTCCTTTTTCAATATAGAGATAAATTGAAACTAGATCTATAACAACAAAGTATAGCCAGTTTTCTAATATTTTTTGCGTTAATAGGTAAGTCGCAAATACCGCAAAAAGCGTTGTAGCACTATCTAAGTATGGAAAGTGAGTTGGCGTATATGTGTCCATTACCCAACCCAACATTAATGATAAAACACTTAAGCCGATGATAAAAATTAAGTGCCGTCGCTTTGGCCAATAACTATAAAGTAAAGGCTCAATGTTCAAACTATTGAAAGCTTTGCTTTTAGTCCAACAAAGCCAGCCATATACTGCCATGATCAAATAATATAGCTGTAATAAACTGTCCATCCAAAGATAAACATCATAAAAAATGACAGTATATAGCACTGTACTGACGATAGCGGCAAACCAACATAAAATACTACCTTTTGCCGCCAATAATACATAAAGGATAGAGGCTGCAACAGCAATTAACTCTAGCGTTGGCATTGAGGTAAAGTAGGAAAGTAGGTCAGTATTATCCACAGCGGTTTCCATCATATTTCTGCTTCAACTTCTGAGCGGTCGCCGCCAATAAATTTACAGACAAATACTGCAGCATTAAGTGTTTGATGTACGTGCTTGATTTCGGCCATCACATGAGAAGTGGCTAAGTCATATTCTCCAAAAACCTGTGTACTCATACCGTTAGTCACCACTTTTAAACCTGAAACTAACCGTAAACGTTTAATAAACGCCCAAATCTCAGTTTTAAATTTTTCTTCTGCTAACGGATATAAACTAATTTCTATCGATATTTGCATCATTAACTTTCTTATTATTTAACTTGTAAAGTCGTAGCACATTTAACCTATTGAAAAACATGCTACACAGTTCAGTGCTAGTTAGAAACACTTTCTCTAATTTTATACGACTATTTCATTAAAATTCATAGTCAAATGTAACGCCAAAAACCGCAGGTTCAGCTAATTGATAATAAGCTTTTGCGGCATATTCGTCTCTTGGATCATTACCAAAATAAAAACCACGGGTCGCGTAACTTTCATCAAACATGTTACGTATCCATAATCTTGCTTGCCAGTCATCCTCAGTATAACTAAGTGACATATTGACAACTTCAACCGCTGAAGACTGTTCCAAATGGGTATCAGAAAAGTAGAATTCATCTTTGCCATCAGCTGAAATATTCAACAGTAACTTATCAGAGATATGATAATTTAAACCCAAGTTGAATTGATAGCTTGGTGCATGTGCTTGTTCATCGCCTGACTTATCCGTACCATCAGCTGCAATAAAACCATTAAACTTTGTATCTAAAAGACCGAAGCTTGCGTAAATCTCTAGATTATCGCTGGCTTGCCAGCCTGCTTCTAATTCCAAACCTAAATTGGTGCCCGTTGCCGCGTTGCCTAAATATGAAACAAAATCTGTGCTGCCATCCTCACGCTCTTTTAAGTATGAAGTACGCACTTGCATGTCATCTCTATCCATGTAGAACACGGCGCTACGAAGGTATGCCTGATCTTCAGCAAAGCTGACTTTATACCCTAGCTCATAATTCCATAAATACTCAGGAGAAAATTCACGTAAATTGCTAGGTAAGCTACCATCAGTATTGGCTCCACCGGCTTTATAGCCGCGGTTAATTGAGCCATAGAATAATTTATCTGCATCCACTTGATACGACAACACAACTTTACCACCAATCATAGTATCACTTGGTGCAAAATCGAGCAGTTCAGAATCGGTATAGTCGGTATTTCTTCGCTCAATCCTAAGACCTGTTGTTAGGCTATATTTATCATTCAATTGGCTGTCAAACTGTGCAAAAACAGCAATATTATCGCTATCAAAAGTAGAGCTAAAGTCACTTGATAAATAAGTGTACTGTCGCAATAACTCTTCTTTTTCTTGCTTAACGTATAGCCCTGTTACCCAATCTGTGCTGCCATTGAAAATTTTACCATCCGTTGTTGATACCGCTCTCAACTCAACTGTTGCTGATGTTTTATCACGAAAGTAATGATCTTCTGAGCTATATTCCCAATCAGGACGAATACCGACATAAGCCCAATCTTCATCATAACCATAAGCGAGTTCAGAATCAGCAAAGCTGACAATGCTCTCTAGTGTAAAGCTATTGAAACCTTGGTAATTAAATGTTGTTGTTAATGCTTTGGTATCTTGGCGATCAAAACCAGGTTGGTCTGACAGAGTATGACGCGTGTTATCAAGCGAAAAGGCATCGTAACCATTATTGAAATTGGCAACAAATGTAGTAATGTCGATAGTAAGGTCATTACTTGCTTCAATGGCTAGCTTGCCACGTAAGGTAAATTCATCACGGTTGTTGGTATTATCACGCTCAAGAAAGTCATTTTCTATAAAGCCATCACTGATGTATTTTTCAGCCGCTAGGCGGTATTTTACTTTATCAGTTGCAGGACCGGACAAAACAAGACCGGCACTGTAACTGTCGTAATTACCCGCAGAAAGTCTGATTTTACCTTCAAAACTATCAGTGGGTGCATTAGAGGTGATGTTGATCATCCCTGCCATGGCATTAGCACCAAAACGGGTGCCTTGAGGGCCTCGATAAACTTCAACTTGCTCAACATCAAAGGTAGACGCAATACTACCGATACCTGAAAAGTCGATTCCGTCGATAACTAAACCAACTGAAGGATTAATCGGCTCTTTATATTGGCTACGCTCACCAATACCACGTATTTGGTAATACCTCGCACGCTGTGAACCACTAGAAAAGTTAACATTTGGCGTACGGGCGATTATTTCTTCTAAGTTCTGGGCGTTTCGAGCGTTTATTTCATCACTCGCGATAACGGTTAAAGAACTAGCGGTACTTTGTAATGAGGTAGTGCGAAAATCACCATTAATGGTGATAACTTCAATTGCTTGTACTGAGTTACTTGATGATGGTTCTGCTGCAATAGTTGCGAAGCTACTAAGGCTTGTAAAAATAGCCAGCGTAATTTGAGATTTTGTAAATTTCATTATGATCTCATAAATTCGATTAAGAATATGTTATGGGATCCGGCACGAGGGAAGATAGATAGCAGCTCTTTATTGAACTAACAGCTATTACATTTAGTCAGCAAAGCTGATTAAAATAGTAACAAACAGTTTGTTAATACGATTAGCATAACCATTCCTACGCCGGTACTACCCGGTTCAGGTTCTAAGGGTTCGTAATACATCTCAGCCATTGAATTTAGAAAATTCTCTGGCACCCCTTGGTTCGGTGAGCATACTAACAATATTTATCTAAAAGTACAGTGTAAATTTACGATAAATAAATTTTAGTTTTTAATTTTATATCGTTAAGTGTTACTAAATTAAACAAACAAACTCATTATGTTACTTTATATTTAGCATACGCCCTAATGGTTCGCCGCCGACTAAGTGCAAGTGAATGTGGTAAACTTCTTGACCACCATGTTGATTACAATTCATGATCAAACGGTAACCATCTTCAGCAATACCCTCTTCTTTCGCTAATTTTCTAGCAACAGTAAACATTCTGCCAATGGTTAATTCGTCATCTTGCTCAATATCATTGGCAGTAGGAATTAATTTATTAGGAATAATGAGAATATGGCTGTTCGCTTGTGGTGAAATATCGCGGAACGCTGTCACTAACTCATCTTGAAAAAGCAACGGCGTAGGGATTTCTTGGCGAATAATTTTCGAAAATATTGTTTCTTCTGCATTCGAGTTATTAGTCATTTCTAAGCCTTTTAGACAGTATATTTAATTACTACAGTTTAATGATAAGTAAGCGAAAAACAAAGGAAATGTTATTCGCTTTTAGAATACTTATTTCGTGTTTGGCATTCAATGCTTAACTACTGCTGAGTTGATCCAGCAACCTTGCTTTGCTTCGACTGGTAAAATTTTTCATATCTTCAACCAATAAGTAATTTACCGGTACAAGTATTAAGGTAATGAAAGTCGCAAATATAATACCAAAGCCCAATGAAACGGCCATTGGAATTAAGAATTGAGCCTGAGTCGCTTTTTCGAACAATAAGGGCATTAAACCGATAAAGGTGGTTAATGATGTTAACATCACTGGTCGAAAACGAGATTGAGCCGCAATTAATACCGCATTAAATGCTGTTTCACCTTGGCGAAGCTTGCCGTTAATAAAATCTACTAAGACTAAGCTGTCGTTTACTACTACACCAATCAATGCCATTAACCCCAATAAGCTCATGATGGTTAAATCCATGCCCATGATCCAATGCCCAATGATCGCTCCAATAGCGCCAAAAGGTATAACCGACATCACGATAATCGGCTGCACGTATGATTTAAAAGGAATGGCCAGTAAACAGTAGATGATAAAGAACACAAACATTAAGCCCCAAGCCAAGCTAGTAAATGAGTCAGACTGTTCACGTGCCTCACCTTCCAAGCTGAAAGAAACACCGGGATATTTGCCCATTAACTCAGTTAGATACTGTTTAAGGTCTTCATTTAATACGGTCATGTTCGTGGTGTTTTTATCAATATCAGCGGTCACATTTACCGTGCGATACCTATCGATACGAGTAATAGCTGATGGACTTTTACCCGGCTTTAAATTTGCCACATGCGATAAAGGTACTTTACCGCCAGTTGGTGTATTGATCAGCATATCATTGAGTTTAGCAATCGATTGACGCTCAGATAATGGAAAACGTAGCATCACGCGCACGTCATCTCGACCACGTTGAATGCGTTGTATTTCAGCACCAAAATAAGCATCCCGTACTTGTTTAGTGACCCAAGCATTGCTCATACCCATTGCATATCCTTGCGCTGTAAGTTCAATTTGCAACTCTTCTTTGCCATCAGATAAACTGTCGGCAATTTCAAACGCTGTTGGGTATGTTCTAACTCTAGCTTTAACCTCTTCCGACACTTGTTTAAGGGTTTGCAAGTTGGTTGCCGACAGTTGAATATCGATTGGATTACCGCCACGACCTATTTCAGCTCTAAAAGTGAGACTTTCTGCGCCCGGCAGTGGACCAATTAATTTCCGCCATTCAGCAACCAGTTGCGCTATACCGACACCAGTGTCATTTTTATCTGCTGGCAAGATTTCAAAACGTACTCGTCCTTGTTCTTCTTTTGTAATAGCTAAAGTATTTAATATAAGGCTTTTACCGTCTTCATCACGATACTTTTCTTGTAATGTTTTTGCTGCTTTTGACATTTTATCGACATAGGCGTCAACAACATCAAAACTGGCACCCACTGGCATGGTGACGTTAGCCCGTGCGGTTTCGCTGGCAATACGAGGGAAGAATACAAAGCGAGTCCAACCACTCATAATAAATGCAACAATTAAAATAAAGACTCCCAGAAAGAGTGCAATGGTTGTTAAGCGATTTTTTATTGCTACCGATAGTAGTGGTTTGTAATATTTAAGAATGGCATTTTCAAAGCCGTCAGCGAAACCTTGTTGCCAAACACTAAATTTTGATTGTTTCGTATTTTCACTGCGTAATCGTAGTGATTTCAAATGTGACGGAAGGACGAATTTAGATTCGATTAAACTGAAGATTAATACCGGAATAACAATGACCGGAATTTGTGCGAATAAAGCGCCTCGCTGTCCTTCGATAAAAGCTAACGGTAAGAATGCCGCAACGGTAGTTAAAATACCAAAGGTAACGGGTGTCGCAACTTCTTGTGTCCCTTTAATTGCCGCTTCAATGCCACTAGAGGCTGTTTGAGTATGCCGATAAATGTTTTCGCCCGTTACTATGGCGTCATCAACAACAATACCCAGTACCAAGATAAAACCAAATAAACTCATGATATTAATAGAAATATCAAAAAATGGCATTACGATAAAAGCGCCCATAAAACTGACAGGTATACCGATAGATACCCAAAATGCTATCGATGGACGCAAGAATAGCGTTAGTAGTAACAAAACCAAAAACCCGCCCTGTAAAGCATTAGTGATCAGTGTATTTAAACGGCTTTTTACCACTTCAGAATCATCATCCCAATAACTTAATACGAAGCCCTGAGGTAAGGTGTCTTGACGCTCATCAATATACTTTTTAACCGCATCGGCAACCTCGATGGCACTTTGATTACCAATTCTAAAAACATCAATTAAAGCGCCCTGTTGGCCATTAAAACGTGCCCTAAGAGGCGTTTCTTCAAAGCCATCAGTCACTTCAGCAATGTCTTCAAGGTACAGAAAAGTGCCATCGGTATTAGTTTTTATTACTACTTTTTCAAATTCATCACGACGATAAGCTTGACCTGTATTTCTAACTAAAATGTCACCGCCTTCTGTTTTAACATTGCCGGCCGAGATATCAACTGAGCTATTACGTATCGCGGTTGAAATTTCAGAAAGCGTTAATTGATATTGTTCCAATTTACTTTGGTTAACATCAATGCTGATTTCATAATCTCTAACCGCATCAAGGGCAACTTGCGTAACTTCAGGTAACCGCAACAGATCATCACGTACTTGCTCGGCAAATTGACGTATTTCAATTTCGCTATATTCAGAGGCTATGGTCACTGAAATAACATCTCTGATCCGTTGTGCTATAGCTATAACTGGCTTTTCTGCATCAGCAGGGAAAGTGTTGATAGCGTCGACTCGACTTTTAATATCGGCTAATAAATCTCGTACATCGGTAGAAGAGTCTGCTTCAATACGTACTGTCGCTCTTCCTTCTGTTGACGTACTGGTGATTTTTTCAACCCCTTGAAGATCTTGAACCGCTTCTTCAATTCGAATTGCCACACCTTGCTCTACATCTTCAGGAGTTGAGCCACGTAGCGATATACTGACATTGACTATTTCACTTTCAAATGATGGAAACACCTCAAGTGGGATACTTCTTTTTATAGAAAATATACCTGCCAATAAGATGGTGATCATCAGCAAGTTGGCCGCTACATGATTTTTTGCAAACCAAGCAATCATGACTCGGCTCCCTTAGATTTACCCTTTAACTCAGGACGCTCTTTTGTTTTACGCTGGCCTTTATTTTTTCGCTCAGCTTTACCGGTATTATCGTCATCTATTTCTACAAACTTGCCATCAATGCTACTGATATTAACAATAGTCCCAGAAGTCACCTGTCCTAATGGAGTTAATACCAACATCTCATTAGCTTCTAAACCTGACTTAATCACTGCAACATCATCATTTTGCCAGGCAATGGTAATATTTTTTCTTTTTAAAATATTGTCTTCAACGACATAGACATAACTACCCTGATAAATTGCACGGTTTGGGATAGCTAAAGCTTGTTTAATGATTTTCCCTTGAATTTTTGCACTGACATATTGGCCAATTTTTAACGGTAAATTTCCGTCATCATTTTTTCCGTAGGGGTCATCAATTTGCGCTACAACAAACAACTGCTGCGATTCAGCATCGAAGGCCCCTTCAGTACGAACAACTTTGCCCTGCCAGCTTTGTCTAGCCACTAAATCTGAATAAATAGTGACCGTAGGTTGTTGATGAACGTTTTCATCCTCATAGCGACTGCTCTCAGGTAATACCATGTAAGGTAAGTCTTTATTTTTAAGTGGTAAGCGTATTTCTACGTAATCTACGGCATAAATTTCTGCTAATTCGGTGCCAACGCTGACGACTTGCCCTACATCAACTGACTTACTCAATATCCGTCCGGTGTATGGTGCGACAATTTCACTTCGCTCTAAGGCGAGTTCTGCTTTAACTAAGCCTGCTTGTGCCGAGTAAACATCTGCTTCTGCAGCCATCAATTGTGGTTTACGTAATACCAAGTCAGGCGCTTGCGCACTATTACCTAAGCGTTGCCAATCTAATTTTGCTTGCTCAACACGGGCTTGCTCTTCACTTAAACGCTGCTTGGCACTAAAAAGATTACTTTGAGATATTTTCACTTCAGCAACTAAATCTCGTTTATCTATCTGCACTAAAACATCACCTTGCTCGAAAAACCCACCGGCACGGAATTTCGGGCTAATGTTAATTATTTGGCCAGAAACTTGCGGTAAAAGCCTGCTTTGCGTGCGTGGTTTTATTGTGCCATAACTTGAAATAGTAATAGCCATGTCATCACGAGTCAGTTTTTGTACTTGGACATTTAGCTGCGGCACAGCACTTGGACGCCCACGTTTAGTTGATGGTGGATTACTTGTGACGATGTACGCCAAAAATATTAATGAAGCCAAAACAATTATTGGCAATAATTTTTTAAATTTTGCTGACATTATTTATCCATGCTAGTGCGTTGAGTTAGCGGAGCTTGTAATAAGCCCTTTTCTAAAGAGTCTTGTTGGGTAATTTCTGAATTACTTGCTAAGTAATTACCTCCAAGAGCTTGATATAATTCAATACGATTTTGTAATAGTTGCTTGGTCAATTGGATCACCGTTGTTTGAGCATCAAATGAACGTCGTTGCGACTCTAAAACAGTGGTGTAGCTAACTAAGCCACGAAGATATTTATCGAACGAAAGTTTCTCAGCAGCTAAGGCATTTTCTTGAGCTTTAATAAAATATGCATAACGCTGTTTAAGTGAGTCTCGCTCACTGATACTATTTTCAACGTCAGCAAAGGCTTGGTACACTTGTTGTAAATATTGCTGCTCTTTTTGTTCAACCTGTAATCTTGCCTGTTGCTCCAATGACGCTAACTTCCCCGCATTAAATAACGGGCTAGAAATACTGCCAATCAAAGACCAAGCTAAGGCGCCACCATCGAGTAAATTGGTCAGTTCATCAGCACTGTCACTAACATTAGCTATTAAATTGAAACTGGGGAAACGTCGTTTATGTGCAACGGCTAAGCCGGCATCCAAGGCAAGTAACTCCAACCATTGCGCTTGTATATCTGCACGTCTCGTTAACAGTTGAGCAGGTAAACCTAGCGATATCTCATCATTGATCAATGGTAGCTTTTGCTGAGTCACTTTTTTAGCAAAAGGATAATCACCCAGTAAGAGTTCCAGTTGTCTAGTTGCCTTTAGTAAAGTTTGTTGCTGCTGAGATACTCTTGCAAGCTCTTGATTTACATTGTTTTTAGTTAAGTAGACATCTAATGCGTCATTCAAGCCTAATTGATAAGATGATTCAATCATCGCTAAATTGTTTTGTAAGTTATCAGCCCGCTCTTGATATAAATTTAATAATTGCTGCGCTTGTATTAAGTCAAACCATGCTTGAGAAATATTAACCACTAAATCGCTTTCAAGTCGTTTATAGCTTGCTTGACTAGCGGCATATTTTAAACGGTTTTGGTTTTGCTGATCAGATAACTTGCCCCATACATCCATTTCGTAACGTAGGTCTATACTGATATCTGCACTGGTTTGATAGTTGCTCGTATTATCGCTAACCTGCTTACGCCTTGCGTTATCAAGTGATAAAGATAATTCTGGCAAATCACTGGCAGCACTTACTTGCAACTGTTCTTTAGCAAGTTCAACATTAATACGCTCAGCAGCGAGCTGGTAGTTATTCTCTAGCGCGTATGCGACCATATCTGCTAATGCATTATCATTAAAACTAGCTAACCAGCCATCAACAACATTCGCGGAGTCAACCGACTTAGCCTTATTAGCTTGCCAGTTAATTGGTGCATTTTGCTTAATATTCTCCTGAGCTATATTTTCAAATAATCCACTTGGTGAACTACAAGCACTAATCGACAACGCAAATAATGTTGCTGCAATGGTACTGTGGTTAACCCTCGATAATTTTATTACCTTCATACTAAATCGTTGCCTAGTATCTGGCTGATTATTTGTTTTATTCAAACTAGCTTTCAAAACCTACCCTCATGGACGGAGTTAACAGTACTTAAATTTTCTATACGATTAGAATTAAATAATAGGTCACTCTATTACTTATATCGCGATTAAAATAACGATAATTATACTAATGGGTTTTATATATTATGACTGAGCATAAACACAAACAATGTTCTTTACACTGATTTACATTTGCTTGATTAGCGTAAGTTAAAAAGTAGTTTTTCAGCGTTGAATAGTATTTAATCTCAGTTAGGGATAAGCAAAACTGCATTGATATGCACTAACCTATCTTTGTTTAATCATAGAGTTAGAGCCACCTTGCCACAAAAAACACTTTAACCATTTGATATTTAGTGCGATTTGTAGACTGCCAAGCATTCATTTCCCGAACAGTTGTTATTTGACATCACCGTTTTTGGCTGCTTAAGAGCACAAAAAAACCAGTCAATTGATCATTGACTGGTTTTAAAAGTGGTAAACTGTTGGTTAATTATATTGAGATATTTATAAAGCTCTACGGTTAATTACAGCTTGAGATAGTTCAGCTAATAAGGTTTCAGTATCTTGCCAACCAATACAAGCATCGGTGATACTTTGGCCATAAGTTAAGGCTTCACCTTCAACAAGATCTTGACGCCCTTCTACTAAATGACTTTCTACCATCACACCAAAGATATTGGTGTTGCCGCTACTCATTTGTTGGCAAACATCTTGGCAAACTAACATTTCATTTTCAAATTTCTTACTGCTGTTAGCATGGCTAAAATCAATCATAATATTGCTATTCAAACCAGATTTAGTTAACTGCTCTGTCACTGTTTTTACACTACCAGCATCATAGTTTGTTGTTCTGCCACCACGTAAAATAATATGGCAGTCTTCATTGCCGGTGGTTTCAACAATCGCAGAATGACCGTACTTGGTTACCGATAGAAAATGATGTGATGCGCTAGCTGCGCCTATAGCATCTATCGCCACTTTAATTGTTCCATCGGTACCATTTTTAAAGCCAACTGGGCAGGATAGACCAGAGGCTAGTTCACGATGTACTTGGCTTTCCGTTGTACGAGCACCGATAGCGCCCCAACACATAAAATCTGCCATATATTGCGGGGTGATCATATCTAGAAATTCACCTGCTGTAGGTAAACCTAAATTATTTAAATCCAATAACAACTTACGGCCAATACGCAGACCATCGTTGAGTTTGAAACTATTATCCATATAAGGGTCGTTGATAAGCCCTTTCCAACCAACGGTTGTTCTTGGCTTTTCAAAGTAAACCCGCATAACAATTTCAAGTGTATCCTGGTATTTTTCACGTAACTTAACTAAACGCTCACCATATTCTAGTGCTGCTTTTGGGTCGTGAATAGAACACGGTCCAATAACGACTAATAGACGATCATCTTGGTTATTGAATATTTTACTTATGGCTTGTCGACCAGCATAAACTGACTTCGTAGCTTGCTTTGAAGAAGGAAATCGCTCAAGTAAGGCGATAGGAGGTAAAAGTTCTTTAATTTTATTAATACGAACGTCGTCAGTTTTCTTAACCATAATGCTTCTCTTTATACTGCGAATTATTCGCTATTTAATATTTACGTCTAGACACCTAGATAATTAATCCCTCTCTAACTTATCAGTGTTAATACTCTAATAGCAACATAAAATACGAAAATAGGTGTATAATAAATGCATTCGATTATTGATGTTTTTAGCTTTACTTTAAATTCATCAAATCGTCTTTCTAATAAAAAACAAATAGGCTGCTACAAAACGATGATACATTCTCAATTACCCTTAATCGACTTACACAGACACTTAGACGGTAACATTCGTCCTCAAACCATTTGGTCGTTAGCACAAAAACACGATATCGTTTTGCCTGAAACTAATTTCGAAGATTTTATCCCTCACGTACAAGTTCAAGGTAGTGAAAGCGATCTATTGGCATTTCTCAGTAAACTTGATTGGGGTGTGACAGTACTTAAAACACTAGACGATTGTAAGCGTATCTCTTATGAAAACGTTGAAGATGCCTATAATGCAGGTATTCATTATGCGGAATTACGCTTTTCCCCTTATTACATGGCAATGAATAATAACCTCGACGTTGCTGATGTTGTCGCTGCTGTAATCGATGGAGTAAAAGATGCGTGTAACACATATGATGTACAAATCAATTTAATTGGCATTTTAAGTCGGACTTTTGGCGTTGAAAAATGCCAAGCTGAGTTAGATGCCCTTCTAGCTCATAAAGATCACTTAATTGCCGTTGATTTAGCCGGTGATGAATATAATTTTCCTGGTGAAATGTTTGTAAGTCACTTTAAACAAGTTCAAAAAGCTCAACTCAATGTTACTGTTCATGCTGGAGAAGCAGCTGGCGCTGAAAGTATTTGGCAAGCTATTAATCAATTACACGCTCAGCGCATTGGTCATGGGGTTGCTTGTCGCACAGATGAAAAACTGATGGACTACATGTTACAACATGACATTGCTATAGAGTCTTGTTTAACATCGAACTTTCAAACGGGCACCATCAAAGATTTAAGCCAACACCCAATTAAACAGTTTTTAGCTAAAGGCTTATTAGTTTGTTTAAATACTGACGACCCTGGTGTACAAGGCATTGAGTTAAAAAACGAATACAATATTGCCCGTAATACGCTGGGTTTTAATGATAAAGAAATTATGCAATTACAAGAAAACTCGCTTAAAGCATGTTTTTTATCAGCCAGTGAAAAATTAGCGTTAAGAAATAAAATTAGAAATATCGTTTAAAGCAAGCTAACTTATCACTGGATCATTAAGGCCTTTTTCAGTTAGAATTCGACTTTAATTTTTTAAAAGACACATCAGTAAAAAATCCTTGATAGCGGCTGACTCATTCAGCAACGGCTAGAAACTTACTGTGATTGAACACCATTAACAAAGGTTAACACTCATGGCAACAGCACATATAGAAGCAAACAACGGCGATTTCGCAAAAACGGTACTTATGCCGGGCGATCCATTACGCGCAAAATTCATCGCTGACAATTTCCTAGATGACGTAAAATGCGTAACACGCGTACGTAATATGTTTGGTTATACAGGCACATATAAAGGCAAACCCGTTTCAGTAATGGGCTCAGGAATGGGCATTCCTTCAATATCGATCTACGCAACTGAGCTTTATCGCGACTATGGTGTTGAAAACATCATTCGTATAGGTTCGTGTGGCGCGGTACGTGATGATATTAAAGTGCGAGATATTATCATTGGAATGTCTGCAAGTACGGATTCTAACGTAAATCGTTCACGTTTAAATGGTTGTGACTTTGCTGTTACAGCCGATTTTGGCTTGTTACATAAAGTTGTAACAACGGCAGAAAAAACGGGCAAAGCAGTCCGCGTTGGTAATATTTTCACTTCAGATTTATTTTACACGCCGCAACCTGAAATGTTTGCTTTGATGGAAAAATACGGCATTTTAGCTGTTGAAATGGAAGCGGCTGGTTTATATGGCGTTGCAGCAGAGTATGGTAAAAAAGCACTTACTGTATTAACGGTCAGCGATCATATTAAAACCGGTGAAGAAACCACTGCGGATGAGCGTGAAACAACGTTTAACGGTATGATGGAATTAACACTAGATAGCCTTTTATAGCCCTATCGATTAAAAAGCCAGTCAATTGACTGGCTTTTACTATTGATTTCATTCGAAATCTTAAACATTTACAACTTAATTTTTTCTTTATTTAAGTGTAATGTTTGCTCGCCTATCCCTTTAACATTCAGTAAATCATCAACAGTGTTAAAATCGCCATTTAATTCTCGATATGCAACAATTGCGATTGCCTTTTTCTTTCCGATACCTTTTAAAGAGGCTAATGTTTCAACATCAGCTTTATTAATATCAACAACGAGGATATTTTGAGGCGCTATAACTTCAGTTGGCTTTTCAGCATCAGCTGCGCTTAACGGTTGAGAAATAACAGTAAATAATAGAATGAATAAATAACAGATATGCTTGTTCATAAAACCTTCCTTTTAATAAATTAAATTTCCATATAAACGAATGAAGTTAGACTAACATCCGTTATATTAGGTTTAGAAGGCTTGTGACTATTTGTCAAATAACAAACGTGATATCTGAGCAAATGATGTAGTTAAGTAATAGACTGATTTATTTCTTTCAAGACTTGATGTGGATTATCAGCTTTGGTGATCGGACGCCCAATCACTAAATAATCAACCCCAACATTAATCGCTTCTTTAGGTGTCATTATACGCTTTTGATCGTCAGCATTAGCGCCTTCTGGGCGTATACCTGGTGTCACAAGTTTAAACTCTTTACCTAACAAGCTTTTCAACGATTGCGCTTCCATCGCGGAACAAACTACACCATCTAAGCCTGCTTGCTTCGTCAAACTCGCTAAATGTATCACTTGCTCTGCCGGCGTTCTACTGATGCCAATACCGGCTAAATCATCTTCACCCATGCTGGTTAAAACAGTCACAGCAATTAACAATGGTGCTTTATCGCCATATGGTATTAAGGCTTCTTTTGCTTGTTCCATCATCTTTAAACCGCCAGAAGCATGCACATTGACCATCCACACGCCTAAGTCAGCAGCCGCTGCGACAGCTTTAGCAACAGTATTAGGGATATCATGAAATTTTAAATCGAGAAACACATCAAAATCACGCTCGACCAATGCTTTAACAAATTCAGGTCCAAAGTGAGTAAACATTTCTTTGCCAACTTTTAGGCGACATTCACTTGGCTGAATTTTATCTACAAAAGATAATGCCTCATCTTTATTATCAAAATCTAAGGCGACAACAACTTTTGCATCTTTCATTCGGTTTTCCTCAATAGGTAAAAATTCTAACTTAAATAGGGTGTACTTTAGGTAACTAACCTGTCACGTTTTTGTAATATTTTACTCGCCGTCTAAGCCTCTTACAGGCTTTAATTGCTCCCAATCATGACATGATGGACAAGACCAATAATGTGTACCTGAATTGAAACCACAGTTTCTACAACTGTATCTATGCTTAACATTTAAATAGGCCGCAACTAACTCAGTGATCACTTCGAGATTATCGGTAGTACTTTCCGGCTGACTATCACCCATTTGCATTTTAACAAAATGTTTAAAGCCACGAATTGTTGGACGCCTTTTTAATGCTGATAAGATGAAGTTTTTCGCGTGATTAGAACCTTTCGACTGTTCAATGTGACTTAAGTATTTGATCAGGGCACTAGTGCTACCGGTTTCATCATAAACTTTTCTAATAAATTGAAAGAATTCTTTTTCAGCATCAAGCGCTTGATAACAAAGAAACATCTTCTCAATTACATCCGGGAAAAACTCTTTGTCCTGTTCATATATCGCTTTGTAACACAGGCAAGCTTCATTGTATTGCTGATGATTTTCATATATCTGAGCCATCAACCAATTTGCTCGTGAAGAGTTTGGATCATGATTAAGTGCATTTTCTAGTAGCTCAATCACTTCGATAAATTTGTCTTGCTCAAGCGCTATAGTAGCGAGTTCACAATAGAAATTAGCTAAAGTATGTAATAATTTTTTATCTTGGGTTTTAGCAATGGCTTTTTTCAGTGCAATACCCTGCTGCCAATCTTTTGTTGATTGATAAATCTGCATCAAGGCGCTAAGTGACTTTAAACCATAAATTTTAGATTTTAATAATTTGTGGAACATCGCTTCAGCGCGATCATATAATCCAGCACTGAGAAAGTCTTTCGCGAGTTCAAACACCGCTTGTTGTTTAGCACTATTGGGTAAGTGTTTCTGCCTAACAAGGTGTTCGTGTACTTTTAAAGCTCTGTCTAGCTCACCACGACGTCTAAATAAGTTTGCCATGGCAAAATGAGCTTCAACACTGTCATCTTCTACTTTTAAAGCTTCTAAAAGAAAATCAATAGCTTTATCTTGCTGATTAGACAGCAAATAATTTAAGCCTGTTGAGTACTTAATGGACAGTTCTTGTTTGGCACTATGGTCATTTTGCTTGACGCTATTACGCCCCATAAACCAACCATAGCCCATGGCAACAGGCAGTAATAAAAATAATAACCCTAACATATTAAGATTTTTTTCCTGGGGTTAATATTTCTTTTTTATTGGGTTTCACCATTCGAAGTAGTTTCCAAAACAAAACAAATAATAAACCAAGCAAAAACCCGATACCGGTGAATAAGCCAACGGCGGCGGCTACTGAAATATTTGTTTTTGCGATCAAATAATTTAATGTCAACATTTGATCATTTTGAGTGCCAAAAACAAAGGCAACAGCTAATAACATTAAGAAAAGGATTAAAGTAATATAAAGACGCATGATGATTCATCCAAAACAACACAAAAAAAAGGCATGCTCATAGCATGCCGTTTATTCATCAATTCTGCAATTACGCGATTGAAAGATTTACTCTTTCACGTAATTCTTTACCAGGTTTAAAATGCGGAACGTATTTACCTTCGAGTTCAACAGACTCGCCAGTTTTTGGGTTCCGTCCAACACGTGGAGCACGATAATGCAACGAAAAGCTGCCAAAACCTCTAATTTCAATACGCTCACCTTTTGACAAGGTTTGCGCCATCATTTCAAGAATTTCTTTAATAGCTTGTTCTACATCTTTAGCAGCTAAATGGTTTAATTTATCTGCCAATCTTTCAATGAGTTCTGATTTGGTCATTTGACCTCCAGTGTTCACTATAGCTACGCGCCATGGGATTTAAACATTAAAAGAAGAACCGCAATAAGCAGTTCTTCTTCACTTGGTATTGCTAGGAATTAAATCTTAGCGTTTTTAAACGCTTCAGCCATTGCACTCAAACCAGAATCATCTTCTGGAGTTTGGTTCAATGTATCCATAGCTTCACGTTCGTCTGCTTGATCTTTAGCTTTGATTGATAAGCTGATAGTGCGGTTCTTACGATCAACACCAACAAACTTAGTTTCAACGCTGTCATCAACAGATAATTCAGTAGTCGCATCTTCGATACGCTCACGTGAAATATCAGCAACACGAAGGTAACCTTCAACGCCTTCAGCTAATTCAATTTTAGCGCCTTTAGCGTCTACTTCAATTACCTTACCTGTAACAATAGCACCTTTTTTGTTATCTGCAAGGTATTGATTAAACGGATCATCTTCAGTTTGTTTAACACCTAAAGAGATACGCTCGCGCTCAGGGTCAACTTGAAGTACTACAGCTGAGATTTCATCACCTTTCTTGTATTCACGAACAGCTTCTTCACCGCCAGCCCATGAGATATCAGATAAGTGAACAAGACCATCTATGCCGCCGTCAAGACCAATGAAGATACCAAAGTCAGTAATTGACTTGATCTTACCTGATACTTTGTCGCCTTTGTTGAAGTTTTTAGCAAACTCTTCCCAAGGGTTCGGGATACATTGTTTAAGGCCAAGAGAAATACGACGACGTTCTTCGTCAATTTCAAGAACCATAACTTCAACAGTGTCACCCAAGTTAACAACTTTAGATGGGTGGATGTTTTTGTTAGTCCAATCCATTTCAGAAACGTGAACTAAACCTTCAACGCCTTCTTGGATTTCAACGAAACAACCGTAGTCAGTTAAGTTAGTTACGCGACCTGTAAGCTTAGCGCCTTCAGGGTAACGTTTAGCGATAGCAACCCATGGATCTTCGCCTAACTGCTTCATACCTAGAGATACACGAGTACGCTCACGGTCAAATTTCAATACTTTAACTTGAATTTCATCACCAACATTTACGATTTCGCTTGGGTGCTTAACACGTTTCCAAGCCATATCTGTGATGTGAAGTAGGCCGTCAATACCGCCTAAGTCTACGAATGCACCGTAGTCAGTAAGGTTCTTAACGATACCTTTAACTTCAATGCCTTCAGCAAGAGAAGCAAGAAGTTCATCACGTTCAACACTGCTTTCTGATTCGATAACAGCACGACGAGATACAACAACGTTATTACGCTTTTGATCAAGCTTAATAACTTTAAATTCTAAATCTTTACCTTCAAGGTGAGTAGTGTCACGGATAGGACGTACATCTACTAATGAACCAGGTAAGAAAGCACGGATGTTGCTAACTTCAACTGTGAAACCACCTTTAACTTTACCGTTGATAACACCGATAATAGTTTCTTTTTCTTCATATGCTTTTTCAAGCACTTGCCATGCTTCATGACGTTTTGCGTCATCACGAGAAAGAATAGTTTCACCGAAACCATCATCTGTAGCTTTAAGCGACACATCAACTTCATCGCCTACAGCAACTTCTACTTCGCCTGTAAGACTTTTGAACTGGTCAATTGAAATAACAGATTCAGATTTTAAGCCAGCGTCTACTAAAACGTTGTCTTTAGTGATGGCAACTACAGTCCCTTTGATGATTGATCCAGGGCGTGTTTCGATTGTTTTTAAACTTTCTTCAAAAAGTTGTGCAAAATTTTCAGTCATAATTTGTCTATGAACTCAGAGTTAATCCAATCAACATACATGTTTCATGGGGTTGTTAATAAGACCTAACGCATCCATACCTTAGGTTATTTTGAAGCATCATTACTTCGTTTTACATTAATTTTTCATTACTAAATGAAAGGATTTTACCAACCACTTCTTCAATAGAAAGTTCAGTAGAATCAATAATTAACGCACCTTCTGCAGGGACAAGCGGCGCCACCTTTCGGTTTTGATCTCGCTCATCTCTCAGACGTATGTCATCCAAAAGGCGCCCGATTTTAACATCAAAGCCTTTTGCTTTCAACTGATTAAATCTTCTTTGTGCCCTTTCTTCAGCGCTTGCTGTTAAAAAGACTTTAACTGGTGCACGAGTAAAAACTACGGTGCCCATATCTCGGCCGTCAGCTACTAAACCTGGTGCTACTTTAAACGCTCGTTGGCGACGTAATAACGCCTCTCTTACACGAGGAAATGCAGCAACTTTTGAGGCAAGTGCGCCTATTTCTTCGGTTCGTATCGCATTTGAAACGTCTTCACCTTCCAAAATAACTTTACCTTCACCTTTACTACTTATTTTAAACTGCACATCTAGATGCGCGGCAACTGGCAGTAAGGAATCTTCGTCGTCAACACCAATATTATGATGTTGGGCTGCTACGGCTAGTACACGATAAATTGCGCCGCTATCTAATAAATGCCAACCTAATTGTTCGGCAACAATACGCGCAACAGTTCCTTTACCGGCACCACTTGGCCCATCAATAGTAATGACTGGAATGCTTTCCTGCATATAAATAACTCCTAAAGTCGAAAATCGGCGGCATTATACGGGATTTATTGTTCAAAATCGCGTAAAAATTTTTATCCCGCTATTTTAGCTAGAAACTTGCGCTAACTTTTCAAAATAATCAGGGAATGTTTTTGCCGTACATTTAGGGTCATTAATGGTAACGGGAGTATCACTTAATGCGACCAGTGAAAAACACATTGCCACACGATGATCGTTATAGGTATCAATCTCTGCGTGCTTTATCGTCGAAGGTGGCGTAATGGTAATAAAATCTTCACCCTCGATAACTGTAGCACCAACTTTTCTTAACTCTGTTGCCATCGCAGTTAAACGATCGGTTTCTTTTACTCGCCAATTATAAATATTACGAATCGTCGTTGTACCTTTAGCAAACAGCGCAGTTGTTGCTATGGTCATCGCAGCATCGGGAATATGGTTCATATCCATATCAACTGCGTTGAGGGGCTTCCCTATTACCGTAATGGACTCATCATGCCAAATAACTTCTGCGCCCATTTTTTCAAGCACATCAGCAAAATATTTGTCGCCCTGAACACTGAGTTTACCGACGCCGTGTACGGTAACTTGTCCGCCTTTTATAGCGCCAGCGGCTAGAAAATATGAAGCCGAAGATGCATCACCTTCTACCATATACTTTTCAACAGCTTGATAGCTTTGCTTTCCTTTAACGGTAAACGATTGATAATCGTTATTTTCCACTGTAACGCCAAATCTCGACATAATGTCGAGGGTAATATCAATATACGGTTTAGAGACCAATTCTCCTGTTATTTCGATATTGGTATCAGTAGCTAATAGCGGTGTCACCATCAATATAGCGGTTAAAAACTGACTTGATATCGAACCATCGATTTTGACAGTACTGCCCATTAAAGACTTACCCTTTATTTTTACTGGCGGGTAATCTTTGTTCTCAATGTATTCAATGTCAGCATTGAGTTGCGCTAAGGCATCAACCAAATGACCAATGGGTCTTTCTTTCATTCTTGGTTCGCCAGTTAAAACAAATTCTCCTTCACTTGCAGCGAGTGCTGCACATAATGGACGCATCGCAGTACCGGCATTACCCAAATACAATTCTAAAGAGTGTTTTGAATTAAAAAAGCCGTTATTACCAACAACAGTACATTGGGTACCACAATCACTTAGGGTATATTCAATACCTAATGTTTTCAGTGCATTAAGCATATGGTTAATGTCATCACTGACCAGTAGGTTAGTGATTTTTGTTGTGCCATTAGCTAACGCTGCGATTAAAAGCGCGCGATTAGATAAGCTTTTTGAACCCGGTAAAAAAACTTCACCATTGATTTTATTGATTGGATTTAAAGTTAATTGCTCCATGCTATTTAGCTCCTGCTGCAAATGTTTCCATAAAATCAATTAATGCTTGTACACCTTCAATTGGCATGGCGTTATAAATACTGGCTCTCATGCCGCCAACCATACGGTGCCCTTTCAGCGCAGTTAAACCTTGTGCCTCTGCTTGCTTAACAAACTCAGCTGATAAACTGTCGTCGTTTAACCAGAAAGGAATATTCATCAAACTTCTATTTTCTTCAACAATAGAATTTTTATAAAAGTCGCTTTGATCAATATATTGATACAGTAATTGTGCTTTTTGACGATTAATTTTCGCAATGGCGCTGACACCACCTTTTGCTAACAGCCATTCAAATACAAGCCCTGCCAAGTACCAAGCATATGTTGGTGGCGTATTGTACATAGAGCCATTTTTAGCCAATATTTGATAGTTCATAATTGAAGGGGTATCAATATGTGCCTTACCGAGTAAATCTTCACGCACAATCACTAAAGTTAAACCTGATGGGCCGATATTCTTTTGCGCACCAGCGTAAATTAAACCAAACTTACTGACATCAAATTCACGAGATAAAATAGTGGAAGACATATCAGCAACGAGCGGAATATCACCGGTATTTGGCACTACAAAAATTTCAATGCCGTCTACCGTTTCATTCGGGCAATAGTGTACATAAGCTGCATCGGCTCTAATTTTCCATTCACTACTGGGCTTAACACGTTGGGTATCGTCATTACTGTCCATCGCATTGATGACATTAATATCACCGTAATGGCTTGCCTCTTCTGCTGCCGCTTTTGACCAAGCGCCTGAAACGACATAATCAGCTTTATTTGTATCGCCTAGTAAATTTAATGCAACCGCTGAAAACTGCCCACGACCACCACCATGACAAAATAGCACTTTATAATTATCAGGAATCGCCATTAAAGTACGTAAATTTGCCTCGGCTTGTTCTGCAACAGCAATAAACTCTTTACTTCTATGGCTGAGCTCCATGACTGAGCTACCAGTATCCGCGAAATTTAAAAATTCTTTTTGCGCTGTTTTCATTACATCTACAGGCAGCATAGCCGGACCTGCGCAAAAGTTGTAAACACTAGACATTTTACAGTACACCCTTATTAAATTTACTTATTGTATCGGCTAATTTTAGCGAAATACAAACACATGAATCTGATTTTAAAAACGCTCAACCATGTTATGAATATATCGAGGCCAACAATCGGTTTTTATGCTGTCTGCTAGCATACCTAATTAGCCCGTAGCATCAATTCGAATATCAACTTTGATATAACTTTTTATAAACTTCGAATTTGATAAATTTTGCTCATAAAAAAAGGCGGTAATCACCGCCTTTTTTCAAGTTAACAACGGTTACTCGGGAGTATCGTCGTTCGTGAGAGTTGGATCTTCGCTATCAGTCTCAGGTGACGCTACTTGTTCACCTGTTTGTGATGCTTCAGATGAAGATACTTCTCCTTCCTCACCTTCTTCGAACACTTCAACTTCTTCCACTTCATCAATACGTTGAAGAGCAACAACATGTTCGCCTTCAATAGTACGGATAATACGAACACCTTGAGTGTTACGACCAATGACACTAACTTCATCAACACGGGTACGTACTAATGTACCGTTGTCTGTAATAAGCATTATTTCGTCTTTGTCTTCTACTTGAACAGCACCAACAACAGGGCCATTACGTTCGCTGACTTTAATTGAAACAACACCTTTAGTGGCACGACTTTTCGCTGGATATTCGTCTAACGCAGTACGTTTACCATAACCATTTTCAGTTATTGTCAAGATTGGACCATCATTCTTAGGGACAATTAACGAGACTACTTTTTGATCACCTTCAAGTTTAATACCACGTACACCTGTACCTGTACGACCAATAGGTTTTAATGCCCATAATTGTTCGCCAGTTTCAGGATCTACTTTTATTTCACCGGTTTCACTATCACGTTTCTTCTCGTTAAAGCGCACAACTTTACCTGCGTCAGAGAACAACATGATGTCATTTTCACCGTTAGTGATATCTACGCCAATTAAGGTATCGTCATCACGTAAGTTCAAGGCAATAATACCGTTAGCACGTTGGTTTTTATAAGCTGTTAGGGCCGTTTTCTTCACCGTACCTGACGCTGTTGCCATGATAATGAATTTGTCTTCTTCATATTCACGCACTGGTAAAATAGCGGTGATACGTTCATCATCTTCAAGCGGTAAAATATTGACAATTGGACGACCACGAGCTGTACGACTTGCTAGAGGCAACTGGTATACTTTCAACCAGTAAAGCTTACCGCGATCTGAGAAACATAAAATAGTATCGTGTGTATTAGCAATCAACAAACGCTCAATGAAGTCTTCTTCTTTCATTTTCGTTGCTGCTTTACCTTTACCACCGCGACGTTGCGCTTGGTAATCACTCAATATCTGATATTTGACATAACCTTCGTGAGAAAGCGTCACTACAACGTCTTCTTCTGTGATCAAGTCTTCCATCGATAAGTCATGCGAGGCATTGGTTATTTCTGTACGACGTTCATCACCAAAGTCATTGCGAATTTCTTCAAGTTCTTCACGGATAACTTCCATTAAGCGTGTAGGCGTTGCTAAGATAAAGAGCAATTCAGCAATGATATCTAATAACGCTTTATATTCACTTAAAATTTTCTCGTGTTCTAGACCCGTTAACTTGTGTAAACGTAAGTCTAAAATAGCTTGTGCTTGTGGAGGTGTTAAGAAGTATTGTCCGTCACGGATACCAAATTCATCTTCAACCCACTCAGGGCGTGCAGCGTCATCACCTGCTGCAGCAAGCATGTCGGCAACTAAACCTAAATCCCAACCACGTGCAAGTAATTGCTCTTTCGCTTCACTCGGTGTTGGTGAATTTTTAATTAACGTGATGATCGGGTCAATATTAGCAAGGGCAATTGATAAGCCTTCTAATAAATGAGCACGTTCACGGGCTTTTCTTAATTCAAATATGGTTCTACGTGTTACTACTTCACGACGATGCAAAATAAAGGCATCAAGCATTTCACGTAAGTTAAACAATTTAGGCTGACCGTTGGTCAGTGCTACCATGTTTAAACCAAATGAAACTTGCATTTGAGTAAGCTTATATAAGTTATTTAAAATAACTTCGCCGACTTCACCGCGTTTCACTTCAATGACCATACGCATGCCGTCTTTATCAGACTCATCACGTAGGGCAGAAATACCTTCAAGACGTTTTTCTTTAACTAACTCAGCCATTTTTTCGATCAAACGGGCTTTGTTAACTTGGTATGGTAATTCATGAACAACGATGGTTTCTTTACCAGACTTTTCATCAACTTCGATGTCAGCACGGGCACGAATTTTTATTTTACCACGACCGGTTAAATATGCTTCTTGAATACCAGCACGGCCAGAGATAATACCGGCAGTTGGGAAATCTGGTCCTGGAATATGTTCTAACAACTCTTCAAAGCTAATATCACTGTTATCGATAACAGCTAAACAACCATTGATAACTTCAGTTAAGTTATGTGGAGGAATATTAGTCGCCATACCTACTGCGATACCAGATGTACCATTAACCAGTAAGTTAGGAATACGCGTTGGCATTACGGCTGGGATCATTTCCGTGCCGTCATAGTTAGGTACGTAATCAACCGTCTCTTTATCTAAATCAGCCAGGATAGAATGCGCAATTTTTGACATTCTAATTTCTGTATAACGCATCGCTGCCGCTGAATCACCATCAACAGAACCAAAGTTACCTTGGCCATCGACAAGCATGTAGCGTAATGAGAAAGGCTGAGCCATTCGAACAATTGTATCGTAAACAGCGGTATCACCATGCGGGTGATACTTACCGATAACATCACCAACAACACGTGCTGATTTTTTATACGGCTTGTTATAATCGTTGCCTAATACGTTCATCGCAAAAAGTACGCGACGATGTACAGGTTTTAAGCCATCACGTACATCTGGTAATGCACGACCTACAATTACGCTCATTGCGTAATCTAAATAGGAGCTTTTTAGCTCATCCTCAATATTGACAGGAGCAATATTATTCGCCAAATCGGTCATAAATTGATGGTATCCCTTAACGTAAATCTAATTTAGAAAACTTCGAAATTATTATTTTTTATTAACGCGGCATATTAGCATAGATAATTGTCATGCCCTACCGCTTTGTTTTGCTTAATTCTGCCGTTAAAAAGACAAAGTTTCAAGTAAATCAGAGATATAAAGCTTTTTAGCTGTACTGCGCTGATTTTAAAACCATTTAATGATTAAAAAGCCACAACCTTTTGCTTAAATGTTAGCCATTGTTCGCATTTTAAGCACATATTTGAATTAACTGATCGTTTTACAGGCAGTATCTACTTTGTTAGTGGTAATTTAATGCTAGCTATTAAGATATTCCCATCATAATAAAGTGCTTTCAGTAATAGTTACCAAGAATAGCGAGAAATTATGCAGAAATTACTTTCACACTAGGCTTGCTGTAATTATTGGTTTAGAATCGCCAGTATTAATCATTACCGATGACTAGCCATGTCCAACACTTTAAATGTAAACCAAGATGAAATAGCTAAATTTGAACAAGTTGCCAGCCAATGGTGGGAGCTTGATGGCGATTTCAAACCTTTACATCAAATAAACCCTTTACGTCGACAATTTATTTGCCAACATGTCGGTGATATTTTTGCTAAAAAAATAATAGATGTTGGCTGTGGTGGTGGAATTTTAGCTGAAAGCCTTGCCCAACTTGGCGCAGAAGTAACGGGAATTGATATGGGTCAAGAACCGTTGAACGTCGCTAAACTGCATGCTTTAGAAACCGGGGTCACGGTAGATTATCAAAAGATCACCGCTGAAGAAAAAGCTCAATTACACCCTGAACATTATGATGTGGTCACTTGTATGGAAATGCTTGAGCACGTGCCAGACCCTGCCTCAATTGTTACTGCTTGTGCCGATATGGTTAAGCCCGGCGGTTTTGTATTTTTCTCGACTTTAAATAAATCATTAAAAGCGTATTTATTGGCCATTGTTGCTGCTGAAAAAATATTTAAACTGGTGCCTAATGGTACCCATAATCATGACAGTTTCATTCGCCCTTCAACCCTTATTGGTTGGGCAGAATCAGTGGATTTAAAATGTATTGATGCTGCAGGCATACACTATAATCCGTTAACTGAAAATCATAAACTTAATTCATCACTTGATGTTAACTATATTCTTTGTTGTCAAAAAGTATAACGAAAAGCCGTAATACTATAGTTGCGTCGTTAGGTTCATTTATTGGCGCTTCACTCTATTTATAGATTAGATATAAATTAACCTTAACTTTGCTAGGAGCAATAACATGCCGATAACTGAGCATTCTACTCGACAACTGGCCAGTGTACTTTTTGATTTAGACGGCACACTGCTTGATACTGCAGATGATCTGGGTGCTGCGCTAAATTATGTTCTGAGTCAGTACGGTAAAGCTAGTGTTAGTGCGAAAGACTATCGCCCTATTGCCTCTGATGGCGCCCTTGGGCTTTTAAACCTTGGTTTTGGTGAAGATATTAAGAACTACGACTATGAGGTGCTACGTCAAGAATTCCTCGATTATTATCATGATAACATTGCCGTACATACCTGTTTATATCCTGGCGCAGCAGAGCTTTTACAACAATTAGAAGCCAATAATATCCCATGGGGTATTATCACCAACAAGCCAGAAGGTTTAACCAAACGCCTGTTACCGCATTATCCTGAATTTGCCCAATGTGCAGTCATGGTAGGTGGAGATACCTTAGCAAAACGCAAACCTGATCCAGCACCAATTTTATTCGCATGTCAGCAAATAAACGTTGATAACAAACATTGCTTTTATGTTGGTGATGCTCTGCGTGATATTCAAGCAGGTAATAGTGCAGAAATGACTACGTTTGTTGCAAAATGGGGATATATTTTAGCCGATGAAAACTGTCAAAGTTGGCAGGCTGATCACATGATTGATAGCCCTACCGATATACTAGGTTTTATAAAATAAACAGTAACGACCAAGCCAATTACCTAACGTAATTCTGTCGGTTATTTAAAAACTAAAAACTCCTGATACTGCAAGGACTGCCTGCAATGTTAGGAGTTTTTTTATGAAACAGACATCTTCCCAGAAAGTATCCGTTCGTTGGCGGACTTACGATTGTGCTAAGTACGACATAGTGATTTTTGTAGCTTTATCTGTCTATGTTGACTTTAGCTCATTGGCATAACGAGGTTGATGAACTTACTAAATGAATTAACAGCCAAACGACAGATAAGTAAAACCTTATTGCTTATTGACGGGAATAAGGCTCATATCTGTTATTTATCTATATGACTGACTTATCATTTAAGAAACTTAATACTAAGAGGATAAACCCATAATTGATTATCATTAGCCTTAATAGCGGCAATAATTGCAAAGACGAAATTTAACAATGCTAATATTATAAGGCCTATTATCCCTATAAATATAAAAACTAAAACCCAACAAACTATAGAATATATAAATAGACTGATTAACCAATTAATTGTAATTTTTCCGTGTTTATCAATATCTTCATTTTGGTCTTTATTCACTGCCCACATCACTATGGGTAAAATAAAACCTAGCCCCGGTATTATAATACTAGTCAACTGACTTAAATGAATCATCATACAATAAGTATTTAGGGGCATCCCCCAATATTCTTCTCTACTCTCTGGCATATAACTTTCCTTGTGATAATTGAAAAACAACTACTTTATAAAGCGCAATTTTCTAATATCTCTGCTGAATGATCACGCATGTTCAGAATTTAACTATTAATATCAAATTTAAGTTGGCTTTGCCAGTTAATGAATTTATGAACAGCATTATGATTTTATATAGAAAAAGACGGGGCAAGGTTATATCACATTGTATAATTTTGGACATTGTTCCGATTTTGCGGCCATTAAATTAAAGAAAATTTATAAATATTTCTCTTTCGGTTTTACTTAAAATAATATTTCGTATCACATGACTGAGAAGTCTCAGTAATTACAACTAAAAGTATGAAGGTTTATACAAATATCGATTTAACAGGTTGAATACAATATATTTTCTGTTAAGTTATTAAACTTTAAAATGGCCGTTATTACTAAAACGTCTACATAATTAGCAGCAATGCAAAAAGGAACTCTTATGAATTTAATGAAAAATAGACCGTTTAAATCAAACTTTATTATCGGAGCTTCATGGTTTTTTGGTGTGACAATGCTAATTGCGGCAATTTATTTTGGTTCAAAATACCTCGAAGGGAATGGAACCATTTTTGCGCCTTTGATCTATGCTTTTGCAGGACTGCTGAGCATTGTTGCTTCAAATCGTATTTCATCAAAAGGTGAATAATTTTTCACATATCATGCGCATAAATTACGACAAGTTTTTTAACCTTGCCACCCATGATAACTCTAAGGAAATTTTACTCCGCACTCAAGATTATTTTGAGCAATAACAAAATAGAGTTAAGGTAATTTAAGGCCGCCACATAGCCCTATTTTTCAGCAAAAAAGTAATTTACTATCGATTGTGTTGGGATTTTTGAAAAGCTCTGAATTTCAGGCATCCTTTCACTACTACCATGAGATAGTCGTATTATTTTAGGTATGTAGTGAAGTTGTTAAGCGCTATTCAGGCAAGCCTGCGCGTTGGCGATGCCATGTGCTCGTTTTAAGCCGACATTTTCGGTAAACTCACACAAATGCTCTGCAGTGCCTACCGCGCCAGTGAATATACCTTCAAAGTTAGTGGTGAGCTTTAACCAGCTTTCATCGCTAATGTGCAACCTTGACAATATCTGGGCGGTTTTAGCATCGATAGCACCACGCTTGTCTTCTCTTATCACTCTTCCTGTTTCATCAATTAGTGTTATGTAATCCTTTAAGCTGAAAGAAATACCGACAGCTTTCTCTTGATGTTCATTGCCAGTAAAAGCCAATAACGCTGCTGGTTGTTCCCCACTTAAAGCGGCTTTGATACGCAGTTGTATACTGGTAAAGCTTGACTGCTCGGGTGTTGGAGCAATGCCTGCTCGGACAGGATTTAAGTCTACATAAGCCATGCAGGCGAGTAATGCACCTTCATCGAGTAATGCCTGTGATTTAAAGCGTCCTTCCCAGAAATGCCCGGTACACTTATCTTCTTTGTTTGCTTGCCTGGCAATAGGCTCGTTCAATGCCCGCATAAACCAACTTATATCTATGAGGCGTTGTTTATAAATCAGTGCTGTTTCTTCAACCATTTCCAACTCGAACTCAGTTAACTGCTGCTCTGCTTGGTATTTTACTGTCAAAATAGTGCCCTTAAACAACTTATGCCAACGGGTAAGCACATCTAGCGTCGTCCAGTTGTTTACTTGTTCACTATCAACATGAAGCACTAGATGTAAGTGATTATGCATGACAGCATGGGCACAAATATCAATGGCAAACACTTGAGATAATTGAAAGATACGCTTTTCAATCCAGCTACGCCTGTGCTCAAAACTCACCCCTGTTTCTTTATCGACACCACATAAAAAGGCTTTGCGGACAGTTTGACTACAAATATGATAATAAGGCGTATCAGATAAACTGATTTGTTGTGAGCGAGGCTTAGGCATAATAATTCACTACTGTTAAAAAGAGTGAACTAAGTGTAGTTTATTGCTGAAAATATGAACAAGTTATTATGGGTGGCATAATAACTTGTAAAAAGGCTTTGCGGACAGTTTGACTACAAATATGATAATACGGCGTATCGGATAAACTGATTTGTTGGGAACGAGGCTTAGGCATAACAATCACCAGAGTTAAAAAGGGTGAACTAAGTGTAGTTTATTGCTGAAAATATGAATAAATTATTATGGGTGGCATAATAACTTGGGTATCGTTGACACTGCACTCTGATTTAAATTATTTTTCCTGCAACTCTAGAAGATTTATAATTATTTTTCTTGAAGCGGTAGAGTGTTTTTCATTGAGGCTATCTGCTAGTTCAAATATGTCTTGATCTTTATATGGGCTATCTTCATCAGTGACTTTAGTATTGATAAAGCCGCCAAGGTCTATTAACCAACCTACAGTCAAAGAGTTCCCTACAAGCACCTCTCTTAGAATCCAAGACCTACCGTTATCACTTCTATATTCATTATATTTGTAACCTTGTAGTTCAATATCTCTCAATTCTTTATGTATTCGTGTATTACAACCATTATCTTTAAATTCGGTTAAGGCCAATAACCCCTCTACTAATGAATCTTTATTTTTTATAGTTTCAACTTTTACATCGCGAATTTTCCAGTAATTATAAACAAAGCCAAGTAGGGACACATTTTGAGTATTAAAGTTACAATAGCCAATTACTTTAAAAAAGACTTTATCTTCTGGCTCAGTCATTACCTCAAGCATAAAAGAGCTGACTAAAGCACCAATTGCGAGACCAAATAAAATGTTTTTACTGAATTTAACGATCAACTTACTCAATGGCACTTCGGACACCTAACGCTTAATATCGCGTGATTTGCGCACTTTCCTGCACAAGTGTCGCGCACTTTGATAATTTCACTATTAATAACAAAAATAATAAACCTTCGCTAGCTAAAGCACTTATAAATAAATTTTGCCGTTTTTAAATACAAAAATGCTCGATTTGTGCATTTTCTGAATAATATAGATGCATTAACACCAAGCTGTAATTAAACTCAGTTTGGTCAAATCACTTTGAATTAATGTTTTCCCCGCTCTGGTACTGCAATATGCATTTCATTCGGGCTGAAAGGACTATAATAGGCTCAAAGCAGAAGTATTCCGTACCTTCAACTCATAGTCTAATAATAATTAGATCAATGTAATCCTAAATAAGAAAAACCATCAGAGTAAGAAGCCTGATGATTCTAATTGGATCCATGTTAGGTAATCGACTTGAGTAACGTCGCTGTACTTTACGATTTATAAATAGCTTTATTACTAGCTATAGGAAGTAGCAACTTATTGCTACTCTCTGTAAATTAAACCGCTAATTATGTCCCTTTCTCGCTGTAAGCTTATTACAAATAATGTGATCTACAGCCATTATTTCGACTTGTTTTGTAATTTTGTTAAAAATGGTCGAAAAAGGATAAATATTTTATAAAATAAATTTTAAAAATCTAAACATGAACAATTCATAGTTGATAAAATAATCATTGCGTAGTTGAAGCGTTTAAGTTTTAAACAAAAACACCAAGTAATTGATATATAAATATATTATTTTCTATATATCCTTTAGTCATATTAAAATGAAAAAATAATTTAAAATAATTTATTAGTGAAAAAAAATTAAAAATAAGCGTTGCGTTTTACAAAAATCAAAATTAAAAAGCGTTACTAAGTTAGTTGTTACTAACAGAACTTTTACTCTAAAAAAATCAAGTGAAAAAGCATAATTTTTATCGCTTGCATTGTCATGCAAACCTCACTATCTTGTGATTAGTTTTTTGAAAACCCCAAGATATAGTGCATTTTTCATTCAGGCTATTTTTGAATGTCATACGATTTATCTCGTATCAATGCCATCATAGGGAAATTACATTATTCACGCCCATTTGGGGTGATTAAAACAATAAATAGATTTACAGGTCTTTCATGAATAACAAACTCTTTGTTACAAAACGCAATGGTTCAAAAGAGCCAATCGACTTAGAAAAAATCCATAAAGTAATTGCTTGGGCTGCTGAAGGCTTAGACAATGTTTCTCCATCTCAAGTTGAATTGAAATCTCATATTCAGTTTTACGATGGTATTAAAACTGCGGATATTCATGAAACCATCATCAAATCAGCAGCAGATTTAATCTCTGAAGAAACCCCTGATTACCAATATTTATCAGCCCGCTTAGCGATATTTCATTTACGTAAAAAAGCCTATGGCCAATTTGAGCCACCTAAGCTTTACCCACACGTAAAAGCATTAGTGGCTGCAGGTAAATATGATGAACATTTACTTACTGACTATAGCGAAGAAGAATTTGAGCAATTAGAAAGCTTTTTAGATCACGGACGTGATTTAGACTTCAGTTACGCGGCAGTAAAACAACTCGAAGGTAAATACTTGGTACAAAACCGAGTGACAGGTGAAATATACGAAAGTGCACAGTTCCTCTATATATTAGTTGCAGCTTGCTTATTTGCTAAATACCCGAAAGAAAACCGTTTAGATTATGTAAAAGGTTTTTATAACGCCATATCAACATTTAAGCTTTCTTTACCTACACCGATTATGTCGGGTGTACGTACGCCAACTCGTCAATTTTCATCTTGTGTGTTAATTGAATGTGGTGACAGCTTAGATTCAATCAATGCTACTTCAAGCTCGATTGTTAAATATGTATCACAACGTGCAGGTATCGGCATTAATGCTGGTCGTATTCGTGCATTAGGTAGCACAATACGTAATGGTGAAGCATTCCATACTGGTTGTATTCCATTTTATAAACATTTTCAAACAGCGGTAAAAAGTTGTTCTCAAGGTGGTGTTCGTGGTGGTGCTGCTACCCTTTTCTACCCACTTTGGCATTTAGAAGTTGAAAGTTTATTAGTACTTAAAAATAACCGTGGTGTTGAAGAAAACCGCGTTCGTCATTTAGATTACGGCGTACAATTTAACAAGGTTATGTATCAGCGCTTGATCAAAGGCCAATCAATTACCTTGTTCAGCCCAAGCGATGTGCCAGGCTTATACGATGCTTTCTTTGAAGATCAAGATAAGTTTGAAGAGCTTTACCTTAAATACGAAGCTGATGATTCAATTCGTAAAAAATGTATTAAAGCCATTGAACTATTTACCCTATTTGCTCAAGAACGTGCAAGTACAGGTCGTATCTACTTACAAAATGTTGATCACTGTAATACGCATTCGCCGTTTGATCCTAAAGTTGCCCCTATTCGTCAAAGTAACTTATGTTTAGAAATTGCCTTGCCAACCAAGCCAATGGAAGATGTGAATGATCCAAATGGTGAAATTGCGCTTTGTACTTTATCAGCCTTTAACTTAGGCGCTATTGAAAGCCTTGATGAATTAGACGAGTTAGCGGACCTTGCTGTACGTGCTTTAGACAGCTTACTTGATTACCAAGATTACCCAGTACCTGCTGCGCATACCGCAACAATGGGTCGTCGTACTTTAGGTATCGGCGTCATCAACTACGCGTATTACTTAGCTAAAAATGGTGTGTTCTACTCTAACGGTAGTGCTAACAATTTAACGCATCGCACTTTCGAAGCAATTCAATACTACTTGCTAAAAGCATCAAACAAACTTGCTATTGAGCAAGGAGCTTGTCCTAAGTTTAACGAAACGCGTTTATCTCAAGGTATTTTACCTATCGATACTTACAAAAAAGAGATCGATAATATTACCGGTGAACCATTACATTTAGATTGGGAATCACTGCGCGCTAGCATTAAAGAGCACGGCGTAAGAAACTCTACCGTTTCAGCGTTAATGCCATCTGAAACTTCGTCGCAAATCTCTAATGCCACTAATGGTATTGAGCCGCCGCGTGGTTTGATCAGCATTAAAGCTAGTAAAGATGGAATTTTAAAACAAGTTGTTCCTGAGTACCTTAGATTAAAAGATAACTACGAACTGCTTTGGAATATTCCTAGCAACGAAGGTTACTTACAGTTAGTTGGTATCATGCAAAAGTTTGTTGACCAAACCATTTCAGCGAACACTAACTATGACCCATCTCGTTTTGACGGCGGAAAAGTGCCTATCAAACAAGTATTAAAAGATATTTTAACTGCCTACAAACTAGGTGTTAAAACCATGTATTACCACAACACTCGCGATGGCGCAGATGACAGCCAAACCGAAGTTGAAGACGATTGTGCAGGCGGCGCTTGTAAGATATAGCTGAAATCAGAGGAAAACATCAGTTTTCCTCTTTTTTTGTCGACTAGTTAGCCACACATAAAAACAATAAAAACCAATTTAATTACCATTACGTGAAGAAATACTGCCATGACTCGGTGCTATTTCAAGGAGAGATAAATGTCGTACACTACGTTTAACCAAACAGCTAACAATGCCTTGTTAGAACCAATGTTTTTGGGAAACAGTGTTAATGTTGCGCGTTACGATCAACAACGTTTTATGGCGTTTGAGAAGTTGATTGAAAAGCAGTTATCCTTCTTCTGGCGTCCAGAAGAAATTGACGTTTCAAAAGATCGTGCCGATTGGCAGAGTTTAACTGACTCTGAAAAGCATATATTTATCTCTAATTTGAAGTACCAAACGTTACTTGATTCAATGGCTGCTCGTTCAGTTAACGCGGTTTTATTGCCGCTAGTTTCATTACCAGAAGTAGAAACTTGGGTAGAGACATGGGCATTTAGTGAAACGATTCACTCTCGTTCATACACTCACATCTTGCGTAATTTATTCACCGATCCTAGCGCTGTTTTTGACGACATCATGGTCAATCCTGCAATTTTGAAACGTGCATCTAGTATTTCTCAATATTTTGATTCTGTGATTATCACTACGCAATTATTGCAATCGCAAGGCCCTGGTAGCTATGAAGTTGACGGTAATACGATAGAAGTAAGTGAACGTAAGTTAAAAGAACGTTTATTTTTAGCTATATGCTCGGTTAACGCTTTAGAAGCGATCCGTTTCTATGTAAGTTTTGCTTGTTCGTTCGCCTTTGCTGAACGTGAGTTACTTGAAGGCAATGCTAAAATCATCAAACTTATTGCTCGCGATGAAGCGCTACATTTAACCGGCACGCAACACATTCTAAATAACTGGATGACAGGTAAAGACGATCCTGAAATGCGTGAGATTGCGACAGAAATGCGTGATCAAGGTAAACAAATTTTCATGGATGTTGTTGAGCAAGAAAAAGAATGGGCTGATTACTTATTTAAAGATGGCTCAATGATTGGTCTTAACGCCGCGATTTTAAAACAATATATTGAATATATTAGTAACCAACGTTTAAGTGCTATCGGTTTTGATGCACCATTTGACATTAAAAGTAATCCTTTACCTTGGATGAATGCCTACTTGGTTAGTGATAACGTGCAGGTAGCGCCGCAAGAATCGGAGATATCAAGTTACCTTGTTGGTCAGGTTGATTCTTCAGTTTCAAGCGATGACTTTGACGATTTCGACTTTTAGTATTTATGCCTTTTAGTATTACAGTTGAGGGACGTGAAATAGCGTTCCTTGACGAAGATAAAACCATCCTGAATACCCTAGATAGAGAGAATATCGAATCACACTTTCATTGTCGTGATGGCTTTTGCGGTGCCTGTCGCTGTGCAATAAAAAAAGGCACAGTAGAATATAATGAATATCCACTTGCCTTTATTGGTGAGGGCGAAATTCTTACTTGTTGTTCATATCCAACCTCTAATATAGAAATCGAATTAGATTAAACGCTAGTTAATAGTTGTTGATTTACATCGATTTTATACTTGTTACTGCTTGTAAATCACACCATCTTTCATCACGAAAACAACGTTTTCCATACTTGATATATCATCCAGTGGATTACCCTCTACAGCAATAATATCAGCTAAATAACCCACACTAATTTGACCTAAAATAGTATCTTGTTTAAGTAATTTTGCACTATTAATGGTTGCAGCTTGCAGCGCTTGTGCTGGTGTCATGCCAAACTTAACCATACGAGAAAACTGCTTACCATTATCACCATGCGGATAAATAGCAGCATCAGAGCCAAACACCATGTTTACACCAGCCTTAACAGCGCGTTTAAAGCTTTCACGCTGCGCTTTCGATACTAATTTTTCTTTATTGATATTTTCTTCAGGAACGCCATTAGCTTCCCCAAACGCTAATGTGTATTCGGTATTATAAATATCACATGAAAGGTAAGTACCGTGCTTTAATGCCAGCTCTATCGCTTCATCATCCATAAAGCTACAGTGCTCAATCGAATCAATGCCCGCTCTAATCGCCGCTTTAATACCACTAGTACCATGTGCATGTGCTGCAGCAATTAAGCCTCTCATATGCGCCTCATCAACTGCAGCTTTAATTTCTTCTTCAGTTAATTGCTGAATACCGACTTTAGTCCCTTTTGAAAACACACCTCCAGTTGCGCAAACTTTAATGGTATTAGCACCATATTTAATATTTTCACGCACCTTGGCCCGAACAGCCCATGGGCCATCAGCAACGCCACCAGAGATACTTTTAGCCTCAGGCGGAGAAAAATTATCATCACAGTGGCCACCGGTAATACTAACAGAATGGCCTGCTGCCCAAATTCTAGGCCCTGGGATCTCACCTGCTTCAATACCATCACGTACCGCTATAACTGAATAACCGGCAGCACCTAAGTTTCGGACAGTCGTAAAGCCAGCCATCAGGGTTTTATTAGCATTTTTCACGGCTTTTACTGTTTGTCGAGGAACCGAATTTCCACGCGAAGCTAAAAAGTTATCTTCAGCGTCACTCGACAAATGCACGTGCATATCCATCACACCAGGCATCAGTGTTTTACCGTCAAGGTTAATTACCTTGGCGTCACCTTCAGCATTTAATTGGCCCTGCTTACCTACCGCTATGATTTTATTGCCATCAATTAACACAGCAACGTCACGGATGGTTTTACCTTCTTGTACGTTGATTAATGCGTCTGCGTTGATAAGCGTTTGTTGCGCCGCTAGCTCATTTGAGATTAACAAAGCGCAGCAAGTAAGAGTGGTGATAAATAGTTTCATATAACGACCTGTATTTGTGTGTTTATCTATTTCAGTTTTCAACTGATAATAGTATTTAGTAAGCGGCAAGTTTAAAATTTAGTGAAACAAGTCTACTTCAGAGTGAAGTAACTTGCTGTAATTTAGTCTTTATTCAAGATAATGCAAGTAAATGACGCTCGATAGTAAATACGTGCTCATCATCAGCATTTAATTCACGTAAAGCGTTTGCCAGCTCCAGCAAATACTCATCATTGTGACCACTAGGACCTTTAGCTATAGCGATATGTTTGGCGATTTCAGCTTCACTCGCAGGACCTAAATATGCCGCATTATTTTCTGATGCTATATAAACTAAGCCTTGGTCAACACTGCCATCGAAAAAATTTAACCTTGTGTTAAAACGTAAATAGCCATTTTTTTCACGATGATCAAGGTGCTCAAATACTTCAGAACTTACTTTATATGCCATTCCTACACAATTAGCATTAGGCTGAGATATTAAAGTAGCAACGCGACCAGGCGCTTTTGGTGTTCCACGATGGTCGTGAGAGCCCTGCCAAAATCTGCGTGCCCAATGTTCAATTTGTGCTGGTTTCCGCTCTAAATATTCAAAATCAACTTTATAAATAAGTGAACCATAACCAAATAACCAGACAGCTTGTCCTTCAACTAAAGTACATTGGGCTTTGTTTATATCTTGAGTGTCAAACATATTAAATTAATACCTGCATTTGTCTTAACTACATTTACTTGACTTGTTGCACTTAAATAATGGATGTATCAAACGGCTTACTGCTGATTGATTTTAGTTTTAACTGCCGTGCTAGGTTTATATAACCAGAACCACCAAATAATAATGCCAATCAACGCAAGTCCAAATAAATTAACGATTAACATGTTAGTTTCCTTATTTTATTAATGATCTTGAGGTTTAAAAAATCTCAATCGATTAGCGTTAGTAACCACAGTTAACGATGAAAAAGCCATGGCTGCACCAGCAACAATGGGATTTAACATCAGACCAAAAAATGGGAATAATACACCTGCAGCAATAGGCAAACCGGCTACGTTGTAAATAAAAGCGCCAAAAAGATTCTGTTTAATATTACTCAGCGTTACTTTACTCACCGCTATAGCGTCGGCAAGGCCATGTAAAGAGCCGCGCATTAAGGTAATGTCTGCACTTTCAATCGCAACATCAGTACCTGTACCAATGGCAAAACCTACATTGGCTAAGGCTAACGCTGGTGCATCATTAATACCATCTCCCGTCATACCAACAATCTCACCTTCAGCTTGCAATTGTGCGACTTTATTGGCCTTTTCTTCAGGTAATACATCAGCAAAAACATCTATTATACCAACCTGTTGTGCCACAGCATTAGCTGTCGCTTTATTATCGCCAGTTATCATTACAACTCTAATACCGCTAGTTTGTAGTCTTTTAATAGCCGCGACTGAATCGGTTTTGATAGGATCAGATACACCGATAATCGCAATCAGTTTATTATCAACAGCCAAATACATCGGAGTTTTTGCATCGTTAGCTAACTGTTCAGCCTGTTCGATGAAACTTCCAAGTTCAACTTTGTTATTTAACATCAACTTTTGATTACCAAACAGTAATTTTTGACCGTTAAAGCCCGCTGTAACACCTTGTCCAGTGATGGCATTAAAATCATCAACAGTTTCCACGGTTATATCATGAGCAAGTACTGAATCTAAAATAGCTTGCGCAAGTGGATGCTCAGAGCCACTTTCTAGACTTGCAGCCATGGTTAAAATGTTCGCTTCAGAATAAGACTTATCCGCACTTATAATATCAGTAACTTTAGGAGCGCCTTCGGTAATTGTGCCAGTTTTATCTAATACCATAGTGGTGATTTTCGACGCCATCTGCAGTGCTTCGCCATTGCGTATCAAAACGCCAGCCTCGGCGGCTTTACCAACGCCGACCATTACCGACATCGGCGTAGCTAAACCTAAAGCACATGGACAAGCTATAATTAACACCGTTGTCGCTGAAACTACAGCATATGCCAAGCTAGGTTCAGGCCCAAAGTTGAGCCATACTAAGGCAGATAAAATCGCGATAATCATAATTGTTAGGACAAAATATCCCGCGATAACATCAGCTAATCGTCCAATCGGTGGTTTCGAGTTTTGCGCTCTTTTTACCATATTAATGATTTGCGCTAACGCCGTGTCTTTACCTACACGCGTTGCTCTAAATAAAATAGAGCCGGACTTATTGATTGTGCCTGCAACAATTTCATCACCTTCTACTTTCTCTACAGGCATAGGTTCGCCGGTTAACATCGACTCATCTACCGTGGTTTTACCTGAAATGACTACACCATCGACCGGTACTTTTTCACCTGGTCTTACTCGCGCAATATCATCTTGTTCTACGTCTTCAATTGGAATATCTATTTCTTGCTTTTTACCTTCAACATTACACTCAACTCGCGCTGTTTTTGCTTGTAAACCAATCAAACGTTTGATTGCTGTACTGGTTCTGCCTCGGGCTTTCACCTCGAGTGCTAATCCTAAATTAACTAAGCCAATGATCATGGCAGTCGCTTCAAAGTAAAGGTGTCTAGCCATTTCTGGCAGTGCCATTGGAAAGAAGACAACAATCATCGAATAAAGCCAAGCAGTACCGGTGCCTAACGCAATTAATGTGTCCATATTAGCAGTATGATTAAGCACTGATTTCCACGCGCCCACATAAAAGTGCTTGCCTGAAAAGTACATAATACCAGCACACATTAAACCGACAATAAGCCAAACGGCTTGTTCAAAGATGGTATTAACGGTCATTGGACCGCCAGATAGTCCATAAATCATCAATGGCATGCCTAAACCTAAGGCAATCCACATTTGTTTTATTAAACTGGTGTAATATTGTCGATCGGCCAGATCTTTTTCATCTAATAAATCTTCGTCGCTACGATTATCAACATTCTTTGCTTTATAACCTATAGCTTCAATAGCTTGAATAAGTGTATTCGATTTAGCATCCCCACTTACTGATACCGTACGTAATGCAAAATTCATTTCTGCACTTTTTACGCCATCAATTGCCTGTAGTGCAGATTCAATTTTACCTACACAGCTGGCACATCCTGCGCCTTCAATGACGAGTTCTAGTCTATTTTGTTGGTTTTTCTTTGTGCTGACATGCTCGGATACTTTATTCATGATGCCCTCCTTCAACCAAGTGACAAATCATATCACCCGTGGGCATTTTATCAGGCTTACAATGCCATTCCTTTATCGCATTTCTCAGTTTGGTTCTTAACGCTAATGCTGCTTGAAATTGCTTTTCAGATTCTGCTAAACGACGTTCAACTATTTCTCTCACCAGTGGACAAGCCGTATGCCCTTTATCTGACTCAATTAAAATATCGGTAATTTCTTTAACTGAAAAATCTAGTTGCCTCGCACTTAATATAAATTTAAGTCGTTGTTTAGCTTTGATATCATAACTTTTGTAACCATTTTCTTGGTTTTTAGTCGCCGTGATCAGCTTAATTTTAGTGTAATAACGTACGGTATCTGACGTAGTGTGCAGTTGCTTGGCTAACTCTTTTACTTTCATGACAACGCTCCTGTTCATTCTAACTAAAAGCAGTTTACACCTGTGTCTAAGACACAGGTCAAGTAAAGATTTTAATACTGAAATTTTTGCGTTTTATAATCGTATATATGAGTAAATTAATGCTTATGAGCTTTATTCGGTCGCTTATTACGCGATGACGAATGAGTGTGAACAATTTTCCACTTACCAGCTACTTTACGTAATAAAAAGGTTTGATATCCTGTTTTATCAAATTCTTTGCCTGATTTTTTAACTTTGCCTTTTACCGCAGTATCGGCGATTGCCCATGCAAAATCTTGCTCTTTTCCTTCGAAAGTAATCTCAATGTCAGAAAAATCTAACTCAAGATATTCCATCGCATCTTTTTCTGGTTCAACATGGTGGTTAACTAAACTGTCTAATCCTACATTTTGCCCACCAGATTCAATAAACCTTGCGCCTGAAAAATCTAAAAAGTTATTTCTAAATGGCGTGCCATCGCCATTTTCCCATCCAAACTCAATACCTGAAATAATATCGATGATGGCTTGTTCATTGGCATCAATTACTTTTGGTTTATCATACCCATAAGCCGTAAAACTTAAGACAGTTAAAAGTGTGATTGTGATATTTTTGAACATGTTATTTCCTGTTAGTTATTATTGATTTTATAATTATTTATCAGTCAATTGCAGTAAGCACTTGATATTGCATTGGTGTTAAACTCGGTAACTGATTGAGAAACGCAACCATTGCCCAAATACGTTGATCGTCATGAGTTTTACCCCATGCTGGCATTCCTGACGCTTTAATACCATGTTTAATAACCCAGAAATTATTTCTTGCAGTAGCTTCAAAGTTATCAGTGTCATTAGCCGTATCAGTCTGACTTGATATAGCTAAATTTGGCGGTTGTGGGTATAAGCCAAGGCTTAAGTCACTTTCGTGCTGTCCTGGTTTTAAATGACAACTAGAGCACATATATTCGTAATCAGCACCACCTGTTAACAGTAACTCTGGGTCAGTTAAATCAGGTACTTCAATTGATTTTGCAGCCTTAGCTATTGAATTAATTCTAACTTCTTCAAGCAGCAAATAAACTAAGTCACTGTGTGGTTCATCGGCAGCAACATTAACAAAACCAGAATAAACAGTAATGGCTACAGCACCTAAAGTTAACGCAAAGCTTAGTAGTAATATCTTTAGTGTTTTCATTTCACGTCCTATCTAATAATGAACACTGAGTGAACTCATGCAACTCAGTGTTCATAACGTTTTTATTGGTGATCTTTTTTAAGCTTTTTATTATCTTCATTTTTCGAATGTTCCATATTGCTATGGTCCATTGCTTTATGATCTTTTTTGGCCTGCTTTTTACATTTTTTCATCATCGCCATAGCGACAGGATCTTTCATGTTCATTTTACTATGATCCATTTTACTGCAGTCGGCCTTTTCAGCTTTTTTTACATGTAAAGATGGATCATGTGCAATTGCTGACAATGACAACGTTAATGTCGGAATGAGTACTAGCGCAAACTTGCTCGTTGTTTTATAAATTTTCGATTTCATTTTTTTTCCTCTTTAAAATTTAGTTACTTAAAACTTCTATGTGTTGAAAAAATTATCTCTCAGGCCATTATTCTGACTAAAAGTTATGGTGATTAATTGCTATTAACGCCCCTAATCTTTTTTGTTCAGTGATGTTGCCCGCCACAAGTAAAACAGTGTTGGTAAAACCAACAAGGTCAAAAATATAGCACTAAACATGCCGCCAACCATTGGCGCTGCAATTCGACTCATGACTTCTGAGCCTGTTCCGCTACCATATAAAATGGGCAGTAAACCGACTATCACGGTGCCAGCGGTCATCATAATAGGCCTTACTCTCATACCAGCACCTGCTAACACTGCCTGCAATAAATCAGCTTTTGTAGCAACACTGTTATTGTCTTGATGATTTTTCAGCATTTCTTGATAAGCTTGATTTAGATAGACCAACATAATTACGCCTATTTCAACTGCAACCCCAGCTAATGCGATAAATCCCACCCCTACGGCTACTGAAAAATTAAAGCCTTCTAAGTACATTAACCAGATACTGCCCACCATAGCCAGTGGCAAAGTGCCCAAAATCATCGCGACTTCAATGACATTTCTAAAGTTTAAATACAGTAAGATAACTATGATGAATAATGTTAACGGGATCACATACGCCAGTTTTGCTTTTGCACGCTCCATATACTCATATTGCCCCGCCCAAGTTACCGAGTAACCTGCAGGTAATTGTAATTTATCCAGCACAACTTGCTGCGCTGTTTCAACATAACTACCAATATCAACGCCTTCGATGTCAACAAATGTCCAACCATTTAAGCGGGCATTCTCTGATTTAATGCCTGCGGGGCCATCTTCGATGAAAACCCGTGCGACATCTCCAAGTGCGATACGTTGCCCCTTCGGAGTAATGATCGGTAGCAAGGCTAACTGTTCAGGAGAATCACGATAATCTTGTCCATAGCGTAAATTAACCGGATAACGTTCTAGTCGTTCAACGGTTTGAGTAACGTTCATACCGCCAATTGCCGTTGCGACTACTTGTTGTATTTCAGCAATATTTAACCCATAACGTGCTGCCTTCGCTCGTTGAATATCAACTTTTATATATCGGCCACCGGCTACGCGTTCTGAATAAACTGAAGTGGTGCCATTGACGTCCTTTAGAATAAGTTCTAATTGTTGTCCGATATCTTGGATAACCGCGAGATCTGGCCCCGCAACTTTGATACCGACAGGGGTTTTAATTCCGGTAGCTAACATATCGATGCGGGTTTTAATCGGCATGACCCAAGCATTAGTTACACCAGGTAACTTAACCAAGGCATCAAGCTCCTTTTTCAAACTTTCGGTTGTTACTCCCTCTCGCCATTGCGATTTTGGTTTTAATTGTATAAAGGTTTCAATCATCGTTAGCGGTGCGGGATCAGTCGCCGTTTCTGCACGCCCTACTTTGCCAAATACGGTCGCGACTTCTGGTACTGTTTTAATCAATTTATCGGTTTGTTGTAACAATTCTCTCGCTTTACCAATTGAAATTCCCGGATAGGTTGTAGGCATATACATTAAATCACCTTCATCAAGTGGCGGGATAAATTCACTACCTATTTTATCTATGGGATATAAGCCGATTGCCATAATAAAAACTGCGCTTAATAAGGTGGTTTTTGGAAAGCGTAGAACCGTTTTCAGCGCCGGCATGTAGATAAAAGTTAGAAAGCGATTAACCGGGTTTTTATGCTCAGGTAACACTTTACCTCGAATAAAATAGCCCATTAACACAGGTACTAAGGTGATAGCGAGTGCAGCAGAGGCAGCCATTGCATAAGTTTTTGTAAAGGCAAGTGGCGAAAACATTCGTCCTTCTTGCGCTTCTAAGGTAAATACCGGAATAAAGCTTACTGTGATGATCAATAAGGTAAAAAATAAAGCAGGCCCCACCTCACTAGCGGAATCAATGACCACTTGCCAACGGTTCTCATTAGTCAGGCTTTTACCTTGTGAAGTAAGCCGCTCCATATGCTTATGCATATTTTCAACCATAACAATAGCACCATCTACCATGGCTCCTATGGCAATGGCGATACCTCCAAGTGACATGATGTTGGCGTTAAGCCCTTGCCAATACATAATTACAAAAGCAGTTAAAATACCGACCGGTATGCTAAAAATGGCCACTAATGATGAGCGAACATGAAATAAGAAAATGATACAAACGATGGCAACAACGGCAAATTCTTCTAACAATTTAAACGCTAAATTATCAACAGCACGTTCAATTAATGCAGAACGATCGTAAACCGGTACAATCTCTACTCCGTCTGGTAGTCCTTTCTTTAATAATTCGAGCTTTGCTTTAACACGATTTATAACTTGTTGTGCATTTTCACCAAAGCGCATAACAACAATCCCGCCAACGGTTTCGCCCTCACCGTTTAACTCGGCAATACCGCGACGCATTTGTGGACCTGTGCCTATATTGGCGACATCTTTTAATAGTAAAGCTGTGCCGTTTTCATACACGCCAAGCGGAATATTCTCTAAGTCTTCAATATTTTGAATATAACCCGTTGCTCGGATCATGTACTCAGCTTCGGCCATTTCAATTACCGAGGCACCAATTTCTTGATTTCCCTGTTTTATAGCCGTTTGTATTAGTGAGAGTGGGATAGAGTAAGCGCGCAATTTTTCAGGATCAACAGTGACTTGGTATTGTTTAACCATACCGCCAAGTGCGCTAACTTCTGAAACGCCTGGGACAGTTTGTAATTCAAACTTTAAAAACCAGTCTTGCAAACTTCGTAATTGACTTAAATCATGTTGGCCTGTGGTATCCGTTAAGGCATATAAATAAACCCAACCAACACCCGTGGCATCAGGGCCAAGTTGTGGTCGAGCTTCACTAGGAAGGTTAGGCGCTACTTGACTTAAATATTCAAGAACACGCGAGCGAGCCCAATATAGATCGGTATTTTCATCAAAAATAACGTAAACATAGGAGTCACCGAAAAATGAATACCCACGAACAGTGACCGCGCCGGGTACTGATAGCATGGCAGTTGTCATTGGGTAAGTTACCTGGTCTTCAACCACTTGCGGCGCTTGTCCTGGATAACTTGTTTTAATAATAACTTGTACGTCTGATAAATCAGGCAGTGCGTCAATCGGTGTTTTACTGACCGAATACAAGCCAACGCCAACTAATAGAAATGTTGCGAGTAAAACGAAAAATCGATTTAGTACAGACCAACGAATAATAGCAGTGATCATTTTATCTACTCCTATTTATGGTTACTGTGATCGACAGAGGCATCATCAGACATTTCATTTATTTGCGTAATAATAAAATTTCCGTCTCTAATTTCGAAGCTGAACTTAACCTGCATACCCGCTTTAAATCCCGCTAAACTCACGTTCTCATCAGCAATAAAATCGACAGTTGCAGCAGGTCTATTCCACTTTTCAATGGCAGAGCGGCTAATATTTACCATGCCGTGTTCAACCATCAAAGAATTAATGGTACCAGTGACTGTTGCACTACTGACTTGCTTTTTTTCAGTTCTAGCATCTGGCACATGAATATTAGTGATTTGATAATCACCACTTATAGTTTTACTGACTTCCACGTGTAAACTAAGCCCCTGATAAAGTTGAGATAAATCGACAGCATCAGTTACGGTAAAATCCATTGTCATTTCAGGCCAATTCCATTGTGAGATTGGCTCATGCGTCAAAGTCACCATATTGTGCCCTGCCATAATGCTATCAATTGTCGCTTGTACCCAAACAGAGGTCGGCGCTTCATGTTCTTCACTGCTTGAATCAGTGTCATTACGGCTTTGCATACGTTTAAAGTCTGAGGTTTTACTTGATTCAGAATCTAATAAAAACTGAGCTGAACTGACAATATTTTCACCGTCACTAAGACCTTGAATAATTTCAACATATTCATCATCAAAACGGCCAGTGGTCACCGCTATTGACTTAAAACTTCCTTGACCTAATGCTAATACCACTCGGTCTTGTTTACCTGTTCTGATCAATGCTTCTTTTGGAATAAGTAACACTTGTTCATCACTAGATGTCTGAATAGAAACTTGAGCAAACATATTAGGTTTAAATTGCGCAGATTCATTACTAAATCGAGAACGTACTTTAATCGTTCTAGTTTTAGCATCTAGTGTTGGGTACACGAAGTCGACTCGGCCTTGCCATGTTTTACCGGGTAAGTAATCAAGGTTTAGACTCACAGGCATATCAACACGAATTTGGCCTGCTTGATTTTCAAAAACCTCTGTTTCAAGCCAAACTTCTGATAAATCACCAATAGAAAGTAAGGTAGAACCAGGTTTTACGAAAAAGCCTTCTCGGATGTTTAACGTTTCAACGACACCATTTTGTGGGGCATAAAAGGTAATTGTTTGTTGTACCTTTTTTGTGGCTTTCAAGTTTTTAATAGCATCTTTAGGTATTTGTAAGGCGATTAATCGATTTTCTGCGCCTCTTATTAAGCCCTCATTATTACGATTTAATGCTAATAACAGTTCTTCTTGCGCATTAACTAGCTCTGGTGAATATATTTCATAAAGTGCTTGCCCTTTCGTGACTGAATCGCCTACGGCCTTAATGTATAACTTTTCAATCCAGCCTTGAACTCTCGGATGAATATGCACAAGTTTATCTTGATCAAAACTGATATAACCAACGGTTGTTATTGTTGACTGCAATTTACCCATACCTGCGGTAGTCGTTCTTACACCTAAATTATTAACCACTTCAGGTGAAATTCGTATAGTTCCAAGACCTTCATCCGGACCTTCACCGCCATCATCATAAACGGGAACTAAGTCCATGCCCATAGGTGACTTACCGGGTTTATCTCTTTGATAGTTAGCGTCCATAGGCGCCACCCAATAAAGTGGTTTTTTCTCTACTGTTGTTAACTTTTCAGTATCAACCACAGTTGGTGTATCGAAATACTTATAACCACTAAAAGTTACAATACTGCCAATTACAATACCTATAGCAATACTAAAAATTGTGTTTGTTTGGTTATCAGTTGAACTTGTACTCATTCTTGCTCTCCAGTAATAGCAGCGGTTTGCTTACGATTACTTTGATATAAATTTTGCTCTGCATTTGTGATCTTAATTTCCCCTATAAAAAGGTAATTAAGTTCTAATCTAATTTTTTGTTCTTCAACAGCGAGTGTTAAAAGGTCTATTTCCGAATTCAATAACGAGATGCGAGCACGAACTACTTCAGAAAACTCACCGTCATCGTTTGTATAGGCAGATAATGTTGCTTGAACATGACTATGTACTTTCGGTAGTAGCTTTTCTTGATAAAGCTTCTGGCGCTCTTCTAATCTCAAAAGTCGGCCTTTGGCACTGGCATAACCACTGAGTAATTGACGAATGAGTAATGTCTTTTCGGTTTTTACTGCCTCTGTTTCTGATATTGCTGCTTGTAGCTCTTTATCTTGTTTATTTTCTGTAAAAAGTGGTAAGTCAAAGGTAACGCCAACTGAAAATAAATCCGCTCTGCTACTTCCCATATCAGTATCTGCCCGATAGCCATAGCTTGCGTTTACTCCCCATTGTGGTTGGTATTTTTCTCCTGCTAATTTGATACCCGTTTTTGTTGCATTAATTTTTTTATCAACAGCAACTACGCTTGGATGACTTGTGAAATAATGCACCAGCTCATTCGGTGTCAACCAGTGCTCATTGGAGGCTAAATTAACATTAAGCAATTCTATTTCTGGAAGTTTTTCTTCTAATTCGAACGTTTTCTCATAATAGTGCGGGGTTAAACTTGCCTGCGCATTATCATCATTTGATGTGTCGCTTAACCAAGAGGACATCATGCCTACATAACGGCTACTTTGTTGTGCCAATAATGATAATCGGTCCTCTAAACGCGTCAATTCTAACTGTGCTCGAACAACATCTTGCTGACGACTTTTGCCTAATGCTGATGAATAACTGACTTGTGCCACATCGACTAACTGCTCAAACAGTGAACGATTCTTTTCAATTAAAGCAATGCTTTGCTGAATTCTATAAGCGTCTAACCATAAACTGCCAACAGTAACTGCAACTGTAGCTTGACGATTTTTTCGTTGAAAAGGGAATGCCTCACTTTCAATTTTTAATTGTTGGCTTTTTATCGCTAAGGAATCACCGCGAGGAAACATCTGAGCAATCCCCACTTTTACTTGAGTCATTCCCTCTTGGGTAAAGTCAAAGCCATTGACCGGTAGGTTTGCAAGAGCAACAGATACTTGAGGATCAGCCCAAGTATTGACCGCACTGCTCATTGACTCAAGTACTTGCTGTTTATGATGGTTACCCACCAACCACGGATCATTTTTTTGAGCTATTTTTATAGCCTGTCCAAATGAAAGGGGATTATTACCGTTGAGTTTTTCTTCAGCAAAAGCGTAAGTAGCTAACGGTATAGTCATTAATAACGTTAGCGCTGAATTTTTCAAGCGCGTTAACGTTAAATTTAAATTCGCCATTAAAATTGCTCCTCATAGCGATGAACCTTGGCATAAATCTCATAACTACCGTCAGTCTTTAACAATAAAACTCTATACGGTTGGAATTTATCACCCATTTCCATACCCGGTGTACCTAAAGGCATTGCTGGGACTGATAATCCAATGACATTATCTGCATGGTTTTGACCAAGAAATTGATGGATAAACTTAGCGGGTACATGGCCTTCAAACACATAACCTTCTTGTGAAACAGCGGTATGACAAGAGCGATATTGTGAGGCTATGCCTTTTTCCAGTTTAATATCAGCAAAGTCATTATCGCTATGGACTTTTGAGGAAAAACCATGTGAGTCGATATGATTGATCCACTTTTCACAACAACCACAGGTTGGGCTTTTATATACTTCGAGAATCACGGCTTGCGACTCACTTTTTGTTTCACTAGAGGTTTCAATCGAGGCTTCAGGCAAACTTACTTGCTCAGAACAAGCCGAAAGCATGTTAACAGCGAAAAAGATACTGATCGCCGTTACGATAGATTTATTTAGGTACATATGTCCGCCAATAAAGGAATTTTATAAAATTAAATTAAAAAGTTTGTGAATGAGGTTATTTTTAAATTTGTCGTAATCTAAAATCTACTAAGATAAAACAAGAGATAACCTAGAACAGCGTATTATTCGATAAACATGCCAAATTTCGGGCACAATTATGCTGTTATGAGCTTAATATTGGTGGACGATATAGGGATGTAGGCTGTTGGCGAAGCACCAACTGATTTGAAGTTACTATTTTAGTGGTTAGCGCAACGATTGGGCTATTGGCTGAATTTTTCATGAAAGCGGCAACTGTTGAACAACCGCCAGCAAAACAATTACATGTTTTCGTGCAACATTCTTCACTAGAGCTATCTGCTACTGCACTATCATCAGTCATCATTTGATGATGACTGTGATCCATCATCATCATATTTTCAGGTTGCTCTTGACCTATCATCCCTGTCATCCCCATCATATGATAGGACATCATAGTAGATGCCATTACCTGACCAACAAAGGTCAAACATACCATCAATACCATAAATGTTTTAGGGAGATTAAAAGTCACAAGTTACCAACAAAATTTAATTCAGAATGCGAATAATCGCATAAGTTTTATTTATATTCAATGATATAAAGAGCTGAACGTTACTATATATATGAAAACCACATTCTACAATTGAAAATGGCCGTTCGCTTACCTATTTTTTAATTGTTTGATTAAGCCATCACTTGCATCTTCGACTAAATCTAAAACATATTGAAATCCTTTTGCCCCACCATAATAAGGGTCTGGAACTTCTTGATCTTCAAAGTTTTCAGCATATTCTAAAAATAACTGAATTTTGTCTTCGAGACCAGCAGGTGCCACTTTCAATAGATCTTTTACGTTTTGATTATCCATTGCTAATATCATGTCAAACTTTTCAAAATCCTGCGGTGTAACCTTTCTAGCTTTGATATTATCAAAAGAATAACCACGTGCAATCCCTGCTTTTTGTGCTCGATGGTCTGGTTTTTCGCGGGCATGTGAACCAACGATTCCGGCAGAATCAATGATCAGTGAAAGTGATTGTGCTTTCTGACGAAAAACTGCTTCTGCACTTGGTGAACGGCATATATTACCCATACAGACAAAGAGTATAGACTTTACATCTTTTAAATTTTTATTATCAATCACTTAACCATTCCTTGCTCAAAAGTAGACTAAAAACGATAAAACATCCCCTTACTTTCAAGATATATACAGCTTACCTATTACTACTTGGGGGAAATATTCCGTGTAGTTCAGTGACTATATAATTACAAATAAAATGGCAGAATTAAACTGTTTAATTTACTTTCGTTTGAATTTTATCCAACACACGCTCCAGAATTTATTTTTAAAACATTAATATTGTACTTTTTACGTGTGTATTACTATTGTGCAGCTTTACTATTTTAGTCGAAAAAAAACCGGACTAATGTCCGGTTTTTACAACTACTTTACTTAACAGCGAGTTATTTCACTTTATAAGTTCTCGCAATACTGATGTCTATATTATTTAACAGCGCTGCTGGATTAGCGATAATAAATTGGTAGTTACCTTGTGATACTGGCGTATCGAGTAATGTATTACCGGTAAGCACATCCGTTACAGATTCAGCAACAACAATACCCTGAGCATCAATCAATTGAATAGCTGTCGCCATTGCTAACGCTTCCACTTCAATTGAGATATGCGTGACATTTTCACCTACCGCAACGGGAATAGTCATCGCTGACATTTGCCCTTCTGGATTATAATCACTGGTTTGTGAACGGTATTCAACACTACTACTATCTGTTGCAGCCGTTTCTTTTTCACTCACCACTTCAAAGCCATCGATGTAACCAAAACCGTCAAACATAACTAATTCAAAAGTATGGTCCCCTTCAGTAAGCTCTCCGAAACTTATTTGGTTGTCAAAATCAGGTTGGTTTTGCTTTGCGTCTTTATTAAAAAAGCTCAAGTCATCCTGTTTAACACCATCAAGGTAAATTTCAGCAACGCCACCTTTATCAGCAGTACCATAAATTAAGCTAATTTGTGATCCTGTGAAGTTTAACTTAACGCGTGATTCACCATTTTTCTTGCCATTACCTCTATGATAACCAGCACTTGATGCTTCTTCTGAGTTTTTACGATGCCAGTTCGGTTGATACTCTATAGCGGGATCTGCATCATCGATACGAGTAACTTCAACTTCAACTTCATTGTCACCACCACCATTATCGCCGCCGCCATTACCTGCAGGGTCATAAACTGTAAAAGCATTATTTAGCGTATAAGTTTGGCCATCTGGATTTGTCACTGTGACATGACGAGCCCCCATGTCTGCATCACTTGCAATTGCAAACTGCGCAGATAAGCGAGAACCACTAACGTAGGTAACATTACTGGCGACAACACCCATACCTGAAACTTCAACAGTAGAGCCTGGCAGTAATTCAGCACCGTAAATATCTAAAGTGATGACCTCATTTTGCTTGCCAATGCTTGGCGATAACTCAATAAGTGTTGGTGAGTCACCTGGTTCGACAATACTTGGATCATCTGGTAACCATAGTGTTGAAGTTTGTCCTTCAACCGTTTGCAATGGTGTAGTATCAGCTGTTTGATAAACCGCTGTTTCTGCGCCATCTTCGTCTAGCATGACAATACGTAAATCATTCAAACGACCATTACGATTTACAAAACCGCCTTCTTTAACGGTTAACCACCAAGGGTTACTTTTTGATGGTGGTAATAAACCAGCAACACCATCAAGACTGGTTAAGGGAATTCTAAAGTCGTGACGCTGTGTTCCAGTTGTGGCATTACCTTCTTCTGTTGTGATAGCAACAGCTTCTTGTGGTGATGCACCATCAATAATGAACTTTGCATAGCCAGGTTCAGCACCACTACCAAGTAATATCAGTAGATCATTACTAATATCATCATGAGTAATTGAATACTCAAGGTAGGCAATTGCTCTTGGAGTACCTAAAGAAACAGGATAAGCCGGTTCTTCAACTACATAACCATCGCTTGAACTATGATCAATACGATACCAATATGTTTCGCCTACTGTGAGGTTAGTATCCGTAATAGAATAATGGTTACGGTTGTTGACCTTGGCAATTTCTGCCGTTCCAGTTCCTACAATTGTGCTAGCTGTGATTTTTTCATAAACACCTGGCGCACCGCCAATATCTGTTGCACGATAAACATCGTATCCAATCAAGTTCGTTTCGCGCTGACTCTTCCAAGAAACTTCAATGCTTTGATTAACTTCATCAGGTGTCGCTAGAATATGTACAACCTGAGTTTGTGCATTAGGAGCACCTGCCATATACAGGGCTTCTTTTACTGCAGCATATGCGTCAACTTGGCCCCAACCACCTGATGGATGATAGTTTGGATCTATATTGCTAAAGGGTCTTTGTGCAGCGTCCACTTTACCCCAGTCATAGCGATGTTCAGCAGTATGTCGAATAACAGCATCGATATCTGAAGGAGTTAAATTCGGGTTAGCTTCAAGCATTAAGGCGATCACACCAGCAACATGTGGAGTAGCCATTGAAGTCCCACTGAGAGACTTGTATTGGCGACCATCACTCGTCAATGTACCATCAGCAGAAATTAACCCAGATCCTGGCGCGCCGATCTCTGGTTTCATTTCATCAATATTATCAGTATCACCGTCGTCAATACGTGGGCCTTCATTAGAGAAGTCAGCAATGGTGTCATCGCTTCTATCAATTGTATTGTAATCTGCGATAGCGCCCACCGTGATGGCTTTATCAGCTGAAGCAGGTGATGAAATATAGTTTGTTTCACCGTCGTTACCCGCGGCTATAACAGAAATAATACCAGCATCGAATGCAGCATTAATTGTTTGAGAACCAGCATCACTACCATCTGAATTATCTAAGCCACCTAGGCTTAAATTTAATACCTTGATACCATATTCATCTTTATTGACAATAGCCCATTCCACACCATCTGCAGAGCCAAAACCTAAACCGCCATCTGATAGTACTTTGCCATCAACTAATTTTGCACCTGGCGCTACACCGCCAAACACACCAGAGCCGCCGCCAGTACCTAAAGTAGTACCTGCAACGTGAGTGCCATGGTTAGATGAAGCGTTTTCGCCGCGATCAATCGGGTTAATGCTTGTATCTGTAGCTGTATTTAATAAAGCCTGACCTGAATAGAAGTCACCACCTGCGATAAACTTATCCGCAAAAGACTCATGTCCTGGGAAACCAGTGATCATATCTGGAGCATCGTTTACACCTGTATCTAAAATACCTACGACAACATCACGACCGGTAATGCCTAAGTTCTCATGAACGGTAGGAAAACGCTTATAGCCACTTGCTACTGCGCCAGATGTTTTATTAGCATTATTATTTTTTGCATACATCATTGGAATTGACTCGACTCGAGTCACGCCAGGTATTTGAGCAACAGTTTGAATGTCTTGGTAATTCAAAGTCATTCTGACGTAAGGAATAGTTTGATAGGCTTTCATGCCTTCAACGTTAACGCCTGATTGTCGTAGTTGCTCAAGTTCAGCTTCAGTTGGAATATTCTCAAATCCAACATAAACACCAAATTCTGTGATATCGCCACTAAATACTGCAAAACGTAAACGGCCATTGACTAAATCATTATTTTGGAATGCTTGTTCGAGTCCGAAGTTATTAACTGCTTCTATACGATCATCAATGCGGTTAGCATCTTGATCCCACATCCAGTTATTGTTAGCTACTGCAGATGTTGATGAGAGCGCGACAGCGATCGCTGTGCTTAATACGCAATTAGTTATAGTTGTTTTATTCATTTTGCACCTCAAGGCTATTATCTAGCTTTGAGTCTGCGCTGTATTTTTGTGCAATACTATCGGGGATACCACCAAGGTTAACTAGGTATAAACCCCTGCACCATAATGATTTTATACAACAATACTTAGTATATCAATGGATGACAGCATTAAAATAATAACAATATAATCAATTAGTAAACTTAATACACTTGGAGTTTTTAGTATGTATTCTGTGTTGATTTTGCTTTCTCTCCCACATTTCATTTCCAACTAAAAGCAAAACTAACTTGTGATATTTCTGCTACCTTATAAAATACATATAATATTGATAGGTTAGAGTGATTTAACTGCCTATATTTTATCTTATAAATTGTTATAAATTAAACAATCGTTAAATCGGGTATTACTATTTTATTAACTAATATGAGAAATTATCTTTGAATTTATCGCAATTCACCAAAGCGCTTTCGACAGCCATCATTACAATTCTATTGACAACAATAGTGATTAGTTTTGCCTTTCTTGTTGATGATATCGATAAAAACAATATAAATGAGCACAATAGTCCGTTCACCATTAATAGCAGTTATTATATTGATAAAACTAATAGTATTGATATTAACACTGTCTTAAATTTAGTTAATTTTATGGAGAGTGACTTAAATAAAATTCCCTTTGCCTTAGAAAAACAAAGTTATTGGATTAAACTATCCCTGCATTACCCTATTGTTAAATCACTCGATATAGATGAAGTAAACACAATCAATTCTGTTTTCCAAACCAACAATGTTACTGGAGATGAGCAATTAATTTTAATGGCTGAGCATGCCATGTTAGATACTTTTGTTGTCTACGAACTTAATCCCCTGAGTGCGCCAAAGAAGATTTATCAAAAACTGGCTAGCACAGTAGATTTAAATAAAAAATTACACCCTTATACCAACATTCAATTGAATAAGTTCGGCTTTAGTGAATATTTAATCCAGGTGAAAAATTCAGGTCCGCCTAACATTCCTATTTTGCTATTTACCCCTGAAAAGTTTGAAAAAAGGATATTACTATCTCAGTTAATATATGGCGCATTCATTGGAATATTAATGATCATAGCCATATACAATTTTGTCTTATACTTTGCAGGAAGGGATAAAGTATATCTATTTTATATTGGTTATTTATTAACAACGTTCGTTTTGATTTCGTCATTAAAAGGGTATGGCTACTTTTTATTCACAAATAATGTGATGTTATACCTCAACCAACATTTAATATTCTTGCACTTTTTATGTAGTATATTTCTTCTCCTATTCACTCTATTTTATTTACGCTATGACAAGCTTAATCATTGGGCGTATAAATATACAATTATATTCTCTTTAGTTTTATTTTTAGTTAGCCTTTATTCACTCTCACTGGATGAATTAGTACAAACAAAACTATATTTCTCATCACAGCCACTTTTTTATCTTATTGCTTTATTTCTTATTTTCAATCGCTTAAAAAGAGATTTTTCGTGGGCTCGCTTCTATTTTTTATCATGGATTCCATTTTTAATTGGCGCCGTTATACAACCCATGGTTTTACTTAATCATCTAGAATATAGTTTTTTAACTAGCAATGCCTTCCTATTTGCAGTCATGATTGAAGTCACATTTATGGCATTTGCATTAGCTGATCGCATACGACGAAATGAGCAAGAAAAGTTGACGATGATTGCTTATCATCAAAGTAACCATTTACCGAGACAAACTAATTTAGATCACAAGGTAAGCCTGCTTTTAGAAGAAGAAAACCAAGACTTCACCGTCATTGTGATCAAACCAGAACAATTTCAAAGAATAGAGTTATATATTGATGAACAAACACGTATACAATTCTTTCAGCATTTAAATCAAAAATTATCGTCTTTGTTTAGATTTAATGATGCTGTGCTTGAAATCACCGACCAATTTGAAAAGCTTTGTTACTTAGAAAATAGTAGCCTGGCCATCGTTATTGATAACACCCGCAACGAACAAGAAATTCCCTTACTTATTAAATCTATCCAGCAAGCGGCCAATGAAGCTTTTTATATAAAAGAGCTTAAATTACCTTTATCAGCTTATATTGGCTTGGCACATTTCCCAGATCATGGAAACTCCAGTGCTGAATTACTGAGCAATGCCTCAATTGCAGCAAACAAAGCAGAATCAATTCAACAAAAGTGGGCCTACTTTTCTCGATCAGATAACGAAAATGGTCCAAGTAAGATCCAATTAGCCATAGATTTAGAACAAGCGATATCGAACAAAGGCTTTGAACTATTTCATCAACCACAAATTGATCTCAAAACCAATAAAGTATGTAGCAGTGAATGTTTAATCAGGTGGCAGCACCCTGTATTAGGCGCTGTTCCACCTGATATATTTATTGGAGTTGCAGAAGACTTTGGCTTAATGCCTTCATTAACACTTTGGATAATAGAAACCGCTTTAAAGCAACAAGCCTCTATTGCCGAAGAGTCTGGGCTTAGTCATATGATATCAATCAATATCAGTGGTAAAGATCTTATCCAAAGTCGCTTTATTAATGATGTTGAAGAAATCATTAATCGTAACGATATCAAGGCAGAAAAAATTATATTTGAGCTTACAGAGTCTATTTCCTTTGCTCAAAATAATATCGCTATACAAACCATTGAAAAACTTATTGAGCTTGGTATTACCATTAGTATTGATGACTTCGGAACTGGCTATTCATCTATTTCGCAAATTAACCAACTGCCCTTCCAAGAGTTGAAAATAGATCGAGAATTTGTCGAAAACGTTTGTAGTGACAATAAGCGAAAAGTAATAGCTGAAGCCGCCGTAAAAATGGCGAAAGGCCTTGGCTTAGAAGTGGTTGCCGAAGGCATAAATAGCAGCTTAGATGAAGATACACTTCGAAGTTTTGGTTGTGATATTGGACAAGGCTTTTACTACGCTAAACCTATGTCGTTTGAACATTACCTTATTTGGCTACAAGAATTAACTAACGGTCAAATACCTGCGAGTTTAGAAGGTGAATTTATTCCAGCTGACAAGTAATCAACCGTTCAAACTTTAACGCATTTAGCTATAAACTAATTAAGCGTGTTTAAATTGAAGCTACGACAATTAAAACAAGCGATTTTCTAAAGTTTTACCGTTAATTATTTGTGCATAATGCCAATTATTTTCAGCTAACATTTTTAATAACTGCATTTCAGTACTTTCGAATTGCATGTTATCCATTGTTTCAACTTGATCAATTGTTATCAAATACTCTTTATCTTGTGTTAACTGTACATCACTAATACTGGGTATTTGTAATAACTTTGTGCTGAACTCATCATGATTTTTTTGCATTCTCAGGGTTAAATAACGAGTATGTTCGTCATTATTTAGTGCCTGATGTTGTTTGAGCTGACCATTGTCTAAATATAATACTTGTTCACATAGACGTTCTAGTTCACTTAGGTCGTGGGAACTTAAAATAAAATTAGTGTTGTGAGCATGCTCTGAAACTATGTTGCGTATTTCGCGCGCGTTAACAGGATCTAGACCTGCTGTCGCTTCATCTAACATAACGATTTCAGGTGTACCAAGCAACGCTTGAGCTATCGTCGCCCTTTTGCGCATACCGTGTGATAATTCACTTGGCCGACTATTAATAACATCTGATAGCCCAACCATATCTAAAACTCTTTCAGTATCTTTCTTCGATTCTGCATTACTCATGCCTTGCAAACGCGCATAAAAATTTAGCTGGGTTGCAATTGAAAATCTCGGATCAAATTGCGCATCTTGGGGCAATGCAGATAACCGACCAAATAGAGCTGAGCTGCCAGGATTTTCTCCCAGTATTTTTATACTGCCGGTACTTGGTTGAATATAACCACACAACAAACTGAACAAGGTAGTTTTACCTGCGCCATTCGGGCCAACTAACGCGACAGGCGCGCCCTGTGATAACTGGAATGATATATTGTCCAAAGCTTGCTTATCACCATAGTGCTTACTAAGCTGAACAACGTCAATGATACTCATATCGGCTCCCTTTTCATCGCAAAGTAACTAAACACCAATAGTAGTAATGTCTGTACTAAAGGCAAAAGATAATGATTAGTTTGTGAACTAGCTTGGGCAAAAATTTCACCAATTTGTTCACCAGGGAAAAGTAAGTTTAAGTAAAATTCTTGGCCAAATTGATACTTTATTAACGCGAGTATTAATGGCCCTAAGCCAAAGAAAAGTGTGACGATTACGATAGCAAACTTAGCAGAACTCACAAAAGCATTAAGCATCGACATTAAAGCAATAAAAGGAAGAACGACTACCAATAACTCCAACCAAACTCTGAAACCAAGCGTTAAACTGCTATAAAACAGGTCAATGTTTCGCACGCTCGCTAAAAAACTCGTGGCGAGTATCGTCATTAAAATTAAAATTGAAATGATAAGTACTTGCCCTAAATACCTACCAAGAATGAGTTCTAACCTGGTTGCCCTTAGGGTTATAAATCTCAACGTACCGCGCTGTTTATCTGAGCACAATTGATCACTACAGATTAAAATAGCAAACATTGGAAAGAAATAGACCGCGACTAACCAATAAATGGAAAACTCAGCAACATCCCAATTTAACAGAGCAAAAACACCTAAAGCGCCAAAAACTTGCGATGCCATACCTTCAAATGTCGGTGAAGCGATAATATCAGACGCGGCGCTGACAAAGTAATACAGGATAATAAACCAAATAGTTGCGAAAGCTAATAGAGCCAAAAGCCCACGTTTGGTATTAAACAATCTGATCATTTCAAAAACGACAATATTATTTAATCTTGATAAGTTGATATTCAATCGGCACCAGTAGGAATCAATATTTTCTTTACCTTATAAGTTAAATTACTAAAAAGCGAGTGTTATGAGGTAGCTACAGTCAAAATATCGAAGGTATTGTAAAAGTAATTAAGACAGCGCTTGAGATGATGCTAAGAGATGACTTTGTTTAAGCTAAGAAGCTTAGCTGTTTTAGTAATAATGAAGGTCGAATACATTTCGACCTTCATTATTAAAAACTATAATTAACGAGACTAAATAACAAACTTTATTCTTGGTTTAGCCCCTTTCGATGTATCTATTTGAGGCGTACAAAATAATAATCTTGCAGAAGGTACTTTTAGTTGTTCAACCAAATGTGCTTTAAAGAGTTCAACACGCTGTTGTGATATTAGCCTTAAGCGGGCAATGTTATCTGGCTGATGAGCCTGTGAAGCATCTTCTAATTCAATATCACTAGCTGTGGCAACAGGACAAAGTTTAACATTTATATTGCCTCTATCCGCGAGCATCACTGACATTTGACGACTAAATTCAAGTTGTTCAGGGTTTAATTCAATTGCAGTTGCCGGATAAACTAAATCGTTAATACGTAATTTAAGCGCAAACTCACCTGCTGCCATTGCTACTTTCATTACACTTGCATAAGGCACAAACGTCGTAATTAAGTAATCTTTAGCTGCTGACATAGTGGCTTGCTTAACCAATAACGTTAATAAGCCCGATAAGCCAAACGAAGGCGAACTTGTATCACCTTTTAATGGTAACGATAGTTCCACATTACCATCAGAGTCTTTTAACATGCCTAGAGCAACATTAAACGGCACGCTGAATTGATCTTTTATTAAGCCCCTTTCATTATCATCGGCTGCGGTAAACTCAACACCTCGAAGTAATAAATCAACGTCGCCATTAATTTTATTTCCCGTTAAACCTGCATCAATAGTTAAATCGAGTTGACCACTTTCAATTTCATATTTTAATGCTTTTTTAATATAACTGGAAATACCCGGCAAGCTGAGTTCTTTCACCTCTGCGTTTAAGCTAAATTTCTGTTGTTCTGCAAACGGTAAACCACGTCCTTTAATATCTAAACTTGCGTACTTGTCTGTTTTACCTTGCATTTCAAGAGTAACTTCTTGCCCTGGTTTACCTGTATCAATATTCGATAAAACAAGATGTGTGATATTAACATTGCGCTCATAATGCGGTGTAACACTACTGTCTTTAAAATCTACTTGCGCATCATCTATTAAAGTAAATTTGCCTAATCTAAATATTTGCTTAACGCCCTCGCCCTCGCCCTCTTTTGCAACTAATACTTCCGTTGTAGCCGGTGTATTGTCAATAGGTTTGATGGCTGTTTCGAGATCTTTGCTTTGTGAACCTTTGTTTGGCGTTAATGTAACAAGCGTAGATAATTGCTTGTCTTTGTTTAGTAAAGCATTAGCAACAAACCCTGATAAGGTTACGTTATCAATTGCGATTAACTCTGGCGAATACGCGATGTTATTTACGGAGAAAGCTTTGAATGCCGCTAAAGCAGGCATGTTTAATTCTACATTTTTAGAAAATTGACTGTGGCTAACGAGGACATTTTCGACATTAACTTTAGCGATATTTTGCTGTAATTTTAGATCTACATTATTAACTAAAACGTTAGCTATCTCAGCTAAAATGGCTTTATTTTCAGTGGAAATGGCACTAACACTATCAAGATTAACATTTAACTTAGCATCAACACTTACAGGGGCATTTACCGGTAATAAAATGTTGATATTATTTGCTTGCATTTGATGGCGTTTAATATCGAGTGCAGTATTATTTTGCTCAACATGAAGCTGGTCTATGTTTAACATTAAGTTACTAATATCGACCGAAGTGAGGTTATTATTAATCACCACATTCATTTTTACATCATGGTTAGACACATCACTAGTTTGTGAAGTTGTGCTAGACGCTTCCCTTTTACTGAAAGGTTGAAGTTGTATCTTTTGATGTTTAACTGAAACGGCTAAATTATCTTGCGAACCAACTAAATCATTAACTTCCAGCATTAATTCATTAATATCTATTACTGTTTCTGTTTCTTTAATAACAAGCTTAAGCTTGCTTGTGTAACTAACTTTACCGTCTAAGCTAATTATCGACGGCGGTAAAAATTCCTTCGCATTACTAAGATCTATATTCTTTGCATTAAGCTCAACACTAATTTCACCTTGTTTTTTTAGTAAACTGCCATCTAGAGCAACTTCGATTGGAGCTCCATTTAATTGACTGATTAAATTGAGTTTAATAACTTGCTCGTTTTGTGAAAGCAAAATATTTTGTAAAGAAAATGTAGCTAGCTCGATGGTATGTTTTTGTGAAAAATGCATTACCTCAACGGTAGCGTCCGTTAAAGTAAGCTCAGGAATAACCACTTGATAAGGGAAACTAGACTGAGTGACGTTTTCTTCTGAAACCGCTTCTACTTCAACTTTCTTGTCATCACGTAATTCTATGCCGGCAATATTAAGTGATGATTCATTGACGATAATAGGAATGAAGATACCGCTGACATTAAATTCTGCTACATAAATTTTATCAAATAGCATTTGATGTAAATCTAGTTCCGCGTTAAGGCTTTTTACTTTAAGTGTTGTGCTAGTCTCGTTTAACTTTACAGCGAGATCGTTGATGGTTAAATGAGCGGTAAATGGGTTATAACGAATACTAGAGTCTGAAGTTAGAAACAGCGGCGCGGGTAAGCCATAATTATTAATCGCGTGACGAACAATTAACGGTGAGAACGCCCAGATAACGCAGTATAAAGTGATAAAGGTGATAACAATAATTTGTATTAGGCGTTTCAGATAACGGCCCATAGTAGCTTCCTATACATTGAAGTAAGCAGACTCAAAGCAGTTATGCTCTATGATGCAATACTTTTAATGGTGGTAAAATACAAAACGGACTATTGCAATAAAGTTACAATAGTCCGTTTTTAAAAATGTTTACATTACTCAGGTTGTAATAAGTCAATAAACTTTTGTGATTGTGCTATTGCTTTACTCATTTCAGCCACTAAAGATTCAACATCTCGCTTAATGGTCTTATACTCGCCTTGTAATGCACCAATCGCTTGTGCATTCAAATTATGTTTAAGGTATAAACTGTTATCTTTAAGTGCAGATAACACAGGCGCCATTCTGTCTTTAGCGCGGTGCATAGACTTAATCAAACTTTGATAATTTCGTTGAGTGGTTCTAAGTTTCTGCTGACTTTGTTGCTTTAATTTATTACTTGAATATTGTTGAATTTCTTCATTCCATTCATCAAATAAAGCATCAGCAACATTTTCGATGGCTGCAACTCTAGCAGTAACCTCTTCGGCAGAAGCTTTGCTGGCTTCGTATTGATCATTGACCAATTCGTATTGCGCCATTAAATCCCCACCATCATAATCAATAAGTTGCGCTAACTGATCTAATGCAGATTTAAATTGTTGTTGAGCTTCTTCTTGTGCTGTTTGAGCGCTTTCAACGCGATCAAGCATAATGTCACGTTTATGTACTCCTACTTTTTCCATCGCTGAATAGTAAGCCGACTGACAACCAACAAGTAACACCAGGGAAAATATAGCTAGATATGACTTATTAAAGTCATTGATTTTAGCTTTAAAGCTACTCATTCGCTATTACCACTGGTAAACCTTGCTGCGTCTATTATCGCCCATAAGTGCGTAACAGCCGCAAAGGCGATTGGGAAAATTAACCAAGACAGACCCCAGAAAATACTAGCAAACACGAAAAACAAAATGGCAGGAAGAATACGTCCTTGAACTAACTGGCCTAAACCAGGAATAAAAAAACTACATATTGCCGCTATTACATTACCACCAGAACCTTGCTGTGCCATAAAAACTCTCCAAATTGTAAATATTTAAAAGTAATATATCGTTTTATTACAAAAGTATAACATTAGCTTAATGGGTAATCTGCTGTAAATCTATTGATATTATGTAAAAAAATAAGAAATTACTCACTATCAAGTATTCAACACCTGGCAATAGTATCTGCAATTGAAATAAATAAAGCTCAAGTACTCTGTCTGGTTCGAAATGACATACAAACTGGCAGGCACAAAAAAGCCAAGTTTTTCACTTGGCTTATAAATGCATTAGAACAGCGCCTAATTAGAGACTATAATTAAAGCTTACGCTGAAAAATTGTTACTTATTTTCTTTTGGCGATAAACTAAACCGGCCAGTGCTAACAACATAAGTACCATTGTACCTGGTTCAGGTACTGCTGTATTAGGCCTGTTCACCGTAAATGTACGCGATACATTATCATTGAAACACGACATTGCCCAGCTTAGTGAAAGTGAATCAGCTTTTTGAAACAATTCTATACCCGCAACATTAAAACTAAAACTAAGTTTTCCGTAAGTTCTTCCATTGCTACTTGTCCAGTTGCTAGTAGACCAATAATTTGAAGAATTTTCTAATTCATCATTTACTGTATTACCAAAGACGGCACCTTTATCAAAAGTATCTCCATTAGTGTCTTTATAACCATGAAATTGGCCCGCACTTTGAGTTCCCGAAATTGCAAATAACCCACCACTTTCACTATTTTTATTCTTGTGGCTATAACGGTCACCAGAACCTGAAAGTGAACCTAAGGAATATGCATAATTATAACCAGAATTGCCTGTACTGTTTGCGCCAATTAATAAATCACCAAATATAATTTTATTACTATTGCCAGCTGAATCAGAATAAATATTATTCGCGTTATATGAATAACCATTATCTGTGGTCCTTTGCTTAGCAAAGTTAGTAAAGACATTTACTGAAATGGTATTGTCAGCTTCCCATGAAACAGTCATACCATCGATATTATAATTCCAACCTCCTTCACCTGCATCAAAACGGTCGTCAACCCAAACCTTAGTTCCATCTAAGCTTATATCTGTAGCATTTGCGCTAGAAATAACCATTAACGCAACAAAACCCAATGCTTTTAAACTTACTTTTATAATCGACTTCATATAATTCCAACTTTAATACTAACTTCAAATAATTTTCAAATACCGAATCAGTAATTCAGTATTCATATAAATAGCTTATTAAACACTTACAAGCAAAAAACAGACCAAAAACAAAAAATAAAAATAAATCCTTAGTATTCACATAGATAAACAATACAAAAAAAACAAAAATCACTTTAAATACTTAAGTGTAAAAATAACTGACACAGATTGACCAGCTTAATTAATGTTATTTATATAATAATTTAACAATTTCAAGTAATTAAGACTAAAAACTTAACACAAAAAAAAGTTAGCTTAATTTGAAAGCCGCCCTAACTTTTTAAGTTACATTAAAGAATATTAACATTAATTTAACTAGCATAGGTAGTTAAAAGTAATTAACATAAATGCAATTAAGAAACAAACTATTGCAATACTCGCAATATTATTGCAAAGGACACATTATGACAAAATCAGGTCAACTGAAAATTTTAAAATTCACCTACGTTATAACTATTCTTCGAAAACTTATATTTATAGTATTCATTTTTAGCAGCGGGATTAGCTTTGCTCAAGAGAATATCAATAAACTTTATGAAAAAGCACTAATCGCTTATCAAAATGAGGCTATTGAAGAATCTATTATTTATCTGAAAAATGCCCTACAACTAGAGAAAAATCACTTACCATCTCGCATCCTACTAGCGCAAGCATTATTAGCACAAGGTAATGGTGCGTTAGCTGAAATAGAGTTAGATAAAGCGAGAGCAGAAAAAGCAGATAAAAATCGCTTAGTGACGCTTTATGCACAAGCCTACATTCTTCAGCACAAGTATGATGATGCGATGCGAGTAACAAAAGCAGGTACACGCGGTAATAAAATTGAAACTGAGTTACTTATTTATAAGGGGCAAGCGCAAATAGGTCAAAAGCTCTATCGTTCAGCCGATGCTAGCTTCGAAGAAGCTTTAGTAATATCCCCGCAAAACCAGTTAGCACTACTTGGTCGAGCACAAATTGCCTTTTTAACCCTTAAACCACATAAAGCTTTAAAATATGTAGAGCAATCAGTAGCGAGTGTGAAGCCCTTTATCAATGGTTGGATTTTTAAAGCCAACATATTATCCCAATTGGGTGACACAAAAGCAGCAATAGTTGCCATTGATAATGCACTAGCAATTGATGATAGTCATATGGCTGCTCGTTTAACTAAAGCAATGTTACATATAGCCTTACAAGAGCATGCCCTAGCTGAGCCTCACGTTGATTTCATTCTTAGTGAAATACCGAATGAACCGCGTGCAGGTTATTTAAAAGCATTAATTAATGCCAGTTTAAATAATGAAGAAGATGCTTCAGGAAAAAATAAACTCATTGAAGTTATCGCCACTTTATCAGCCGTACCTGATGAAGTAATGAGAACTACCCCTGATTATTATTATTTAGCGGGACTCACTAACTTTCAATTTGGTAACTTTGATGATTCACTAAGATATTTAGAGAAATATTTAAACTATGTTGAGTTTCACCTCGACTCAGTTCGTATGATAGCTCAAATTCACTTAAAACAAGGCGATGCAGTAACAGCAAAAAATTTACTTAATAAAGCTAATTTAGCGCTACCAAACAATGCTGACATTCTTACTTTATTAGGCATGACGTACTTACAGCTTAAAGATCCTGACAGAGCAGAAAGTTACTTCACTCAAGTACTCGATATGTACCCTACTTCAAGCGTCGGTATTAGTAACCTCGCTCGCAGTAAAATGCTCTCGGGCGAATACCAATCTGCCATTGATGCTCTGTTAAGTATTAAAGACAATAAAATAGATAATACCCAAGTTAAATTGTTATTAATTGATTCATATGAAAAAAGTCAGTCATTTGATAAAGCAATCGCAGTTGCCGAACAACTTACTGAGCAATTTCCAACTGAAAGTTATTTTCAGCAAAGGTTGGGGTCATTGCACGGTTGGAACAGCAATATCGCAGCTGCTAGAGCATCGTTTAAAAAAGCTTTGGTGCTTAATAGTGCAAATATAGCTGCCATAGTGCATTTGGCTAGAATTGATATTATTGAAAATAAAACTAAAAGTGCTAGAGAATTTCTCGAACAACAATTAATTAACTTCCCACAAAACCCAATTATTATGGCAGAAATATCGGATACCTATTTATTTGAGAATAACTTAGGTGACGCTTTAAATTGGATCGAAAAGTCATATGCACAAGCCCCGAAAGATTATTACGTGTTAACTAAATACGTAAAGATTTTGTCTATGACCAATGAATTACAAAAAGCTATTGAATTAATTGATTTTTATTTAGGGCAAAGTGAAGCCACACCTGAAGCATTACGCTTAATCGCTTCGCTGTATCAACAAAAAAACCAACACGAGCAGGCGATATTAGCATTGAGAGAGTTCGTTAAAAAATCTTTTGATAAGTCATCAGCCTACAATGTTCTCGCTAAAGCGCAGATAGTTGCCGGTGATAAGTCGGGAGCAATTCAATCTTATAAAAAAGCCCTCGTTGACAATCAAGACTCACTTTCAGCACATATTGGTTTAGTAAACCTTATTATAAGTGAGAAAAACGAGAGTTTCGCTTTAACATTAATAGAAAGTATTGCAAGAATAACTAACAGTAAAAGCTTAGAACAGGTGCTTTTAGGTGATCTTTATGACGCCTTAAATGACACATTGAAAGCAAAAGACCATTACTTATCTGCACTAACTTTTTCTGACCAGAAACAAGCTATATTAGGCGTTTACCGTAGCTTTAAAAAAGTACATCAACTAGATAAAGCGATACCTCACTTAAATAAGTGGCTAGAAAAATATCCTGATGATCTTGCCGTAGAAATTTCGTTAGCGGATAGTTTTAGTGCCATAGGGCAATTACAGCAAGCGGCTGAAAAATATGAGCAGTTATTAACTAAACATGGTCAATTACCGATATTACTAAATAATGCAGCAAATATTTACTTTTCACTTGGAGAAAAAGAGCAAGCTCGTGAATATGCCTTACAAGCGTATACATACTTAAAAGAAAACGTCGCAATTATAGACACCTATGCCTGGATAGAAAGTCGCTTAGGGAATCATTTAGAAGCTTTAGCGCTATTTAGATATGCTCTAACTAAAGATTATGACAATGCAGCCATTAAGTACCATTTAGCGATAACATTACATAAGTTAGGTAGATTAGTTGAAGCTAAAAACTATTTAACTGAAGCAGTAGCAAGTAAACAAGATTTTGATGAGAAATCTGAAGCGAAAGCCCTTCTTACGACATGGTGAGCATTAACAATGTGAAAATTACTTAAGTCGTTTCCAAACACTTTAATATTAAAAGCCAATCGGTTTCAACGATTGGCATTTCTTTGATGTATGTTCCGTCCTGGAGTGTGTTTACACATTTAAGACTTTAAAATGAAAATTCAATGACTAAAGGCACCAAAATATCAAATAACCTCAACTTAGCCTGCAAAAAACATATCCTTTTAAATCAAAATTTACAGCTCGCTTTCTTAAAAAGTAAATTAAATTAATATTATCCCAACTTAATGACTAAAGTTGCTGAAGCTAAAGCTAAATCTAACCTTATACAGTTGCTTATTTGGTTTATAGTGACGTTTAATTCAATTTAGATTTCTAAAAATGAGTAATGGCAAAACTAGAGAGATACACACTGAAACACTGAAAATACGGAACAAACAATAGTCAGTATTTAAAGTTAGTTATCAGATATATCCGTTGCTTTTTTAAGAGTTTTATAGGCGAGTTCATGCCGCTCTTGATGAAAATATGCTTGAGCTAATCGCTTTAATAAATCACGTTGATCTGCGGTCATTTTGAATTTTTCAGCAAAAGTTATCGCAGCCTTTAAAGCATTTTGACAAGGAGATTCATAGGTTTTAGTGCATGTTAATAATGCTAAATCTTTACGCGCTAGAAACTGCACCCGAAATGAAGGGCTTTCATCTGCTACTCTTAGGGCTTCGTTAAGAGTAATTTCCGCTTTAGAAACTTGATTCAACTTTAATTGATATTCGGCTAATCGTGATAAAGAAAAAGCCTGATTTAGTTTATTGTTGTCTTCTTTTGCCCATTGATATGATAATTCCATATTTTTAATGGCATTTTCAATGTCGCCAGAAGCATCATAAACTCGACCTAAATTGTAATAGGAAATAGCTAAAAAGTGCACGCTTTTCACTTTCTTAAAAATTTCAATCGCTGTATGTTGTGATTCAATAGCCTCTTCAAATCGTGATAATAATCGCAGAGCTGCGGAATAACGTTCTTGCATTACACCTTTGGTAAAACTGTCAGGTAACGCTTTTAAATACCGGTTAGCTAATGTTAAGTCATCTTTACTTTCAGTAAAGTTTTTAAATAATGCATTCGCATTTGCTCTTTCAATTACCGATGCAGCTTTTAATACAGTAAGATCATAGCGGTCACTTTTAAATACTGCATCATTTGCGGTATTCAAAAATAGTTTATTCTCTTTCATCTGAAAATGTCCACGGGCTTTAGTAATTAACGTTTTTACTTGCCAATGTTCATTTAATAGTCCGCTTGCTAGCGCCTGCTCGGAAGCACCTAAGATCAAATCTGGTTGGTCAACATAATATGCTACATCTGCTTTTAAACTTTGTAGCATCGCTTTTTCACTAGCAGAAATATGAGGTAATAACAGTTGTTGCTCGACTTTTTCTAAGGCTTCTTCAGGGTATATCTCTGACAATTTTATTAATTCTTGTATAGAAAAGCTTTGAGCAAAGCATTGTAGCGCTGTAAAGCTCAACAACAAACCGATAAGAAATGCGTTTTTCAAAACAGAAACCTGATAATCACGATAATTAGTTACTAGCATAACGAGGTATGAAGAAAATAACAAAGGTATTAGATTGGATGTTTGCAAATACTTTTAAATGGTACCCGGGGCCGGACTTGAACCGGCACGCTCTTACAAGCGAGGGATTTTAAATCCCTTGTGTCTACCAATTCCACCACCCGGGCAACGAGAAGTATTTTTATAGTAGAGATTGGGACCCTACTTGATTTTATTTAATGATTAAACTCAATAAAATCTGCAATAAAGATTGGAGCGGCTAACGAGACTCGAACTCGTGACATTCACGTTGGCAACGTGATGCTCTACCAGCTGAGCTACAGCCGCTTCGGTTGAACAAAACACTCCTAATCGATTAACGCTTAATTAATCAAAATGGTACCCGGGGCCGGACTTGAACCGGCACGCTCTTACAAGCGAGGGATTTTAAATCCCTTGTGTCTACCAATTCCACCACCCGGGCAACGAGAAGTATTTTTTATAGTAGAGATTGGTTCCCTACTTTGATAGTAAATACTATCGAATTTGGAGCGGCTAACGAGACTCGAACTCGTGACATTCACGTTGGCAACGTGATGCTCTACCAGCTGAGCTACAGCCGCTTCATAGAGCTTATTTAACAAATAAACTTGTTCACATTTAAAATTGGAGCGGCTAACGAGACTCGAACTCGTGACATTCACGTTGGCAACGTGATGCTCTACCAGCTGAGCTACAGCCGCTTCATATTTTAAATTTACCCAATACATGTGCCAATATGTATTCACCATCTACTGCTTGATAAATGGTACCCGAGGCCGGACTTGAACCGGCACACTCTTACAAGCGAGGGATTTTAAATCCCTTGTGTCTACCAATTCCACCACTCGGGCAAAGTGGAGGCGGGTCCCGGAGTCGAACCGAGGTAATCGGATTTGCAATCCGGTGCATGGCCACTCTGCCAACCCGCCACTTTTTATCTACCAGTAGGTAGTATTCCTTAGCTTCTCTCTTAAAGAGAAATTGGAGCGGCTAACGAGACTCGAACTCGTGACATTCACGTTGGCAACGTGATGCTCTACCAGCTGAGCTACAGCCGCTTCATCTGTTGACTCCCTGTCAACTGGAAACGCATTCTACATTGAAAAACTGATGAGTCAACCCTTAAATATCAATTTTATTTTGACTGCTCAAAAAGCGACTAATCTGGTGTTTTTTTAACTAAAAATTACCATTTTAACGACTAATTACTTTGTTAACTCTGGCCAAGCCGCTTTAAAATAAATCACCATTGACCAAAAAGTAAGCACTGTTGCAATGGCATAAAAGCTATAAGCCGCAAATATTAAAATTTCATGGGGAAATTCAAATAAAATTAACGGTATGTCATAAGTGGGATACCAAATTAACCCCATAATGCCAAGCATTTGTGCTGCAGTTTTATATTTACCCATTTGTGATACCGCAATGGCATCTCTATTACCACGAGAAGACATAAATTCTCTTAACGCGCTAATAAAAATTTCACGAGAAATCATTAAAATTGCAGAAACTGAAATCCACCATACTTGTAGGTCTTGAATTAAAATAACTAAGGCAGCAACTACCATCAATTTATCTGCAACGGGGTCTATAAAAGCACCGAAAGCTGAAGATTGATTAAGTTTACGTGCTAAATAGCCATCAAGTGCGTCACTGATCGCTGCAAACCAAAATACAGCAAATGCGCCAAAATGATTCCAAGATACCGGCAAATAAAACACCACGATAAAAACAGGAATTAAAATTATTCTAAATAATGTTATTTGGTTGGGAATTGTCCACATAGTAAGTCTGATACTCTTATCGTTATCTAATCAAGGATGAGTTGTACTCGCAGACATTTTACACAGAATATGCGTTAATTGTCATGTAAGGCGTCATAAATATTTTCAGCTAACACTTTATTGATCCCTGGTACTTTTGCTAATGCTGCTTTATCCGCTTTTAATACTTCTTGTAAACCACCTAAATATTGTAAAAGTGCTTGTCTTTTCTTTGCTCCTATCCCTGGAATAGTTTCTAAAGTAGATTTTTTACTGGCTTTTTGTCGTTTAGCACGATGCCCCGTAATGGCAAAACGATGTGACTCATCTCGAATATGTTGTACTAAGTGTAATGCCGGAGATGTTGCTGGCAGATTAATCAACTGATGGCTACCTGCTAAAATTAATGTTTCTAAACCTGGTTTTCTAGATTCGCCTTTTGCAACGCCAACCAATAAAGGAGTTTTTACTTGTTCAATACTGGCAAAAAATTCTTCTGCTTTTGATAATTGCCCTTTACCACCATCAATAAAAATAATATCAGGCATTTTTTCTTCACTGGTGACCTTGCTATAGCGTTTGTCTAGTGCAAAAGCCATCGCAGCATAATCATCACCGGGTGTAATTCCATACACGTTATAACGTCTGTAATCGCTTTTTAACGGCCCTTCTTGATTAAAAACCACATTTGAGGCTACGGTTTGTTGCCCCATAGTATGACTAATATCAAAACACTCAATACGTGATATACCGTTAGTTAACTCAAAAACTTCGTTGAGTGCAGAGAACCTAGCCTGCATTGATTCTTTATGTGAGTTTCGAGTCAATAATGCTGTGGCAGCATTAGTACAAGCTAATTTAAGATACTGAGCACGTTCTGTTCTAACGTTATGAGAAAGTTTAACTTCTCGCTCTGCTTGTGCTGAGATGACTTTAACAATATCATCCTGATTATCAATCGCTTCAGATATGATAATTTCTTTCGGTATAGCGCCTAAATTCAGTTCGTTACCAATATAGTGTTGGCTAATAAAAGCGGCGATAATTTCTGCATCACTGGTGCCAACGGGCACAGTCGGAAAGTAGCTTTTACTGCCCAGTATTTTTTGCTCTCTAACAAATAATACATGAATACAAGCTTGAGACTTATGTCTATGTATTCCGATAATATCCATTTCAGCGGCCGTACCACTGACAAACTGTTGTTGCTGAACTTTTCTAAGTGTCGTTATTTGATCTCTATATTTTGCTGCCTGCTCAAAATTCAGGCTTTTGCTGGCCGTTTCCATGTTATCAACCAAATGTTCAATAACCTTTGAGCTTTTACCTTTGAGAAATAACTTAGCGAGCTTAACTTGTTTTTGATAATCGATTGATGAAATTTTATCAACGCACGGCGCTGAGCAGCGACCTAATTGATACTGTAAACAAGGTCGGCTACGAGCACGATAATAACTGTCTTCACATTGCCTTAATGGAAATATCTTTTGCATTAACCGCAGACTTTCCCATACAGCACCTACCGTTGGAAATGGCCCAAAATATTCACCTTTAACTTTTTTTCCTCCACGATGTAGCCCTAATTTGGGATGTTTATGATCAGTGATCAATAAATAAGGGTAAGATTTGTCATCTCTCAGTAGAATATTGTATTTGGGTTGGTATTTTTTAATATAGTTATTTTCGAGGATAAGTGCTTCACCCTCGGTATGGGTAACAGTTACATCAATAGCCGAAATTTGTTTTACCAGTGCACGGGTTTTAGTACTACCAACGTCTTTTCTAAAGTAACTGGTTAAACGTTTTTTTAGGTCTTTAGCTTTACCGACGTAGATAACCTTTTGGCCGCTATCATACATTCGATAGACACCAGCTTGCGCTGAAACAGCCGCTAGAAATGCCTTATGGTCAAAAATTGATTTTTCAGGAGGTGATATTTTTTCAGACAAGACTACAAGGCTTCAGTTTTCAGCATACCATGGCGAATAGCCAGATGGGTTAGTTCGACATCATTACCAACATTCAGCTTTTCAAACATACGGTAGCGATAGCTGTTTATGGTTTTAGTGCTCAGTACTAATTGTTCAGAAATATCAGGGACTTTTTCACCCCGTGTGATCATCAACATAATTTGCAATTCACGTTCAGACAAAGTGCTGAAAGGGTTTTCATCGGCAGATTTAAATTGGCTTAAAGCCATCTGTTGAGCGATTTCGGGCGTGATATAACGTTGACCACTATTAACAGCACGAATGGCGTTGATCATTTCATCAGAGCCCGCACCTTTGGTCAAGTAGCCTGCAGCGCCAATTTGCATTACCTTAGTCGGAATAGGATTTTCACAATAAACGGTTAAAACAATGACTTTAACATCTGGGGCATAACGGATGATTTTTTTTGTTGCTTCTAGTCCACCGATACCGGGCATGTTCATATCCATTAATACGACATTAGGTTCAGTTTTTCGACAAAACTGTACAGCTTCCTCACCTGTTTTGGCTTCACCGATCACCTTAAGTCCCTTTACTTCGTCTAGGATTTTTCGAATTCCAGTCCGAACCAACTCATGGTCATCAACTAACAAAACATTTATCAATGTAGGATTACCTTATGATATTTAAAAAACAACAAAATCAGCCCAAAAGAATATAGCTAATTGAAGATTAACACAATCTAAATTGCCGCTTTTAGTTGACTTTATTTATGCAAAGCGTTTTGTGATTATAGATCGTTTTTATTTAACCAATTATTTAATAAGCCAATTTGACCATTCTTATAGGCAGCATACGTTAATCGAACGGCATTACTTAAAATAATACTGTCATTCCATTTGGTTTGATCTGCGATTAATTCATAGCACTTTTGTGCTTCTGGAGATAAATAACCACGCATTTCTTTTTTGCCTTTATCTTTTTGTCTCTCACGATAACGTTTTTGCTTTTCAGCATTAGTTAACGCTTTCTTTTTGATGTTCATCAATTAGTTACCTTAAGAAATCCCATAAAACAGATGGTTACGCATAACCAATTCTTACAGGTTTCAACTCTTTTGTTAAGTAAAATATAGATTTATTTAACTGTTCGGAGTTGTTTAGCGTACAACTGTTCGCTAAAGTAACACCTTTCAAATTATCAATAGATGTAAGTTATCCTATGGAACAACAAAATTCGTTCTCAAAAGAAGACCTAGTAAAAGCAGGTACTGGTGAAATGTTCGGCCCAGGTAATAGCCAATTACCTTCAGACAATATGTTAATGATGGACAGAATCATCAGCATTAATGATGATGGCGGAGAGCATGGTAAAGGCGAAATTATCGCTGAGTTAGACATAACTCCTGATCTTTGGTTTTTCGATTGTCATTTCAAAGGTGACCCTGTGATGCCTGGTTGTCTTGGCTTAGACGCTATGTGGCAGTTAACAGGTTTCTTCTTAGCTTGGTCTGGTGGACCTGGTCATGGTCGTGCTTTAGGTGTTGGAGAAGTTAAGTTTACTGGTCAAATTTTACCAACAGCAAAAAAAGTCACCTATAAAATCACTTTAAAACGTGTAATTAAACGTAAATTATTTATGGGTATAGCTGACGGTACCGTTTCTGTTGATGGTCGTGTTATCTACACAGCAACTGATTTAAAAGTTGGTTTATTTACAGATACTACTAAGTTTTAATTATTATTATTTCGAGTGTATTTTTATTTATGTACGTCAAGCTTCAGCCCGTCAAAATGACGGCATAAATGCCGACCTACAAGTTAACTACACCATATAAAGTTAAACACCACGAAAGTAAAAAGCCAGCATTAAAGCTGGCTTTTGTTTATCGGGTAGATTCAATCTAAATTAAGTTAGCTATTAGCAATACGTGCTTCAACTACTTCAATCGCTTGATCAATTCTATCTAATACCTTTTGTTGATCTAATAAAGCTAAGGTCACATCAAGTGATGGTGAGTTACCGCCACCAGTAGCAGCTACACGCAATGGCATACCCACTTTACCCATACCAACCTCGAGTTCAGTTGCGGTGTCATTAATAGCAGCATGAATTAACTCTGGTGACCAATCAGTTAATGCAGCTAATTTAGCTTTAACTAATAATAATGGCTCCTTAACAACAGGACGTAAATGCTTTTTAACTGCACCAGCATCAAGCTCAGTAAAGTCTTCATAGAAGTAACGACTAATTTGCGCCATTTCTTTTAATGTTTTCACACGATCAGCTTGTACTTTAACGACTTCTTCCAGTGCTGGGCCATTTTCAATATTGATGCCCTGCTCTTTCATATGCCACGCGAGGTGAGAAGCTACATAAGCAGGCTCTAGCGTTTTCATGTAATGTTGATTAACCCAAATCAGTTTATCAGTGTTAAAGCCTGATGGTGCTCGATTACAATCTTTAAGATCAAACAATTCAATCATTTCTTCACGAGAGAAAATTTCTTTATCGCCATGAGACCAACCCAAACGAACTAAATAGTTGAGTAATGCTTCAGGTAAGTAACCGTCATCACGATACTGCATAACACCAACAGCACCATGACGTTTAGACAAACGTTTACCGTCATCACCTAAAATCATCGGAATATGAGCATATTCAGGTAGTGTTGCACCCAACGCTTTTAAAATATTAATCTGTTTAGGCGTATTACTTACATGATCATCGCCACGCACAACATGTGTTACTTTCATATCCCAATCGTCTACAACAACAGTCAGGTTATAAGTTGGAGTACCATCTGAACGGGCGATGATTAAATCATCAAGCTGTTCATTGCTGATAACAATATCGCCTTTAACCATATCTTTAATAACAACATCGCCGTCTAAAGGGTTTTTAAAGCGAATGGCATAAGGCTTATCAGCAGGATAGTCTGTACGTTCACGCCAAAATCCATTGTACTTTTCGATTTCACCTTTTGCTTTCGCTTCTTCACGCATGGCATCCACTTCTTCTGCCGTGCTATAGCAACGATATGCATGACCAGATTCTAGCAGTTGTTCGATAACCTCTTTATAACGATCAAAACGTTTTGTTTGAAAGTAAGGCCCATGGGTCCATGGTAAGTTTAACCAGTTCATTCCATCCATAATAGCGTCAACGGATGCCTGAGTTGAACGTTCAATGTCAGTATCTTCAATTCTAAGAATAAAGTCACCGCCATTTTTTTGTGCATAGAGCCAGCTATATAAAGCAGTACGAGCACCACCAACATGTAAATAACCTGTTGGGCTAGGAGCAAATCGAGTTGTTAAAGTCATAAAAGTCTCAATGAAATATATTAATTAGCTAATGTCTGCAAACCAATACAAGGTTGATAAAAAAGTTGCCGACATTTTATCAGGCAACAACAGGAAATACACCTATTTGCGCGTAAAATATCCTTGACTTCAATCTTAGGAATCAAATAAAAGTTCACAAAACCACCAGTCTGTTGAAAATTAAGCCGCTTAAGCTAAATAGTTAAAAAAATTGTAAATAATAACTTAGTTTTGGTTGACAGCTTTTTCGATCTCCCTATAATACGCCCCCATAGAGCAGGACGATTAGCTCAGTTGGGAGAGCACCGCCCTTACAAGGCGGGGGTCACTGGTTCAAGCCCAGTATCGTCCACCACACATTATAATTATTACTCTGCAATATAACTGGACGATTAGCTCAGTTGGGAGAGCACCGCCCTTACAAGGCGGGGGTCACTGGTTCAAGCCCAGTATCGTCCACCATCTTATTTATACTTTCAAATCTTATTTATACTAAAAGCACCTTCTACTCTTTACCACCCGCGCCGATTCACTAATTCAAGCCCAGTATCGTCCACCATCTTATTTATACTTCCAACAACCTTATTTGTACTAAAAGCACCGTCTACTCTTTACACCCTTACCGAGTCACTAATTCAAGCCCTGTATCGTCCACCACTCTTTACTCTTCAAAAAAAGAACATCAATAGCATTAATTTTAAATACGCAAACTAGAACACCTTCTACTAATTACACAAGCACAAATGGTGCTTAAAAAAGTGATTAGGTATTAACCGTTTAAAAAACATTGGCATTATTTTTATTAACAATATTCGGTGGGGATTTTGATTCAAGTCTAAGACGTTATAATGCAAGTAGTTGGCTTTGTAAAAATGACTTCAAGCCGTAAGTAGTGAATTTTTAGCGCGGTAGAGTGAACAATTAATTCTTTACTCGGATGATAGTTTTATAAGTAAGATCATGGTTGGATTATTAAATTGATATCTATAATTAAAATAAATATCAATTTAATTAGTCGGGATGCTTTGGCTAATCTAAACCAAAAAAAGCGCTCATTTTTGTTAAAAGATGAACAGATATTTCATCGATTTTTTGATTTTTAGCATCTTTATTTAGGCGTTCTTTTATCGTTTGGGTTTCAACTTCTCGTTTCGCTAACACCGTTGATATTTGCTCAATCATACTCGGCCGTTTTGTAATGATTTCTTGAAAATCATTTCGATGTAAACGATAACAGTAGACATCAGTACTTGCGACTATCGTGGCACTTCTGGGTGCCCCCGTCATCAAGCCCATTTCACCAATAAATGTTGGTGCACTAATATTAGCAACTTTGCTTCGTTTTTTAGCCGAATCAACCCACACTTCAGCATGACCTTCGGTTAAAATATACAACCAATCTGCTTGATCATTTTGCATCATTATATTCTCACCTTGAGAATATAATACTGGTTGTAATGATTTAGCCAGTTGCATATATTCTTCTTCAGTTAAAACTTTTAGAAAACCAACTTCTTTTAATGCTTCAACTCTTTTTTCGATATTTTTCTGATCTTTTCGCTTACGTCGTTCGTTATTATCATTATCGATAAATAATTGAGAAGCAGGTATCGCTAACGGAATATTGGCCCGTTGCAACGCGGCATATAAACGACGTCTTATTAAAGAGTTTGTTGGATCGTCATCATTAATTTCTGTTAGCCAATAACGTACAGCGTAATGAGCATAGCTGTCTCGATTATCGCCTGAAAAATCTAGGCAAATACAATTGGGTGGTGGCGTTTTAGCGACATTTAAAATTTCAGGAGGAGCTCGCAGAGCTTTTTCAACAGTTTCAATAACCTGAGTAGGACTCGTACGGAAATCGACATTAAAGTAGACCCACATTCTATGCTGTAATGGCTCGCCTACCCTTTTGCCTAAAATAATAATGTTTGCTGATAACAATGACGAGTTAGGGACTATAATCGTATCCCAATCCCGTGTTTGTATTACGGTATGGCGCCATCTTATTTCTTGTACCTTGCCTTGCTTACCATTTTCAAGCTGTATCCAATCGCCAATTTTAATTGAACGGTCAAGTTGCAAGGCAACACCACCAATAATATTACCTAAGGTAGCCTGTAACCCAATGGCTAAAATGCCCGTCACCACTGCTGATGTAGTTACAATACTTGCCGTATCTACACCAAAATTACGCAAAGTTAATGCGATTAAAATGATAATGGATATGCCCAAGCATAAATCAGCAATAATTGATGGTGGATGCTGTCCAAGCTTCGGTAGAGCTAATTTAAACAAAAGTATTAAAGACAACTCTATTATAGTTATCCAGCCGGTTAAAAATGCAATATTGTTGACAGTATTAGAACCTTCACCCCAAGAGTAAAACTCAGAAAACTGAAGGAACACAACGGTTAATAAGTAGATTAAGCAAAAATAAGCGACACGCTTTATTTGTGTATTATTGCCTGGGGAGAACGCACGTAACAGCGCTGCGGTAATTAAAAAAGCTACCGAGATAATACTTGCGGTGAACATAGTGGTTAGGATCATTAAAACTCCAACATAATTATCATTGGTATATCAATATGTCGCCATATATTTCATTAGAGAAATATGGCAACTGTTTATTTATCTGTATGGGTAAATACGCCATCCCAATCTTCAATAAATGGCAAATCTACTAGCGTACTAATTCTGTCTATATATATTTGATAAATTTTTCGATCTGTATAAGTGGATGATAATTCTATAAAGGCTTGCTTTGCCAAAGCCCAATCTTGCGTTAAATAATATTGATAAGCTTGCTCATAAGCTGCAATTTCTTCATCAAAGGTCAATTCAGCCAATTGTGCTTCATTAAGAGGCTCATAAATAGTCACAGGCTCACTTTTGCCTTTAACCTTTACACAATCCATAAACCTAAAACTGTAAGCAGGACATTGCGCTTTAGTATTTTCACTCACTAAACACTCTACACCGTAATACTTTGTTAAGCTTTCTAATCTAGCGCCAAGGTTAACCGCGTCGCCAAGAACGGTATAGGCTCTACGGTATTCTGATCCCATATCTCCTACACTCATATCACCGGTATTTAAACCAATGCCGACATAAATTTCTGGTAGGCCTGCTTGTTTAAACTCGGCTCTTAAACGCGTTGTAATCTCTAACATATCTAATGCCGCTTTTAAGGCGTTTTGAGCATGTTCAGGATCATTTAAAGGTGCGCCCCAAAACGCCATAACCATGTCACCAACATACTTATCAATCGTTCCTTTATGATCAAAGATACTTTTGGTAATTGGGTTAAAATATTTATTTAATAAATTCTTCAGATCAGATGCACTTAAAGACTCTGAAATTGACGTAAAACTACGAATATCAGAAAAAAGCACCGTCATTTCTTTTCTTTCACCATCTAAATTAACTGAACTGGGGTCCGCTAGCATTTTATCGATATGAGCAGGTGGAACATATTGATCAAAAATACTTTTAATGACTTTCTTTTGACTATTTTCTTTAAAAAAACCTAACGCTAAATTATAAAGTCCAACCAAGAAAATCAGCATTAAACTGGTGGTAAGCATTAAGCTTATATGATGTTGCTGCCACAGCCAAAAGTTGCCATAGGTGGTAACTATCATGACTAAGCTACCAGTGAACATCAATGGTAATGGGCCAATTGCAGGAAATAAGAACACACAAAAAATAGCGAGAATGCATAGAATTATAGCTACTGCCGCTTCCCACCAATCTGGTTGGTGAGGGAGAATTTCAGGATGTAATAAGCCTTCTAATACATTGGCATGTACTTCAACACCTGGATAAGCCAATTCAACGGGAGTGGCCCTTAAGTCAGATAGCCCTACAGCACTCGTACCAACAAAAACGACAGAGCCTTCTAATTTACTAAGTGATACTTTACCGCTCAATACATCTGTTGCAGAGATATAAGGAAAACTTTTACGCTTTCCTCTAAAAGGGATAAGGACTCTACCTGCAGCATCAGTTGGAATTATATCGTTCCCCCATTTCACGCCGGCTATTTGCTTAACACCGTTGCCAATATCGACTATTTCAAGGTCGATTTTATCGGTAAAAGTTAATAACCTTGCAGCTTCTAGTGCTAAAGAAGGATAAAACTCACCATTATGCTCAGCAACTAACGCTGCTCTTCGAATGAAGCCATCGTCATCCGGTGTAGAATTAATAAAACCACTACCATAAGTTTGAGTTTGTAGAATATCTATATTACTTTCGTAATTTGGAAAAGACACTCGTATTAATTTCATTAAATCAATATTCGTAGGTGTGTTGATGACACTTTCTGGCAAAATCCCTTTACTTATCTTATCTTGATCCTGAAATAACAGTCCTAACACGGTGTCTGTTATTGATAAACTTTCAGAAAATAAGGTATCGGCATCCAACGCTATTTTTGCGTCGTTAAGGTAAGGAGGAATAGCTTTATTTTCTGAACGTAAATGGTCAGCAATGGTATCTGCAGGATTCCTCTCTGGCTCAGAAAATAAAACATCGAAGGCTACAACAGCTACCCCCGCTTCTGCTAATTGGTTAACTAAATTTGCTAACTTTCTTCTCGACCAAGGCCAGCGTCCCTCTGCAGCTAAGCTTTTTTCATCAATATCAATGATGAAAATGGCCTGATCAGTTAAGTTTCTATCTTCAAGGGTTGACCTCAATCTAAGATCGTAAAAAATACCATCAAACCGAGCTAGTAGCTGTTTTACATCAGGTTGAGTCGTAAACTGTAAAAATATAACAAAAGCACTAATAAAAAGACCAGCAAGGATGGCATTTTTCTTATTTTTTATATAATTAAACACCTAAATAAATATTCCTTGAAGTCGAGTAGTAAAAATAATAATAAACATTAAGCTATAAACAAATGTCTTGACCTTCCATACTTAAAAAAGCATTTACGGAGTGGTTGTTATCGTTTATTTCCGTTTGGAGTTGATCAAGTTCATCATCAGTTCTTTCTGGGTCATGACTATAGATAGCCAAGTTTTTAACCTTGGCTTGCACTGCTAAGTCTACACTTTCTGAAATCAAAGAATGCCCCCAACCTAACTTTAAAGGCATATCCGACGCTATGTATTGACCATCATGGATCAATAAGTCTACATCACGAACAATATCAATCCATTGCTCAGTACTTACTGAAGGGTTTGGTAAATTCAATTCATTATCAGTAACATAAGCAACTGTTTTGCTATCACAAGTAACCAGATAAGCCATACCACCGTTAGGGTGATTAATTGGCTGTCTAGAAACATTAAAGCCATTAATTAATATAGGCTGTTGTTGCCATTCAGGAAATTGAAATTCAATATTAGCCTGTAGCATTGTGCTGGCTATTGGCGAATAGCTTCCTTGCATTTGTTCAATAATTGCTTTTGGTTCATTTGGTTGTGTAATAGCTGGATAGATAAAGATATTTCTTTCTGCTTGAAAAGCAGGTTTAAAAAATGGAAAACCTTGAATATGATCAAAGTGATTATGTGTCACCAACAGGTAAATATCACCACTTTGTTTTACAAGTTCATCACCTAATTTACGAATACCTGTGCCAGCATCTAAAATAAGCTGTCTGCCATCATTTGCTTCAATTAAAGTGCAAGCGGTATTACCACCGTATTTAAGCGTGTCTTTACCCGGTGATGGGCACGAACCTCTGGTACCATAAAAGCTTACTTTCATATCAACTCTACTTAATTAATGGCTAAAACATTGGATTTATCTTTCATCGTTGGTTACTTACTGAGTACTACACCACAAGTAACCAACATTTCGAATCTACGTATTTATCCTATTGATTAGTAGTCATCTTGAATAAAATTAAAAACTCGTACTCTAAGGTCAGTTAGCCCGATTGGACCATCCAAAGTATCGCCTAAAATGATATGACTAGTCGCAGGATCAAAAAGTACTTTTTGCAAATTGTCGTTGTTGCTTTCATCAAACACCCAGTAACCGGGGGTAGTGTAAGCATTAAACAAGGCATCTAAACTGCCATCAACTGAGGATACTCTCACCACTAAATTATCATCATCGACATTTGCAACATAGCCAACAGCATAAATATAACCATTATCATCAAGGGTTAAATCGTTAACAACGGTTGCAGAAGTACCGATATCTAATTCAAACACACCTGAACTAGCAAAGGTGTTATCCAATACACCATTAACGTCCGTTTTAACAAGATGGCTCGTGGAGAATGCCGTATTATTAATACTAAAAATAAGTGAATTATCAGCTAATTGAATAAGATCATTGGCTATTAAATCTTGGCCTTCTGTTCCTAGATTATAACTTTTATAACCCACACCGTTAAAACTGCTATCAAGAGCTCCATTGGCATCAACCTTTAACAGATATGGATTAGTAGCCCCCGCAATAAATAATGAACCTAACCCTATTAAGCCACCATCTTCTTGTGGAACTACACGGTTTAAACTTTCTGAAAGATTGCCCGCTATATCTATAATAACGACTCCATCAACAAAATTACCGCCCGAGAATAATGTGCCATCTGTTGCATTAGCTTTTACAATAAAAACATCATCAGACTCATCTTTAACCGTACCAACTATGATGATATGGTTACTGAAAGCATCGTAAGCAATATCATTTACAATTGCACCTGGAGGAACCTCCACCTGAGCATAGCCAAAACTAGGTACAAAATTCACATCAACAGTAAAGTTTTTATCTGTGACTTTATGAATGGTTAAATATTTGGGAGTGTTGCGATTTTTTGTATAGTCTGTATATATAATACTGCCATCAGGGAGTTCCAGCGTAGGTCCATATGAAAAATCACCACCTATTACGGTAGTTTTACCATTATTTAAACCATGATCTATTTTCCCATCACTATCCAATAAAGCTATAGTCCCACTGGTTTCTGCTACTCCAACAAGCTTATCTGTGTTCACCCATAAAGCACTGCTATTAGGTGATACCGTCAATAAATCGATATCAACAAGTGTTTCGTCACTGCCAGTAAAGTTATATGTTTGTGAACTCGACACAACCTCAGTACCGTCATTTAAAAATTTCTTAAAGTTAATGTCTGCATTAATGTTAGTGTCGACAGTACTTGCTAAAAGCAAGTCGTCATTACTCGGATCTACAATCAATTGTGCTTTAGGTTTATTGGTATAATTTGCCCAGAATACTACTGAGGAAAAGCCTGGATTAAAGGCACCACTACTGGTTAATTGCTCGACAAAATAATTTTCGCCACCTTCACCAATATTAGCAATTGAAACGAAAGTAATATTGCCAGCACTATCAAGGCTTGAAGTGACTACCTCTGAAAATTCAAAGGAATCACCATCGACGTCATCAATCAACGCTCCTGATGAAGCAAAGCTGGCATTTGCAATAATGCTTGAATTGGTGACATCTATTTTTAATAGTGCAGACTCAGGTAGTCCACCTAAATAATCTGATGCGCCGACCAGTAAAAAACTGTCATTATTAAAATTTGAATAACTATTAACTTTATCAATAGAAGCACCATTGCCATCTATGAGTAGAGCAAGATCAAATTTAGCCGTAACTAAACCGTTCTGAGCAAAATCGTTTTGATTTAACACCGCAGTCGCGAAATCTACTTGGAAAGTATCGTTAGCACTATCACTTGTGCCCATTACCACTAATTCTCCAGTTGATAATTCAGCAATGCCAACCGGATAAAATTCGAACGATGCAAATAAATCAAACTCACCAAAACCACTATCTGAGTTTAAATTAACAAGATTTCCAGCTGTATCAATACGAAGCATTTTCAGCGTATGAGTAGAGTGGGTAGAACTAAAACCATCACTGGCGACATAAATAAAGCCATTACTATGCAGCAGAATATCTTGGCCAAAACTTGACTCCGCAAAGCTGAATTCAAACTTGCCATCAGTATTAAAGCTGGTATCTAAATTCCCCGTATTATCAACTTTCAATACAAAAGGATAATCATTAGAATTATTTTCAGTCCCAACAATATATAAATTATCTGATGAGTCTAAAATGGCTTTACTTGCGAGTTGATTATTAACAAAATTAAAGGTTTTTCTTCCTTGAATTCCGTAATTAGAATCAAGAGAGCCATCAACATTTAATCTCATCGCGGCCACATTGTCATTACCTTGAAAAGATACGTTAGCAACCAAGAGTAATTTCCCATCAACTTGGCGTAAAACACTGACGATATTGTCATCGCTATTATAAGAGTAAGTATTAAATGTTGTTATACCATTTACACCATACAAAGTATCAAGCGCTAATACTTGATTTTCAATCACATCAGAAACACTAACAGTAAAATCAATGGTTTCGAAGATACTAGGAGTAGTGGAATCTTCGGCTCTAATGGTTAAATCATATTGTGTAGTTACTTCATAATCTAATTCAGTTACATCAACTACTGTGATATTACCGGCACTATCAATACCAAAGACGCCATCCTCATTGCCCGCGCTAATTGTCCATGTTTGTGGGTCATTTTCTGGGTCTGTGGCGACAATTGTTGTAATTGCGTCATTAACTTGTGCATTTTCACTAATAACTTGTGATGTCGGCGTAGCTGTTAATGTTGGTTTCTCATTGACATCGGTTAAACTCACAGTAATTAATATATTATCCGATTGTGTTGGCACACCATCATCAGTTGCACTCAACTGTAAATCATAAGTAGTGAATGTTTCAAAATCTAAGGAGCTATTATCATCAATGGTTATTACACCGGTTAATGAATCGATGATAAAAGCACTATTGGCATCAATGAGGCCCCAAGTAATATCCCCTGATTCTGCATCAGTAGCCGATGCGCTATAAACAGCCGTATTATTGGCAGTATTTTCAGCAATATTTACACTATCAGCGGAGGTTATAACAGGTGCATCATTAACCGCGGTAACGGTAATAGCAACCGTTGCTGGCGCTGAATCAACGCTACCGTCATTAATGGTGTAGGTAAAACTATCAGTTAAGGTTTCACTACCATTATGTGTATAGGTTACTGTGCCATCGTTATTATTAACCACTGTGCCATTGGAAGCAGCGCTAAGATTAGTCACGGTTAACGCATTAGTAGCAGTTTCTGCGTCAGTATCATTACCACGCAAATCAATGATCGTACTCTCGCCCTCATTAACCGCGGCTGTATCGTTATTGGCAATTGGTGCATCATTGACCGCGGTAACGGTAATAGCAACCGTTGCTGGCGCTGAATCAACGCTGCCGTCATTAATGGTGTAGGTAAAACTATCAGTTAAGGTTTCACTACCATTATGTGTATAGGTTACTGTGCCATCGTTATTATTAACCACTGTGCCATTGGA
>NBOG01000029.1:408-1332 GCA_002104535.1 Cognaticolwellia sediminilitoris | reverse complement strand
GACTGGGGTGAAGTCGTAACAAGGTAACCCTAGGGGAACCTGGGGTTGGATCACCTCCTTATCTTGAAGTAAAACAGCTTAATGGGTGTTTTGATGTTTCTAGGTCGAATTTTACCATTCGTGGTAATTCGACACAGGTATGTCCTTATACCAAGAGTGTCTACACAAATTACATGATAACAAATTAGAAGAAGTAACCCTTTACTGATAAGTAATGAGGGGCTATAGCTCAGCTGGGAGAGCGCCTGCCTTGCACGCAGGAGGTCAGCAGTTCGATCCTGCTTAGCTCCACCACTTATTTTTCTTTAGTGATGACTACAATCGTAAGATTCTTAAGTCAGTTCAGACCATATAGCTAAGTAAAGGTTAACTTTAACAAGATATAGGTCTGTAGCTCAGCTGGTTAGAGCGCACCCCTGATAAGGGTGAGGTCGGCAGTTCAAGTCTGCCCAGACCTACCAAATCTTTGTTACTCTACGTTACTTAATATCTCATGTGCTGCTTCGCACACATCGACATTAAGTGCCTTGATTAACGCGATTTACTTTACTTCTTCATAAAGAAAGACCAAATTTAAGGTATTCAAATGAATAATTTAAATTTGGTTTTTTTAAGCCAAGTCTTTGCCGAATGCGTGCAAATGACAAGCTCTTTAACAATCTGGAAAGCTGATATAAATACCGGTATTTATATGGTGTGAGGCGTGTCGCGCGTTCTTATACAAATTATAAATACCAAGCTGTTATTAGCGGGAATATCGCCTGTTAATAATGGTGATTACGGTTCCTCCTCGGAAACGTAATCAACCCGGTAGTAAATCGTAAGATTTATTACCACTCTTATTCAAGACACACTTTGTGTGCGTGAAAATGTCAGACTTTACAATTGCTGTGGTTTAGTCACCACGGCGTACTAAATGTTTTA
>NBOG01000029.1:0-348 GCA_002104535.1 Cognaticolwellia sediminilitoris | reverse complement strand
TGCGAAAAGCTTTGGTGAGGTGATAAAAACCGTTATAGCCAAAGATATCCGAATGGGGAAACCCACCCAACGTAAGTTGGGTATCGTTAAGTGAATACATAGCTTAACGAGGCGAACCGGGAGAACTGAAACATCTAAGTACCCCGAGGAAAAGAAATCAACCGAGATTTCCTTAGTAGCGGCGAGCGAACGGGAATTAGCCCTTAAGTGGTTTGTAAGTTAGTGGAATCTACTGGAAAGTAGAGCGATACAGGGTGATAGCCCCGTACACGAAAATAAACTTATCATGAAATCGAGTAGGTCGGCACACGTGAAACGTTGACTGAACATGGGGGGACCATCCTCCAA
>NBOG01000028.1 GCA_002104535.1 Cognaticolwellia sediminilitoris | reverse complement strand
GGCTACATGGACTCCCCTTTGTCAAGCAATAGCATCTCTTACAACAAGAAGATCTGACAGCAGCTCTACATTCGGCGTTTATTAGCTTTGCTACGCTATCGCCCTGATGATTTGCGCTTGAGTAATGCCTCATTCGTTAGACAGCCTTTTTATGGCTTCCCGTTTAAACAGGCTTTCTTACTCTCGGTCTGACCTTGTTATCGTCAATTGCTAATACACAGACTCGGTGGGGTTAACCTTTTGGTTTAACCTATATTTCTACTGACTTATTTTACATAATCTACCTGATATTCTTTTTCTGAGTGTAACAATGCCCAAATTAACCGAGCGTTTTTAGCAGCCAAAGCGACGGTTGCTCGTTTAAACCCTCGTCGTTCAACGAGGTCTTTTACCCACATACTAGTTCTGTCGGTTTTGTTTTTACAGTTAGCAATAACGGCTCTAGCGCCATGAATAAGTGAGGTGCGAATATGTTTTTCGCCTCGCTTACTTATTCGACCTAACCGAGCTACACCACCTGTGGTGTATTGCCTTGGTACTAAACCAATCCATGCAGCAAATGAACGACTGGTGTCAAAATGCTTAGCATCATTCACCGTAGCAACGACTGCCGTTGCTGTAATTTCACCAATACCTGGAATACTCATTAAACGTTTAGCATCTTTCATTTGATTCGCTAATGCGTATAGCTTTCTGTCGTATTTGAGTATTTCTTCATTTAGGCCTTTAATGCTTTGCCATAAATCATCGAGTAATTCACGCGCAAGGAAGGGTAAATTATTTTCACCATCTTCTAAAATACCTGCAATGGCTTTTTGTGCAGGATAGCGACCCTTAGGCATGATGATGCCGAACTCGGCAAGTAAGCCTCGTAATCGGTTTATGCGTGCAGTTCTGTCTTTGATTGCACCTTGGCGAATACGGTGTAAACAAAGTACTGCTTGTTGCTCTTCGCTTTTAATACTGACGAAACGTGTTTTAGGTCTGGTTGCTGCCTCACAAATAGCTTCAGCATCATTAGCGTCGTTCTTTTCATTTTGTCGGTAAGGAATGACAAATTTTGATGCCATGATACGTACGTCATGACCGAGCTTGGTAAATTCCCTTGCCCAGTAATGCGCGCCAGAGCAAGCTTCCATACCGATGATGCAGGGTGGAAGCTTGGCAACCTCAGCTAACAGATTGTTTCGTTTGATAGTTTTTCGTAATTTAGGCTTGTCATGTTCATCAATACCATGAATACTAAAAACAAGTTTGGCTAAATCGATACCCGCGGCTTTAATTATATACATATGGACTCCTCATATTTGAAGCATGTTAACAACTTCACTATGGCACATTGATGCCGAGTGGGGAGTCCATATCATTCGTT
>NBOG01000027.1 GCA_002104535.1 Cognaticolwellia sediminilitoris | reverse complement strand
GCCACTATTGATGGTGTTGGTACCATCACGCTCAACGCTGATGGTAGTTATACCTTTGTGCCAGCAGCAAACTACAATGGCGATGTGCCAGTGGTGACCTACACCACCAATACCGGTAGCAGCGATACCTTAACTATTGAGATCACAGCTGTAGATGATGCCACCGCAACCACCGCCGATACCGGTGAAACCGACGAAGATACCACGCTTAACGTCAGTGCAGCTGATGGTGTGCTTTCTAACGATTCTGATATTGATAACGATTTAACGGTAGTTACCTTTACGGTGGATACCGGTGACGGTACACAAACTTCATTCAATGCTGGTGATACCGCGACTATTGTTGGCGTCGGTACGATCACCTTAAACGCTGATGGTAGTTATACCTTTGTGCCGGCAGCAAACTACGATGGTGATGTGCCAGTGGTGACCTACACCACCAATACCGGTAGCAGTGATACCTTAACTATTGAGATCACCGCTGTAGATGATGCCACGGCAACGACAGCCGATACCGGTGAAACCGACGAAGATACCACGCTTAACGTCAGCGCTGCAGACGGTGTCTTATCGAATGACACAGATATTGATAACGACTTAACCGTAGTTACCTTTACGGTGGATACCGGTGACGGAACGCAAACAAGTTTCAATGCTGGTGATACGGCGACTATTGATGGCGTGGGTACGATCACCTTGAACGCTGATGGTAGTTATACCTTTGTGCCGGCAGCAAACTATGACGGCGACGTGCCTGTTGTGACGTACACCACCAATACTGGTAGCAGCGATACCTTAAGTTTGAGTATTAATGCTGTTGATGATGCAACAGCAACCACAGCCGATACCGGTGAAACCGACGAAGATACCACGCTTAACGTCAGTGCAGCTGATGGTGTCCTGTCAAATGACAGCGATATTGATAGCGATTTAACGGTCGCGACCTTTACAGTGGATACCGGTGACGGTACCCAAACTTCATTCAATGCTGGTGATACCGCCACTATTGTTGGCGTCGGTACGATCACGCTCAACGCTGATGGTAGTTATACCTTTGTGCCGGCAGCAAACTACGATGGCGACGTGCCTGTTGTGACGTACACCACCAATACTGGCAGCAGCGATACCTTAAGCTTGAGTATTAATGCCGTTGATGATGCCACGGCAACGACCGCCGATACCGGTGAAACTGACGAAGATACGACCTTGAATGTGTCAGCCGCTGATGGTGTTTTATCGAATGATACAGATATTGATAACGATTTAACGGTAGTTACCTTCACGGTGGATACCGGTGACGGTACGCAAACTTCATTCAATGCCGGTGATACCGCCACTATTGATGGTGTTGGTACCATCACGCTCAACGCTGATGGTAGTTATACCTTTGTGCCAGCAGCAAACTACAATGGCGATGT
>NBOG01000024.1:1388-2209 GCA_002104535.1 Cognaticolwellia sediminilitoris | reverse complement strand
TTGTTGTTTGATTTGTTTTTTTGGTGAAAGTATTTTAAATAATAAACAAGCACTTATCTTCTATATTTGTGGGGATACTTCAGAATTTATTCGCCGTGGTACAAGCCTAAAAAGGCGACTGAAGTCGCCCCTACGAATGACTAAAACCTCAGGTTTTGTAGGTTGGTCTTTAGGCCAACACACTCATATTTTTGTGATTTTGTCGCGCTAAAGCTCGACCTAAAAATGACCACAAGCAAAACATAACTCCCCACAAAGAATAGATTAATACCGGTAGGGGCGAATTTATTCGCCGTGGCACAAGCCTAAAAAAAGGCGACTGAAGTCGCAAACAAAGTTTCAAGTTTAAAGCTGTCAGCTGTCAGTAAAACAAGTGCTACACTATTTGCTTTTAGGACTGAAAGCTTAAAACTGATCGCTTATAGCTATGTTTTCGTGGGGCGAATTTATTCGCCGTGGCACAAGCCTAAAAAAAGGCGACTGAAGTCGCCCCTACGAATAACTAAAACCTCAGGTTTTGTAGGTTGGTCTTTAGGCCAACACACTCATGTTTTTGTGATTTTTCGCGCTAAAGCTCGACCTACAAATGACCACAAGCAAAACATAACTCACCACAAAGAATAGATTAATACCTGTAGGGGCGAATTTATTCGCCGTGGTACAAGCTTAAAAAAAGGCAACTGAAGTCGCAAACAAAATTTCAAGTTTAAAGCTGTCAGCTGTCAGTAAAACAAGTGCTACACTATTTGCTTTTAGGACTGAAAGCTTAAAACTGATCGCTTATAGCTATGTTTTCGTGGGGCGAATTTATTCGCCGTGGT
>NBOG01000024.1:528-1222 GCA_002104535.1 Cognaticolwellia sediminilitoris | reverse complement strand
TGCTTTTAGGACTGAAAGCTTAAAACTGATCGCTTAAAGCTATGTTTTCATGGGGCGAATTTATTCGCCGTGGCACAAGCCTAAAAGAAGGCGACTGAAGTCGCAAACAAAGTTTCAAGTTTAAAGCTGTCAGCTGTCAGTAAAACAAGTGCTACACTATTTGCTTTTAGGACTGAAAGCTTAAAACTGATCGCTTATAGCTATGTTTTCGTGGGGCGAATTTATTCGCCGTGGTACAAGCTTAAAAAAAGGCAACTGAAGTCGCAAACAAAGTTTCAAGTTTAAAGCTGTCAGCTGTCAGTAAAACAAGTGCTACACTATTTGCTTTTAGGACTGAAAGCTTAAAACTGATCGCTTATAGCTATGTTTTCGTGGGGCGAATTTATTCGCCGTGGTACAAGCCTAAAAAAAGGCGACTGAAGTCGCCCCTACTTATCTCGCGTACGAATGATCCAAGCAAAAATTAAAGTACTATAGGGAATTAATAGGGTTAAATTTGGATGAAATAACAAAAATTGAGAAAGCATGACAAGAATTGGTTGCGGGAGCAGATTTTTTTAAAGAGAGTAAACCTAGGACCTTCGGTTAGTTATAAAGAGCAGTCCGACGAGTTGAACTTTTAGGCTGCACTATCTCGCGTCCGAATGACCTAATAAATTAGGAAGCCAAGTTGTTTTAATTCAAACTTAAGAAT
>NBOG01000024.1:447-518 GCA_002104535.1 Cognaticolwellia sediminilitoris | reverse complement strand
AAGAGAGTGAACCTAGGACCTTCGGCTAGTTATAAAGAGCAGTCCGACGAGTTGAACTTTTAGGCTGCACT
>NBOG01000024.1:0-437 GCA_002104535.1 Cognaticolwellia sediminilitoris | reverse complement strand
TGGTTGCGGGAGCAGATTTTTTTAAAGAGAGTGAACCTAGGACCTTCGGCTAGTTATAAAGAGCAGTCCGACGAGTTGAACTTTTAAGCTGCTCCATCCCGCGTCCGAATGACCTAATAAATTAGGAAGCCAAGCTGTTTTAATTCAAACTTAAGAATTGGTTGCGGGAGCAGCTTTTTTTAAGAGAGTGAACCTACGACCTTCGGCTAGTTATAAAGAGCAGTCCGACGAGTTGAACTTCTAGGCAGCACTATCCCGCGTAAGAATGATCCAAGCAAAAATTAAAGTGCTATAGGGAATTAGTAAGGTTTAGAGATTTGGATAAAATAACAAGAATTTAGGGAATATAACAAGAATTGGTTGCGGGAGCAGGATTTGAACCTACGACCTTCGGGTTATGAGCCCGACGAGCTACCAGGCTGCTCCATCCCGCGTCC
>NBOG01000022.1 GCA_002104535.1 Cognaticolwellia sediminilitoris | reverse complement strand
TTAACGATAGCTACCTTTACGGTGGATACCGGTGACGGAACGCAAACAAGCTTTAATGCCGGTGATACCGCCACTATTGTTGGCGTGGGTACGATCACCTTGAATGCTGATGGTAGTTATACCTTTGTGCCAGCAACTAATTACAGCGGCCTTGTACCAGTGGTGATGTACACCACGAATACGGGCGCAAGTGATACCTTAACTTTAAGCATTACGCCAGATAATAATGCACCTATTGCAGCAGATGATAGTTTTGTTGTTGATGAGGGAGAAAGCGTCTCTGGTAATGTCATTACTCATGATGATGGTGATACAATTGCTGATAGTGATCTAGATGGTGATTCATTAACTATCACGCAAGTAAACGGGATTGACTTAAACTTTGACCCTAATGATGGTGGCTTTGCAACTGTTAACGTTGAAGGTGGGACACTCCGAATAAATGCTCAAGGTGAATTTACCTATGAGAATAGTGATGGCTATGTATTAGGTGCTGATTCCCCTAGTTTTGAGTATACCGTAAGTGATGGCACGGACACTGATACAGCAAATGTAACTATTGCAGTAAATGATACAGCACCTGTTGCGGTTAATGATAATAATTTTATCGAGTATAAAACTTATGATTTTAATGGGGATGGCGTACAACAAAGTATTAATAATCTCGTTGGAGGAAATATTATCGGCCGTGGGAGTTCTGGGGATAGAAAAGATAAATCTCCAGATGGCACTATTAAATTAACTAAAATCGAAATTGACGGGAAAGTATATAGTTTTGATCAATCCAATACTTCATTTTCAATTGTTTACGAAGTTGATGGTGTCGCATTAGGTGTGCTCACTATTAATAACACAGGGCTTTATACATTTGAGCTATACAGTGGACTAGATGTGAATCTTATTCCTAGTTCTATTCAATATACTTATACTATTGAAGATGGTGATACTGTGAATGCTGAAAGTGATGATGCAACATTAACTATCCATTTGGTTCAAGGTTCATCATACAATACATCGAATTTGTTAATTTCTGAAAGTGAATCTATCGATTTAGCCTATCAAGATGAAAGCATTGATGTAGTTATTGATGAGCAATTTGTTGCCACGGAACTGCCTGATTTAAGTGACCTTTTCTCTACCGAAGATGCTGAAACTCTTGACGTTTATCTTGATCAAAGTGGAATTCAAGCTGATGACCCTGTTGCAACAGACAATGAAAATTCTTTGGAAGATTTTGTGTCAAATGATGAAGTGGTATTAGCTAAAGCTGAAGATACTATTGATAATTTACACACAGATAAAACCATAACTAATGGTTTATTAGCTGAAGGTGCCACTTTGCAAAGTGACGGGGCTGTTGAGAAATCAATACAACCAATTGATTTGGACACTAACGAGAATATATAGTTAATTGTAACTATATAAAACATTGTTGATATATTAAATGATAACAATGATCCAATAATGTAGTATGGCTCCTAAGTTGTTGGATTATCATTTTATTTAAGGAATTTAGTACTCAGTGCAAGCTAATGAACAATCATCAAGTCAGTGGACAATGAATGCCGCTCAAAAGTTAGGCTCTGATCCTTTATTAGATAGCTTAGTGCTGTTAACTGAGCACTTCGGTAATCCTTGCTCTGCTGACGCATTGTCGGCAGGCTTACCTATTACAACGACCAATCTCACCCCTGAGTTATTACCCCAAGCTGCTTCGCGTGCAGGGTTAAGTGCCAAATTAGTCCGTAAAGGGCTGAATGAATTACCCTCAATGTTATTGCCATGTATTTTATTATTAAAAGATAAAAAAGCATTAGTCCTACAAGAATTGAATTTAGAGGAAAATAAAGCCATTGTTTCTTTACCGGAAACTGGTGGTGAAGAGCAATTAACAATTGAAGAACTAGAATCAAGTTTTGTAGGTTATTTGTTTTTAATTAAACAGCAGTATCGCGGTGATAGAAACTTTGATGTTCATGTAAGTCATGATAATGAACATTGGTTATGGCAAAAAATTAAGAATGTATCTTCGATTTATAGAGACGTAATTATTGCGTCGATAATGGTCAACATATTTGCATTAGTTTCGCCATTATTTGTAATGAATATTTATGACAAAGTAGTGCCAAATTTAGCATTTGAATCACTTTGGGTATTAGCTATTGGCGCAGGTGTAGCTTACATATTTGATTTTATTCTCAAGCAATTACGTGGTTATTTAATCGATGTCGCAGGCAAAAAAATAGACATCGAAGTTTCTTCAAAATTATTTGCTAAAGTCATTGGTATCCCGCTTGAAAAGCGTGCACCCAGTGTAGGCGGCATGGCAAAACAATTAAGCGAATTTGATAATGTCAGAGAGTTCTTATCTTCAGCCACTATCAGTGCGTTAGTCGATTTACCTTTTGCGCTTCTATTTATGTTTTGTATTTGGCTTGTCGCTGGAGATTTAGTTTTATTTCCAATTATTGCCTCAATTTTAATCATCACTTACACCTTGTTAAACCAAAAGAAATTACGTTTAGCTATTGAAGAGAGTAATAAGTTCTCTAGTTTAAAGCATGGTCATTTAATTGAGTGTTTAAGTGCCTTAGAATCTATTAAAGCTAATGGTGCTGAAGGTGTAGTGCAGAATGCTTGGCAGCAAATGATAGGCCATACATCTAATTGGTTACTTAAGTCTAAAGTCATTACCAACTCAGTGTTGAATTTCGCAAGCTTTATTGTGCAAATATCGGTGGTTGGTGTCGTGGTACTCGGTGTGTACCGTGTTTCTGATAACTTAATCTCTATGGGGGGGATTATCGCCGCGGTAATGTTAACCGCCAGAGCAATCTCTCCAATAGCGAAACTTGCTGGGTTAATGACGCGTTCAAATCAAACTTTTAGCGCATTAAGGCAACTCGATACCTTGATGGCACAAGAAGGTGAGTTTGAAGATAAAGCACACTTGGTTAGTCGAACAAAGCTGTCCGGAAGTATTAATGCCGAACGAGTAGGTTTCAGCTATCCCAATTCCCAAACGACTTCATTACACCCTATGACATTGAATATTAAGCCTGGTGAAAAGATAGCTATTGTTGGCCATAACGGCTCAGGGAAAACAACTTTAGCGAAGCTATTGCTAGGCTTGTATCAACCAACACAAGGTAATATTCAATTTGATGGCTTGAATCATCAACAAATTCATCCAAGTGATTTACGACGAAATTTTGGTTATTTACCGCAAGATATAACACTATTTCATGGCAGTATTCGTGACAATATACTTTTTGGCACCAGACAAGTTACAGAATACCAATTGATTAGGGCAGTACAATTGTCAGGTGTGAATGTATTTACTGATGATAATTCGCAAGGATTAGATCAGCAAGTTGGTGAAAGCGGAAGTTCACTTTCGCGAGGGCAAAGGCAGTCGATAGTGTTAGCCAGAGCAATATTAAACTCTCCACAAATTTTACTATTTGATGAACCAACAGCAAGCTTAGATGCAAGGGCTGAGAAACAGTTTATCAAGTCGATCAATGCTACAGCCAAAGATAGAACCTTATTATTAATCACCCATAAAATGGACTTATTAAAAATGGTTGATCGCATTCTTGTATTAGATAAAGGCAAGTTAGTAATTGATGGGCCGAAAGATATTGTTTTAGCGAAATTAAAGTCGGGCCAATTAAACCAAGAGATGAGCCAATGAAGGTAAGTCAACAAGATTTAGAAATGGCTGATGATGTTTATGGAGCCATGCTGACTGAGGTACCAAGTTTACATAGGTTAACCATTTGGGCTATGGCTGGATTACTATTTAGCTTTTTAGTTTGGTCTTATTTTTCCTCTTTGCAGCAAGTGACCTCAGGCATGGGAAAAGTAATTCCCTCAACCCAAGTACAAATAATACAAAGCCTTGATGGCGGGGTATTACAAGAGTTATTTGTGCAAGAAGGCATGCAAGTTACTAAAGGCCAACCTATTGCGAGAATTGATGATACCCGTTTCCGATCAGACTTTGCAGAACAAAAGCAGGAAGTTAGTAGCTTAAGAGCTAATGTTATTCGCCTGAGAGCTGAACTCGCTAGCGTGCTGATTGGTGATAATGACCAATGGCAGCGCCAAATTGAAATTAACAAAAAATTACCAATTTATCCTGAAGATCTCATTGAAAGTGCTGGGCAGATGGTTGAGCGTCAGCAAGAGGAATATACTAGCCGACTTGATAACTTGATTAATCAAGTGGCGATTCAAGAACAACAAATACAGCAACGAGAACAAGAAGTTGCGGAATTAGACTCAAAAATTAATACCTTAGAGATAAGCTATCGTATTGCAATCAAAGAATTGGACTTAACGCGGCCTTTAGCCGAGAAAAATATAGTTTCTAAAATCGAATTATACAAATTAGAGCGCAGTGTAAATGACCTTAAAGGCGAATTAGGCGCGGTGAGTTTGTTATTGCCAAAGTTAAAGTCATCGTTACAAGAAGCAATATTGAATCGACGCGAAACAGTATTAGCTTATCGTACTGAAGCTCGATCAAAGCTTAATGAATTACAAAACACTTTATCACGCATAAATGAGGCTCAAGTAGGCGCCCAGGATAAAGTGAACAAGGCTCAAATATTATCTCCAGTCGTAGGAACGATAAAAACAGTATATATTAACACCTTAGGTGGTGTTATTAAGCCAGGGGAAACGATCGTTGAAATTGTCCCTACCGAAGATAAATTAATGGTAGAAGCGAAAATAAAGCCGCGCGATATTGGTTTTATTTATCCGGGTTTACCAGCAGTGGTAAAAATTACAGCATATGACTTCGCTCGTTATGGCGGTTTGACCGGGAAAGTAGAGCATATTAGTGCCGATACCAGCCAAGATGATGAAGGAAATAGTTTTTATTTAATCCGCGTACGTACTGATGCCTCGAGTATTAGAAATAAAAATAATGAAGAGATGCCAATAATTCCTGGAATGTTGACAGAAGTGGACGTTATTACTGGTGAGCGAACTATTTTAGAATATATTTTAAACCCTTTGTTGCGTGCTAATGAAGCTGCATTGAGAGAAAGGTAATAATCACAAATGATATCAATAAACAATCAAGACAAAGTTTATGGGAAATTTATGGATAAAGTTAACTTTTATAAAAAAATGTCATTGAGCACTTTATGCTTATTAGCGTTTTTTCCTGGTGCTAGCAATGCTCAAAGTCTAGAGCAAGCTGTTGCACAGGCGCTTGATACACATCCAGAAATCCGCCAATCTTTTGCTCGTTTTAAATCTAAAGAAGAAGATGTAAATAGAGCGTTTGCAGGCTACTTGCCTACCATTGATTTGACTGCAGGTTATGGTTATGAATATACAGACACCCCAGGAAATCGTAAAAGTGCGTTTGGTAACGATGATGGTGAAACGGAATTAGCGCGTGGTGAATTTGGTATCAGTATTAAACAAATTTTATTTGATGGAATGTTTACCTCAAATGAAATTGATAGAACAACGTTTGAAGCAAATGCCGAACGATGGTCTTTATTTGCTAAAGCTGAAGATATTGCATTACAAGTAAGTAAAGCTTATTTAAATGTAATACAAGCCGAAGAAGTGGTTAAACTTTCTGAGAAAAATGTTGCCACACATCAAGAAATATTTGGTCAAATTAAAGAGCGCACTGACTCTGGTTTAGGGAGTATTGCTGATTTATCTCAAATTACTGGTCGGTTAGCTCGAGCACAGTCTAATTTGATCTCAGCTCGTAATAACTATTTAGATGCCAAAACACAGTTTATTCGTCTAACCAATACCCAACCTAAAGCGTTAGTTGTACCGGTACCTGATGCCGATTTACTGCCAGAGGATAAAAGTAGCGGTTTACGATTAGCTAAGGAAACACATCCTGTTATCAAATCAGCGATGGAAGATATTAAAGCTGCTCGGGCATTCAAAAGCGCAACTAAATCGAAATACTTTCCAACTTTATCATTGGAGCTTGCGGCAAATAGTGATAATGATATCGCAGGTGAAAGTGGCATAAACCAATTTGGTGCTAATGTCGGGGGCCATCGTAACGAGGCAACGGCTATGCTACGGCTAAGATACAATTTTTACTCGGGTGGCAAAGATGTAGCTACTGAGCGCGGCGCAGCTTATAAAGTAACTGAAGCACAGGAAATTAATTATAATGCTCACCGACAAGTTACTGAAGGGTATGAATTAGCTTGGAACGCATTTGAAATGTTGGGATTACAAAAAAAATATATTAAACAACATATTGTTACGGCTAATGAGACACAATTAGCATACAAAGAACAATTTAGTTTGGGGCAAAGGAATTTATTAGATTTACTTGATACCCAGAATGAACTTTTTAGCGCTCGTAAAGACTATCTAGATGCGAGTTTCAATGAGTTAAGTGCTAGGTATCGCTTATTAAACGCCACAGGGCAGTTATTGAATTCACTCAGGGTTACACGCGCTAGCGCATGGCAAGGTGAGCATGATTATGAATAAAACTCAAAAAATGCACAATAATTCATCGGGTATTACAATAACAACTAAAACGATTGTAGTTTTTTTTAGTTTATTTTTAATAACCGCTTGTTCACAGACCGATATTATCGTACTTGATAAACCAGTTAATCAATTAAATAACCTTGCAGACTTAGACAGAGATGGCGTTATAGAAGCGAGAGAAAAATGTGATGCGACAATACTCGGCGCTAAAATTGATAATTACGGTTGTGGCACTCAAACAGCAAGTACAGAAACAATAAATATTGATATTAAGTTTGCCAGTAATTCGTCAGTAGTGCCTAGAGAAGCAATTGCAAAGATTGAAGAATTAGCAGGAATTCTTCATAGCCATAAAGGTCTACAAGTTCAAATTGAAGGGCATACTAGTAAAACTGGTGGCAAGCTATACAATCAAAAGTTGTCTGAAGCTAGAGCAAAAGCCGTAGCTTCTATCTTGATTAACGACTTTGAAATCACTCAAGATCGAGTAACGTCAATTGGTTATGGGTATCAAAAGCTAGCGGATACTAGTGGAACAGACGAAGCACATGCTGTGAATCGACGTATTGTCGCTAATTTGTCTTATAAAAAATATATTGACGATATGAAGTGGACTATTTATTCAGTTGCTGAAAGTTTGTAGTCCCTTGAGAGTAATATGAAAAGAATACGCTTTTTAACCGAAACGTTATCAAAGCCAATTAAAATATTACTCTTTAGTCTGGTGTTTGTTTCAATCCTTAATGCTAAGCCAAACAAGCCACTTGACGGTGATAAAATAGTTGCTGCACTTGAAAAAAACTATGGGGCTAGAGCAGGAAAACGTGGTAAAGCTTGGATAAAGCTGATGCAGCAAGGTACACAAAGTGCTGAGTTAGAAACCCTAAAGAAAGTAAATCGATTCTTTAACCTCTTTAAGTTTGTTGACGATATAAAACTTTGGGGCGTTAGTAATTATTGGGCAACGCCGGTAGAGTTTATTGGGGTTAATGCTGGAGATTGCGAAGATTATTCTATTGCAAAGTATTTTACTTTATTAGAACTGGGTATACCCGATGAAAAAATGCGTATTACTATGGTAAAAGCCGTACACCTAAATCAATATCATATGGTGCTTGCCTATTATGATACACCTAGTTCCATGCCGTTAATCTTAGACAATTTAGACGGTGTTATTAAGCCGGCTAATGAACGTAATGACCTTATTCCAGTATATAGTTTTAACGCAAGTCAGTTATGGCTTAACAAAGAAAAAGGTCGTGGAATTCTGAGTGGTAAATCTTCACAACTAAAACTTTGGCGCGATTTACGTCAACGTATTACTACATCAAAACTAAAACAACCAAAGCAAAAGATGGAGTTTTAAGAACATGACCTTATTCAGAGAGATAAACTCATTACTGTTCGGGCTTTTTTTATTAGTCATGACCAGTTTAGTTTATTTTCAATTTACTCAAACTCGTGATTTCATGGAACAGCAAATGGAATCTGATTTAAATAACACCATTACATCCTTAGGGTTAATGTTGAAGCCTCATATTGAAACAGGCGATATGGTGACCGCTGAAACTTTAGTCAATGTTATTTTTGAAGGTGGATTTTATCGCAAAGTTACTCTCAAATGGTTAGAAAATGATAAAGAGCAGGTTTGGGAAAATCCTGTTGTTATTAAAGGTGTTCCTAAATGGTTTACCGATTTAGATTTTTTTGAAAAACAAACAAAACAAAGCATGATCACATCTGGTTGGTTGCAACTGGCAACATTAGAAGTTGAGAGCCACCCTGCGTTAGGTTATCGGGGGTTATGGCAGGTAATGAATGATACGATAATGATTTTATCTTTATTATTTATCATCTCCATTATTATATTGAGAATTAGGCTTAATCGCATTCTTAAACCGCTTCATAATATTGCCGTCCAAGCCAGAGCCATTGCTGAGAGAAAATTTGGTCAAGATATCGCATTACCTAATACAGCAGAATTGAAAGATGTTGTTGTCGCAATGAACTCTATGTCAGGACAACTGAAACAAGTTTTTTCAACTTTAGACTCAGAAGTTGATGCATTAAAGAAAGATAAGTTACTTGATAATGTTTCGGGTTTACCAAATCGACAATATCTTTCAGCACAAACACATAATTGGCTAAATGAGCCTGGCTATGGCGGTCTTATATTAGCTCAATTTGACTGGTTAGAAGATATTCATAGTAAGTATGGTTATCAAGGTCGTGATGAGATTATAAAAGTACTTTCAAATAGAATGAAAGCAGAACTACCTGAGATCGCTGATAGTATTATTGCTCGTATTGCGAATACAGAATTTGCTTTTTTAATTACCAAAGGTGAACGTCATCAAATTGAAAAATATTTGCAAACACTTATCCGCATCATAAATCAAGAAATTACCAAAGCAGGCTGTATCCCTAATACTAATTTTGCCTTGGGTGTAAGTCAGCGTATCGATAATATGCAGCCATCTGACTTAATGTCACAGTCTGATAATGCACTTCAACTCGCTCGCAGAGAAAGTAAAATAAGTCATTGGATTGATGTTGAACAACCACAAAAATATAACCGAGCACAGTGGCGAAGTAAGTTGGAAGACTCAATCAGTAACAATGATTTCGTTTTTCAATGGCAACCTGTTTTAAATATGACAACCCAAGAAATCATCCAGCATGAAATTTATTGTCGCTTAAATATTGATGGGAAAGTTGCCAGTGCTGCAGAGTTCATGCCTTTCATTGAGCTTTTGTCATTAGGGAGTGAACTAGACAGATGTTTGATTGAAAATATTGAAAAGCAAAATGTATTAAAATTGACTCAACAACCTGTGGCAATTAATTTAACTCATGATTCTCTGCAAAATGCGGAATTCGCTATCTGGTTGAAAAAGTTTCTCTTAAAATCAAATGATGTACAGCGAATGCATTTTGAAATGCCTGAGTCAGCACTCATTAATGCATTTGAGCAATGTAATGAGGTAGCAGAAGCTATTAAGTCAGCAGGAGGCAAAGTAGGTGTTGATCAATGCGGAAGGCAAATAGGTACGCTAGATTATTTACAAAAACTGCAACCGCATTATATTAAATTAGATCAGTCATTTTCTTATTATCAAAAAACTAACCAAAGTAATGAGTTGTGTCGCGCTTTAATTAATGTTGCCAAGGGGTTAGACATTAAAGTAGTTATTACTGGTATTGAAGATCAAGCACAATTAGAAAATTTTTCATCGCTTAGACCTGATGGTTACCAAGGTTATATCTCACCACCTGAGGAGTTATCGTAGTAATAGGCGCTGGTATTTAAAGCCTTTATTAGTGTTTGATTTTTTAGATTCAAACCCTAAAAAAGGCACTGAAGTCGCCCCTACGAATAACTAAAACCTCAGGTTTTGTAGGTTGGTCTTTAAGCCCACACACTCATATTTTTGTGATTTTTCGCGCTAAAGCTCGACCTACAAATGGCCACAAGTAAAACATAACTCACCACAAAGAATAGATTAATACCTTTAGGGGCGAATTTATTCTGAAGGATCCCCACAACTTTTAATTAGTTTCATTGGATAATTCCTCAATGGCAATATCTATATCTTTGGGGGATATCCTCAT
>NBOG01000021.1 GCA_002104535.1 Cognaticolwellia sediminilitoris | reverse complement strand
CCCCCAAAGATATAGATATTGCCATTGAGGAATTATCCAATGAAACTAATTAAAAGTTGTGGGGATCCTTCAGAATTTATTCGCCAATCTAAAAAATGATAAACGCTATTTTTTCGCGTGGGAAGCAAGCTTTTCAAGTTTTTTGCGTAAGCTATCGGGGGCATTTTGTGCAACCTTTAATAATTGCTCTGCGGTTGATGCTGAGATTGTTGAATTAATGGCATTAGGAATAACCGTTTTTTCAGGGATTTTTGTTCGAAATGGTGTGATTTTAATTTCTATTTGATTAAATTCATTATTAGTCACTCTAATCAGTTCACGACATATATTAACCCGCTCAAATTGTAATCGCTGGCTCCAAACTGCAGAATTTACCTCGATAACTATGGCATTTGTTCTAAAATTGGCTATTTTCCATACATCTGCTGGCAGGTCAGGGCATATTTGTCGTACAATGTCTGACAAGATGGTTAAAGAGTTGGTTTTTGCGGCTATTTGTGCCAAAGTGCCTGACGTTGAATTAAACAGCGCTGACATGTCTGTGGGGATTCTAGATTTTCTTGCCATAAGTCAGCTCTGAACTAAACGATGAATTAATTATGAGTTTAACATTACTATACCGCGGAAAGAACGTTAGATTTTCAATGAAGCTTAATAAGTTACATTGGTTATCCGCTCTTACAGCATTTGCGATGATTTCTGGCTTTATTGTCCACTTAATCGCTACAGCAAATGATATACCGCAAAATCCGACATATAGCATGTCAGACCTACCTAATACTGCTGATCCTAAAATAAATAGTCAAGTGACTGCAGTAACAATGAAGTTGGCCGAGTTACAAAGCCAAGTTCTAAGATTAAATGCTTTAGGTGATCGCTTGGCAGAAGAAGCTAGCATTCCTGAGAGTGAGTTTAATTTTCAACAATTCCCGTCTAGCGGGGGACCGATGCTGCAAAGTGATGAAGATAAGCCGAAGAGCTTAGCTGAGCTACTTCTCAGTATTTCAACCCTAGAAGAATCACTTGAACATGAAGAAAAACAATTAAAAATGCTTGAATCTCTTTCATTTGGTCACCATATAGAGAATACAAGATATTTGTCTGGTCGACCAATAACTAAAGGTTGGTTGTCTTCGTACTTTGGTGTTCGTAAGGACCCATTTAACGGAAAGCCTGCAATGCATAAAGGTGTTGATTTTGCTGGCAGTGAAAATGCCGACATTATTGCCACAGCATCAGGTGTGGTTAGCTGGGCTGGTGACCGTTATGGTTATGGTCAATTAATTGAGATTAATCATGGCGATGGTTTAAAAACCCGTTATGGTCACAATAAAAAAATAGAAGTATCCGTTGGCGATGTAGTTAACAAAGGCCAAGTTATTGCAAAAATGGGAAGTACGGGGCGCTCTACAGGGCCGCATGTACATTATGAAATTTTACGCAATAACCGCCAAATAGATCCAACAAAATACGTTTATCGAAAAGCAAAAAAATAGCTTTTGCTCTAATTTCAGTTGTTTAAAATACTGCTGCGATTACAATACTAAGCAAGTTTATGTGATCGGTCCCGCCGGTCATTTTATTTTCAGTGGAAGATTTTCTTCTCAATATGGTTTAACACGATGTTTGTAAAGTTAATGACAAAAATGTTTGGTAGTCGAAACGATCGATTACTTAAACAAATGCACAAAGAAGTAACTAAGATTAATGCTCTAGAACCCGTTTTTGAAGCACTCAGTGATGAAGAACTAAAAGCAAAAACAACTGAGTTTAAAGAACGTGTTGAGCAAGGTGAAGAGTTAGATGCTATTTTGCCAGAAGCATTCGCGGTTGTTCGTGAAGCAAGTAAACGAGTATTTGGTATGCGTCATTTTGACGTGCAAATGATCGGTGGTATGGTACTTAACTCCGGTAAAATTGCCGAAATGCGTACCGGTGAGGGTAAAACACTAACCGCCACACTTCCATCATATTTAAATGCACTAACCAACAAAGGTGTACACGTTATTACGGTAAATGATTACCTTGCAACGCGTGATGCTGATTGGGCTCGTCCATTATTTGAATTTTTAGGAATGACTGTCGGTTGTAATATAGCCGGTATGTCACCGACCGATAAGCAAGCAGCGTATAACTCAGACATTACTTACGGTACCAATAACGAATTCGGTTTTGATTACTTACGTGACAACATGGCGTTTTCGCCTGAAGAACGTGCACAGAAGCCATTAAATTTTGCAGTAATTGATGAAGTTGACTCGATATTAATTGATGAGGCACGTACGCCGTTAATTATTTCAGGCCAAGCTGAAGATAGTTCTGAACTTTATCGCCAAATCAACTTAGTTGTTCCAACATTGGTTCAACAAGAAGAAGAAGATAAAGAGGGTGAAGAAAGTACCGGTGACTTCACCATTGACGAAAAAGCTAAGCAAATTTATTTAACAGAGCTTGGTCAAGTTCATATTGAAGAAATCATGATTGAAAAGGGCTTGATGGAGCAAGGCGATTCACTTTTCTCTGCCGCTAACATCACCTTGTTACATCATGTTATGGCGGCACTACGTGCCCATAAGCTATTCCAAAAAGACGTTGATTACATCGTAAAAGATGGCGAAATCATTATTGTAGACGAACATACTGGCCGAACTATGGAAGGTCGTCGTTGGTCTGAAGGTTTACACCAGGCTGTTGAAGCTAAAGAAGGTGTAAATATTCAAAATGAAAACCAAACTTTAGCGTCAATTACATTCCAAAACTTTTTCCGCCTCTACAACAGATTGTCAGGTATGACAGGTACTGCTGATACAGAAGCATTTGAGTTTAATCATATTTACGGTTTAGAGACCGTGGTGATCCCTACAAACCAACCTATGGTACGTAAAGATTTACCTGATTTAATTTACTTAACAGCGGAAGAAAAATTTGAAGCTATTTTAGCCGACATCAAAGATTGTGTTGAGCGTGGCCAGCCAGTATTGGTGGGTACCATTAGCATTGAAACTTCAGAATTTTTGTCTTCGTTTTTAAAGAAAGAAAAAATTAAGCATAAAGTTCTCAATGCTAAGTTTCATCAACAAGAAGCTGAAATCGTGGCTGATGCCGGTAAAATAGGCGCGGTAACCATTGCGACTAACATGGCCGGTCGTGGTACAGATATTGTACTTGGCGGTAATTTAGGCGCGATGATAGCAAAACTTGAAAATCCTACTGATGAACAAATTGAAAAATTAAAAGCCCAGTGGCAAGAAGAGCATGACAAGGTTATCGCCGCAGGCGGTTTGCATATTGTTGCAACAGAACGTCATGAGTCTCGTCGTATCGATAATCAATTACGTGGTCGTTCAGGCCGTCAAGGTGATGCCGGTTCAACTCGTTTTTACCTATCGATGGAAGATGGCTTAATGCGTATCTTTGCTTCTGAGCGTATTACTAATATGATGCGCAAACTAGGTATGGAACGTGGTGAAGCGATAGAACACCCTTGGGTCACTAAAAGTATTGAAAACGCACAACGTAAAGTTGAAGGTCGTAACTTTGATATTCGTAAGCAATTGCTTGAGTTTGACGATGTTTCAAACGATCAACGTAAAGTTATTTACGAGCAACGTAATGAATTAATGGATGAAGCCGATATTGCTGATGTAATTAAAGCTATCCGCGCAGATGTTGTTAATGGATTGATTAATCAGCATATTCCACCACAATCTTTAGAGGAAATGTGGGATGTTGCTGGTCTAGAAGAGCGTCTAAAAGGCGAACTTACTCTTGAATTGCCGATTGCAAAATGGTTAGAAGAAGACACTAATCTGCATGAAGAAACTTTACGTGAAAAAATCTTAGCTGAAGTTGAAACTAACTATGCGGCTAAAGAAGAAATGGTTGGTGCTGAAGTATTGCGTCAATTTGAAAAGGCGGTAATGTTACAAAGCTTAGATTCTCATTGGAAAGAGCATTTGGCAGCGATGGATCATTTACGTCAAGGCATCCATTTACGTGGCTATGCACAAAAGAACCCTAAACAAGAGTTTAAACGTGAATCATTTGAGCTTTTTGCAGAATTGCTTGATAACTTGAAATATGACGTTATTGGTATTTTAAGCAAGGTTCAAATTAGAGCTGAATCTGATGTGGAAGCGGTTGAAGAGCAGCACAGAAAAGCTGATGAAGCGCCAAAGCAGTTTACGCATCAATCAGCTTCAGAGCCAGAACAAGCTGAGTTCCCTCGTGTAGGGCGAAACGAACCTTGTCCATGTGGCTCAGGTAAAAAATACAAGCAGTGTCACGGTAAGTTAAGCTAAAAAATTAACTATTAAGTTAATTAAAAATGCCAGTCTATGACTGGCATTTTTATGTACCAGACTTTCTCAATTGGTTGTAAGGTAAATTTTTTTGTAGGTCGGGCTTCAGCCCGACACTCGCTGAGCAGCCAATAAAGGTGATAGAACAACAATTATCTTTACTGGATATAATATTTAGATAGGTTTTTAGGAAAAATTATGACAACTAAAATTGTGCATGTGGCGGTAGGCGTCATCAAGCAAGATGATCAGTACTTTCTGACTAAACGTTTGGCAGATACTCATCAAGGTGGCAAGTGGGAGTTTCCTGGTGGAAAAGTTGAAGCAGATGAAACAGTTCACCAAGCGCTATTTAGAGAGCTAAAAGAAGAAGTCGCCATTGAAGCCCTGACTTGCACTCCATTAATGCAAATAAGCCATGATTACGGCGATAAAAAAGTATTATTAGATGTGTTTGTTGTTGATAATTTTACTGGTGAAGCAAAAGCCTTAGAAGGGCAGCAATCAGCTTGGGTTACATTAGCTCAATTTGCAGACTTGAACTTCCCTGCCGCAAATAAAGCGATAATCGAAAAGCTACAACAAATGTATTTGTAGCTTTTGCTGCTAGAGAGTTAAGCTTTATTCAGGCTCGACAAAAAATTTATTATGCTGCAAGAACTGATCTTCTAATGCATCTAGCATTTCTTCATTTAAATCGGCAGCACCTTGAACCGGCTGGCTAATTTTATGATTTTCATCAGCCCAATCTCCAACATCAATTAATTGGCAGCGTTTACTACAAAATGGACGGTGTTGACTTTCTTCTTGCCAAATCACTTCTTTTTTACAGGTGGGGCATGCGACTTTTAGGGTCATAACAAATAATACTAGCGTTAAAAATGATAACGCTATTATAAGAAATATTGAGCAAAGCAGCTAGGAGAATCTGAGTTATCGAAACATAGCTTACAGTAAAAAAGAAAGCTATCAGTTTGAAGCTGTCAGTAAAAACGAAAGTTAACAGCAAAAAAGCAAGCTGCCAATTTTAGTGCTTTAGCTTATGCGTTAATCGTTGTGTCTTAACTGAAAGCTGATAGCTTTATACTTACCGCTATCAGTTGCTTGTCTTAACTGAAAGCTGACAGCTTCGAACTTAATACTTTCATTAATACTTTGGTTCAGTCTTTCGTTAACACTTCGCTAATTGGAATTTTATTGCTTGTTTAGCGTATTTACGCCCAGTTTCATCGCATGGCATCATAAAGCGAATCGAGTAACGAAAACGGTTGCCACTGATGGTTGGGTAATAAGGTAAATTATTGGGGACTTTAATACGTAGTAATATTAAGCCTTCCCCGTTATCTTGAAAAAAGCCACTATCAGATTCTATTTCTTCAAACTCAGCACGCTGTCGAACAAACTTTAATATTAGGTTTAAAGAGGCGTTTATTTGCTGCAATAACAACAACCAGTCTTTACAGGTTTTTTGTACTTGATCGTTAGGTTGATTAAGCCAAAACTGTAATTGTGGGAGGTCAAAACGAGAGTTGCCGCCTTGAATAGCAGAACGTTGCTTTAAGCTCACTAAAAATTTATCGCCTTTTAGTTGAAGCCATTCAGGGCTTGGTTTTTTAATTTTGCTGGAAAGTTCAATGGTGGTTTTTAGGTTAGCTTCAAGAGCAACACTATCGACATCTGGAATTTGTGACCACATGACTAAATTTTGCTCAAGCTTTTCAAGGTCTTTGATTATATCGCCACGAATATCATTGCGCTCTAAAGTATCTAAAATGGCAAATAAAGCATTAAAAAACACACTGTGGCTGCTATTGATATTGAATTGTAAACTATCACTTGCTTGAGCAAATAACTGCTCAAGTTTTAGGTAGTTACGTATGCGCTCATTAAGCGGATGTTCATACAATATTGCAGTCATTAGTTACAAGCTTAGATATAAAATTTAGCGACCCATTTCATTATAGTAACCATAGCTAAGCAAAATGGCGAATTATTTTATCAAAAACACCAATTAACAAGGGCTTATTCTGATTTACTTTTAGATAAGGAACGGTAATGATGATCTAACATAAGCACTTTTTGACGCAACGTTTCTAGGTCAACATCTTGATTAAAGATAATATCATCAGCTAGTCTTAATCGTTGTTCACGAGGCATTTGGCTGGCAATTATTCGCTGAACTTCTTCAGCAGAGCTTGGATCACGGGCTACTGTACGAGCTACCTGAGTTGACTCATCAACATCAACGACTAACACCCGATTAACGAGTTTGTTTAAATTGTTTTCTAGCAACAAGGGGGCAACTAAAATGCAATAGCAGCTTTTTGCTTGGGTTATTTGTTGCAAAATTGTTTGGCGGATAATTGGATGCATTAAATTATTCAGCCAGTTTTTATCAGTTGTAGAGCTAAAAATTCGACTGCGGAGTTTTGTTCTATCTAAATGGCCTTGCAGAGTAATAAAGTCGGCACCGAAATGCTTTTCAATTTCCTCTAATGCTTTACTACCAGGTTCGACAACAAGTCGAGCGACAATGTCAGCATCAATTACATCAATACCGAGTTCAGCAAAAATATTAGTAACAGTGGTTTTACCGCTACCAATACCGCCGGTTAAACCGATGATAAATTTAGACATTTTTCCCCGTTGACTCAGGTGGCAGTGTTAAGTTATTAGTTTTAAGCTGTCAGTTACACCAACACACTTACAGCTATTTATTGTGCTGAAAACTTCAAACTTACAGCTTTTTTAAGGCAGGTTTTAAACCAACGTACTCAAATACCATGACCAAATACCATTACCCCAAAGTAATGTTATCCAACCTGCGATGGCTAAATAAGGCCCAAAAGGAATGGCTTGTTCACGTTGATGATTTTTCAATACCATCAAGCTAATACCTATAATAGCACCGACTGCAGACGCCATTAATATCAATAACGGTAATAACTGCCAGCCAATCCAGGCGCCAAACACGGCAACTAATTTAAAGTCACCGTGGCCCATACCTTCTTTACCAGTAAGTAATTTAAATAGCCAAAAAACACTGAATAAACTCATGTAACCAGCGACAGCGCCAATAACTGCATCGCCTAAAGGCACAATTGCACCATTGATATTTACCAGTAAACCTAACCATAACAGTGGTAGAGTAATTTGGTCTGGTAATAACATGTAATCATAATCAATAAGGGTTAAAGCTACTAAGCCCCATGTTAATACCAACAAAAATAATGTCGTAATAGTGACGCCAAAGTGTGCCGCAATAACGACACTTAAAATTGCCGTTGTTAATTCAACAAGCGGATAGCGTAGTGAAATTTTTACTTGGCATTGACTGCACTTGCCACGTAAAAACAACCAACTGATGACAGGGATATTTTCGTAAAATCGAATTTCATGCTGGCAATTAGGGCAAGTAGAGCAAGGCGTTGAAAGTGTAATAACTTGCTCTTCATCTTGAGCATTGGGCTTGGCAAGTTCATCAGCTAAAAACTCACGACATTCGCGCTTCCAACCTTGTTCCAGCATTTTAGGAAAACGATAAATAACTACGTTTAAAAAACTGCCAATCAGTAGGGAAAAGATAAACACTGTTGAATAGAAATAAACAGGTGAGTTTGTCATTAAGGTGATGAAGTCGTTCAAAGGATTTACCTTGTTTTACTGTGTAGCATGAAATAATTACTTTGCTTTCTCACAGCGTTGAAAATAGCAACGCAGTGACAGCAATTTGAAGTTTAAACCGGATAGCGTTTGTTGTTCTATACAACCATACCAATTTGAAAGATAGGTAAGTACATAGCAATGATTAAACCACCAATGACAACACCAAGCACCGCCATTATCATTGGTTCTAATAAAGTTGTTAAGTTATCAACGGCATTATCAACTTCTTGTTCGTATACAGTGGCAACTTTAGCTAGCATGTCATCAACTGCACCTGACTCTTCACCGATGGCTACCATTTGGATTACCATGTCAGGGAAAATAGAGCAGTTCCGCATCGCTAAATTCATTTGCATACCAGAAGTCACTTCAGAACGTATTTCTAATATAGCATCACGAAATACCGCATTACCTGAGGCGCCTGCAGCAGATTCTAGTGCATCAGGTAACGGAACACCTGCGGCGAAGGTAGTAGATAATGTTCTAGCAAAACGAGCTACGGCGGCTTTTTTCAAAACATCGCCAACTACTGGGATTTTCAAAATTTTTCGATCAACGCTATCACGAAAGCTTTGACTATTTAAATGCGCCTTTTTAAAGAAATAGCCAAAAGCAAATATCCCGCCAAGGCCAAAAAACCAATAGGATTGCATAAATTCTGAGATGGCAATTACTAACTGAGTGAATGCAGGTAACTCAGCACCAAAACTTGCAAATATCTCTTGAAAAACCGGTACAACAAAAATAAGTAAAATAGCAGTTACAACGAAGGCGATAACTAGAACCGAAATAGGGTAAGTCATCGCTTTTTTGATTTTTGCTTTTAATGCCTCTGCTTTTTCTTTATAGGTAGCAATTCGTTCGTAAATGGTTTCTAAAGCGCCTGATTGTTCTCCAGAACTTACTAAATCGCAATATAAGTCATCAAAATATATTGGGTGTTCGCGTAAACATTCAGACAGTGGCACCCCAGATTGCAATTTATTACCGATAGTCCCCATTAATTTTTGCATATTACCATTGTTATGCCCAGAACCAATCATGGCAATAGTTTGCACTAAAGGTACGCCAGCCGCTAACATGGTGGCAATTTGACGTGTAACAACAGCAATATCAACGGGGAGTATTTTTTTATCACCGCTCATACCAAATAAAGGTTTGGCTTTTTTCTTAATTTTACCTGGTGTTATACCTTGTTTACGTAATTGTGCTTTTAAGTCTAAAGCACTGGTGGCGTTAAGTTCGCCGCTGATTTTTTTGCCTTTGCGGTTAAGTCCTTGCCAAGAATAAACATCAAGAGTTTTAACTTTACTTTTCTTGTCTTTTACTTTTGTTTTTATAGTGGAAGAAACAGCCATTGACTCAACCTAAATATTTATTGTTAATATAATTAGCAAGAACATTTTATCTTATACTCACCGCACATTTTTGTAATGTATTCATGCAATATTAGTCTACTGTTAGCATACAACTATCGTAATTATCTAGCAACTAACGCTTTGTAAATTGAAATATAAGCTAATCCCTAACCACTAATTACTAAGAGTTAGTTACCCGGTTAACCTCTTCTAAACTTGTGACGCCTAAAGCAGCTTTTTCAAGACCTGATTGACGTAAGTTATTGTAGCCTTCGCGTTGACATTGGGCAGCAATATCTAATGAATTAGAGCCAGTCATAATTAAATTAGCAGTAACCTCACTAATTTTAATCACTTCGTAAATACCGACACGACCTTTATAACCGCCAGTACACATATCACAACCTACGGGTTTAAATAAAGTGATCTCGCTTAATTGTTCTGGTAAAAATCCTTGTGCGAGCAATTCGTTTTCTGGGATTTTTTCTTCTTCTTTACATTGAATGCATAAACGACGGGCAAGTCGCTGGGCAATAATAATAGTCACTGAGCTAGCAACGTTGTATGACGGTACACCCATATTTAATAATCGGGTTAAGGTTTCAGCAGCAGAGTTGGTATGCAAGGTGGATAATACTAAATGACCGGTTTGTGCGGCTTTTATGGCAATTTCAGCGGTTTCTAAATCACGAATTTCACCAACCATAACAATATCAGGATCTTGACGTAAAAACGAGCGTAATGCTCCTGGGAACGTTAAGCCTGCACGGGTATTAATTTGTACTTGGTTTATACCCTCAAGGTTAATCTCAACCGGATCTTCCGCGGTTGAAATATTACGTTCTTCAGTATTTAAGATATTTAAGCCAGTATAAAGTGAAACGGTTTTACCTGAGCCAGTAGGTCCTGTCACTAAAATCATCCCTTGTGGTTGTGCCAATGCGTCCATGTAAATTTTCTTTTGATCTGGCGCGTAACCCAACATATCGATACCAAGCATGGCACTGGACGAGTCCAGAATACGCATTACGATTTTTTCGCCCCACATAGTCGGCAGGGTGCTGACACGAAAATCTATTGACTTTTTCTTCGATAAAGCAAGTTTAATACGGCCATCTTGTGGCACACGACGCTCGGCAATATCAAGTTTTGACATAACTTTTAGTCGTGCAGCCATACGAGAGGCTAACGAAACTGGCGGTTTGGCAACTTCAGTTAATATACCGTCAATACGAAAACGGATACGGTAAGACTTTTCATAAGGTTCAAAATGTAAATCAGACGCGCCTTTACGAATAGCGTCGAGGAGTATTTTATTAATATAAACAACAATCGGCGCATCTTCTTTATCGCCACCACCGATATTATCGTCTTCTTGGCGGTCTTCTTGCACATCAATGCCAGACAATTCTTCTGCATCTATATCTGAAATATCTAATGCATCGCTGTCTTGCTCTAAAATTTTATCAATACATGTATTTAACGATTTTTCATTAGCGAGGACTAATTCAGTTGAAAAACCAGTGTTAAACTGAAATTCTTCTAAGGCTTCATGACTGGTGGGGTCTGACATGGCAACAAAAAGTACCTTGCCACGCAAGAAAATCGGCAAAGCATTATGTTTACGGATCAGCTTTTCATTGCGCACACCTTCAGGGACTAATGAGGTGTCAAAATTATTTAAATCAATTAACGGATAGCCAAAGCTACGGGCAAGTGTATTGGCAATATCTTCAGCACTAATTTCTTTATCTTCAACTAGGTAGCGAATGAAAGGTTTTTTTTGCTGAATAAAGTCGGCACTTATAGCTTCCGCTTTATCACTCGGAACTACGTTGTGCTTAGTTAACGCCGACAGTAGGCTGGATTGTTGGTGAAGTCCCTTCATAGTACTCTTAATAAAACATAGTAATAACGGCTAGTTACAGTGTAACTATTTTAGTTTGGAAAAACAAAAAAACAATTGTAATTTAGATAAAAAAAAAGCTCCTAAATGGAGCTTTTGAAGAATTTAATTACTATTAACAGAATCCTGAAGTAGCACAGCCACCTGATTGTGCCCAAGTTACTTGACCGTTTGCCATAGTAGGAGTAATTTTGTAAGTGTCGGTTACTTTAATACCATTAACAGCTGTTGGTGTAACTGTAATTATGCCTGCGCCTGTAACAGTTAATGTATTCACGCTAGCTGCACCAGTAGCACCTAAAGCCAAAGCGGCAATTTCTTTATTATCAGTCGTATTACATTTAGCTAAAGCTGAGCTGATTTGAGCACAAACTTCAACAGCCGATTTTACACCTGTTGCAGACTGTGAAACTTCAGTAAAAGCTGCTTTTGCTGTATATGTTTGATAAGCCGGTAATGCTACTGCGGCTAGAATACCGATAATCGCAACAACGATCATCAATTCGATAAGGGTGAAACCTTGAGCTTTTTTCATTGTATTAAGTTTTTTCATAGTTATTAATTCCATACATTATTTACGGGGGCTGAAATTATACTGCGACAAAAATTGCCAAATGTAAAACTTTGTTGCGATTTTTTTTCGTTTTTTGTGATTTTTCTTGCTTAATTGTTAATATTTATGGTTTTTAACAAGAAATTAACAATGATTTTGGTTAAAAATTTAAAAAAAAGCTTTAAGTTCCGATCTGTAAAAGCAGTTTTAAGTTCAAAGCTTTCAGCTTTCAGTTAAAACAAAAAACATAAAATCCAATATCCGCAATGGTTTCTTACTTTTTACTGAAAGCTCAAAACTGACAGCTTATAGCTATTTCTTTTGCTTTTTACTGATAGCTCAAAACTGAAAGCTTTTAGCTATTTCTTTCGGCTTTAAACAAAGCGCATGGATAGATCAACGGCTTGTACGTGTTTGGTTAGTGCGCCAACAGAAATAAAATCTACGCCAGATTTAGCATAATCTCTTAACGTGCTTAGCGTCATATTGCCTGATACTTCAAGTTTGGTTTTTCCAGCAGACAGTTCAGCGGTGAGTTTTACTGCTTGTTCTATCATCTCGGTACTAAAGTTATCAAGCATAATTATGTCAGCACCGGCTTTAAGCGCTTGGGTTAATTCATCAATGCTTTCAACTTCTACCTCTACAGTTTTAGTTGCATGATTTAAACGTGCGGTACTGATCGCTTGATGAATGCCTCCACAGGCAGCAATGTGGTTTTCTTTTATTAAGAAGGCGTCAAATAAGCCGATTCGGTGGTTAACACCACCGCCACAAGTTACCGCATATTTTTGTGCGTTACGTAAACCCGGTAATGTTTTACGGGTGTCGAGCAATTTAGTGCTAGTGCCTTCAAGGTGTTTTACATAGGCGCTTGTGATAGTGGCAGTACCAGATAAGCTTTGTAAAAAGTTTAACGCGGTGCGCTCACCGGTCAGTAAAATTCGGGCATTTCCGGTTAATTCAAATAAGGTAGTGTTCGCTTTTACGTGCTGACCATCGTTAACAAACCAGGTGATTTTTGTTTCGGTGCTATAAATATTATCAAGTTGCTTAAATACTTCATTGACCCAAGCTACACCGCAAATAACACATTCGTCACGACTAATGATGTTTGCTACCGCTTGGTTTTCAATAGGAATAAGTTCAGCGGTAATGTCACTACTACTGGCAAGTTCATCATAGGTATTTACGCCTAAGTCTTCGCATAATGCCCATGTGACGGTTTTGGTTATGTCGTTTAATAGTGATACTGGTAACATTTAAAACTGCTCTCGTAAAATAAGTTGTTTTCCGGTTTGGCTGAATTCTACTCTTTTTAGGGCGCTCATGCCCAATAGAATTTCATCTGCAGCCATACTCGGATTGATATGTGCGGCAACATTATACAGATAGATATTACCAATGCGTAATTCATTTAGTTGCGTTTGATAAACCGTTATTGTGCCATTTGCTGTTTGTACGCGATAGCTTGCACCCGCTTGGAGTTCCAAATTTTCTGCGATGTGAGCGGGTATCGACACTTGTGTAGCGCCGGTATCAAGTAAAAATGTTACTTGTGTACCATTAATTGCGCCATTGGTAACATAATGCCCTTGTCGATTTTGCTGCAGTATAACTTCTGCTTTACCATTGGCCTGTAAAGCCAGTTTTGGCTCTTGATTCGGGTTGTATTGCTGCTCAAGTAAGTCTTGAAAAATAAAGACTAATAATGCAATAGCGATAATCCATGCTATCCAAGTAAAGCCTTTACCAAAACTTGTGCTAGTGTCATTGTCAGTCATATATAGTGCGATCACTTTGAGGTTAATATCTTGTTCTGTCGCACACTTTACTATTTAATAGCGCTAGGATAAACATGATTGCGACTATTGTATGTCAATGCTAAAAAATTGCGGCCAAAGTGCTCAAGGGGCCAATCCCGAAATTAAGCAAACACTCACCATTAATAATGGCTGGTTAGATGACGCAGAAAAACACCGCTCTAGCCATTGTGAACCCAGAGAGAAAACCGACAGTGTTAACTTGTTGGTAGTACATAATATTTCATTACCTCCTGGGCAATTTGGTGGCAGCCACATTACCGACTTTTTTCTTGGTAAATTAGACCCAAGCTTAGATCCTTATTTTGAAAGCATATATAACATTCGAGTATCAGCACATTGTCTTATTCAACGTGATGGAAATATTGTGCAGTATGTTTCATTTAACGATAAGGCATGGCATGCAGGTGTATCAAACTATCAAGGCCGTGAAAAGTGTAATGATTTTTCTATTGGTATCGAGTTGGAAGGAACCGACGATATTCCATATACTAAAGCGCAATATCAACAGCTTCACCATTTAAGTAAAGCCTTGATTGCTAGTTACCCTGAAATAAAAGACAATATTGTCGGCCATTGTGATATTGCTCCAGGTCGAAAAACAGATCCGGGTGCTGCGTTTGATTGGACATATTTTAAAAATTTGTTGGCAGAAATCGATTGAAACAAGCTGCCAATAAAGAAAAGAAAGCTGCCAGAAAGAAGCTATAAGTTTTAAGTTATCAGCAAAACACTCACCGGGAGTGGGCAGGTTTTTAACTGACAGCTGATAGCTTTAAACTTACAGCTATCTCTTTGTATTTTGTTTAAATTAGGATAACTAAAAAATGAGCTTAATAAGTTTATTAATTGCATTGATAGCAGAGCGTTACTTATCTTCAAGTGCTTGGCAATTTACTACCTTGTACAACAGATATATGAAAGTAATTCAGCAAACTAAAGTATTAGCGGATTATCGAAACTCAGCGGCGTTGAGTTATGCAGTAATTTTTATCCCTGTTATAGGTTGCTATTTTTTATTGGCGCAAATTGATAGTGCTTTATTATATTTAATTGTTTCGACCCTGATTTTAATTGTTTGCTTTGGTTGTATGAAAACCCGAGATACTTATAAAAAATATTTAGTTTCAGCCTTTAAAGGTGAAATGACTAGCTGCGAAATGCACCACTTGCAATTACAGCAAGATAAAAATTTACCTAATATGGGCTTTGGACAATCATTAGTATGGTTAAACTATCGTTATTTTATTGCTGTGATGCTGTTTTTCGTTTTGTTTGGTCCGGCAGGTGCATTGTTTTATCGTTTATTGACCACGCTAAACGAGAACAATTTAGTCAGCCATAATGAAGAAAATAATGACAACACCGGTGAAAATTTAGGTAGCGACGAAGCGAGTAATGCAACACAACAATTGATGTTTTGGGTTGATTGGTTGCCAGTAAGGCTTGTTGCCTTCGGTTATATGCTTGTTGGTCACTTTTCAAAAGCGATGCCTGTTTGGTTAGAAAATTTATTTGAGTTTGAAAAAGAGCCGAATAAAGTATTAATATCGGTCGCTCAAATGTCTGAAGACTACATGGTTGATGCCGATGACTGTACAGCTGAGCCTTGTTTATTAGTTAAGTTAGCAAAGCGCACTTTGCTATTGTTATTAGCTATAATCGCAGTAATGACACTGACCGGAATGTTACCTTAAAGGCTAACTGAAAGCTGTGTAGGGGCGAATTTATTCTGAAGTATCCCCACAAATATAGAAGATAAGTGCTTGTTTATTATTTAAAATACTTTCACCAAAAAAAC
>NBOG01000020.1 GCA_002104535.1 Cognaticolwellia sediminilitoris | reverse complement strand
GTGCTGGTGTTGTATCTAAAATCATCGACTAATATCGATATTTAGAAACACCTTAAAAAAGACGCTTCGGCGTCTTTTTTGTTTTCAGTACGAGCAGCTTCATGGATTAATCCGTGATGAGGAAATACGTTAATAAAATAGTCCCAATGGACTATTTTTAGTAATTTTCGCAAGCACCTCTGGTGCGCAGCTGAGAGTCGTACTTTTGGTGCTGGTGTTGTATCGCTGTTACCTTAAAGAATGTATTGACTAATTTTATTGACTAATTTTAGTTCACACTAGAACTTAAAAAAGACGCTTCGGCGTCTTTTTTGTTTTTCTGGATCAGAAATTAATTGTCAGCTTTTTTTACAATTGTAACGGGATAACTAACATGGTTGTAAAAATATCAATATATTACAATCTTTTATCATTTTGGTATGAGTTATGCTTTGTTTGGTATGTTTACTAATCAGTTACAACAATAAAAAGGTATAGGAATTATGAAAAATATTATTAAGAAAGCATTTGTTGCAAGCACAGGGGTTTTAGTTGTAGCATTTCCAGCGTCGGCTGGTGTTGTAGTAGATGTACCTGAACCAGGTATGCTTCCGCTATTTGCAATTGCCGGTATTGCATTTTATATTGCTAAAAAACGCAAGAAATAATTTATACAATCAATGGAAACTAATTTAATTATTATCTTTGTTTTCACTGTTCTGTTGGTATGGGAGCTTTATGCTCCCTTACGTAAAGATGTAAATTTTGAAAAACGCTGGCCTGTAAATTACCTCTTAAGCTTTATACTTTTAGTGTTTGGATACTCGCTGTCGTTATTTTCAACGAATTTAATTGAAAATATAAACCTTCCTTCGATTGATTTATCGATTCATTTTCCAATTGTTATTGAGTTTTTTGTCATTTTTTTATTGCTCGATTTTCTGCTTTATATTCTTCACAGACTATCCCATTATTTTATAACGCTATGGCGGTTTCATTCGATTCATCACTCTGATCGAAGCTTTGATGTTTCGACGAATTTTCGTCATCACCCTATTGAGTATCTTTGGGTGTTGGGTATTGTGACAATTTTTGCGCAACTCATAACTATTAATATAGAAGTTTTTGCTTGGTATAGCCTAGCGGCGACTATTGTACAAATGTGGCACCATAGCAATACTAAACCACCTAGGTGGCTCGAAGAAAAAATCGCATTTGTACTCATTACGCCGAGTATCCATGTTGTTCACCATTCAATAGACTACATAGAGAGCAACAAAAATCTTGGCACACTTTTCGTTTTCTGGGATAGATTATTTAAAACTTATCAAGTACCAAACTATAATTCTCCAGTAACTGATGTTGGTGTGAAAGGAGTGCTAGATGATTCTCAGCACACATTAAAAGCGCTGTTGTTAGAGCCATTTCAAAAGCGCACGAAGTAGTTCTCAAGTAAGAATCTATTGATATTAATTTAAAGCAGACCTGATCTAAGCCAAAAAGGTTTATTCCTAAACCATAGAGTTACTATCCATTTTTCCCCAGATACAACAGGAGTGCCTCTGTGGATACTGGTGTTATCGCGGTGTTCAAACTCATCACAGTTTTCAAAAACTAAGACTTTGTTTTTTTCTGGAACAATAGATTTAAAGGGTGTTTTAAACTCTGTATCACCACCAACAAAGCCGTCATTTAAATAAAAAATAGCGGTTTTAATACGTTGGCCGAATTGTGATATATGTTTTTTGATATCGTCAGTATGGGGGTAAATATGATCAAAGTGCCATTTATAGTATTGACCTGGTAAATACCTTAATACAACAGGTGGTTCGGCAAACGATATTGAAAGGCCGGAAGCCTTTGCAATGATGTTTTCAAGTAATGCTAGCGCCATAGATTCATTTGGGAGCGGTGTAGGAAAGTGACTGTTATTTCTGATATCTTCGTTTTTACTATTCTTGCCTGTGTCACCAAATAAAGAAACGTCCCTTAATAAAGGTTCACAGCTTTTAATGATGGTATTAATTTGTTCACAGTTGAAGGATAGTTTACAAGTATATTTATGCTCATCAATAATTTCATTTTTAATAATCTTTCTTGTAAATGTTCGCAAACTTAAGAGCAGTTTATTTTGTCTGTTTTCACAAAAGTTATTTATGATACTTTTTGCGCTATTTGTCGCTTCTATAATATCAATCGGAAATTCAGCATCTACAAAGCTATCTACATTTAGATAGTTTTCTAAATTTTTCAGAGCAGGTGTACCCCACTTGATATTTGCTGCCACAGCTATCGCTAATTCAGTTAGTGAACAATCGCTTCTAATCGAATGGACTAACCAAAGGTTCGCAAACTTCGTATCATTATTGGCTAATTGATATATCGTGTTAGGGGATAATCTGCCAAAGTGTTTATCTTCAAGTAATTCTAAAAGCATTATCAAAATAGTTATCTGAATTTACCGAGCAGACAAAATATCCAATATCTATCTCAATATCAATGGTTATCTAATTAGGACGCAGTTTGATATGTAAGTACAACAAATATCGATGAATGCTTGCTGTCTATTCAGATAACTCGAAAATAGTCCTTGAGTAAAATATTTTGATTAGTATAATAGCGCCTCACTTCTAGAGTCACTCTTAATTCCCAAACAACTAAGAACCACTCGGTAAGTGTAAGTACAATTTATAGGGGTATAGTTCCAATTGGTAGAACAGCGGTCTCCAAAACCGACGGTTGGGAGTTCGAATCTCTCTACCCCTGCCATTTTTAGTAAAGTGCTTGAAGAATTTCAGGTACTTTAGAATTTAATCTCAATAATATTGGGGTTGCTTTGTCTTAGATTAGACACGTAATTACAGGTAGTAGATATGAATGCAAGTACAGAAACTGAACCAACTGGTTCGTTTGATTTTTTAAAGTGGAGCATAATTGTTCTTCTTTTAGCTGGCGCTGTAGTCGGTAATTACGTTTTTGCTGAACAGTCAATTCTTGTTCGCGCTTTAGCAGTAGTTGCTGCTATTGTTATAGCTGGACTTGTTGCTATGCAAACTGTTAAGGGCCGTAACGCTGTAGCATTTGCTAAAGAATCTCGCACTGAAGTACGTAAAGTAGTTTGGCCAACACGTCAAGAAGCGGTACAAACAACCGGTATTGTTTTAGTAGCAACATTAATTATGTCATTATTACTTTGGGGATTAGATTCAGTTCTATTCTGGGTAGTAGGATTAATTACCGGATTGAAAGTAGGCTAAAGGTATCAACATGACTGAAGAAAATACATCTGCAGAAGCAAATGAAGAAAACAACGAACCTGTTGTTAATCAAAATCCAAAATTACGTTGGTATGTTGTTCAAGCCTTCTCAGGCTACGAAGGTCGCGTTCAAAAGACTTTAGTTGAACATATTGGTATTCATGGTTTAGAAGAAAAGTTCGGCGAAATTCTAGTGCCAACTGAAGAAGTTATTGAAATGCGTGCGGGTCAAAAACGCAAAAGTGCTCGTAAATTCTTCCCTGGTTATGTGTTAGTTCACATGGAATTAGATGACGAATCTTGGCATTTAGTAAAAAGTGTTCCACGTGTTCTTGGTTTTATTGGTGGTACAAAAGAACGTCCAGCACCAATAACACAAAAAGAAGCTGATCGCATTTTACAACGTTTAGAAGATACAGATAAGCCTAAGCCTAAAACATTATTTGAGCCAGGCGAAGTGGTACGTGTTATTGACGGTCCATTTGCAGATTTCAATGGTGTGGTTGAAGAGCTTGATTACGAGAAAAACCGTATTAAAGTATCAGTACTTATTTTTGGTCGTTCAACGCCAGTAGATTTAGAGTTTGGTCAAGTCGAAAAAGGCTAAATCCAAACCTAAAATGAAAAAAACCAGAGTTTAACTCTGGTTTTTTTATGTCCGTAATAACATCAACATTGAATATCTCAATCCTGACTAAGCGAGATTCCCCACCTATAAACAGCGAATTCAATACGTATAAGTTCTTTTTTTGTACAAACTGGATATCTTGTCTTGCACTAAAGCCTTTGAATAATATATAATCCGCTGCCGATTTTATCTGATAAAGACTAAATCGATTTTCGTTAACGGGGAGCTGCTATTAAAAATCAGCGTTTGAACCCAAACTAAAGGTATTAAAACCATGGCTAAAAAAGTCACAGCTTTAATCAAGCTACAAGTTGCTGCTGGCGCAGCAAACCCGTCACCGCCAGTTGGTCCTGCACTAGGTCAACACGGTGTGAACATCATGGAATTCTGTAAAGCGTTCAACGCAAAAACAGATTCTTTAGATAAAGGCGCTCCAGTTCCAGTAGTAATTACTGTTTATGCTGATCGTTCTTTTACGTTCGAAACAAAAACTCCGCCTGCTGCTTATTTATTATTAAAAGCTGCTGGTCTTAAGAGTGGTTCTGGTCGTCCTAACACTGATAAAGTTGGTACTGTTACTACAGCACAACTTGAAGAAATTGTTAAGATTAAAGAAACTGATCTTACTGCTGGTTCTATGGAAGCTGCAGTGCGTACCATTGCGGGTTCTGCTCGTTCAATGGGTTTAGTGGTAGAGGACTAATCAATGGCTAAATTATCAAAACGCACTCGTCTTATCCGTGAAAAAGTAGACGTATTAAAAGAATATGACATCAACGAAGCACTTTCATTATTGAAAGAATTAGCGACGGCTAATTTCCGTGAAAGCGTTGATGTTGCTGTAAATCTTGGTATTGATGCACGTAAATCTGACCAAAACGTACGTGGCGCGACTGTATTACCAAATGGTACAGGCCGTGATGTTCGTGTTGCTGTATTTACACAAGGCGCTAACGCTGATAAAGCGAAAGAAGCTGGTGCAGACATCGTAGGTATGGAAGATTTAGCAGAGCAAGTTAAAGCCGGTAACATGGACTTTGACGTTGTAATTGCTACTCCAGACGCTATGCGTGTTGTTGGTCAACTAGGTCAAATCTTAGGCCCACGTGGTTTAATGCCTAACCCTAAAGTTGGCACAGTAACTCCAGATGTTGTTACTGCTGTAAACAATGCTAAAGCTGGTCAAATCCGCTACCGCAACGACAAAAACGGTATCATCCATACTACTATTGGTAAGGCTGATTTCGAAGAAGCGAAGTTGCAGGAAAACCTTGAGTCATTATTGGAAGCGCTTAAAAAAGCAAAACCAGCTAATGCTAAAGGCCAGTTTATTAAGAAAATTTCTGTTTCAACTACTATGGGTGCCGGCGTTGCCGTTAACCAAGCTAGTTTAACATTCTAATTTTCAGTAAAGCTTTCGGATAACGAAGCTTTACAAGGGCGAAATTATGAACTATAATTTCGCCCCTTAAATTTTGGTAGGTGTTGTTTGATTTTATGGCTTTACAAAGTCATAAATAAAAGTCAAACAGCCCCGTCAAAGACCGTAGGAGCCGATATGATTCTTCATAAAAAGCTTAATATTTCCTACGTAGATGGTGATTACCCAGTATTTCCTAATTCTGGTCCTCGCCGTAACGGCCTAAATACTTTTTTCTTGTAAAAAAATATTTAGGGATAGTAAATACCGGCTTTGCCGGTGAACCAGGAGTAAAGCCAATGGCTATCAATCTTGATGACAAAAAAGCAATTGTTGCTGAAGTTCAAGAAGCTGCCAAAGGCGCTCATTCGGCTGTAGTCGCGGATTCTCGCGGTGTTTCAGTTGAAGCAATTACTGTATTACGTAAGCAAGCACGTGAAAATGGCGTATGGATGAAGGTTATCCGTAACACATTAGCACGTCGTGCATTACAAGGTACTGACTTTGAATGTGTTACTGACACATTAGTTGGTCCATCACTAATTGCATTTTCAAACGAGCATCCAGGTGCAGCAGCACGTTTATTCACAGACTTCGCTAAAACTAACGAAGCCTTTGAATTAAAAGCAGCAGCATTTGAAGGTAATGCCGTAGACGTAAATATGTTAGCTAAGCTACCAACTTACGACGAAGCAATTGCACGTTTAATGAGCGCTATGAAAGAAGCATCTGCAGGCAAACTTGTCCGCACACTTGCTGCAGTACGCGATCAGAAAGAGCAAGAAGCTGCTTAATAATTGTTTACCTCTTATCGATAAGAGCACAATTCGCACTTTTTGTATTTATAGTTATTTATAACAGTTATGAAAACTGTTACTTAAAACAGGAAATTAAAAATGTCTATTTCTAAAGACGATATCCTAAATGCTGTTGCTGACATGTCAGTAATGGACGTAGTTGCTTTAGTTGAAGCAATGGAAGAAAAATTCGGCGTATCTGCAGCTGCTGCAGTTGCTGTTGCTGGCGATGCTGGTGCTTCTGCTGAAGAGCAAACTGAATTTGACGTAGTAATGACTAGCTTCGGTGAGAAGAAAGTTGCTGTGATCAAAGCAGTTCGTGGCGCAACTGGCCTTGGCTTAAAAGAAGCTAAAGACCTAGTTGAATCAGCTCCGAAAGCGATCAAAGAAGGCGTAGAAAAAGCTGAAGCTGAAGAGCTTAAGAAAGTTCTTGAAGAAGCAGGTGCTTCTGTTGAGATCAAATAATCTGTTTTTAAACAGATTATTTGCCTGAAAAGGCAATGGCTGGTGATTTAAACGTCACCGGCCTTTTTGCGCTAAAGAAAGTGGTTTTTTTTTGAACCAAAACAGTGCATTATTTGATACTTGATAAAAAAAGTATCACTGCAATATCCTGTCTGATACCAATTGGATTAGATAATAGAAAATATCACGTTAAGTGATAATTCAATTATTTAAATCCAATTGGTATTTAAAGGCAGATCGGCCATAACCAGCAAGCTGAGGAACCCCATGGTTTACTCTTACTCTGAAAAGAAACGTATTCGTAAGGACTTTGGTAAAAGTGTTCAAGTAATGGATTATCCATTCTTGTTATCAATCCAACTCGAATCTTTCCGTAAGTTTATTGATATTGATCCAACTGGTGAAACAGGCCTAGAGGCTGCGTTTCATTCTATTTTCCCAATTAAAGCCTATTCTGGTAGCTCAGAATTACAATATGTAAGCTATCGTTTGGGCGAGCCGTTATTTGACGTAAAAGAATGTCAAATTCGCGGCGTAACCTACTCTGCGCCATTACGCGTTAAATTACGTTTAGTAGTTTATGATAAAGAAGCGGCGGCAGGCACAGTAAAAGATATCAAAGAACAAGAAGTATACATGGGTGAAATACCATTAATGACTGACAACGGTACGTTTGTCATCAATGGTACTGAGCGTGTTATTGTTTCGCAATTACACCGTTCTCCAGGTGTGTTTTTCGATCATGATAAAGGTAAGACACATTCATCAGGTAAAGTGTTATATAACGCCCGCGTTATTCCTTACCGTGGTTCATGGTTAGATTTTGAATTTGATCCAAAAGATAATTTATTTGTTCGTATTGACCGTCGTCGTAAATTACCAGCGTCGATCATTTTGCGTGCTCTTGAGTACTCAACAGAAGAAATCTTAGATATCTTCTACGATACAACTAATTTCGAAATTAAAGGCGACAAGCTAATAATGGATTTAATTCCAGAACGCTTGCGTGGTGAAACGGCAACGTTTGACATAAAACTACCAAATGGTGATGTTTTAGTTGAACAAGGTCGTCGTATTACTGCTCGTCACATTCGCTCTTTATCAAAAGAGAAAATGAAAACTTTAGAAGTACCTGCAGAGTACATCGTAGGTAAAGTACTTTCTAAAGCTTACATTGATGAGTCTACTGGTGAAGTAATCGCTGAAGCGAATGCTGAAATCACTTTAGAATTGCTTGCTGAATTAAGCCAAGCGGGTCATAAAGTACTTTCTACTCTATATATGAACGAATTCGATGTTGGTTCATATATGTCTGACACTTTACGTGTAGATAACTCAACTAACCGCTTAGAAGCCTTAGTTGAAATTTACCGTATGATGCGTCCTGGCGAGCCGCCAACAAAAGATGCAGCAGACACATTATTTAATAACTTATTCTTCGCCTTAGAGCGTTACGACTTATCTACTGTTGGTCGCATGAAGTTCAACCGTCGTGTTGGCAATGCTGATGATGTAGGTACAGGTGTATTATCTAAAGAAGATATCATTTCAGTAATGAAAACTTTGATCGGCATTCGTGACGGTAAGGGTGAAGTTGATGATATCGATCACTTAGGTAACCGTCGTATCCGTTCAGTTGGTGAAATGGCAGAAAACCAATTCCGTGTTGGTTTAGTTCGTGTTGAACGTGCAGTACGTGAACGTTTAAGTCTTGGTGACTTAGATGCGATCATGCCACAAGACTTAATTAACGCTAAGCCGATTTCTGCTGCCGTTAAAGAATTCTTCGGTTCATCACAATTGTCACAATTTATGGATCAGAACAACCCGTTATCAGAAGTGACGCATAAACGTCGTATCTCTGCTTTAGGGCCGGGTGGTTTAACCCGTGAACGTGCTGGTTTCGAAGTACGTGATGTACATCCAACGCATTACGGTCGTGTTTGTCCAATTGAAACACCGGAAGGTCCAAACATTGGTTTGATCAACTCGTTATCGTGTTATGCACGTACTAACGATTTCGGTTTCTTGGAAACACCTTACCGTAAAATCGTTGATGGTTTAGTGACTGACGATATCGATTACCTTTCAGCAATTGAAGAAGGTAACTTTGTTATCGCACAAACAACGGCTGAAGTTGACGAAAATGGTAAATTAGTCGATGGCTTAGTTGCTTGTCGTCATAAAAACGAATTTACCTTGATGTCTTCTGAACAAGTTCAGTATATGGATGTTTCTCCACAACAAATCGTTTCTGTTGCGGCTTCACTTATTCCATTCCTAGAACATGATGATGCTAACCGTGCCTTGATGGGCTCGAACATGCAACGTCAAGCTGTACCTACACTTAAAGTGGATAAGCCACTTGTTGGTACCGGTATGGAAAAAATTGTTGCAGTAGATTCTGGTGTAACAGTAGTTGCTAAACGTGGCGGTGTGGTTGATTACGTAGATGCTTCACGTATCGTAGTTAAAGTTAACGAAAATGAAATGGTTCCAGGCGAAGCTGGCATTGATATTTATAACTTAACTAAATACACCCGTTCAAACCAAAACACATGTATCAACCAACGTCCTTTATGTCGTATGGCTGAGCCTGTTGTTCGTGGTGATGTTTTAGCGGATGGTCCTTCTACAGATATGGGTGAATTGGCACTTGGTCAAAACATGCGTATCGCCTTCATGCCTTGGAATGGTTACAACTTTGAAGATTCAATGTTGTTATCTGAGCGTGTAGCTACTGAAGATCGTTTCACTACTATCCACATTCAAGAGTTAACGTGTATCGCTCGTGACACTAAGCTTGGCAGTGAAGAAATTACTGCTGATATTCCAAATGTTGGCGAATCTGCATTATCTAAATTAGATGAAGCGGGTGTTGTTTACATTGGTGCTGAAGTGAATGGCGGTGACATCTTAGTAGGTAAAGTTACTCCTAAAGGTGAAACACAGTTAACACCAGAAGAAAAACTATTACGTGCCATCTTTGGTGAAAAAGCAGCTGATGTTAAAGACAGCTCTTTACGTGTACCTAATTCAGTTTCAGGTACCATCATTGATGTACAAATCTTCACCCGCGATGGTGTAGAAAAAGATGCTCGTGCTGTAGAAATCGAAGAAATGCAACTTAAACAAGTTAAGAAAGACTTGGGTGATGAGTTCAGCATTTTAGAAGATGGTATTTACGCACGTGCTAAAAAGTTATTGTTAGCGTCAGGTTTAAATGAATCTGATCTTAACAGCATGTCACGTGACAAATGGTTAGTGCAAAACTTAAGCGATGAAGGTCAACAATCTGAACTTGAGCAAATCGCTGAACAATACGACAACATCAAAGCCGACTTCGATAAGAAATATGAAGTTAAGCGCCGTAAGATCACTCAAGGTGATGACTTAGCACCAGGCGTGTTGAAAATCGTTAAAGTTTACCTAGCCGTTAAACGTCGTATCCAGCCAGGTGATAAAATGGCCGGTCGTCATGGTAACAAAGGTGTTATTTCAAACGTAGTACCTGTTGAAGACATGCCTTACGATGAGCACGGTGTTCCAGTTGATGTAGTACTTAACCCGTTGGGTGTACCATCACGTATGAACATTGGTCAAATCCTAGAAACACATTTAGGTATGGCTGCACGTGGTATTGGTGAAAAAATTAACCGTATGTTGGAAGCTCAATTAGAAATTCATAAATTACGTGAGTTCTTAAAAGAAGTTTACAACTTAGGTGAGTCTCGCCAAGAAGTCGATATTGATTCATTCTCTGATGACGAAGTAATGCGCTTAGCAGGTAACTTGCGTGCAGGTCTTCCGATTGCTACACCAGTATTTGATGGTGCAAGTGAGAAAGAGATTAAAGATTTATTCAAACTTGCTGATATGCCAGAAAGTGGTCAGTTTACGCTTACAGATGGCCGTACTGGTCGTAACTTTGAGCGTCCAGTGACTGTTGGTTACATGTACATGTTAAAACTTAACCATTTAGTTGATGACAAAATGCATGCGCGTTCTACAGGCTCTTACAGCTTGGTAACGCAACAACCATTAGGTGGTAAAGCACAGTTTGGTGGTCAACGTTTTGGTGAGATGGAAGTATGGGCACTAGAAGCATACGGTGCTGCTTATACCTTGCAAGAAATGTTAACGGTTAAGTCTGATGATGTTAACGGTCGTACTAAGATGTATAAAAACTTAGTTGACGGTGATCATCGCATGGAACCGGGTATCCCTGAATCATTCAACGTATTGTTGAAAGAAATTCGTTCGTTGGGTATCAACATCGAATTAGATCAGGACTAGGCTACCATAAGCTACATTGCTGACATTTAGCACAGCTAAAAGTCAGTACAGGGAGAGAACAGATTACTGTTCTCTCCGGTATTTAACTCCGACAGGAGATAGAGTGTGAAAGATTTACTTAAGTTTCTTAAGCAACAAAATCAAACAGAAGAGTTCGATGGTATTCGCATCGGACTAGCTTCGCCTGACATGATTCGTTCATGGTCATTTGGTGAAGTAAAGAAACCTGAGACGATTAACTATCGTACTTTTAAGCCAGAACGAGACGGTTTGTTCTGTGCGCGTATTTTTGGTCCAGTTAAAGACTATGAATGTCTTTGTGGCAAATACAAACGCCTTAAGCACCGTGGTGTAATTTGTGAAAAATGTGGCGTTGAAGTTACATTAACTAAAGTTCGTCGTGACCGCATGGGTCATATCGAATTAGCAAGTCCAGTTGCCCATATTTGGTTCTTAAAGTCGTTACCATCACGTATCGGTCTATTACTAGACATGACATTACGTGATATCGAACGTGTACTTTATTTTGAATCTTATGTTGTTACCGAGCCGGGTATGACAACACTAGAGAAAAGCCAAATTCTAACCGAAGAAGAATATCTTGATGCGTTAGAAGAGCACGGTGATGAATTTGACGCCCTAATGGGTGCTGAAGCGGTACTTGCATTATTACAACAGATCGATCTTGACGGTGAAGTCGCGCAAATGCGTGAAGAATTACCTGAAATCGGTTCTGAAACAAAACGTAAGAAAATCACTAAACGTTTAAAACTTATGGAAGCATTCGCGGCATCAGGTAATAAGCCTGAGTGGATGATCATGAACGTTTTACCAATTTTACCACCAGACTTACGTCCATTGGTACCATTGGATGGTGGTCGTTTTGCTACATCTGATTTGAACGATTTATACCGTCGTGTTATTAACCGTAACAACCGTCTTAAACGTCTTCTAGATCTAGTTGCCCCAGATATCATCGTACGTAACGAAAAACGTATGCTGCAAGAATCTGTTGATGCATTATTAGATAACGGTCGCCGTGGTCGCGCTATAACGGGTTCTAACAAACGTCCTCTTAAATCTCTTGCCGATATGATCAAAGGTAAGCAAGGTCGTTTCCGTCAAAACTTACTTGGTAAGCGTGTTGATTATTCTGGTCGTTCTGTAATTACCGTTGGTCCAACATTACGCTTACATCAGTGTGGTTTACCTAAGAAAATGGCACTTGAGTTATTCAAGCCATTTATCTACGGTAAATTAGAAGCACGTGGTTTAGCGACAACAATCAAAGCAGCTAAGAAATTAGTTGAACGTGAAGGCGCTGAAGTTTGGGATGTACTTGACGAAGTAATTCGTGAACATCCGGTTATGCTTAACCGTGCACCAACTCTTCATAGATTGGGTATCCAAGCGTTTGAACCAGTATTGATTGAAGGTAAAGCAATACATTTACATCCGTTGGTTTGTGCGGCATATAACGCCGATTTCGATGGTGACCAAATGGCGGTACACGTACCGTTGACAATCGAAGCACAAATGGAAGCACGTACGTTGATGATGTCAACGAACAACGTACTTTCGCCAGCTAACGGTGATCCAATCATCGTACCATCACAAGATGTTGTATTAGGTTTATATTACCTAACACGTGATCGTGTAAATGGTTTAGGTGAAGGTATGGTATTTACCGACATCAAAGAAGCTGAAAAAGCTTACCGTACAGGTTTTGCTGAACTTCATGCACGCGTAAAAATTCGTATTACTGAACATATTCGTAATGCTGAAGGCGTACTTGAACCAAAAACTACCTTACGTGACACGACAGTAGGTCGTGCCATCTTATGGCAAGTATGTCCAGACGGCATGCCTTATGATCTAATCGATCAGCCATTAGGTAAAAAGCCTATTTCAAAACTGATTAACCATGCGTACCGTAACTTAGGTCTTAAAGATACAGTTATCTTTGCTGACCACATTATGTACACAGGTTTCCACTACGCGATGATCGCGGGTGCTTCAGTTGGTATCGACGATATGGTAATTCCAGCGGCGAAATACACCATCATTGAAGATTCAGAAGAAGAAGTTGCAGAGATCCAAACTCAGTTTGAGCAAGGTCTTGTAACACAAGGTGAAAAATACAACAAAGTTATTGATATTTGGTCATCTGCCAACGAGAAAATCTCGAAAGCGATGATGGATAACTTATCAAAAGAAACTGTGATTAACGCTAAAGGTGAGCCAGAAGAGCAAGACTCTTTCAACTCAATCTACATGATGGCCGATTCAGGCGCTCGTGGTAGTGCTGCACAGATTCGTCAGTTAGCCGGTATGCGTGGCTTGATGGCTAAACCAGATGGTTCAATCATCGAAACACCAATCACCGCTAACTTCCGTGAAGGTTTGAACGTATTACAGTACTTCATCTCGACTCATGGTGCGCGTAAAGGTTTGGCCGATACGGCATTGAAAACAGCTAACTCGGGTTACTTAACTCGTCGTTTAGTTGACGTAGCACAAGATTTAGTTGTTACCGAACATGATTGTGGCACATTAGATGGCTTACAAATGACACCATTGATTGAAGGTGGTGATGTTGTTGAACCGTTACGTGAACGTGTTCTAGGTCGTGTAGTTGCTGAAGATGTTGTTAAACCTGGTACTGACGAAGTATTGTTACCTCGTAACACACTTATTGACGAAGCTTTATGTGATTTCATTGAAGAAAACTCAATTGATCAAATGAAAGTTCGCTCGATTATTACTTGTAAAACTGACTTTGGTATTTGTGCTCATTGTTACGGCCGTGATTTGGCTCGTGGTCATATGATCAACCAAGGTGAAGCGATTGGTGTTGTGGCTGCACAATCTATCGGTGAACCTGGTACACAGTTAACCATGCGTACGTTCCACATTGGTGGTGCGGCATCTCGTGCATCAGCAGAGAACAACGTACAAGTTAAGAATACAGGTACTTTGAAATTACAAAACGCTAAGTTTGTAACGAACTCTGACGATCACTTAGTTATTACTTCACGTTCATCTGAACTGACAGTAATTGATGAGCTTGGTCGTGAGAAAGAGCGTTATAAAGTACCTTACGGTACTATTCTTAACAAGAAAGATGGCGGCGCAATCAATGCTGGCGATATCATTGCTAATTGGGATCCGCATACGCATCCAATTATCACTGAGGTTGGTGGTAAGGTTCAATTCGTTGAACTTATCGATGGCGTAACTATGGTTCGTCAAACTGATGAACTTACTGGTTTATCTAGCATCGTAGTCACTGAAGCTGGTCAACGTAACTCAGCGGGTAAAGAAATGCGCCCAATGGTTAAGTTAGTTGATGCTAAAGGCAACGATGTAATGATAGCGGGTACACAAATTCCAGCTCAATACTTCTTACCAGGTAACGCAATTGTTAACCTTGAAGATGGTGCTGAAGTTAGTATCGGTGATGCGCTAGCACGTATTCCTCAAGCGTCTTCGAAAACGCGTGATATTACCGGTGGTCTACCACGTGTAGCTGACTTATTTGAAGCACGTAAGCCTAAGCTTCCAGCAATATTAGCTGAGAAGACTGGTATTATCGGCTTCGGTAAAGAAACTAAAGGTAAAGTACGTTTACTTATCACTCAACCAAGTGGTGAAGTTTACGAAGAGATGATCCCTAAAATGCGTCAATTAAACGTGTTTGAAGGTGAATCTGTACTTAAAGGTGAAGTTATCGCCGATGGTCCAGAGTCTCCACACGATATCTTACGTTTACGTGGTGTTGCTCCAGTTGCTAACTACATTGTTAACGAAGTACAAGAAGTATATCGTTTACAAGGTGTTAAGATTAACGATAAGCACATTGAAGTTATTGTCCGTCAAATGATCCGCAAGTGTGAGATTTTAGACGCAGGCGATAGTAACTTCCTTAAAGGCGAAATCTTGGAAGTTGCCCGTGTAAACATTTCTAACCGTGAGTTAGAAGCTGCAGGCAAAAAACCGGCTGAATACGAAATGCAAATGATGGGTATTACCAAAGCATCATTAGCAACTGAGTCTTTCATCTCGGCTGCATCTTTCCAAGAAACGACGCGTGTACTTACTGAAGCAGCTGTAGCTGGTAAGAAAGACAAACTTCGTGGCTTGAAAGAAAACGTTATTGTTGGTCGCTTAATTCCAGCAGGTACTGGTTATGCTTATCATCAAGAAAGAGCGCGTGCTAAAAACGCTGTTCCAGTTGAAGAAGTAACAGTATCAGCAGACGAAGCAGCGCAAGCATTAACTGACGCCTTGAATGCAGATTTAACCTCTACGAGTGAATAGTAGAGATTAATCGCAGAAAAGCTAAAGTTTAACCTGTCTATTGCGAGTAAAGCTTGACAGGTTAAAGCTTGACCTATAGAATTCCGCGACCCTATATTCCGTACCTTCGTGTATAGAATTTAGAGTCGCGGATTTTCACGTTTATAAGGGTGTAAATTTCCCCATTGATTGGAATTTACACAAATTTAACTAATCGGGAGCTATTTAATGGCAACTATTAACCAATTAGTACGTAAACCACGTGTAAGACAAGTAACTAAAAGTAACGTTCCAGCGTTACAAGCTTGTCCTCAACGTCGTGGCGTATGTACTCGTGTGTATACAACTACACCAAAAAAACCTAACTCAGCACTACGTAAAGTTGCTCGTGTTCGTTTAACTAACGGCTTCGAAGTAACTTCATACATCGGTGGTGAAGGTCACAACTTACAAGAGCATAGCGTTATATTAATTCGCGGTGGTCGTGTTAAAGATTTACCAGGTGTGCGTTACCACACCGTTCGTGGCGCACTAGATTGTTCTGGTGTAAGCGACAGAAGACAAGGCCGTTCTAAATACGGTGCTAAACGACCTAAATCTTAAGTTTCCCTTTCTCAGCTTATAAATATAAGCAAAGAATAGAAACGTTAAGTAAGGCCAAATAACATATTACATTTTGGGTTTATCCTGAATATAACGGAGAATTAAGATGCCAAGAAGACGCGTCGTTGGGCAACGTAAAATATTGCCAGATCCTAAGTTCCATAACGAACTTTTAGCAAAATTCATCAACATCCTTATGGTTGATGGTAAAAAATCTACTGCAGAAAAAATCGTATACGGTGCATTAGACATTTTAACTGAGAAAAAGACTGAGAAAACGCATCTAGAAATGTTTGAAGAAGCGTTAGACAACATCCGCCCACAAGTGGAAGTTAAATCTCGTCGTGTTGGTGGTTCTACTTACCAAGTACCAGTTGAAGTACGTCCAGTGCGTCGTAATGCACTAGCCATGCGTTGGTTAGTTGAAGCAGCTCGTAAACGTGGTGAAAAATCAATGGCTCAGCGCCTAGCTAACGAAATGTTAGATGCGTCTGACAGCAAAGGTTCAGCGGTTAAGAAACGTGAAGACGTTCACCGTATGGCCGAAGCTAACAAAGCATTCGCTCACTACCGTTGGTAGTCACTTTTCACTAGCAAAACTTGCTAGTGTTATTGTAGAAAGCGTATTGCCGTGGTTATCATCGAATGTCATTAGTGACATTACTTGATAACCACAACTGTTTTATAATCTGAGAAAAATCTCAGAAAGAGGAAGTAATTGTGGCACGTATAACCCCGATCGAGCTTTACCGAAATATTGGTATATGCGCTCATGTCGATGCCGGTAAAACGACAACAACAGAAAGGGTACTTTTCTATACTGGTCTTTCACATAAGATTGGTGAAGTTCATGATGGCGCGGCCACCATGGATTGGATGGAGCAAGAGCAGGAGCGTGGTATTACAATTACCTCTGCTGCAACTACTTGTTTCTGGAAAGGGATGGAAGCACAATTTGAAGATCACCGTATCAATATTATTGACACACCCGGTCACGTAGATTTTACTATTGAAGTAGAACGCTCATTACGTGTCTTGGATGGTGCAGTTTTAGTGTTGTGTGGTTCTTCAGGAGTTCAACCGCAAACGGAAACCGTATGGCGTCAAATGGAGAAATACTCTGTTCCGCGATTAGTTTTTGTTAATAAGATGGACCGTACAGGTGCAGACTTCTTAGCTGTTGTTGAGCAACTTAACTCTCGCTTGAAAGCTAATGCAGTACCAATATATTTACCTATTGGTGCTGAAGATGACTTTTCTGGTGTTATCGACTTAATTAAAATGAAAGCCATTAACTGGAACGCAAATGACCAGGGCATGACCTTCACTTATGAAGATATTCCAGCAGAGATGCAAGAGCAAGCCGATGAATGGCATGAAAATCTTATCTCTGAAGCCGCAGAAGCCTCTGAAGAATTAATGGATAAGTACCTTGAAGAAGGTGAGTTATCCGAAGCAGAAATTAAATCTGCGTTGCGTACACGTACGCTAAACAATGAAATTGTCCTTTGTACTTGTGGCTCTGCTTTCAAGAACAAAGGCGTACAAGCAGTACTTGATGCTGTTATTGAATATTTACCTTCGCCAATTGATGTTGAAGCGATAAAAGGTATTAACAATGACAAAAACGAAACTGAAGGAAGTCGTGAAGCTGATGATAAAGCGCCGTTTGCTGCTTTAGCATTTAAAATCGCAACTGACCCTTTTGTCGGTACACTAACATTCTTTCGCGTATACTCAGGTGTAGTAAAAACTGGCGACAGTATATACAATCCTGTGAAAGGCAAGAAAGAACGTTTAGGTCGTATTGTGCAAATGCATGCAAATGACCGTAAGGAAATAAAAGAAGTACATGCAGGTGATATAGCTGCGGCTATTGGTATGAAAGATGTCACCACTGGTGATACTTTATGTGATGCAAATCACGTTATCACACTTGAACGTATGGAATTTCCAGAACCTGTTATTTCTGTAGCAGTTGAGCCAAAAACCGTAGCTGCCCAAGAAAAAATGGCAGTAGCATTAGGTAAGTTGGCCGCAGAAGATCCGTCATTCAAAGTTTTTTCTGATGAAGACACGGGTCAAACCATCATTTCAGGTATGGGGGAATTACACCTCGATATCCTTGTTGAACGTATGAAACGCGAATTTGGCGTTGAATGTAACGTTGGTAACCCACAAGTGGCTTACCGCGAAACTATTCGTTCTACAGTTGAAGTGGAAGGTAAATTTGTTCGTCAATCAGGTGGTCGTGGTCAATTTGGTCATGTTTGGTTGAAATTAGAACCTATGCCTGAAGGTAAAGGTTTTGAATTTGTTAACGAGATTACCGGTGGTATTATTCCCACGGAATATATACCGGCGATTGAAAAGGGCTGTAGAGAGCAAATGGACAGTGGTGTTTTAGCGGGCTACCCGTTATTAGATATCAAGGTCACGCTATACGATGGTTCTTTTCATGACGTTGACTCAAATGAAATGGCGTTTAAAGTCGCTGCATCAATGGGTTTTAGACAAGGTGTGCTTAAGGCATCTCCAGTTATTCTTGAACCTATGATGAAAGTTGAAGTTATTACGCCAGAAGCAAACATGGGTGATGTCGTAGGTGATTTAAATCGCCGTCGCGGCATGATCGATGGCATGGACGAAGGTCCAGCTGGTTCTAAGGTAGTTGACGCAATTGTGCCACTATCTGAAATGTTTGGTTACGCTACAGCGTTGCGTAGTGCAACTCAAGGTCGCGCATCATATTCGATGGAGTTTCTGCAATATAGCGAAGCACCAAAGGCTGTTGCCGACAAAATAATTGAATCTTAGTAAGGCTTTTTGAAAGTCTGGCTCGGTCTTTTGGCCGGGCTTTTAATAAACTTTAAGGTAATTGAAAAATGGCTAAAGAAAAATTTGAACGTAATAAACCACATGTTAACGTAGGTACAATTGGCCACGTTGATCACGGTAAAACAACTTTAAC
>NBOG01000002.1:194239-462855 GCA_002104535.1 Cognaticolwellia sediminilitoris | reverse complement strand
TTTTTTTGGTGAAAGTATTTTAAATAATAAACAAGCACTTATCTTCTATATTTGTGGGGATACTTCAGAATAAATTCGCCCCTACGTGTCATGCCATATAACATATCATCAACTAGCCTAGGCTTATCAGTGCTTATGCACTCGGTAAAGTTAAAGGTTTAGTTCTCAATTACTAGTTGGTAATATACCGACATTGTTAACAATACCTTTTTAAGCTGCATTTATTTAGTGCCTAAGTAACTGCCGAAGCAAAACCCAATGACGATTGAAAATGCAACTTCATCGATGACTTCTCAAGCACAAAATTCGAGTGCTAACCCTATCGCGATATTTGATTCTGGCGTAGGCGGTTTATCGATCGCGCAATGTATAAGTCAGCATTTGCCTAATGAAAACTTACTCTATGTTGCAGATACTTTACATGCGCCATACGGTGAACAATCTCCTGAGTTTATTCAACAGCGGCTCAATGAAGTTGCCCTGTGGTTTATTGAGCACAAGGCAAAAGCGATTGTGGTTGCTTGTAATACCGCAACAGTTAATGCCATTGATCAATTGCGTGAGAAAATATCAATACCCGTGATTGGTGTTGAGCCGGCCATCAAACCTGCAGCAAGTTTGAGTAAAAATAAAAAAATAGCGATATTAGTGACAAAAGCAACCGCTGAAAATCCGCGTTTTTTAGGCTTAGTTGCGCAATATAGCAATAACAGTGAAGTCACTATTCAGCCTTGTCCTGGCTTAGTTGAGCTTATTGAGCTTATTGAGCAAGATAAGAAAAACAGCGTTGAATGCAAATTATTGCTCAGTAACTATTTAATGCCATTAATCGCAAAAGGGGTTGATACTATCGTACTTGGCTGCACGCATTACCCGCTAGTGTCTGACTTAATTAACGATATTTGCGGTGACAGTGTCACTATTATGGAAACAGCTCGCCCTGTTACTGAACAGTTACAGCGCCAACTTGCCTTACATCAATTACTGAACAGCAGTAACAAAGATGGCACAACCACATTTTATAGCTCCAAGCACAGCCCTGAGCAACAAGCACTTTTTAGTCATATTTGGCAGCTACCGCTAACTTTAAAATCATATCCTTAATCGCTCCCAATCAATTTATTTCCATTAAAATATCGCTATTTTTTAACTAACTACAACTTTCAAATGGACGTTTAGCCATCTAGGCGTAAAAAACTCTAGGAAAAAGTTTACTAAACAGTTAGAATGTCGACATTAAAGACGAGTTTGTTTTTTCAATTAATTTTTACAGAGGGTTTATGTCAACACACCTTTTTACTTCTGAGTCAGTATCAGAAGGACATCCAGATAAAATAGCCGATCAAATTTCTGATGCGGTTTTAGATGCAATTATTGCGCAAGACAAATATGCACGAGTTGCCTGTGAGACTATGGTAAAAACGGGTGTTGCTATTATTTCTGGTGAAGTAAGTACGTCTGCATGGGTAGATTTAGAGCAAATTACCCGCGATGTTATTTCAGAAATTGGTTATACCTCATCTGATGTAGGTTTTGATGGCGCTACGTGTGGCATTATGAACTTAATTGGCCAACAATCTCCAGAGATTGCCCAAGGTGTAGACCGTGTTAAACCTGAAGATCAGGGCGCTGGTGATCAAGGCCTAATGTTTGGTTATGCCACCAATGAAACCGAAACATTAATGCCGGCACCTTTATACTATTCGCATCGTTTAGTTGAGCGTCAAGCTGAAGCACGTAAATCAGGTGTTTTGCCTTGGTTACGTCCTGATGCTAAAAGCCAAGTTACTTTTATATATGAAGATAATAAGCCTGTAGCCATTGATACCGTGGTTTTATCGACTCAGCATAATCCAGATATCAAACAAGAAGATCTGCACAATGCGGTAATGGAAAACATTATTAAGCATGTATTGCCTGAAGAGTTATTAACTAAAGATACTAAATACCATATTAACCCTACCGGTCGCTTTGTTATTGGTGGTCCTGTTGGCGATTGTGGTTTAACCGGTCGTAAAATTATTGTTGATACCTACGGCGGCATGGCTCGTCATGGTGGCGGAGCTTTCTCAGGTAAAGATCCTTCAAAGGTTGATCGCAGTGCTGCTTATGCGGGTCGCTATGTCGCGAAAAACATTGTTGCTGCTGGTTTAGCCGACCGATGTGAGATTCAAATTTCTTACGCTATCGGTGTTGCTGAGCCAACGTCTATTTCAATTGATACTTTTGGTACTGGTAAAGTTACTGAAGAGCGCCTAGTTGAGTTAGTCCGTGAACATTTTGACCTTCGCCCATACGGCATTACCAAAATGTTAGATCTACTTCACCCAATGTATCAACAAACTGCCGCTTATGGTCACTTTGGTCGTGAACCGTTTGAAATGACGGTAGGTGACGATACTTTCACAGCCTTTAGCTGGGAAAAAACTGATAAAGCTGAAGCGTTACGCTTATCAGCTGGCATCTAATTTATATCGGTTGTTAAAACTTGCTACAAAAAAACCGCTCATTGAGCGGTTTTTTTATTTTTAGACACTATTTTTTCATAAACAATTGAATTTACGGTGAGTTGCCCTTATTTACAGACTATATTAGAAACAATAGTTAAATACCTATTTTTGGTATAACAAATGCAACTAAATCAAAAATATCTTGCCTAAAACTATTGTTAATTTAGCAACCTAAAGTAATGAATATGGTAACTTTTTATGCGTAACCCTCGTATTTACCAAGCACAAGCATTCGATGTCGGCCAGACACAAGCGTTAGATGATGACGCCTTTGGTCATATTGTGCGGGTATTACGACTAAAAAGTGGTGACGATATTACCTTGTTCAATGGCATTGCTGAACAAGCAGGCTACTTCGAATATCAAGCGAGGCTTTGTAACGTGACTAAAAAGGCTGCTGACGTTGAGGTGATAGCTAAAAACCTGGTCGATAATGAGTCTCCTTTAAATATTCATCTTGGCCAAGGTATTTCGCGCGGAGATCGCATGGATTTTACCTTGCAAAAGTCGGTCGAATTAGGTGTTAATACCATAACGCCAATTTTTACAGAACGTTGTGGCGTGAAACTGAGCGGCGAACGCTTAGAGAAAAAGCATCAACAATGGCAAAAAATTGTCATTAGTGCTTGTGAGCAAAGTGGCCGATGTGCCGTGCCAGTTGTTACTCAACCGATTTATTTAGACGACTGGTTACAGCAAGAAAGCAGCGCGTTAAAACTTAATTTACACCCCAGAGCCCAGCATTCTATTATGAGTTTACCGATAGAAAACCAACGAGTGCGATTGTTAATTGGCCCTGAAGGTGGTTTAAGCGATGCAGAAATTTCAAGCGCGAAGGCTGCAGGATTTACTGATGTATTACTCGGGCCGCGCGTTTTAAGAACAGAAACAGCAGCGTTGACTGCAATTACAGCGTTACAATGTCGATATGGTGATTTGACTTAAATATCACGACAGTAATGCTCTTATCAAAACACGTAAACATATTAGGAAATAAAATGGCCATAAAAATTGGTGTTGTCATGGACCCTATTGCAGAGGTCAAAGTAAAAAAAGATTCTTCAATGGCGATGATGTTTGAAGCGCAAGCACGTGGCTATGAAATTTACTATATGGAGATGAAAGATCTCTATTTAGAGCAAGGTGTATGTCGCGCAACGGCGGCAAAAGTTAAAGTATTTGACGATACAGAGCATTGGTATGAACTAGACGAGCGTGAAGATATTAATGTCGCTGATTTAGACGCGGTATTAATGCGTAAAGATCCACCTTTTGATACTGAGTTTATTTACGCAACCTACATGCTAGAGCGTGCTGAAGTGGCAGGTACTTTAATTGTTAACAAGCCGCAAAGCTTACGTGACTGTAACGAAAAACTCTTTACCGCTTGGTTTCCAGAACTAACACCAAAAACCTTAGTGACACGAAACAATGAAAAAATAAGAGCTTTTCACAAAGAAAATAAAGACATCATCATTAAGCCATTAGATGGTATGGGTGGCTCTTCAATTTTCCGTATTGGTGAAAATGATCCAAATGTTGGTGTAATTCTCGAAACTTTAACGGCGCATTCAACACAATATGCTATGGTTCAAGAGTACATGCCTGAAATTGTTGACGGTGACAAACGTATTTTAATCGTCAATGGTGAGCCAATGCCTTACTGTTTAGCCCGCATTCCTGCCCAAGGAGAAACACGCGGTAATTTAGCTGCTGGTGGCCGTGGCGTAGCCCGTCCATTAAGTGCTAGTGATAAACTAATTGCTGAAACGATAGCACCAGAATTGAAAAAGCGCGGATTATATTTTGTTGGTTTAGATGTTATTGGTGACAAAGTTACTGAAATTAACGTGACTAGCCCAACTTGTATACGCGAAATTGAAGCTGCATACCCGATAAATATTAGCGGAAAACTGATGGATGCTATTGAGCAAAATATTAGAAAGCGTTAATTAATATAAAATATAAAATATAAAATATAAAATATAAAATATAAAATTATTTATCAATTGGTTATAAGATGCTAAAGCTCTGCCCAAAAGGCGCTTTAGCGAATTTCTTCTTAATTATTAAGGTATATTTATGGATAGTTTTGAAAATCAACTTTTGATTGCTATGCCCAATTTAGACGATTCTTATTTTAATAAAACAGTCACTTATATCTGTGAACATAACGCGGAAGGAGCGATGGGGTTGATCATAAATCTTCCTATCAATGTTACCTTGCACGAACTATTAACTCAGATTGATGAAGACAAAGATGACGCGCCCGAGTTAGACCAGCAAGTATTAACTGGCGGCCCGGTATCTCAAGACCGTGGCTTTGTATTGCACAGTACGCAAAGTGGTTGGAATAGCTCCTTGGCGTTAACTGAAGAAGTTATGATCACCACTTCAAAAGATATATTAATGGCATTAGGGACAGAATCCGCACCAGAAAAGTACATGGTTACTTTAGGTTATGCGGGTTGGGGACCTGGTCAATTAGAGGAAGAAATTAAAGCTAATTCTTGGCTATTAACCCCTGCCGATGGCGACATTATATTTAATACTCCCATTGAGCAAAGATGGAAGAAAGCCACTGAAAAATTGGGCATTGATATGGCGCATTTATCAAGTGAAGTTGGGCATGCATAATGGCTAGTAAAGCTGTAGAAGGCCAACGCACAATTCTCGGCTTTGATTTTGGCAAAAAGTTTATTGGCGTTGCCGTGGGTCAAGAGTTGACCGGTTTAGCATCGCCATTAGGCTCAGTTAAAGCGCGTGATGGTATTCCAGACTGGGATAGCATGACAAAGTTTATCAAAGAATGGCAACCCGACTTTATTGTGGTTGGTTTGCCGCTAAACATGGATGGCAGTGAGCAACAACTAACCCATGACGCTAAGAAATTTGGCAATAGGGTTTCAGGACGCTTTGGTTTAAAGGTCGAGTTTCAAGATGAAAGATTAACAACAGCGACGGCAAAAGAAGCTTTATTTGCTGATGGCGGCTACCGTAATCTTAAAAAAGACAATATCGATGCAGCCTCTGCCAAACTGATTATAGAAAGTTACTTTGAAAATCAATATTAAACCCAGTCAGAAAGATAGCACTGCTCAAGTATTTTTATTTCCACGGTCTTACGGGTCGTGGTTTTACTTCCTCGAATTTAACAAGGCCTTTTAATGGCAATTTTTACGCTTATTAGCCCATTAATTATGGTCGGTTTTATTGGCTTTGTGTTGGCTAAAAGTGCTTGGTTTAAAAAAGACCAAATCGATACCCTAACTAAATTTACCTTCCATATCGCGATCCCTGCTTTTTTATTTCAACAACTCGCCAATGCTGATATGAGCACTATCGATTTAAATATCTATAGTGCGTTTTATATTCCGGTGTTGCTGGTTTATGGACTTGCATTTGCCATCAACTATTATTTTCATAAAGATGTTAATCATGACATGGCTGCATCAGCGGTTTATGGTTTTAGTTCGGGTTATTCAAATAATGTGATTGTTGGTATGCCAATCGCATTAATGTTGTTAGGTCAGCAAGCATTACCGACAATATTTTTGGTGGTAAGTTTTCATAGTGCGATGTTAATTGCTTTAACCAGTATAATGGCCGTTAACCTCAGGCTATTTAATTGGCGAGCGTTTCTGAAACAAACCTTTTTAAACCCGTTATTAATTGCTATTACGGGTGGTTTTATGGTGAATTTAATGGCGTTAGAGCTACCCATTATCATCAATAATAGTTTGTTATTATTAGGTAAGCCTGCGATTACTTTGGCACTTTTTTTACTTGGCGCTTCACTGGCTTACTACCGTATTCGAAGTGAAATTAAATTTATCGCGACTGCTAGCATATTAAAGCTACTGCTATTACCAAGTTTAGTTTTCTTCGCCAGTCATACGATCTTTGATTTTTCAGCTTTAGTAACAACCACGTTAGTTATTTTAAGCGCTAGTCCTTCAGGTGTTAACGCTTATTTAGTCGCGAAACAGCATAACAAACACCAAGAAACTACTGCAGGCATTGTTGTGGTTACCACCTTAGCGTCTATTTTCTCAATACCTTTATGGATATGGTTGGTACCACAAGTAATAAACTAGATTTATTACTTGCCTCAGGCTTAATGCTATTAATGCCCCAAAATAGCCTATTAGAATGGATTAAGACTATAGCCTTCACTTTGTAAAACGGCATGGGCTGTCATGGCTGATAATGCCATTTTCACATTAGGTGCTAGCATTTCATTTGTAATTTCATAATAAGCTGCTGATTGACCGCAGACATAGATATTGACCTGGTTTTGTATCAGAGCTTGAATTAACGGGCTATTGGCATTAGTTGTTTGGTACTTTTCTTGGTATAGCTTGTCGCGGAGTACATCAAAACCTGCTTTACCGTGAACAACGAGTGCTAAATGGATGTTTTTCGCCGGTACGCCATTAGCCACATGCATGTTAATAAATCGAGCAAGTGTTTCTATTTTCCGATTAACTTCACCTACCTCTCCTTGCTTTCCTAAATCGAATGCAACTTTAAAGACACTGTTTTTATCGAACTTTAGATCTTGCTGAACACTGGCATGTTTACCAAAGTTTGTCAGCACAGGTCCAGCGGCAAATTTATCGGCTTTTGCGCTATGCGCTGAAGTTAGCAAAGCAGTGATGACAAGCAAACGTATGACAGATAACATTGATTTTCCTTTTTTACCAACCTCAATCATTTAATGAATTTAAATGAAGAGGATTGTTTATTTTTAACAAAAAAAAGCATACCGATTAAGGTATGCTATTAAAATTATAGTGTCCAAGCCATTATCACTCTTCTTTTGGCTCTAAGCCGTCAATAGTGACACCAGACAATGTACCTGTACCGCCTTGATCGTTACTTCGCAGTTTGATCATTAAGCGTAAATCATTAGGTGAGTCAGCATGATGTAATGCATCAGCGTAATTGATCAAACCTTGTTGATACAAATTAAATAGTGCTTGGTCAAAGGTCTGCATACCTTGGTCAGTAGATTTCTCCATGACTTCTTTAATACTACCAATTTCACCTTTTTTAATTAACTCAGCAACGTAAGGAGAGTTAAGTAAAATTTCAATTGCCGCCAAACGGCCATTACCGTCGCGCGTTGGAATTAATTGCTGTGCAATAATACCGCGTAGGTTTAATGCCAAATCAAACAGTAATTTACCGTGCTGATCTGCAGGTACTAAATGCATGATACGGTCAATGGCTTGGTTAGCATTGTTAGCATGCAACGTCGCAATACATAAATGACCTGTTTCGGCGAAACTTAAAGCATGTTCCATGGTTTCTTGGTTGCGTATTTCACCAATCAAGATTACATCAGGTGCTTGGCGTAAAGAGCTTTTAAGTGCAGCATCGAAGCTCTCGGTGTCAAGCCCTACTTCACGCTGAGTTACCATACATTTAGCGTGTTCGTGAACAAATTCAACAGGATCTTCAATAGTTAGAATATGACCACGAGAGTTCTTATTTCGATAACCTATCAGTGCTGCCATAGAGGTTGATTTACCGGTACCGGTACCACCAACAAAGAGCACTAAGCCACGCTTTGACATGACCACGTCTTTTAATACCGAAGGTAATCCCAGATCATCCGCCTCTGGAATTTCAGTAACGATACGACGAACAACCATACCCGCCATATCACGTTGCCAAAATGCAGAAACACGGAATCGACCAATACCATCAATTGAAATGGCAAAGTTACATTCTTTGTTTTCATCAAACTCAAGTTTTTGTTTTTCAGACATAGCATTATGCACTAAGCCTAAAGCCTCTTCGGGTGTTAAAGCTTCTACATCAATAGGCAATAGCTCGCCATTGATTTTTGCACTTACAGGAAGCTTAGCGGTTACAAACATATCCGAGGCTTCGTGCTTGACCATTTTTTGTAATAAATCATGAAAATTCATTTAATTACCTATCACTTTATTTATTAGTAGCCGCTAGAAAATTGGTTCTTATCTTGCGCTTTATCCATCGCATCTTGTCTGGTGATCATGCCGCGATTAATCAGGTTTTGTAAACATTGATCCATGGTTTGCATACCACTAGACATACCAGTTTGAATCGCCGAATACATTTGAGCAATTTTATCTTCACGAATTAAGTTACGAATAGCAGGGACGCCCATCATAATTTCATGTGCCGCCACTCGGCCACCACCGACCTTTTTAACTAAGGTTTGTGAAATTACGGCACGTAATGATTCTGATAACATTGAGCGTACCATGGCTTTTTCTTCACCTGGGAATACATCAATAATACGGTCAATAGTTTTTGGCGCTGAGGTAGTATGCAAAGTACCAAAGACTAAATGACCTGTTTCAGCTGCGGTCATTGCTAAGCGAATGGTTTCTAAATCACGCATTTCACCAACAAGAATAACATCGGGATCTTCACGAAGTGCTGAGCGCAATGCTGCGCTGAAACTTAATGTATCGCGATGAACTTCACGTTGGTTAATTAAACATGAATGGTTTTGATGAACAAATTCAATCGGATCTTCGATCGTTAATATATGGTCGTGTTTATTTTTGTTAATATAATCAACCATTGCAGCTAACGTTGTTGATTTACCAGAACCTGTTGGGCCAGTTACCAGCACTAAACCACGAGGTAAATCAGATATATCACGGAAAATATCAGGACAACCTAAATCATCTAATGATAAGATTTTGCTTGGAATGGTACGAAATACTGCCGCTGGACCACGGTTTTGATTAAAGGCATTGACCCTGAAACGCGCCAAATTTGGAACTTCGAAAGAAAAATCGACCTCTAAATTCTCTTCATACTCTTTGCGTTGACGGTCATTCATAATATCATAGACCAAAGCGTTAACATCTTTTTCGTCAAATGCTGGTATATTTAGCTTACGTACATCACCATCGACACGAATTGACGGCGGTGTTCCGGTTGATAAATGTAAATCTGAAGCATTATTTTCCACACTAAATGCTAGTAATTCGGTAATATCCATAAAAACCTCTTAGTCGAAATAAATTTTGAACTAATAACTGAATAAGTCATTGAGAACTGAAATAAACAATATGATTGCTATTAAAGATAATATTGCTGCTGTAGAACTGCAAATTTCTTCTGCTTGTTATCAAGCTCATCGTCATGCCGATGAAATTACTTTGCTTGCCGTCAGTAAAACTAAAACTGTTGAATTGATTGAACAAGCATACGATGTTGGTCAACGCGCCTTTGGCGAAAGCTATGTCCAAGAAGCTGTAGAAAAAATTATAGCCTTGCAAAATAAAACTGATATTTCTTGGCATTTTATTGGCCCAATTCAAACCAATAAAACCAAGTTAATTGCTGAGCATTTTTCTTGGGTACATAGCATAGACAGAGCTAAAGTCGCAAAGCGCCTTAATGAGCATAGGTCTGCTCAAGATACCCCGCTAAACGTTTGTTTACAAGTGAATATTAGTGGCGAAGAAAGTAAATCTGGTGTTTTTATTGATGAACTTCCAAGCTTGCTTACAACCGTTAATGACTGCGAGAACTTATGTTTGCGTGGTTTGATGGCGATTCCGGAAAAAAATGCTTCACAAGCGAGCTTTATTAAAATGCAAAAACTGTTTGAAAGCTTACAAAAACAGTATCCAACAATGGACACTTTATCTATGGGGATGTCTGCAGATTTACAACTAGCAATTAATGCTGGCTCAACTTTAGTTCGCATTGGTTCGGCTATATTCGGTGCCCGTGAATAAACTAATTAGCTCCATAAGTTATTTAACTGTCAGCCTCCCCTTAAAGGATCATGTAAAAACAGTTACACTATCATTATTTTATCGCTCAATTTCATCTGTCGTTATCTCATAAATATTACGATACTAGAGCAATTAACATTAATAGGAATTATATGAAAAATATCGCATTTATTGGCGCTGGAAATATGAACAACGCAATTATCTCCGGACTTGTTAACAACGGCTATTCTCCTCAACATATTATTGTATCTAACCCTTCGCCAGAAAAGCGTATTGCATTACAACAACGTCTTGGCATCAAACAAACGGCAAGTAACACTGAAGCGGTTGAGTTTGCCGACGTGATTGTTTTGGGTGTGAAGCCTTATCTCATGTCAGATGTCTGTAAGGATTTTGCGCAACAACTTGATATTAGCAATAAAAGCTTTATTTCTGTTGCTGCTGGATGTCCATTACAGCATATAGAACAAGCACTTGATCAATCTTGTACTGTTTTTAGAACTATGCCTAACACGCCAAGTGAAGTTGGAGCAGGTGTAACAGGTATTTTTGCCAATACTAAAGCAAGTGCTGATGATAAAGCCTTTGCTGAGCAATTAATGCAATCAGTGGGTATTGTGAAATGGTTAGATAGAGAAGAGCAAATAGATCATATTATAGCCGTTTCAGGTTCAGCCCCTGCTTACTTTTTCTTATTTATGGAAGCAATGGAAAAGCAAGCAATTGAATATGGCTTTAGCGCAGAAGACAGTCGCGATCTTGTGCAACAAACCGCTTATGGTGCTGCTAAAATGGTCATTGAAAGCCAATTACCGATTAGTAAACTGCGAGAAAATGTCACTTCTAAAGGTGGCTCTACGCACGCGGCAATTTGCAGTTTTCAGGAAGATAATTTAGAAGAAACAGTATCAAAAGCAATGAATAGTGCCATAGCGCGGGCTAAAGAAATGGCGAAAGAAGGCTAATCGTATTATTATCGCCTGACTTATCTCGCTAGCGTTAGGTAAGTGTAAAATCATAGTGAATGCAGTTAATTGATACTGTTATCCCTTTTCATAATTTTGGAGTTTTAGATGGAAGCAATAAATTACTTGCTTAAGTTTGCTTTTGACACGTTACTAATGATTTTAGTATTACGTGTTTGGTTACAGCTCGTTCGAGCTGATTTTTATAATCCACTTAGCCAATTTATTGTTAAGGTCAGTAACCCATTGGTTATCCCACTTCGACGGATTATTCCCGGCTTCGGTGGTATTGATTTAGCCACTATACTTTTAGCTTATATCGTTGCTACGTTAACCTGGACCCTTATTCCATTTCTTAACAGTGGCACTTTTGATCTTATTTCCTCTATGTATTTAGGCTTAATATATTTAATTAAACAAGCAGGCGTTTTACTGTTTATCATCATGTTGGTTATGGCACTAATGAGCTGGGTAGTGCAAGGTTACAACCCAACACAAATGATTTTTCAGCAACTAACTGCCCCTGTTTTAGCACCGATCAGACGCATAGTTCCAAGTATCGGTGGGCTTGATTTATCAATACTCATCGCCTTTTTATTATTAAATGTTGTGAATATATTATTAGCCGGCTGGATACCATATTGGGCAAATATTTAACGTTAATACTCCTCGATTTACATTAGTCGTATATACTTAACTTATGCGACTAAATATTAAGGTCTTACACATGAAAAATATCATAAACAGCATCTTTTTAATCGTTTTTTTCGCGCTAAGCATTATTGGTTTAGCCAGTGCTGAAAACATGAAAAAACTCGGCGGATTGAATGTTCATTACATCGCTTTAGGCTCAACCTTTTTAACGCCAGAAATCGCTAAATCATATGGTATTGAGCGAAGTCGTTATAAAGGTTTGGTTAATATTTCAGTGTTAGATAATACCCAAGAAGGCAACCCTGCAAAAACGGTATTTATTTCAGGAAAAGCGCGTAACGATGTCGGACAAATAAAATCACTCGATTTTACTGAAGTGAAAGAAGGTGATGCGGTTTATTATTTGGCTCAGGTGAGTTATAGCAACGAAGAGACCATTTATTTTGATATCAGAATTAGCGATAAGGGCCAGCAACATAACTTAAAGTTTTCACAAAAATTTTATGTTGATTAACGCCGCTATTTTTTGATTAAAACGATCTAAAAAAGCGTAAAGTAATTTAAAGATAAACGGCAATATCATTGCCGTTTTTTTTATTACTGTTTTTCATTATCGTAGATTAAGGTAAAATGCCGCCATTGCAAAATTTTCAATTAAGAATTCACTTCTTCAACACTAACCAAGATTTTATAAAGGTACTTTAATGACCACTATCGTTTTAGCCACGGGTAACAAAGGTAAAGTTAACGAACTCGCGAGTTTATTAGCAGACCATCATATCGACATTAAGCCGCAAAGCGAATTCAATGTCGGTGACGTTGCTGAAACTGGCACAACCTTTGTGGAAAACGCGATTATTAAAGCTCGTCATGCAGCAAAAATCACCGGTTTACCAGCAATAGCTGATGATTCCGGACTAGAAGTTGACGCACTGAATGGCGCACCGGGTGTATATTCAGCCCGATATGCTGGTGAAAATGCAAGTGATGACGATAACACTAATAAATTATTAGCTGCTTTAGAAAATGTTGCTGATGATAAGCGCACAGCACGTTTTCATTGTGTATTGGTATATATGCGTCATGAAAACGATCCAACGCCACTGATTTGTCATGGTGTCTGGCAAGGCAGTATTGCTAGAGAAAAGCTTGGCGAGCAAGGTTTCGGCTACGATCCGGTATTCTGGCAAGCAGAGCAAAATATGTCTTCAGCACAACTACCAAGAGAGCTTAAAAATCAATTGAGCCATCGTGGCCAAGCACTACAAAAACTTGTACCGCTACTTGTAAAAGAACTCGCTTAAGATGTTAATTGCCCCACCGCTATCGTTATATATTCATATTCCTTGGTGCGTTGAAAAATGCCCATATTGTGACTTTAATTCTCATGCGCTTAAACATGCGATCCCGGAGCAAGACTATGTTGCGCAGTTATTACTTGATTTAGACACGGATATCGCGCGCTTTAATTTACAGCAGCGACCTTTACATTCGATATTTATTGGCGGCGGTACACCCAGTCTATTTTCGGCGCCAGCCATTGAGCAATTATTAACCCAAGTTTTGCAGCGTTTTGAACATAAAGCGGATATAGAAATAACTTTAGAAGCCAACCCTGGCACGGTAGAAGCCGAAAAGTTTATCGGTTTTTTTAATGGCGGTGTTTCACGTTTATCTGTTGGTGTGCAAAGTTTTGAGTCAGACAAGTTAATAAAGCTTGGGCGAATTCATGACAGCCAACAAGCCAAAACAGCAGCTAATTTAGCCAGTGAATGTGGTGTTAAAAGCTTTAATCTTGATTTAATGCACGGTTTACCCGACCAAACGGTTGAGCATGCATTAGATGATTTAAAAACCGCGATTAGTTTACATCCAACACATATTTCTTGGTACCAATTAACCATAGAGCCTAATACCGCCTTTCATTCCCGTCCGCCAAAATTGCCGCAAGATGAAGTGCTTTGGAATATTCAAGACCAAGGTATTGCCCTGCTCAATGAAGCGGGTTATCAACAATATGAAATTTCAGCCTACAGTAAACCGCAATATCAATGTCAGCATAACCTTAACTACTGGAAATTTGGTGATTACCTGGGTATAGGCTGTGGCGCACATGGCAAAATAACTGACATTGAATCTCAAACAATTTATCGCACGGTCAAAGTTAAACACCCCAAAGGTTATTTAGATACTAATCGAAAAGCTCTTGATAAGCTTAATATAGTATCGGCAGAAGAATTGCCTTTTGAATACATGATGAATCGTTTACGGCTATTTTCAGGCTTTACCCTCGATGAATATCAAGCGTATACCGGCTTGAGTATTGATAGTGTTTTGCCTACTTTAAAACAAGCCCAAGACAAAGGTTTAATGAATTTAGAGGGTGAACTATGGTCAGTGAGCAAGCACGGTCATCGTTACCTTAATGACTTATTAGAAATGTTTTTATAACCATGACTAACTTGAATGAAAATACTGAAAACGTTTTATTGCCCATAACCGAATTTTCAGCGGACGATGAAAAATTTATGCGCCGCGCTATCGCGTTAGCAAAAATTGCCGACAGCCATAATGAAATTCCTGTCGGTGCGGTAGTGGTTTGTGATGGTAAAATTGTTGGCGAAGGCTTTAATCAATCAATTATGAACAATGACCCATCAGCACATGCAGAAATGATGGCGATTCGTGATGCCGGTATAAAGATAAACAATTATCGCTTACTTGATTGCACACTATACGTGACATTGGAGCCATGCCCGATGTGTGCAGGGCTTTTAGTTCATAGCAGAATAAATAAAGTGATTTTTGCCAGTAAAGATTTAAAAACTGGCGCTGCGGGCAGTGCCTTCTCATTACTTAATCATGAAAAACATAACCATCAAGTTATTGCGCAAGCAGGACTATTAAATGATGAATGTAGCACTATGCTTTCGGCATTTTTTAAGCGTCGCAGAGCAGAGAAAAAAGCAGAAAAGAAACAGAAAGCCACAATCAATCTCAGCTCGGATTAACCTCAGTACGAGTTAAGCAGCCTCAGCAGGGATTTAGCAATAAGAAAGTTGCTTAACACTCCCACTACTTCTGCTCAGCGTCGGTATTTTCAGCTTTCTTTTCGCAATTATGTTGCTCAATTGCAAACTGCGTATGACGACGATTCACCATTCTGATTTTATGGCGATGGTTTGTTCTTTTTCTTTGATTACTGGTTAACACTTTTTTATTTTTCATACTCACCTCTTGGGCGGTTTATTTCTGAGCGCTCTTCTGACTTGATAAGGTTTATGCTCAAGCTGGTATTCGTTTATGAGTATTGTCATCAATTATGACAATTTGATGACAATACGATAATAAATTCACTTTAGAAAAAACTTATTGTGCGGCATTTATCGCAAGTTCACTCTTAGCATTACTTAACTTTGCCTGATCGTCAATCCACGTCAACGTATCATAATAGCGGCGAATATTTTCAACATAATTCACCGGTTCATCACCTCTGGCGTAGCCATAACGGGTATTTTTATAATATTTTTTCTGTTTAAGCAGCGGTAAGCGCTCTTTAACTTCCACCCAACGATCCGGATCACCACCTTGTTGCTTGGTAATATTACGTGCATCGTTTAAGTGTCCCAAACCAATATTATATGACGCAAGTGCAAACCATAGTCTATCGGGCTCGGGCACTCTTGCTGGCATACGTTCGATCATTTGCTTGAAATATTTTGCCCCGCCACGAATACTTTGTTCTGCATCTAAACGGCTTTTAATCCCCATTTGTTTCGCAGTAGGTAAGGTTAACATCATCATGCCACGTACCCCAGTATAAGAGCGAGCATGGGGCTTCCAATGAGATTCTTGATAACTTATCGCTGCTAGTAAGCGCCAATCAACCTCTTGACCATACTTTTCAAATAACGGTCTATATTTAGGTAGTTTAGTTTCAATCGCCTTAATAAACATGCGCGTATCCACATAATTAAACTCTTCAATATGACCATAATGTTTGTCAGTTAATGCTAACAAAACACCGTTATGATGAACTTGACCAAAAAATTCAACTAAACTGGCGAAAATAGAATTATCGCCATGCTTATTCAGCATCCAAGCTAATGGTGCTTCTTTTTGAATGGTAAAACCGATACTAATTTCAGGATAATAACGACGACTTACCGCTAAAGTGTTGCTGTCTGCAACGGTGTAATCAATTTCACCAGAGAGCACTCGCAGCAATAATTCTTCACTGTCTTGCTCGCTAGTTGCTGACCATGACAGTGCAGGATTTGAAAGTTTCAGGGCCGATAAACTTTCAACATGACTCGAATTTGCCACCACTTCTAACTTACCGGTTAAATCATCTAGCGTTCGAGGCCGAATATTACCTTGCTTAAAAACCAGCTTTTGACTGATGTTGTCATAGCTTGGGGAAAATATATATTTTTCACGGCGTGCCTCAGTGACAGCAAGACCTGCGGCTAAAAAGTCAACACTGCCTTCATCAAGCTGTTGAAATAAGTCGCTTAAGTTATAGCTAGGCATCATTTTCAATTCGACACCTAAATAATCAGCATACTTTTGTGCCAGTTCATATTCAAAACCAGCAGGTCCTTCAGCATCAAGGTAATAACTGGTATTGCCGTATAGCGTACCTACGGTTACATAGCCGCGGTCAATTATCCGTTGTAAATTTGCAGAATTTTTCTGTATTTCACAACCCGAAATAAGCAGAAAAAATGGTAGTAAAAATAACACCAATAGTTTCTGGCAACCTACTTTAATAGCAAATGATTTTAATTGTTTTTTTATCATAGTGCCTATTGTTACGTGAATTGTATTTTTTAAAAAGCTATTTTTACGCATTGACTGTTTTGAACACTAAAAAATGCTTCCCAAATCAGACAAATTGTTTCTCTAATGACCCCATTTAATCTATAATACGCGCGATTTTTATCCTTAATTAATCTAACCCGGTGAAATAGACTATGTCGATGTTGATGAAAACCTTTCGCGGTGCACCAGCACTATCTGACTTTAGAGTTAACAAGCTACTAAATCAGTGTTCTGAGCTGCAACTGCCCGTCACGGATATCTATGCGGAGTTTAGCCACTTTGCCCATATTTCAGAAGACCTAAGCACTGAAGAATCTCAAGTTTTACAGCAACTTCTTAAGTATGGACCAACAATCGAAGAACATGAACCTGTTGGACAATTTTTATTAGTTACCCCACGTCCTGGTACTATTTCACCTTGGTCTTCTAAATCAACCGACATAGCTAATAACTGTGGTTTGGCCAAGGTTATTCGCTTAGAACGTGGCTTAGCTTATTATATCGACACTGAAAACTCTGTTGATTTAAGCCCAACACAACAATCGACATTAAATAATTTAATTCATGATCGCATGATGGAAACTATTTTCACTGACATGAATGAAGCGACAGCTCTATTTGCAAGTGCCGAGCCTGGAGAATTAACCAGTATTGATATTGAGCACGGCGGAAAAAACGCCTTAGTACAAGCCAATATAGAATTAGGGTTAGCTTTAGCCGAAGACGAAGTTAATTATTTATTCGAAAATTTCAGTAAACTTGGTCGTAACCCACACGATGTTGAACTTTACATGTTTGCCCAAGCAAACTCTGAGCATTGTCGTCACAAAATATTTAACGCTGATTGGACTATCGATGGCGTAAAACAGCCTAAGTCATTATTTAAAATGATCCGTAACACTCATGAAGTGAACCCTGACTTTGTCTTAAGTGCTTATAAAGATAACGCCGCGGTGATGGTTGGTAACAAAGGTGGTCGATTCTTCCCGAATCCAGAAACCAATGTTTATGGTTATCACCATGAAGACATTCAAATTTTAATGAAGGTTGAAACACACAACCACCCTACCGCTATCTCTCCTTATCCGGGTGCTGCAACTGGCTCAGGTGGCGAAATTCGTGATGAAGGTGCAACCGGCATTGGCTCTAAACCGAAAGCTGGTTTAGTGGGTTTTTCAGTGTCAAACCTACGTATTCCTGGTTTTGAACAACCTTGGGAAACTGATTTTGGCAAACCAAACCGAATCGTGTCCGCTTTTGATATTATGATGGAAGGTCCATTAGGCGGCGCAGCATTTAATAACGAATTTGGTCGCCCTGCTATCTTAGGTTACTTCCGTACCTACGAAGAGCAAGTTAACTCTTTCAATGGCGCAGAGGTACGTGGTTACCACAAACCTATTATGCTTGCCGGTGGCTTAGGCAATATTCGTGATGAACACGTACAAAAACGTGAAATCGTGGTTGGCGCACATTTAATCGCGCTTGGCGGTCCAGCAATGAACATAGGTTTAGGCGGCGGAGCAGCCTCTTCAATGGCATCAGGCCAATCGGCTGAAAACCTAGACTTTGCTTCTGTACAGCGTGAAAATCCAGAGATGGAACGTCGTTGTCAGGAAGTTATTGATAAATGTTGGCAATTAGGTGAGCAAAACCCTATCGCCTTTATTCACGATGTTGGCGCAGGTGGTTTATCAAACGCATTTCCTGAGCTAGTTTCTGATGGCGGCCGTGGTGGTGTTTTTGAACTTCGTAATGTACCGAACGATGAACGCAGCATGGCACCTCATGAGATCTGGTGTAATGAGTCACAAGAGCGTTATGTTATTGCGGTATCAGATGAAAACCTTGAAACTTTTAAACAAATTTGTGCCCGTGAACGTGCACCATTTGCTGTGGTTGGTCGAGCAACTGAAGAAGAGCACTTAACAGTTACTGACGCGCATTTTGCCGGTAACGACAAGCTAGATACACCAATTGATTTACCATTGGAGGTTTTATTAGGTAAAACCCCTAAAATCTTTAAAGATGTGGCAACTAAAACTGCACTTGGTGATCAATTAGATGTAGCTAAAATCAACTTGGCAGATGCTGCAAATCGTATTTTATCTTTACCAACGGTTGCTGAGAAAACCTTCTTAATCACCATTGGCGATCGCTCGGTAACCGGTATGGTTAATCGTGACCAAATGGTTGGCCCTTGGCAAGTGCCTGTTGCTGACTGTGGTGTTACCGCTTCTGCACTTGACTCTTACCATGGTGAAGCCATGTCATTGGGTGAGCGCACACCAGTAGCATTACTTAATTTTGGCGCTTCGGCTCGTTTAGCGGTAGCTGAATCATTAATGAATATTGCCGGTACTGATATTGCGGGTTCTGACGGTGATAGGTTAAATCGTATCAAGCTTTCAGCAAACTGGATGTCGCCAGCAGGTCACCCTGGTGAAGACGCGGGCCTTTACGAAGCGGTTAAAGCCATTGGTGAAGAACTTTGTCCTGCACTTGGATTAACGATTCCGGTCGGTAAAGATTCTATGTCGATGCGTACGCAATGGGATGAAAACGGCGAAGAAAAATCGGTTACTTCTCCAATGTCATTAATCATCACCGCCTTTGGTGCTGTTGAAGATATTCGTAAAACGGTTACACCAGAGTTACGTACTGACTTAGGCGATACTCGCCTTGTTGCTATTGACTTATCACAAGGTAAGCAGCGTTTAGGTGGCTCATGTTTAGCGCAAGTTTATAAACAACTTGGCAACGAAACTCCTGATGTGGATAGCCCAGAAACGTTGAAAGGTTTCTTTAATGCTATGCAAGCGTTAGTTCGCGGTGAAAAACTTATCGCTTATCATGATATTTCAGACGGTGGTTTATTCACAACTGTTGCAGAAATGGCATTTGCCGGTCATACCGGTGTTGATATTGACCTAAGCAAGCTAACATCTAAATCTGGCAACGATGTAGATACGTTATTTAACGAAGAGCTCGGTGCTGTTATTCAAATTCGCGAAAGTGACGTTGATGCTATCCACAGCATTTTAGCAGAGCACGGTGTTTTAGATTACTGCACTGATATTGGCCGAATCAACAACGAAGATACCATTCGGTTTAGCCGCGATGGCGAAATTGTATTAGAAAACTCTCGAACGTATTACCGTACAACTTGGGCAAACACTACCCATAAAATGCAGTCACTTCGTGATAATCCAGAATGTGCACAGCAAGAACATGACGTTAAATTCGATACTGAAGATCCGGGTCTAAATACCGATTTAAGTTTTGATATTAACGAAGATATTGTTGCTGAGCTTATAGCTAAAGATGCGCAAAGTGGTACGAATCCACGCATTGCAATTTTACGTGAACAAGGCGTTAACTCGCATGTTGAAATGGCCGCAGCATTTGACCGCGCTGGCTTTGTTGCAATTGATGTTCATATGTCAGACATTTTATCGGGTCGTACTGACTTAGCCGACTTTAACGGCTTAGTGGCTTGTGGCGGTTTCTCATACGGTGATGTATTAGGCGCTGGTGAAGGTTGGGCAAAATCAATTTTGTTTAACAAAAACGCTAAGGCGATGTTTAAAGCTTTCTTCGAACGTGAAGATACTTTCTCATTAGGTGTGTGTAACGGCTGTCAAATGTTGTCAAACCTAAAAGAAATTATTCCTGGTTCTGATGCTTGGCCACGTTTCGTACAAAACAAATCAGAGCGTTTTGAAGCTCGATTTAGCTTAGTTGAGATCCAAGCTACACCATCAATATTCTTTGATGGTATGGAAGGCTCTCGTATGCCAATCGCAGTATCGCACGGTGAAGGTCGCGCAGAATTCAAATCAGATGATGATATTGATAACGCAAACCAATCTGGCACTGTCGCTATGCGTTATGTTGATAACTACGGTCATATCACAGAAACTTACCCAGCTAACCCAAATGGCTCGCCAGATGGTATTACGGCACTGACTACAACGGATGGTCGAGTAACGATTATGATGCCACATCCAGAGCGAGTATTTCGCACCGTTGCTAACTCTTGGCACCCTGACGAGTGGCAAGAGGACTCGCCTTGGGTACGTATGTTCCGTAACGCCCGTAAATTTATTGGCTAAATAATAAATTCGGAATGTACAAATGTAAAAAGCGCCAAGTAGGCGCTTTTTTTATATTTACTTCGGTCTTGTTCTTAAAGGTAATTATTTGCTGACTAGCTTTTATTGCATAGTATTCGCTTTTAAAATCAGCGCATCGCAAGGCAGCGTCTTAATAATATATTCACAAGTGTGACCTTTGAGCATACTAACTAGACCATGGTGTTCACCAGCGCCAATGGCGACTATTTCAGCCTTATACTTTTCAGCTTGATGTGGAATGGCATATTCAGGCAAGCCTTCTGCGATATGAATATGGTCTTGTTGAACACCAAAATGTTGAGCTGAATTATATAAATGATGCCAATGTTGCTGTTCAGGCTCTTCAATTCCGCCAGTAAATGCATCATCAGATAAAGCAATACTAGAGGCTTCTAAATAGCAATTTACCAGATGTACATCACTATTGAGTAACTTGGCTAAATATTGGCTTTCATCAACCATAAACTGATTCACTTGTTGGTGCTTTTCAGTCGACTCTTCTGTTTCTAACGCCGCTAAAATATTGCCTCCACCCTGCCATTGTGTCTGCCCAACTAATAATAAATTGGTATTACCTTCCCTTAATAAATAATGATTATCTGACCAAGAAAATCCCCACTGTAAATGTGCGGAGTTAATATCCTTAATCAACAGATCATAAGTGGTTGTTGAAATTTCAGTCAGGATAGCTTTATGAGAAAATGGCGCTGGAAAATATTTAATCTTAATGTCTATTTTTGGTGTAGAAGTTTCTTCTCCCTGTAAATTTTTAATATTCGCTGTGTTTTGTTGATACATTTGTTCGAGATGAGACTCTATGTTTTCATCATTTTTATTGGCTATAATAGTTAAACTTGCTTGAGCTCTGTGGGCTAGCAACAATGCCTTTTGCAATACAACATGGTTTAAACTAAGATCTTCAGCAATCACTAATATGTTGTTAAAGCTTTTCATATATAAACCTTTGTTTTCTAAATTCAGTCTGCACCATAATTTTAGCCTATTAAAACTTCTTTGCTCTAACTGTTGATGCTTAAACTGAGTTGCCTGAATTCGATGACGGTCAAATTTTGAACCGAAAAATAACACTTAAGTCATAAGCCCTTGATAAAAAAGTTTTAAAAGCAATTAAGCTTTTATAATAGGCCAGTTTATAAACTTAACCTCTGTCATATACTATTTTCGAATAGCAATTAGCTTATGTATTCCTAATTACTTAATTATACTGTTCACTCGAACCACTATTAAGTAACGTACCTTTGACTACAGCTATGTCTACAAAGCGGATAAATTCTTCTAAAACAATTATGCCAAACACAATAATGGCTATTTATACGTGGTTACGAATTGCGTTAAGTTATTGCGTTGTTGGGGCTATTATTACAACTCTGCTTTCTGCGTATTTACAATCGGTCAATTTATTGGCAATCAGTATAATTATGTCTACCTTCCTTATAATTGGCGTTTATAAAGCGGAAAAAACACGTAAATCGACAGGTCTTGCGCACTACTTCGCGCAATTATCCTCAGAAAAACACATCGACCTTTAACTTCCTTCTAGTGAGATCATTCTTACACTTAAAGTTAAGCTTTAACCACATAACACTTGGCTTTTTATTGATATTTTAGATAAGCTGATACCACTCCAATTAAAGAAGTGACCACTTAGAAAGGTATTTAGGCTGCGTTAATAATTTTAATCTGTAATTAACTATTGTGCGCAATTACAGTCTTGCCTGTATAGATGTTGGTGCTTATGGTTAGTTTAGGCGTAAACAGAAAACCTGATCACCCAGTCATTTAATTATCTCTAAACTAACGCTTCTTGTACGCCACGGTGTAAAAAAAATATAACAATAAATAAAACAAGCAGACTCTTATGAAAACTCATGACGCATCGCCATTAAGCGATTTTATCGAATATAACACTGAAGAAATGATCGAACGATCAGCAACATTTTATGAAAATATCAAACGCCGCCATAGTATTCGCAGCTTTAGTAACAAAGCGGTGCCTCAAGCGGTAATTGAGAACTGCATTAAAGCCGCGGGTACTGCCCCGAGCGGAGCAAACCATCAACCTTGGCACTTTGTCGCCATCAGCAGTGATAATGTAAAACAGCAAATACGCCAACAAGCGGAAATTCATGAAAATAACTTCTATCAAGGCCGGGCTAGTGAAGAATGGTTAGATGCATTGAAGCCTTTAGGCACTGATGCAAATAAACCCTATTTAGAGCATGCTCCTTGGTTAATTGCAGTATTCAGTGAGAAAAAAGGCGGTATTTCGATTGAAGATAAAAACACTAATTATTATGTTCATGAATCAGTGGGTATTGCGACAGGTTTTTTAATTAATGCTTTACACTCGAGCGGGTTAGCGACCTTAACCCATACTCCGAAACCGATGTCATTTTTAAGTAAGGTCTGTGATCGTGATGAAAATAGCCGACCATATATGTTGATTATTGCCGGTTATCCAAGTGAGGATGCAACTGTGCCACATCATGCCAGCATCAAAAAAAGCTTACAGGATATCGCAACATTTTTATAAGACAAAGTCTAATGCAATATTAGTACAGCCTTTAGCACAAAATAGTCCTGTTGTTTTTTTGTCTTCAGGCAAAGAAACACGAATAAAGGTACCACATTGCTGGCAAGCGATATCTCGCCCCGCCAGCACTTTTTTGATCAAGGCTTTTTGATCATTAAATGATTTTGCACTGTCATTTTTTAAACGCTGAAACTGTTGCTCATCCATGGTTTGTCCTTCTAATTTAAGCTTTACTGCTATCGATACAGTACCAACCGTCGTACTTTCCAGCAAATGGCGTTGCGCTTGTCATCAATAATTCTTGATACGCAGCAATATTTTCATAGTTTGCGGCCATAAATGGATAAGCAGTTATTTCCCAAGGAAACTCTTCATCGCCTTGATAAGGGCAAAAAGATAATTTTTGATTATTTTCTAACAGTAATTGACCGAATTTCAGCGCTTGCTCTTGGCTAGGGAAAATAATGGAAAATTCAAATTCGCGCTCAACATTTAAATCATCCCCCGCATTTAACATATCCCAAAGTGCGTTACCGACATTATCAAGTGGAAATAATTCTTCATTACGTTGCATTGCTTATTCTCATTTAAATATAACTATTGAGCAGTATTTTATCGTTCTCTGCGCTTAAAAACCAAGTGCAATTTCAATAAAGCTACAATTCTCTGCTATTAAGTTAACGGCAATACAGTAATTAAGGTAGAAAGTTTGATAAACTAGTGCTTAGTTATTTCTTGAGTAGATTTGTTTTGAATAAATTTGAATGTCATATCAATATTGACCGCACAATTAACATCATTGAAGCCTTACAAATTCAATGCGACTTGAGTGTGGCAGACATTAAAAAAGCGATCGATAAAGGCGCACTTTGGCATAGTAGAGGTAAAACAACCCAACGTTGTCGTCGCCTTAAAAAGTCTTTACATATCGGCGACAAACTTCACTTTTATTACGACTTGAACGTTTTATCGCAACACCCCCCACCTGCAACATTAATTGCAGACTTAGCTGACTATAGCGTCTGGTTTAAAACTTATGGGATGTTATCTCAAGGCTCAAAATGGAGTGATCATTGCACCATAACACGTTGGGCACAAAAGCATCTAACGCCAGAGAGAGTTGTATTTCCGGTGCATCGACTCGATCGAGCAGCAACGGGTTTAATTTTAGTCGCCCACAGCAAAAGCGCGGCTAGAGCGTTAAGTGAAATGTTTGCACAACATCAATTAGTGAAAACTTATCATATTATTGTCCATGGCCAACATACCCAACAAGAGTCACAAACAGTTGACTCAGCAATCGACGGAAAACCCGCTCGCAGTCATTTTTCAAGCCTTGCTTATGATGAAAAATCTGACAAGTCATTAATGAAAGTAACGATAGAGTCTGGCCGAAAACATCAAATACGTATTCATGCCGCAAGTATTGATTTACCTGTAGTAGGCGATAGGTTGCATGGTATAACTAAAGGTAATGATGGGGCTGAACAAGAAGACTTACAGCTTTGTGCTGTAGAACTGAAATTTAACTGTCCTATACATAATATAGAACAGTGCTTTGAAGTTCCTGAAGAGATGCGTCCACTACTTAACAACTTAACGCCGTAAAATCGCTAAGCTCAATACGGCGTTCAGTTCTGTAAATTTCAGATAAGTTCAGTTAATAACAATATTTAAAGTCTTCATCGACCATTAAGTTCAACGCTTTACCAACTCGCTCATCCAATGAAAGTCCGGCCAATAGCTCAAGTCCTTGTTTACGCTGCGCCAATGTTAACGCTTTATAAGGCATTCTAAAGTTAGGCGCTACTGCACCAGTCATCATTAATGCGGTATTAATTGCGATAGGGTTTGGCTCACAGAACAACCAATTCATCAGCGGTAGTATTCGTTGTTGTAATGAATCATTTGGCGCATCCATTAATTGTCGCATAAGGCTTGGCGCAATATTAGATGTTACAGAAATAACACCATGAGAGCCATGTTGATGACGCCCTGCTGCACTTTCATCATCGTTGCCGGACCAACAAGCAATACCACGTTCTTCATAATAAGCAATACGCTCATTACCGTTGCATTCTTTAACACCGATAAAGTTTTTATGCTTTGATAGCGGTTCAATGAGTTCAGGCGTTAAATCCTGTCCTGTACGCCCTGGTACGTTATAGATAATGCCTGGACCAATATCGAGCACTTTATGAAAATGCTCGGTTACGCCAGCAAAAGAACTGCGACCGTAATAAGGATTAATTTGTAGAGTTGCATCCATTCCTGCGGCAAAGCCATATTGTGTGGCTTTTATTGCTTCGCGTGTGTTATTACTGCCGGTATTGCCAATAATAAGTAAATCATTACCATGTTTGTGCACACTATGAGCGATTAAAATTAAATGCTCTTCCCAAGTCAGCAAGTGCCCCTCACCCGTTGTGCCACCGACTACAATACCATCTACTCCGGCCTTAATTTGTTCAGCAACCAATTGATCATAAATATTAAAATCTATATCACCTTTGTCATTAAAAGGGGTTTTGATCGCGGTCATCAAACTGGCTGATTTAATTTCTTTCATTCGAACTCTCAAAAATGATTAAGGAAATGGATAATAAGGAAACGATATTGTGTAATTGTCTCAACTGAGGCCGATATTATCAATAACTCGGCGTAGGATAAACACTTCATTACTCAAGATATGCTGATATTCAAAGATTTGACTGTTTAATGTTAAAACACGGTAAGCTTGATAATTATCTTCATGAGTTAAATCTGCAGCATAGTGCTCGTCGTTAACAAATTCACTTTTACATATGGTGAAATGTATATCACCAACTAATCCCCAATCGCCTGACTCAACGGTTTGTTCAGACACTGTGCCGTGATCATCATGTTGTATAAAAGTGAATTCATAGCGGCCATCTGCTAGTATTTCAGCATACTCTGTCAACACTTCGCCTGCTGAATTTCGTTCACTGCGATACCATTTACCGAATAAATGTGTTCGATGGTAAGAAGGATTTTTATTAGGCATTTTACTGTAGGACTTATAGATTAAAGTTATTGAGATGTTGGCGGTTCTGAAGCTTCAACGATGTTATACTTTTTCTTAATGTTTGCTACTAATTCAGTTTGATTAACCATAAAGTCATCAAATTCTTGCATTATTTTAAGATGCTTAATGGTCGAAAAATAGTGCGCATAACGTACATGCTTAATTTGCTGATTTAAAACAATTTCATCTTCATTTATATGTAATTTTTTCAAATTATAATTAATCACATTATTATCAGTATCAATTACATCAACATTACCGCGCAGCAAATGCTTGACCAAACTAAGCGAGGAATGTGCTTCAAATTTTTCAAGCGTTCCATTTTGCAATTTATCATACCAAAGCGTTGGAAAAAAACCGAACATAATCCCTAAACGTTTAACCGATTGTCGGCTTATATTTTGATTTTTTTTAAGTACATAACTTCCCGCTGTTAATTGTAAAACGGGTTGACTGAAGGTTAGGTCTAATTTTTTAGTGATACGTTTACGCCAGCGAGGACTATCTGGGTATTTAAAGTCTATACCATCCTCTTCATACCATTTATCAAATCGCTTAATCGGCAAGGCAACAAATTTAAACTTATAGCCATGCGAGCGAAAAAAAGTACTGAGTAATTCTCTGGTAAAACTTTCTCTTTCAAAGTTATTACTTGAAAAGTCATACAGTGGATAATAATCAATATCCTCAACACCAATAATAAACTCTTTTGTTTGCGCAAAACTAAAACTGCTAGTAATAGCTAAAAAAAATAAAACACAATGAAATAGCGCTTTATTATGTCCTACTAGTTTAGTTTTAGGTTGTTTCAAAGTGAAGCCTAATGCATTTGCAATTAAATTATTATAAGCACAATTAAGCTATTTTTCATACAATTTTAAGACAAGGGTAAAGGAGTTAACTAGGTTTATTGCCCTACTTTTTAATAGTAAGTGTCACTGAAGCGTTTTTAATCACTGGTCTCAACAATGCCATATTTAGTTTTCAATTCAGTTATAGCTTCCTGATGAGTTATTAGGAACTCGTCGAACTGTTGGATGATTTCAGGGTAATTAATAGTCGAAAAGTAAAATGAAAAGCGCCCATGCATAATTCCTTCATTCAACACGACGGCGTCTTTATCTTGCTGTAATAATTTTAGGTTATAGTTGATCACATTTGAATCAATATTGATAGCTTCTACATTGCCCATTAATAAATGTTTAACAATACTAATTGAAGATGAGTCTTCAATTAAATCCAGCGTATTATTCTGCACCCTGTCGAACCAAAATGTTGGGTGAAAACCATAAATGGTGCCTAAGCGCTTGACATCTTTGCGCAGCATTTTTTTATTTTTTTTCAAAACATAGCTGCCAGCAATAAGATTTAATACTGGCTGGCTATAGGTAACATCAAGTTTTTCAGACTTGTCTTTACGCCAACGAGGATTATCGGGAAACTTAAAATCTATCGCATCTTCGACATACCACTTATTAAATCGTTTGATTGGCAAAGCCACGAATTTAACTTTATAACCATGGAGACTAAAAAATGTGCTTAGTAATTCTTGAGTAAAACTTTCATTATTTAAATCTTTGGAAGTAAAGTCATATAACGGGTAGTAACTAATATCTTCAACGCCAATAAGGTACTCTTTGGCCTGAAGCAAAGATGAGACGCAAGTGATATTTACAGCAAGGAATAACACAAATAAACTAACAAGTTGCTTTTGACTAAGCTTTATCAATGACTCCCCCATATTCGCCGGTTAATACTCAATATGATCATATGAGTGTTTGTAATGAAATATGATGGTAAAAATAACCATAAACATAAACCACTAATCCAATGTATCGATATTCGTTTATATTATTAATAGATTGTAGGCTGAGTTGATAAAGTGTCAATTTTATTCAGGTGATTCAATAATTTCATATTTCAATTTCAACGTTGAAACAAGCTGATTTTGCTCAATTAAAAACTGATTAAATTCCTCAATAATTTCAGGATGATGGATTGTAGAAAAGTAATACGAAAAATGCTGATGGATAATATGTGGATTCAATACTACAGCGCTAGCATCGTGCTTTAATAATTTAAGGTTGTAATTTATGACGTTCTTATCAATATTAACCACGTCAACATTACCAGTTAATAAATGTTTAACTAAGCTAAACGAAGACGAAGCTTCGGTTAATTCAAGTGTATTATTGTCTAATCGGTCGTACCAAAGAGTAGAAGCAAACCCTAAAATTGTACCTAATCGTTTTACGGCTTTACGAGGCATATCTTTATTTTTTTTCAAGACATAACTACCGGCAATTAACTGTAAAACAGGTTCGCTGTAGAATAAATTGAGCTTTTTACTTTCTTGAGAGCGCCAACGAGGGTTATCAGGAAATTTAAAGTCGATCGCTTCTTCGACATACCACTTATCAAAACGTTTCAAAGGCAAGGCTACAAAACTAAACTTGTAACCTTGATGTAGAAAGAAGGTACTTAGTAATTCTTTAGTAAAGCTTGGGCGTTCTAGATTATCTGCAGAAAAATCATAAAAAGGATAATAACTAATATCTTCAACGCCAATAACATATTCTTTAGCCTGCACTCGGATAGAGCCAAATGAAACTATGACAGTAACGTAAAATAATAATGTTAGTAACAGTGTGGATTTTTTTATACTTCTCAACATCCTGCTCAATTAATGTGCAATTCGCCTATTTCTTATCATAGTGTAATTATCTGTAATAATCATAAAAAATTGGTAAAAGTTGAACATTAATACAATTATTAAATGTTCAAGCTATTAATAAAACCACATAAATTAAGCAGGACACGCTAGCTGAAACGATATTATTTAAACTTAATCGCTAATTAATTTTACACTACCGTTGACACTTTTCATGGAGATACGAATATCGCCACTGCCAATATTGCCAGATAAATAACTACCATTGAGCAAACTTTTTTCTGCTACTAAACCAAAATCAGTTTTAATACTACCGTGGGTAGTTTCAGCATTTACCGATGCGTTTAGCGTTTTAGGAACTGAAATTTTAATACTGCCATTAACGGTTTCCAGCTCAATCCGATCTAAATCTTTAGCCAATTCACTATAACTCACTTTAATACTGCCATTAACAGTAGTAAGTTCACTATTACTTGCTAAACCACTCGCTTTTATCGAACCATTTACCGAACTCGCATTGATTTCACCTTGAACATTTTTTATTGATAATGAACCATTGACTAAATCAACTTCCGATAAGGTGCTATTTTTTGGCACAATAATACTATACTCAACTTTACTAGAGTTTCCTTCACTATTTCGCCCCCAACTGAAACGCTCTTTATAACGGGTTTCAATACTCACGTTGTCTGATGAGTGCTGCATATCGATAACAATATTATCTCTATCATCTTGACTATCGGCGGTAATAATCGCCGTTACTTTAATTATTGATTTATCCCAAGCACTGATAGAAACAGAGCCATTAACATTATCTAATCGAAATGAAGCATTTTCGCTAACATCAAAAGTTTTTTCAATTTCATCAACAATTTCAGCTTTCACACTGATACTCAATAACGCAATAACGCTGCTAACCGCAAGAATTTTCAACATTGAACGAGTCATATTTTTTCCTTAAATTTAATGGGTATTTACTTATTTCTTAGTTAGTGAACTTTTACAGTAAAAAGGTTTAAACACCATCTAAAAATTCACAAATAAATTAACAGAGCATTTCACAGAATTTTTAGCTAACATAAATCCCGCAGGCTTTAACGACAATAAGTAAAGGAAAGACATGACGACAAAAGTAACTATTTTACTCACGGGTAACGAATTAATGAATGGTGATGTTATAGACACTAATTCGATCATGTTTGCCAATCAGCTCAATGACATTGGTTTGGGAATAGTGAAGAAAGTCACTATCGCCGACGATTTACCGCTTTTGATTCGAGAAATTCAACAATTAAGTCAAACTGCAGATATATTAATTATTAACGGAGGGCTTGGGCCAACTACTGATGATTTAACAGCCCAAGCTCTAGCAAAAGCCTGTAACGTTGATTTACATCTACAGCCACAAGCTCATTTACATTTAAAAAATTGGGCAAATAAAAGAAACATTAAGCTCAATGAGCCCAATTTAAAACAAGCGCACTTGCCTATGGGGTGTGAAATAGTGCCAAATGCTAGCGGCAGTGCTGTTGGTTTTAGTATGCGCTTCAATAATTGTTTAATTATTTGCACACCTGGTGTTCCTAGTGAATTAAAACACATGTTAGCTGATGAAATAATACCTACATTGCAGCACTTATTCCCTACTAACAAAAAGCAAAGCCTCATCCGTTTGCAGACCTTTGGTATTGGCGAATCTTCATTACAAGCATTAGTGAATGACAAACTGCCTAATTGGCCAACCGACATCGACATTGGTTTTAGATCTGCCATGCCGATGTTAGAGTTAAAGTTAAGCACTGAGTGCCCCGAAAGTGAGAAGGCATTAACGCAATGGAAAAATAAACTAGAGCAAATATTAGGCGACCATATTCTCGCCATTGGTGAAAGTAAAAAACAAAACGTTGCAGAGTACCTTGTACCTTTGCTCGCTAACGCTAACCAAACCATCACCGTTGCTGAATCTTGTACTGGCGGGCTTATCGCGAGTCAATTAACAGCGATTGCAGGTGCCTCAGCTGTTTTTGAAGCGGGTTTTGTCACCTACTCGAATAATATGAAAACTAAAATGCTTGCTGTGCCTTCGTCGACTTTACTAAATCATGGCGCGGTCAGCAAAGAAACCGTTATCGCTATGGCCAGAGGAGCGTTAAACGCATCAAAATCTGATTATGTGATTGCTGTTTCTGGAATAGCAGGACCTGATGGTGGTACAAAAGACAAGCCAGTTGGCTCAGTTTGGATTGCTTGGGGCAATAAAGAAACCATCAAAACCAAATACTATTGTCTGCCTTTCCCTCGACAACATTTCCAACAAATGGTTACCGCGCGGAGTTTAGATTTAGTGCGCCGATTACTGATAAACAGTAATGAAGCTCCACATTATGATCATATAAGTTAAATCATAACCAGCTAATGGTTTATATTGCTTAGTAATTCAAATCTTTATATATTTAAGCTTATAAAATGTGCTGAAGTTTCCTATACTCAACTAAAGACAACATATTGCAACTTACTTCCTTGATAAAAGTGAATATATGTATTTAATTTAAACGGTGATGCTGCGCATAACAACCGCGATAAGGAGAATCATTTGAACGAGAAAAACTTTATAACAAGTGGCCGTAACACTATTATTCACAAAAATAGGAAAATCGACTTACTTATTGTTAATGGCAACTTTCCCGTGACCATTGTTAGTCATACGGGTATAGGTGTATTTAAAGGCGTTATGCCCAGCAAGCGTGCAGAAGCTAAAAAAGCCTATTTAGAAGTGGTTGAAGTTAATAAAGGTGAAGTGTTCGGTGAAGAGAAAACCTTGATTTTTGTCCAAGCTTTAGACAGTCGAGAATATAAACTCGATTATTCGAAGGTTGGAACAAAAAACTTTATAAAAGTGCATCAAGAAAGTTATATTTAGCAAGCATATTCAGGAAAGTAAAGTTGTTACGTAATGGAGTTATACGCGTGTGACCAAGGTAAGTTTAGTAAATAATAAAAATAATAATATAGACTTGGTATTGTCTCCAGTTAAAACCCAGAAAATTTTAACTGAAGCAGATATTCATGAAATCATTGAAAACTCTGAATATAGCAACTTGTATGTGGCTAATGGCAATATAAAAAATGCTATTGCAGAGCTAAATAATGTGCTCAAGCCCTTACAAGAAAACCATGCTGGCCGTGAAATTAAATACCAAGTTCTTGAGCGCATAGACGCAACTTACACTGTTGAAATAGCTCCTGATAACATGTCTGCCTCAGTAGAGATAACCACTGCTCGGGGTGGTAAGCACTTAAGTCCTAAATCAATACTAAATGCCGCTCAGGCTGCTAACGTTTCAAAAGGTTTTAGTAAAGACCTATTAATTAACCTTGCAAAACAAGCGACAAAAGAGCCAGCAGGCTCAATTATAAAAGGTGAAATTGCTCAAGGTAAACTGCCAATTGATGGTAAAGACGCTTACATTAAACTTTTGGTAGAAAGCGCCCAAGATAGAATTTTAAAACCTAAAAAGCGTGACGACGGAACTGTTGATATGCGCGATCTAGGCGATATAATCTGTGTAAAAGTAGGTGACGCACTAGCAAAAAAAGTTCCTCTGACCCAAGGTATTCCGGGCTATACCGTGACTGGCGATGTTTTGATGCCTACGCCAGGAAAAGACCTCAACATGTCAGTAGGTAAAGGTACGGTTTTAAGCGAAAAAAACCATGACGTATTAGTTTCTGAACTAGTGGGTTTACCACGAATTATAAAAAACGGCATGGAAGTAGACAATGTTTATCAACTGAAAAACGTCGATGTAAGTACCGGTCATGTTAAATTCGAAGGCAGCGTTATTATCAGTGGCGATGTTTGTGAAGGCATGAAGGTCAGTGCTACAGGCGATATTTCAATTGGCGGCTTTGTTGAGTCTGCAACGTTAGATGCTGGTGGCGATATCACTGTTGGCTCCGGTATTATCGGTAAAAAGCAAGAAGTTGACGCCATTGATGTAACCAAAGTTAAAATGAGTGCTAACATTAAATCTGGTGGTAGCGTTTATGCAAAATATAGTCAATATGCCAATATAGATTGTCATGCTTTACGTATCGAGCGACAAATGATGCACAATATTGTCAATGTCAAAAAAACTTTATGGGTTGGTAACAAAGACAAAGCCGACGGTAAACTCATTGCCGGTAATATTCGTGTTGGGGGTTCAGTACACGCAGGAACCGTTGGGGCGACTGCCGGTAGTATGACTTTTATAACGTTTTCTGACCAAGTTCAAGAAATCCAACAGCAAATCGCTGAAATTAATCAATCATTCAAAGTTGAGTCAGATAAGTCTGCAGAATTAGCTCTAGCAGTAAATAAATTGAAAAAACTTCCTAAAGAAAAAGCTAAACCAGAAATTTTAGCCAAAGTGCTGGCTGCTTATCAACATCATACCGCTAAAATGGGCCTTGACCTGGTTGAAAAAGAATCGTTAGAAGCAAAGTTACAAGAATATATGTCTAGTGTATATGTTGAAGCTAACGAAAGAGTGTATCATGGCGTACAAGTAGCCGTAGGAGAATTTAACGAACGAACGCGCCGTGAATATGGCCCAAGCCGAATAATTTACAAAGAAAGAAAAGTTATTGTAGACCCAATTATTTCTTCATAAAACTACCCTAAAGCCTTAATTGAATATGGAGTTTTGCTATGGCACTTATTGTCCGCAGCTTACTAGTACTTTTATTTTTCATCTGTTCTGCCAACGCCCAACAATGTGATATTAATTTTAATTATGGCGTAATTATCGATCCTGCTCACCTGCGTATTGTTCATCAAGGCCAAACCTATGTACAAATAAATGGTGCACATCAACTCTTTGTCAAAGGCCGTGAAATCGAGCTTAATAAAGAGCAACAAGAACAATTAAGTGAATATGCTAGCGGCATTAGAGCACAAGTACCCGCAATTGTTTCCATTGCCATCGAAGGAGTTGAACTTGGTTTAAAAGCGGTTAATAAAGTAATTAGCAGCTTAACCGGTGAAAACAGTGCGTCCCATCAGCAATTTCAAGAAAAATTTGATGAAATGAAATGGCGACTTCGTACACGATTCAACCACAGTGACGAGAGCTACTATATTGCCCCGCAAGATTTTGATGATTTTGATGAAATATTTGCTGGTGAATTTGAAAGTGAAATCGAGTCTATCGTTACTGACTCTGTCGGCACCATTCTAGTGGCTGTAGGTGAAGCAATGACTCATAAAGAAGAGCAAAGTACAGAGCAACGTGTTGAGACATTTGATCAACGTATCGAAACCATGGGTAATGATATTAAACTCGATATTAGTACCCAAGCAAATGCTTTAGAATTAAAAGCAGCGCAAATTTGTGCCAGCTTAGTCAAGCTTTATGAAATTGAAAACAAGTTACAACTTGAAATCCCTGCTTTGGCTGAGTTTAATTTAATAGAAACTAAATAAGGCTTAACAGTGCTGGCTTACAGTTCCAGACAAAATCTAAGCACCAACGCCTAACCTGTCTATGCTTTGATTATAGAAAACAGCTACTCCCCTCTCGAACACAAAACTAAGCATAAAAGCTGTAAGCGATTGAGGTTAAAATCATTATTTCTAGTAGCTCTAACTTAATTGACACTTTTTAGCTTTAATTGTTACCGTAGACTGTTCTGTCGAAATATCTTCTGGCACAACTCACAGTCACAGAGCCCGTATTAGTAAATGGACTATCAAATGTGTTGGTTTGATAAGTAGCATGTCCTGCACCTTCTTCTAGATATTCGGTATAACTGATGTGGTCTACACCATTAGGCATGAATCTATTTGTGGCTGTACGTAAATATCCAATAGGGCAAAAAGCCGTACCAATCTGGTAATAAGCATAATCAAGGCAGCCAAAGAAAGTGTCTTCAGTACAATAACTTTTTGCAGTTAAGGCCTGAGTAATAGAAACCGTATCGGTTATAGTCCGACATTTTAAAGCCCCGTCACTATTGACTCCAATCACATAAAAGCCAATGGGACAAACCGCACTAAGGTGGTTATCAAGTTTATTTACAATAGCCTTAACTGTATTTAATTGAGATAGTAATGCGTTGTAGTCCACGTCACTGACAGCTAAAGCATAAGCTTGATTTGCTCTTGCCATAGCCTGTCCACCTAGGCTATAGGCTAAATCTGCTGCCGCGAGTGCGTTTATTATACTTTGCTCTACATTGATAAATTTTGCCCTAGCTTCCACGTATTGAGCATCTGACTTCATCTCAATTGCTTGAGCTCGTGCCCAAAGCAAGTCAATTTGTGCATTTTGTAATTTTGATGCTTCTTCGGCTGCTCCTGCACGATTTCGAAGTAAGTTTATTGCATCACTAAGGCGATCAATGATTATATCCTGTAAAGCATCAGCTTCATCACTTCCGGCTTCCACTTCGCTAATCTTTTGCTCTAAGCCATTGATTTCACTATTTATACGTGCGACTTCCTCGGCAATAGTGAGTTTGATTTCATTAATTTGACCTTGTAAAACTTCGTCCTTAGCACGTAGTGCACTGTCAGCAGCTTCAAGTGCTATTATTGCTGCTGTTCGAGCTTCATTTGCAGCATCTAGGGCCGATTTAGTGGCATCTACTTGTTCTTGAATATTCTGGAATGGTTTGCCGTTTGGCACATCATCTTTACCCGCAACGGCTGTTAAGCATAATGCACTTAGGGCAATAGCGAGCCCAATATTTACTATTTTTGAATTCATGTTTAGTAATCCTTTAAAAAATGAATAAGTTGTTTTAATTTAAACAAAATGATATCTATCTATATAATTTATACCTACTCAGAGTAGACACAAAAACTATTAAACACACATATTTAAATGTTTATTTTCAGCTGACATCGAATTCTAGGTTTTAATTTGAGCTTCTAAGTGAGGTAAATGATACAGACACAAATGGATTCAACACTTCCATCAAATCAAAATCAATCAAAAGAATGTTGGGTACTATTTTGAACTGCTTCTGCTAATCTGGGACAATATGCCTTGAATGAAGTTATTTCCAATTCCCCCCAAGACATAGCAATCGCTAAAAAGATAAAAAATAAAAAATAAAAAATAAAAAATAAAAAGTCTAGTCTGTTTCCAGAATAAATAAATGCCATTAACTCTGAAAACTTAACATTCATTGAAGCCAAGAGTTATGACCGCTCTATGGGGTAATATATTTTTGGTCAGTTCTTTTTTTGAATGACATAAAACAAATATTCAGTTTAACTACATAGGTATATTTATTTATTTGGAAAGGTTAACGAAAAACAAGCGCCCTGCCCTAAGGATGATTCAAGTAATATTTTACCGTGATGTTTATCCATTATTGTTCGAACTATAGTAAGGCCAACACCAGTCCCTTCATGTGTTGATAGTCGCTCGAATATCCTAAAAATAAGTTCATGATACTTTGCATCAATGCCAACTCCATTATCCTTTACGTGCAAAGTGGTACATGATTCAGATTCTGAACTATATATATCGACAACAAGTTGCCGATCAGGATCTCTATATCTAATAGCATTACTCAGTAGATTTAAGATCGCTTCAGATAGTAGCCGTTCATTGGCGTTAATATCGACAATATTATCAGCAACATTTATGATGGCATTACTTTCTTCTAAATCATTTTCAAGTACCAGGCACTGCGCATCAACAACCTGTTTTACGTTAACTTCGGAGATGGTGATTTCCTGTTGAACAATTTTAGACAAATCCAATAAATCCGTTAAAAGAGCTTCCATATTCTCTACGTTTGAAATAATTCGATTAAATCTATGTTGCTGTTTTTCATTTATCACCTCTGATAGCTCAGTCATCAAATTTTTTGCAAAGCTGCCTATAGTGACTAACGGTGATTTCAAATCATGTGAAACGGTATAGATAAACTGCTCCATTTCCTTATTTTTAGTACTTAACTGTTCATTCAATCGTGATGCTTCATGTTTTTCCTTTTCTACATCCTTCATAACACTAATTAAAATGCGTTGAGATCGTTGGAAGTTCTTTTTGTTTTCTTGAAGATTTAAATTTAAATTTTTACTGGCTGATAATGCTTTTTGCTGATCACGAAAATAATATCGCATCATAATAAATAAAGTCACAAACAGTGCAAATAAGGTCACTAAGCTGGCTCGTAAACTGCTATAAGTTATTTCAGATATATTTACTTCTATTTCTTTAGCTATTTTTTCAGCCGTGGTTACAATTTCATGTCGAGACGGCGCATCATTAAAGCGCACTACTTCATCTATCTCACGTCTACTCATGTTTTTTTCAAGCATTGTAGGTAGTGCTTCTAACCTTTGTTGATAAGCTTCAAGCATATTTCTTGTTGCTGGCATGATTAGCTCATCTAATAAATCAGCACTTAAAAACTCTAAAACTTCAACTTGTTTTAATGCCGCTTGCACGTTTTTCAAGCCATTTTCACGATAAGAAACTTCTTCCGGTCTGAGTATATAGTTTTTAAAATTATGGATCAGCCCGACATAGCCAATTTGATTTTGTAATTCAATTATTGCTTGAAAAGCAGCTACTTGCTTCTGTCTAATACCTTCTTCCTGACGAACAAAGTCCAAGGAAATTAATACTTCAAGGGTAATGAAAAATAGTATTAGCGCCGTTAATGTCAGGTTTTTACTATTCATTATCGTCTCACTACATCAGCAGTAAAATCATTATAAAACCACCTAGGCAAGGGCAAGGAATTACAGCTCATATCGTTGCTCTTTACCTAACTCAGCTAATAATTCATTTACCTCTTTTTTCATCGTCATTATTTTTTCTTCCCGGTCGAGCGTAGCGGAATATACTGAATTCATTTGTTCATTTTGCGACTTTAACAAGGCTAGTTCTGCCAGGTTACGATTATTCTCTTCTTCAACACCTGATAAGCGGATCAACTGCGGTAATTTTGGCGCTAGCACAATAACGGTCAGCACTGAGGTAAACGCCGTTAGCGCTTTAATCCAGCCTTGATATTCGTAAAGTGGATACCAAGTAACGTAAATTTGAACAAAATGAGTGGTGCCACAGAAGAATATAAAAGCGATAAATAAAGCAAAAATATCTTTATGGGGTAAAGCGTCTTGTCGTTTATAAATTATTACTCCTAATACAAGAGGTATTAGGAAATAAGCGATACCGATTGCGGCATCTGAAATGACGTGCGTCCATAGAATATCAGACCGCCATAAGTAGCAATGTCCATGAGGCATAAAAGATGGGTTAATGAATTGTTGCAGCCAGTCTTGCATAGCGACTCCTTAATTATATTGTTGTTATTTTATTTTCTTAATATCGCAAGGAAAATGCAATTCAAAACGAGAACCTTGCCCCTCTGTTGACACCAACTTGATTTGACCATCGTGTTTTTCCATCGCCGCTTTTACAATGCACAAGCCGATACCGCTCCCTTCACCTTTATTAAGCTGTTCAAATACTTTAAAAATTCGGTCATGTTCGCTAGATTTAATGCCAATGCCATTATCACTAATTGAAATACAAATATTTCCATCATAAGTGTACGAGCGTATTTCAATTCTCAGTGGTATCTCAGGATTACGATAACGAATTGCGTTACTTAAAATATTGCTGATACATTGTGAGAATAAGGTCTCGTTCGCATTTATTTCATGTAAGTCTGTTGCCACGATAAAGTTAACATCAAGATTATTAGCCATATAAGACAACCCTTGCCATTGATCAAGTATTAAAGCCTGGGTATCTAGTTTTTGTTTATCTATATCTTTGTTCAGTACACGCGATAAATTAAGTAAGTCTGACAGTAGCTCAGCCATATGTTCAACATTGAGATTAATGCGCTCGAATCGATGTTTTTGCTTATCGGATGTATATTCGGCCAGTTCCTTTTCTAAAATTGTTACAAATCCTGAGATTGTCACTAAAGGTGATTTTAAGTCATGAGAAACCGCATAAACAAATTGCTCTAGCTCTTTGTTTTTTTGCTCTAATGATTTAGTCACAGACAATAAATTTTCCAATACCCCTTCTCGCGAGCGGTTTGCCTTTGACAACTCTAATAAATTAACCACTTGTTTAGCGAGAATAGTTAATTGACTCTTTTGCTGTTCACTCAACTGAGCAGGTTTATTATCAATAACACAAAGCGTACCAATACGTAGCCCTTCTGGAGTCACTAATGGTGCTCCAGCATAGAAAATTACTTGTGTTGCTCCAGTTACTAAAGGGTTATCATGAAACCGCTCGTCTAATCGGCTATCACTTACTTCAAACACTTGTTCTTGACCAATGGCATGATCGCAAAATGCCCACTCCCTTGGGGTTTCTATGGCATCAATGCCATGGTGAGATTTAAACCACTGTCGTTCTTTATCAACTAAAGATACAAGTGCCACTGGCGTGCCACAAATGCTAGAGGCTAATGCTGTCAGTTGGTCGTAAGCTAATTCACTGACAGTATCTAGAATTTTATAGTCATATAATGCTCTGAGGCGAGCATCTTCGTTTTCTGAAACTGGGGCAATTTTCATGATACTTTTAAACTCATCACTGTTAGGAGAAGATTTGTAATGTCTATTCCTCTGACACTTTGGAGCTACTTGTTTAAATACTATTTTTAATTATTTAAACTGCCATCGACTCTGCACTGAAAGTGAGCCTAATACAGCTTGCTTGTGCTGTAATATAGTTAACCTGACGTAATAAGTATGGTTTTAAGTTTGACACTACAGATTATCAATCTACTATGTAATATATAGTAGACCACGACTTTATAAATGCTAGTAAATCACTTATTTACAAATTGTTAGCGTAAAACAAACATCAATCATTAGTTTTCCAATAACATTGAAATCTATCATAAACACTAAAGCTGATATTAAAATGGCTGACAACAAGCCGCTCAAATCACTATGACCGCTAAAATAGGATGATGTAGTGTTGAAAATTTTACTTATTGAAGATAATCCCGATCATGTCGAATTAATCGAAGATTCGTTAAAATCTATGTCTGATAAACAGGTAGAGGTTTGTTCAGAAGCGACCTTGCTAACTGGCCTAAAAAGGTTACGAGAACAGCAGTTTGATATTTGTTTTTTTGATTTACAATTACCTGACTCTACCATTGAGCAAACAGTAGAATTATTAAGCACCGATACTTTTGGCTTACCCATTGTAATTTTATCATCGCTAAACAGTATCGACATTGCAAAAGACCTACTGAACCAAGGCGTACAGGATTATCTACCTAAAGATGAAATAACCCCGCCTTTGCTATACCGAACTTGCCGATATGCGATAGAACGCTGGCAACATCAGCAAACGATTGAAGCTTTTAATCAAGATATGCAAGCATTTTGCTCTAGTCTTTCTCACGACTTTAGTGGTCATATCGTTCGAATTAAAGGCGTGTCTAATTTACTTAAAAATGAACTCATTAAACGAGTAGATTTAAGCCCTGAAGAATCTAAGTGGTTTACATATCTGGAAACCAGTACTCATAACATTCATAGCTTAGTAAAAGACTTACAGCATTACTTATCGGTTAGTCACGGCGATAAAGAATTTTTCACCGTTGATTTAAATAAAGTGCTTAACAGTGTTATAGATTCTATTAAGTCTGCCAGTGAACAAGACTTTAATGCTGAAATTATCGGCACAATGCCCAATTTACATGCAAGCTCTGCACTTTTGCATTTACTTTTTCACAATTTACTCAGTAATGCGATTAAGTTTAACGAAAATCCTCCTGAGATCACCTTTTCATCCCTTGATAAAGGTGATTATATTGAGATTTCAGTAAAAGATAATGGAATTGGCTTCGCTTTAGAGGATAAGGATACAATATTCTCACCGTTTCAGCGTCTAGAAAACAACAAGAATTACACCGGTTCTGGCTTAGGATTAAGTATCGTCAAACGTATCGTTGAGCATCATGAGGGGTGTATAAAAGTAGAGTCAGAATTAGCTAAAGGTAGCTGCTTCACGGTCATCTTTAAAAAATCGCCATAATTAAGTAAATATTTTGTTACCAATTACACATTTAACCCTAATACTTATTGGCTATTATATAAAATTATTAATTAAATCATGTAAATAATTTAAAGGAATACGCATGGATCGATATAAACCTATTTCTGCTTTAATGGTTGAAGACAATGTTGATCATGCTGAGTTAATGATGGATGCCTTTCATGAGTTTCATCTCAAAAATCAGATTGATCATGTACTTGACGGCGAGCAAGCGATTGCCTTTTTAAAAAACCAATCGCCTTTTGAAGATAAGCTTAAATACACAAGGCCAGATATTGTTTTTTTAGATATTCGTATGCCAAGACAAGGCGGTATTGAAACATTGCGAATGATTAAAGCAGATGAAGAGTTGTGTAATATCCCAGTCGTCATGATCAGTACATCGTCAACGTCCGGAGAAATTGATGAATGTTATAAAAATGGTGCCAGCGGTTACGTTTCAAAACCATTAAATTTTGAAGACTTTTCTCAAAAAATGAAAGAGCTAAATTACTACTGGGTATTGACATCAGAATTACCCATTCGAGAAAAGTAACAGTGAATCACTCTTTCTAATAATCCGATTAATATGCCTATAAATATACCTACAAGTAAGTCCATAAAAAAAACCTGCATTTGCAGGTTTTCTTATATATCACTGAGCTAAAATCTAGCAACTACATATTAGGGTAGTTAGGACCGCCAGTACCTTCTGGAGTAACCCAAGTGATATTTTGGCTTGGGTCTTTTATGTCACAAGTTTTACAGTGCACACAGTTTTGCGAGTTAATGACAAACTTATCGCCTTCAGGTGTACTTTCCACTTCATATACGCCTGCAGGGCAATAACGTTGTGCTGGCTCCGCATATTTAGCTAAGTTAACATTAATAGGAATACTACTATCTGCTAATTTCAAGTGGCAAGGTTGCTCTTCTTCATGGTTGGTATTTGACAAAAATACCGAGGTTAATTTATCAAAACTCAGCTTATTATCCGGCTTAGGGTAATTGATCATTGGCGCATCTGCGGCCAATTTCAATTGCTCATGATCTAAGCTGTCATCTTTAAAGTTAAACGGTAATTTTCCACCGAAGAAGTTTTGATCAATAGTGTTATAAGCACCGCCAAGGAAAGTTCCAAACTTATGCATAGCTGGACCGAAATTACGCGTATTATATAGCTCTTCATATAACCAAGAGTTTTGGTATTTCTCAGTATAGCTTGTCAGATCATTACGACCTTCATCGCCAGCAGCTAAGGCTTCAAAAATAGACTCCGCGGCTAACATGCCTGACTTCATGGCAGTATGATTACCTTTAATTTTAGCAAAGTTAATGGTACCTGCCTCACAGCCAACTAACACAGCACCCGGCATGCTTAATTTAGGTAACGAATTAAAGCCACCTTTTGCCATTGCTCTTGCACCGTACGAAACACGCTTACCGCCTTCAAGGTATTGCGCAATTTTTGGATGATGTTTATAGCGCTGAAACTCATCAAATGGACTTAAATGCGGATTGCTATAATTTAAATCAACAATTAAACCAACAAACACTTGGTTATTTTCTGCGTGATATAAGTATCCGCCACCATTTGTATCGTTATCTAATGGCCAACCAGCAGAATGCACCACTAAACCTTCTTGATGCTTAGCTGGGTCAATATCCCAAATTTCTTTGAAACCTAAACCATAGTGTTGTGGAGACTTATCTGCGTCTAAGGCAAATTTAGCGATCAGTTCTTTACCTAAATGGCCGCGACAACCCTCAGCAAACACAGTGTATTTAGCTTTTAGTTCCATACCTGGCATAAATGAATCTTTTGGTTTGCCTTCAGCGTCTAAACCCATGTCACCGGTTATTACACCGCCGACACTACCATCTTCGTTGTAAATGATGTCTTGGGCTGGAAAGCCTGGAAAGATTTCCACACCTAATTGTTCCGCTTGCTCAGCTAACCAACGACAGACATTACCCATGCTTACTATGTAGTTGCCTTCGTTATGCATGGTTTTAGGAACACTAAAACCGGGTAATTTAACCGCGCTTTCTTCGCCATTAAATAAATAAATATCATCGCCTGTGACGGCGGTATTTAGCGGAGCACCTTTTTCTTTCCAATCTGGAAATAGTTCATTTAAGGCGCGTGGTTCAAAAACCGCACCGGAAAGAATATGAGCACCAACTTCAGAGCCCTTTTCGACGACACACACCATCAATTCTTGTTCTTTTTCTTGTGCTAACTTCATAAGTTGACAAGCAGTTGACAGGCCTGCAGGACCGGCACCAACAATTACAACGTCAAATTCCATTGATTCGCGTTCCATAACATCTCCCATCATTCAATTTTTTGTGAAAAATTCAAACACACGTTTGATTTTCAAACACCTGTTTGATAACATCAAGCATTATAGATATTTTCGTGTTAAATACTATCCTGTATTACACATTTTCCTGATAATATTTATATAAGTGTGATTTGACCGACTATTATACACAGTAAGACGTTGACGAAAACGTTAACTGCAAGTAGTCTTTCAATCAATTATTATAGCGCTAAACTGAATTTTATTTAGTTTAGCCATCATTACAGCACAATCAGAGGCAACGATGAAAGTATTAGTACCCATCAAACGCGTTATTGACTATAACGTAAAAGTACGTGTTAAAGCAGACAACTCTAATGTCGATCTTGCTAATGTAAAAATGGCAATTAATCCATTTTGTGAAATCGCAGTTGAAGAAGCGGTTCGATTAAAAGAAGCAGGCACAGCAACTGAAGTAATCGCTGTATCGATCGGTGATAAGTCTTGTCAAGAGCAACTACGTACAGCGCTAGCGCTAGGAGCTGATCGTGCTATTCAAATAGACACAGATCAAAACTTAGATTCGATCAACGTGGCTAAATTACTGCAAAAAATAGTTGAAGAAGAACAACCTCAACTGGTTATTCTTGGTAAGCAAGCTATTGACAGTGATAACAACCAAACGGGCCAAATGCTTGCTGCACTTACAGGCATGGCACAAGGTACATTTGCTTCAGCTGTAAAAGTTGAAGGTGATAAGGTTAATGTTACACGTGAAGTAGACGGTGGTTTACAAACTATCGCCTTAAATTTACCGGCAATTGTTACCACTGACTTACGTTTAAATGAACCTCGTTATGCGTCATTACCAAATATTATGAAAGCAAAACGTAAACCACTAGATGTTAAATCAGCTGCAGACTTTGGTATTGATTTAACAGCGCGCACCACGTTACTTAAAGTTACGCCTCCTGCTGAACGTAAAGCGGGCATTATCGTTGAAAGCGTTGATGAATTAGTAGAAAAATTAAAAAATGAAGCGAAGGTGATCTCATGAGCATTTTAGTATTTGCCGAACACGATAACAGCCAATTAAAAGCTGACACTTTAAAAACAGTTGCCGCTGCACAGGCAATTGGTGGAGATATTCACCTTTTAGTTGCAGGTCATAACTGTCAATCAGTGGCCGAAGCTGCAAGCAAAGTTAATGGTGTAACTAAAGTACTCGTTGCTGACAATGCTGCTTATGAACATCAATTAGCTGAAAACGTTTCACTTTTAGTGACTGAGTTAGCCGCAGATTATAGCCACATTATTGCTACCGCATTAACGACGGGTAAAAACTTTATGCCTCGCGTTGCTGCATTGTTAGATGTTGCACAAATTTCAGATATCATTGCTGTTGAAAGTAGCGACACTTTTGTTCGTCCTATTTACGCAGGTAACGCGATTGCAACGGTACAAAGTTTAGATAGCAAAAAAGTAATTACTGTTCGTCCGACCGGTTTTGACGCCGTAGCCACTGATGGTAATGCTGAAATCGTAGCCTTAGATAGCGCAACGGATGCTGGAATATCTGCACACGTTAGCGATGAACTTTCTGTTTCAGAACGTCCTGATCTTGGCGCTGCTAGTGTTGTTATTTCTGGTGGTCGTGGTATGCAAAATGGCGATAACTTCAAGCTTCTTGATGGTATAGCTGATAAGTTAGGTGCTGCTATTGGTGCATCTCGCGCGGCAGTAGATGCTGGCTTTGTACCTAACGATATGCAAGTGGGTCAAACAGGTAAAATTGTTGCTCCTGACTTATATATTGCTGTCGGTATTTCAGGTGCTATTCAACATTTAGCCGGTATGAAAGACTCTAAAGTAATTGTTGCAATTAACAAAGATGCCGAAGCGCCAATCTTCCAAGTTGCTGATTACGGTTTAGTCGCCGATTTATTCGATGCACTACCTGAATTAGAAAGTAAACTTTAAGCTTTCTTCTAACTCTAAAAAATCATGTATAATAAAACCACTCTTGCAGTGGTTTTATTTTATTCACATTTAATAAGCATATATGACAAAAACATTTTCCAGCCTAAGCGATTTAGCTAGCGCCTTTGGCAAAAGTATCGACGACAGTTCAGTTACTAAAAAAAGCGCCGATCAATCTTTGGTTTATTCAACCGATGGCGGCAAAATCACGGCGGCTAAAAAAGCGCAAGTTATAACTGCCTCTGACGGTTTTGCCAGAGTACGACGAGAAACAAAAGGCAGAAAAGGTAAAGGTGTTGTTACCATTACTGGTTTAGGCCTAAACGATAAAGCGCTAAAAGAATTAGCTAAGAAACTAAAACAAACCTGCGGTAGTGGCGGCAGTGTTATTGGTGAAGTAATAGAAATTCAAGGTGACAAGCGCGAAGAAATAAAGTCAGTACTTGAAAAAAATGGATTTAAAGTCAAGTTTGTTGGTGGTTAACTAACCTGAGTCTGGTTAAATTTTCCAATTCACATTACAAAATACATGAGTGATCTTATGAATCCAAATGAATTATCTTTACTTGTTGTTGAGCCTTCTGATACACAACGAAAAATAATCATTAAAGAATTAAAACAGCAAGGTATTACCCAAGTTGCTGAAGCTAAAACTATCGCAGAAGCCTATGCCAGCGCACAAAAACATCCTAGAGACTTGATCACAAGTGCCATGCATTTTGAAGATGGTAGTGCGATTGAATTACTGCAAAAAATAAGAAATAACCCAGCAATTGCTGACACGCCATTTATGTTGGTATCAAGTGAGCACCGTCGTGAAAACCTAGAAGAATTTAAGCAATCTGGCGTCATTGCCCTTCTTCCAAAGCCTTTTACTTCAGCACATTTAGCAAAAGCGATTGATACCACTATTGATCTTTTATCAACAGATGAATTAGAGCTTGAGTACTTTGACGTTCATCAAGTTCGCGTATTGCTTGTAGATGACAGTCGCCTCGCGAGAAATCACATAAAGCGTGTACTTAATAATTTAGGTTTGTTAAAAATAACTGAAGCTGTTGATGGTAGTAACGCTATCGCGCTTTTAAAAGAAAATATGTATGACCTTGTTGTAACCGACTACAACATGCCTGAAATTAACGGTAAAGAGCTCACTCGCTATATTCGCAGTGAGAGCGAGCAATCACATTTGCCAATATTAATGGTCACCAGTGAGAGCAATGACACCCATCTTGCCAATATACTGACTGAAGGTGTTACCGCAATGTGCGATAAACCCTTTGAGCCCGACAATGTGAAAAAAATACTGTATAAAATTTTAGAAGATTAACCTTCCCAAAAAGACAATTAGGCATTAATTTTTAATGCCAAATTGTCGTAACTTCATCGCAATTTTATTATGAGACACCTTCAATCGCTCAGCTAACTTGCGTGTTGTTGGGTATTCAGGGTAAAGACTGACGATCAATTGCTGTTCAAATTTTGCTTGGGCACTCGCCCAATCTAATACTTCTGCATTATCAATCACTTTTGATGTAACTTTAGCTTCTTGCTGCTTAAATTGAGCCAAGGCAATATTAATGTCTTGCGCGCTAATATCGCCACTTTCATTCAACGCTACGGCCCTAAAAAGCACATTTTGTAATTCTCGTATATTACCGGGCCAATGATATGAAGAAAGTAAACTCATAGCACTGTCAGCTATTGTTGGTTGCTGCACATTCATTTGCGTTGCCGCTAATACGACAAAGTGGCGGGCGATTAAGGCAATATCTTCAATTCGCTCACGTAATGGCGGCGAATGTAAATTTAAAACGTTTAATCTATAAAAAAGATCTTCACGAAATTTCTGCTTACCGATCATCGCTAAAAGATCTTGATGCGTTGCACTCAGTAATCTAACGTTGGCATGTAATTCCTTAGTGCCCCCTAATCGGCGAAAGGTAAAGTCTTGCAAAAAACGCAACAGTTTAGCTTGTAAGTAAGGCGACATTTCTGCCACTTCATCTAAGAATAAGGTCCCGCCTTCTGCTAATTCGAGTAAGCCTGGTTTGCCGCCCTTTTGCGCGCCTGTAAAAGCGCCATTTGCATAACCAAACAACTCACTTTCGAGCAAGTGCTCTGGTAAAGCAGCACAATTTACCGCTAAAAATGGTGCTTGTTTTCGATAACTTGCATTGTGTAATGCTCGGGCGACAAGCTCTTTACCCGTGCCCGTTTCGCCATTAATTAAAACCGGTAATTCCAGTTCAGCGAAGCGTGCCGTTTGTTCTTTTAATAATTGGATACTTGCGGATTGACCAATAATATTATCAATGCCCTGCTCGTCACGTGTTTGTAAAATTGAAATTTGTCGACCTAAGCTGCTAATTGATTTTAAGGAAATAACTGCGCCTGAGCTATTTTCTTGTTCACTTATCGGGCTAATTTCAGCGATATAACTCTGCCCAGCAATATCAACATTTTGTGAACTGGCTTGGTCTAATAGCGGTAGTGGAATATCGATATCCAGAAGGCTAGTAACTTTAGCGCCTTTTAACTGTTCCCCTGCAACTGGCGAGACACCTTTATGGCGCTGATGATTGACCAAGAGCTTTTCACTTGCTTGGTTCAAAGCCATCACACAAGCATTTTTATCAATATCTATAATAGCGTCAGGTAAACGGTTAACTAACACTCTTAAGTGCCGCTCACGGCGTTCTGAAGGTAATAAATCTACTTCAGTACAATGATTGACACCAGATACTTGCATTAATGCATTTTTTACTCGATTAAAACTCAGCTTAGTTTTTGCTAAATGGACAAAAATAAATTGCGAGCTTACTTCCATTGCTTGCATATCGAGCGATAATTCAGTGAAAGTGGCTAATATTTCTTGGCTGATGCCCATCCGATCTTCAGATTTTATTTCTAATCGCACTTAAATTCCTATTACAAAAATAACATCGGCTTATGTAATATTTATATTACATTGTAATAAAAAAAGTACAACCTAAAATAGCTTTCTTAAACCTTTTAAAAACAAGGCTTAGGTTAATATTTCTTACACTTAACTCACGATACAAAACCTGTTGTAATAAAAATATTACAACAAATAAATATTCACACAACAGGTTGCGCGTAAACTCCTGATAAATAAGCAAATAAATTAATGGCAGTATAATTGCACTACGTTAGCTAATTAACAAAAATAATTTCCCTAAAGCATAAGGTATCCCATGTCTGAAAGTAAGCATATTGAAACACAAGCCATTCATGCTGGCCGCATTAATGACGAGCAATTTGGTTCATTAGCCACTCCCCTTTATCAAACTTCTACTTTTATTTTTGAAAATGCACAGCAAGGTGCTGATAGATTTGCCGGTGAAGCAGAAGGTTATATCTATAGTCGTTTAGGCAATCCAACAACACGCCAATTAGAAATGCGCGTAGCGGCAATGGAAGATATGGAAGACGCTGCGGCGACTGCAACTGGTATGGGTGCCGTGTCTGGCGCTTTACTAGCAAACTTATCTTGCGGCGATCATCTGGTTTCATCAAAAGCAGTTTACGGTTGTTCATTTGCATTAATGAATCATCAACTGACACGCTGGGGCATTGAAGTAAGCTTTGTTGACATGGCAAACCCTGCTGAAATTGAAGCTGCCATTAAGCCTAATACCAAGGTAATTTTTTTAGAGACGCCGGTAAACCCAAATCTTGCCGTTTATGACCTAGAGACTATTGGGAAAATTGCCCAAAAGCACAATATTATTTCTGTGGTTGATAACACCTTTTTGACCCCGGTATTACAACAACCGAAAAAGTATGGCATCGATATCGTTGTGCATAGCGCGACAAAATACCTAAATGGCCATGGTGATGTGGTTGCCGGTATTATTTGTGGTAGCAATGAAATGATCAACAATATTAAAATGACTGTTTTAAAAGATATCGGAGCTACTATGAGTCCGCATGACGCTTGGTTAATTATGCGCGGCCTTAAAACCTTACCGATTCGTATGGAACGTCATTGCAAGAATGCTCAAAAAGTTGCTGAGTTTTTAGAAAGTCATGAAAAGGTTTCTCAAGTTTACTACCCTGGTCTTAAAAGCCATCCCGGTCATAAGTTTATTGGTAACCAAATGAAAGCCGCTGGCGGTGTGATCGCCTTTGAAATTGACAGTGATTTAGCTGGTGGTAGTGAATTCATAAACCGTATGCAACTATTCTCAATCGCAGTTAGTTTAGGTGATGCGGAGTCATTAATTCAGCACCCTGCATCTATGACACATTCGCCATATACGCAAGAAGAACGTGTTGCGGCAGGTATCAGTGATAGTTTAATTAGAATATCAGTTGGTTTAGAGAGTGTTGATGACTTAATCAACGATTTAAGCCAATCACTAGCTTTAATTAAATAATTCAAACCTAATGTTTAGGCGAATTTATTCGCCTAAACAATCACCAAAATTAAAATACAAAAAAAGGCGACTGAAGTCGCCCCTACGAATATACCAATAAAAGTTAACTTTCGCTTGATAATATCGCTTCAAGTTTAGGTAAAATACGGCTTTTGATTACTGCTAACGCTTCATCATTATAAGGTGTTAGCGCTTGCTGCCCCCAAATAGGCTTCGGCCAGCACGGATCATTTTTAAAGCGCACAATGTGATGTAAATGCAATTGCGGAACAACATTACCTAATGCTGCAACATTCATTTTATCACCGTTGAACTCTTGCATAAGCACTTCGCTTAACATGCTTGATTCATTTAACAGTTGTTGTTGTTGTTGCCAATCTAGTTGGTAAATATCTTGAATATCATCAACTTTAGGTACCAAGATAAACCACGGATAAGCACTATCATTGCACAGCAACAATTGAGAAAGTGGTAAATCTTTCAGAACAAAACAGTCATTGGCCAATTGTGGATGCAGGGTAAATTGTTCGCTCATAGTCTCTGTGTTCCTATTAATTCTATATTAACGCTTATTGCGACGACCTCGGCCACGGGCAATTTTTTTCGCCTCTCTGGCTGCAACTTTATCTGCTTCAACTTTATCAAAATGAACAACTTCTGCAATCACCATTTCTGGGGTTTCAAAAGTAATACCACCTAAAGTTTTATCTCGAATTTCATTAATTAATATTTCAGACGCTTTATGAAAGTCAATACGACCGCCGCTTTTTACACAGCCCCTTCGTTTTCCAATAGCTTCAATCAACTCAACTTCTTGCTCAGGTAACTCGTCCAACTGATAGCGTTCTTTTAAACGTTCGGGGTACGCTTGTAATAAATATTCTGCTGCAAAGCAGGCAATTTCTTCATGATCAAAAGCGGTATCTTTAACAGCGCTGGTGATCGCTAAACGATAGCCACTATTTTCATTAACAATTTTTGGCCAAAGCATACCAGGGGTGTCATATAAATATAAACCGTCATCTAAACGAATTCTTTGTTGCCCTTTAGTAACCGCAGGCTCATTGCCCACTTTTGCTTTAGCTTTGCCGACAAGCGTGTTTAATAACGTTGATTTACCAACATTCGGAATACCCATAATGACAGCATTAATCTGTTTTCCGGCTTCATCCTTATTAGGCGCAAGTTTACGAATTAAGTTCGGTAAGGTTTTAGCAACACTGGGCGATTCAGTTGTTAAGGCAATGGCTTTAACATTGTGTTGTGATTCGAGATATTCCAGCCACAAAGCTGTGACTTTTGGGTCGGCTAAATCAGATTTATTCAAAATTTTAATTAACGGTTTATCGCCGCGAATTTCAGTGATCATCGGATTTTCGCTACTAAAAGGTAAGCGAGCATCACAGACTTCGATCACCACATCAATTTGCGGTAAAATTTCTTTAATCTCTTTTTGGGCTTTGTGCATATGCCCTGGGAACCAGTTAATCGCCATAATAAATCTTTTAGAAAATAAATCAGATTTTAACACTGATGATAATGAAAAGCTGCCGAAACCAAGATAAAAATAAAAATGTTGTCGCTATTATTCGCTTTGTACGGGTTGAACACACATCAGTTTAGCTTCTTATCAAGACACTTTAATGAAATTTTGCTAAAAATGCTTATAGTGTACATTTACATAAACACGATGATATTTATTTCGAAAATACAACAAAGATTAAGCCTTAATTTATCCGACTGCTATAATTAAAGTCACGTTAAAATAAAGAAAAAACAATTATAATGACGTCTGAAGCTGAAAAAGGCATGGTAGAAATCAGTATATTTAATCGCTTTGCACTGTCCGCAGGTTTAAACTGTGAATCTATTGAAAAGCAATCAGCCAAAGAAGGAAAACCTGATCTAAAGTGCCTAATCGATGGCAAGATTCGTTATTTCGAGTTAACTGAAGCCTGTTCAGAAGATGTTGCTAAAGCGGTAGCGAATGAAGAGAGCATCGATAAATCAGCAATTGCACGCGTTCGAGACTATACCTCTGAAACCTACACAAGGAAGATTAGTAAGCGTTACGCAGTTACCGAGCCAATTGAATTACTGATATATAATATTGGCAGAACAATTCTTTCTGATGAGGTTTTGATCGAAAATATCAGAGTTATAGCCAATAAAAATAAAGGCCAATTTAGCAAAGTCTGGTATTTCGGCCAGCAAGTTATTGAGATTTAGACGACTGGATAAAAAGCACTTTCATCAGCACCATACCTATCAGCACAGCAATTGAAGATACCGCTAGCACAGGATCAACTGCCTCTACCGCAACAAAGTTACCATACAAAAGAAATAAACCAATGACCACACCAACTGTACCAGCTTGATGTAAATAGAATTGCAACTTTGACAAGGGTGAAATAATGTTATTAAGCCACAACTTGTGACATAGGCCATAAATAAATGACACCACAAAGCCAATTAGCATGATGTGAGCGTGCGTAACCAGCTGACCATGGTTTTTAGAGGCTGCCATAAAGATACCAAGCGCTAAACCAATAATGGCATAGCCGAAACTTGTTAAAATAAACTTTCTATCCATACATGTCTCCTTTCTATTCATAGTTAACCTAACTAGCTCGAGTATTCATCAAACTGTTAAAGCACTATAAGCGTAGATGGTTTCAATAAAGATAGCATAATTTTATGGCAGTATTTTTTCTATGGTAAGTGCAAACGTGATCCGCACTTGTGATTAACACCGTTGTAAATTTTACTATTGAGTTACTCATTTTCATGTGTCAACAGAAACAAAAAAAGCGCTCAAAGAGCGCTTATTTTATTTCAAAGTGCATTGAAAAACTTATGCAGTATTTTTCGCTTTAGCTTTTGGTTTAGCTTTCGCCTTGGCTTTTGGCGCTTTTTTCTTTGCTAGCTCTTCAACCCATTTACCATCGACATATTTTGCATTCCAACCAGTGGCTTTACCATCAACTTCCGTCATGACATATTGCGACTTAGTTTTTCGACTATAACGTACTACCGCTAGATTACCTTCAGGGTCTTTGGCTGGTGCGTCGGCAAGATAATAGAATTTCTCTGAAATTCTATCTCTAAAACGCGCTAACTCTTCAACTTTAGGAGCACGAGTTTCGCGTGATCTAGGGAAGGTATTCGCCGCTAAGAAAATACCTGCTGCGCCATCGCGTAATACAAAATGCGCATCAGACTTTTCACAAGCTAGCTCAGGTAATTGCACGGGGTCTTCTTTAGGTGGCGCAGCTTCGCCATTGGCTAATAGTTTACGAGTGTTCTTACATTCGCTATTAGTACAGTCGAAGTACTTACCAAAACGGCCAGACTTCAGCTCCATTTCAGCTTCACAGCGATCACACTCTAGAATAGGACCATCGTAGCCTTTAAGTTTGAACTCACCTTTCTCTAGCTCAAGACCATCACAAACAGGATTATTACCACAAACATGCAGTTTACGAGTTTCATCAATCAGGTAACTGTCCATTGCCGTGCTACATTTACTACAACGATGCATTGCACGCAGGGCTTCAGTTTCTTGATCTTCAGCCAGTACACTTACCGCTTCTTCGCCAGGCGTTAAATTCATGGTAGTAGTACAACGCTCTTTTGGCGGTAAGGCATAACCTGAACAGCCTAAAAACACACCAGTAGAACCTGTTCTGATGCCCATTTTACGGCCACAAGTTGGACAGTCGATATCAGTAACAATCGGCTCATTATTGCGCATACCACCTTCTTCTGATGGCATGTCGGCAAGAGTTAACTGCTCAGTAAAGTTTTTATAAAAGCCATTTAAAACGTCTTTCCAGTTAGCTTTACCTTCCGCTACTTCATCTAACTCCTGCTCCATATTGGCAGTAAAGTCATAATTCATTAACTTTTTAAAGCTACCAGATAAACTATCAGTAACAATTTCACCCATTTTTTCAGCGTAAAAGCGTTTTTTATCTAAACGCACATAACCACGATCTTGAATGGTAGAGATAATTGAAGCATAAGTTGAAGGACGACCAATTGAGCGTTTTTCTAACTCTTTAACTAATGATGCTTCACCAAAACGTGCCGGTGGCTTAGTAAAATGTTGAGTTGGGTTTAGCTGTTCGAGGGTTAATACTTCACCTACGGCTAAATCGGGTAAATGCTTGTCATCGCCTTTTGATAATTGCGGATGAACACGCGTCCAACCATCAAACTGCATTACTCGGCCTTTGGCTTTTAAATCAAAACCTGAAGCATCAACGGTAATAGTACTAACAGTATAGCGAGCAGCCGTCATTTGACATGCCACGAATTGACGCCAGATTAATTCATATAATTTTTTAGCATCAGCATCAACGTCATTAATAAAAGCAGCTTCTAACTTAACATTTGATGGACGAATTGCCTCATGCGCTTCTTGGGCATTACCTTTGCTGCTATAAACTTTAGCTTTCTCAGGTAAGTAATCGTCACCAAAACTATCACCAATGTAACTACGACACATTTCAACAGCATCTTTACTTAAATTAGTTGAGTCGGTACGCATATAAGTTATATGCCCCGCTTCATATAAACGCTGAGCAAGGCCCATAGTACGTTTAACACCAAAGCCTAATTTAGTACTTGCTGCTTGTTGCAAGGTTGAAGTAATAAACGGTGCAGACGGCGTACTTTTTGACGGTTTATCTTCACGTTTACTGACTTTATAGTCAGATGATTCTAGTATCGCTAAAGCTTTTTTAGTATCCGCTTCATTAGTCGGTTTAAACGCTTTACCTTTTTCATGGGTAACATCTAGTGCAAAGTCAATACCAGTAGCTGTTTTTGTATCAGCAGTAACTTCCCAATACTCTTTTGGGTCAAAAGCTTTAATTTCACGTTCTTTTTCAACGACTAACTTAACTGCCACCGATTGAACGCGACCTGCAGATAAACCTCGGGCAACTTTTTTCCACAATAATGGACTCACCATAAAGCCAACAACACGATCAAGAAAACGACGTGCTTGTTGTGCATTTACACCCGGCATACTTAACTCACCCGGTGATGCAAACGCTTGTTGAATAGCATTTTCGGTTATTTCGTTAAACACAACGCGTTTAAACTTAGCGTCATCACCACCAATAATTTCTTTCAAGTGCCATGCTATAGCTTCTCCCTCTCTATCCAAATCGGTTGCGAGATAGATAGTGTCAGCAGTGCTGGCAAGTTTGGTTAATTCACTGACAACTTTTTCTTTGCCAGGGAGTATTTGATAGCTAGCAGCCCAATCGTTGTCAGGGTCAATACCCATACGATTTACCAAAGCGAGCTTATCGCGTTTGGCTTTATATTTAGCTTTTGCTGCAGGAGCCATTTTACGGACTTCAGCCGGAGACTTAGCCGCCACTTTTTTCCCCGTGCTGCCATGCGGCAAATCACGAACGTGACCAACACTCGATTTAACAATAAAATCTTTACCAAGGTACTTGTTAATTGTTTTCGCTTTGGCTGGCGATTCCACAATTACCAGAGATTTTGCCATATTATTTTATATTCCTACTGAGCTGACTTATGTCAGTTTCGTCACAGTTATTTACCTTGAGTTTCTCAATAAAGCGCGAGCAAAATATTTAGAAACCTTCACATTATTGTATAAAACTGCGACCTAAAATTAAATTTGAGACTAAAATTACTATTAGATATATCTGTAAATTAGCAAGGTGACAAGCAAAAACTTTTATATATGTGCCTTTTTACAACTTTTAGCTATAATGATGCAAATTTTTCGGCGCCATCATAATCGACTTTATCCTAAAACTTAAGGGCTGAAACAGAAATAACTTCAGTTTAACACTCGTTATAGCAATTTTTTACAACCATTCAGGTAGTTTGCGTTCATTTAAGTGAATTTCAATACCTTATTAAAAGGAAGAGAATATACATGACAACTTCATGGCCAACATTTAAAAATAAAATTAACCACTGTTTATGCCCACCTGGCAACGGCGTTTTTACCGTCAACACTGCTAAAGAGCGCAAAGAGCGCTTACATAACGCCCTCTTTGGCCAATCAAACGATATAGAGTCACTATGGCAGCAAAGTGTTGAAACGTTGCCAGAATCGACTAATGCAGTCATTTTAGGCATTGCGTCAGATTGCGGTGGCGGCATTTTGCGTGGCGCAAACTGGGGCCCTTTATTTGTTCGTTCAACATTATTAGAGCAGTATCCTGATTTAAATGCTTTTGATCTTGGTGATGTTCGAGTAATTCCACATTTATTACATGACAAATATCTTAACGAAGCAACTATCGCTAATTGTCGCCGTGCGCTCTATCAAGATGAAAACAGTGAGTTTCCGGTTAGCCCGTTAACCATCACAGAAGATGTATTGCATGATTTTTATGCTGTCTTTCCTAAAAAAGGCATCTTCGGTATTGGTGGTGATCACTCCGTTAGTTACCCGTTAACTAAAGCGTATTTGCAAGCTAAGAAAAAACAAGGCGTTCGTGCCGCTATTGTTCATTTTGACGCGCACACTGATTTATTGGTAGAACGTTTAGGTATCGACTTATGTTTTGGTTCGTGGTGTACGCATATTCTTGATGACCTAACCGATCGCCGTGATTTAATTCAAGTAGGTATTCGCTCAAGTGGTAAACCTAAATCGCATTGGGAAAGCACTTTTGGTGTTAAGCAGCATTGGGCTCACGAAGTTAAAGAGCAAGGTGTTGAAGCTGTGATTGAAAAAATCATTGCTCAACTTAAAGCCGATAACATTGATGAAGTTTATGTTAGCTTTGATATTGACGCGCTTGACGAAACCTTCGCCTCGGCAACTGGCACACCTGAGCCAGATGGTTTATCACCAACAGAAGCTATGCAAATACTACGTGCAGTAGCAGCTCAATGCCCGATAACTGGCGCTGACATGATGGAAATAGCACCATTTACTGACAGCACTGGTTTAGGTGAAGTTAGCCGCGACAGAACGCTAGCAGCAGGTGCTGAAATTTCAGCATTCTTGATTGAAGAAATGAATAAGTAGTCTCGGTTTGGAATAATCAAAGCATTTTTCAACCCGAACTGATGTTCAGTAACTTTTATTCTTAATAGTTTATATCAGTTGACAGGTTAGTAATTTATTACAGCAACAAAAAAGCCGTTCAATGAACGGCTTTTTTATTATGTATTGTTTACACTACTGAATAACAATACTGATAGCAGATGATGCACTTACAACTCCACTCGGCGTTTCTACTTCAACTATTAACACGCCAGATTTAGGCTCAGCTTCACCTTTTACTGACACACCAAATACTAAACCACCGTTATGATTGTCATTAGGCCAAGTATAACTACTAGTTCCTTGAATAGCACCAACCGTTGCGGTAAATGTCACAATTGATCCAGCTGGCATAGGTTGATTATGGAAGTCAGCAATAATGAAACTACCTGAACCAACATTTTCGCCCGCTATATAAATAACGTTATCGTTCGGATTGTTATCTGGATTAGCAATTTCAGGTGTATTTACGTCATCGTCATGATCATAAGTTGCACTTACGGCATCACTGGTTGAATTCACTGTAAAATATGCAGCACTACCCGACATAACCAACACTAATGAACCGCGAACATTAAGTGACTTCTGATCTGAAGAACAACCATCGTGCGCAGGAATAGAACATAATACGCCATTATATTTATTATCATTTACTGTAAATAAATTATCCACGTTGAAATCAGCAAACTCTTCAAGCTCGCCACCGACTTCAGCACCAGCCTCAACAGTATTGAAAAGTCCATCTTCATTGTGATCAACAAACGCTTCTTTTAAGTCATAAACTTCACCACTGATATTGGTTCCCGCAAATGCTGCCATTTCAGATGCATCAAAACGAGCATTACCATTTAAGTCAGGGAATGACTCTTCACCAATAACTGTAGCTAATATAGTGGCTCTACCACCATATTTTTGTCCGAGCGTATTGAAGGTTTCAGGCATATGAACAACATCAGGTGAATTCGACCAGTTATATTCATCATCAGTATTGTGCTGTAGCACATGGCCTTCAGGCCGAGTATTTTGGCTATTCCATGTCACACTACAAGTACCGTTAGCAGTAACACATGAAGGTTCAATTCGACCACCTTCTGTAGTAAATGATACTGCAGTGCCATCGGGAACAGGGTTATTAAATGCATCAGCTAAACGAGCAGTAACAACAACTTCCGTTCCATCGATAGACCAACCTTCTGGGTTCAAGATATCAGCTGATAAACTGAAACTATCTTGATCAGGTATACCTGTTGAAACCACTAGCAAACTTGATTGTGATGAGATTTGTGGGTCGCTACCATCGATAGTTGCTAACACACGAACACTTGTGGCAACCGTACCAGAATTAATAACAGTTTGAACTAGACCATTATTATCTGTTGTAGCACTCTCGGGGATGATTTTAATGCCGCCGACATTTGTATTTAAAGCAAAATTTACCAGTTGATTATTTACCGGGTTACTATTTGTGTCTAAAACTCTAAAAACTACCGTAGCACTTTCTGAACCGCCAACACTTCCCGTACCTAAAATAGAAATATTTTCAGGTGTTGAAGAAACAAACTCGATACTACCAACATCTGCTGGCAAAACATTAATTGACGCATTAGCCGAGAGGTTAATACCTCCAGCATTTGCAGTGACATTGATTGGATCGTCACCAACACAGCCTTTGGCTAAATAAGTGCTCGTTGCCACTCCGTTAGAGGTGGTAATAGGAGTGCTAAGAGTTGCTGTAGGTGTAGACTGTTTTGAACAACTAGAAGAGAAGTTTATATCTACAGGTTCAGTAAATAGATTACCTTGGTCATCAACAATCGAAACTGATACCACACTGGTTCCACCGGCAGATATTTGCGCTAAGCTAACTTCTGCAACACCTTCAACAAAGGGAGTACCGCTGCCCATTGTTACAGTAGATGAGCCAACAACAAATAATACTTGACCCGTTTCTCCGCTAGTAATAGAGGCGATAATAGAACCCGCACCTAAACTATCTCCAGCGAAAATATCCACTGAAGCTTGATTATTGCTATTTGAAAGTGCTGAACCAATCGGTATTTCACCAACTGAAGAGACAAAATTAACAATAACTGGATTACTAATACCATTGATAGTAGCAATCGCTTTACCTGGTTTCGAAGAAGTGATTGTATTGGTTGGATTACCATCAGTATCGACTAAAGTAACACTAATGGTTACATCACCAGCAACGCTAATGTCGTCACCTTGTGTGGTAAAGCCTAATGGGGTTGTTGATGATTCACCAGACGAGATGGTTGCTGTTATTTCAGCAGCACCACGGACACTGCCAGCAGTTAGCGTTATTTCTGCTACACCACTGTCATTCGTTAACGCAGATCCAGAAGAAGGAGAAAAAGCACCTAAACCTGAAGTAAAGGTAACAGCCCTACCAACAACAGGTGTAGTCCCTTGCATCACAGTCGCGGTAACAGTGACTGGCTCTGCGCCGGTTACTGTTGTGTTTGAAATAGCTAAACTGATTGTTATGGCGTCTGGTGCAGTACCACCGCCGCCATTATCTGGGTTTTCATCAAACCCACCACCACTGCCGCCACAACCTACTAGTGTTGCGAACAGTAAAATAAAACTAAAGCGTTGAAGTAGCGCCATAAAAAGCATCTCCCTGGTAATTTTTTTCATCAACTTATCCCATCTTAACCGAATTTTTATAAAAAGGTCACTGATTAAGAAAAAAAACATAATTTCATTTAAAACAGACTCTATCCAAAAGCAAACTTTACAAGTTTTTGTTTTCATTTATCCGCTACACGCCCTATCCTAGTTGACCTTTAAGGAAATACCTTTAAATTTAAATTAAAATGAAATTTTCTGTATTATTTAGCTAGCTTATGGCTTTCTTTAACGGTCTCAAGAACAGCGAAGTTAAAATAATATCGATAAATCAATAGCTCTTCGCCTTTAATGATTTGATTTCTGTACTTAGCGGCAACATAATAAGTAATCGTTCAATAAAAACTAAAATAATATGACTGAAAAAAAGCAAGCAAGTTTAACCACTAGAATTGTCACTGGCATGGTGGCAGGTATTCTAGTAGGTACGATTTTACAATGGTTAATGCCCGATGGCTCAGACGCTGTCATCCCTTTATATCTCTTTGATTTGTCGTTACGCGGATTTTTAGTTGATGGTGTGTTCGAGGTCGGTGGGCAAATATTTATTTCTAGTTTGCAAATGCTGGTTGTGCCATTAGTGTTCGTTTCGCTAATTTGCGGCACCTGCTCATTAAAAGACACTACAAAACTTGGTCGAATTGGTGGCAAAGCAATCGGCTTATACCTGTTAACTACCGCTATCGCCATTAGTTTTGCTATGACCCTAGCGTTACTTATCAGCCCTGGTGAGGGGGTAGATATGATCGCAGGAACTACCTTTGAAAGTCGTGAAGCACCGTCCCTAGCGCAAGTTCTAATTCAAATGTTTCCAAGTAACCCTTTTGCGGCTTTTGCTCAAGGCAACATGTTACAAGTGATTATATTTGCCTTACTATTTGGTATTGCCATTGCTCTATCGGGTAAAGCAGGTGACCGCATTGCGTCATTATTTGAGGACATGAGTGTTGTCATTATGCGCCTTGTGACCATTTTAATGAACATAGCCCCTTACGGCGTGTTTTGTTTGTTAGCCGGCTTATTTACAGATGTCTCGTTAAGTACTTTTGGTAATTTATTAAAATACTTTTTTGTCGTGGTATTTGCCCTACTACTTCACGCCTTTGTCACATATCCTGTTTTACTTAAGTTATTAACAGGTTTAAATCCTTTAATCTTTTTAAAGAAGATGCGTGACACTGCCATTTTTGCTTTTTCAACCTCTAGTAGTAACGCTACATTGCCGATCACCTTAGAAACCACCACTAAGAAAATGGGGGTGAAGAACTCAATCGCTTCATTTACTGTACCTTTAGGCGCCACCATTAATATGGACGGCACCGCAATTATGCAAGGTGTTGCTACGGTATTTATCGCGCAAGTTTTTAGTCAAGATTTAACCCTCGCCGATTACTTAATGGTAATTCTGACCGCAACATTAGCGTCAATTGGTACCGCTGGTGTCCCTGGTGTTGGTTTAATCATGCTAGCGATGGTGTTAGAACAAGTAGGATTACCTGTTGAAGGAATAGCACTGATAATTGGTGTTGACCGTTTATTAGATATGACAAGAACTGCTGTTAATGTTACTGGTGATAGTATGGTGACGGTCATTGTTGGTAAGTCTGAAAATCAATTTGATGAGGCGGTATTTAATGACCCAGATGCCGGAAAGAACATTGAAGAAATTGATTTTCAACACCTAGATAAAAATTAATTATTTACTAGCTAATTGATGTAACACAAATAGTAAGGGCGCTAATTAGCGCCCTTTCTTATTTTTATGACTTAAGTAAATACATGAGTTAACCAGTAATTAGCGGTTCAAAACCTTTCACTAAATCATCAATCGCTTTCATTTGTGCTAAATAGGGCTCTAATTTATCAAGTGGAAGAGCACAAGGTCCGTCACACTTAGCTTGTAACGGGTCTGGATGAGCTTCGATAAATAAACCTGCAATGCCTAATGCCATACCACTACGTGCTAATTGTGCTGCTTTAGCACGACGACCATCAGCAGAGTCAGCTCGGCCACCTGGCTGTTGCAATGCATGTGTGGCATCAAATATTACTGGCGCGTAATCCTTCATCTCATCCATCGCCAACATATCAACAACTAAATTGTTATAGCCATAACAACTGCCGCGCTCACAAAGAATAATATCTTCATTACCCGCTTCAGCAAACTTGTTAATAATGTGACGCATTTCATGGGCTGCAAGAAACTGAGGTTTTTTAACATTGATAATTGCACCGGTTTTAGCCATCGCAACCACTAAATCAGTTTGGCGTGCTAAAAACGCAGGTAACTGGATAATATCAACAACTTCAGCAACAGGCGCTGCTTGATACTGTTCATGCACATCAGTAATAATAGGTATATTAAAGGTTGATTTTATTTCTTGAAAAATCTTTAAACCTTCTTCCATACCTGGCCCACGATATGAGCTAACCGAAGAACGGTTAGCTTTATCAAATGACGCTTTAAATACATAAGGAATATTGAGCTTTTGTGTTACTTCAACATAGTGTTCAGCGATTTTCATTGCTAAATCGCGAGATTCAAGCACATTCATACCACCAAAGAGCACAAAAGGTTTGTCATTTGCGATTTCAATATCGCCTAGTGTAATTAATTGCTTTGTCATAATAATTCCAAATTTGTTCTTTAGTTTAACAGCGCTTAGCTACCAACAATTCTTAATAGCTGACCACATAACCAAGCCATGTATGTTCCTAATGCGTAACCAAATACCGCTAATAAAACCCCTACAGGTGCAAGTGATGGGTGGAACGCTGATGCAATTACCGGAGCAGAAGCTGCGCCGCCGATATTCGCTTTACTGCCAACGGCTAAGTAAAATACTGGAGCTTTTATATATTTACCAACGGCGAATAGTAGTATTACGTGTACTGCCATCCAAATTAAGCCTATCACCATGTATTTCGGCGCTTCAACAATTTGAGTAATATCCATATGTAAGCCAATAGTCGCGACCAAAATATACAGAAAACTACTGCCGACTTTTGACGCACCTACTGACTCTAAATTTCTGACTTTAGTAAATGATAACGCTAAACCTATGGTAGTTACTAAAACGATAATCCAGAATAATTTACTGTGTAAACTAAACTTCTTCAATTCAGGATAGTTACTTTGGAAGAACGGTACTAAATAATCTGCCGCTAAATGAGCAAAACCAGCCGCACCTAGACCTACAGCTAAAATTAACATGTAATCTTTCAATTCAGGCTTTCTTGAATTTGCTTTGGTTTCAGCTTCAACTTTTTCAACTAAGCGGTCGATACTAGAGGTATCTGCGCCATTTTTAGCGTCAATACGCTTATGATTAGCCGCCATATAAAGTAGTGCTGCCATCCAAATGTTAGCAACAACAATATCAACCGTCACCATAATGGTGAATATTTTACCATCTGCGCCATAGATTTCTTTCATGGCCAGCATGTTTGCTCCGCCGCCAATCCAACTACCAGCTAAAGCAGCCATGCCACGCCAAACCGCATCAGGGCCTGAAACACCTATCAATTCTGGCCAAATAGCTGAAACAATTAATAACGCTAACGGACCACCGATGATAACGCCGACGGTACCGGTTAAGAACATAATGACGGCTTTGCTACCTAAACCAGCAATCGCTTTTAAATCTATACTCAGTGTTAGCATTACTAAACAAGCGGGTAATAAATAGTATTTTGCTACTTCATCAACTTGGCTTATATCGGCACTGACAATACCAAAAGTATTTAATAGTGATGGTAATAAGTAACACATTAATAAAGCGGGTACATACTTATAAAAAGACCGACAAGCAGCATTACTACTGTTGGAGGTATAAAAAACAAAGCCTAAAATTAAGGCTAAAATTCCGAGTACTGTTGCGTCGTTCGTAATTAATGGCGCGTTAGCCAAGACTGTATCTTGCATTACTATTCCTTTTAATTCTTACCATTTTGATATGATTAATTTTTATTTATTATTATTTTTATAATTTATTTATTATTTTTAATTAACGGGTAAATTTTAACTAGTGCAATATCGTATCTGAAATTGAGATTTTATCTAGTTGTAGTTTTAATAACTGAGCTGCGGGATCTTTTGGACATTGCTCAACAAAGTATTGATAATCATCGTAAGCGACTTTAAAACAGTCGAGTTGATGCAATAAAAAACCTCTATCACGACGTTCAAAAGGGTCGTTCGGATTCAGCGCTAATAACATATCAACACATTTAAGGGCATTATCATAAGCCTGCTCTCTAATAAAAGCAGCTTTAAGGCTCGTGATATGTTCTAGCACCAAGCTCTCTTGTTTCATTCTGTCTAAAGTGATTTCAAATGGATCACCAGATATATCACTCATACGCTCATCAAGTTCATGCCAGTTCAGCGACTCTCCCGTGACAGGATCAAAAATTATCGCATAGTTTTCATCACAAACAATACGCAACATCGCTTGCTCTGGAACAAAAACAATGTCAGCTTCGCAATCACAAGCATTAGCAACATAAGCAATTAGCACCGCTTTTAATATCGGTGAAATAAGTTTATGCGCTAACGATGGCGAAACTTGATATGAAAGCACTGGCCAATTTTGCTGCTGACAATCAATAAAAAGTTGATCAACAAATAAAGCGTTAATTAGCACTTCTGCTCGCTCAATTGGATCACTAATTTCATTGGTTTCAGCTTGGCAGTATTCAACGAGATCATCTAACTCATCTTGCAGATCCGTTTTATGACCAAAAACATACGCTTCTAGCAGTAAAAAAGTTTGTAATAGTTCATTTTTTTCAGATTTTATCTCTGATAACAACAAATCGTTCATGCATACTCTATTAAAATTAAATTTACATTTTCAAGCGGGCTTAAATACCAGCTAAAAATACCGCTTCCTTACTGATGGCAATACGAACAATCAGCATTACCCAGCCTATCGCACCTAAGAAGCCAATAATTTGCATGGTACGATTACGCGCTAATTTCAAGGTGTAATAACCGGTAAAAATATAAGCGACAACAGCAAACAACTTTTCAGCAAGCCATAACTGTTCGGCCGGATTTATCGCTAATTTAATTGATAATGCGATACCAAGACCAAGCAATAAGGTATCGATAATATGTGGGGCAATTTTCAGCCATTTCAATGACAACTTTTCTGAATTAACTAATGTTAAAGCAAAGCGAAAAGTAAAAAGTAAAATGCTGATAGCAGCGATAGTCATATGTAGATGTTTTAACATGAAGAACTCCAGTTTTTATTATTGGTTTTTAAAATAGTTATGCTGAATAACAGGCGTAAGTAATGCGGTCGTTGTCATTATAATCTTTAAGGGTGTTAATTTGCTGATAAGCGAATTCAGCCAAAATGCGTTGTACTGCAATGCTTTGTTCAAAGCCATGCTCAATATACAAAAAACCACCAGGCTTTAGAAACTTAATTGCTTGGCTCGCGATTATTTTAATATCGGCTAAACCATGCTCAGCAGCAACTAATGCTGATTTAGGTTCAAACTGCACATCACCTTCGTTTAAATGATGATCATTTTCATCAATGTAAGGCGGGTTACTAACAATAACATCAAAACGTTTATCATCAGAAACCTCACTAAACCAATCACTTTGATAAAAATCAACTTGAGATAAGCTTAAGTTTTTAGCGTTTCGCTTGGCAAGCGATACCGCGTTATGGCTGAAATCTATCGCCTCTATCTGCCAATGCGGTCGCTCAGAAGCTAACGCTAAGGCAATTGCACCAGTTCCTGTGCCTAAGTCTAAACAACTCAAGTGTTCACTTTGATGGTGAGCGAGTACTGACTCAACCAACACTTCCGTATCAGGACGCGGAATTAATGTCGCTGGAGATACTTCTAATGGCAAAGACCAAAACTCTTGCATTTTTACAATATAGGCAATGGGTTCGCCGTTAACTCGACGTTGCATGAGTTCAGCAAAGTGCTTTGTTTGCTCTTTTGTTAATAATCGTTCTGGCCAAGTAAGTAAAAAGCAACGAGGCTTATCAATAACAAAACAAATTAACAGTTCTGTATCTAACTTAGCACTGTCAGACTGAGAGAATAAAAGTTGCTGACCATAAGCTATTAATTCAGCTATGGTCATTAACGATAATTTCTCAATGGGAAATAAAGATGCTACAACAGGCTTTGACACTAGTTTTGCTCAGATAACTCAGCCAACAAATCAGCCTGACTTTCTTGCATAATAGGCTCAAGTACCAACTGCAAATTACCTTCCATTATCTCGTTTAAACGATACAAGGTCAGGTTGATACGATGATCACTCATGCGCCCTTGAGGGAAGTTATAAGTACGAATACGCTCAGATCTATCACCACTTGCTACCAAGTTACGACGAGATGACTCTTCGGCACTGCGGCGCTTTTCGTCTTCTGCTTGTTGTAAGCGTGCTTGTAACACTGACATAGCTTGAGCACGGTTTTTGTGCTGTGAACGTTGGTCTTGACACTCAACTACCACACCACTTGGAATATGGGTGATACGTATAGCAGAATCAGTTTTGTTAACATGCTGTCCACCAGCACCTGAAGCGCGGAAAGTATCGACTTTCAAATCAGCTTTATTGATTTCAATCGCTTGCGACTCAGGAATTTCTGGCATAACAACAACGGTACATGCAGAAGTATGCACTCGGCCCTGAGATTCTGTTTCAGGTACACGCTGAACGCGGTGACCACCTGATTCATACTTCATTTGACCATAAACGCCAACACCGTTCACTTTCGCAACAATTTCTTTAAAACCGCCCTGCTCACTGATGTTAGAGTTCATTAACTCAATTTTCCAACCTTGCTTTTCAGCATAACGGCTGTACATGCGGAATAAATCGCCAACAAATATAGCTGCCTCATCACCGCCAGCACCGGCACGAATTTCAATAAAACAATTGTTATCGTCTTTAGGGTCGCGCGGTAATAATAAAATTTGCAACTCAGCGGTCATAGTTTCTACCGCTTTTTTAGCATCTTTGTATTCGTCTTGCGCCATTTCGCGCATGTCAGGATCTTCATCCTTGAGCATCTCTTCTGCGGTTGCAAAGTTATTCTCTGCTTCTTGGTAAGCATGAAATGCAGAGGTAACCACTTCTAATTGTGAGAATTCTTTCGATAAAGCTTGGAACTTTTCTTGATTAGAAATTGTTTCAGGATCAGAGAGTAACGCTTGTACTTCTTCAAAACGTTCGACAAGTATCTCAAGTTTTTGGTAAACAGATTTATTCATTAAATGATCTTATATAGTCAATAATTGATGAATTACCCGCGCATTATATTCGACTCAGCGGGTAAATAGCAGTAATTTTTATTTCCAAGCAATATAAAGCGCTAAACTCACGCTTTCAAGCAATAAAGAGTTAACTTTGGCGCACTTAGTTATGTTTAATGGTTAAAAATTAATAATGGTGTGATAGAAATTTTTATAACTAATCTTGATGGTCAATATCAAAAATATCACGTAGGTAAACCAACCGATCTAACTTACCACCTTGTGCAGCTGACTGGATGGCGCTGGTGGGTGCATGCATAAATTTGTTAGTTAGTTTCGTTGCTAATTCTGCGACAACGGCTTCAGGGTCTTTATCTGCAGCCAATTGCTGCAGTGCTTTTTCAAGCAATAAATCTCGGCTTTCTAGGCATTGTTTACGATAATTAATCACCGTGTCTTGGGTATTTAAACCGCGTAGCCATGACATAAAACTGTTAGATTGTTCTGCAACAATACCTTCAGCCATTACCGCTTCTTTACGGCGATTGTCTAAGTTTTTCGCAATAATGTTTTGTAAATCATCAACAGTATAAAGAAAAACATCTTCCAAATCTGAAACTTGCTCTTCAATATCACGTGGCACCGCTAAATCAACCATAAACATGGGGCGATGTTTTCTTTTGGTTAAGGCTTTTTCCACCATACCTTTACCAATGATAGGTAAAGTACTGGCTGTAGAACTAATAACAATATCGGCACTGGCCATCATTTCGGGAATTTGAGCGAGGGTTATCACATCAGCGCCAAATTGCTTTGCCATGTTTTCAGCGCGGCTCAAAGTACGGTTTGCGACTGTAATATGACCGACATTATTTTCATATAAATGTTTAGCGACTAGCTCAATGGTTTCACCAGCACCTACCAATAAAACACGTGCTTTATCTAAACTCGCAAATATATGCTTGGCAAGATTCACAGCAGCAAATGCAACAGAAACCGCACTGGCACCAATTTCAGTGTCAGTTCTCACTTGTTTAGCGACACCGAAAGTACGTTGAAATAGTCGGTCCATCACTAACGCCATTGAACCGGCAGCCTTCGCTTGATTATAGGCTTGCTTCATTTGCCCTAAAATTTGCGGTTCACCTAATACTAGTGAATCTAAACCACAAGCAACGCGCATCATATGGTTTACGGCTTGTTGGTCTTGGTGCCAATATAAACTTGGCGTGATAGTAGAGGCTGGTACATTATGATGTTGCTCTAACCACCGCACTAAACGCTCTTGTGTTAACGTCACGTCGCCATCTTGTACCAGGTATAATTCAGTTCGATTACAGGTAGATAAAATCGCGGCCTCTTTACAATCAACTGAGTTAATCAGTTCTTGCAAAGCCGAACTTAGGTTGTCAGGGTTAAAAGAAATTTTTTCCCTGACAGCAACCGGTGCGGTTTTATGATTGATACCTACTGCAACTATCGACATATGAATATATTGAATCCAAAAATTTTAATGACAGGCAACCTTACTGCGAAAAACAAAGCTAATACATGGCTAATTACTCGTCTACACTGACGACTTAAGCTTATTATCAGCCAAATAATGAAAAAAACCTATGATCTGTGACAAAAAGTCGCGATAATTTTACGTAAGATCACAATAAATTGAAAGCATGATATCAGTGATAGCTGATATCATTTCGTTATTTGTTATCATTTTTATTTTTCCGCAAAGCTATTTAACTAAATAACCACAGGAATGCTATGTTTAGCAAACAGCTCATAACACTTATTTTTGTCACTATATTAACTGCCTGTAGCAGTATTAATGATATACCTGTCGAGAATAACCAAGCAAACCAAAGCATCAAATCTCGCAATGTTCAATTATCGTCATTAAACAGTTGGGCTATTGCCGGAAAAATAGCTTTCATTACTAGTGATAAACGACAAAGTGCCACTTTGCACTGGCAAAAGGACGCTGATAACGATACTGAGTCGCTTAATTTATCCACCGTTTTTGGTATTCAGGTTTTAGCAATCGACAGACAAAATGACTTGGTAACGTTAGAAGTTGATGGTCAGCATTACAACACCGAAGATTTAGATCAATTAATATACTCTCTCACTGGTTTAAATTTACCAACCCAAGCCATGGGGCATTGGCTGAAAGGTATAGCCTATTTACCTGACGATAAAGTGACATATCATACCAAAACATTATTACCAACAACGCTAACTAGCCGTTATAACCAACAAAAATGGCAAATAAAATACAGTAAATATCACCATATTGGTCCTTATCAACTCGCTAAGCAATTAACCATCTCCCAAGGCGATTTACGTATAAAAATAGTCATTCATTCATGGAAAATTTAATGAGGTCGTTTTGAACAAAAATTCATTTATATCATTTCCGTCGCCAGCAAAGCTTAATTTATTCTTACATATCGTCGGTAGAATGGAGAACGGCTACCACCAGTTAGAGACGGTTTTTCAATTTCTCGATTATCAAGACACCATCAGTATCAGAAAAACGGCTAATAACGAAATAACGTTATTAACGCCGATCAAAGGCGTGGTAAATGAAGATAATTTAATTATTAAAGCGGCAAAACTACTGCAAAACACAATACAGTGTCAGCAAGGTGCTGAAATTAAACTTGAAAAGATACTACCAATGGGCGGTGGTTTAGGTGGTGGCTCATCAAATGCCGCAACCGTATTACTAGCGTTAAATGCTTTATGGAAAACAAACTTAACGCTTGAGCAACTTGCTGAACTTGGTATAAAGCTTGGCGCAGACGTGCCAATTTTTGTCCACGGATTTGCCGCTTTTGCACAAGGTATTGGTGAAAAGTTAACGCCTGCATCGCCAAAAACATATTGGTACTTAGTTTCAAAACCAAACTGCAGTATTTCTACCCAAAGTGTTTTCACTGCAAAAGATTTAACCAGAGATACGCCCGCTATACGCTATAGCGACGCTGACATCGAAACTTACCATAATGATTGCCAAACTTGGGTAATAAAACATTATCCGGAGGTTGCCAAGCTACTCGCTTGGTTGGTAGAATACGCGCCGTCCCAAATGACTGGAACAGGTGCTTGTGTGTTTTCACGATTTAGCACTGAGAAAGAGGCGTATCACGTTCAATCGTTACTTCCTAATGGTATCGATTCATTCGTGGCAAAGGGACTAAACCAATCGCCTTTACATACTGCAATTGCCGCAGTAAACGACCAATGAATTCAGATGATTTTTCATCTAATTGCCAAGAAAACTGGCAAAAATAAAATAATTTGCTGATATTTAACTTACCGTTTAATTCAGTATCGTAATTATAATGTCAAAAGTTTCTGAGGAACTGACAGTGCCTGACATGAAAATTTTTGCGGGTAACGCCACCCCTGAACTGGCCAAACAAATCGCTAATCGCCTATACATTACCCTAGGCGAAGCCAAGGTCGGTAGTTTTAGTGATGGGGAAATAAGTGTTGAAATAACTGAAAATGTACGCGGTGCGGACGTTTTTATCATTCAATCAACTTGTGCTCCAACCAATGATAACTTAATGGAATTAATCGTCATGATTGATGCGCTACGCCGTGCATCAGCTGGTCGTATTACTGCCGTTATGCCTTACTTCGGTTATGCTCGCCAAGATCGTCGTGTACGCAGTGCCCGTGTACCAATTACCGCCAAAGTTGTTGCTGACTTTTTATCAAGTGTTGGTGTAGACCGTGTCTTAACAGTTGATTTACACGCTGAGCAAATTCAAGGCTTTTTTGATGTACCTGTGGATAACGTTTTTGGTACCCCTATTTTATTAGAAGACATGTTAGAACGTAACATTGAAAACCCAGTTGTGGTTTCTCCTGATATTGGTGGTGTTGTACGTGCTCGTGCTGTGGCTAAGTTATTAGATGATGCTGATCTTGCAATCATCGACAAACGTCGCCCTAAAGCTAACGTTGCTCAAGTTATGCATATTATTGGTGATGTTAAAGGCCGTGATTGTTTCATCGTTGATGACATGATCGACACAGGCGGGACATTGGCTAAAGCGGCTGAAGCACTGAAAGAACATGGTGCTAAACGCGTTTTTGCTTACGCTACCCACCCTGTTTTATCAGGTAATGCAGCTGAGAATTTAAGAAACTCAGTTATTGATGAAGTCGTCGTGACTGATTCAATTCCATTATCAGATGAAATCAAAGCACTTGGTAAAGTTCGTCAATTAACACTCAGTGGTATGTTGTCTGAAGCAATCCGCAGAGTTTGTAATGAAGAATCTATTTCTGCTATGTTTGATGCATAAACTGTAGACGACTAATAGCAATTGAAAAGCACCTCTCGGTGCTTTTTTTATAAGTTAAATATAATTAAAACGAAAAAATTCATTTGTACTATTATTTAGTTATTACTTTCTCAAAATGAAATGTAAACAATTGCCGTGTTTGTTTTCAGATAAGCAAAACAAACTTATCAGATTAAATATAATTGATAATGAGATTAATAAAGAGGTGCTATGTCATTACTAAAATGGTCGACTATCACTTTTTGTTACTGCCTGCTCATGCTTTTCTCAAGCTTCTCGAGCGCAGCAACAATATATATAAATAATCTAGAGTGGCCGCCCTTTTTCTTTTCTGATCGCACAGAAGGCAAAATAGGTCTCGGTAAAGAAATTATTGAGATTTGCCTGCAACGGACAAACCACCAAGTAATATATAAAACTTTACCGATCAAAAGAACCCACCTTTACATGCAAACAGGTGAGTTAGACATCAGTGTTTATTCTTACAAGCCGGAACGAAATGAAATTGTTTATTTTGCCAAAGAACCATTGTTTGTTTCTTCTTATGGCTTAGTGTCGAACAAATCTAAAAATCTTTCAATTACCCAACTTGATGATTTAGATAAGCTTGTTATTGGCCACCTCTCAGGACTTGCGCATACCCCTGAGTTATTAGCGATGATAGAGTCTAAAAAACTTAAGCATGAAGTTACTATCGGCCATAGCCTCGAAGCAATGTTCAGTCAATTGTTAGCAACGCCCCAAAGATTCGATGTTATGCCGAACTCAAAAGAAACCTTAAAATGGCATGCTAAAAAGCTTGAAATCAAAGATAAAGTGACTATTCATGATTTGGTCATAGCCGAAAAAAATTATTTCATAGCGGTTTCGAAATTTTCTAAAAATATCGCCGACCCTAAAGAATTTCTGCAGCAGTTAGATCTTTGTATTCTGGATTTAAAAGCAACAGGCGAACACCAAAGAATCAGCCAAAAATATGGCCTTGAGTAACCAACAATAATTTAAATCCTACCTAAATTAAAAAATCAGACTAAAGCAATAAAATAGATTAACCTTTAAGCAACATAACATTGGATCTCGTCTCACTAGGGTGTTATCATGCCGCGCCTTTTTTAGCTAATTACACTTCGCTTAGTGTGAATTAATTAATAGCAAAAAGGAACAGGTTGCTTTTGGTCGCAAAGAGCAACGACTTTTAATTATTTTATATAATGGATATTACCCATGACTGATTTATTTACATTGGATGCTGAAGTACGTACAGATTTAGGGAAAGGTGCGAGCCGCCGCCTACGTCACGCGAACAAAGTTCCAGCAATTTTATACGGTGAAGGCAAAGAGCCTGTTTCTTTAACGTTAGAGCACAAAAATGTTTACCGTGCACAACAAGAAGAAGCTTTTTACTCTCACGTTTTAACACTTAATGTTGACGGCAAGCCAGTTGAGTGTCTTTTAAAAGACATGCAACGTCACCCGTTTAAACAAGTTGTAATGCATTTAGATTTCTTACGTATCGATGCAAAACACGCTGTACAAGTTAATGCTCCAATTCACTTCCTTAACGAAGACGTTGCAGAGAAGTCTGGTGGCACAATGGCGCATCATATCAATGAAATCGCTATTACTTGTTTACCTGCTAACATTCCTGAGTTCATCGAAATTGATGTTGCTAACTTAGAAGTAGGTCAAACATTGCATTTATCAGACGTAACTTTACCGAAAGGCGTTACATCTGACGAATTAGCAAAAGGCGAAAGCCATGACCAAGCTGTTGCGACATTGAACGCTCCTAAAGTTTCAAATGACGACGATAGCGAAGAAGAAGCAACTGAAGAAGCACCAGCTGAGTAATTATTAACTTTACTCTAGGTGTTCAAGCTTAAAGGAGCATGTTTCAAAGCATCTCCTTTAAGCTTTTTAGTTTTAAACCGACCTTAAGTTTGAATAACAAGAGTAAATGATTAAATGACGATTCAGTTAGTAGTCGGCTTAGGAAATCCAGGCGCAGAATACAGTAAAACACGTCATAACGCCGGTGATTGGTTCGTTCAAGAGCTTGCATCACGTTACAATATTTCTCTCAAGCCAGAAAAAAAATATTTCGGTCTCTACGGTAAAGGATTAATTGCTGGTCAATTGGTTCACCTTCTCATCCCTACCACTTTCATGAATCGTAGTGGACAAGCCGTAGCACCTTTAGCCAACTTTTTTCGTATTCCTGTTGAAGATATTCTCGTTGCTCACGATGAACTTGATATGCTACCTGGCGTTTGTAAAATTAAACAAGGTGGTGGACACGGTGGTCATAACGGCTTACGTGATATTATTTCCTCACTGGCTAATAATAAAGAATTTTATCGGTTACGTATCGGCATTGATCATCCAGGTCACCGCGATCGCGTTACTGGGCATGTGCTTGGAAAAGCTCCTGCCATTGAACAAAACTTAATTGACCAAGCGATAGACGAAGCTGCACGCTGTTTTGAAATTTGGCAAAAAGACGATGTTAAGAAAGCTCAAAATCGTCTACATTCTTTTAAAGCGCAATAACGAATATTGCGACAACATTATAGGTAAACATCATGGGATTTAAATGTGGTATTGTTGGCTTGCCCAACGTCGGTAAATCAACACTTTTCAATGCGTTAACTAAAGCGGGTATTGAAGCTGCTAACTTTCCTTTTTGTACAATTGAGCCTAATACTGGTGTTGTACCTGTTCCCGATCCACGCTTAGATGCCTTAGCGAAGATTGTAAATCCTGAACGCGTTTTAGCAACAACAATGGAATTTGTTGATATCGCAGGCCTAGTTGCTGGTGCATCTAAAGGTGAAGGTTTAGGTAATAAATTCCTTGCTAATATTCGTGAAACCGATGCCATTGGTCATGTAGTGCGTTGTTTTGAGAATGACAACATTATTCATGTCTCTAATAAAGTTAGTCCGGTTGATGACATTGAAGTGATCAATACCGAATTAGCGTTATCTGACATGGACACTGCCGAACGTGCTATTTTTAGATTAGCTAAAAAAGCTAAAGGCGGCGATAAAGACGCTAAATTTGAAATGCCGGTTTTAGAAAAAATATTAAAGCATGTTGAAGATGGTCATATGGTGCGTTCTTTAGAGTTAACTAAGGAAGAAAAAGCAGCCGTTGATTACTTAAACTTTTTAACCATTAAACCAACCATGTACATTGCTAATGTTAATGATGATGGCTTCGAAAATAACCCTTACCTTGATGAAGTTCAAAAAATAGCTGACGCTGAAGATGCTATAGTTGTTGCGGTTTGTGCTGAAATTGAAAGTGAATTATCTGAAATGGAAGACGAAGATCGTGTTGAATTTATGGCAGATCTCGGTTTAGAAGAACCTGGGTTAAATCGTGTCATTAATGCTGGTTATTCTTTACTACACTTGCAAACATACTTTACTGCTGGTGTTAAAGAAGTCCGCGCTTGGACAGTTAAGCAAAATGCAACTGCGCCACAAGCCGCTGGTGTTATTCATACCGACTTTGAGAAAGGCTTTATACGTGCCGAAGTTATTGCTTATGATGATTTTATCGAATTTAACGGTGAATCAGGCGCGAAAGAAGCCGGTAAATGGCGCTTAGAAGGTAAAGAATATCGCGTGAAAGATGGTGACGTGGTTCACTTTAGATTTAATGTTTAAATAAAGTGTTGTCAAATGGCTGAACAATTACAATCAGCTAGTTAGATATAACTTCTTCTTAAAGCCAGCCAGTGCAACACTGACTGGCTTTTTCTTTATAAAACCTATTTTAGTGTTATTAAAAACTAGTTATTTCAATAAAATACATTAAAATACGCGCCAGCTTATTTACCCTACTGACAAATACCTAAAACTGGCAAAGTTTAAAATTCAAGTTAAACTTTCTAGAACAACACCCAACAATTCGATAGGAATTATATGAAAACAGTACTTTTTGCTTCTTTATTCGTTGCTACTGCCGTTTCTTATGCACCACAAAGCTTAGCTTTTGAAGACAGTATGTCTTTACGCATATGTGAATATATCTCAATCAATGATAAAAAACGCCTACGAAAAATTTTAAAAACTAACAAAGTTAAGGTCAGAGCTATCTTTGATACCATAGGTTGTAATGATCAAAACATACTTGAGTTTGCTGCAACATCGAACGCGCTTGATGTTGGCGAATACCTGATTGGTAAATTACCGGTTAAAACTGTTAAAGCAAACTTAGATGCCGTAACTAAAAGCTCAGCTCACTTGGCAAAAGTTGCCAATGAACGCATCAAGTAAAATTCAATTTACTCATGCTAAGGCTCATTTCATTAAATGAGCCTTTCTTTTAGCTCTGTTTTTGCGCAGATATCCGACAAATTGCACAGCGATTAGCCAAACAGTCAAAAAGTCTTATTTTTTTGATAAAAACGGTTGACGTAGCCCAATCAGATTTGCATAATACGCGCCACTTGCTGAGAGGCAAGATGGAAAGGCTACATAGCTCAGCTGGTTAGAGCACATCACTCATAATGATGGGGTCCCAGGTTCAAATCCCGGTGTAGCCACCATTTTTACTCTTAGTAGTAATAGAAGAAATGCGGGTTTGGCGGAATTGGTAGACGCGCTGGATTTAGGTTCCAGTATCGAAAGATGTGAGAGTTCAAGTCTCTTGACCCGTACCATTCTACTAACAATTATCATCATGATAATTGTTGGAAAGTAAGTAACATTGTTGGGGTATAGCCAAGCGGTAAGGCAGCGGGTTTTGATCCCGTCATTCTGAGGTTCAAATCCTCATACCCCAGCCACTTTCTTTTATTCTCTGTATTATTCGAAAGTCCATCAATGTTATAAACTAAAATCTAAAAGTATCCAGTTGGGGTATAGCCAAGCGGTAAGGCAGCGGGTTTTGATCCCGTCATTCTGAGGTTCAAATCCTCATACCCCAGCCACTTTTCTTTTTATTTTAGTTGTTATATCGTCTCTATTATTGAGATACTACCTGAAAATGCGGGTTTGGCGGAATTGGTAGACGCGCTGGATTTAGGTTCCAGTATCGAAAGATGTGAGAGTTCAAGTCTCTTGACCCGTACCATTTCATTTATCTACTTTTAATCTCTATCCCCTTTATTATTTTCCTTTGATTTAACTCCATTAGCTTATCTACCTGTTGTTTAATCCCCCCTTAAAATAATTAATCTATTGTATTGCTTTTGCCTTCCTCGGTGTCCTCTGTGGTTAAATTTTTCTTGTGTTTAAAGGGCAAAAAAGTTTTAAGTTCTCAGCTGTCAGCTATCAGTTAAAACAAGCACAACAAGCATGGTTTTGAGGTTAACTGAAAGCTTAAAACTGACAGCTTATAGCTATTTTTATTTACCACCGAGAAAGGATTTAAATACCGCAGGCATATGCTAATGCTTTATTTTTAACGCTTGGTAATTTGTTCACCAGCATCAACCCTGCATTACGGGCAAGTTTAACTAAGGGTGAGGGATGGCCAAATGACAAATACAAAGCGTCCATAGTCGTCATCATCAATAAATTATCAGTTCTTCTGTTCTGTTGATAACGCGATAATACCTCAGGGTGATGCCAAGACTCTCCATTGCCCATCGCCTTTGCAATAACCTGTTGTAGCGCCTTAACATCTTTAAAGCCTAAATTAACGCCCTGTCCTGCCATTGGGTTTATAGTATGTGCTGCATCACCAATTAACACTACGCGGTCTTTATGATATTGATTAGCATGGCGTCTGGTTAATGGGAAAGGTGCTTTATCAACAACTTCAACACTGCCTAAACGCGCGGGGAAGCTTTGCATTATTTCTTGCCCTAATGCTTCATTCGACATGGCAGATAGACGCTTTATTTGATCTTTTTCATGATACCAAACTAATGACGCACTATTATCTGGCATCGGTAGCATGGCAAGTGGCCCGGTTTGAAAAAACTGCTGCCAAGTTATATCTTGCTGAGGCAATTGGGTACGTACGTTTATCAACATCGCTGACTGCGCGTAATCCCATCCTGTAGTGCCAATATTAACTAATTTACGCACCACTGAATTAGCACCATCAGCGCCAATCACAATTTTCGCGTGAATTATTTGCGATGATAAAGTTAATTCAACATCTGTCGAAGTTTGTTCAAGCTTAGTTAAAGTTTCAGGACAAAATAAAGTAATGTTGCTGTGCTGCTGCACTTGTTGCCATAACGAAAGTTGTATTAATCTGTTTTCAACAATATGCCCCAAATGAGTTTGCTTAATATCATCCGCATTAAACTCAGTATAACTTTGTTCAGTTTCCCACACCCCTAAACGCTTATACGGACACATTCGCCATTGTGTTAATTGCGACCAAGCCCCTAATTGCGCTAATAATTGCTCAGAAGCTAATGAAATAGCTGATACTCTTAAGTCAAAAGCTTGCTCAGGAGAAAATGGGGCTGGGGCCGTTTTCTCAATAATAGCGACCTTTAAGCCGAGTTCAGCGAGTGAAAGCGCACTTGCCGCGCCTACCATGCCTCCGCCAACAACAACACAATCAAATTGATTCATAATGGTTTTTTACAACTTTAGTAATATGAGGTTATTCTACCCAACCTGAAATAGTAATTCGATGTTTATGTGCGGGATTATTTAGCATCCTCACACTATGCGGCATTGGGTGCGATAACTTTAACAGCGTCATGGTATTAAAAGACGGCGGCAATGTTTTTTTAAAGAACTTGATACTTTTGGGATATAACTCTAACTGACCACCGAACCTATGTTGCCAACCTGTTGTAAGTTGATATATAAACGCATATGTACCCGCGTTACCATCGGTGTGATAGCTAATAAACTGTCCTTTTTTATACTCAGCAAAAAACGAATCTTGCAACTCCCCCTCAATTAGCGACGCTTCACTCAATAATTCGACAACTCGCTGCCCAACAATTTTATGTAGGTTAGCTTGGCCATGTTGCTTGGCGTGTTTATTACTTGAGCGATAAAATGAAAAGGAAAATTTGCCATGTTTGAAGGCCTTTTCTGCCTGCAGCTTTCTCGATTTATCAATAACATTGCTTGATATCCGATCTTTAATATTCATTAAAGGTCGATAAGGTGTTGTTAATAAATTCCATTTTTTAAAATGATGACACCTAATAACTTTATCCCGTAACTCTTCCGCCATTTTGTTGGGAAAAAAATGTTTAATTTGAACATAGCCCAAGGTTTCTAGTTGTTCCTGCCATTTCATCAAACATCATTCCATTAAAAGATATCTCAAAAGCTATCATTAACATTTTTGATCACTATAATCAAAGCTCCATTAAGCTCAAAAAACAACAAGTTAACTAAAGAGATAAGCCATGACCGCATTAAGTAAAGAGAAAAGAATCACTAATGACATAAATCTAGTTTATGACTTTACCGAAAAACCTAACTTAAGTCAGTTAACCGCGCACGAGGACCGAGCTGTTATTTCTAAGCTAAAAGCAGATTTGGTATTACCGAGTAACAAAATATTAACAGTTGATATAGATTTTGACACCACAAGTGGCTACCATAGCAATGCCATCATGGTGATGGATGATTTTGGTGTCGAAATGATCGCCACTGCATTTGAAGTAAAATATGGAAAAGTACATGCAGATAAAGTGCGTGCAGCCTGGCAAAATAAACAAACTGAAAGCTCTCCTAGAAAACCGACTTACCTTTTGGTTCAACATCCTGAGCATGATGATGAGGTGCCTAACGTGTTTGCTGTTTGCGGTGATGAACGTCACCCCCCAAAAGAAGCGCCTGCGAGCATCACCTAGCTCACTTTTTTCGATTAAGTTTACTCAAATAAATCAGTGGTGCAGGTTTGCGCCACTTTTTCTGTTATTTTCAAGCTTCTTCTCATGCCTATCTTCAGCTGCTACTTTAAACGTTCCTTATATACATAGCGGTGCCATCACACAAGACAATCATGGCTTTATTTGGTTAGCAACAAGAAATGGTTTGGTCAGACACGACAGTGAAAATGACATAATTATCAGTAACAATAATAAAAATTGGCCACTTCCATTTAACTGGGTAAACGACATAGAGGTTATTGAAGATAATAAATTACTGGTCGCAACAGAAACCCACAAGTTATGGATTTTTGACACCACTACCGGCGAAGCAACCGAAGTACCGGTAGATATTCACCACAATAGTGTTTATCAGGTTACTGCCCATCAAGGCATGTACTATCTCAATGTGCATTATAAACTGTACCGAATAAATCCCTTGACACAAGTGACCGAAGTCATCGCCGACGACGTTGAGATTAGCTTCTTAGAGCATACAAAAGAGCATGTTTATATTGCAACCGCTGACGGAGTTTTTAAAGTTGTTGATAGCACCCTTGAGCAAGTTGCCGTTGGTCCCATATCAACAATGTCTGCATCAGAATCGGCATTGGTTATCGCCAAAGGTAATCAATTAATCACCTTGTCTGATGACAATAAACGCAACAGCATCAGGGTGAACTCAACACTAACAGCATTGACCGCTTCACATGACATGCATAGTATAATTGCTGTCGATAATCTTGGCGAAATTCACAAATATCAATTAAGTGATTTAACAGCGTTATCTCATAACTATCCCAAGATTAAGACAGCAAGAGTTGAAACTATTTATCATGATAGTACTGGGGTTTTGTGGATTTTATCCAATCGTGGCATTGAAAAAGTCATGCGTTCAATCGCAAAAAACATTCCCAAGGTATTTGACGTCGACATTAATGCTATTGCATTAACTATGCATAAAAACCAATTAATTCTTGGCAGTTATGGAGCTGGCTTGAGTACGCTATCTAAAACGAGTCAGCTAATTCCAGCAGAAATTAATCAGAATTTTACCGCAAGAGCTAAATTTATTACCGATGTTTACGCCGACGACAGCTACATTTATGTCGCAACATTTGACGGCTTATGGCAGTTCGACAGCATAAATAAAACGCTAGAACGTGTGCCTTTTGCTAACAATAACTTACTATTACTTTCAATGAGATATAAAGACGGCGCATTATACTTAGCAACCAACGCCAACGGCTTAATCAAATTCGACCTAACCAGTAAACAAATTGATTATCATATTAACGGTGAACTACTCAGCTCTGCTGAAGTCCTCGATATTTTACCGCTTAGCAATAACAAGCTTTGGGCGGCAACATCAGTCGGTATAGATATGATAGATACTGACAAAAACATCATTACCCCCATCGAACGTTTTGGCGAGGCTAAAGTGATATCTTTACTTGAATACCAAGGCAAAGTATTTGCAACAACCAATGGTGATGGTTTATTCATTTTTAATATGCAAGGTGAATTGTTATCACACATAGCTAAAAACATTGTATTTGCTTTTATGACTTATATTAATAACGAAATATGGATTGCCGCTCGTCCTGGGTTATATCGCTTAAATCCTGATACATATCAATTAACCTTAGTGCCAAATACTGAGCAATATAGTTTTAGTAAAAAGCAGGTTCTACTCAACGACAAGGTCTATGCAAGCCACTATGGTGGGATTTTAGAAGTTCCGCTGACCATTGAAAATAGCATAAACGCAAAAATACTTATTAGTAAAACTACTGTGTCTGGTAAAACTCAGCTATTAAACAAAACTATTAATATAGACTCACCAAATGACGTGGTAACCCTTGAACTAGCAAGTTTAGATTTTAGAACAGGGCAAAAGAAAAAGTTCAAATATCAAATAAATGGAAAAGACTGGAATAACACTAACGGCAGTCAACTGACGTTAACTGGTTTATCTTCTGGCGAATACAATATTGAAATAATGGGCACAAATAGCTTAGGTGAGTGGAGTAAATATAAGGCCTATGCTGATATTAATGTCGCTTACCCTTGGTATGCTCACCCAAACAGCCAGGTAATTTATATCATATTCTTTGTTCTTAGCGCTGCATATGCCTGTTGGTTATTATATTTACGTTCACGTTCAATTCATCATGTACATCAATTATTGAATAATGAAATCGAAAATCAGAGCCAATCAAAATCGAACATTCGACGTAAATTGCTCCAGGTACAATCATTAATTAACGAGCAATGTCAGGATCAACATGACGCTTCGATGATTGATGGTTCTGGCATTAACGAATCTAAAACTGATGACAAAGCCATTCGCACTATTCAATCCCTCATTGATGAATGTTTAAATGATTTAACATCGAAAAAACCTGAAATCGTACCCAATAAATTATCCGAGAGTACATTGAGCATCGCTTTACCGTATTTAGCTGAATACTTTCATCAACAATATCACGTACTAATGAAGCTAGAGCTCAATGTTGAAGACGATAGAATAGATCATGCCATGCAAACCGTTATCTACCGTATTATTTATGAAGCAATTTCAGCGGCTATCAAAAATGGTAATGGCGGTATCTTCGTGGTCAATATCCAAATTGCTAATAACAAAATTTGGTTACGGATCACCGACAACGAACAAAGCTTCGCTCAATTTAGCAGTAAAATTAATTTTGACATGGCGATGTACTATATCCGTCAAGTGGCTAAAAAGTTTAATGCGACATTTCACACTTATGACAATCAGGAGCGTGGTAGTGAAATGATTTTGTCTATTCCTTTAGAGAAGTTCTCTTAAATCTATAAATGATTTAACTCGACTATATTTCTAAACTAGCATCATCGGCAAAGAAAGAGTAAAATACGCCTCCTTAAATTCTCTAGCAAAAACTAGAATCAATTCATAGAAAGATTAGGCGCGAATAAATGAGTAAAAAGCTATACATCAAAACTTGGGGCTGTCAAATGAACGAGTATGACTCGCAGAAAATGGCAGAACTTTTAGACTCAACCCACGGCTTCGAATTAGCCGAGGAAGCAGAAGATGCTGATGTTATCTTACTGAATACCTGCTCTATTCGCGAAAAAGCTCAAGAAAAAGTCTTTCATCAGTTAGGTCGTTGGAAAAACCTCAAAGTTAACAAGCCAGAACTTGTTATCGGTGTTGGTGGCTGTGTTGCTTCACAAGAAGGTGATGCTATTCGCCAACGCGCTCCTTATGTTGATATGGTTTTTGGTCCGCAAACATTGCACCGTTTGCCAGAGATGATCCAGCAAGTCACTGGCGACAGAAGCCCTGTTGTAGACGTTAGTTTTCCTGAAATTGAAAAATTCGACCGTTTACCTGAGCCAAAAGCAGACGGTGCAACAGCATTTGTCTCGATCATGGAAGGTTGTAGTAAATACTGTACTTTCTGTGTTGTACCATATACCCGCGGTGAAGAAGTCAGTCGTCCTCTTGATGACGTTTTATATGAAATTGCTCAACTTGCCGAGCAAGGTGTTCGTGAAGTTAATTTACTAGGCCAAAACGTAAACGGCTACCGTGGTGACTCACATGACGGCACTATTTGTCGTTTCTCTGAATTATTACGCTTAATTGCCACTATTGATGGCATTGACCGTATTCGTTATACCACCTCGCATCCGATAGAATTTACTGATGACATTATTGATGTTTATGCAGATGTGCCAGAGTTAGTAAGCCACCTGCATTTACCGGTACAAAGTGGTTCAGATCGTATTTTAACGCAAATGAAACGCGGCCATACCGCAATCGAGTATAAATCTCAAATTCGTAAATTGAAAAAAGTACGCCCTGATATTTGTATGTCTTCTGATTTTATTATTGGTTTTCCAGGCGAAACTGATGATGACTTTGAAGCAACAATGAACTTGATCAAGTCGGTAGATTTTGATTTAAGTTTCAGCTTTATTTACAGCGCACGTCCAGGTACGCCGGCTGCCGATATGGTCGACGACATCAGCGATGATATTAAAAAGCAACGTTTACAAATTTTGCAAGACCGTATCAGCCAGCAAGCATTACGCATTGCTCGTAATATGCTAAATACCGAACAGCGGATTCTAGTTGAAGGCCCTTCAAAGAAAAACCCGATGGAATTACGTGGCCGTACTGAGAACAACCGCATCGTAAACTTTGTTGCTCCGCATACCGTTATTGGTCAATTTGTTGATGTGAAAATCACCGATGTTTATGCCAATTCATTACGTGGTGAGTTAGTGCGTCAAGAAAGCGAAATGGGGTTACGTATTGCGCACTCTCCAGCTGACATTCTTGCGAATAGTCATCATGGTGCAAGCGAAAACACAACTGACGAATTAGGTGTTGCGACTTTTACACCTTAACGGTTAATAGTTAAGCTTTTAGCGCATGAATTTTTTAGCACTTAATTATAAATGGCAAACAATAAAATTTTGCCATTTTGTTATAACGATTTACTTACTCAGGATTAACCATTGAGCAAAAATATCAGTATAAACTTTGAGCTTTCACCTGCCGATAACAATCGCCTCGCTAATTTATGTGGTGCGATAGATGACAATCTGAAAACAATTGAACGCCGCATGGGTGTAGAGATCAGTTACCGAGGTCATGAATTTAAAGTTACCGGTAAAAATGTACATTGTGACGCTGTTAAAAACATATTAATTGAGCTTTACCTAGAAACTGAAACCGTTAAAGGTAAGGCAAACACTATCTCGGCTGAAATGGTACATTTAGCGATTGTTGATGCCGGAGTCTTAGAAGCAGCGCCAAGTAAGCTTGACGCTAAATATGAAGACATGGTGACGATAAAAACCAAGCGTGGCATCATAAAACCGCGTAACGAAAACCAGCAAAGCTATGTACAAAACGTTATCACTAACGATATTAGTTTTGGTGTTGGTGTTGCTGGTACAGGTAAAACCTATCTCGCTGTTGCCTGCGCTGTTGACGCGTTAGAGCGTCAAGAAATTAGACGTATACTATTGACTCGTCCAGCGGTTGAAGCAGGTGAAAAACTTGGTTTTCTACCGGGTGATTTATCGCAAAAGGTCGATCCTTACCTACGCCCTTTATACGATGCTTTGTTTGAAATGCTGGGCTTTGAAAAAGTTGAAAAGCTTATTGAACGTAATGTTATCGAAGTAGCACCATTAGCTTATATGCGTGGTAGAACTTTAAACGATGCCTTTATTATTCTCGATGAAAGCCAAAATACTACCGTTGAACAAATGAAAATGTTCCTTACCCGTATTGGCTTTAATTCACGAGCTGTTATCACCGGAGATATCACACAAGTCGATTTACCGCGAGGGCAAAAGTCAGGCTTACGTCATGCCATTGATGTATTAGTCGATATTCCAGGGGTAAGCTTTAACTTTTTCCAATCTAAAGACGTGGTACGCCATCCTGTTGTTGCTCATATAATCGAAGCTTATGAAGCGTTTGAGCAACAAGAAGATCGTCTCAAAAAAGAAAAACAGCAATTAAAAGAACAACAAGCATTAATTCAAGCAAACGAAAATAAAAATGACCAATAGCGTTGCTAACATTATTGTTGATATACAATTAGCCTGTGATGGTAAAATTGTGCCAAGCGAGGAAGATTTCCAATGTTGGGCGGAAGCCGCGCTTAGCCCTTTTAACAAGCCTTTTGAGCTAACCATTAGATTAGTCAGCAGCGATGAAAGTCAGCAATTAAATCAGCAATATCGAGGCAAAAACAAACCGACTAATGTTTTATCATTTCCTTTTGAAGTTCCTGAAGGAATTGAACTAGACTTATTAGGCGATTTAGTTATCTGCGTTGATATTGTTGAGCAAGAAGCCATTGAACAACAAAAAACACTCAACGCTCATTGGGCGCATATGGTAGTGCATGGTTGCTTGCATCTATTGGGCTTTGATCATATTGATGATGACGAAGCTGATGAAATGGAAGCACTAGAAACAAAAATAATTACCGGTTTAGGCTTTAAAGAGCCGTATAAAATCAATTAATTATGAATTAAAAGCGCAATGGTCAGGTCTTATCTTGGCTTTTGTATAAAATAACAACCTAACTTTTGATCTACTTCAGTAAAATGGTTATTGAAGAGAGTAAAGAATGAATTAGTACTTGAAATTAACCTAAATCGGTTACAAACTAGCCAACTAGCTAGCAAGACTTATTCAACTAACAAGGAAATAAAAAGGCTCTATGAGCGACGACCACCCCCACTCTAGTAACGGTTCTTCAAATAAAACGATTTTGGATAGAATTATTCAAATATTTACCGGAGAACCGAGAAGCACAGACCAGCTGGCCGATGCATTAAACGATGCTGAAGACCGTGAAATAATCAACCCTGAAATCAAACAAATGATCGAAGGCGTACTTGAAGTATCTGATATGAAAGTACGTGATATTATGATCCCGCGATCGCAAATGGTGACGTTAGATATTAACGATCCACTTGAGAAGTCGCTCGACATTATCGTCGAGTCTGGACATTCTCGATTTCCGGTTATCAATGATGATATTGACGATGTTGAAGGTATTCTACTAGCAAAAGACTTGCTAGCTTACGGCTTTAAACCCGTTGATGATGAATTCACTATTGCACAAGTTATTCGTCCAGCCATTATTGTTCCTGAGAGTAAAAAAGTTGATCCCTTACTCAAAGAGTTTCGCCAGCAACGCTACCATATGGCTATCGTTGTAGATGAGTATGGCGGAGTTTCCGGTGTTGTCACCATTGAAGATATTCTTGAGTTAATTGTTGGTGAAATAGAAGACGAAACCGATGATGCTATGGAAGAAGATATTAAATATCTTGCTGGCCAAGTTTACCAAGTAAAAGCGCTAACTGACCTTACTGATTTCAATAATTACTTTGATTTAAAGTTTAATGAAAGTGATGCTGACACCATCGGTGGTATTGTTATACAGCACTTTGGTCACATGCCGAAAAAAGGTGAAAAAATCACCATCAATAAAGTTATTTTCAAAGTTACAGCCGCTGATAGCCGCCGTATTCAAACCTTGCAAATAACCGTCCCAAAAGCACATGTCGTTGTCGGTAAAGTCACTGATTAAACTTGATGCTAACCCACTTACTTAAACGCGTTCAGCGCAATATAACTAATAAAGAAAATGCTTTTAGCTTCTTGTTAGGTCTTGCGCTCGTGTTTTGCTATGCGCCATTTTCTCAGTATTGGTTAATAGCGATTATCTTGCCAACATGGTTGTTCACGTTACAAGGTAAGTCGGCGAAAGCCGCTAGCAAACAAGGCTTTATCTTCGCGTTTGGCTGGTTTGCGGCGGGTATTAGTTGGGTACATGTGAGTATCGACCAATTTGGCGGTTTACCGTTAGTAGTATCGTTATTACTGATGCTGCTTTTGTGTTTATATTTAGCGATATTTCTTGCACTTGCCTGTTATCTAGCAGCACGTTTTTCTCACCAACAAAAGCTTAACCTGTGGCTATTATTACCACTTTGGCTATTAGCTGAGTTTTTACGCGGGGTACTTTTTACCGGTTTCCCTTGGCTAACACTGGGTTATAGTCAAATTGATGGACCATTAGCAAGCTTTGCACCTGTTATTGGCGAAAAAGGTATTTCCGCATTGGTGATCATCATCAGTATCGCTATTGTCTACCTTATCAAGCAACGTAAAGTTTTTATTAACGTCTGCTTACTGCTCTTAATATCTCTGACGAGTTTAATTTTCCACAATACAAATTGGGTATTACCAACCGGTAAAGTGGTAAAAACGTTACTGGTTCAAGCCAATATCAAACAAGAAATGAAATGGGCACCTGAGCTGACTTGGCCGACCATGTTAAAGTACTTAGATTTAACGCGTCAGCATTATCCTGCAGACCTGATCATTTGGCCAGAGTCTGCCATTACCGCGGTTGAACCGAGTACCCAAGCACAAGATTTTTTACAATTATCTGAAAGCTCATCGGTGCTTAATAACAGTGCGATTATCACTGGTATTATTGACTACAACCTTGATACTAAAAATTATTACAATAATTTAATCGTATTAGGTAAATATGCCGCCGCTGACGAATTGGGTAGTTATCAATACAATAATAACAATCGCTATAGCAAACATCATTTGCTGCCTATTGGTGAGTTTGTACCTTTTGCTGATTGGTTAAGACCCCTTGCGCCATTTTTTAATTTGCCAATGTCATCATTTAGTCGCGGTGAATACGTACAAAGTAACCTAGTCGCTAATGGCTATAACTTATTGCCGCTGATATGTTTTGAAGTGGCATTTTCAGAGCAGCTTAGCGCCAACTTTTCTAACCAAACTAACTTGTTATTAACCGTCAGTAATGACGCCTGGTTTGGCGACTCACATGGCCCACACCAACATTTAGAAATTGTTAGAATGCGAGCATTAGAATTCGGCCGGCCATTTCTGCGCTCAACCAATAACGGTATTACTGCCGTGGTTGATCATCAAGGCGAAATAATAAAACAAATCCCACAATTTCAAGAAGCGGTGTTAAGCGTAGATGTACCATTAGTAACCGGCCTAACACCTTATGCCCGCTATACCCGTATCATCGACTTCACCATAGTATTTTTGCTTTTAGCATTTGCACTTTTTCGCCAACGAACACAGCTTAAAAATACTGATTAATTCAGTAACCTCAAAACAAATAAATAAAAAACTTCCCTAACATTTAAACCTTTTTCCCACTCAGCACGACTTAGTCTATATCAGTGCCCATTAGCAAATGGCCTTGCTATTGATTAAGCACTGATTTTGACATTCGGGGGAAAAGTCATGTCGATTAAAGACACCAGTGCACAAGACAGCAAAATAAATGTAAACAAGTCATCAAAAAAACGCTGGGTTATCATTTCAATTGTTACCATTTTACTCGCCAGTATTATTTGGCAAGTGGCACCATCAGCTTCACGTTGGAGTAAAGCAGAACACTCAATCTCACTTGACCGTGTCCGACTTGCCACAATCACTAAAGGCGACTTTACCCGTGATATTTCGGTATTAGGTCGCGTTGTAGCTGCGGTAAGTCCAACGGTTTATAGCCCTGCTGATGGCACAATCACTTTGATGATAGAAGCAGGTCATGAAGTTAAACAAGGGCAAATCATCGCCAAACTTGAAAGCCCTGAGCTTAATAGTCGTTTATCTCAGCAACAAGCTTCGCTTGAGAGTTTGCAATCAAGCTTTCACCGTCAAAATATTCAAGCCAAAAAGCAAAGGCTAATCGATCAAAAAGCGGTTGATTTAGCGAATGTAAAACTCGTGACTGCCAAGCGTGAAAAACGCCGTGCTGACTTAGGCTATGACAAAAATGCTATCAGTCAAATTGATTACGAAAAAGCGCAAGACGAATTAGAACAAGCAAACTTACAACATAAACATGCAGTACAAGACGCTGCGCTTAATATCGAAAGCTTAGACTTTGACGGACAATCATTACAACTAGATATTAGACGCCAAACTTTGTTAGTAAAAGAGTTACAACGCCAAGTAGACGGCTTAAATATTGCTTCGCCAGTCAATGGTATTGTTGGTAATTTGAGTACCGCCAACAAAACCTTTTTAAGTAAAAACCAAGCTATTTTAACCATCGTAGACCTATCACAATTTGAAGTTGAAATTGAAATTCCTGAAAGTTACGCCGATGACTTAGCCATAGGTATGGAAGTAAATATTCAATTTGAACAACAGCCCTTTCGTGCTCGTCTAGTAACGATTTCCCCCGAAATACTGAATAATCAGGTTACTGGGCGAGTGCGTTTCATCAACGACATTCCAAAAAAGTTACGCCAAAATCAACGCTTAAACACCCAAATCATACTCGAATACAAAGCCGATGTTTTACAAGTACAACGCGGCCAATTCTTAGAAAGTAGCGGTGGACGTTTCGCTTATAAAGTCAGTAATGGTTTAGCAGCGAAAACCGCAATAACCACCGGCGCGAGAAGTTTAAGCCATGTTGAAATACTGCAAGGACTTAACGTTGGTGACCAAATTATTATTTCAGGCACCGATACCTTTAATGACGCCACACAAGTATTACTTAGTGAATAACTAGCAAAAAATAACTGACAACTAACAAATTTTGTCCAAATACAAGGAATTCAACATGCTCGTAATGAAAAATATAAATAAAATATTTCAAACTGCCGACATCCAAACTCATGCCTTACGTGATTTTTGCTTACAGGTTAACGAAGGAGACTTCGTCAGTGTTACAGGCCCTTCTGGCTCAGGTAAAACCACTTTTCTAAACATCGCAGGTTTACTTGAAACCTTTACTAATGGTGAGTTTTTATTAGACGGTGAAGAAGTGGGGCAACTCAATGACGATGGCCGGTCTCGCATGCGTAATCAAAAAATTGGTTTTATCTTTCAGGGCTTTAATTTAATTCCAGACTTAAACCTTTATGACAATGTCGATGTGCCACTGCGCTACCGCGGTTTTAATGCCAAAGAACGTAAACGCAGAATCGAAGAAAGCCTTGAACGTGTTGGTTTAGCATCTCGTATGAAACACTTACCTAGCCAATTATCAGGCGGACAACAGCAACGTGTTGCCATCGCAAGAGCACTAGCGACTAGCCCAAGGTTTCTATTGGCTGATGAGCCTACGGGTAATTTAGACTCAGAAATGGCGCAAGGCGTTATGACCTTACTTGAAGAAATTAACCAACAAGGTACTACCATCATTATGGTGACACATGATGCCCAGCTAGCGCAGCGCGCTAAACGCACCATACAAGTAAAAGATGGCCGAGTCAGTGAACTCGAGAAAGTAACCCCCATCATGAACCAAGCTATTGCTTAACACTCTTAGCACCCGCTAAACAAGGACACTTGTATGTTTAATTATTATTTACGACTCGCTTGGATCAGTATTTTACGGCACTGGGGCTTAAGCCTGTTAATGGTCTGTGCTATCGGTTTAGGTATCGGCGCAGCCATGACCACCATCACAGTCAATTATTTGATGTCGGCGAATCCTATCCCCGAGAAAAGTGAACAGCTTTACTATGTCCAGCTCGACAGTTGGGACATTAACAACCCATTTAATGATGGTTTAAGCCCACCGGATCAAATGACCTTTACTGATTCAACTAACTTAATGCGCGCACAAAAGGCCTTTCGCCAGAATGTTCAAGCGCAAGCCTTTGGGGTCATTGAGCCTGAAAATCCTGACATGTTGCCATTAATCGTTAATGGCCGAGCAAACTCTGCTGACTTTTTCACTATGTTCAATGTGCCTTTTATTTACGGCAGCGGTTGGTCTCGAGCGAGTGACGACAGTAAAGAGTTTGTCGTGGTACTGAGTAAAGAAACCAACGAAAAACTTTTTGGTGGCGAAGACTCAGTCGGCAAGTCCATCAAACTTGAAGGTAATATGTTTCGTGTTGTCGGTGTGATTGATAACTGGCAACCAAAGCCTCGTTTCTATGACATTACCACCGGTGCTTTTAACGATTCAGAAGACATCTTTGTGCCTTTTCATTTAATTGTTGATGAAAAAATATCACGCTCAGGTAATACCAATTGTTGGAAACCTACCGGGGATGGCTTTCAAGCATTTCTTGCCTCTGAATGTATTTGGACACAGTTTTGGGTGGAGTTAAAAACCGAACAAGATAAAGAAGATTACCTGCAATTTCTCAATGCCTACGTGCAAGAACAAAAACAATTCGGCCGCTTTCAACGCCCTATTGATAACCGTTTAAGTAATGTTATGCAGTGGCTTGAATCACAAGAAGTGGTTGCTGATGACGCCCAAATGATGATGGCGATGTCATTTATGTTCCTGATCGTTTGTTTACTTAATACCGTGGGTTTATTACTGGCTAAGTTTTTAGGTAAAGCGCCCGAAATTGGCTTAAGACAAGCATTAGGCGCCAGTAAACGCACCTTATTTAGTCAGTACATTATTGAGTCTGCCTGCATTGGTATTTTAGGCGGTATATTGGGCTTAGTACTCGCCTATTTAGGCTTACAAGGAATCGAAATACTATACGGCGATTCAATGAAAGACTTAGCGACATTAGATAGTAAAATGGCAACATTAGCCGTACTACTAGCCTTGTTCTCAACCATTCTCGCTGGCTTATACCCAACATGGCGTGCTTGTAATATACAGCCCGCTCAGCAACTTAAAAGCCAATAAGCGTAGCAGATAAAGTAGGAATTATTATGTTAGAAACAGGACTAATACTGCGCGCTTTAGCGCGTAATAAAATAGGCGCTATGCTGATCGCACTGCAAATTGCCTTAACGATGGCCATTATGGTCAACGCTATTTTTATGATCCAAGACCGCCAGCAGCAAATGAAACGAGCGAGCGGCTTAGATGAAGCGAATACCTTTTACTTAACCAATACTATTTTTGGCCAAGATTATAATATTATTTCGCACTTACAGACCGACTTAAATATGATCCGCAACACCCCTGGTGTTGTTGATGCAATACAAATTAATGCCGTGCCATTAAGTGGCAGTGGTTGGTCAATGGCGCTGCAACATCAACCTGGTGAAGATCAAGACGCGGTTGGCTCAGCCATTTATATGGTTGACGAACACGCATTAAACAGTCTGGGTTTAGAACTCATCGCTGGGACAAACTTCAGCCAAGCAGATGTTGAAATACGCAAAGATGGACAATCGACTTGGCCGGCAAAAACTATCATTACCAAAGCCTTTGCAGAGAATTTATACCCTGATGATTGGCAATCTGCTATCGGAAAAACAGTGTATATTTCTCAAAATCAACCGTTGCAAATTATTGGTGTCATCAAAGCAATGCAAGCACCTTGGAATGGCTGGAATGGTGTTGAACGTAGTATGTTAGTGCCTTTTCATCGTGAAGCTAAAGGTGGCTATTATTTTATTCGCACTGAGCCTGGGCAACGTGATGCATTAATGCCGATCATTGAAAAAGCGTTAGCAGAAAGCGATAAAGAACGAATTATTCGCCGAGTTACTACCGTTGAAGAAACCAGAAAGCGAAGCTATCAGCAACAAAATGCTACTAATAAAATATTAATGACAGTGGTGATAACGCTGACCTTAATCACCGGTTTTGGCATTGTCGGTTTAGCCATTTTTAGTATTAATCGCCGTACTAAACAAATAGGCACACGCCGTGCGCTAGGGGCAACTAAAGGGCAAATCATGCGTTATTTTATGATGGAAAACTTCCTTATCTCTTGCGTTGGTATCTTAATTGGCAGTGTTGGTGCAGTCGCGCTTAATATGTGGCTAGTTAACAGCTTTAATTTATCGCCCATCAGCTTTGAATTAGTCGCTTTTGGCGTAGTCGCATTATTTATTGTTGGCCAACTGGCCGTACTCTACCCAGCACGAAAAGCGGCCTTGATCCCGCCAGCAACGGCAACGAGAACAATATAAATACCCGCTTTACAGCATAATTTAACGTTTTAATACAAGGGCCTGATTGGCCCTTGTTTTATTTAACCATTATGAAACCATAACTAATAAAAAATAAAACTCACTGTATTTTTCATGCTACTCGCTACACTTTCCGTGCTAATATTTAGCAACATTAAAGGCTAAATCAAGGAAGTAAAATGAAAATTCTCTCAAGCACGGTCAAAGCAAGCTTATTGCTAGCAACATTAAGCCCTGCACTGGTATTGGCAAACACCACCTTAATTAAAAATATTCAAGGTTATACCATTTCCGACCATAAACTTGAGCGCTTCAGCGCGATTTCATTTACTGGCGATAAAATTGATAAAATTTATACTGCCGACGAAGTACTGCCAACAGCGAAAACCTTAACGGTTATCGATGGCCAAGGAAAAACTCTGATCCCCGGCTTAATTGACTCACATGGCCATATATTAAATTACGGTTTAAGTTTATTACGCGCCGACTTAGTCAATACTAAATCAGAGCAAGACGCGGTAAATAAAACCTTAAGCTATGCTAAAGCCAATACTGAATTAACTTGGATACAAGGTCGAGGTTGGAATCAAACTCAATGGCCAAGTAACGCCTTTCCAACGTCGAAAAGTTTAGATGCTTTATTTCCTGAACAACCTGTTTGGCTAAAACGTGTTGATGGCCATGCTGGCTGGGCAAACTCAAAAGCGATGGCCATCGCTGGGATAACCAAAGACACGGTATCGCCCGAAGGTGGTGAAATAATTAAAGATAAGCATGGCTCACCCACTGGTGTTTTTATTGATAATGCTATGGCCCTTATCGACAACAGCATTGCCCCGCTAACGATAAAGCAACAAAAACAAGTGTTAGTTAAAGCTATGGACTCACTAGCTAGTTATGGCTTAACCAGTGTGCACGATGCCGGTATCGACAGCGAAAACTTAATTGCTTTTAAAGAACTCAGTCAAGAAAACGCCATGAGTATTCGAGTTAACGCGATGCTGTATTTACCTTCAGCAAATTGGCAGCAAACTTTAGCTAACGGTAAATACCGCAGCGAAGACGACATGCTAACGTTCAACAGTGTAAAAATTCAAGCCGATGGTGCCTTAGGCAGTCGCGGTGCGGCATTAATTGAAGATTATTCCGATCATTCGGGCCATAAAGGTTTGTTATTAAACACGCCAAAAGAGTTTAAACACCTAGTTCGTACCTCTATGGAACATGGTTTTCAAGTCAATAGCCATGCCATTGGCGACAATGCCAATAAGTTGGTACTTGATACCTACGAAGACCTGATCAAAGCAACTAAAACAAGCGCACTTCGCCACCGTGTTGAGCACGCTCAAGTGCTGCGCCTTGAAGACATCCCAAGATTCGCCGAGCTCGATGTTATTGCAGCCATGCAAGCAACACATGCCACTAGTGATAAAAACATGGCGCAAGACCGCCTTGGCCCAACAAGAATTTTAGGTGCTTATGCATGGAGAAAACTACTCAACGCTAATGCCATTATTGCTGCAGGCTCTGACTTTCCAGTTGAGTCGCCCAACCCATTTTATGGCTTGCATGCTTCAATTACCCGTCAAGATCATAACAATAGCCCACAAGGCGGATGGTTTGCTGAAGAAAAAATGACGCCATTAGAAGCCTTTAGAAGCTTTACTTTAGATGCCGCCTATTCTGGCCATCAAGACAACATCATTGGTAGCTTAGCTGCCGGTAAAAAAGCTGACTTTGTCTTACTCGACAATAACTTATTTACCATGCCAGCAGAAAATATTTGGCAAATGACGGTCGATAAAACTTGGGTAAACGGTAAGTTGGTCTATAAAAAATAATGCTCATTGCCCTGATAAACTTTATTAACCGATTTTGGTTAGCAATTACAGCCGTTATTTTAGTATTAATAACGGCTGGTTCATTGTTTCCTGTCGACTATTTGCCACCTGCACCAGGAAGTGACAAAACCCATCACTTTATTGGCTATTGCGCTTTGATGTTGCCGACAGCATTGCGTCGTCCTAAATATTGGCTAGTTATTGCTTTAGGAATTATTGCGTGGAGTGGCTTAATTGAATTGATACAGCCTCATATTAATCGTTACGGCGAATGGTTAGATTTAGCTGCCAATAGCATTGGTGTGCTGATTGCGATTGTCATTTCCTATGGTATACATTGGCTACTGCCCTCAAACAAAATGCAATAATTAAACCGCTGATATCGGATCAAAAAAAGCCCTTTCGGGCTTTTTTTGATTTTAAATCTTTAAATTACTTCTGGTAAGTCGAGACTTTATTTCGACCACCGTCTTTCGATTGATAAAGCGCTGTATCCGCATTTTCTAGCCATTGCGATACAGATGTCAGCTCAGGTTCAACCTCTGCTATACCTAAGCTAACGGTATATTTAATTTTAATATCGTTATAAAGCACTACCGATTCTTCTACCACTTTCCTTAACCTTTCGGCGAATACAAGTGAATCTTTAGCATTAGTGTCTGCTAATAAAATCACAAACTCTTCACCACCATAACGACCAGAAATATCGGTTTCTCGGACTTGCTCACGAATCACTTGCGCAAGATGTCTGATAACATCATCCCCCACTAAATGACCATAGTTATCATTTACCGATTTAAAATGGTCAATATCGAGCATCACTAAACTACTGGTATTTTTACTACGGGTAAAACGCTTAAACTCAGCTTCAATACATTTTTGCCAATGGTTGCGATTAAATAATTTCGTTAAACCATCAGTTTGGCTCAAAATAGCTAAACCAGAATTAGCTTTTTCTAACTCTATTTTATGGGTGGCATTATCGGTGACATCATAAACCAGTAAACACAAGTGGGTGACTTCACCTGTTGTTGATTTCAACGGAATAAATGTGGTGTTCTGATACATAAAATCAGCGGTACCAGTAATGGGGCGATAATTATTGAACTTGAAAACATAAGGCCTTTGCTCCCAAATCGTGAAGGCTTTATTTTTCAATAGCACCACTGACTCAGCCTTACGGCGGAACCAATCTTCAGGAATTTCTTCAAAAAGCTCAAATATATTTCTACCTTTAGCTTCACGAGGCACCAAACCACTATGGTTTTCCATAAAACCATTCCAAATTTGAATGGTGTAATCACGATCAAGTACCACTAAGCCAACATCAATGGTATGCAGCATCTCCACCAACCAATGAAATTCATTTAACTGTTCTGTTTCTACTGTCATGATTAATCCACTAAGTAAGCAATTTTATTATTAAGCGTTAATACTGAGTCTTCTGTAAAAAGTAACAAAAGATCACATTTAATTGGATAGTTTTCAATACCGTAACTAATTTCAATCGCGAGAGTTTTTTTCCATTTATTGGTATTAGTCTCAATCAATTCAGAAATTTTTCGGTGTTGTCCTAGCACCACGGGATGCCCTTGACTAAAGGACATATCAAGCTGTGCTGAAATACCGCTTAAACACGCGCCTATAAGCACATTAGCCATATCCATCAGCAGTTCTAATTCAACATGCTTATCTAAATCACTGTCATATTTCATCAAAGCGGCAATATCTTTAAAGCTTGAGTCATTGAGAATAAGTAAAGCTTCACCGGAAATACCTGCACCGATAAAGCCCTGGCAGATACCCGAGGTTTTTTCTTTATTCTCAACGTCAGAAAGTGCCATGGTTAATTCACTGACTTCCATTAAATTAACATTTGGAATAGGTAAAACTACAAAAACATCAAGTAAACGTGCTAATAAATCACCAGCTCGGCCCATAGCAACATTGGCAATTTCTTGATAACAATCACGCATATCAGAATCAACCGAAAAAACTGATTTGTCAGATGACTTAGGTTTTGATGCATGTGCTTTTTTAGCTGCATTAATCACAGCACCAGAGACATTGGCTGGCTTCGTGACATTTTCAGTAACAAGATCGTGTTTATTTATCACACCATAAGCATGTAAAACTTCAGTAAGTTTACGCTTATCAACCGGCTTTTTGATAAAATCCAAAGCCCCTAAACTTTTCACTCGCTGATGTGCTTCAGGTTGAATATCACCAGAAATCACAATGACTAATGTTGGTAAGTCTTCCTTTAAAATGGTTTCTAATACTTGATAACCGTCCATTTCTGGCATGTTCAAATCTAGTAATAACACATCGCCTTTACCCGCTTTAATCGCCGCGACACCTTCAACACCATTAGTGGCAAAGGTAACGTCGACATCCCAGCCATCAGGTAGCGAACGCGCGACTTGTTTTCGCGCCATATTGGAATCATCACAAATCAGTAAAGGAATTGACATAACAGGGAAATGACCTCGGCTTGTTATTTTATCAGTAAGTTTAATTGAATATTTCAGCGAGAATTATTCTAAAGGCGAAAACACGACTTTGACTTAAACCATTATATAAACAATAGTTTGATTTTAAAATTAAAACACGTTTTATTCGCAATTTAGCTTGCACAGAGGTAAGCTTTAATCATATTTTGCCCTGAGTAAATGTTGACATGAATAAAATGAAAAAATTACCTGCAATCGCGCTGCTTAGCTCAGTATTTATGCTGACGACGATAACTGAAGTTGTAGCAACTGAACTGACCGAAACCACTAATTTAGTGATGGCAGGAACGAAGTACGTAACCTTACTAGGTAACCAAGTAAACGTCGGCGAAGACGCGCCCAACTTTAAAGTGGTCACTGAGTCATTTTCGCCAGTAACATTAGCTGAATTTAAAGACAAATCCATATTAATATCTGTAGTGCCAAGTTTAGACACGGGCGTGTGTTCTATTCAAACTAAACGCTTTAATGATGAAGTTGCTAACCTTCCTAGCGATGTTGTCATGCTGACTATCAGCAATGACTTACCCTTTGCGCAGAAGCGTTTTTGTAAAACGGAAAAAGTAGAAAGCATTAAAGTGCTATCTGATGCCGTTTGGCGTGATTTTGGTCAAAACTACGGCTTATTAATTAAAGATATGGGCCTGTTAACTCGTGCCATTTTTATTATCGACTCTGACGGTAAAATTGCCTATAAAGAATTAGTCGCTAATATTTCACAGCATCCTGATTACGATACAGCATTAGCTAAATTAAAATCATTGAGCCTGACTGTCGAGCCTACTGATGATTTAAATGAGTCTGAGGCAGAAACATTAGACACTAAAGTAAAAACTAAAGTTGAATCCGAGCCTAAAACGATTAACGACTCAACAGTAAAATAATTTTATAAGCCCCTTGGGCGAAATAAAAGTAATAAGTGCTAAAAGCTAATGACTGTCATTAGCTTTTTTTTCGAAAAAATTAAATCGTAAATTCAATAGGTTATAACTAAATCGAGATTTTTAACAAATCTTTTTCATACAAAACACTTGAATTACCTTCGCGCAATCCCATCTTTAATAGTGTAGTCGCCAATAGGGGCTACATTAACCGCCTGTTCAAAATTGAAAGGCACTTTAACACTCTGAGCATTATAAATTTCAGATGTATTAATTCGCAGCATTAGCTGGTTTTAGCATCACGAAATATTGACAGAGACAACATATTGCTAAACTTTAATAGGATATGAATTATGCGTACAACTACAGATTTCAGCCCACTTTACCGCTCTTTTATCGGATTTGATCACTTAGCTGGATTAATCGACAAAGCGTCAAGAGCCGACAAACAATCTTCTTACCCTCCGTATAACGTTGAGTTATTAGCGGAAGATCAATATCGTATTACCATGGCAATAGCCGGGTTTGCAGAAGAAGAACTCGATATAGAATCAAAACAAGACACCCTAATTGTTACAGGCACAAAAGCCGGTGACAACGCCAATACTGAACGTAAATTTTTACATCAAGGTATTGCCGAACGTAACTTTGAACGTAAATTCCAACTCGGCGATCATGTCAAAGTAATCGGTGCTTTTATTAAGCATGGTTTATTGCACATAGATTTAGAGCGAGAAATACCTGAAGCGTTAAAACCAAGAAAAATTGCCATTAATGGTAAAAGTTTACTTGAACAACGTAAGGCAATAGAAAACAGTTAAGTTAAGCTTAAATAGTTTTAAAAATCTCCCCTTTATTTTTGCCCAGTCTTTGACTGGGCTTTTTTATATGAAAAATTCTCTCGAATTGAGGTTAAGTATTGACTGACATTAACTTAAGTCGCTAAAAATATAAGAATTTCTACATAAAGCAATGAATTCAGGCTAGAAATAATCAAAATCTACTGCCAATAATTTTACAAAATCACGATTTTCATTAATAGTAACTAAAGGATAATCAGGTTATAACTATATTTTACTATCGTACAAATTTACTCTGGAACTAGCACTGTCTATGAAACCATTAATTATATTAGCGAAAGCAATCACGATATTTTTAATATTATCAGTCGGTAATAGTGCCTACGCCAGCAAAATAAATATCGTTACTGAACATCTAGTGCCATTTCAAATTGTACAAGGTAATGCCATTTCCGGTTTCGCTACAGAGATTATTGAAGCGACTTTACAAGAAGCTAAGATTAATTTTGAATTAACCGCCCACCCTTGGTCACTTTCTTATAACCGAGCTTTAAAAGAGCAAAACACCTGTATTTATTCGATGGTACGTATCCCTGAAAGAGAAGATAAGTTTCAATGGATTGGTTTGCTGGCCTCTAGCTCTACTGCTATGTTCAGCCTAAAAGACAGTCCTATTGTTATCGAGAATATTGAGCAAGCCAAAAATTATAAAATTGCTGTTACCAAAGACGATCTCGCCCATCACTATTTACTTTCAAAAGGCTTTGAAGAAAATAAACATCTTTACGTCATTAACAATAACAGTGCTTTACTCAGGTTGTTAGAAATGCCGAACCGAGGTGTAGATTTGATAGTAAGTAATGCTGTATTACTAAATGGCCGCTTACACAACAATGAAGATATCGAGAAATATAAAAATGTTTATATTTTTAATGACGTATCATTTGAGTTTTATTTTGCCTGCAGTTTAGCTACTGATAAAGCCATTGTTAACTCGTTAAAACAAGCGATGACAAGATTAGAAAAGCGAGGCGTTTTTGCTGATATTAAAGCAACTTGGCAACAAAGTCCTGACAGCATAGAGCATTAACGTCTGTTCCTAACTTTGCTTAACTTATTTCAACTTAGCTTATTTCAACTTAACTTATCAGCTTAGCTAGAAAGTCGGCAACAAGCATGAGTCATACTTGTTAAGTACAATTTTAAAAGTCACGAATCTTCACATTAAAATAGCAATAAAATACTTATCTTCTTTATACTCAGTTCCTCAGCTAAAAGTCAGTAAAGTCATGCCTAACCTCAAGTTAACTCACGAAATTTATAGCTGTGAAATCACCACCTCATTAATAACAAACTTACTGCGTTAATTTCTCATCGATAGAAACAAAAAGGCCTAGTTGTAAACAACTAGGCCTTTATAGCTAAAACATTTAAAGCTTAAAAGTTACTTAGCCATTACATCTAATAAAGCATGTACGGTTGCTTCAACACCTGACTTTATTGCTGGCTCTGGGCTAATTTTAAACAACGGACTATGATGGCTAGCAACGGCTGGCCCACCCGCTTCTGCGCGCTCAATATCGGCCTTAGGTGTGCCCCCCACTTTAAAGTAAACGCTTGGAATGTATGGGTCTGTAGTAAAAAATCCAAAATCTTCCGCGCCCATGCCAGTTTCTGCAGGCTCTAACAATGCCTCTGCGCCCATTTTTTCATTCAAGACACCTTTTAAACGTTTAGCGAGTTTTTGGTCATTAAACGTTGGCGGAAATGAAAATTCACTGACCACTACATCCGGTAAGTTATCTTCAGATATACCTGCCGTACGAGCAGTGCCGATAGCAACACGTTTTATTGCCGATAATAATTGCTCACGAACCTCAGGCGTTAAACTGCGAACGGTTAACTGTAACTTTGCTTCATCAGAAATAATATTGTGCTTTGTGCCAGCATGAAACGCGCCAACGGTGATCACACCGGCATAACGCGGCGCTAACTCTCGACTGATAATCGTTTGTAAGTTAGTGACAATTTGGGCACCTATTACAATAGGGTCTTTACCTTTATGAGGCGATGCACCATGTGCGCCAACACCATGAACCGTAATATCAACGGTGTCTGCACCAGCATAAGGTGAGCCTTCATCAACAATCACTTTCCCTGCTTCTGCGCCCGCATTAACATGAAATGCAAAAGCATAATCCGGTTGGCCAAAACGTTGCCAAATATTGTCGTCCATCATCGCTGATGCGCCTGGGCCTTTTTCTTCTGCTGGTTGACCAATCAACATCAACGTACCAGACCATTGGTCCTTATGCTCTGCCATATAGCGGGCAGTACCAACCAAACTAGTAATATGAACATCATGGCCACATGCATGCATAACACCTACGATTTCGCCATTCCAATCTTTCATTTTAACGGTTGATGCATTTGCTAAACCTGATTGCTCAACGACCGGTAAGCCATCCATATCAGCTCGAACCATGACCATCGGGCCTGCACCATTTTTCATGATAGCAACCACGCCTGTTCCGCCAACGCCTTGAGTGACTTTAAAGCCACTCGCCGTTAATTCGTCAGCTAAACGCTGAGCTGTTTTCGTTTCCATCAATGACAATTCAGGATTACGATGAAAATGGTCCCACAACGGCGCTAAATGCTGTTTATAGTCCTTGGCAATAAAGTTAGCCGCGTCTTGTTCAAACGCTAAAACATTGCTGCTTGTAAAAGTTGATAATGCCAATACCGAGGCAATTAAGGTTGATAGTGCTTTACGCTTCATTTTCTGCTCCTTTGAATGTCAATCTTAGTCTTAATGTAACGAGCCGAACGAGGAATGTCTTGTTGTTTTCGCCAAGCTGTCAGTATTTAACGTCAGGCAACGTTAATAATGCCCCCTAGTTTGTGTGATTTATGTTAAAAAGTGACTGAAAAGCTTTACTAAAACAAAAGACTAAAGCTTCACCATAGTGCCTGTTTAGTAAGCTTATTGTCTAACTTACCAACAAAACACCCGATATACTGTTTATTTTTTAATTTATGAATCTCGGGGATAAGATTTTTTTAAGCGCAATTTCAGTTTAAAAAATTAGCGGCAATTAAAGCTGACAGCAGCTGGCGTTATTTAGCAAATTATTGTCAATATTTTACTGACATTAAATTTTTTATTGTGCTAAAAAAGTGCATAAAATAAAAACAAAAAGGTCTGTAATGGATATTAATTTAAGCTCAAAACGCGCATTAGTTTGTGGTAGCAGCCAAGGTATTGGCCGTGCTTGTGCAATCGAACTTGCCAACTTAGGTGCTAGCGTAACCTTATTTTCTCGTAACCAAAGCAAACTCGACAGCGTAAAAAGCGAACTCTGTACTGAACAAGGTCAACAGCATCAAGTATTGGTCGCTGACTTTGCTCAACCAGATGAAGTTAATCGCGTAATTCTAGAGGATGTAGCCGCTAATGGTGGCTACGACATACTGATTAATAACACGGGCGGTCCTGCTCCAGGACCAGCAAGTACCACTGATGTTAGTGCCTTTCTCGAAGCATTTAACCTTCATTTAGTTACCAATCATCATTTAGTACAAGCACTATTGCCTGCGATGAAAGAAAAGCAATTTGGCCGTATTATTAACGTTATTTCTACTTCAGTAAAACAGCCTATTCCAGGTTTAGGTGTTTCAAACACTATTCGTGGCGCAGTGGCTAGTTGGTCAAAAACATTGGCGAATGAGCTTGGTCCTTTTGGTATTACCGTTAATAACGTCTTACCTGGCGCTACTGCCACCTCGCGTTTAGACGCTATTATTAGTGGTAAAGCGAAAAAGCAAAATATCAGTATTGAACAAGCCACTATTAACGAAAAAGCGCAAATTCCTATGCGTCGATTCGCGGCACCAGAAGAATTTGCCGCCGCAGCCGCATTTTTAGCTTCGCCAGCTGCCGGATATATTACTGGTATTAACTTACCGGTTGATGGTGGTCGCACTAGCTGTCTATAGAGGAAAAAACAATGGATATCATTGCAAACTTTATTGATGGCCAATATCAAGCGCCGCTATCACAGCAATATCTTGATAATATTGAGCCCGCTACTGGCAAGGTTTATGGCCAAATACCGGATAGTCATGATGACGATGTTGAACTTGCTGTTGCCGCTGCTCAAAAAGCATTACCGGCATGGCAAGCCATGGAACTTGAACAACGCGCAGATTACTTAATTGCCATTGCGCATGAAATTGAACGTCGTTTAGAAGAACTTTCAGTGGCCGAAGCAACAGATAACGGTAAGCCTGTCAGCCTTGCTCGCAATGTTGATATACCGCGTGCTGCCAGTAATTTTAAGTTTTTTGCCCACGCCTGCTCACAATTTGCCAGCGAATCTCATGCCATGGCGGGTAAAGCGATAAATTACACCCTCAGGCCGCCGGTCGGTATTGTTGGCTGTATTTCACCGTGGAATCTACCACTGTACTTATTTACTTGGAAAATAGCGCCAGCGCTAGCCGCAGGTAATTGTGTCATTGCTAAACCTTCTGAAATAACGCCAAAAACAGCCGCTTTACTCGGCGAAGTTTGTCAAAAAGTAGGCTTACCAAACGGGGTATTAAACATTTTACATGGCACTGGCGCTAAAGTCGGTCAGGCTATCTGCGAACATCCAAAAGTTAAAGCTATTTCATTTACTGGCGGTACAGCCACCGGCGCGGCTATTGCAGAACTGCTCGCTCCTAAGTTTAAAAAGCTCTCGCTTGAGCTAGGTGGAAAAAATCCGGCATTAATTTTTGCTGATTGTGATTTCGATAGCACTGTTGAACAAGTATTTCGCGCCAGCTTTGCTAACCAAGGTCAAATTTGCTTATGTGCATCACGCTTATATATTGAACGCTCAATTTATGACAGGTTCAAACAAGCACTGGTCGATAAAGCTCAAGCATTAATCCCCAGTGATCCATTACAAGAACAGTGTCAAATGGGCGCAATTGTCTCAAAAGCGCATTTAGAGAAAGTGCTTAGCTATATTGATGATGCCAAACTTCAAGGCGGAGAAATTCTTGCCGGTGGCGAGCAAGTTAAGCTCAATGGCCGCTGCCAACAAGGTTATTTCCTGCAACCGACCATCATTGAAAATTTAGCCAATAGCGCCCGATGTAATCAAGAAGAAATTTTTGGCCCGGTCATTACCCTACAGCCCTTTGATAGCGACCAAGAAGCGTTAGCCCTAGCCAATGACAGCCAGTATGGCTTAGCGGCAACGGTATGGACCAATCATTTAGCTCGTGCGCATCATTTAGCTGAAAATTTAAACACCGGCATTGTCTGGATTAACTGTTGGTTGCTACGAGATTTACGTACCCCTTTTGGTGGTATGAATAATTCAGGTCTTGGCCGAGAAGGAGGTCTTGAGGCGATGCGATTTTTTACAGAAAGTAAAAATGTTTGTGTTAAGTATTAACAGCCACTTTAGATAGAGACTTAAACTGAGCGTTTTATGAATCAAACTTGTACTAAATTTAAATCATCAGGAGCAATATTTGCTAGCGCATTAGGCTGCAAATGGACCTTGATCTGACCTTCCCCTGCTCCGATATAAACTTAGATGCTAAGTTTTGCGCGCTTAAGGTGTTTTAGCCGACAAAGTAACTAAACTTAAGGCTAATAACGCTGTTTAGTCACAACTAATGCACTAACAAAAACAACAGAATAACTAAAACAAAAAATAACAATTTAAATGGATAACATTATGTCAGAATTTTTTAATGCCGATCAGGCACCTAAACCTGTTGGTTTATACCCACACGCTAGACAAGTAGGTAACTTATTATTTTTATCAGGTGTTGGCCCACGTCAAGCCGGCAGCTCAGATATTCCAGGTGTTGAACTTGATGCTGAAGGTGAAATTATCAGCTATGACATAGAAGCACAGTGTCACAGCGTCTTTCAAAATGTCAGTACCATTTTAGCTTCAGCGGGTGCTGATTGGATGGATCTGGTTGATGTCACGGTATTCCTCACTAATATGAAAGATGACTTTGCCACCTACAACCGACTTTATGCAGAATATTTTTCCGAAAACATGCCTTGTCGCACCACGGTTGAAGTCAACAAATTACCTACGCCTATTGCGATTGAATTAAAATGTATCGCTGCCCTACCGGCTAAATCGGGCCAACAAGGAGCATAAATCATGGCTAAATTCTCCATGCCTTTTAACTTGCAACAATGGATTGATGAACATCGCGATCTTCTAAAACCGCCGGTGTGCAATAAACAGATATTCGAGCAAGACGACTATATTGTCATGGTGGTTGGTGGGCCAAATAATCGTAGCGACTACCATTACAACGAAACCCCTGAGTTATTTTATCAACTCGAAGGTGAAATGGTGCTCAGTGTAGTCAACGAAGATTATGCTAGCGAGCCTGAAAATAGCCAAGCGCCAACGTTTAGTGATATCAAGATCAAAGCCGGCGAAATATTTTTACTGCCGCCAAAGGTGCTTCACTCACCGCAACGTTTTGAAAACAGTGTCGGGCTAGTGGTGGAACAAAAGCGCGCACTTGGCCAACAAGACGCGCTTTTTTGGTTTTGTCAGCAATGTAAAAATCCGCTCTACACCGAGAAATTTTGCTTAGATAATATCGAAACTGATTTGCCAAAAGTGTTCAATAACTTTTATGGCGACGCCGAAAACTGCAAATGCAAAAAGTGCGATTTTACGGCAGTAAAAAAATAGGAAGTCATATGCTAAAAATAGATATTCATACGCATATTTTGCCAAAAACCTGGCCAAACTTGCGTGAAAAGTACGGTTATGGCGGTTTTGTTAGTTTAGACCACCATAAATGTGGCTGTGCGCGAATGATGGTTGATGAAAAATTTTTTCGCGAAATAGATCACAATTGCTGGGATCCTAAAGTGCGTTTAAAAGATTGTCAGCAACACAGTGTCGATGTACAAGTGCTGTCTACTGTACCGGTAATGTTTAATTACTGGGCAAAGCCAAAAGACACGCTAGATTTATCAAAATATTTAAATGACCACATCGCCGGCATTGTCAGCGACTACCCTAAACGCTTTGTCGGTTTAGGCACTTTACCCATGCAAGCACCTGATTTAGCAATAAAAGAATTAGAGCGTTGTGTAAAAGACATTGGCTTAGCCGGTGTGCAAATTGGCTCTCATATTAATGATTGGAACTTAGATCATGAGCAACTATTTCCGATTTTTGAAGCGGCACAAGATCTCGGTGCAGCGGTTTTCGTTCATCCTTGGGACATGATGGCAAAAGAAAAAATGCCGAAATATTGGTTGCCATGGTTAGTCGGCATGCCCGCTGAATCTAGCTTGGCTATTTGCTCAATGATCTTTGGCGGTGTGTTACAACGCTTACCTGATCTTAAAATTGCCTTTGCCCATGGCGGTGGTTCATTCCCTGCCACCATTGGCCGCATCGAGCATGGCTTTAATGTCCGTCCAGACTTATGCGCGGTCGACTGCCCTATAAATCCACGCGACTTTCTCAAGCAAATTTATCTCGACTCATTAGTTCACGACCCTTTAGCACTGAAATACTTAGTTGATTTAATGGGACCGGATAATATTGCCTTAGGCACAGACTACCCTTTCCCACTAGGCGAGCTAAGTCCTGGCAAGTTAATTGAAAACAGTCACTTTGACGATGACATTAAAGCCAAGTTATTACATGGCAGCGCCCTGAATTGGCTAGGCTTAAGCAAAGAGCAATTTTTATGATCTTAAGCAAACCGCAAACAAGCATCCGCAGGGAGTCATAATGAAAGTAACTATCACCCTAGCCGAGCATCAATATGATGTTAATACCGACTTTGGTCACTCGTTGGCCATCGCGCTAGACTTTATGCACAGCGAAAATCAGCCGAGTCATTTTGGCGCCACGCCCGCATTAGCTAAGCCGATGCAAGCCGGCGGTTTTATAGGTGATACCACCAAAGGCGGCAGTTGTAATGTTTTTGAATTAAGTTTTAACCCACATTGTAACGGCACGCATACCGAAACTATTGGCCATATTTGCGATCAAGACAACGAATTATCGTTAAGTATTTCCGCGCTTGAATTACCGCCATTAATGCCTTGTGCCTTGATTTCAATTACCCCAGTAGCCGCAAGTACCACTGAGGATCAATACACGCCACGTTTTAACGAAAACGACAGCGTGATCAGCCGCCAGCAACTTGAGCAAGCATTAGCGCCTTATCATGATCAACAATTGCAAAGTCTAGTGGTGAGAACATTGCCTAATAGTGTCGATAAATGCCAAGCCGATTATAACGACGCGAATCAACCGGCATTTTTTACCTCAAACGCGGTGTTATATCTCAACGAACGTGGAGTTGAACACTTGATACTCGACCTACCTTCGCTAGACCGGCTCAATGACGATGGTTTACTGACTTGCCACCACCTTTTTTGGCAAGTTATCGAAGGGGCACATCAACCGAGTCCAAATAGCTTGATCAATAAAACCATCACCGAAATGGCCTATATCGACAACAGCATTGAAGATGGTTTCTATTTTATGAACTTACAAACACCTGCATTTGTAAATGACGCTGCGCCGAGCCGGCCGATGTTATTTCAAGCTCAGCAAATAAATTAATAACATGTAAACAATAATTATAATGAGAACGACATGAGTACTGATAAAAACACCTTAGCGTACGCACAACAATTAGATCAAAACGATCCGCTGGCTAAAATGCGTCAGCACTTTGCTATTCCGAAACAAGCCGATGGTAGCGACGAATATTACTTCACGGGTAATTCATTAGGGTTACAGCCGAAACTCGCCCGAGCAGCCGTGATTGAATTGCTCGACGCTTGGCAAGCACGAGGCGTAAAAGGCCATTTTGAAGGTGAATTTCCGTGGCTGCCTTATCATGAGTTTTTAACAGAACAAGCCGCTGAAATTGTCGGTGCTTTGCCTAAAGAAGTAGTGATGATGAACTCCCTGACCGCCAACTTACATTTTATGATGGCGAGTTTTTATCAACCAACAAAGAAACGATCTAAAATTTTAATCGAAGATCATGCGTTTCCTTCAGATCATTACGCAGTTGAATCGCAACTAAAACATCACGGTAAAAGTGTCGATGAAAACTTATTGTTATGGACTCCTCGCCCCGGTGAAGAACTACTTAACTACCATGATCTTTGGCAAATAATCGAGCAACACGGTGATGAAATCGCCCTGATTTTGTTACCTGGGGTGCAGTATTACACTGGCCAAGTGCTTGATATGCAACGCATCACCGAAGTCGCCCATGCTAGAGGCATAAAAGTAGGCTTTGATCTAGCCCATGCGGCTGGCAACATAGAATTGTCCTTGCATCAATGGCAAGTCGACTTTGCTTGTTGGTGTAGTTATAAGTACCTCAATAGTGGTGCAGGCTCAGTAGCTGGTTGTTTTGTCCATCAACGTCATGTTGAAAACACCAAACTTAATCGCCTCGCAGGATGGTGGGGACACGACAAATCAAGCCGTTTTAAAATGGAAAACAACTTCAAACCTATCCCTACGGCAGAGGGCTGGCAGTTATCAAACCCTCCAGTATTGTCGCTAGCAGCTGTACGTGGTTCTTTCGATACCATCACGTTAGCAGGCGGTATGCCTGCGCTGCGTAAAAAGTCGTTGTTGTTAAGTCAATATATGATCGACCTAATCGAGGCAGAATTAGGTGATAAAATTCGCATTATCACCCCTAAAGATGCTGCTGAACGTGGCTGTCAATTATCATTAATGGTGAATGTTGCAGGGCTTGACGGTAAGGCAATGTTTAATGCCTTAGAAGAAAATGGCGTAACTACCGATTGGCGCGAACCTAATGTTATTCGTGTTGCCCCCGTGCCTTTATACAATAGTTTTCAAGATGTTTATCATTTTGTCAGAATATTGCAGGAGTGCCTTTAATGTCGTTAACCCAACGAATGCTCGACAGTGCGAAAGCAAAAGCTGATTCAAAAGCTAACGCACGAGAAAACATCACCATTGCTGGTGCTGGCCCAGTCGGTACCTTGCTGGCCGTGATTTTAGCGCGCCACGGTCATCCGGTTAAATTATATGAGTCACGCCCTGACTCACGAATTAAAAGCATTTATCAAGGTAAGTCTATCAACATCGCGCTATCGGATAGAGGTTGGCTCGCACTTGAAGCTATCGGGCTTGATAAAGTCGTCAAACAACAGGCCATTGCTATGCAAAAGCGTGTTATGCATGCTGTTGACGGTACAATTACCGAGCAAGCCTACGGCACTGAATCTCAAGCTATTTGGTCAGTTTCTCGGGCCGGTATTAACGAGCAATTGCTCGATTTAGCCGAACAAGAGCCGCTAGTCGAAGTTAAGTTTGATCAACGCTTAGTTGACGTTGACTTTAATAACGCCAGCGCCAGTTTTATGCACGAGCAAAATATTGAAAAAGTATCGGCAGATTTATTATTTGGCGCTGACGGTGCTTATTCCAAAGTACGGCGTTTAGCCCAAGAAACGCCTCGCTTTAGCTACAATCAATCCTATATGCCACAAAGCTATATCGAATTGCATATTCCAGCCAATGAAGATGGCTCATTTAAAATGGCTAAAAATGCCTTACATATTTGGCCACGTAAAAAGTTTATGTTGATCGCCTTGCCAAACCCAGATGGCTCTTTCACCTGTACGTTATTTCTCGACTTTCAAGGCGAAGTGTCATTTGCTTCATTAACTGAACGTGCTGACGTTGAGCAGTTCTTCGAAACTCACTTTGCTGATGCCATGCCATTATTGGAAAATCCAATCGACGAGTTTATGGAAAAAACGGCTAACCCGTTGTTTCTAGTCAAAGTTGATCCTTGGGCGATCAACGAAAAAGTAGCACTTATTGGTGATGCCGCACATGCGATGGTGCCATTTTATGGTCAAGGTATGAACTGCGGTTTTGAAGACTGTCGCGAGTTAGGTCAATTAATTGCTGAGCATCACCATGATTGGTCAAAAATATTTCCAGCCTATCAAGCGCAACGAAAAATAAATGCTGATGCAATCACCGAGCTAGCCAAACGTAATTTTGTTGAAATGAGCGAACTGTCTGGCCAAGCGAGCTTTTTATTACAAAAGAAAATTGAAGCCGAGTTTCACAAGCGCCACCCTGAACTTTGGACGCCGTTGTACTCTATGGTGACCTTTTCACCACATTTACCCTATTCACAAGCGTTAGCTATTGGCGATATTCAACAAGAAATTATCCAGCAAATTATGCAAATCCCCAATATTGAAAGTTGCTGGCAAGACGATTTTGTTTATCAGAAACTTCTGCAATTAGTGCATGCCGTATTTAACGACAAGCAAAAAAACTTATCGATAAATAAACAACAACAAGGCCAGAGTCATGACTAAAGACAAACACCATCAAATTGACTCTTCTAAAGATGCAAAAACAAATGCTGAGGTAGAAAAAGCAACGACTGACAATACCAGCGGTTGTCCTTTTCACCAATCGACCAGTAACGTTGACAATAATACTCGTCCGCTCGAGCAAAGCATTCATCAAGACTTTAACAATGAAATGTCCTACGGTGATTACCTGCAATTAGAGCAAGTATTATCAGCGCAAAAACCGTTAAGTGGTGAGCATGACGAAATGCTTTTTATCATCATTCACCAAACCAGTGAATTATGGTTAAAACTGGCCGGACACGAATTACAAAGTGCGATTAACTTTATCAAAGCGGAAGACTTTGGTCCTGCTTTTAAAGTGATTGCACGCGTTAAGCAAATATTTATGCAGCTTACCCAGTCGTGGAATATTTTATCGACGTTAACGCCTAGTGATTATTTAAAGTTTCGTGACGACCTAGGCCGCTCGTCTGGCTTTCAAAGTTGTGGCTATCGTAAGCTAGAATTTTTATTGGGCAATAAAAATGCTGACATGCTTAATATTCATCAGGCTAACAGCACCGCATATCAAGAGCTTGATACCTTACTGAAACAAAATAGCTTATACGATGAAGTTATCATTGCCTTAGCCAAAGCGGGTTTTAACATCGATAGTGACGTCAGCAAACGCGATGTTACCCAAGCCTATCAACGTAACGACAGTGTTTTAAAGGCCTGGTTAAATGTTTATCAACAGCCTGAAACTTATTTTGAGCTTTATGAACTAGCTGAAAAATTAGTTGATATTGAAGATGCCTTTCAGCAGTGGCGCTTTAAACATATGTACACAGTACAACGTATCATAGGTTACAAAAAAGGTACCGGTGGTTCATCTGGCGTTGGCTTTTTGAAAAAGGCCTTAGATGTCAGCTTTTTTCCTGAGCTGTTTGAAGTGCGAACCCACCTATAAAGCGCACTTCACTTGTGCTGCATACACATTTGAATGCAGCACAGGTGTTATTCCAGCGAAAGATATACGCTTATCGAGAAATTAGCCTTTTAAAACAAACAACAACTCAGCTAAATCTGGCTGCCATTGGAATTCTTTTAATTTAATTTTAGCGCCAAGTACCACGACTTGTTCATCTTGCAGTAAATCACTCTGTTGCTGAAAACTTTCACTACCGGGCGCAAATGAAATTTTACCTTGTGAATTAATCACCCGATACCAGGGCACAGACTGACCTCGCCAGCCACCTTTTGGCACGGCGCCTAATGCTTTTCCAACTAGACGCGCGCGACCTGGCAAGCCGGCTAAATCAGCAACCTGTCCATAACAAGCCACTTTTCCATAAGGGATTGCCTGTACTGTTTGCCATATCTTCTTGTGCTTTTCGTTTACGGCAGAAGCAGCAGTTAAGGCAGCATCAGCTGTTTTTACCAAGGTAAAACACTGCCATTAGAATGTTTAAATACCCCAGTTTCACTCATCGATAATTGATTTATTAAGTTAACCAATTTTTGCGCGGCTTCATCGGCACTGATATCGCCGCCGTAATTCACCATATCGGTTTGTACATAACCGGGGTGATAAATACCCACGGCAATTTGCTTACTGGCTAAATCATGACTCAACGACATGGCTGCAGCATTTAACGCCGCTTTTGACATACGGTAACCATAACGACCACCTGAGCCATTATCGGCAATTGAGCCCATTCTGGAGGTGATCATCGCAACCTTTGCTTTCACTTGTAGTTGAGCTTGCAAACGTTGGACAACACGCAGTGGTGCTAAGGCATTTACTTCAAATTGCTCTCGAATAGTATCTAGATTTAAATGACTTAAACTTTCATCACGTAAAATCCCTGCATTACAAACTAATACGTTGATATTTACACCTGCCAACGCTGAAGCCATATTACTTAAACCGGTATCCGTCGCTACATCAACACCTTCAATAACCTTAACATCAAGCTCCGATAACGCTGCTGATGACTTTCTACACAAGGCAAACACTTTATCCCCTTGAGATTTAAAGTGCTTAGTCATCGATAAACCAATGCCTCGATTTGCGCCGGTAATTACCACATTTTTACTCATGTCTACTTCCTTAGGTTTTATCTAATCTCAATTGGGTTAATAACAGCTAAATACTTTCAACCTGGCCATTAATGTTAATAGTGCGCTATTTTTAGTAATCTCAATGTAAAGTCAAAGTAGTGTCAAAGCACAGGCAAAACCGATAGGCGTTTAAAAAGCTTATTGCCTATCTTGGCATATCCCAAACGGTGATTATTGACTATTTAAACGAAAAAACCACTTCAAGTGAAGTGGTTTTTATTATGCGGTAACGCGCTTAAGCTTTGATGATAGTACTCATCAAAGTTAAGTAATGGGCTTATTCGCCGCACTTACCTTCTTTAGCTTTTTTCGCTTTATCTTCACCACATTTACCTTCGCCACATTTTCCTTTGGCTTTGGCTTTCATTTTGTGTTTCATTTTATCTTCGCCACATTTACCTTTGGCTTTGCCTTTCATTTTGTCTTCGCCGCATTTGCCTTCGCCACACTTACCTTCGGCTTTGGCTTTCATTTTGTCTTCGCCACACTTGCCTTCACCACATTTGCCTTCGGCTTTGTGCTTCATTTTGGCTTTCATTTTGTCTTCGCCACATTTTCCTTCGCCGCACTTATCTTTTTTGTTGTCATGACCAGAAACAACAGAAACCGAGTCAGGGGTAGCAAATGGGTTAGTTTCTGCTTTTACAGGCATCGTTGCCGCAACAGTTAATGCAAACAAGCCTAATAATGCTGCAATTGAAGATTTTTTAATTAATTTCATTACTTTATCCTTTTATTTTTTCAATTAGACACTACATCTATACGTATAGCTATTTACAAAGACCATACACGGTGTAAATAAATTTCAAGTGCTGTAAAATTTCTCAAATAATAACTAACATTCGTCGATTTTTCACCACATAACTGAGCCTAGCCTTATCTCCATGAAACCACAAGCAAAAAAAATAATCTTAGCACCTATGGAAGGCGTTGCAGACCAGCTAATGCGCCAACTGCTCTGTGCTATAAATAGCTACGACTTTTGCGTAACAGAATTTGTCCGCGTGGTTGACTCGTTAGTGCCCAAACATGTTTTTCGCAAAATTTGCCCTGAAATAGCCAATAACTGTTACACCGATACGGGAACCCCCTTGAGAATGCAGCTGTTAGGACAAGAACCCGATTGGATGGCCGAAAATGCCCTTAGAGCAATTGAACTGGGCTCCCATGGTATAGATGTTAATTTTGGTTGCCCAGCCAAAGCGGTCAATAAAAGCAAAGGTGGCGCGGTATTACTGAACGAGCCAGAAAAAATTTATCAAATATTATCAAAAATGAGAGCCGCGATCGGTAACAGCAACACCTTATCAGCAAAAATTAGATTAGGTTTTAACGATGCTTCAAAGCTAGATGAAATAGTCAGTGCGGTAGAATCAGCAAAAGTAAATCAATTGACCATTCACGCTCGCACTAAATCTGACGGTTACCGACCTCCCGCCTATTGGCATTTTATTGCTGAACTCACCGAAAAGTATAATCTAGAGATATTCGCCAATGGTGAAATTTGGAGTAAAAATGACGCAGAAAATTGTATTACTCAAAGCCAAACCGCTAATTTAATGCTTGGTCGTGGCGCCTTAGCCTTACCAAACTTAGCCAATGTAATTAAATTCAATAAAGCGCCAATGCCTTGGTCAGAATTAAGTTTATTATTAAAACGATACAGCGAGTTAGAGTTACAAGGTGATAAAAGCTTTTATTTTTCTAGTCGATTAAAGCAATGGCTGCGCTACTTAAAACTACAATACCCTCAAGCTGAAGAGCTTTTTAACGCGATTAAACTGTTAAAAAATAAAGATGAAATTCTGCACCAAATTGATCGAGTTACCGCTGCGCTGGAAAATTAATTAACCTATGATTATTCAAGTAACTCATCAAGTTATTTACCGGGATAATGAGTGTGTTAATCGATAGACTTTATCACTAAATATTCTTATGTTTAATAAGCATAAACGGGTGAAAATAATTATTAAACTAACGCAGCTTTTTAAAATTCAACAAGGTAAGATAATTGCTCTCCTAAGGCATCCATCAAACTTAAATAAGAAGTAGCAACAGTGAAAAACGGTTCAGAGTTAAGAGCAAGATATAACGACATCAATCGTGGTGTGTATTTTATTGGCACAACACCACCGAAAAATGATACACCGATAGATCAAGTATCAGCTATTGCCGACAAATTACTCGAACGTGTTAGTGATATCGACTTTGACGGTTTAATTGTTTATGACATTCAAGATGAAGACTCTCGCAACTCAAAACCGCGCCCTTTTCCGTTTAAATCTACGCTTGATCCTAGACTTTACTCGTCGCTGTTAAATCAAAAAACTAATCGCCCGGTTATAACTTATAAAAGCGTGGTGCAATCAAACAGCACCGAGTTTAATCAATGGGTTAATGAGGCCTGGAATGACTATGGCGTACGCGACATTGTGCTAGTTGGCAGCCCTTCAAAACAAAATAATATTAGTTTGCCTTTAGACCAAGCGTATAAAACCTTAGTGGCAAATGAAAACGACTTCTTTATTGGCGGCATTACCATTGCTGAGCGTCACGCTAACAAACGTAATGAACACTCAAAGTTGATCGAGAAACATCAACTAGGCTGTAACTTCTTTATCTCTCAAGCTATTTACAACGCCCAAGCAACCATAGATATGTTGACCCGATACGCTATCGAATGTCAGCAACAAGGCGTGAAACCACAACGTATCATCTTAACGTTTTCACCTTGTGGTAGTGAAAAAACGTTAGAATTTATTGAGTGGTTGGGGGTTAGCGTACCTGAAGCGACTAGTTTGCGAATTTTGAACGCAAAACATCCGTTGTACGAGTCTATTCGAATTTGTAGTAACACCTTAGTGCAGATACTTGATGCGGTATTACCGTACAAATTACCGCTTGGACTAAACATTGAAAGTTTAACCAATCGCAAAGAAGAAATTGACGGCTCAATTCTTCTGTATAAATTACTCCGTTCTACCATGGATAATTACTTAGCAAAGCAAGAACTTACTGCACTTGCCACTGATAAATAGACATTTTATTCTTTCACAGATACGCTATGCTTATTAATAGGCCAGATTATTAAGTCAAAATATAATAATTAAAAAATAAAATGAGGGTAGCGTATGTCCGGTACAGCAATGGTAGTAGCAATAGTCTTTATCTCGGTAGGCTTTGGCGTAATTTTCGACATGTACAAAAAGCACTTAGAGTTTAAAGAGAAAACCTTAAACCACAACAGTCAAACCAATGAACAAGCCATCGCGATGAACAAAAAAGTAGCAAGCCTTGAAGAGCGTATGCAAGTTTTAGAAAAAATTGTTACCGACGAAGGTTACGATGTTAATAAAGAAATTAATAAACTTTAAAAGCTTTAAGCTTTCAGTTCTGAGCTGTCAGAAAGACAAAACAAGCTCTCGGCTAATCTCTGTTTTTTTGATTTTACTGAAAGCTGACAGCTTAAAACTTATAGCTCTCTTTTTTCTTTTTACTGAAAGCTGAAAGCTTCAAACTTAAAACTCTGTTTTAACTGACAGCTGATAACTTCAAACTTAAAGCTAATATCTAATATCTATATTTATATGAAACTAATCATGAGAACCGAATTTGACAATTTGCGTCTTAATCCATTGCACAATATCGAAAGTGATGTAAATGGTGAGAAGCAAGTGGTTAAAATATTCCGTCACCAAGCACTTATTTCCAAAAGAGTGACACTGAAAAAATCAGTGCGCTATTTTGCGATTAAAGGTTACCAGCAATATTTAACAGCAGAAGAAGACTAAAACACAAATATAGCGGTAAGAAAGCCATAGCGGTAAGCTGTCAGTTCTGAGCTGTCAGTAAGACATAGAGGTAAGAAAGCCATAGCGGTAAGCTGTCAGTTCTGAGCTGTCAGTAAGACATAGAGGTAAGAAAGCCATAGCGATAAGCTGTCAGTTCTGAGCTTTCAGTAAAAGCAAAACAAGCCCTCGGCTAATCTCTTTTTTCTTTTAACTGAAAGCTGACAGCTTGAAACTTATAGCTCTCTTTTTTGTTTTTTTGATTTTACTGAAAGCTGATAGCTTCAAACTTAAAGCTCTCTTTTTTTTACTGAAAGCTGAAAGCTTCAAACTTAAAACTTAATTTAAATATCTGATAACGACTCTAGTGTTTTACCATGTGGGATAGGTTGTTTGGTATCAGGGTCTACTTGTACGAAAACGATATCATCCGCTAAACAAATGGTCTTTTTTGTCACTTTATTGCGCATCATACAAGTAATAGTGATTGAGGTTTTACCCACCGCTTTAGTAGATAAACCAAACTCAACAACATCGCCTTGTTGCGCAGGAGACTCAAAGTTAATCGCGCCAATGTGTTTAGTCACCAAACAGTTTGTTTCAAGCTGGCAAATAGCATAAATAGCGGCTTCTTCATCAATCCAAGCCAATGCCCTGCCACCAAATAATGAATTAGCATAATTTAAATCATTAGGTAAAATTAATCGACGAGATAAAAAGCGCATAAGTAACCTTTTGTAATGTAAAAAATAAACAACCAAGCAAACGCTGCATTTACTTGGTTGGGAGAAAGTATAAAATCAAAATCTTTAGACTGTTCTGTTAAGCAGATTTAGCAGCTCTTAGCTCATTAACCAGCTCTAAACCTGTTTTTCTACTCTCTGGTAACTCAACATCACAGCTTGATAGTGCATGAGTTCTATCGCCCCATTTAACAACGTGAGCACTCCAAGTTAATCCACCACCAAAAGCTGGCAGTAACACATAAGACTGCTTAGCGATAAAGCTTTCTTCAATCGCTTCAACAAACGCCACTAACGTAGTTGCCGCTGACATATTGCCGTATTTATGAATATTAATGAAAACTTTCTCTTTATCCATTTTTAAGCGTTTAACTAAAGTATCAATAATACGTAAATTAGCTTGGTGCGGCACCACACTACTTATTTGATCTGAGGTAAGTTGCGCTTGATTTAAGGCTTTTTCACACGCCTGCGCCATACCAGCAACCGCTTTTTTAAATATTTCTTGGCCTAGAAATGCCCAGTTACTTTGGCCGAGCATACGACCTTTGTTAGCGTATTTCATTCCCCAACCTTGCACCGACAAAATATCGCGCGACTCGCCGTAGCAGCCTAAGGCTTCAGTAATTACACCGGTTTCTTCCGCGCTTTCTTCTAAATAAAGCGCGGCAGCACCATCACCAAATAACACGGCAACATCGCGATTGTCCCAGTCCATAATCGGTGAAATCGCTTCAGCACCTATCACCAAAGCCGACTTAACCACACCACTTTTAATCATCGACGTAGCAACACTTAAACTATACATACCGCCTGTACATGCCGTACTAACATCCATACAAGCTGCATTTTCAGCGCCTAATAAACGCTGAACATTAGACGCAGCATTCGGGCAAAGCTCATCAAAAGTAGTACTACCAAATACAATTAACTCAACATCTTTTGCTGTTTTTCCAGCTGCAGCTAAAGCGCGTGCACAGGCAACATGAGCTAATTCACTCACGGTTACATGAGAAATTCTCCGCTCCTTCATACCTGTTCGAGACGTGATCCATTCATCATCGGTTTCAAGAAATGTCGCTAAATCGTCATTGCTAAGAATGGCCGGCGGTAAGCACTTGCCCCATCCAGTAATTGCTGCGTATGTCATAGTAAACCTTATTATGCTTTTTATTTTTTTAGCTACTTTTACGATTAAGAGTAATTGCCAAGAAAAATAGTCTGTATATATTGCAAGTATAATACTACATAAAAACCGAATATTAACGAGCAAATATGTGAATAATCCTACTGATACAGATAATAAAAGGTGAAAAAACCAATATTTTCAAATAAAAACCAAATAACACAAGACCAGTTTAACCACCGAGGATCCGTAATACGTAATAGCCATATAAATAATTAACTAAATAAGCTCAATTCTGGATAAGCAAAGCAATTCATTAAGAAAAGGGAGGGGAACTATGGTCGGTATAAAAATGTTTATAGCTAATATTAATATCAACGCTAGCACAGTACATAACCGTCAATAAAATCATTGTCGGTTATGACCATTGTCTGTATTAAACTAATGCAAGTTGGGCTTTAATAAAACTATCAAACTCTTCGGCGGGAGTAATAGCACCTTTATGCTGTATAACAAATCCAGCGGCTTTTGATGCTAAACTAATGGCTTTATTCACTGAATAGCCTTTAATACGCGCACCAAGATAAACACCATTAAATGAGTCACCTGCTGAGGTAGTATCAACGACGTTTTCAACAGGAGTTATGGCAAATTCAGTCCGTTCGCCATCGATGACAACTAAAATACTTTGCTCACCGTTTTTAATCACAATTTCATTTAAGCCAAAAGGCTTACAGTAATTATAAACGTCTTCAACATCAGTCATACCAAACAGTTGCTCAAAATCATCAACACCTGGCAGCGATAAGTCAGCTTTTTCTAAAGCTAAAGAAAATTGCTCCTGTGCCTCTTCAGGGCTAGACCATAAGCGCGGTCGATAGTTAGGGTCAAATACAATTTGTACACCTGAAGTTTTTAGCTTGTCAATTAAAAGCCAAAATTGTGCCCTCGCTTCTGGCTCAACTACTGCCAGCGAGATTCCAGAAAAGAAGAACATATCCCCTGTTGATAATTGTGCCGTAACAGCTTCATCAATATGCTGCATAACTTGTCTAGCTGCTGAGTTTTCACGCCAATATGTAAAGCTACGCTCTCCTTGTTCATCAAGTTGAATAGAGTATAAACCGGGGATTTTAGTCGCCGATTTAAAAACAAAGTCAGCGCCAATGTTTTCTCGTTCAAAATACTTAATCATATCAAGGCTAAATTGATCTTGACCAACCGCCGTAACTAAATTGACATGTACGTCAGCGAAAGTACGTTTTAAATACACGGCAGTGTTAAAAACATCTCCAGCAAATGATTGCTGCATGATATTGGCTGACTCAGTTTTTGAAGTCGCCATTAATTCGATCATGCATTCACCGAATAAAAAAATGTTTTTCATGTACAAACCTTATTAACTTAAATTAAAATTTTTCGATAATGAATTATCGATTGCTGACACCAATTTCACTAAACTATTGCTCACTTTTGAGGTTAAGTTTAATGAAACTGGTTTATATATTTATTTCTTAGCTTTTAATGGCTCAATTTTTGGAATAAGCACCCAAATAGATACCATCGCAATAATCGCTAAGGAAGCGCCAATAACGAATGCTGGTGTATAGTTACCATCTGCCGTTAAATAAGGCACTAAAGCGGTTAACCCTAATGCACCTAGTTTTGCCGCCATACCTGAGAAGCCAGCAAGTCTACCAACCGCTTTTTTACCAAATAAATCACTCGGTAACGTTTGCACATTACCAATAGCGGTTTGAAAACCAAATAAAATAATAGCCATAATAATTACTGCGGTTGTTGGGCCACCAGGGCTTGCCATTGCTAATAAAGCAGGCAACATAATCAAACAACCTAAGGTTATCGCTAACTTACGGGTTTTATCGATAGTCCAACCTGCTTTGATACGATTTTGCGCCAGCAAGCCACCAAACCATGCGCCAAACATAGCACCTACGTAAGGCACCCAACCGTATATACCAATAGATTTAACATCCATGGCATAGACTTCGTTTAGGTAAATTGGTATCCAAAAAACAAATAGCCACCAAATAGGATCAATGGCTGCAGAAGCTATAATGACGCCCCAGCTTTGCTTACGTGAAAGTAATTCTTTTGTTGAAGGATTATACTCTTCCTCATCAGCAGTCTCTTTACAGTCAATGGTTTTCTGACCAGTTAAAATATATTCACGTTCTTCATCTGTGATCCAAGGGTGTAATTTAGGCGGCGCTTTAACCAATACTATCCAAGGAATTAACCATAAAAAACCTAACGATGCGATAACAACAAACACCATCTGCCAACTGAAATAAACCGTTAAATAAGCAATTAGTGGTATGGCAATAATGCCACCGATAGCGGCACCTGAATTAAAAATACCTTGAGCTAGTGCGCGTTCTTTCGAGGGAAACCAGTCTGCATTACTTTTCGCTGCTCCCGGCCAATTACCTGCCTCAGCAACACCTAATATTGCCCTGAAAATACTAAAGCTTAAAACGCCTTGTGCAAAAGCATGCGCAGCTGTCGCTAGCGACCAAACACCAATAGAGAGCACAAAGCCTAAGCGAGTGCCTATCCAATCGAAAATTTTACCAAATATCGCCTGACCAAAAGCATAAGATAAAATGAAAACAATAGAGATATTGGCATATATTTGTTTCCGCTCTAAAGCGCTTTCATCTGGGAATAACTCTTCCACGATATCAGGCCATAAAACACTAAGTGCTGATCGATCAATATAGTTAATGACTGTGGCTAGCGCGATTAAAAGAATAACCCACCAGCGTAAATTTTTAATTTTCATGAGCTGCTTTCCTTGTTCTGAATATGGTCGAAAACACCTTCTTCGACAAAGTCTTCTCTGGCTGGACTAAAAGTATCAATTAAAATCCCCCCTGTTGGACAAGTCGCGCCATGATCCGTATGTGGCGGGATCATGCAGCTATCGCCTGGCTTCATTATTTTTGTTACACCGTCAATGTTAAAGTGAAACTCACCTTCAACAACATAAGTAACTTGTGAATGTCGGTGTGCATGGTTATAACCTATTGCACCTTTTTCAAACCAAATTTTTACCGCCATTAATTCATGGTTATAACCCAACATTTGACGTTTTAAGCCACCACCAATGTCTTCAATTTCTGTTTCATTAGCAAATGAAAAATGTGCACTTTGACTCATGATTTAACCCTACTTTTTAATATCGAACAATTTAAAACGGCCTTCAAACTGGTAGTTCGAGCCGTTAAATGAAAAGGTATTTAATTGATTTTTTTTAGTCCCTTGAGCATTATTGAATGCTAATAAATATCGCCCACCGTTTGTTAAAGCGAGCTCAACAATATCAATACTGTTGTCTTTTTGATGGGATAGTTGCTTAACGCTACTGACGGCAGAAACAGTAAACTCTTTAGATGGATTAAACTCGCCATGCGGCTCTAATACACTAATAAAGTTATGATTTTTAGCCTGCGGTTTACGGTTAATAAAAGCATTTTCATTACGCAAATTAAACCAAGGGTCATTGGCGCCGATTTGGGTGAAAAGTTGCGAACTTTCACCGTCCATAATCGCAGAATGAGTATAAAAACGGCCATTGTCATTTAACCAAGTAATTTGAGCTAAACCCGCTTCAGGCTTTGCTTGAGCTTTTAACCATAGATGTTGATAACCATTTTCTTTACCCAATACCGGTAAACTGGTGAGTTGGGTATCTAATGGGAAGCTTGTACTAATAAGATGACCTTTATAATGAAGCGGTAAATCGTATTGATGTGTTTCATTTGATTTAACCTGAAATACATCAATCACAAATGACTGTTTCTGCTTCTTATCTGTAGCCATGGGTATATTGATTAATGCGATGGTGCGCGTTAAATCGACACCGTCATAAACGCTATCTATGCGTGCTGAGCTAATGGTTACATTGTCACTGGTGTTAAAGAACAATAACTCAGGATGGTGTTTATTGCCTTTATCTACATCAGCATCAAAATGAGTTTTTTCATCAACAACCAGGGTATTGTGAGCAACAGTTTGCTTCGCCCAAGTTAGATTTTCAGGTAAGTAACGACCACCATATTTAGCTTCTACATTTAAAAAGCGTGCGGCACCATAATCTGAAACTATTTCTTCACCTTTATCGTAAAACTGCCAGGTTAATTTATCAAAATGTCCATGACCTAAACCTTGTGCTGCTGGTTTAAATAATACCGCTTGCTCACCCGCAACGTTTTGACGCATGATAACTAACGCGCCTTGTTTACCGTCATTGCCATCACCAAAAGCAACTGACTTAAAGCGGTAAGGTTGTTCAAGTTTATTGTCTAGTGCTTGTGCAACACTCAAACCATCACCGGTTAATATAATTTGCTTTTGTTGCTTAGCAATATCGAGCAAGCCATTATCGCCAGTTAGTCCATAGGCAATAGTGACACCATTAACTAACTCAATAGTATCAATGCCTTTGTCTTTAATCGCGTCATTAATAGGGAAAAACAGCTGGTTATAGCTTAGTTGAATTGTGGTGTCGATTGCTTTGAGGACTATACCATCACGATATTGAAAAATTTTACGTTCAGGTTGATTAGTCTCAATGGCTTTAGCAAATGTAACGAAAGGCATTAACGCATAGCGTTGATAATAAGGCCCTTCATTGTAATAACCTTGCGGAGAAAAAAGCTCATCTAATTGCTTCAAAAAGCCGCCTTTACCTGACTTGTCCAAACCGTAAAGTGCTTGTTCGACCCATTCAAGCTCACCTAATACATAACCTGTCATGCCAACCGCTGCCGTTGTCCATGTGCCATGGTTATGTACTTTATTAAAGGTTTCAGGAGAATCGACAGATAAAAATTTAACTATGGGTCTAAATAATCCTTGCTCAATTTTGGCTTTTTCTTGTGCTGATAATGTTGCTAAAACCAAGTCATAAGCTTGGCTGGTATAAACCAACCAAACGGCTTCATTTAAACTTTGCCAAAATAATTTACCCGGGTTTTGTTTACCCATTTTTCTTTGTGGATGCAAAGGCAAAGTTGGATATAAATCAGCATAGGTGAGTAGCATATCTCTAACATAGTTTGCATAACGTAGATCTTGCGTTAATTGATAAACAATACCGGCATCGTACATTAATTTATAATTTTTCTTATGACGTTCATGGGTATAACCTCCGCCGCCATCTTTCGGTACGGGAACGATAATTGGTTCAGAAATCTGCTGTTCTACCGACGCTTTACTTGCAACAAAAGCATCTTTAAATTGCCCTTCAACTGCAATTGCGGCTTGCATATTTTTGACATCAGCATTGGTTACCACAAGATTAGGGCTAGTTCTGGCGTATACCGGTTGGCTAATAACTAAAACAGTAAGAAACATCATGGTAACAATCGCGCTACCATTTTTAGACAAGGTTAGTAGTTGTTTAATTGGTTGAGTTGGCATAAATAAAGTCATCACTGTCTCTTACAAAGATTGCTTATTGTTTAACACTTCGGCGGTATGGGAGCCTTTCACATATAGCTCAGTAATGCTAGGCGCCGGTGTTTTATTGAAGATGTTATTTTTAATCGCTGTTTTAGGCTCGCCAACGGTGTGTTCAATAACAACAATAGCACTATCATCAAAGCTATTATTTTCAATATGAGTAACTTGCACGCCGTGTAAATGAAGGCTTGAAGCTGCTTTATTTCGCTTGCCTTTACTGCTGTTTTTAACGCTATTGTTGGTCATTTCAAAGTGAGGACCAAAAGTACTCTCATCACTACCACCACGATATAAATTAACTAATGCACCTTGTACATTATCAAAAGTATTATGCTTAAGCTTTACGTACTCGGCGTTATAAATACCCAAGTCTTCTATTTCTTTATTTAAACGTAGCAAATCACCGGTAATATTAACGAAATGGTTATTGCTTAATTCAATATAGTCGGCAAAAGCACCACTGCCTGAATCAAAAAAATGAAAAGAATGATTAATATCAAGTGCGCTAACTTTACTGTTTCGCATAACAAAGCGGTAATTATCAACCATGCCCCATTTTTTTGAACGCACTAAGCTGTTTCCTGAAGAGTCAGGACTGTTACTGCCATTAAAATCTAAACCATCAATCGTTAAGCTGCCACCATCAGAAATTTGAAAGAGCGTAGAACGTTGAAAGGTTACTTTGGCTTGGCCTTGATTGAGTGCTTTAATTGTTAAAGTTTTATTGATATCAATCATTTTTCTAACATCAAAATCACCATCGGCTAATACCAAAACATCACCAGAGTCAGCAGCCAAAACAGCATTAAATAAGGCGTCATCTTCTGCCTTTACTTGAATCGTTTTGCCAGAGCCAAAAGCCACTAAGCTATCTACTTTTTTATACCAACTAGGACCGGTCGCTGACTTTTTAATTGGAGATAAATCTTTTGTTGCGCCTTTGTTAGCAAGCTTGGCATCTGTAGGGTAAAGCAAACCATTTTTGGCGCGTTTAAGTACGATGCTTTCTTGGCTTATACCAGAAGCTAATTTTTCATGTGCTACGGTATTAGCGACATTGCCTTTAAATGCCATACCACTAACATCATCAAATAGGGTAAAAGGTTGCTGGCCATTGTCGTTATAAATTAAGTTGTTTTGCATAGTCGACTTTATAGGTACTGCACTTCGTTCAGCATCGCTACCCGCGGCTAATTGTATGTGCTGAACATTGATCAAACTATTGTTTTCAATAAGGGCATTTTCAACTTGATGATAACGGTTGATTTTAGAGTTTGGCACACCGTTCATCACCGTAAAACCACTACCAAAGCGATATCCCGTTAAACCTTCAATATAATTATTTCTAACAACTTGATCTTTGTTGATCACACGTATTCCACCGGTGTGATCTACGCCATTACCTAAAAATATATTCTCTTCGATTATGTTGCCATTACCATGGCGTAAAGTCAGTGTGCCTCTTGATTCGAAAAAGACATTATTTAGGATTTTATTCTGACCTGATTTAACCGAAATAATTTCCACTTCGCCATCACAACGATCAAAGTAATTATTTTCAACTAGGGTAAATGAATTAGATAAAGAGTAATGGCTAGTGCCAATGCGCAGTGTTTCACCGCCATTAGAGCCGAAAATAGGACGTGGACCAAAATAGTTATGATCTATTTTATGATGATTTTCTCGACTATTCTCACTATCAAGTCGAACGGCAACCGTTACGCCTTTATTACGTTTACCTGCTAAATAGTTGTGATCAAAACGATTATGTTGGCCATAGATTGCTACCCAATAATCCGACTCTCGTTTATCTGGATTATTATAATTATCAATTACAACTTCAGTCACACGTGAGTGATACGCCAGAGTTTCTTTGTTACTTCTAAAAGCAATTACGGCACTACTTGGGGTATAACCATCTTTAAAAACTAAGCCAGAAACAACTAAATACTTTCCTGCTAACCTTAAATTTGATTGTCCGGTTAGAAATACTTTACCTTTAGTTTCTGCTTTAAGCGTAATAGGCTTTTGTTTAGTGCCTTCGCCTTTAAATAAAATTTCAAAATCGCGATATGTACCATTAGCTAAAACGATGACATCACCTGCTTGCACTTTATTTATAATGCTGTCATAGGCTTTTTTATCTTCAATTAACCATTCTTTCGCGGATAAAGATGCTGAAATGAAAACACAGCACATAATTGAAATAACACATAATAATCGCGAAATTGATATTTTAGCCTGGTTCATAATCTAACCTATGAAGTAATATTTAAAAGGTCTAGCGTTGAAATTAAACCCCCTATAATAAGAAACGTTTAACAACTTATCGCTAATATGATCTGCACTAAAAATTAATAGGCTAAACCATATCCACATACTGGTATTAGATTCCATATCTAAATACCAATTAACTAAAAAGAGAATTAATCAAATCTGAAGGTGAAGCTGACATCTGCTTTATCTTTTTACTCAGTCGATTTTTCTACTTTGATTAATTTGATTTAACCAACTCACCAACCAATTGTCAACCAAATTACATTACCAATACAAATAAAAAAACAAAACTGGTAACAACAAAGATAAATTTGTAGTATATTGACTTATACCAAAGCACCAAAAGTGGCTATACCAAAGTTAAACAGCAAACTTAACGAATGTTATTACTTTTGCTAAGGGTTAAAGAAAACGATATGATAATTAATTGGTATAGATCTGTTAAATCATCAGTTTATTAGTTAAGGAAGTATTATGAGCAGCAACCGTAGGCTGTTTTGGAGTATTGTAGATAAAATTGAAGCCTTAATTGACTCTGGCGCTTACTCTGCTGGCAGTCGTCTGCCTCCAGAAAGAGAACTAGCTGAAACATTTAATGTCAGCAGGCCGACTATACGTGAAGCGATAATTGCTTTAGAAGTTAGAGAGAAAATAGAAGTAAAAACAGGCTCTGGTATTTATGTGCTCAAACATGCTGACCAACTTGGTACACAAAAGAAGGTTAATGCATTCGAGGTTACCCAAGCACGCGCATTAATTGAAGGTGAAATTGCGGCAATTGCGGCAACCACTATTACTGAAGACGAGTTAGCGCGTTTACATCAAACTTTAGTTGATATGGAAAATAGTCACTTTATAGCTGCAGCTGACAAAGAGTTCCATCACATCATTGCTAAGTCAACTCGCAATAGTGCATTGATGCTATCAGCACAAAATCTTTGGAAATTACGCTCGTCAACACCTGAAATAATTAAAGACTATGACAGCGTTTGTAGTAAAGATAATTCTAAAACTTTAGCCGAACATAAAGAAATATACCTGGCATTAAAATCAGGTGATTCGACTCAGGCTAGGTTGGCAATGCATAGCCATTTTAATCGTTTAATCAACGCTTTATTCGACGCTGTTGAAACAAGAGCACTAGAAGAAATAAAGCAAAGAAATAGCGAAAAGCGTGGCTTATATTCAATCCCGAATTCTGCAAACATCTAACCATTACCTTACATAAACTTGTCTATTAAAAGCCTCTTTCACTGAGGCTTTTGATTTTTTCAACCCCTGCCCTAAAACTCAATAACCCTATAGTGTGATAAATACTGTGCAAGAAAATTAGAATATTCTACACAGAAGTAAATAAAGGGAGTGGGATAATAAAGTGTAATGAAACTAACTGAATTTATTATTATTTAAAAACAATTAAACCGCGATTGATGTGCTTATATCAATCGCGGTTTATTTTCTGAAACAGTTTAAAATTTGATTAGAACAGTTTTAAATCAATTACTTTTCTAGCGTAAGAAAGTAATCAAAAATTTCAGGTACATTACCATTCCCCATACCAGCATCAACTGCCGCTTGTAGGTTTGCTGACGTGCCTTCAGCAATCTCAGCACGTGTACCTAAATCTTTAACCATTTCAAGAAAATAACCTAAATCTTTATTCGCATTAGCTATCGAGAAGCCTAGATCACTGACGCCATCAACGGCATAGTTTTTACAAAAGCCCATAAATGGCGAGTTAGATGGACCTGTCGACATAATATCAAAAAGTTGTTGGCGATCAACACCGGCTTTATCAGCGACAGCGAAAGCTTGCGACATAGCGGCAACCGTTGTCATGCCCATAAAGTTATTAATTAACTTGGTGGTATGCCCTGCACCTAAAGCGCCTAGATTAAACACGTTCTCACCTTGCAGCTCAAGGATCGGTTTAACCTTTTCGAAGGTTTCAGCATCGCCTGATGCCATAATATTTAACAAACCATCTTTTGCATGAGCTGGCGTACGACCTAGCGGCGCATCGATCATACCCGCACCTTTCTTCGCAAGGTCTGCACCAATTTTACGTGTTGAAGCTGGAATAGATGTGCCAAAATCGATTAATACGGCGCCGGCTTTAATGCCAGCTAAAATACCGTCATCACCATAAACTACTTTTTCTACAATCGTTGAAGTAGTTAAACAAAGCATTATGATGTCACTTGCAGCCGCTAAATCAGCCGCTGATTTAGCTTCAGTTGCGCCGCGAGCAACAACGGCAGCTACTGCATCTTTATTAAGGTCCATTACAATCGGCTCAAAGCCTTTATTTTGTAAATTTTCAACCATGTTACTGCCCATAAGACCAAGGCCGATAAAACCTATAGTAGGTTTTGTCATAACTAACTCCTGAATATGTTGTTGTATGTTTATCTGAGGTTGAATTACTCACCTCATCGTTCAATAGCGCTTTATAAAAGCTATAAAAGTTATTTATAAACAGAAAATTAGAGAGCCTTGCACTGCCTCCCTTATGTTTAATTACTGGCCTAAGCGAAGCCTGTTCATTATTTTCCTGAAAATTATACTCGTTTTGTAAATCACCGGTTTAAACGAGTTTAGGTCTTGAGTTGTTGAAGTATTACATCTTAAATCACAATAGAACTAATGGTTACTTTGGTAATACACCTTGAGGTAACCTGTTAAGTAAAACACTTAAATCAATGAGAAAATTCGCTAGTTAAATTGATAATTTAATACATTTAAAATAAAAGCTACGTAGTTAAAGCTACAAACAACAAGACCTTTAGATACTAACCAGAAACACAGAACCAGTCAACCAATTTTTGCATATTGGTAATAACAAGTGAATTTGAAAAACTGATACCTTTGCTTTCTAGCTATGTAATTAAACTCATAGCATTAAAAGTATTCGAAGAGTATTTGAGTAACCTGGCTAATTAAATGACTAATGATGAATATACCGGCCTGACCAAAGCCAGACAAAAAACGGCCATTTCACTATTAGTTTATTGCTGGGTAAACCTTAATTTATTACAGAGCAAATCACTTAGCCTTAAAAATAAAAAACGCGCTATTGAATTTAACTTCAATAACGCGTTACTCGTAATATTATAATTGTCTACGCTGCCAAGTCACTAGTACTTAAAGCTCACTAAGTACTTGAATAGCTATAGACTATGGCGTTTATATCGCCATAAAACCTTTAGAACTTAGCGCGAACACCAATAGTATAGCGACGGTCTGCTTCAGTATATTTCCAGCTAGAGCCTAGCTGAGATTTATAAATTGAAGGTTCACCGGTTAAGTTAGTTGCGTTACCAACTACAGTAAAGTGCTCATTAATATCCCAGCTTACTGAGAAGTCTAACTGTCCTCTGTCATCACGGTAATTATTACCATAAACAGAATCAGCTACACCACTCTCACCAGTATCATTAATAGACTCAACACGTTTCTCATCTTCTGTATCTAAGAAACTATCTCGGTAGTTGTACGCTAAACGAGTAGACACGCCTTCATATTCCCAGAACACCTGTAAGTTATAAGTGTTTTTAGAAATATCTAATAACGGGTTACCGTTAGGCTGTTCACTATCTGCGTAGGTATAATTAGCACTAACACCTAAGCCTGAAAAAGCACCTGGTAAGAAATCAAAAAATTGTTGATAACCAATTTCAAATCCTTTAACTTTACCATTTTCGCCGTTAGTATCTTTTTCAGTATCAATACCTGTTAGACCGGCGTCACGCAACCCTGCAACATAAGCTTCGCCAGCATCATTATTGGCAAAGTCAGCCGCATTTGAAAAAACTAAGTCACTATTATTTACACCTGCAGTGTTCAGCTGACAAACGTTTTCCCATTCAGTAACGTTTTGTCCTGTTGTCGCCGGGTTAGCTACACAAGTAGACTCAGTACTTAGGAAAGACTCAACGTCTTTGTAAAATACGGCAAAAGAAACCATGTTACCTTCACCAAAATAATGTTCTACAGAAACATCATATTGCGTAGCTCGAAATGGTTCTAAGTCAATAGAACCTTGATCAGCAGTTACAATTGAATTATCAATATCAAAAGCAGGACTTAATTGACCAAAATCAGCTCGTCGCATAACTTTGGCAGCAGCGAAACGTACAACGGTATTCTCATCAGCGTTATACGTAACATTTAAGCTCGGTAAAAAGTCACTATAATCATTAGTACCATTGACTCTTTCACCATCACGAAGAATTGCTGATTCAAGATCTGTTTTGATATAGCGACCACCAACGATTGCAGTTATATCATCAAAATCTAAGTGAGCAGATACATATAAAGCCATAGTATCTTCAGTAATATCGCGAAAAGCGCCTTCATTTTCTTCAAGATTATCCGCTAAACTGCCCGTTGTTGCTAAATTTGTCCCAGCAAGTAACTGTTGAAGTTGCGCATAAGCATTCGCAGGGTTTGATAAGCCATTAAAGTTAGCAAAAGCGAGTAAATCATTTTGGCCTGAAAGCCCTAATTGATCGAATGAATTAGCATGACTGAGTGTAGTAAAAGCATTAGGGAATGCAGCATTGTAGTCATCAATCCATAATGTTGCTAAAGAACCATCTGAATCGTTATAAGCGTTTTTGTAAATGTCTTTAATTTCTGCTTTATATTGCTTATACGAATATTCACGTTCGGTTACTCGAACACCCGCTTTTAATGAAGACACCCAATCTAAATCAAGAGGTTCATCAATTACGATGTCTAAACGCACGGCTGTCTCATCATTTTCTGTTATTTTTTCTTCAGTCTTAAAAGTTCGCAAAGCTAAATTTTCAGGGCTGGTAAATGCATTAGGATCAGAATGTATAATACTTGGCAGTCGTTCGCCAGATTGAGAGAAAATACCATCATAAGTATGGGTATTACCGGTTGATTGTTCAATTGGTCGTAATGTAAATTCAGAGTCAGGTCTAAAACTTTCTGAAGATGCAATCGCTACTTCGCCAGAAACGACTATTCCGTCTGAAACATTCCAGTTCCCGCCAAGAGCATGAGAGAATGAATCGGTATCACGAAAGTCACTGTAAGTTTTAGGGATGGCAAAATCATTAGTTAATGTGTAGTTATTAAGCTGGCCGTTAGCATCTTGCGTGGTATTTTCATCAGTTTGTAATGAGCCTCCTACTGCAATAATAGAGTTACCTTCTTGCTTACCTGAGCGCTTGGTGCCATTTAAATCTAGGTATACCATGCCGTCCCCTGATTCAGGAGCCCACTGCAGTGATAAGTTTAATGCGGTACGTTTACGGTTTTCAACATATTGCTCAATTGTGTGTTGATCTCTAACAATAAAATTACCACTTTCAGTGTTAGCAGACATACCATTAACATCAACATCTTGAGGCTTAACTCGGCTAAAAAATTCGTCTTGACGAATTTCACGGTCTTGGAAAGAAAGCATGGCTAGCGCACCAAATGTACCGGCACTACCAAGGTCCCAATTATTACCAACAGAACCACTAAAAATAGGAGCAAAGTTTTCAGTTTTATCGGCGTATTCACCATCGAGTGACATTGCACCTGTTAAGCCTTCTAGTTCTAGAGGGCGAACAGTTTTAAGGCTTACGGTACCACCTAAAGCACCTTCGATCATATCTGCCGTAGGCGACTTTACTACTTCAACTGCTTTTAAAAAACTTGAAGGAAAATCTTGTAAACTAATACCATCACGAGAATCTCCAATGGTAGAGCGACCATTAAGTTCAACGCGGTTTTGAGGTAAGCCACGAATAGAAACACTATCACCAACACCGAAATCTGTATTAATTGAAACACCGGTAATACGCTGTAAGGCTTCGGCGATGTTATTATCAGGCAACTTACCAATATCTTCGGCTACAATCGCATCAACAATGCGGCCATCAGTGCGCTTGAGCAATGACGCTGCTTTCATACTTCCAAGCATGCCGCGTACTTCTATGACTTCAATATCCTTGGTATCAATCGTTTCTTCAGCAACTGCCGCAAATGGCAATGCTAAGCCTAAACAAGCAATAGATAAGTTATTACGGATTTTTTTCGCCATCAATAATTGCTGCACTGTTGTAGCAAGTTTAGTTTTATTTGTAGTAATTACGTTTTTCATCTTCCCCACCTTGGTTTTAGGTCTACTAATTATTCAAAGTCTTTTTGTCAGCCTTGTTATTTTAATATTGACGACACCATAAACTAACCAATTAATAACCCAGCGTCAACAAAGATGTGTTACCAAATCACAGCGAAACCACATGCCAGAACCAGAATTGGTAATAACTACAGCCATTACCAACACTTCAAGTTCCGGTTTTTATTAATAATTATTTCTTATATTCTCTTATTTCAAGTACAAAGCATTAGTGGAAATTTTTATATATTTGTTTAAATAACAATCGAAATAGCTGAAATATCCCGTGTAATGCGAGGCAACATATGTTGTTTAAAATGAAATAAGCGCCTTGCGCGAGTTGATTTACTCGGTAAATGAGCAAGTATGCATGTGGTTTAGAGAAGTATTCAGAGTTAGCAATAACTCGTTGAAAATGTCAGTTATAAAACTAAGTCAAGTATCTTAATAATAGATGTGGGTGTAACGAGAAAGATGAGCAGTGTGCAATCAGCATTCATCTGGTTGGCATAAACTGAGAAGTTGGGTTAGTCACCCTAGCGTTATTTTAGTATGCACCTAAGTATAGTTGACCACTAAAACGGGAGAGGATCATTATTCTTTTGAATAACTTAGCTAAGCAGCTGTTTAATCATGCGCTTTAACGCCAAGGATTTAACAGGTTTACGCAAAAATAAGAATTCGGCGTCACTGGTATGTTGACGTACAGTTTCAGACGGATCCGCAGAGCATATAATGGCAGGATGTTGCCAGCCTTGTGATTTCATCAGAGCTTGTACTAAATCGACACCATTTTGGTCATTATCTAAGTGGTAATCAGCGATAATAATATTTGGTACGATATCGCCATTATCTAATTTTTGTTGGCAAGTTGCTTGATCATGTGCGGTTAAGACATGACATCCCCACTCAATTAACTGTGAACTCAAGGCTGTTAATAGTAGCTCGTCATTATCGATTAATAACACCACAACCTTATTAAACGGTTTATCCCGCGATGTTTCTTTGGCATTATCTGTCTTATTATTTAAAACATTATTAAGTGCTTTAGCCCCTTCTGCTTTACTCGCTAATGCAATGTCTTTTGCACTTACCCGTGGAATTTCTATACTAAAACACGTACCTTTACCAAGTGTTGATTTAACCGTAATCGACAAACCAAGTAAATTAGCTATTCGCTCTGAAATAGCTAACCCTAGCCCTAATCCTGGAATTTCACGGTTTTGCTCTAAACGCTCAAATTCACGAAAAATAGCTTCTTGTTGAGCAGCTGCTATTCCAGGACCATTATCCCAAACTTCAACACGGATCATGCTTTTACTGCGCCGTATGCCTAATAAAATACGATTTTCAATACCTGCTTTTACACCTTGTTTGTCATTACAATAATGCACTGCGTTCGATAAAAAGTTCTGTATTATCCGTCTGAGCATACGTTTATCTGAATGCACAACACATTGACTTAATTGATAAGAAAAATGAATATTAGCCTGCTCTGCCAGGGCTACAAACTCATTTTTTAGCGGGCTTAATAAGTCATCAAGAGCAAAATGGCTTTTTTCTATTTTTTCCGAACTGCTATCTAAGCGAGAAATTTCTACTAAATCTGACAACAAGGCTTCTACAACATTTAACGAGTCATCGATATGCTGCGCCAGCGCGGTTAACTCTTCACCTTCAACCTTATTTTTTAACATTGAGGTGAATAGTGATAAGGCATTAAACGGTTGCATCAAATCGTGGCTTGCTGCGGCTAAGAACCGACTTTTACTACTGTTAGCAGCCTCAGCTTCAGCTTTGGCTGTTTCTAATTGTTGGGTCCGGCTTTCAACTCGTTTCTCAAGATTTTCATTGGCTTTTTGTAAGGCTTTTTCCGCTTTTATATGCGCGGTTATATCTGAGAATGTACTGACAAAACCGCCCCCGGGCATCGACTGTCCTCGAATTTCCAAGACAATGCCATTGGGCATTATCCTTTGAAAATGATGACTATCGCCGTTTCTCATATGAGCGATTCGTTTCGCGATCATTTGCTCAACATCATAGTTACCGGCAATAATACCGCGCGCGATATTATGTTTTAACAAGGTTTCAATCGGCAAACCTGCTTGCACAAAGCCATCAGGATAATCCAATAACTGGATATAGCGTTGATTCCAAGCGACCAGTCGCATATCGGCATCAACTACGCTGATACCTTGCTCAATATTTTCAACGCCCGATTGCAGTAATTCTCGGTTGAAGCGAAACATTTGGTTTGCTTCATCAACAATACTCACCACGTCTTCAAGTGGCATTTTTTCAGACGTTGAAGCCGCTTTCATTACCATGCGCGTAGAAGCTGAACCTAAAACACCTGACAGCTGTAAACGAGTATATTCCACCAAGTTTACTTGCTCTGCAGCAGGGTTTACTTGATTGGACTTGGCAATATGCATAAATGTATCTGCTGCGTCTTTATTGATAAACCTCATTAATAAGCTGTAAAGATCTTCGCTACTAAGATTGCGCTCATACCTACTTTGGCTTTTACTAATAAAAATCTCTGCTTGTAGTTTTTCACCGACACTACGATGAGTTAATAATGAAACCACGACAAAGCAAACAATGTTACTGATCAAACTATAAAATACACCGTGACTAGTGACATCTAAAAAGTCGACGCCAAACATTGCTGTCGGTTTTAGCCATTCAAGGCCGAGTAAGCCATGTTGCACCCAAGCTAAATTAGGCGCGATAATAGGTAAAAGCAAAGTATAAAACCAAGCTAAACTACCTATAATTAAACCGGTTAATGCCCCTTTACCATTAGCTTTACGCCAATATAGTGCGCCAATAATTGCAGGCGCAAACTGCGACAATAAAACAAATGAAAGTAAGCCTATGCTGGCTAAATGACTTTGTTGATTAATACTGCGCTCAAAAGCAAAGGCGAAAAGCAAAATAGCGGCGATAGCTAGCCGACGTTGCTTTAACAGTAAACCAGAGAACTGCGGTGAAGCGTTTTTGTTGAAAAGTTTCAGCTTTAAGGTAAGTGGTGTTATCACCTCGGTTGAGATCATCGTGCTTAAAACAATAGCTGAGACAATCACCATACTGGTAGCCGCTGCCAAACCGCCGATATAAACAATGATGCCTAACCAAGCCTGATTAAAAAACAGCGGTAATGTCAGCACATAAGTGTCAGCGTCAACACTGCCGCCAGGGAAAGTGATCAAGCCCGCAATAGCAATTGGTAATACAAATATATTAATCAGAATAAAATAAAGTGGAAATAACCAACGCGCTGTTCTTAATTCTTCAGGATGGTGATTCTCAATCATCATCATATGAAATTGCTGTGGTAAAACGAATATTGTTATTGCGCCTAAAATAGCTTGCGCTACCGCTAAGTAAACAGAATTATGTTCAGTAAATAAAGCACGACTTTCCTGTTGTGCGGCTAAATCAGCAAAACCGTCAAAAACAAAAAATGTCGCAAAAATACCCACGGTAGTTAACGCTAATAGTTTAACTACTGAGCTAAAGGCTATCGCTAAAACTAAACCTTGGTTTTGCTTACTGGCAGCAATTTGGCGTGTACCAAATAAAATACTAAAAACTATTAATACAATCGTAACAACAAATGCGGTGCTAATACCTGATTGAAAAGTGCCAGTAAGTAAATCAAAACTGGTACTGATTGCGCGTAATTGTAAGGCGATATATGGCACGGTACCGACTAATGCGATCAGCGCCACTGTGATAGCTATTTTAGGCGAACGGTCATAACGAAAAGCAATAAAGTCAGCGATTGAGGTTAAGTTTTGTCGTTTAATAATGTTTAACATTTTCAACAACATTGGCCATGCAAGTACTAAACAAAGCATTGAACCAATATAGATGGGCGCGAGCCAAGCCCCTGTTGTTGCTGCTTGTCCAACTGTGCCATAAAAGGCCCAAGACGTACAACTAACCGCTAACGATAAGCTATATACCCAAGGCTTACAGCGCCACTGTTCAGGCGATTGATTTTGTCCTTTGTAAGCGACTAAAAATAGCAAACAAAGATAACCAATAGAGAGAATGGTGATCAACCACGTGTCAATAGATAACCAAGCTAACAAATTAATTCCTTCGTTTGAAAAACGCTTATTTAGCGTTGGGTGACAGTTGTAATGTATGTGCTTTCACTACCAAAAAGCAGTAATAGCATGCTATATATTAAGCTAAACCTTACTTAGCTTATCATGACTGTTTTACAGGTGTAGTGCACTAAGGTAGTACTTATTTTCCCAACATCCTGAGGTAGGCTATCCAATCATTATTTATCAGTTTAAAAGTTATCATAGATGAAAATTACTAACAAATATGTAGTAGAAGTTATTGTTTTCTTTAGTTATGTATTATTCGCCATGGCTTGGGTCGGTGGCACTGCTAGCATGCAGAGTATCATGCAGTCTCTTGATGTACATAGCTTAGCCTCAGCAAGCTTTATTAGTGGTGCTGTCACGTTAGCCAAAATTGTTGGTACTTTCATTGCGGCTTGGATCGCAATTAAGCTAGGTATTAAGTACGCCTTCTTTGTGTCGAGTTTATTAATCACTATTGGGATTTTAACTCCGTACGCGCCAAATTATGAGTTGCTGCTATTGAGCCGTTTTTTAATGGGTCTTGGCGGTGCTTTTATGGTGGTTTACTTTAATCCAATCGTTTTACAATTCTTTAAAGCTGAAGAACGTTCAACCATTAACGGTATAAATGCGGTCGCCTTTAATATAGGTACAGCAATAATTTTATGGGAAATGGACACTTTCAATCAACTAACCGGCAGTTGGCAAAATAGTTTAGTACTATTTTCAGTGATCAGTTTAGCTGTCGCATTTTTATGGCTTTTGGTTAAATTTGAAGAACCAGAAAAGCCAACAGGTGATGATGTAGCTCCCGTTGATTATAGCTACCGAGAAGGCCTAAAAGATCGCTTTAATTGGCTATACGGTTTAGCTTATTCTGGCATATTAGCTTTTTATATTTGCTTATTCACCTTTTACCCAAAAGCTGGCATTGTGCAAAGTAAATGGGTCATCGGTTTTGGTATTGTCGGCACTATTTTCGGTATTATTTACAGTAAAAAAATACCATTACGGTTACCTGTAATACGTTGGTCTGGATTAGTTGTTGTCATAAGCACCGCCATATTCTCCTTTAGTGACCTATATTGGTTACAAACCTTTGCCGCCATGGTATTAGGATTCTTTATTTTCTTGCCTGTAACCGCTTTAGTATCAATTCCACATGAATTACCTAAAATGACTTCTGCACGCATTACTATTGTTTTCAGTATGTTTTATTCGATCAGTTACATTATTTCGACTTTCATTTTATGGGTGTTTGGCGCTTTAGTCGATATCAACCAAGGTGACTATACCTGGTCTTTTATTTTAATCATCGCACTAAGCTCGACCTTATTTATCGGTAGCTATTTCTTACCAGAAACCGGCAACAAAAACGAAGCACAAGCAGAGGGAAGCTAGTATGCGAGGAACAGTATCAGAAAACTTAAGCCCTTTACTCAAACAAGTTAACGCAGGTATTGAACAAGCCAAAGCCAGTGGTGATGCTTTTAACCCTAGCATCATTAGACAGAACCTAGAAAACTTAAGCGCTTATATGATCCCTGGCCCAAAAATACCGTTAATAAAAAACAGTGTTATTAACGCTCATGGGCAAGAAATCGCTGTGCGTATTTATCATCCTGAGCCTGAAAAATCATTACCTGTGTTATTACACTTTCATGGCGGCGGCCATATGTGTGGCAGTATAGAATTATACGACCCAATTAGTCGTGAGTTGAGTGTTGCGGCTAATGCCATCGTTATTTGTATAGATTACCGTCTAGCACCAGAACACCCCTACCCTTGTGGTTTAGATGACTGCCAATACTTACTTGAAAACTACCAAGAGCTTTTAAAAGGTTATCGTTTTACTGAGAAACTTTATATTGCTGGCGATAGTGCTGGTGGCGCTATTTGCACAACTTTGGTAATGAATAATATTGACAACCCAAAGGTTAATATTGATAAGCAATTGTTAATCTATCCCAGTGTTGATTACACCATGAGTTGCCCGTCATTGATTGAGAATGGACAAGGTTTTTTGCTTGAAGCCGATAAAATACGCTGGTACTTCGAGCAATATTTCAATGTAGAAAATATAGATTTAAGTGATGATAATAACAGTTCAGCCGCAGCTTTAATCAAAAAAGCTTCGCCTTTACTTGGCCGATTTGATAGCCGCATGCCAAAAACCCTAGTGATAACAGCAGGATGTGATCCGCTCAGAGATGAAGGGACGTTATATGCTGAAAAAGCTGAACAAGCAGGTGTTACCGTTGAGCATTACCAATTTGACGAGTTGATCCATGCCTATATGTTGTTGTCGAAGCTAATACCAGAGCAATACCAGCAAACGTATATGATTATTAATAAATTCGTTAACAGCGATTCTTAGCCTCCTCATATCTTTTAGGGGAAACGATACAGGACAGTAATTTGTAGGTTGGTCTTTAGGCCAACACACTCATATATTTTGATTTTGACGGACCAAAGCCCGACCTACAAATGATCAAGATCAAAACATTATTCACCACCGAGAAGTGCAGAGGCGCGCTAAAGCGCTACACCGAGAATAATTAGTACAACGTAGGGGCGAATTTATTCGCCAAAATAGAATAACAAAATAATATACCAGAAGAGAGGCGACGGGAGTCACCTTTGAAAAAGATAAGAAACTACTTTATTTACTTCCTAATTGGGCTCCTCTGTATTTTGAGGTAGCCCATTTTTTTAGCTATTTTTTTACTGACAATCTTTGTATTCAATATAACCTTATTGAGCAGTCCAAGCTCCGTCCATAGGTAAAGCTGAACCGGTGATGCTTCTGGCGCTATCGCTACACAAGAACAGAATAAATTCACCTATTTGCTCTGGTGCCATCATCTCAGGTAAAGGTTGTTTTGCAGTAACTAACTTATATTTTGCTTCATCAAAAGTAATATCTTGTTGTTTAGCTATCGAAGATATTTGATCGTTAATAAGTGGTGTATCAACCCATCCAGGACAAATAGCATTAACCGTGATGCCCTGCTCGGCGCATTCTAATGCCAATACTTTGGTCAATCCCACCAGACCATGTTTAGCGGCGCAATAAGCCGATTTATTTACTGAGCCAACAAGCCCATGTACAGAGGCAACATTAATAATTCGTCCCCAGCCTTTGCTTTTCATATTGGGCAAAGAATATTGAATAGCGTGAAAAGCTGCAGACAAGTTAATCGCGATAATGGCATTCCACTTTTCTAACGGAAAGTTTTCCGCACTTTCAGTATGTTGAATACCTGCGTTATTAATTAATATGTCAACACTGCCCATTTTATCAACAGCGTTTTGAATTAAACGCTTTATGCTTTCAACATCAGCCAAATTCGCACCATCGAATAAAGCTTTAATGCCATATTTTGCTGAAAAATCATTCGCTAACTTTTCACCTTCACTAGGTGACATTAAGCCATGTAATACAAGGTTGATCCCTTTAGCTGCCAGTACGTGAGCTGTGGCAAGACCAATACCGCTGGTTGAGCCTGTAATTAAGGCTACTTTTTCGTTAAGCATAACGATTCCTTATTATATTAATTTATGCTCAAGATTATCGTAATTTAGCGCCACTTGATTTAGTCCCTTAGTACCATAGATTAATATAACTGAGGGTTAATTAAGTTAACTGTCTAGCTTCTGATTTAAGCTAGAATATATAAAAACCTACAATTCAAGATCAAACACGACACTTATCGTTGCTGAAAATACGATATTTTCTTGTAAGTATCGGCCAGGTTTTGCAGCACTATCCGCCATACTTGCACTCATAGCAAAGCGTTCATTATTAGCGCCAAATCTGTGATGACTTTGATTTGAGCTGCTATTAATACTGTAGATTGAACCCAACTTAGCGCCAAAAGCATTCGCTAGCGACTTACCTTCGCTTTGAGCATTTTTAACAGCAAGCGCATTAACTTCTTTTTGCAGTTGCTCTTCTTTTGAGGATTTTAATTCAATGTTACGGATGGTATCGATTTTTACGCTTAAGGCAAAATCCATAAACGCATTTAAGTTATCAATATCATTGAGTGTCACTTTTAAAGTTCGACGGGCAATGTAACCGTCAATTTTATCGCTTTCACCGCGGTTATAACTACGTCGAACTTCAGTAGAAATATTTGACGCCGAAACATTCGCTTCATCAATACTGAATTCAGCTAGACCATCGAGTAAGTTATTAACCCGCTCATCAACCTCTTTTTTTGCATCTAAACTACTTTTTTGCATACTTTCGACATTTAAATGCAACACGGCAATATCAGGCATAGCCATCATTTCGGCATTACCGGTAACTGCAATATGTCGGTTATTAGGTAAGCTGTTATTAGCGAATGCCACACTTGTTAAAGATAAGCTTAAAGCGGTTAGAAGCGCTATACTGTTGAATGGTTTCATTTTTAAATCCTATTTAAAGTCGTTACTCAAGAGTCTAACTAAGCGCTAGATTTTATTGAATATGGTCTTAATCGATAGTGCATTTTAATTAAGTGTAAATGAACCTTAGCTGAACAAAAATAACTTTATGTCAGTAGACGAAAAAAGTCAGATTTCTCTCGATTTTTCCAGCGAAATAAACTACCTTGCACCTGCAAATAGCAACGTCTCCATTTCAAGCAACTTAAGTAATTTACTGAGCAATACATGATTGAATACCTCGTCGAAAATAAAAGCATCATTACGGTTTTACTCGCTATCGTGATCATCACGGTAAAGCTTGTTATCACCCGCTTTATTAAACGACGCGCCAAGCGAAAAAAAGTTGATCGACGCTTTACCGTTAATTTACTGAACAACATCTTTAACTTCGCACTTATTTTTATGGTGTTTAATATTTGGTCGGTTGAAATCCAAAAGTTTGCTTTTTCAATTGCCGCGTTTGTGGTTGCCATCGTATTAGCAACGCGTGAATTTATTCAATGCTTTATCGGTTTTATTTATGTTATTTCTAATCGCCCATTTCGAATAGGTGACTGGATTCAAGTTGGCAATTACTGTGGCGAAGTCAATTCAATTGATTGGATCAACTTAACCATACTGGAAGTTAATATAAGCAATTATCAATTTACCGGTAAAACACTTTTTATACCCAATAATCAATTGGTCACTACGCCGATTAAAAACCTCAACTTTCTTAAACGTTATGCGGTACATCATTTTACTATTACAAGAGACGGCAGCGTAAACCCGTTCGAATTTATTGCTGCGCTTAAAACCAATGCCAATAAATATTGCGCAGATTTTAATGACGTAGCGGTAAGGTATAACCAAGTCATTGAAAATCGATTAGATATAAATATTGCTGGCCCAGAGCCTCATATCGAAGTTGCAACATCTGAAATTGGCGATACCCAGGTTATATTTACCATTTTTTGCCCAACAGAGCGGGCAATGGAAATTGAAAACAAACTCACTGCTGATTTCATGAACTTTTGGTTTAATGCTAAAAGTCATAAATAACCGTTTTATAGCAAACAATTTAAGTGTATTTAAGCTTCTTTCACTTCGCGCGAGTTAATTTACTTTTTATTTACATATTAACTCGCTAGAATTGTCGGCTCTCTAAAATAGGTTATCTGTATGCTTTCTCGTTTACTGACTCTTGGTTTAATATCTATAACTGTTACGGCAAACGCCAAGTCACTAGATAAATTACAACAAAATTTATCACGTAACATTACCACTGAATTAAAAACGTACAGTATTCCAGGCGCAGCCTATGCCATTGTCAAAAACAATCAAGTTATTGCTATAGAAAGCTTTGGCTACACTGATTTATCGAAAAAACAAAAAGTTAATCAAGAAACAGTTTTTCGCCTTGCATCAGTTTCCAAGCCATTTGCTGCAACCATCACAACTATGTTGGCACAAGAACAGCAGCTCAATTTATCGGATCCGATCACAAAATATGTGCCCAATTTCGTCCTTGCTAAAAAAGGAGCTGCGGATCAAATTCAAATAAAGCATTTGTTAAGCCACTCAAGTGGGCTGATGCCTAATGCTTATGATAATTTGCTACACGAAAATTGGAGTATGGCTAAAATAATTGGCCGCTTTAATCGCGTAACTCCAATATGTCAGCCGGCAAAGTGTTATGGCTATCAAAATATTGCTTATGGTTTTTTACAGCCCGCTATTGAAGCAAGTCAAAGTAAAAGTTATCCGAACTTGCTACAAGATAGAATTTTTACCCCGTTAAAAATGCATAATGCATCTGTCGGTATTGAAGATTTTTTAAAACATCAAAACACCGCTAAACCCCACATACTCAGAAAAAGAATCAAAACAGGCAAAAAAACCAGAGCAGGAAAGGATATAAAAAAATATGTTTGGCGTACTGTCGACGTTGAGCCCGATTACTATAAAGTCGCGCCTGCGGCAGGTATAAACGCGAGCATTACTGATTTGTCTAAATGGCTTATAGCCAACTTAGGTAATAACCCCGAGGTACTGTCTCCTGCGTTACTTAACGAGCTAATCACACCACGAATTAAAACCAGAAAAGATTTACGCCGACGGTATTGGCGAGAATATTTAACCGATGCCCATTACGGTTATGGTTGGCGTATTTATCAATTTAACGGTCACCCGATAATTTATCATTCAGGCTGGGTTGCTGGCTTTAGAGCGGATATTGGTTATTCACCTGAATTAGACCTTGGTTTTGCCGTACTAATTAACGCTGAATCGAATGTTATTAACAAGATATCCAGTCAATTTTGGGCGCAAGCACATCAAATTTTAGCTAAAAGTAGACTCTAGAAATAGCGAAAGAAATGTTTAGTGTTGAGGCGAAGTAAGTTAAGTTAAGGTAAATTAATCGCCATTTAGTCCCTCTATCATCACTGCTGAAATTTGATCAATATAGTTAGACCATGCGACTTTTATGTCATTATTAAATTGGCCTTTCAGTTCGTATTCAATTGATAACAACAGCGCTGCTTTCACTACTTTAAATTGTCCGACTTTAACACCAAAACCACGATGCTTTTTGCCTAAGTCATAAAGTTCGGGCTTCAGTTCTTCAAAGTTTTTTATGTACTTCACCGCGGTATGGATCAATTCATTAAAATGTACCTCAACCAATGCTGTATCTTTTTTAAACATGGGCTTAATTAAAGGCGCCATTTCAAATAAATTTCTATAGAAACATTTTGCGAGATTTAACTCATTGATGATTAAGTGCGCATACGTTGATTCAATCAATGCTTTATCATTGTTAGTTAAGGTCATCAATCTCGTCTTTCGAATATCAATTATCCATTGAGTTTAGGCGATGTTTTAACAAATATAAATTTCATTTCAAATACTTGGCGATAAAAAGTATTAATACTTGGGCACCGCGCCATATTGTCGCCATATTTGTTCATAAGATTGCCTCATTATTAACGCTGAAACCACCTTTTGTTTTGTTGAAATAGATCCATCATCGCTATATTGGAGCAAGACATGTTTAACTCAAATAAGAAACTCATCTTAATTGATTACCAAAATTCATACTTTTATCAGCAAAAACGTAAGAAGCTGCGCCGAAAATACTACAAGATCATGATCATCATAGTATTTTTAGCACTGTTAAGTGCGGTTATTGTGCCTTTAGCTCAGGCGAACACCGATAACACCGAACGCCATTCTCAAATAAATTCAACCACGAATGGTTTGATTCATGGTCCACAACTGATATTTGATCATCCTGACAGTAGTCAACGCGTGGCATTACCTGTTGACTTAAACGCTCAGGTAAAAGTCAGCGGTTTAGTGGCTTACGTCAATGTTACTCAAGTTTTTATCAACCCTTATAACATGACATTAGAAGGAAAATACCAATTTCCATTACCTGAAAATGCCGCTATTAAGCATTTAAAAGTTAACGTTGCAGGCACTGAAATCATCGGTGAAATAATGGAGAAAAAAGCCGCTAAAGCACGTTATAAAAAGGCAAAAACACAAGGTAAAAAAGCCAGCTTAGTCCAGCAACAGCGGCCAAACTTATTCACTAATAACATTGCCAACATTCCAGCACAGTCAAGGGTTGTGGTGACTTTGCAATTTATCATGCCAGTAACATTCGATAAAAACCAAGCCACATTAAAGCTACCTTTAGCAATGACCGCACGTTATCACAGCGATAATGCTCAACCTTCACCAGCAGAAGAGGATTCAGCAATAATAGTCCCAATAGCTAATGCCCTCGCCAAAAGCCAAGCGTCAATTAATATTGAGCTCAATGCTGGTGTTGAAATAACGAATATTGATAGCAATAGTCACCAGATAAAAGTTCAACAACTTAACCATGATAAATCATCATATTTGATCACACTCGCCCATGAACAAACGCTGGCTAATAGTGATTTCACGTTAAGTTGGCAGCTGCAAGCGAATGAAAAGCCACAAGTGAGCAGTTTCACCGAGAAGGTCGCTGATGAATATTTTACTTTATTAACTTTTTTTCCACCGCAAGTTGAAGCAACAACTAACACCTTCGCCCGTGACATAATTTTTATCATAGATACCTCGGGGTCAATGCAAGGCAATTCAATGACACAAGCGAAAGCCAGCTTACAGCAAGCTATCTCACAACTAGGTAAAAATGACAGTTTTAACATCATTGCCTTTGATAACAGTGTCGACTTATTGTTTCCAATGACCAACATGGCTTCAGATTACAACATTGGTCAAGCACAGCAATTTATCAAAAATTTAAATGCCGATGGCGGCACAGAAATGTATCGGCCATTAAGCCAAGCTTTAGTCATGGCCAGAGCAGCTCAGCAAACGCAACAAGCGATTCGTCAGGTAGTTTTTATCACCGATGGTGCAGTGTCCAATGAATTTGAATTGATGCAATTACTCAGTGGTGCACAACAAAAATTTCGTTTATTCACTGTGGGTATTGGTGCAGCGCCAAATGGATACTTTATGAAGAAAGCAGCACAATTTGGCCGTGGTAGTTATGTTTTTATTCAAAATAGTGCCGATGTACAGCGTCAAATGTCAGCCTTGATGGCAAAAATAAATCATCCAGCTATTAGTAATATTGAATTGATTTTCGATAGCCAAGTGCATCAAGAAGTGGAAGTTTACCCAAAAAGGATCGCTGATTTATATCTTGGTGAACCGATGCAAATTGCAGTTAAATCTAAACTACCGATCACCAGTGTACAAGTCATGGGAAACACCACTACTGAGCCTTGGTATCAGCAAGTGATCATTGACGACAGTTCATCCGCGCACGGAATATCAACACTGTGGGCGCGAAGAAAAATAGCCGACTTACTCGACACATTAGTTACCGGCGCAGACAAACAACAAGTTAAAGCACAAGTAATATCAACCTCGCTTGCTCATCAAACTTTGTCACCATATACCAGCTTTATTGCGGTAGAGAAAAAAATAGTCCCGCTACCATTAATGGCTAAAAACTCGTTATTGAGTGCAAAAAGCAAGCTTACTAACTTAGCTAAAGCCCATGAAAACTTAATGGTCGCCATGCCAAAAACCGCCTTAGGCTGGCATCAACAATTACTTATTGGCCTGTTGTTAATCATGCTTGCGCCAATATTATTATGCTTTGCTGCTAGACGCAAAAGCTATGCCCTTAAACCAAAGAGTTAAAGTAACATGCTAAGACTCATCGCTATCGTCCTAATGCTAGTTGGTATCATAGTCTGTGCTCAAGCCAGTTGGCTGCCAGCAAAGGCTTGGTTATCACAACATCTAATCAATGCCAGCTGGCAGCAAGCGATGAAAGGGCAGCAACTTAAACAAGCAAAACAACAAAGCAAAAGCTCAAAACCAATAGCCATTAAACCTTGGCCATGGGCGGATACCTTTCCTATTGCAGCATTAGACTTTCAGCGTTTAGACAAAAATATCGTGGTATTAAATGGCGGCGATCCAACCACATTAGCATTTTCAGCGGGCGCGGTTGTGCCATTTAATCAAACAGATACAAATAGCCCTTTTGTCGTTGCAGGTCATCGCGATAGCCACTTTGCATTTTTACAGGATATTATATTGAAAGATGTCATCTCACTAACAAATGCGCATGGGCGCACCCAACTTTATCAAGTGGAACGTATTGATATAGTTGACGCTTCAGCAGCACAACTCGCCTTACCGGCAGACGAAGCAAACTTAGTTTTGATCACTTGCTATCCCTTTGAAGGCATAAGCGATAATGAAGATGAGCGTTATGTGATCACAGCAACACCGCTTTAAGCGGTGGAAGTGGATATGACCAGTGTCAATGACACTGGTCGTTGCTAAAAAGAGAATTGCAGAGACATATTCACACTGACTAAAGATGTTATAACTGAAGACATCAGCGCGTGAATAAGGAATTGTTTATGCCGCGCCTTCTAAAGCATAAGTGTGAGATCTTGCATTTGCTTCGCTGATCATAAAGCCATGATGGCATTTTGATTTGATCACACTTTGTAGATATTTATTCCAAAGCTTAACCGAATACAGTTCACTTTCATTTTGAATTTGCATACCTGAGATAAAAGCTAACTCTTCCTCATTTTCAGGTACTAGTGCTCCTGACAATAATGCTTCAAATGTTGCACCGTATTCTTGTAGCTCTTCAGACTCGCGTTTATTAAAGTAGCCACTTCGTGAAATACCATGTGAAAAAATAGCATCACCATAAAAAGGCTTACTCCCCTTACGAATAGACGTTTCCATTGCAGCACCTCTTGAAATATTTAAGTAATTTAACCAAGATTTAGTGTCTATCGACACCAACTGTTGGCAAACTTAAACCAAAAAGCTGCATAAGAAAAACAAAAAAAAATTGTCGTATTGATAAATATCTCATACATTAGAGCTAATTGAATTTATTGACGTATATTATGGACATTCGGGTATTTAAAACATTCCTACAAGTAGCTGAAACCAGACACTTTGGCCGTGCTGCTGAAAACCTTTTTATTACACAAGCTGCCGTGAGTGCAAGAATAAAACAATTAGAAGAATTTTATGATTCTCACTTATTTATTCGTGATAAAAACAATTTAAAATTAACACCAGCTGGCGAAATGTTGATTGCGCACGCTAATTTGATGATTGAACAGATGGAGCAATCTAAGCAATCAATCGCCTTAGCAAAACAACAAAAGATAAAATTTGATATCGCCGCAACACCGAATGTTTGGGATGCTTATCTTAATTCTCGGCTCAATAAGTCAATTGTTTTTTTCCAGCAGGTATCTTTGGGAATGGAAATATCAGCTCGAGAAACGATTCAGCGAAAACTTGGCGAAAAAACTTTAGATATTGGTTTGCTAGCCGATCCGATTAAAAACACTGATTTTACTAATGAGCTTATTGGTTACTTTGAATTAGCTTTAGTTTCAACATCTGAAGATTATCATGAGTTGATAGAACAATATGTTTATGTAGATTGGGGCTTAACCTTTCAAAAAGAGCATACTTTACATCACAAGTTTCAACCAGCGCTGAGAACCACCACGGCGATGATCGCGTTAGAAGTGATTTTATCGCAAGGCGGCTTTGCTTATTTGCCGATTGAGTTAGTCGCGCCACTGCTCAAATCTAAAACGCTTTATGTTATCGACAGTCCTCTGCTGATAAAACGCCCTATTTATTTAGTCACTCGAGCAAACAATAGCTCCAATAAGTTACTTGCTAACTACAAGCATTTTTTACAAACCATGCAGTGATAAAGTCACTAGCCTAAATTAAGCGCTTGAAGTTAATCGTTAATAACCAGTAACTTTATCAACAGTTACCGGCAACAGTCCTGTTTCACGAAACTTTATGATGTTTTTAGCGACTATGTCACAAGCACTATTTAGGTTTGTCGGTGCAGATATATGCGGTAAAACCGTAATGTCAGGATGCTGCCAAAGCTCACTTTGTGATGACAAAGGCTCATGTTCAAAAACATCGAGCACAGCATGGTCAATATGACGAGTGTTTAAAGCATCGAGCAAATCATCAGTATTAATAATAGCGCCGCGAGCGAAATTAATTACTGCACTCCCCTTTGGCATTAGGGCTAATCGCGATTTATTGACTAGCTCTTTTGTTGCAGGGGTTAACGGTAACAAACAAAGTAAAATATCACATTGCGCTAGCATTTCAGTTAAACCATCATCACCCGAATAGCTGCTAATATTAGCCAGTGATTTTTTACTGCGGCTCCAACCCATGACTGTAAAACCATGGTGATGTAGCTGCTCGGCACTGGCTTGGCCTAACTCTCCTAAACCCAAAATACCGATTCGACGGTCACTTGCGGGGATATATTGATGTTGTTGCCAGTGATTATTCATTTGTTGCTTGGCATAACGTGGCATTTCTCGATGTATATATAAGCTCCAAGCTAACACCGCTTCTGCCATAGTCTGACTTAACATCGGATCTATTAAACGTACCACCTCGATAGGTGAATCCTTCACTGCCGACATCAAATGTTCAACGCCTGCCCAAACACTATGCAACCAAATTAAATGTCCAAATTCAGCAATTTGCGCCGGGTGAGGATTAGCAACAATCGCAACCTGACAGCGCTTTTTATCGGCTGGCGATATATCCGAGCTGCGAACAACATTTTCATTCGGCAAACAGTCATTAAGCGCCGTTAACCAAACATTTTGTTCATTTTCAGGTAATTGACTAATAAATGGGATCATGTGCTTTATACTAATATAGTGAAGTTATTAATATAATACCTCAACTAAGCAACCTTTTAATCTATTGATTATTAATCATACCAAACGGATTAATTTATTGACCAACTTAGAGCTAGATTAGCGAACTTAGAACGAGCAAAATTGACTAAACATAGTTATTCTATATTTCTTCAATTTTGTGATGTTATCAGTTTGCTAATTAGCTCCCGAAGGGCGATTTTAAACGACTTATATGCTGCGCTATTGATTTTGATAAGGGAATAACCATTCTCTTCAATCAATGCCTTACTTCTAAGCCGTTTAATTCTCGCTAAGTGAACAATAAATTGGTCCGATTGGTATTAGTTATTATTTTACCCTAGCATCCAAAGCCCAACTAAGGTATAACGGCGCTATGAAAGTACCTAAACGCATACAGCCGCTTGTAAATGATGGCCTCGTAGATGAAGTAATTAGCCAATTAATGAGTGGTAAAGAAGCCACGGTTTATATGGTTCGATGTGGCGACGACGTTCGTTGTGCAAAAGTTTACAAAGAAGCTATCAAGCGTAGTTTTAAGAAAGCTGCTCAATATCAAGAAGGCAGAAAAAGCCGTAATAGTCGCCGTGCTCGCGCGATGGAAAAAGGTTCAAAATACGGTCGCGACCAACAAGAGTCTGCTTGGCAAAATGCTGAAGTAGACGCACTTTACAAATTAGCTGAAGCCGGTGTGCGTGTTCCGCAGCCTTTTGGTTGTTTTGACGGTGTGCTATTGATGGAATTAGTGACTAACGATGAAGGCGATGTTGCGCCGCGTTTAAACGACGTTGTAATGTCTGAAGAGCAAGCACAAGAAGATCACACGCTTGTTATGCATTACGTTAAGTTAATGCTCTGTGCGGGTATTATCCACGGTGACTTATCTGAGTTTAATGTCTTAGTTGACGATTATGGTCCGGTCATTATTGATTTACCCCAAGCGGTAGATGCCTCGGCTAACAACAATGCAAAATCGATGTTAATGCGCGATGTTAATAATATGACAAATTATTATGCGCAATTTTGTCCAGCATTAAAGCAAAGCAAATATGGCCAAGAAATGTGGGCATTATTTGAAAGTGGCGAGCTAACACCAGAATCAAACCTCACAGGTCTTTTCCAAGAGAGCACTGAAAGTGCAGACGTTGATACCGTTCTAGAAGAAATTAAAGCCGCGTTTGAGGAAGAAGAAGCAAGAATTGAGCGTATTAGTGAAGCGAATGCTGTTGACGACGATTATTAATTAAGCCGAACCAAAACTTTGCTAAGGTTAATTAATAATCCTTTCTGCTTCTACTTACATAAACAAAACACTATCGACCTGAAATTCAAGTTACTTTGCCGGTCAGTTACTTTTGGTAAATAGTTACACTTAGTAAATAAAGACGATACCTGCAATAATCAAACTTGCTAAGAACACCGTTTCACTACCCATTAATAAAACTGGACGCCAACCTACTGAAAAAACCTGTTTTAAAGAGGTTTTAACACCAATTGCGGCAATTGCGACCACTAATAAGTTACTCGACAACGCGCGAATAAAGGCAATGAAAGCTTCAGGTAAAGCGCCGACATTTTTTAAAAATGCCAAGATAAAAAACATAATCAAAAATCCCGGAATAAAAGTACTAACCCCTCCTGACATTTTGCTATCTTTTTCTTTAAACGCAAAAAACACCAACATCACTATCGGCATTAACAAGGTAACTCTGAGCAATTTAATATAAGTCGCAACATCGCCCGCCTCGGGTGAAATGCTATAACCTGCACCAACAACTTGTGCAACGTCGTGAATTGCCCCGCCAATAAAAATTCCAGCGAGTTCATCAGAGAATCCTAAATAACCGGCAATAAGTGGATAAAATATCATCGACAAGGTACTGAAGGTAGTAATGCCAATCACTGTCAGTGCAAAGTACTTTTCTTGCGATTTATTATTCGGTAACACCGTTGAAATTGCCGCGGCCGCAGATACTCCACAAACAGCAACTGCGCCACCCGACAGCACTCCAAAAGCTTTTGACAGCCCTAATACGCGCGCAAATAACACGCCAAAAAGTATCGTTAGGGCCATACTCGCGATGACAATTAATGGTGGAGTTATCCCCAGTGAGACAATATCTGCGAAAACAATTCGAACACCTAGCAAACCAACACAAAATCGTAAAAGATCGCGTGAACAAAAATTAACACCGGCTTGAATAGTTTCACTGCGATAAAGTGTATTAAGGGCCAACCCAAGCAATAACGCTAAAAGTATCATCGGTAATTGATAGCGAGTCGCGATAAACGTTGCGATGACCGCAATCAACGAACATAAACCGACACCAAGTAATTTAGCTTTAAAATTTACCAGCATATTTCCTTTAAACCGACAGGTTGCGTTTGTATTAACATTGAAATTGTATCACCAGAGCTGATGATATTGTTGATTTTTATTAAAAACCAGCGACAAAAAAACCTGCATTTGCAGGTTTTAAAAGTTAATGTTATTACGTTAAGGTCGTTTAATTAAACCAGTTGTGTTTATGACCTTTTGCTGAAAACAGTATTAATACTAATGCAATAATCACTACCATTATTGGCATGATGGTGCCACCTGGTCCATACACTTCATAGGAGTTACTGATGAAAAACGAATGTACTTGTTGAACAACAACGCCGACAAACGAAGCAATAAACAATGGATAACAAAGACCTTTTTTCATTAATAACGCTAAGCTGCCCAATGCACCACCAAAAACCGCAAAAGCGAAGGCAATTGTTGCCCATAACGGTACAGCATCATAAAGCGCCTGCTCGGCAAGTGGTAATTGTGCGATCTTTTCTGGTGTCATCATCATATGGCCCACAAACGCCATCACTCCCAGTAAATTCCATACAAGTGCGATGATTGCCGCCACTTTAAACCAACTGGGTAAAGTCGTTATTTCCTGCTCTGTGGTACTTTCCGACATATTTAATTCCTTATTTTTATTATTGTAGAATTTATCGAATTTCAATATAGCGTAATTATAACCAAGACGTTAAGCGAAACTTATTCACCCCAAATGTCTTTCGGTTTAAGTTTTAGTACTTTTCGCTCGCCAGGTTTACGCTCAACTTTAGTTTTATTCGGATTAACATAAATTTTGCTCGCGTTAGCTTTTGCAGAATTATAATTTTTATCCGCTAAAACAGTTTCTAACTTGTCTATCGTTTCTTCTTCAACAGGTTTTGTCACTTGTGCTTTTGCACGACGTTGTACATGAAACTTCTTATCAATACCTTGCAGAAAATTACGTAACACTTGGTCTTTACATTCACGATAATTTTTATGATCAGGTTTGCGAGAGAAGGCACTTAACTCTGGCTTATTTAATCTAAAATTAGCTAATGCCAACATCTCGATAATATCTTCAGCTTTCAAATTAAAGGCAATTTTAAGTTTTGTCAGGATAATATTATTATTTAAGCGCTTTTCAGCCTTCGCTGGTTCGCCTTCTTTCTTGCCACGACGTTCATTGATAAAGCCATTTAAAAAAGCAGCAAAAGTTGTATCAGGGCAATTTACGTAAGCAGGGTCTTCTTCTTTCTTTAACCAGTTACTAATCTGATCGCGTGTTACGGTTAAATCGCCAGCAGCAAAAATAGCAATAACTTTTTGATCATTAAAATTAAAGGTATATCTCAGGCGGCGTAAAACATCGTTGTTAGTCACAAACTTCTCCAAAAATCCAACGTTTTTCGCTGGTTAATGTTAACTAAACTGACAGTAGACTGGTCTTAATCTACCTGCGTATAGCAACACAATAGTGATTCAATTGCGCCATATTATACACGCTTTAAATAACGAGATCTTTAACTGCATGCGCTAAATAATTAAAGCCACAAAAATCGCTTTGATTTAGCGGTTAAAGATCCGATAAAACTCATGTTAAGATAGGCAAAAATTTAGTAAACCGGGTAGTTCAACCAATCGGTCTAATTACTTGATTACTTAACGAGAATTAATTTATCCGTTTGGTATTAACCTCGATTTAGCGTCAACATCATAAAAGAGCAAACATGAGTAAAAATGTAAGTCTATTCAGTCCGGTTTTAGCTAAAAGCCGAGGGAAGAATGCCGATAAAAAAATCTGGCAAAACCTACCTGGTAGTAGTGCAACCGTCGCTATTTTTAATGGCGCATTGTCAACCCAGCAACCTGTGCTACTGTTAACTCATGATACGCCATCGGCGTTGCGCCTAGAGCAAGAACTTGCCAGTTTAAATAAACAAGCCAAATTACCCATTTGCTTATTTCCAGATTGGGAAACCTTACCTTACGATACCTTTTCGCCACACCAAGATATTATCTCGCAGCGATTAGCGACCTTGTATCAGCTATCGCGCATGGACAATGGTATTGTTATTGTCCCTATTTCGACTTTAATGCAGCGTTTAGCCCCTAAGCAATACATAGAAGCCAATAGTCTGATCATTAAAAAAGGTGATAAAAAAGATTTACATCAACTAAGACAAAACTTAGAAGCCAGTGGCTATCGCTGCGTAGATCAGGTTATGGAGCACGGTGAGTTTTCTGCTCGTGGCGCTATTTTGGATTTATTTCCAATGGGCAGTAAAACACCGTTTCGTTTAGATTTTTTTGATGACGAAATTGACGAAATACGCTTATTTGATCCAGAAAACCAACGTTCAAGCGACAAAATTGACGCGATAAACTTACTGCCTGCACACGAATTTCCCACCGATACCGACGGGACTAACTTGTTTCGCAGCCAATATCGTGAACAATTCACCAGCACTATCGACAAAGAATCAATTTATCATCAAGTCAGTAATGGCATAATGCCCGCCGGCATTGAATATTATTTACCACTGTTTTTCGAGCAAACCAATACCTTATGTGATTACCTCGCTGACAATACTTTAGTCATAATCAGCGGTGATATTGATAAAGCGTTAACGCATTATTGGACCGATATTGACTACCGTTACGAAGACAGACGTTATGATCCAACACGTCCGCTTCTACCGCCAAGCCACTTATTTTTGAATAGTGAAGAGCTCTACAGTGCCTTAAAACCTTTCGATCGCATCAATTTAAAACCAGAGCTTATCGAGGACGAAGTTAAAGCATCACATGTTCAGTTTGATGTGCACCCTTTACCGGACTTGACTATTGATCATAAATTAAAGCAGCCATTTGAACTGCTAAATAATTTCGTTGTCAGTAAAGAAACGCCTAACAAACTATTATTTGTCGCAGAAAGCCAAGGTCGACGCGAGAGTGTTTTAGAGTTATTACAACGTAACCAAATTAAACCTAGCACTTTTACCTGCATTGAAGACTTTGTGAACAGTGATGAGCAATTGGGCATCACCGTTAATGCCTTAAGTGCTGGTTTTATTTTTCAAGCCAAAGGTAGTGCTAAAAAGAATGCTATTGCGCTCATTACTGAAGCTGAATTATTAGGCGATAGAGTTCGCCAAACAAGACGCCGCAATAAACAGCTTGATGTGCAAAACGACGCCATATTTAAAAACTTAGCAGAGCTAAGTATTGGCCAACCCGTAGTGCATATTGAACATGGCATTGGTCGCTATATGGGCTTACAAACCATAGAAAATGGCGGCATCACCACTGAATTTTTAATGCTGAGTTATGCTGGTGAGTCAAAATTATATGTCCCCGTTGCTTCATTACATTTAATTAGTCGATATTCAGGAGCTGACGCTGAGCACGCTCCTTTACATAAACTGGGTAACGATACTTGGAGTAAAGCTAAGCAAAAAGCTGCAGAAAAAGTGCGAGACGTTGCCGCTGAGTTACTCGATATTTACGCCAAGCGCGCCAGTAATCACGGCCATAGTTTTAAACGAGATAAAGATGACTATCGCGCTTTTGCCGATAGTTTTGGTTTTGAAGAAACCTTAGATCAAGAACAAGCCATCAATGCAGTGATCAGTGACATGCTTTCACCGAAAACCATGGACCGATTAGTTTGTGGTGATGTTGGTTTTGGTAAAACCGAAGTGGCGATGCGTGCAGCGTTTATCGCGGTAAATGACGCTAAACAAGTCGCGATATTAGTACCAACAACCTTGCTGGCTCAACAACATTATGAAAACTTTCGTGATCGTTTTGCCAACTGGCCCATTAGCATCGAAGTATTATCGCGCTTTAAAACTGCGATAGAGCAAAATGCCATTATCAAAGATGTCGAATCAGGTAAAATTGACATCTTGATTGGCACCCACAAACTACTACAAAACAGCATAAAATATAAAGATTTAGGGTTACTCGTAGTCGATGAAGAACATAGGTTCGGCGTCAAGCAAAAAGAAAAAATAAAGCAGTTACGCGCTAATGTTGATATTTTAACCCTAACCGCTACGCCTATTCCAAGAACCTTAAATATGGCTATGGGCGGCATGCGTGACTTATCGATTATTGCCACGCCTCCTGCGAAACGCTTAGCGGTAAAAACCTTCGTTCGACAACGTGACGACGCCTTGATCCGAGAGTCGATTCTTCGAGAAGTTTTACGCGGTGGCCAAGTTTACTTTCTACACAATAATGTCGACACCATTGATAAAACCGCAGCTGATATTCGCGCTTTATTACCTGAAGCGAAAGTAATTACCGCACACGGTCAAATGCGCGAGCGTGAACTAGAACGCATTATGAGCGACTTTTATCATCAACGTTACAATGTTTTAGTTTGTACCACTATTATTGAAACCGGTATTGATGTGCCAAGTGCCAATACCATTATCATGGACCGTGCTGATCACTTAGGTTTAGCCCAACTGCATCAATTACGTGGCCGTGTTGGTCGCTCACATCATCAAGCGTATGCGTATTTATTGACACCGCATGAAAAGCGCATGACCAAAGATGCGAAAAAACGTCTTGAAGCTATCGCCTCATTAGAAGATTTAGGGGCAGGATTTACCTTAGCCACACACGATTTAGAAATTCGTGGCGCCGGTGAATTGTTAGGCGAAGATCAAAGTGGCTCAATGAGCCAAGTCGGCTTTAGCCTTTATATGGAAATGTTAGATGCTGCAGTTGCCGCGCTAAAAGAAGGTAAAGAGTTATCGCTTGAACAAGTCACCAAAGCTCAAACCGAAGTAGATTTACGCGTACCAGCCTTACTGCCTGATGACTATATTTTTGATGTCAGCATACGATTAAGCTTGTATAAACGTATCGCTAGTTGTAAAAACAAACAAGCACTCGATGACGTGCAGGTAGAGCTTATTGACCGTTTTGGTTTGCTACCACAGCCGGCTAAAAACTTAGTGCATATTGCTAAACTCAAGCTTAAAGCTGAAAAAATTGGCATTTCACGTATTGATGTTGGCCCTACTGGTGGCTCAATTGAATTTAGCAACGACACCAAAGTAGATGTGATGTTTATTATGGGCTTAATTCAGCAACAGCCTAAAATCTACAAAATGGAAGGGGCAAATAAGTTGAAGTTTAAGCAAGCCACTGATGATGCTAAATCTCGCTTTGTCTTGATCACAACCATGTTAAACGAATTAGCGAATCATTTACGGGCCTAAAGTTTAGTTGATAACTAATTGATAATTTAAGTAACGATCAACTTTTGCTATTATGGCAATAAGATCGCTTGGTAAAATAACCACTAACTGGAAAATGAATGAAATTAGCCCAACTGTTTTTATGTTCTGCTGCTTTAGCGCTACCGCAAATGTTACATGCGGCGACAGAAAAAAATAACGACCGATGGTTTGAAGTAGAAGTAATTCTTTTTAGTCAATTAGGCGATAAAAACCAATTGAAAGAGAGTTTTCCAGAGACCAGTAAATTACCAAAGTATCGACGTGTTGAAGACTTGCTAGCGCAATATCTTAATCCTGATATTCGCACATTAAAACAATTATTACCCGCTTGTGACGCTCCACAACGTGAGCAAAAAACAGCTTTCGACAGCGCTAAATTACCAGCACTTTTTAATGAAAAATCATTAGCTGAGATCATCGCATCGTCTGCGCAAATTGAGGCTAATGAAACAACAGAGCAAAACCTAACGGCAACCACTGACAATAGCAGCTTTAGTGATAATACCAATGTTGAGACACTAGCAACGACACTCAGTTCAGAGACTGGGGATGCACTGGCAACGGACAACTTACCTGCAAATACTCAGCATACTTTTACCGATAGCAATACCAAGCCACTTCAAGCTGAGTTGTCACTTGAGGAACGTGAAAAAATAAACCAACTGGTATTAGCCGCAGAAGCAGAATTCCAACAAATCAAATTCCGCTATACTCCTAGTACTGATATCCGATTATTGTGCAAAATAGATCAGCAATACTTTGCCGAATATCAAGCTAATAATCCTGACTTTGATTATTACGGCTTTAGTGTCGATAAAATGCCCTTGCGGATTGACGCAATTGAAAACATCGAGAACGATAACACGCATTTACTGAGTAGTGATTCACTGCAACTTAGCGACATTATTTCAGATTTAAGATATAGCAAAAACTTTAAGCCACTTTTACATATGGGCTGGCGACAAGTTGCTCGACCTCAAAAACAGTCTGTACCTGTTAAAGTGTATGCTGGTGATAATTTTTATGCTGATTACCAAAAGCAGTTAAGAAGTTTCAATAATCAACAACAAATAGCACAATTACGCCAAGCGGCGAACGACGAGCTAATACAATCTGAGCTTAGTGCTGACAGCCCTTCATCAGCTGAAATAGCACAATCTCAGGCATTACAATTTCAACGGGCCCAACAAGCGCGTATCGCTGAAATTATTGCCCAGTTACCGCAAGTTAGTGACAATACAGAGGCTTTATTAGCTAACCTTGAAAGTAATGATTTATCTTTGAAGCACATTGGCAAAAACGCAGCCACTGAAATTAAGCCGACACCGCCATTACCGCCAATTCAACAGTGGTTTATTGATGGCTTCTTTAATATTCATTTAAAGCATTACTTATTTATAACCGCCGATTTTAATATTTTAGATAAAAGCTTAGCAGAACTTGCTACAGAAAAATTAAGCACTCCCACGGTAATAGATGCCTATACGGGTAAAAGCCTTAGCGCTGATATTCAGGCTAAACCTATCCGATTTAAACAGGACCGCCGTGTTATAAGTGGTGAAGTGCATTACTTCGACCATCCGTATATGGGCATGATTGTTCAAATAAGACCTTACACAAAGCCTGAGCCTGAATTAGAAATTGAAAATGAGCAGGAAAAATTGCCTAGCCCTGCTAATTAGCTGACATATACCATCAGCTATACTCTTTAATAAGTAATGATAACTAAATAAAGTACAGAGGAAATAATGGATAAAGAAATTGAAATTCAAGCAGCGGTATTTCGACGTTTGTTGGCACACTTAGATAGTCGTAAAGATGTGCAAAATATCGAATTAATGAATCTGGCTGGTTTTTGTCGTAACTGTTTTTCAAAATGGACCGTAGCTGAAGCTGAAAAACTAGGTGTTGAGATTGATATTGAAAGTGCTCGAGAACAAGTATATGGTATGCCATATAGTGAATGGAAAACGAATCATCAATTGCCCGCTACAGACGAGCAACTTGCTAAGTTTAATCAATTAAATCCAAAGAAATAAAGTCACATTATTTTGTATTTGAATGTAAATATTTCACTTATTACCCGACAGATTATGCTCAAATAATTAGACTTAAAAATTAGCAAGCGAGGGAGTAGATTTATGAATTTTATGACTTTAATCATAATTCTTTCGCTCGCGTTAAGCTTGCCACTTGCAGCCGAGCAAACATCCTCTCCAGAAATCCTTCGCACGTCTTATTATCATCGTCAAAATATCGCCCCTCAATTATTTTTCGATGAAAGAGAAAGACCCTCTGCTGGAATTTTATTTGATATTAGCCATGCTATTGCTGCTCAACTTGAAATGAAACTTGAGATGTTACCCATTCCACGCAAAAGAATTCAGCAATCACTTTTGCAAAATATTACTGATATGCATTGCGCGGCTAATCCCAATTGGTACAAGTCAAAAGAGCTACAATGGAGTAGTGCGCTTTACAAAAATCCAGATTTGTTAATTAATAGCAAAGGGATAACATCTTTAACTGAATTAAGAAAATATAAGCAACTGAAGGTGGGTACGACATTAGGCTATATTTACCCTGAAATTGTCACTTTAGTCGAGAATGAAAATATACGTCCTATCATGAGCAACTCGCCGATGGAAAGCTATGAAAAGTATCGTAAAAACCTTATCTCAGGCTTTATTGTTCCAACCATAGAGTCGACTTATTTATTCAAAGAAATGACAGATTCTGCGGTTATTTTGAACGAGAACTTTATCCATTGTGTGTTTTCTCCTCAGATGGAAAAATCAAAAGTTAAACGTATCACCAGCATCATTGAAAATTTAAAAAGCACGGGTGAAATTCAAGCTATTTTAAATAAATACAAAAAACGGCCAGATTCATTATAAATATTTACCCAATGCCTTAGCGCTTGCTAGCATTCAGGCTTTATTGAAAAGTAGCTATATTGTGCCAGAGCAACACGTTAAGAAAATAAGCTCACTTCTTCAGTAGTTAAATATCGCCATTGACCCAGTGGTAAATCTGCCAGTTTTATTGCCCCAACTTGTTCTCGGTGTAAACCAACAACTTTATTGCCCACGGCAGCGAACATACGTTTCACCTGATGATATTTACCTTCAGTAATCGTAAGCAGTACTTCTTTTTCATTAACTTGCTTTAACTTCGCTGGACGCGTTAACCCTTCTTCGCCTTGAAGTTGCACACCATGGATAAACTTTTGCTCTGTGTCTGTTTTTAACGGATCACGTAACCAGACCCGGTAAACTTTTTCACATTGTTTTTTTGGAGAAATAATATTGTGAGACCAGCGCCCATCATCCGTTATCAGCACTAAACCTGTCGTGTCTGCATCTAAACGACCAGCGATATGCATATCAAAAACCCTATCAACTTCAACTAAATGTAATACAGACGGGTATATTTCATCAACATTCGAGCAAATAGTATCAACGGGTTTATGTAAAATAATATAGCGAGAACTTCTAGCGGTGAGCTCCTCGCCTTCTACACAAATATCGTTATTTTCATGTACCTGGGTTGAAGGGTCTTTAATCACAATATCGTTTACCGTTACTTTACCCATCTTGAGCAATTTTTTAGCTTCAGTGCGGGTAAGTTCGGTACTTTTACAGATAAATTTATCGAGACGCATGGCATGTTCGCTGTTTTATATCTAATGAGTTTAAGTCGAGCGCTATTATCACCATTTCGATAATTTTAGCAAGATGACCTTGATGACTACCTTTTATAGGAAGTCGCGTTAACTTCGCTTAGATTTTTTTTCGAAAATTTAATAAAAAATTAAATTCAGGCATTGGCGTTATCATCAACTATTAATAAACTTACCTGACAAAGGAGCACCATTTCGATTATGCAAAACACTATGGCACTGCGCTAAAATCGACAAGGCAATAGACTCTGGTAAGTCTCCACCAATATCTAAACCTACAGGGCCGTTAACCCGCTGGGATAGCCAGTTTTCATCGGTAATATTACTCAAGTTTTCAACATTGCCACGGCGCTCAAGTGGGCCGAGTAAGCCAATAAATTGTCCGACATTTTTTTCATGTAATAACGTTAACCATGCAGCATCTAAATTCAAGTTATGGGTCATTAATACTGCCGCATCTATTTGACTAAATAATTCAAACTGAACAAAGTCTTTTGGGTGAACTTTAAGAATATTCTCTGCGTGTTTAAAACTGCTACTGCGGGCATAACTAGAGCGATGATCAACAATCGTTACTCGCCATCCCATTTGAGCAGCCATTGAAACTAATGGCGCAGCATCTGAGCCGCCACCAAACACCCATAAATTTATCGGGGCCGAAATTTTAGTAATCGAACAGCTCGTCTTTGCTAACGAACACACCCAATGCGTTCTTTCATTCGTGGTTACTCCTGAGAACGCATCATCGGTGAGATTTAACTGTTGCTGAGACGTTGTGGCTATCAGCTTGCCTTTATCATTATATGCGCTTAAATCGCTCAACAGGTGCTTTTCAGATGGCTCGGTAAGATAGGTATGCGCTAAATAACTCGCTTGACCATCATGCATACGTTGATAAACATTGGCCAAAATAACTTGATGCTTGGGTGTCAAAAATTGAAGTAAAACTCCAATTTTACCTTTACAGCCTACGCCTAATTCTGCCGCGTAGCCGTCTTCTTCTCGCATGTCATATTCAACATAGTTTGCTTGCTGGCTTTCAAATACTTTTTTCGCGTGTAAAACGATATTAGCTTCTAAACAGCCACCGCTGACTAAGCCATACGATTGCCCAAGATCATTTACCAGCATTATAGCGCCTGGCGAACGATAGCTTGAACCTTCTTTGTTGACGATGGTAGCAAGAACCCAATTAAGCTTTTCGTTGGACTTAAGGTAATGTGCTAATAGGGCAAAATGGGAGTGATTATTGAGCAAGGACAAGCCTCATAAATTATTGATGAAAAGAAGTGTTTATAGTTTGATGGTAAAAGTAGTATTTCGGCTTACTGAAAATCTAGCAGTGCTTCAACATCAATTGCATCAAGTTGTCTTGGATCAGCAAAAGTATGAATATATTGCTCGTAAACTTTAGAGCGGACAAAAATAGTAAATAAATCACCGTCTAAATGGTTATTTTTCACCATATTACTCATGATTTTCAAGCACTCACTAACCGGTTTTGCACTTTTATATGGTCGGTCAGCAGCAGATAACGCTTCAAATATATCGGCTAATGCCATCAATCTTGCTGGCACAGACATCTGCTCTTTAGTTAAGCCTCTAGGATAACCTTTACCGTCCATCGTTTCATGATGCCCTAAAGCATACTCTGCTACGTTAGAAAGATGTTTTGGAAATGGTAATGCCTCAAGTATATCTAAGGTCACATCCATATGTTTTTTAATAATATTTCTTTCTTCATTATTCAAAGTACCGCGTTTAATACTTAAGTTCTTAATTTCATCTTGAGATAATAGCGGCTGTGGCACATTTTCAATAAAAATTTGGTATCTGTCAGCAATTGATTGAATATTCAATTCTTGGGCATCAGTTAAAAATTCACCGCCAACATTCACTTTCTGCAAGAATGCGGTATCTAATTTTAACTGTTTTTGTGCCAAGAACCTTTCTCGCTCAAGCTGTTCAACACGAACCGCTTTATTAGCTTTTAAAGCGGTGATCATTTGTTCTTGATATTTAAGATCAATATCACGTTTTACAATTTCTAACTTCGCCGTTACATAATGAATTCTATCAAATATGGTTTCTAATTTTCTCGACTTTTCCATAACATGATCGGGTGTGGCGATTTTGCCACAATCATGCAACCAGCCAGCAATACTGAGTTGATGACGTTCTTGTTTCGAGAGTTTAAATGATGCTAACGGGCCTTCATCATAAGCACTTACGGCATCAGCAATCATCAAGGTTAATTCTGGTACACGCTTACAGTGACCGCCGGTATGCGCTGATTTAGCATCAATCGCTCCCGCAATCGTTTTGGCAAAAGACTCAAACAATTGCTCCATATTAGAAATAAGTGCTCTATTAGTTAAGGCAATAGCACCTAAAGCAGCAAAAGATAATATTTGTTGTTCTACTTGCTCAGAGAAGCTGATGATTTCTTCACCGTCCATGGCATTAATTAACTGGATCACACCGATGATATCGCCGGTGTGATCTTGCAATGGAAATGTCAACATGGATTTTGTTCGATAACCCGTCTTGCTGTCCATTTTTCTAGCGGCGCTGAAATCAAAAGGTAAAGCCGCATAAACGTCATCTATATTAATCACTTCACCGGTATTGGCAGCATGAGCAACAATTGCAGAGCGATTGGGTTCGTTTTCGATAAATAAAGGCACGCCAGGGAAACTAATTGGCGAAGGTGAACTACCACCAAGATGTAAATTCATACTTTTATTATAAATAGTACGAAACTCTAATTCTTTTTCGGTATTAACTAAATAAATCGACCCTGCATCTGCATTGGAAACTTCAACGGCAGCAAATAATATTTTTTCCATTAGCAAATCAGTATTAACTTCTTTACTTAATTGAATACTAATATGGAGTAAGTGTTCAAAAGCTGATTGCGGTGATGAATTATCTATCATAATAAGTTACTTAGTCTCATGGGTATAAATACCATCCCAACTCTTAGCGTCTACATGTCCAATAAGGTTAGCGATTCTTTCAATCAATATACTATAAATTGTTATTGATAAATTAGCACTTTGTTTTAACAGCATAAACTGTTCTTTAGCTTCTTGCCAATTTCCACAAAGATAAGATTCCATAGCCATTTCATGCAACATGACATCTGCTTTAACTTCATCACTTAATTCAGCGTCAAAACCAATCGGTTGATAGACCTCAACAAAGTTAAATTTACCTTTAACTTTTATTCTATCAATTTTAATACAAGTTACACCCTGCTTAATAATTTCATGGTATGTATTACTTGAAATTAAAATATCGACACCATAATATTTGGTTAACGCTTCAATTCTCGAGCCTAAATTAACCGCATCGCCCAAAACAGTATAGGCTTTTCTGTAAGTTGACCCCATGTCACCTACGACCATATCACCGGTACTTATACCAATACCTATTTGAATTTTCGGCCAGTTTTTCTCGACAAACCGTTCGCTGAGCTTATGGGTTAATGTCACTAAGTTTAGCGCACTAATGACTGCATTTAGCGCGTGGTTTTCATCTTCTAGCGGGGCATTCCAAATAGCCATAACCATATCACCAACATATTTATCAATGGTGCCTGCATTATCAAAAATAATACTGGTGGCTTCAGTTAAATATTCTTTCAAAAAATCACTTAGTTCGTCAGGACTAAATTGTTCAGACAAAGTAGTAAAGTCTCTTATATCAGCAAATAATACTGACATTTCACGGCGCTCTGTTTTTAACTCTGCGCCTTTATCTGACTGAATTAATTTTTCAATATATGCAGGTGGTACATATTGATCAAACATGCTTTTTATTTTCTTTCGATTGACGTTGGCTGACAAAAACCCTACTGAACCGTAATAAGCCGTCAAAAGTGCAATAAGTAACAATATTTGAAATAGAGGTAAGCTAATTTTCAACACCCACCAGCAATACCAATTAAAACAAACATGTAGTACAACGCTAACCAGACTAATGGTTAATATTTTAATAGGGCCTTGTTTCGCCATTAAAATAGCCAAAAAAATACCGGTTAACAGTAATAAGCTGAATATTAACGCTAAGGTAAAATCTAGTTCAATTGGTAATATCTCAGGGTGAATAAGCCCTTCAAATACATTGGCATGCACTTCTACTCCCGGATATTGTACCCCTACTGAAGTTGTTCTTAAATCAGCTAAGCCAACCGCTGATGTACCAATAAATGCAACGGCGCCATCTAATAGTTCTGGGTTAACACGTTCATTTAAAACATCAGTAGCAGAAATATAGGGAAAACTTCGCTCGCGGCCTTTATAAGGAATAAGAATCTGACCTTTCTCATTAGTCGGAATGAAGTGATTACCAAAACTTAAACCTTGTAACCAACTGGTATTGCCTGATATTTTGCTCGTTGCTTGGATACTATCTGCTAAGGTGTATACCCTCGCAGCTTCAAGCGCTAATGATGGGTATAACTTGCCTTGATAATTAAGTACTAATGACGCTTTTCTGATAAAACCATCACTTTCAGGTACCGAATTAATAAATCCTGCGCCTGTTGCTGAAGATTGCAAAGTAGCAATATTGCCAAGCACGTTTTCAAAACTGGCTATTTCTGATAATTGCCCGCTGCTATTTTGCCAATCAATAACACTTGCGGGTAATTGTCCGGCGGTCTTCGCGCTATCATCAAAAAGAAAGCCTAATACAACTTCTGACTCACTTAAGGTTTCGGAAAATTCTTTATCAAAGTCGACCGAGTCGGTAAGGCTTGCAATTTTCGCACGTGATTGTTCAGACAGGTTTGTATTTCTTGAGAGTACGACTTCAACGGGGTTACGTTCTGGTTCGGCGAAGAATATATCGAATGCAACAACAACGACCCCTGCATCCATCAGTTTTTGTACGAGATCACTAACTTTACTTCTGCTCCAAGGGTGTCGCCCTTGCTCTCGCATACTTTTTTCATCAATATCAATGATGACCACTTGTTCTTCAAAGTGTCGAGGTTCACTTGGCAACGTGGCTAACAATCGAGCATCGTATAAAATGCCCTCAACCCGTTGCAATAGCTTTTGTACATTATCTACGCTGATATAGTTTAGCCCAATCACCATTAAAGTGATGGCCAACCCGACAAGAAAACTTTTAGATGTTAACCGTTTTATCATTTCATTAGGTCGAAGCTAGATCGACAACTGTGCCTTCGCGAGCACAATATATATTAAGTCTACCTTGATATTCTTCTTGTAGCTTCGCTTCTTGGCTTAACAGTTCATCATCGGTACGCGCAGGATCATGACTAACAATATATAAGCTTTTCACTTTTGCTTCACACGCTAATCTTGCTACTTCAGATAGTTTACTATGCCCCCAACCTAACTTTAGGGGTAAATCTTCTTCGATATACTGAGCATCGTGAATAAGAATATCTGCGCCAGCAATAAAATCGAGCCATTGTTGCCAAGTAGTATTCATTTTATTCGGTGAGCTTAATTCATTATCAGTTACGAAAGCTAATTTTTTACCTTCAGCCGATAAACAATAGGCACTTCCGCCATCTGGGTGATTTAACAGTTGTGTACGAACATTAAAGCCTGGAATTTCAAAAGTGTCATTTAATGCTTGGTCTGTTAAAACATTAATGTCAGCGGTTAATTGTTGATATTTAACCGGATGAGTAGAACCTGACATTTGCGCCAAAATGGCATCTTTATCGTCATATTCGACCGCACCAGGTACTATGGTGATTTTCCTATTATCTTGATAAATAGGTCTAAAAAATGGAAAACCTTGGATGTGATCCCAATGATTATGGGTCAGTAGGATATTAATGTCAGCATGGTTTTTTACTAAACGATCACCTAAGGCGATAATACCAGTACCTGCATCTAAAATAACATCATGGCCATCTTCTAAAGAAACGTAGACACATGATGTATTACCACCAAATAGTACGGTATGTTTACCCGGTGTCGGGCTTGAGCCACGGACACCGAAGAATTCTACTTTCATAAAGTCACTTTTATTTGTAAATTAATTTAGTTGGAACTGGATGACGTCAATATCATTTTTATAGGTTGCATCGATATAACATTGTCCTGCAACAACGAATGAACTGTTATTCAGTAATACCAGTGACTCTAATTGTGCATCGTTAGAGCAGGTTAAATCTCTTGAGTAACCGTCAAAATCGAACGCATCATCTAGGCTGCCCGTTGGAGTTATCCGACCGAGCATTTGTTTCATTTCACCGATATACTCAGTAAAGCCAACAACGACTATATTATCATTGGTATCAATAGCTGCTTGGGTCATACCTGAGTTAGACGAAGACATTCTTAACCTTGCTTTACCGTTACTTCCAAAACCTGCGATGAGATCACCTGAAGTAGAGGTTTTAACAACCCCTATACGATCATCAGAGTTGAATGTAAGTGGAAGTAAAGTCAGTGATAAAGGAGGATCTAGCTCATTACCAACAAGGTATAAATCATCATTGCTATCGAAGCCAACAAACTCGATGTTGTCATCGCCGCCGGCTACATCAACAACTAACTCACCCGTGTTACTATTGAATGTACTATCAACCAAGCCAGTTGACAGATATTTAACTAACAACATATCTTGACGGCCAGTGTTGCGATTGCCACCAGCATAAATGTTATTACTTGCATCTATTTCTAAAGCAAAATAATCATCGGTATTTGCGCCAACAACGTAGCCTTGGGTATCTAAAGTATTAAAGGTTGCATCTAGTGCTCCTGCTGAGGTTAAGCGCAATACAAAGGCACTCAAACTACCCAGGTCATAATTGCCTACTGCCACAAGATTACCAGCACTGTCTGCTTTTACTTGGTTAAAGTGAATATTGGTCGCGCCAAGTGCTGCGGTGTTATATATACCGTCAGTGGCAAAAGTAGCATCTAAAACACCATTTTGATCAATGCGTGCTACAAAGCCATTATCAACTGAAGCCTCTGTAACATTACCATAAACAATATAGTTACCATCGGCGAGTTCAAATAGCCCTTTAACTTCTGTATTTGTGCCAATTTTTAATTGTTTATGACCATCAGTATCAAAACTGGTGTCTAACAAGCCAGCACTGGTAAATCGAGTCAAGATAATATGCTTATCACTGGTATTATCTGCCGTTGACGCGACTAAATATTTACCTTGTTGAGCAAGATCTTGAATCTGAATAACTTGTGCAACAATATCGTCAGAGGCTGTACTTGAATGAGTAAGTTTCTTCTTACCACTTTCAAATTGATCCTCATTAGGTTCACCGATATTATCAACTGAGCTAATTGTCATGATTTTATCAGCACCTGACTCGACATAACCCGGTATCCACATTGTTTGCACACTGTCTAAGCTCATCCCCAGTGCATAAGCATTACCATCTGCGTAGTTAAATATTTTATAACCACCAATCCCATAATTGACGGAATCGACGGCACCGTCAGCAGGCAGAATGCGGGTAGCAAATGGTTTAACTTTGCTGCCATCAAATATGTTACCGGTTAAATACATTTCATCATTCGTATAGTCCCATTGGTAGCCAGTAAATTCACTGGTGCCAACACTTACTGTGTTATCAACATCATAAATCGCCACGCCATTGGTACCAAAAGCGGTAACTAAACCAGCGTCACTATCTATCTCTAGAATAAATGCATCTTGCTCGCCAGCGACGAATGTTGAACCGGCTAAGTGGGCGGTGTGCTCACCCGCTCCGGTATTTTTGCCATTGATAGCGCCCATTTGATCATCTTGATTGTTGCCGGTAACATCAATAATTAATGGTTGAGTAGAATTAAAGCGATCATAATTGAGGTCCATATTTTTAGGATTAATTATCCAAGTGAAAATATCGCTGTCAGCGCCTGTTTCAACATTACCGGCCAGCATAATTTCGACATTATGCGGGTTGTATAACGTAGTCGCTACATCATCTAAATTGCTAGCGCTGACATCTACCCTCATATGCTTAGAATCACCGGTATCTAGAGGAGTAAAATCTATAAAATTACCATCTTCATCTATTCGAGTGATAAAGGTATCTGTATCATCACCAGCATTATCTTGTACTTTACCTACAGCAACAATAGCAGACAGCCAATCACCAGAGTCCTCACTCACCCCTTGTACGATAGGTTGAGGCATGTAGACAGCATCATTAATCGATATGAGTTTTTCATCGGTTGTACAACGTAAACCGTTGTCTGCAAAGCCGGTGTCTATGGCGCCAGTGGCATCAACTCTTAAAAAGCAGGCTTCGGAATAAGCGCCAAAATCACGGTCAAAAATAAGGTATAAATTGCCCGATATTTCCGCAATACCTTTGCCGTATTCATTATCACCAAAATCAAAAGTTTGTTTACCATTGGTGCCAAAAGTAGCATCTAAGGTGCTATCGTCGTTATAGGCCACGACATAAACATCTTTATCGACATTATCGATACTGCCAATAAAATAAACTTTACTACCAACAGTTACTGACTTGTTTAGCTGAGGCTGGGTTTTAATGCCTGTGAGCTCCAATGAGCCCAATGCCGCACGACCAAAACCTGCAGTTTCACCTAAAACTGCATCGCCAGGGATGTCAGTGACATCAATAGTAATAACCACATCGGTCGATTCTGGCGTTGGACTACCATCATCATCTATAGTCACCGTTACGGTATGTTGAGTATTAGTTTCGTAATCGAGTGGGTAGGTGCCTTTGACGGTTATTTCACCGCTGGCAGAGTCTATTTGAAATAGTCCTGTATCACCCGCGGTTAATGAATAGGTCAAAGTATCAGCTTCAATATCACTGGCAACTACAGAGCCGACGACGTCACCATCATTACCATTTTCAACAACACTAAAAGTTTGTGGAGATGCTAGTGGCGCGTCATTGACCGCTTGAATCGTTAAGCTAACGGTCGCTGTATCTGTGCCGCCATTACCATCATCTACTTGATAAACGAAGCTGTCTGCACCGTTAAAGTTAGCATCAGGTACATAGCTGAACGAGCCATCAGAGCCCAATGTTAACGTACCGTTACTTACATCGGTATCCAATGTAATAGTTAAGGTGTCACTTTCAACATCAGTGTCGTTACCTAACAGATTATCGCCATCACTGACCAGTTTAGCTAAGGTCACATCTTCAGCAAAGGTATAACTATCGTCTACGCCTACAGGGGCATCATTGATTGCATTAATGGTTAAATTGACTGTGCCATCGACTAACGTGCCACTGCCATCGTCAATTTTATAGGTAAAGCTATCAGTACCATTTAAGTTAGCTGTCGGCGTATATTGAAATGTAGAACCGTCAATGGTTAAAACACCCTTACTTGCTGTAGGGATTGCACTGGTATCAACCGATAAAGTATCGCCATCAATATCATTATCGTTACTTAACAAGCTGACAAAAGTGATGGCTAATGGCACGTCTTCATCTAAAGAAAACGTATCTGTAACGGTAGTCGGTAAATCGTTAATCGCATTAATGGTTAAGTTAACCGTGCCATTAATTAACGTGCCACTGCCATCGTCAATTTTATAGGTAAAGGTATCTGTACCATTTAAGTTAGCCGAAGGCGTATAGATAAATGATGAACCACTAATGGTTAAAACACCTTTACTAGCACTAGGGATTGCACTGGTATCAACCGTTAAGGTATCAGCGTCAACATCATTATCATTGGCTAACAAGTCAGCAAAAGTGATGGCTAATGGCACGTCTTCATCAAGTGAGAAAGTATCGGTACCGGTGGTCGGTAAATCGTTAATCGCATCTATGGTTAAATTAACCGTGCCATTAACTAACGTGCCACTACCATCGTCAATTTTATAGGTAAAGGTATCTGTACCATTTAAGTTAGCCGTAGGTGTATAGATAAATGATGAGCCACTAATAGTTAAAACACCTTTAGTCGCCGTTGGTATTGCACTGGTATCAACCGATAAGGTATCACCGTCAATATCATTATCATTGGCTAACAGACTAGCAAAAGTGATGGTTAATGGATCATCTTCATCAAGTGAGAAAGTATCTGTGCCTGTGGTTGGTAAATCGTTAATCGCATTTATAGTTAAATTAACCGTGCCATTAACTAACGTGCCACTACCGTCGTCTACTTTATAAGTAAAGCTATCAGTACCATTTAAGTTAGCCGTAGGCGTATAGATAAATGATGAGCCGCTAATGGTTAAAACACCTTTAGTCGCCGTTGGTATTGCACTGGTATCAATCGATAAGGTATCGCCGTCAATATCACTATCATTGGCTAATAGGCTGGCAAAAGTAATAGCTAATGGCACGTCTTCATCTAACGATACTGCATCAGCAACGGTAGTAGGCAAATCGTTTACCGCATTGATAGTTAAGCTAACATTACCATTAACTGTACCACCTTCACCATCAAGTACTTGATAGGTAAAACTGTCGGTACCGTTAAAATTAGCATCTGGTACATAAATAAATGAGCCATCGCTATTCAGTGTTAAAGTGCCATCATTTACATCGGTGACGGCCGTGGTGTTAACCGTTAAGGTATCACCATCAACATCACTGGCATTACTTAATAAATTATCACTATCACTCACCAGTTTGGTTAAAGTGATATCTTCATTGAAAGTATAACTTTCGCCAGTAACTACTGGGGCATCATTAATAGCATGAATTGTTAAGTTAGCTGTAGCTTGTGCTGTTTCGCCATTGCCATCATTAATTCTATAAGTAAAACTATCAGTGCCATTAAAATTAGCATCTGGAACATATGTAAATGAACCATCACTGTTCAAGGTTAATGTACCGTCATTTACATCAGTAATTGGTGTGGTTTCAACCGTTAGGGTATCGCCATCAACATCACTGTCGTTACTTAATAACTGATCGCCATCGGTTACAAATCGAACCCAGGTAAAGTCTTCATTAAAACTATAGCTGTCGTTTACGGCAATGGGCGCATCATTTAGGGCATTGATTGTTAAGCTAACGTTACCATTGACTTTACCGCCGTTGCCATCTTGTACTTCATAAGTGAAACTATCAGTGCCGTTAAAGTCAGCATCGGGTACATAAATAAATGAGCCATCGCTATTCAGTGTTAAAGTGCCATCATTAACATCGGTTACGGCCGTAGTGTTGACGCTTAACGTGTCGCCATCAACATCACTGGCATTACTCAATAAATTATCACTATCGCTAACAAGTTTCGTTAAGGTGTTATCTTCATTAAAACCGTAACTTTCGCCACTCACCACTGGAAGATCATTAATGGCATCAACAGTTATACTCACATTCGCGTTCGCCGTGCCGCCATTGCCATCGCTGACTTGATAAGTAAAACCGTCAGTGCCGTTAAAGTTAACACTTGGCGTGTAAACAAATGAGCCATCACTATTTAAGGTTAAGCTACCATTACTGACATTTGAGATTGGTGTGGTGTTAACCGTTAAGGTGTCACCATCAGCATCATTATCATTGTCGAGTAAGTTATCACTATCGCTGACTAATTTGGTTAAGACGTTATCTTCATCAACGCTGAAATTATCAGCGGAAGGTACTGGGATATCGTTAATCGAATTAACCGTTAAAGTGACACTAGCTTGCGCTGTGCCGCCATTGCCATCACTGACTTGATAAGTAAAACTGTCTGTACCGTTAAAGTTCACACTTGGCGTGTAAACGAATGCACCATTACTGCTCAGTGTTAACGTGCCGTTACTAACATTGGATACTGGTGTTGTATTAACCGTTAAAGTATCGCCGTCAACATCACTGTCATTACTTAATAATTGGTTGCTATCAGAAACTAATACACTCAGCACTGCATCTTCATCAACTGAATAGTCATCATCAGCAAGTACTGGAATATCGTTAATAGAATTAATGGTTAAGCTGACACTCGCATTCGCGGTGCCGCCATTGCCATCACTGACTTGATAAGTAAAACTGTCTGTACCGTTAAAGTTAACACTTGGCGTGTAAACAAATGAGCCATCGCTATTTAACGTTAAGCTACCATTACTGACATTTGAGATTGGTGTGGTGTTAACCGTTAAGGTATCACCATCAGCATCAATATCATTCGACAGTAAATTGTCACTATCACTGACTAATTTGGTTAAGACAATATCTTCATCAATTATGTAACTATCAGCTGAAGCTACTGGAATATCATTGAGCGAATTAACCGTTAAAGTGACACTCGCTTGTGCTGTGCCACCATTGCCATCACTTACTTGATAAGTAAAGCTGTCGGTGCCGTTAAAGTTAACACTTGGCGAGTAAACAAATGCACCATTACTGCTCAGTGTTAAGCTGCCGTTACTGACATTTGAAACTGGAGTGGTATTAACCGTTAAGGTATCGCCATCAACATCGCTATCATTAATTAATAGATGATCTAAATCCGTGACTAATTTGGTTAAGGTAGTATCTTCATCAATACTATAACTTTCACCTACAACGACTGGAATATCGTTAATAGAATTAATGGTTAAGCTGACACTCGCATTCGCGGTGCCGCCATTGCCATCACTGACTTGATAAGTAAAACTGTCTGTACCGTTAAAGTTAACACTTGGCGTGTAAACAAATGAGCCATCGCTATTTAACGTTAAGCTACCATTACTGACATTTGAGATTGGTGTGGTGTTAACCGTTAAGGTATCACCATCAGCATCAATATCATTCGACAGTAAATTGTCACTATCACTTGCTAATTTTGTTAGGACGTTATCTTCATCAAGGGTAAAACTATCAGCTGAAGCTACTGGGATATCGTTAAGAGAACTGACCGTTAAAGTGACACTCGCTTGTGCTGTGCCACCATTGCCATCACTTACTTGATAAGTAAAGCTGTCGGTGCCGTTAAAGTTAACACTTGGCGAGTAAACAAATGCACCATTACTGCTCAGTGTTAAGCTGCCGTTACTGACATTTGAAACTGGTGTGGTATTAACCGTTAAAGTATCGCCATCAATATCACTATCATTACTTAATAATTGGCTTGTATCAGAAACTAATACGCTCAGTACTGTATCTTCAAGCAAACTGTAGCTGTCGTTCACTGCAAGTGGTGCGTCATTTACCGGTAAAACAGTGACAACTAAGTTGCCGTTAGTGCTTGCGCCAAAACTATCTTCGGCAGTGTAAGTAACGTTATATTGACCGAAAAAATTAAGCGTTGGTGCGATTTGAACTTGGCCATTTACAATCAATGCAGAGCCATTTTCAGAAGTGACAGAACTAAGCGAAATGTCATCGCCATCTACATCACTATCATTCGCAAGTACATCGATTAGAGCAGTAGTATCTTCATTGATCGTGACGCTGTCATCTATAACAGTAGGTGCGTCGTTACTAGGTGATATGACGATATTAACATTGGCTGTGTCAGTCAATTGCGCTTCATTGCTAATTTGGTAGGTAAAACTATCAACACCATTGAAGTCAGCATTCGGTGTATAACTGAAGCTGCCATCAGGGGCCAAAATTAACGTTCCTTTTTGCGGAGCGCTAACTGGGGTGGTATTAACCGTTAATGTTAAATTATCAAAATCAACATCATTTATTAATAAGCCTAAAGATGCATCGACAACTAATGTGACATCTTCTTCAGCTACATAATTATCATCTTGTGCGATTGGAATATCTGTAACAGGTAAAACAGTAATAATCACAAACGCTTGGGCTACAATGTCAGCTGAATTTTTAATTTGATATTGAAACCGATCAGTTCCTGCAAAGTTACTGTTAGGTATATAGGTAAAAGTACCATCAAGCGATAAATTTAACTGTCCATGTGCGGGTTCAATAACAAGGCTTTCTTGTAATGTAAACGCTAAACCATTTGGATCGCTATCATTTGCTAAAATCCCTAAGTCAATGCTATCAATAACTAATGTGGTATCTTCGTCAACTTGATAATTATCGTTTCGTGCAATAGGTGGTAAAATATTTCCGTTAGGTAAAATCGTTACTGTCGCATTTGCGGTTCCGCCGTTGCCATCTAACACTTGATAAACAAAAGTATCCGAAGTCGTTAAAACACCCGTTGATTGATAAGAGAAACTACCATCTGAGTTAATAACAACAGCACCTTGTTGTGGTGCTGTAACCGGTGTTGTCGAAACTTGCAGTGTATCGCCATCAATATCAGAGTCATTGCTTAATAGATCGGTTTCACTTGCAGTAATTTTACCGCTTGGGTCAACACCATAAGTGTCGTCAACTGCGATAGGAGCATCATTTACCGCTAATACTTCGAAAAAGACAGTAGCTTCAGCAGTCGCGCCCTCTGTATCCCAAATTCTATAGCTAACGCTGTCTGTGCCGTTAAAATTTAAATTACCTTTATAAGTCAGATTACCAGCATCATCATAATTTACAGAACCGTTAGCGGGTTGTTGTAAAATACTTTCAATTTGCAGTAATTGCCCTTCAGGATCAAGATCATTTTCGAGAACATTAACCGTGATAGATTCATCTTCATTGACCTGAAAATTTTCATTATTGGCAACGGGAGGTTGATTAACTGCGCCGACAGTTCTTGGGATAATAAATGGTGCTGATTTACCGCTTTCGCCACCATTATCAATACCGGTAATAAATAAATGATAGTCTTTACTAGGCGCCGCATCGATAAAGGTCAAAGACGTGCCCTTAATGGCTAATCTTTGCATACCGTTGTCAAGATCTAATGCGTTTAAAGCAGTAATACCGTGTTGAGTTGCAGCATATACGTTGTAACGTTGGATGCTAGAATTGCCTGACCAAGAGATTGAGACATTGCCATCAGCACGACTTGCGTTAATGGCTGAAATTTGAATGGGTTGCCAGTTAATACTTAAGGCATCAACTACTGCCCTATTACCTAAACTATCTTCAACAATGAGTTCTATACGTAAAGGACCAGCAACTACGTCAGCCAGTTGTGGATTGAAACCTGTGATAGTTGCTCGAAAATTAGCTGGACAGTTACTTTCACATAAAACGAAAGCTCGTTCTACTTTAGGCAAATACAGTGAAACCTTGGTTAATGTATCTTCATCAGAAGCAGTCGCACCTAGTGTTAAATTACCTTGAACGTTCTCCTCTGCGCTAATATGTCTGATTGTTCCAACGGCATTAGCAAACTTATCATCGACGTTTGCATTACTGTTACTGGTCGTGCCTCCGACTTGCACGCCGCTTGAAGCCGATGTTCCTGATTGACCTGAGAGATCAACCGTTGGAGACGTTACTGACTGTGAAGGTTCACCTGCGGATGTTATAGCTGCTTTTTCAGCAGGTGCTTCACCACCGCCACACGCGGTTAAACTCAAGATTGTAATAAAATATATATATCTACTACTCAACATTTTTTATTATTCCTAAGTTTATGGTTTTATTTTAAAAGAGCCACCAGCAGTAACTGACGGGTCATTAATCTCATGTAAATTAAAGCCACCTAGAATTGAATCTAAACCATCAGAAAATGCCGCAAAGATATTACCATCTGCGCGATTATTACCATGAGAAGCGAAATTTATTCCTAAGTTTAGTTGATCTATATTGATTAAGCCTGAATAAGTAGCAAACCACTCACCTTGGCTATCAGTGAAACTTAGGGTACCGCCAGGAACAGAAGCATTATCAAAATCGATTGTCATACTCATTTGGAAATCACTTACTACACCGACGCTTGAATTAACTGTACTTTGAGTTACATTGTTGTAAGTTAATGTACCTGTGCGCTCAGCAAGTAGTTCTTCGATAGGAGAGCCATTCATTCCCTGCAATTCTGATTCATTATAAACGCTGGCATCTGCAGAGTTTTCATAAGTTGACTCTTGTCCATTAGTTGGGCTAACACCAGAATCTGCAACGTCACTTGACGACGCTTGCTCACTATCAGCTTCATCAGAATTTTCGTCATCGCCTTCACTTTCAGTGGTATCTGAAAAACCTAAAGATATGTTGGCGGGGGCTTGCGTCATGCGAGTTACTTTGCCTTGAGCATTTACTGATGCAAATGTAAAATCTTCAGTGCTACCCAATGACAATGTACTTTGATCATTTAATTGCACATCTATATTTCCGCTATAAACAGCAAAATATACATCTTCGCCAACAACTTCAACTGCAAAGTGAGTGCCACGAATACCAATACTTCCGACAGGGGTTTTAACTTGATAATCACCACCTGACTTTTTAATTAAGCCACTAATTGAGCGTAAACCGCCGCTAACCACTTCCAAGGTTGCCGATGCTTCACCTGCGTCTGGGTTAAACTTATAATTTCTGATCAGAATTTCTGTGTTTTCTTTTAAGGTAATCAAACCACCATCAGACATACTGAATTGTGCTTTACTTTTATCGCCCGTAGTAATGTTATCAACACTAAATATTGAAGAGCGTCGCTTCAATTTTCTTTGTTCATTACTCGTTTGGTCGAAGGCTAAAACTTTACCTTTTGCCAGTATAGTTTTACCAGCAACATCATTTGCAATGGCACTATTTTGTAAACCTATAACTATAAATAAAATACTGACTAATTTAATTGTACTACTCTTGATCACGGTATAATAAAACGTTGAACTCTGCATAAAGTACTCCTAAAAGCTCATGCGAGCAGATAAGTTAATATCCGCACGTTGATAGGAAAAAAGCGCTAAGTTACTATCTTTATCTTGTAAATTAGCACTTAATCGGTAAGACCACCTTTCGGTATCTTGGTATTGAATAGCGGTTCCAAACATCCACATTTTATCGACGCGTTTGACGAAAAAGAAAGGGTGTTCATGTTGGTAATTTTGATGTTGATAACTAATGTTTAGACTTGCAAGCCAATTGCTATCTAGCGCGTAGTTTATCATATAATTGAAAGCATTTGTTTTTCTATCATTATGCTGACTTGCATCAAACTCACTTATTTCAGTTGAATATGCTAGCGAAACAAGGTGACGCCAACGTTGAGTAATATATTGGGCAGACGCTTGTAGGGAGGTATCTTTTGTACTTAAAAGTTGATTAATATCATTTTTGGTCTTGCCAAAAAACACATCTGTTGCAACACGCCAGTTCTTATCAAGGGCTTTATTTAATCCTGCTGTAGCACCATACTGGGTACGATAATATTCGCCATCTAACCACAATGGAACAGCTCTAACCCCGACACTACCACTAACGTCAGCGAAGTCTTTTTGATACTGCAAGTTTGTATTAAGAAAGAATCGATTGTAGTCTGATTCATTACTAAAAAAGTGCAATTTACTTGCGCCAGAAAAAGTTAATTTAGAAGATTGTGTTAAGGTTTTACTTGCTTTAAGTTGATACCCTAACGCTAAATAAGAATCACTGATCTCTTTGCTTTCATCTGATAAAATAATATCTTGATTCAGAAATGGCAGGAATACATTATCTTCGCTAGTTCCCGCATTTACATTTGAGTCGTAACCAACGTTCGCTTCAACTGAATGTTGGACAAAAAGGGATTGTTTCTCTAAAGCTATTACTGCAAGGCTATTAAGTTTTAGGGCTGATACTTTAAGTTTTTCAGAAATATTATTAATCTCACCCATCGACTGTGTAATTTCAATCGCAGCATGATAATTTTTCATGGTGTAATAAGCGCTTGCTAAATAATATTGAGCATCTAACCAATTGGGTTTATTTGCAACAACTCGCTCAAAAGCATAAACAGCACGTTCGTTTTCTTGAACTTTTAGTGCAGCAAGGCCGTAAAGAAAATCAAAATCAGGATCACCTAGATAATCAGCCTCGAGCTTAAGTGCTAATTGCCACGCATCAACATTCTGTTGCTGTGCTATTTTTTGTTTTAACGGTGTAAATGCACTGCTGTTTCGAAACGTTTCAGCTTGAACTGCAGCACTCGTGAATAACAAAAAGAAAAAAACCAATACAACTCTATTCACTTAACCTTCCTATAATGGACAGTAACCCTATAATGCATTCAAGCTTATTAAGCATAAAAGTGCAATCTATTTTCTATTGTTGTCCATTTAAAAGACAACTTATGAACTAAATTTATACTACTTATGTTCTTTTTACCAATCAAGACTCATTACGCAACATTTCATTTACTTTCACTTGTCTTTTTGTTTACAAAATAAAAAAGCCACTTTTCAGTGGCTTGTTCATAACATTATAAAAAATTGAGACTTATTTTACAGTTTCTTCAACTTTTTCAACGGCTTCAGCTGGTTTGTTTTTTGACAATAGCAACTCTCGTAAACGAGTATCGATCTCTTTGCCTATTTCAGGATTTTCTTTCAAGTATTTAGCCGCATTTGCTTTACCTTGACCAATTTTATCGCCTTTATAACTATACCAAGCACCTGCTTTTTCAACCATTTCATGTTTAACACCCAAGTCAACTAGTTCGCCTAAGCTGTTAATCCCTTCACCGTACAAAATCTGAAATTCAACTTGTTTAAAAGGCGGTGCAATTTTGTTTTTAACGACTTTAACACGCGTTTCGTTACCAACAATTTCATCACCGTTTTTAACTGCACCGATGCGGCGAATATCTAAACGAACAGAAGCGTAGAATTTTAAAGCGTTACCACCCGTGGTCGTTTCTGGACTACCAAACATTACACCAATTTTCATACGAATTTGGTTGATGAAGATAATCATTGTATTTGACTGTTTCAAGTTACCGGTTAGTTTACGCATAGCTTGTGAAAGCATCCGAGCTTGCAAGCCCATGTGTGAATCACCCATATCGCCTTCGATTTCTGCTTTAGGCGTTAATGCAGCAACTGAATCGACTACGATAATGTCAATCGCTCCTGAACGCGTTAACATGTCACAAATTTCAAGCGCTTGCTCACCAGTATCCGGTTGAGAAACTAATAATTCGTTAATATTCACACCAAGCTTTTCAGCATAAATTGGGTCAAGTGCATGCTCAGCATCAACAAAGGCACAAACTTTACCGTTGCGCTGTGCTTCAGCAATAACTTCTAATGTAAGCGTCGTTTTACCACTTGATTCAGGTCCGTATATTTCAACTACACGACCTAGCGGCAAACCACCAGCACCTAGTGCTATATCTAAACCTAATGAACCTGTTGAAATAGTTTCAACATCCATGCTGCGGTTATCACCCAACTTCATAATTGAACCTTTACCGAATTGACGTTCGATTTGGCTTAAGGCGGCTGATAATGCTTTTTCTTTGTTATCGTTCATTTGTTGCTCCACGATGATTTAGGTGCTTAATTCGTTTAATGAAGCAAGTATACTGTATAGTCGTACAGTATCAAGTTATTTATTGAATTATTTTTTATTGCTATATATTTATAACAGATGATACTTATTAACCTTTGAAATATAATACTTTTTTTATAGTTAGTAACTTTTCACCAATTAAGCTAAAAAAGTTACTCCGGTATGAAACAGCTAAATATACAGTAGTAATACGCTTTAGTGAACCACCATCAATTTTCTGAAAAATAAACAGATTTGATAGTCAGCCTTGTGGCATAATCTCTGACATTAACCTGTTTATATATTTTTGAGTTACGGCATTTCAATGACAACGATTAAGCAAGACCTTTCTTCTCATACCCCTATGATGCGTCAGTACTTGACCATTAAGGCTGAATTCCCACATATTTTAATTTTTTATCGTATGGGCGATTTTTATGAATTATTTTTCGATGATGCTAAGAAAGCATCCGACTTGCTTGATATATCATTAACTGCTCGCGGTAAAACCGGTGGCAATGCTATTCCTATGGCTGGTGTGCCGTACCATGCGGTAGAAGGTTATTTAGCCAAGTTGGTACAATTAGGAGAATCGGTTGCTATTTGTGAACAAATTGGCGACCCCGCTACCAGTAAAGGTCCTGTCGAGCGAAAAGTAGTAAGAGTTGTTACGCCTGGTACCGTCAGTGATGAGGCGCTTTTAAGTGACCGGCAAGATAACTTAATTGTAGCTTTGCACCAAACACCACAAGGCTTTGGTCTCGCTTATTTAGACATGACTAGTGGCCGCTTTGTATTAGTAGAGCCGCGCACAGAAGAACAAGTTCAAGCCGAACTGCAGCGCTTAGCGCCAGCTGAATTATTATATCCAGAGTCATTTGCGGCCGCGCACATTATTACAGGACGCAAAGGTTTACGCCGACGTCCAGATTGGGAGTTTGATTTAGAAACTAGTAAAACTTTGCTTAACAAACAATTTGGTACACAAACTTTATCGGGTTTCGGTGTTGAAGATAAACCTTTGGGAATAGCTGCTGCAGGTTGTTTATTTCAATATGTAAAAGACAGCCAACGCACTGCCCTGCCTCATATCAGAGCCATCATCAGTGAAAGTGCATCAACTGCGGTGATCCTAGATGCAGCAACACGTCGCAATTTAGAATTAACTCAAAACTTGCAAGGCGGTAGTGAAAATACCTTAGCGGCCATACTTGATAAAGCCGCTACGCCAATGGGTTCAAGACTACTAAAGCGCTGGTTACACTTTCCATTAAGAGAATTAAAAACCTTAAGTAATCGTCAAAATGCAATTGAAGAACTTCTGCAGCAGGATTTACCTTTTGAACTTAATGGTAATTTAAAACAATTTGGTGATATTGAACGCATTGTCGCTCGTGTGGCATTAAGAACCGCAAGGCCGCGTGATTTTGCCCGCTTACGTAATGCATTAATGCACTTACCTGAGTTACAGGCATTAATGGCAAATTGTAAACAAACACATTTAGCTACCTTGGCTCAACAATGCCAACCTTTGCCTGTACTTCAAGCCTTATTAGAAACCGCTATTGTCGAAAACCCACCTGTACTAATTCGCGATGGCGGTGTTATTGCCCCGGGTTATAACGACGAGTTAGACATATTACGTGACTTAAGTGATGGCGCAACTGAGTTTCTCGCTCAACTTGAAGAGCGAGAAAAAGCGCGTACAGGCATCCAGTCACTGAAAGTTGGCTACAATAAAGTACACGGATTTTTTATTGAAATGAGCCGCACTTCAGCTATGAATGTGCCTGATGACTATATTCGACGCCAAACATTAAAGAATAATGAACGCTTTATTACCAACGAATTAAAACAGCATGAGGAAAAGGTCTTATCTGCTCAAAGCAAGTTCCTCGCGCTAGAAAAACGTTTATATGAAGAGTTGTTCGATAAAGTATTGCCTGAACTTGAACAGTTGCAATTATTAGCTCAATCGCTATCTGAAATTGATGTATTAAATACCTTTGCTGAACGAGCTGAAACATTAAATTATGTGAAGCCGATCCTTCAAGAAGCCAGTGGTATTAATATAGAAGCAGGTCGTCATGCTGTTGTTGAACAAATGACCACTGAGCCCTTTATCGCCAACCCAGTGGTATTAACTGACAGTCGAAAAATGTTGATCATTACCGGTCCTAACATGGGTGGTAAATCAACCTATATGCGCCAAACTGCTTTGATCGTTTTATTAGCCCATATTGGTTGTTATGTTCCGGCTAGTGCTGCCAATATTGGTATGGTTGACAGAATATTTACTCGTATAGGCGCTTCTGATGATTTAGCCAGCGGTCGTTCAACGTTTATGGTAGAAATGACCGAAACCGCCAATATATTACATAATGCCACTAACAAAAGTTTAGTGTTATTAGATGAAATTGGCCGTGGCACCAGCACTTATGATGGTTTGTCATTAGCCTGGGCGTGCGCAGAGATGCTCGCTATTAAAACCCAAGCTTTTACGCTCTTCGCCAGCCATTATTTTGAACTGACGTTATTGGCTGAACAAATCGATAGTTTAGCTAATGTCCATTTAGATGCTGTTGAGCATGGTGACAGTATTGTCTTTATGCATACAGTACAAGAAGGTGCAGCCAGTAAAAGTTTTGGCTTACAGGTTGCTCAACTTGCCGGTGTCCCCAAAAGCGTTATACAACGAGCAAAACAACGCTTAGCAGAACTTGAAAATATGCAAGCACCATCAGTGATGAGTAGTTCACCCCAAGCGCTTGAGCAACTACCGTTAATGGATACTTCTCACCCAGTTATTGAACAGTTAAATGCCACCGAGGTAAATGACTTAAGCCCGAAAATGGCATTAGATTTATTGTATAAATTAAAAGAGTTACTTTAATACTCTGCAGCTAAAACCTATTGAGTAACAAACAAAAAAAAACCAGCTTTCGCTGGTTTTTTTTTAGAGCTATACACTCAGTATCTTGAAATTAAATTTGAAACAATGCTTCAATCGATAAGCCTTGTTGGCTCAGGATATCACGTAAACGCTTTAACGCTTCGACTTGTATTTGACGTACACGTTCTCGGGTTAAGCCGATTTCAACACCTACATCTTCCAAAGTTGCTGCTTCATAGCCTAATAAACCAAAACGTCTGGCGAGTACTTCTCGCTGCTTAGAGTTAAGCTCATTTAACCAATCAACAATACTGTGCTTAATATCATGAGTTTGTAATTTGTTTTCAGGGCCGCCTGCTTTTTCATCAGGAATAACGTCCAGTAATACTTTTTCGCCCTCGCCACCAAATGGCGAATCAACTGAGGCTATACGTTCGTTTAAGCGTAGCATTTTGCTAACACTTTCAACTGGCACATCAAGTTCAAAGGCAATGTCTTCTGCGGTAGGTTCATGATCAAGTTTTTGAACGAGTTCACGAGCTGTACGCAAATAAATATTCAGTTCTTTAACTACATGAATAGGTAATCGGATGGTGCGTGTTTGATTCATGATAGCGCGTTCAATGGTTTGTCTGATCCACCATGTAGCGTATGTTGAAAATCGAAAACCGCGTTCAGGATCAAATTTTTCAACCGCACGAATTAAGCCTAAATTGCCTTCTTCGATAAGGTCTAATAGTGGTAAACCACGATTGTTATAACGACGAGCTATTTTGACAACTAAACGAAGATTGCTTTCTATCATTCGTTTACGAGAGCGTTCATCCCCTTTTAGGGCGAGACGAGAAAAGTAAACTTCTTCTTCAGCGGTTAATAATGGTGAAAATCCTATTTCACTTAAATATATTTGTGTTGCATCTAGATTTGAAGGACTTTCTTCAGGTATTTCTGCCTTACTAACTTTTGGCTTGTCCTTTACTACAACATCGGAACATTCTATTGATTTTTTTATGCCCATAATATATCTCCATTTATTAGCTTCCGCTAACATTCTGACTAGTTATTCAAATTGACTCCAATTTATTTTTTATAAATTTTTATTATTATTTCGGCAAATACTTCATGGGATTTACTGATTTTCCGCGAAAGCGAACTTCAAAATGAAGCATGACTCTTTCAGCGTCAGTATCGCCCATTTTAGCAATCACTTGACCGGCTTTAACAACTTGCTGCTCTTTGACAAGAATACGTTCGTTATGGGCATAGGCACTGAGGTAATCGTCGTTGTGTTTCACTATGATTAACTGGCCGTATCCTTGTAACGCATCACCGGCATAAACTACCTTACCGTCTGCAGTTGCTTTGACCGAATCACCGCGTTGCCCGGCAATGTCGATTCCTTTATTTCCTTGTTTTGCGGTGGAAAATTTATTAATAACCTTTCCATTCGCAGGCCACTGCCATTTTCTGATTTTTTGTGAAAATGCAGTTTTTGGTTGCGGAACATTTGTGCTTGTTTTTTGTTCAGCTACAATTCCACCATACGCCTGCTTTTTCTTCTGTGCAATAGGTTTTTTTATAACTTTTTGTTTTGATGAATTAAAGCTTTTACTCGGAGTGTTATTTTTACTCGTTTGTGGAGTGTTTTTGGTCAAAAACAGTTTTTGTTGCGGATAAATATTGTAAGGCGCTTTAATATTATTGATTTCGGCTAAGGTTCTAACATCAACGTCTGCTCGCCAAGCTATCGAGTATAAAGTTTCACCTTTTTTAACTATATATTCACTTCCTTTAACACTGTTTTTAATGCGTTGGCTAAGTGGTAGTGCACCTTGAACATCAACCACGGGCGCAGGTTTATTGCGACTTGAGCAGCCATTAAGTGCTAATAAGAGTATTAACACGAACAAATAATTAAGGTTAATTAAGTTGTTTGGCATCCCATTCGGCATAAACAATCACTTACCCTTTATCTTGTGGCAATATAAGCTACAACGATTGCAGCGACAACTAGCCAACCAAGTACATCAACCCATTGTCTTATTTTTTGCTCCATTGGCGCGCCGCCCCAGCGAATGACTCCGGCTACCAAGAAAAAACGCATACCTCTGCCAATAGCTGAAGCTAATAAAAATGGCAAAAATGCCATCTGTAAAAAGCCAGCACTCAAGGTAAATAACTTATAAGGGATTGGCGAAAAACCTGCGATAAATACTACCCATACGCCCCAATCAGCAAACCATAGCATGGCTTTATCAAATCTTGCTTGATAACCAAACTCGGTAATTAGCGGTTGGATCCAAGGCTCAAACATTAAATAACCTAAACCATAACCAACAACACCACCAATAACAGAAGCGACTGTTGTTAACGTAGCGAATTGCCAAGCTTTATCACGTTGGGCTAACACCATGGGTGCTAGTAAAACGTCAGGTGGGATCGGAAAAAACACCGATTCCGCGAAAGTTAAAATAGCTAAAATTCGAGGCGCAAATTTATGCTCGGCCCATTTAAGTGTCCATTCATATAATGCTGAAAATATTTTCACAAACTATCCTAAAGCGCCAGGTACAAGAGGTACGAATCGAACAGCTTCAATTTGCTGCTCTTTGAAGGTATCGCCATGGCGGGTAATTAATTTTAAAATTTGGCTTTGTTCACCAACAGGTATAATCAAACGACCACCATCAGCCAGTTGCTCTAATAAAGCAGCAGGGACTTCGGTTGGTGCGGCAGTAACGATAATAGCTTGAAATGGTGCTTTGCTTTGCCATCCTTGCCAACCATCGCCATGTTTCATCGATATATTATGTAAATCCATTGAACGTAACTTTCGCTTTGCTTGCCATTGTAATGACTTAATGCGTTCAACAGAAAAAACCTTTGGCGTTAATTGCGCTAAAATCGAGGTTTGATAACCCGAACCTGTACCTATTTCTAGAATACTGTCAGGAATACCATCGGCCAGAAGCAGCTCTGACATTTTGGCTACAATGTAAGGCTGCGAAATGGTTTGCCCTTGCCCTATCGGTAAAGCCGTATTGTCGTATGCTTTATGCGCTAGAATTTCAGGAACAAATATGTGGCGAGGCGAGCGAGCAATAGCTTGTAATACTTGTTGATTTTTAATGCCCTCAGCTAGTAACTTTTGTGCCAGTAATTCTCCACTTCGCTTCGACTTACCGCCGATACTGCTGCCTACTCTGGCATTTATATTACTTTGTTTCATAGTGAAAGTTCATTAATCCATTCTGTCATTTTTGCCATGCTTTTATAAGCGGTCATGTCTATCGTTAACGGGGTTATTGAAGCATAACCATTTGCTACTGCGTGAAAATCTGTACCTGCACCAGCATCTAACTCTTTACCTAAAGGCCCATACCAATAAATATCACGTTGCCAAGGATCTTTCATCTTTTTCATTGTTTCTGCTTTATGACGATGACCTAAACGTGTTACTTGAATGCCTTTTAATTCAGCTAATGGTATATCCGGCACATTAATATTGATAATTTGATCGCTAGGCAAAGGGTGCTGTAATAAACGCTCAATAAATTTTGCGGTCACAACAGCTGCTGTTTGAAAGTGCTTTGGTTCATTGGATACTAGAGACACTGCTATTGCCGGCATTCCTAAATGTCGCCCCTCAGTTGCAGCAGCTACTGTACCTGAATAGATAGTATCGTCGCCTAGATTAGCACCATGATTGATACCTGCAACCACTAAATCTGGTTGTGGCTTCATCAGCTGAGCAGCACCTAAATGCACCGCATCCGTTGGCGTACCATTAACAGAAATAAAGCCATTTTCTACCGTTTGTGCACGCAAAGGATTTAATAAGGTTAATGAGTTACTCGCGCCACTACAATTTCTGTCAGGGGCAACGACTGTCACATCAAAGCTCTTTACGAGTTCATGATAAAGTACTTTAATGCCTTCGGCATGTACTCCATCATCATTGCTTAATAATATTTTCATATTCAGTTTTTTATTTTTAGTTATTTTTAGTTATTTTTTATTTGTTCAGCACATTATGAATGTCTGACATCTACGCGTTCTGTCATATCTTTATAATCAATTAATTCACGCATTATGGTGGTCGCATAAGCGCCAGCAGGTAAGAAAAAAGACAAAGTTACAATGTCATTTTCAACTTTTATATCCGCTGCTTTCGGTGTTAATCGAATACGACGGCGTTCTTGCTTTAAGCCAAAGCGAGGTAATCCTTGGCAAAACGCTGGGTGCTTATCCGCGATAGCTTGTTCAAAGTCACAAGCATCGCCTGAGGTCATTAATTCACCTGCTCCCCACATGGGCGCCGTAATATCGAGATCATGCTCTGCTAATCGGGTAATTAAACTGTCTTCGATAACATCGGCAAGAAACACAGATTGTGTACCTGCTAACATCAAGACATCACCCGCGATTGGCTTATCAAATATTTGCTGAGAGATGCGTTCGCTGATCAGATCATTGAAAATCAGTGAACGAGCAGCTGAGAGATACATGCCTCGCTTTTTCTTGTCTTTAACTTTACCACCAGAAAATAAACCCAACGCTTTTTCTATGTTGCCGCCATTAATGCCAAAGCGTTGTTCACCAAAGTAATTAGGCACGCCAAAGTTGCTGACAACATGCCAGCGTCTCACTAACTCATCAATATTAGTGACATCACGTAAGGTTATTTCAAAGCGATTACCTTCTAAACCACCAATACGCAATTTCTTGTTATGGCGCTTATACGTTAAAACTTCTACACCTTCGATCGTTAGGTCGCTTAAATCATAACTTTGTTTACCGGGTACATGTATTCCAAACCACTGTTCGGTTACCGCAAAGCGATCTTTCAAACCCGCGTAGGATACTAAAGACTCTTTCACTGAAAAATATTGCGCTAACTGTTTAGCAACAAATGCGGTATTAGCACCGGTTTTTCTTATGTGAATAAACAGGTGTTCGCCCTCACCGCAAGGTTCAAAGGGGATTTTTTCAAAAACTTTAAAGTCTGACTTATGCAAACGTAGCAAGCCTGTAGATGTTGGCTTACCGTATAAATAAGCAAACTTAGGTAGAGTTGACGCTGGTGAGACTATCTCTTGTTCCGATGCATTATGGTTCTGTTCAGTTGTGCTCATTGCGCTACACTCTTATCTTCAGTTTTCATTAGTAACACAACAGCGTGAACTGATACGCCTTCTTTCCTGCCGACATAACCTAATTTTTCTGTGGTAGTGGCTTTAACATTCACTTGTTCGATATCCGAATTAAGATCTTCAGCCAAGCAAGCTCTCATTGCCATTAAATGTGGTGCTATTTTAGGCGCCTGGGCGCAAATAGTAATATCAGCATTTCCTAAACAATAGCCTTTATCTTGCATTAAACCGACAACATGGCGTAATAAAATACGGCTAGAAATATTTTCATATTGGCCATCGGTATCTGGAAAATGATTACCGATATCAGCTAAACATAACGCTCCTAAAATAGCATCACATAAGGCATGTATAGCAACGTCTCCATCTGAATGGGCAACAAAGCCATACTCATAAGGGATAGCAACACCGGCCAAAACTATTGGCCCTGCGCCGCCAAATTTATGAACGTCAAAACCGTGACCTATTCGCATATTGCCTCTGATGTTAAATTATTTTTTTGTCGGTTAAGAATAAACTCAGCTAAAGATAAATCTTCTGGTTGAGTAATTTTAATATTGTCACTACTGCCGCTTACTAAACCACTGGCATAGCCTGATGCCTCCATCGCTGAAGATTCATCGGTGATAACGATGCCTTTTGCTAAAGCGTTATTAATCGCGTGAGTTAGTTCGGCTGTTTTATACATTTGCGGCGTGAGAGCATGCCACATTTGACTTCGCTCAAGCGTTGTAGAAACTAACTGCTGAGCATTTGCTAATTTCATGGTATCGCGAACACGACTGGCTAATATGGCTCCATGGTCGTGTTCAATACAGTAAGTAATAAGTTGGCTCAAGTCACTGTGATTAACACATGGTCTAGCTGCATCATGGACTAATACCCATTGCTGCTCTGCACTTATGCTTTGTAAGCCCGCAAGTACCGAGTCAACCCGCTCTTTACCACCAATAACACAGCTAACATTTTCATTTGTGGCTAATGAGGTGTTCGGAAAGTATTCGTCGTCTTCACCTAAGGCAATGATGACATGCCCTATCGCTTCATGGCTTAATAACCGGAGCACGGTATGTTCTAAAATAGTTTTGTTTTCAATGCTGAGATATTGTTTAGGACAAGATGAACGCATACGTTTGCCAACGCCTGCTGCAGGCACGACAACGGTAAATTGCCTAAGTTGTGCACTCATTATCGCAAACGTTCCTTTTGATCGGCATCGTCATTAGGGATAACACGGAAAAATGTCTCTCCCTGCTTTATCATGCCTAACTCATGGCGGGCGCGTTCTTCAATGGCCTCCGTACCTGACTTTAAATCGTCGGTGTCAGCATAAAGGAGTTTATTTCGCTGTTTAAGCTTATCGTTATTAGCCAGTTGTCGAGTGACTTCTTCTTCTAAAGCGAGATAATCAGGCACACTGTTTTTACCAAACCAAAGTCGGTATTGTAAAAGTACCAAAAAGAGTATTAAAACTGCTGTGATCAGCCGCATAAAATAATTACATTCGATAATGAAGACGCATTTAGATATGCCATTATAAATGCCTACCGCCTGCTGTAAACACCAAAGAGGCTTTAAACATCAATTGTCGGATAAATTTACCTTCGGCTGTTTGAAATTACGCCAATTAATAGTACACGAAAGCAGCAACTCTCGTAATGTTGGCATTAATGGCTGGAGTTTACGACTATTTTGCCAGCAATGTCCCGCACATGCTGCTGTCATAACTTTCTTAGTCGGCTTCAATAAGTTGTATTTATTCTCACCTATCTTGTCATTATGTAAGTAAAACCAACCATGAGTATTGGTGCGAAACCTTTGTTGCTCATTATCGACTCTATCAATACTATCAAGCACAATATGGCTATTTAAAGCAATGGGTACCACTAAACCGTGCACCAATACTTGGTTTTTATACCAGCTAATGACCTGCTCATCATAATCCAACAACTGACTGTCGGCAGGCGACGTACCCGCTTGTTTAGCCGACCAACTGGCATTTTGAACATCAAGTTCAAGTGGCGTGTCAGCATTTATTAGCGCAAAAGCGGTACGTTTAACATAATGAGGTAAACTTTTAACACGACTTTGTAAGCTGTTCACTGCAGCGTATTCTTGATGTGCCAACATACTCAGCTCTCGTTCATATAGGGCATTACAAAGCTCAGCAAAGTCTGCTGACTGCTGTGCTGATTGCCATAATAATGATTGAGTAACCATGAATTTTACAACTGCTTAACTAATGCCGATAAATTAAGCATACTTGATTGTTGTGTAAAGATAAAACAGCGAAACCAATTTTTATTTCTCAGGGTTTTATCAACAACTCACCTTGGTACAATTAACAAGAAAATATTGATAGCTACTCAATAAACCCTACTTTTATGATTACACTAATAACTGAAGTTAAGAATTGTTTAATGGAGGGTATACCTCCGACTGTTTAACTGACGGTGCTACTAATGTGGTAGGACAACATAGATTGAAACTAAACAATAAAGTAGGAAACTGAGGCAATAAAGTTTAGAACTTTCTGGACTAGTTTTTCCGACCACTTCTAGCCAATTGCGGACATTAATGCTTTGCAAATTCAGGAGCATATTTAAGGTAATATTAACCAAAATTCCCTGCTCACTTGTGAGGCTATTTTAAGCTCATTGCAGCCGTAACCCCTGAACTACTATATGTTATTTTGAGCCTGAAACAGTCGTAAATGTTTATAGATATGATGTCATAAGCTCTGCTTTGAGATATCAAAGCAGAGCTTCAAGTTTAGGCTATGGTTTTAACTAATTTCTGAGCTTGTCCCTTTCGATCTAGCATTCCACTATATCGAGTGAGAATAAGTGCAATTAAAACAACAATTGCGCCAACCCAAGGAGTATTCATTAAACCATATTCTTCAACGATGATACCGCCTCCCCATGCTCCTATTGCAATGCCTATATTAAAAGCTGCGATATTTAGACCCGATGCAACATCTACTGCATCAGGTGTATACTTTTCTGCTAGTTTTACAATATAAACTTGTAAGCCAGGTACATTGCCAAAAGCAAATGCTCCCCATACTAAAATAGTTATCACAGCTGCAACTGGATTATAAGCGGTAAAGTTTAAGACTAATAATATAGCAGCAAGTCCTGAAAAAATTATTGTTAACGCTTTAATAGGACCAAAATTATCAGCCATTTTTCCACCCCATATGTTTCCTACAGCAACTGAAATACCGTACACTAAAAGTATTAAACCTACCGAACTAGATTCAAAGCCAGTTACTTCATTAAGAATTGGTGCTAAGTAAGTAAAAGCAATAAAAGTTCCACCATAGCCAATCGCTGTGATCGCATAAACTAATAATAACCTTGGATGAGTTAACACTTTAACCTGTGCGGCAAGATTAGTTGGTTTAGCTTGCATTAAATTGCTAGGGACGAGTATAGCGCTGCCAATCATGGCTAATAAACCTAAAATAGATACGGTTAAAAAAGTAGCTTCCCAACCAAAAATTTGACCGATATAAGTACCTAATGGAACCCCAGTTACTAAAGCAACGGTTAATCCTGTGAACATAATGGCAATAGCACTTGCTCCTTTTTCTTTCGGTACTAAGCTGGTGGCAATGGTAGAGCCTATGGAAAAAAATACGCCATGTGCCAGTCCTGTTAATATTCTAGCTATTATTAATGCTTCAAAACTAGGTGCCTGCCAAGCGACTAAGTTTCCAATAACAAATAACCCCATAACCGATAATAAAACACTTTTTCTATTCCACTTACTTGTAAAAGCGGTTAAAACAGGTGCTCCAATCGCTACACCTAATGCGTATAGGCTAACCAATAAGCCTGCTGAAGGGATTGATATACTAAGGTCTTGTGCCATTGTTGGTAGTAATCCAACAATCACAAATTCAGTTGTTCCTATCGCAAAAGCGCTGAGTGCTAATGCAAGTAATGCTAGTGGCATCATAATCTCCAAGTTTAATTAATACAGTGGTGTGAAGTTAGGGAGTTGTAGAAGCCCTTACTTCTATTTGTTGGCGTAATTATTACCTGCTAGACTGTTGCAATAAACAGTGTTATTTACAAAATACTATTGTAATAAATGGAGTTAATTTGAATTTAAAAACAAGATCAGATGATTTAGAGCTTTTATTAGCCGTTCTTGAGTTTGGCGGATTCTCTGCTGCCGCTGACGCATTAAATATTCAAGTTGCTCGTATATCACGCTCTGTAACGAAAATAGAAAAAGATCTTGGAGCAACTATTTTAATTCGTACAACTAGACGAGTTATGCTGACAGATGAAGGTAAGAAATTTGTTGATGCGGTAAATATTGGTCTTCAGCATATTCATAATGCAGAAGCAGAAATAACCGTTAAAGCAAAGATCCCTCAAGGGAAGTTACGTATTGATGCTGTTAGCCCATTTATATTTCATCAAATAGCGCCTCATATAAATTCTTTTAAAAAAGCTTACCCTAGTATTGAAATTGAGCTTAATTCTAATGAGGGAATAGCCGATTTAATTGAGAAACGTACCGATGTAGCAATTAGAATAGGGAAATTAGATGACTCAACATTACATGCCAAAACTTTAGGAAAAAGTTCCCTTTTTATCGTTGCTTCTCCTCAATATATTGCACAAAACGGCTTACCTAAAAAGCCAACAGATTTGAAAAACCATACATTAATCGGTTTTTCAAATATCAAAACTCTTAATAAATGGCCGATTAGAGAGTTAGATACAATCACACCGACAATAACTGCAAGTAATGGAGAAACCATCCGTCAACTAGCTTTGTCGGGAGTTGGTATAACATGTTTATCTGGCTTTATGGTTAATCACGATATCGAGTCAGGTAAGCTCATTTCATTAATAGACTCGTATATAATTGAAGGTACTGATAGGGAGTTGGTGAATGCTGTATTTTATAAATCGTCGGCAGCTTATGAAAGGGTTAAAGCATTTATAGACTTCATCAAGCCAAAATTAACATTATAATTAATATTATTTTGGGTTTATAGTCGCTTTGTTGACTATCAAGATGACGGTAGTTCAACTTCTAATGAACACTAAAAATAGCTCAAAAATCCATTGATGTTAATGTCAGCAATCGTATCATTGAAGAAGGCGTCCTTGCCTTCAGTTTGAGTTAAATATCGGTTGCTTCCGAAAGCTCAAGCGCATCATCTACTTCAACGCCAAGATAACGAACCGTACTTTCTAGTTTCGTATGCCCAAGTAATATTTGAACTGCTCTCAAATTTTTTGTTTTCTATAGATTAAGGATGCTTTAGTTCGCCTCATGGTATGAGTGCCATATAATGTGAGATCTAAACCTATACTTGAAATCCATTTTTTAACGATCCTTGCATATTGACGAGTAGTTAAATGAAAATCTTTTTTTACTCTACTGCCAAACAAATAATCACCAGACCTAAGCGATTTTTGTGCTATCCATTCTTGCAGTGACTTTCTAGTTTTAGGTGTTAATTCGAATTGAACCGAACTACCTGTTTTCTGTTGAATAAGCATGGCTCTGGACTGAATAGTAGCTCCATGCGCAATATCCAAAACTTTTAGTTTAATAAAATCACAGGCGCGTAATTTACAGTCTAAAGCCAAATTAAACATCGTTAATTCTCGCAGGTTATTATCCAGCTCTAACCGTATCCTAATTGACCATATTTCTTCGAGTTTAAGGGGAAGTTTTTGACCAACTAGTTTGCCTTTATTCCAGCAGGTTGTTCGTGAAGTTGATTTGCTGTTAAACATAATAGTGCTCCTTTCTTGAAGGGACTATAAGTATGGCTTGAAGCACTAAAATTATTTATAGCAGACATTATGCGTATGTAAGATAAGAATGCTTCTCTTAGCCAATTGCGGACATTAAGGCTTAGTTTGAAAGGATAACTACTGCCACACTGCGGTCATTAGCACTTACTGGCTAGAATTGAGTTCGGATTAGTTTTTGTTCTGCTGAATTGACTTATAGAGAACTATTCTCGATCTATAATTATTGTATCTGTTCTTGAATACGAAGTTCCTTTTGCCTCTTCATTTAGAAAAATTTTAATACCTTTTGAGACATATTCGGCAACATAGGCTTTTTCACCAACCTTAGTTACTTTATCAGGAACACCAAAAGGTGTAATTGCCCATTCCACTACAGAATCTGCGCTCATGGAATCAAATAGTTGTTCGTTGTTTTTAGGTTCTAGATACACAACTTGAGAATTTTTTGTAAGCTCACTACGCTCAAATTTTGCAGGTGAGTTTACACAGCTAAATTTATAACTAAGTGCATACTGATCTTGGCATCCATATGTTCCGCAGTACATCCCAGGTATTTTACTTTCGCTAAACATAGAGCCACTTTGGGTCTCCAAAATATTAAAATTGGCACCGCATATCCTTTGTGCAAAGACATTCATCAGTTTATTATTTTCTTTATCTGCGCCAGCATCGCCTCCATGAATTTCGGCATAATACGTATTATGTTCTATTTCCATTGCACCTTGTCTTACCCAAGTAGCACAACTGGTTAACAACACAAGACAGAATAAAACCGTAAAAGTGTGAGCAGGATGCTTCATTGATGATCTCCATAACGATAACAACGCCCCAAGCAGGGAATTTTGTGGGTATTTATCAGCGAATAAAATTCCCGCTGACTTGGCTTTTTATGAGTAAATATCACACCACTCCTTTATGGAAGTCCAATCAAGCTCTGACTCTATCGCTTGACCATTTGCCAGAAAGGTTTTGTGATACGAAAAGACATTCTCTTTAAGTTTAAAACTGCCAACAAAGCCTTTATCCACTACTTTTAATCGTGTTACCAATTTTTCCTTTAGGTCAAATATGGCAACTCGTGTGATTGGACCTTTTCTATAGTCCGTGGTGAGCCATTCTTCGATAGCCAAGTAACGCCCATTATCTAACTCACTTCGAGTAAACCCATAAACAAAGTTAGGAACTGTCTTTCCATCAATTCCAAGTGAGTAATAAGCAGGTCCAAACCTAATTTCATTCTCATATTTCAATTGATACAACATGCCTTCCTTTACTCAAAACGCCTCAAACACCGGCTTAGTGTAGTTGGCGGTTTTTATGGAACAAAATAGGTGACAGCTTTACCAAGTCCGTGTGCTTTGACTTGTTAAGCCTTGTCCGCATCAGTGTTGCCATTGTCGATTATCACTCACACAAAATGTGCTAAATAGCCCCTCATAAGAAGAGCCATCTGTTGCTTTAATTTTTACAGCTGTACCTGACTTTACCGAATTAAATAGGACCTGAACAGGATCAGTAAGAGTTGGTAATTTTAGAGATTTAGAAACCAACTTCTTTTTACTTAGAATTTCTGGCTCATCTTCAAGGGTTTCCTCTTCGAGAAATGGGACAGCCTTGCGCATTTCTTCTAACTTTCCGCCTGCGGAGAACTTTAATAAATCACGCCAGTATGGCAAAGCAACCATGACAGCAAGGAATTCTGTTAAATCTTCCGCTACTTGTCCTACTTGGCCTTCAGAACTTAAAAAGACCACAGACGAATTATCAGGAGCAACGTTATGTAGGATAGTATAAGCACCACCTGAACCGTCTTCTGCTAAAACAATAAGCTCTTCAGAAAGCAAAATTGGCCAGTCATTTGATAACAAATACGGTTCGCGTATTTCAAAATCAAATGTCCACCCCAAAACATCCACTACATCGGGGTTTTCTGCTAAACGTTTATATATAGATGGTACGTTCATGATTCTCCTAGAGGCTTAACAGCTTTTTACATATACGGCTCAGTAATATCTGTTTCATAAATTTTTATTCCATTCACATTAATATCCCATAACTTCAAAGGATTAGAAACCATTGTAATCAACTTTTTTATCAAAAATGGTGTATTACTATGCCCGCGCAGTAATGAACTGCGGGGTCAGGTTCTTTGAAATGTCTACAATGTCGGATCACCTGTCACTAGATAAGTAAGAGATTATGTCGGCTATCGTATCAAAGCGGTCTATCTTCCTCTAATTTCCAAACCACAGCTACTTGAGCCACCAAACAATAAAGTTCTAATCTCTATTGTTCTCCAACAACTAATGTTTTTGTTTAAAATGATAAAAAATAAATTTAAATGTTACTCAAACGAGCATTTCTAGGCTGTTTGGGTATAATATAGCAAAATATTTTCCACCTAGCTTCTGGAGTAATTGATGAGCGTCATTGAAGTAAAACATCCCCTAATTAAACATAAACTTGGCTTAATGCGTGAAGCAGATATCAGTACTAAGCGTTTTCGCGAATTAGCTTCTGAAGTTGGTTGCTTATTAACTTACGAAGCGACGAAACACCTTGAAGTAGAAACGACGACCATTAATAGCTGGAATGGTGAAATTCAAGTAGAACAAATAAAAGGTAAGAAAGTGACTGTTGTGCCAATTCTTCGTGCAGGTTTAGGCATGATGGATGGTGTTTTAGAACTAATTCCCAGTGCCCGTATCAGTGTTGTTGGCATGTATCGAAATGAAGAAACCCTTGAACCAGTATTTTATTTCGAAAAATTAGCAGGGCAAATAGAAGAACGCCTAGCACTCGTTATTGACCCAATGCTTGCTACTGGCGGCTCTATGGTCGCCACAATCGATTTATTGAAAGAGCGCGGCTCGACTAATATTAAAGCTCTTGTACTAGTTGCAGCGCCAGAAGGTATTGCCGCATTAGAAAAAGCCCACCCTGATGTTGAGCTTTACACCGCTTCTGTCGACGACCGATTAGATGATGCTGGTTACATTTTACCTGGGCTAGGTGACGCTGGTGATAAAATTTTCGGCACTAAATAACTGGCGCTAAGTAATGACGCTTAGTAGAAAATAACCCTTACTTTACTGCCAGCTTGCTGGCAGTTTTATTGAGTAAAGTATGACTACAGAAAATAATACAAACCATAATTTAGACAATAACCTTGCTAATAATAGTCAAACACTTATTAAAGAAGTGTTGACTGGTACTCAAATGCTTTTTGTCGCGTTTGGTGCCTTAGTATTAATGCCACTACTTACCGGGCTAGATCCTAACGTAGCCTTATGTACTGCTGGTATTGGTACCTTATTATTTCAATTAGTAACAAAACGACAAGTACCGGTATTTTTAGCCTCATCATTCGTTTTTATTGCCCCTATTATGTACAGCACGCAAACATGGGGTATTCCAGCAACTATGGGAGCACTTGCGGTAGTCGGTGTCGTGTATGCCTGCTTTGGTGGTTTGATAAAAGCCCGAGGTGTCGGCTTTATCAGTAAGTATTTACCTCCGATTGTTACTGGTCCTATCATCATGGTTATTGGTTTATCACTTGCCCCAGTTGCCGTACATATGGCGCTAGGTCGCACTGGTGATGGTTCAAACCAATTAATTAGCCAATCACTTGCATTAAGCATTTCACTACCCGCGTTATTAACTACGCTACTTGTGTCAGCATTTAGTAAAGGTTTTATGCGATTAATGCCGATATTATCAGGTATTGTTGTTGGTTACCTTTTGTCGCTTTATCACGGTATTATCGACTTCACACCAGTACAAAATGCGCCATGGTTTGCCATACCTAAATTCACGGCACCAGAGTTTAATTGGCAGGCGATAATCTACATGTTGCCCATAGCTATTGCGCCAGCCATAGAGCACATTGGCGACATTCTCGCGATCAGCTCAGCAACCGGTAAAGACTATATTAAAAAGCCGGGTTTACATCGTACGTTACTCGGTGACGGTATCGCCACTACCGCAGCATCAATGTTGGGCGGTCCGCCAAACACAACCTATTCAGAAGTAACCGGCGCTGTAATGCTAACCAAAGCGTTCAACCCTAGAATTATGACTTGGGCTGCCTGTGCTGCAATTATCATGGCATTTGTCGGTAAACTCGGCGCGCTATTACACACCATACCGGGCGCAGTTATGGGCGGTATTATGATGTTACTTTTTGGTTTAATCGCCAGTGTTGGCTTGGGCAGTTTAGTGAAAGCTAAAGTGGACTTTGATCAACCACGTAACTTCATCATCTTTGCCGTTGTCTTGGTTTTTGGTATTGGTGGAATGGCATTAAACTTAGGCGGTTTTAGCATTCAAGGTATTAGTTTGTGCGCATTAGTGGCTATCGGTTTGAACTTGCTTTTACCAAAAGAAACGCCAAAAGCTTAACCCCCCTGAACTATCAAAACAATAAAGCCACTCATTGAGTGGCTTTATACTTTCTAAATGTCTCATCTTAATATGTTTACACATTTAAAATTAAACATAAATAACGCTTAAATTAGCAGCGTGATAGTGCTGTGACAAGGAAGTTGCACGCAACTGACGCTATCACAGTGCTATCAAGCAAATAAATTTACGTTATTGGCCTTTAACTTCAGACAAACCATTAAAAATGGCTTTGTCACCTAAGAACTCTTCAATACGCAATAATTGGTTGTACTTAGAAACACGGTCTGAACGACATAAAGAACCGGTTTTAATTTGGCCTGCTGCTGTACCTACGGCTAAGTCAGCAATAGTTGAATCTTCAGTTTCACCTGAACGATGTGAAATAACCGCAGTAAAACCTGCATCTTTCGCCATTTTAATCGCCGCTAACGTTTCTGTTAACGAGCCAATTTGGTTGAATTTGATTAAAATAGAGTTGCCAATACCTTGCTCAATACCACGGGCTAAAATTTTAGTGTTAGTAACGAACAAGTCATCACCTACGATTTGAACTTTATCGCCTAATAAATCAGTTTGGTATTTAAAGCCATCCCAATCTGACTCGTCTAAACCATCTTCGATTGAGACAATTGGGTATTGCTCACATAAGCTAGCTAAGAAGTCTGAAAATTCGTTAGCCGTGAATTGTTTACCTTCACCAGTCAGGTCGTAAATACCTTTCTCGCTGTTGTAAAATTCAGAAGCGGCACAATCAAGTGCAAGAGTAACGTCTTTACCAAGCTCGTAACCCGCTGCAGCTGTTGCTACTTTAATGACGGCTAAGGCTTCAGCATTTGACGACAAGTTTGGTGCAAAACCACCTTCATCACCTACGGCCGTGCTCATACCTTTTGAAGACAATACTTTTTTCAAAGCGTGGAATATTTCAGCGCCCATACGCAATGCTTCTTTAAAGCTTTTTGCGCCAACAGGCTGGATCATAAACTCTTGAATATCAACGTTGTTGTCAGCATGCTCGCCACCATTGATGATGTTCATCATAGGTAATGGCAAAGAGTACTGGCCTGGCGTACCGTTAAGGTCAGCAATATGTTCAAACAGTTGTACTTTCTTTTCCATTGCTGCCGCTTTTGCGTTCGCTAGCGAAACCGCAAGAATAGCGTTTGCACCAAAAGTTTCTTTGTTTTCAGTACCGTCTAAATCGATCATGATTTGATCAATAGTTGCTTGCTCTAAAGCATTTTTGCCTTTAAGTGCGTTTGCAATGTCATTGTTAACTGCAGCAACGGCTTTTAATACGCCTTTACCTAAATAACGGGTTTTATCACCGTCACGTAATTCTAAAGCTTCACGTGAACCAGTTGATGCGCCAGACGGTGCAGCAGCTCTTCCCCAAGCACCTGATTCTAAAAACACATCGGCTTCAACAGTCGGGTTACCACGAGAATCCATGATTTCGCGAGCGATAATTTTACTGATATTCGACATTATTTTCCCTATTCCTTATTAACTGCACGAGGCAGGTTATAAACGATAAATTAAAAGTTAAATTTGTAATAAATTTTTAGCTGCTTTTAGTGACAATAAATATTAAGCCAGTTAAAAACAAAACCGCAGCAATAAGCTACGGTTTTTTAATTAGTTCGAGTTAACTTGATTGCTGCTTTTGATGCTCAAAAGCGGCAGCAATAAAGCCCGTAAATAGCGGGTGCCCATAACGCGGAGTTGAATTAAACTCTGGATGGAATTGCCCAGCAATAAACCATGGATGATTAGGATTTTCAATCACCTCGACTAAACTCTTATCCGTAGATAATCCCGAGAACACCAAACCAGCTTTGCTTAATTGTTCACGGTAGTTATTATTTACCTCAAAACGATGACGGTGTCTTTCATAAATTGTTTCACTACCATATACGTCATATGCCTTGGTACCTTTCAGGATATGGCACAATTGTGATCCTAAACGCATAGTTCCGCCTAGATCAGAGTCAGCATTGCGGTATTCAACTTTACCTTCTTCATCTAGCCATTCGTTGATTAAACCAACCACTGGATGCGGTGTTTCCGCATTAAATTCAGTACTGTGTGCATCAGTTAAACCAGCAACATTGCGAGCGTATTCAATTAATGCTACTTGCATACCTAAACAGATACCTAAATACGGTATTTTATTTTCACGGGCATATTGAGCAGTTAAAATCTTACCTTCAACACCGCGTTCACCAAAACCGCCAGGTACTAGAATAGCATCAAGCTCTTTGAAAACTTCAACGCCTCTGGACTCAACATCTTGTGAGTCAATATATTGAATTTTAACTTTGACTTGGTTTTGAATACCGGCATGTTTTAATGCTTCATTCACTGATTTATAGGCATCTGGTAATTCGGTATATTTACCGACCATGCCAATAACTACTTCACCTGATGGGTTAGCTTCTTTATAAAGTACTTGTTCCCAATCAGATAAATCAGCTTCAGGGACATCTAAACCAAAACGTTTAACTACTAAGTCGTCAGCACCTTGCGCTTTAAGTAAGGCTGGTACTTTATAAATAGAGTCAACATCGCGCATAGAAATTACGGCTTTAGCTTCCACGTTAGTAAACAAGGAAATTTTAGCACGTTCATTGGCAGGAATAGCACGCTCACTACGACAAACTAAAATATCAGGAAAAATACCAATAGAGCGTAATTCTTTAACAGAATGCTGGGTAGGCTTAGTTTTAATTTCGCCTGCTGCTGCGATATAAGGCACTAAAGTTAAATGCATAAACATGGCACGTTCACGGCCTAATTCAACACCTAACTGGCGAATAGCCTCGAGGAATGGTTGTGATTCAATATCACCAACCGTACCACCAATTTCAACCATGGCTATATCGTAACCTTCAGCACCTTCAATAACACGACGTTTAATATCGTTAGTAATGTGAGGGATAACTTGAATAGTTGCACCTAAGAATTCACCTTTACGCTCTCGCGCTAAAATATCTTGATAGATACGGCCAGTGGTGAAGTTATTAAGTTTAGTCATTTTGGTACGAATAAAGCGTTCGTAGTGACCTAAATCTAAATCTGTTTCGGCCCCATCTTCGGTAACAAAAACTTCACCATGTTGAATTGGGCTCATTGTGCCCGGATCAACATTAATATAAGGGTCAAGCTTTAGCATGGTAACTTTTAAACCACGTGCTTCGAGAATTGCCGCTAGTGATGCTGCAGCAATACCTTTACCAAGAGACGATACAACGCCGCCAGTAACAAAAATATATCTAGTTGTCATGCGATACCCAGAGTCAGGAAAAACAGAAATTTTGCACTAAATTGATTTGATTTAAGGTCAACAAATGAATTTAGTAGGACGGGAAAGCATTATACTTAAAAGGCGTGTTCACGACAATATGATCATTGCATCTAGTTGCACAAAATTTAAGAGCTTTAGTGTGATTCGACTACAATAGATATTTATCTCTGGAAAAACCAAGTAAACTAAGACTTTAATGCTTAATAAAAAATAAAATCGCTATGACACAATTAGAAAATGTTTTACACGCTATCGACACTATCAACAAAGAAGATATCAATTTCACTGTTGTTGACGGCATTAGCCATCCAAAAGAGTTGTTATATAGTCAATACATGACCGCTTGTTTGGAAAAATATTGGCCAAATTCAAGCGAGCATTTACAAATTGCAGTACGCGCCCAACATGTTAAACGCTGGCAGCTAAAACGCACAGATTTTCCTGAAGGAAAACAAGGTTATCTAAGTTGGCGTAAAGCGCTGGGTATTTATCATGGCGCAACGGCAAAAGCAGTAATGTTAGCCCATGGCTATAGCGTTGAAGATGCTGAAGCAACGGCTTTGATTATTCGCAAACAAAATTTAAAGTCGAACAGTGATTCGCAAACTTTAGAAGATGTCGCGTGTTTAGTGTTCCTACAATACTATTTTGAAGAATTCGCCGCTAAACATAAAGAAGAAAAAATCATTCGTATTTTACAATTAACCTGGCGAAAAATGTCAACTCAAGGCCAAGAAATAGCATTAACCTTGACTTTACCCACACATTTATCAAGACTTGTTGAGAAAGCACTCGCTTAAAATTATCGGTTTTTCTGGTGAGTTAAGTGCCGATATTTTTCGGACTTGCTACAGCCTAATTCAGGCATTTAAAGAAAACATATTAAACCGGCGAGTAAACTCGCCCCTACGGTGATTAATATCTTCTCGGTGGTGGATTAGGCTTTGATCTTAATCATTTGTAGGTCGGGCTTCAGCCAGAAAAAATCAAAACATATGAGTGTGTTGGCTTAAAGACCAACCTACAAAAGAAAATGTGCGTTCTTCGTAGGGGCGACTTCAGTCGCCTTTTTGTGATTATATCTAGCCATGTGGTACGGCGAGTAAACTCGCCCCTACGGTGATTAATATCTTCTCGGTGGTGGATTAGGCTTTGATCTTAATAATTTGTAGGTCGGGCTTTAACCCGAAAAATCAAAACATATGAGTGTGTTGGCCTAAAGACCAACCTACAAAAGAAAATGCCTGTTCTTCGTAGGGGCGACTTCAGTCACCTTCATTCAATATAGCCTGATAACTAGTACGCCAGTTCTTGTAATCTACTGGAATTGCGGTTACATCGTTGCCTGTAGCTAAAACAAGTGAAGGAAATCCATTGATTGGCATCTGCCTCATAACATTAATTTCTTGTTTGAGTTCTATATCTATCTCTTTGCTACTAATTTGCTGTAGAAAATCATCGGCATCTAAACCTAGATCACTAGCTAATACTTTCAAAGTATCTATATCAGAAGGGTTTTTAGCCTCTAGATAATATGCTTGTTGAATTGCTTTTAGCATCTCTTGCTCTTTACCAAATTTTCTAGCAATCAGTGCCGCTCTGCATGCTGGATAGGTTGAACGCCGAGGTTCACACTTCGTCCAAAAATCAAAATTAAAGTCTGTACCAAGCTGGTGGGATATTTTGTGCCACGTTTGTTGCAAGAATGTCTGCATTTCTTCAGGCATTGCCTGAGCTGAGTCTTCTGCCAATCCACCTAAGCCATAGACAATTTCAACATGAGGAGCAAGCGCATTTTCTAACTTTTTCCATGTCGGAGCGTACCCCCAACACCAACTGCACATAGGGTCGTAAACATAATATAAAATAACTTTCATAATCATTCCAAGACATGTAACCAAGTTAAAGTAATATCAACGCTAACTTAAAAGAATTAACGCTAAATCAATAACCTCAATGGTTAGTGGTGTAAGTTTTTAAATATTAACATAACTATCAATAGCTAAGCCGTTATTTACAGAATACTAAAGCCCACTAAGCACTAAGCAATAAGCAATAAGCAATAAGCAGTCAGGTTGAAAACACTCAACAACTGAACAGTTTTAAAAGTCAGCGGGAACCGAGCTCCCCGATCTTACTTACGATAAAATTTTGCGTCTAGAATACAGCACTGAAACTGAGTATCTATTTGGTATCCGAGTTGTTCAGGCAAAAAAATAGCGCCAGAGGGCGCTATTTATAAGGGATTCAAATTTAAAACGGCATTTTCATCCCTGGAGGCATTTGCATACCACCAGTTAACGCGCCCATTTTTTCTTTGTTTTGCTCTTCAACACGACGTACAGCATCGTTCATTGCTGCAGCAACTAGGTCTTCAAGCATGTCTTTGTCATCTTCCATCAAGCTATCGTCGATAACAACACGGCGAACGTTGTGGTTACCTGTCATGGTAACTTTAACCATGCCAGCACCTGACTCACCGGTTACTTCCATATTGGCTAGCTCTTCTTGTGCTTTTGCCATTTTAGCTTGCATTTGTTGGGCTTGTTTCATTAAGTTGCCCATGCCACCTTTCATCATAATTTTTCACTCCAAAAGTAATTTGCCGCCAAAGATAGTGGTTAACGGCTAAAATTTCAAGTAACGATTAACGCGCTACAATGGTTTCTTCATCAAGTTCTGCTTGAAACTGTTGCTGCAGTGCGATGACTATTTCGTCTTCTGCTAAAACTTGTTTTGCATACTCATAACGCTTGGCATTGATATCTGATTGAATTTGATAAGGGTCTGCGACAGTTTTTTCAACTATGTTCAACTCTACCGTTATTTTACGTTGTAAGTATTCAGATATTTGAGCTTCTAACTGCTTATGTGCAGCATCGCTATTTAAGTGTTTTATTGATTGGTCTAATTGTAAAATTAACAAGTCGTCAGTTGAATTTTCATCAATTGTTGCATGTATAGCTAGCTGCCTTAAGCGTGCAATGAGTGACATACTGTCAATCATGTGTGCCCACTTATCAATTTGATTCGCTAATTTTATTGTCGCTGGATTAATAACGCTTTCGTTGTAAGGTTGCTCTGGCAAAGTAGAAATATCAGGTACGTTCGGTGCTTCAATCTCTTTAGTTTCAGGCGCTGCAACAGGGGTACTTTCTGTTGGTTTAACTATTTTGCTGGCAGCAGCGCCATTAAACTTTTTTCCGCTTTCTTCCAATGACTTTTTACGACTTCTGAGCATATTTCGTGTTGCAATAGCGGCAGCAACGGGAGAGTCGAAGGTACTTTCTGTTACAGTTGATGCCTGCAACTCTGTATTTTCGCTTTCATTACTCGTTGAGGTATCTACCCCTACGCTGCTTTGTTCAGTAACAGAGTGCTCAATCTTCTCATGTTCAATAGCAGCTTGTTCGATATGGGAGGCAGCAACACTGTCTTCACCTGTACTATGTTCAGCTGAAATATTTTGTTCTAGACTGCTCTGCTCTGGTAAATTATTATCTTGGTTATCGTGCTCTGATTGGCCGCTTTCAGTTATTGGCATGTCTTGCGATAAAGTATTCGCTTGTTGCTCAATTGCAGCCATTTCAACTGTTAATGTCGCGTTTGTATCCGCTTCAGAAGCAATAGTTGCGTCGGTTATATCTGCTGCAATATCGCTAGATTGGTTAGCGGTAGTTTCACTCGTTGACGGCTCCTCGGCTAATACTGTCGATACTTCAATCCTAGTATTATTCATAGGAATAGATTCAACTGGGGCTAATGCAGTATCTGCATCAATATTTAAGCTTTCCAAATCATTTGACGATACTTGATTATTGATTACCGTGCTTTGCTCTGGTAGTTGTTGATTATTAAGTACAGGTTTGAACGCCAATAAGCGCAGCAACATCATATCGAATGCTGCTTGTTCGTCATCGGCATAAGGTAAATCTTTTCGAGCAGTTAACACTATTTGGTAATAAAGTTGCACGTCTTCTGGCGACATTAACTGGCAAAAACGTTTCAACATTTGTTGATGTTCTAACGGCAGACTAAAGTTAGTTTCAACTACCTGAGCCATAGCTATTTGATGAAGTAATTGAATTAACTCAGCAGATAATCGACTGTAACTTGGTGCATACGAGGCGATGGCGAGTGACAATTGCATTAAACCGGCAGCATCTTGCTTTAAAATTGCGATTAATATTTTAAATACCCAATCACGGTCAACACCACCCAACATTTGTTGCACGTCTACTCTGGCAATATTACCTTTACCTTGGGCAATACACTGGTCGGTTAAACTTAAACAATCTCGCATACTACCGCGTGCTGCTTTGGCTAATAAAGCAATAGCTTCATCATCAAAAGTCACAGCTTCTTTAATCAGTATTTCGGTAATTTTTTCACTAATTTGCTTAATCGTTAGTGCTTTTAAATGAAACTGTAAACAACGTGAAAGCACGGTAACAGGGAGCTTTTGTGGATCGGTCGTGGCAAGTATAAACTTAACATGCTCAGGCGGCTCCTCAAGCGTTTTCAATAAGGCATTGAAACTGCTACGTGATAACATGTGTACTTCATCTATCAGATAGACTTTATACCGCCCTCTGGTTGGCGCATATTGCACGTTGTCTAGTATTTCGCGGGTGTCGTCCACTTTGGTACGAGATGCGGCGTCAATCTCGAGTAAATCAACAAACTTCCCTTGATCGATGTCTACACAGGCTTCGCAAGTACCACAAGGTGTTGCCGTTACACCTGACTCACAATTCAGGCTTTTGGCAAATATTCTTGCGATCGTCGTTTTACCAACACCACGTGTGCCAGTAAAAAGATAGGCATGATGTAACCGTTGCTGTGTAAGCGCATTAACCAAAACAGTAACAACATGTTCTTGGCCCATGAGTTCACTGAACGATTTTGGTCGCCATTTTCTTGCTAAAACCTGATAGCTCATTTTAGGTCCTAATCACCGTCATATTGAAGTAAAGAGAATACTGACAAGCCCATTTTTTCCAGCTTCACTTCACCACCCAAATCAGGTAATGAAATTACAAAAGCCGCGTCTTGTACATGGGCACCCACTCGTCTTATAAGCTTTGTTGTAGCTTCGATCGTTCCGCCAGTTGCTAGTAAGTCATCAATGATAAGTACACGATCGTTTTCTACTAGCGCGTCTTGATGTATTTCTAAAGTGTCTTGCCCGTATTCAAGTAGATAGTCTTGAGAGTAAGTTGCTCGGGGTAATTTTCCAGGTTTTCTGACCGGAACAAATCCTATACCCATAGCATAAGCTAGTGGTGCACCAAATAAAAAGCCACGAGCCTCAGTACCAACAATTTTGGTATAGCCTTGGCCTTTGAATTTTTCAACTAATATGTCAATGGTCAGTTTAAATGCTGCCGCATCATCTAATATGCCGGTTACATCTCTGAACATTATGCCCGGTTTTGGATAATCGGCAATAGTGTGAATAGCTTCTTTTAAAACGATAATATCTTTTTCTGTCATGATCTAAAATTCAAAAATAATTTTAGCTACAGAATAAAGCAATTCACGGGGAAATTATAGTGACAGGTAACGAGTATTTGATGATTGTAGATCGTTTATTAACATCATCAGGTTTTCTTCATCTATCGGTTTTTCAACAATCGCAGTAAATAGAGCCGTGTTACAAACTTTCTGAACTGCAGCCTGCCCTTGTGAGGTCATAAATATAATAGGTGTATTTATATAACGCTTGTGTTGTCGTAAGTGTTTACTCAACTGAATACCATCCATAATTGGCATTAGGTGGTCAATGATCACTACTTGGTATTGATCATTTTCTAATTTTTCAGATGCAGCAAGTCCATTACAAGCAGTTTCCACATAATAACCTTCAGCAGAAACCAGGCTCGAAAGGTTATTTAGGATAAATTTGTTATCATCAACAATAAGTATTTTCATTAAAACGAGTAGTCGCTTAATTAGACAACAATGTAAACCAACCGGCTAACATTGGCAGTAATGGCGCAGCTAAAGTCACCAGTAAAGCGATAAGTAAATGGACGATAGATGAGCTATCTTTGAAGTTCTCTTCAGACATGAGCATTCCCTTCTGTTGAATAATCGGCGCGAATTGTAGACTAAATCAAATAGGAAAGGTAGCTTTTTTAGAATGGTAGGATGACTGGCTAATGAGTCATAATAATGTAACTCGATAGTTTCTTGTTTATATAGCTTTATCCTTTACAAGCTTTTCAGAATTCATCAAACGTTATAAAATTATTATTTAACTTTTATTGAAAATTAAATAATAAAAAACCAGCCTAAGTGGCTGGTTTTTTTAGAGTCTAACTAATCATAGAAATGTTTAGATAGAAATGTTTTTACGTTGCGCAGTGTCTTTGATGAATCCGACCCAGCCTTTTGCAGACTTACGGGTTTGAGGATCTTTCATCGCAAGATTAATCGCTTTATAAGCTTCTTTGTACTGTTCTAAATAAAAGTGTGCTTCTGCAATACTCATATGCAGTCTACCTTCATTTGAAACACCAAGCTCTAATGCTTTCGTTAATGCAACAATCGCCGGTTTAAATTGCTCATCCTGCTTTAACAACATGCCTTGCTTACTATAATGTTTAGCAAGATTAGTCATTTTAGCAACTTCGCCGTAATACTTTGCTGCTTTATCAATATGTTGAGCCGCATGCCAAGCATTAGCGAGTGAAGATAAGTTTTTATCGTCACGAGTTACTAAGCCTGAATCAATATGCTTTTCTAACAATAAAGCCGCTTTGTATGGTACTGCGTTTTGTGAGTACAAACTTGCTAATGTCTTGATTTCAGATTCTTTTTCAAGAAATCCTTGTTTATAAGCAAGATCCAGAGTTTGTAAACCTTTCTTATAATCTTCAACTAACAAGTAAAACATACCAAGCTGAGTCCACCATGTTTTATCTTCTGGAAATATTTGGACAACAGTTTCAAGCGTCTTAACAGCTTCGTTATATTTTTTGGTTTCATAATACGATGTAACCTTCAAAATATAAGGATTTTTGCTTTGCTTGTCACCATATGCCGCAATAGCTTTATCCGCAGGAGCAATCATTTTATCTAATTGCTTTAACGCATAATGTGCTTGAGCTATTTTAGTCCAAGTATCACCATCAGATTTACCGGTAAAGTCCATCCAAGCTTTGTAGTTTACTAATGCTTCTTCATAAGCTTTAGTTTGCATTTGCAAATCAGCTAGCAATTTAATTGCTTCACCCTGGTCACCTTCGTTAAGGATATCGGGTTCAACAGCCTGCTTTAAGTATTGAATTGCTTTCGCTTCTTCATTACCTTGAGAGGCATACATAACTGCTATAAAGCGAGCAACATAAGCTTTGTCGTACTCCTTGTTCGCGTCGATATCCAAAAGGATAACTAACGCACCAGGAATATCGTCAGCAGAGTAAGCTTCAAATGCTTTAGCAACTTTTTTACCGACACTTGGGCCTACCAGTTGTGTTTTACGCTTTGGCTTTTCAGACTCTTCAGCACCTGCTGCAGATACTTGTGCAGCGATTGGCAATTGAATAAGAACAACTGAAACAATTAACAGTAAAGATGAAAATATCTTAGTCATTATTAATTCCCTCCGTCCATTTTAAAGTCAAGTTGTACAGTTAACCCTTCTTGTCTCATGGCTTTGCCATCGACAACTTTAGGTTTGTACTTCCACTTACGTAAAGCGCGTTTTGCTTCTTTATCAAAAACACGTTTAGGATCAGCTTCGATAACATCAACATCTTCAACACCACCAATTTCATTGATAGTAAACGATAGTTTTACCCATCCTTCTTTACCATCACGAGCTGCTTGTATTGGGTATTTAGGCTCAATACGAACTATTGGTGTTGCATCTCCGTCACGACCAAATCCAGCGCCAGGTGCAGATATACCTGCATTTGCTCCGGCTAATTGTACGCCAGGCATATTAAACGTTAATCCACCATTATCTGTATTAGTCTCAGGCTCAGGAGCTTGAGGCTTAGGTGGCGTTTTAGGCGGCGGTGGTGGCGGCGGCGGAACACGTTGACGGCGTTCAGCTGCTGACTTAGGTGGCGTCGTATTAACTTCTACGATGATATTCTCTAAGCCTTCTTCTTTAACTCTATCACCGCTAGAGACAAGAAATGCCATAAAAGAAAACAAAGCAAATGTTACTGCCGCGCCTAGTAGTATAGATACTAAAAAGCGAACCATAGACTACCCCTTAGCTGCAGCGATAGAAATTCTGTCTATGCCCGCTTCTTTAATTGCATCCATTACTTTAACAACTACACCATGTTTAGCGTCTTTGTCAGCTTGAATGATTACAACATCAGTTGGTTGCTCAGCTAATAATTTTTCAATGTTAGCCGCAACGCGTTCAACATCTACGCGACGCTTGTCTAACCAAATTTCACCGTTATCTTTAACTGCAATAAAGATATTGGCTGATTTTTGTTTAGATTGGTTTGCCGCTTTAGGCTTATTAACTTCAATACCAGCTTCTTTAACAAAAGAAGTAGTTACGATGAAGAAAATCAACATAATGAATACGATGTCAAGCATCGGCGTCATGTCTATTGCTGCTTCTTCGTCTTCACGAATACGTTTACGTGCCATTCGAATATCTCTCTAGTGATGAGGTAAACTGTCAATCAGTTTAGCCTTTGCTAGTTTAACTTTAGCGTCTAACCTTGAACTGAAAAACACACCTGATAATGCAGCAACCATACCCGCCATAGTCGGAATTGTTGCCATTGAAATACCAGACGCCATCAGACGCGGATTACCTGTACCTTGTTGTGCCATTACTTCAAACACACCGATCATGCCGGTTACGGTACCAAGTAAACCAATGAGTGGACACATTGCCACCAAGGTTCTAATTGTGAGCATACGTTGCTCTAGTAGTTCTGTCGCTTCGGAGATCCAAGTATCTCTAATTCGATGTGCATACCAAGAAGTTGTGTCTTCTCTCGCATCCCAACGTCCAACGATATCGTTTTTCATTTGAGGATAAACTTTAGATAGGAACCAATAACGTTCTATCATCATTATCCACATCAATAAGAGTGCGAAGGCAACAACGTAAAGCACGTTACCGCCAGTCGCAATAAAACTCCTGACAGATTCCCAAAGCTCTATCAGGAATAACATTATTTAGACTCCTTCTCGGCAATCGCAGCGATTAAGCCAGCGCTTTGCTCGTCTAATTTTTGTAGTACAGATTTACTCTTACCAGCAACAACACTGTGGATTAAGATAAGTGGCAATGCACAAATCAAACCTAAAGCTGTAGTTACAAGTGCTAGTGAGATGTTACCCGCCATAATTTTCGGGTCACCTGTACCAAACAATGTGATTGTTTGGAACGTCATAATCATACCGATTACTGTACCTAATAGACCCATTAATGGTGCAATTGCAGCGAACATTTTGATTAAGTTAATACCACGGTCAACTTTTGGAGTTTCACGTAATATAGCTTCATCAAGTTTAAGTTCAAGCGTCTCAGCATCAACAGACTTATTATCGAAGTAAACTTTTAATAAACGACCTAGAGGGTTGTTTTCATTTGGTTGATCAAGGTTCTTCGTTTGTGCATTGATTTTAGAGCTCATGCTACCAAGAACAATCATACGCTCTAGCGCAATTAACACACCAAAGAATAGAAGTACTGTGATTGCATAGCCAACTTCTTTACCTTCATGGTAGAACTCCATTAATGTTTTCTTACGCGTTTCTAGCGTTAAGATAGCACCACGAGATGGATCCACATAAAGAGGAGCATAACCAGAAGTTTCACCGAAGAATGAAGATGCTGCACCAGCAATATAACCTGCAGGTTGCTTAGCTAGAGGCTGAACTTGACCAACTTCATCATTGTAGTTTAAGTAACCATTTTCAGAGATTAAGTTAAACGTACCAACACGAACTACAGATTCAGTTGACTTTGAACCATCTAAGTTAGTTACTTCAGTAGTAAACTTAGAAACTTCACCTGATTGAGTCATTTCTGTTTGCAAAGCAAACCAAAGTTCTTCAAGTTGCTCAAGTTGTGGAATCTCTTTCGAGTTAGCGATAGTGTTTAACACTTCACCACGTCCTGGGTATTCAGCTGAAACGATAGACGTTGCAATTGAACCGTAGGCATTAGCTGCTGCTGCACGACTCACGCCGAACATTTCACCTAAAGTACCTTGTGCGTTGCTTAACTCAACTGCTTTTTGCGCTAAAGTAATTTCGTTGTCAGCATACTCTTTAGTCAAACGCTTGTTACGCGCTTGTTAGTTCGCTAGTTCTTTTTTCGCTGAATTTAATAACGCTTGCTTATCAGCACGAGCAGAAAGGAATTCCGCTTCACGTTTCTTATCAATTTTCGCTTCAGAAATACGGTCAGCTTTTACTTGTTTTAACAAGTCATCTAACTGATTAGCTGAAGTTGAAGCTGCTACTGTCATCGAAGCAGCAAGTAGTACAAAATTAATAACTTTTTTCATTATTTTGCTCCTGCTGCAAATACTGGTAGTTTAGCTAGATCGAGTGGTAATTGCTTACGAGCCATACGTACGGCATCAGTAACAGGCTTCAAGTATTCGTCACCTAAAACATCCCAATCACGCTTATCATTGTTCCAAACCCAAGCATTTTTCATGTCAAGAGATTGTGCAACGAAAGAGATACGACCCATGTGAACAAAGTCAGCAGTGATCTTGCGATCGCCTAAGTCTAGTTCACCTTGATACACACCGAAAATAGTGCCGTAATTTGCTTCAATTTCGTATGCTTCTAACACTAAACGAAACTGTTCAGATACTGATACATCTGAATCGCCCATTACATCACGAAGTCCAGCGATACGCTCTTTACGCGCTTCAATGTTCATAGGAACATCAAGGTCAACAAACTTCTCTAATGTGTCTATCATTTTATACATTAAAGGCACAACACCTTGCTTGGTTTTATCGATACCAGCAATTTGCGACTGTAATGATTTGATATTAGCTTTTTGATCATCAACCATAAGTTGAACGTGATCGTTATAGCCTTTCAACACATCAGCTTCATCAACAGTATTACGGTACTCAGCTAATAGATCTTGAGTTTGTCCGTAAATATTGTCAATTTTACTTTGTGATTTACTAGAAGCTTTAAAAATCTGAGCCTCGGCTTTTTGTAGTTCTGTTAAAGCATCTGCAGCTGCGAAGTTGCTTGCTGAAAATGCTAGTGCGCCAATAATCGTCGTTGCGATAAGGCTTTTCTTGCTTAATTTGGACATAGTTCCCAACCAATTGCTATTGAATTTTGATAACAAGCTTATTGTTAACGCAAATTTAATAATCTGCCATTTTAAGTTTTAATTTCTCTAGAATAAAACCATGCAATATTCCCAGACGACAGCCTAACTGTCAACTAAGTACATTAAAAAGACCGCTTATTTCACTTTTATAGAGCAAAGTAAACTGTATTGTAACGAGAATTGAACAATATATTCAATTATACAGAATAATATCGCTTTCTTCGTTGTTACTGAAATCCTCTTAATTGTAAAAATATATGCTAAACATGTTTTACTAACTCTTTCGTAGTAAGTCAAATATTATTATCAAATTGCCACAATAAACCACTTTTTTGATTTAATTTTAAACAACTCTAATGTTAAATATATTTAAAGCTCTCTTTAGTGATTCCCTTCTATAGTAAATCATACCTGTAAAATTAGCATTTTCTCTTTATAACAAATTCGCATCATAAATTACAAAAGTTCATGAAATAAAATGTAACGCTTTAAAATATATATATATATATTCTTAATTTATACTAGTAAATATAAATTCAATATTTTGTTGCTAATTTTGACAACTTTATAACGATATTGTTAATTGGCGAGTTAATTTAAAAAGGAAAGTTTATGAACACACTAGTAAAGGCATCGGTTTTTATCCTTGCTACTCTACCATTTACAGACACATTTGCAGCTAAAAGCATTGACGTTTATCATTTTCAAAATGAGTTTGAAGATGGCATTAAAGCAATCAAAAGTGAAAAGTTTGATAAAGCATTTCAACATATCGAAAGGTCTTCTAAGCTAGGAAATAAATTAGCTCAATATGAATTGGCCTTATTATACGCTCAAGGGCTTGGCACCAAACAAGACTTTTTACAGGCTTATATATGGTTAAATGTAGCGTCTGAAGTTAAAGAGAAACGCTGGAATGAACTCTTAGATAAAGTTTCGAAATTATTTACTAATGAGCAAAAAGCAACCTTTCAACCTTTAGTAAATGAATATATTTCTAATTACGGGGAAAAATCTCAAGAAGTTGTTTGTCGTCCTAGAGCTACTATCGGTAGTAACGTAAAATATATGTTTTGTGAAAAGCTTTTAGATTCAGGTCAAATGAGAATCAGAACTAAGTAATCAACTGATAGGTTTTTTAAGAGGCTAATAAATCAATAAATATAATTTAGCGCTTACTTAAAAGCTTTCTCTGTTGAAAGCTTAATTTACGATGAATGTTAAATTAAGCTTTCAACAGGTATTATTTTATTGTTCGGTTATTATCCTAATATTGATATAAACCATTAAGCTATAACTGGATAATCTCTTTTAAATACCCCTCATAATGCTTACTGCGGCCAACTGACTTGGTATTAATTCCCTGTCTAACTTGCCATGAGCTTGGTGTTTGCACGGAATTTTTACTTTCCACAAACTTCCCGACATTATCATTCCAATCTAAGTCTAAAAACTTAAATAATTCTTTTGTATTGTTTTCAAAATCACTCACAAAGTTTTCATAACTCAAATTAAAAATATTCTCAGGAAATATATCATTCCAATACGACATTGTTTCTACGTAAGTATCGTAAAATGATGATATATGATGTAAATTTGAGGTAAAAGTCATATGACTAGCAAACATTTGAAAGAATATCGATAAGCTGCAATCAAGTTTATTACGACTTAAATTAATTATTTTCATATTTGGAAACATTTTTTTAAGCAAACCTAAATGTAAAAAATTTCCAGGTAACTTATCAATGGAACGTAAATCACCATTAAGATGGCATTGTTTAAAATAGTCCTGATAATCATTAGCAAGCTCCTTAAATACAGCACTATCCGCTTTATATAATTCGTCAGGGTAACGTATATTATAAAAGCGTCGGTTAATAGCTTTGTTCAAAGCCAGAGATTCTCCACCAGCACAAATATTACCTGAATGCTCTAACACTTGTTCTAACAGTGTTGTGCCACTTCGAGGCATTCCAACAATAAAAATAGGCGATACCGAGGCATCACCAGTGTCTTCATGCTCTTTAAAGTAATCCTTGGTATAGATTTTTTTGATTTGCTTAATTTGAGACTCTAGCGAGCTATGGTTATATGGAAATAACTCAGATTGTAACTTATTTGCCGCTTGATAATTCAACCAAGCCTCATGATAGTTCTTACAATCATCAAACATTTTACCCAGAGAAAAGTGAATTTGTGCTTTCGCCTCTTTACTAACGTTAGGCGCCAATAAAATACGCTTAGATATATCAACTAACTTAAGATCGGGGGTTTTATATTTGGTCGATTTAACTATGCCATTAAATGCAGCTTCATTGTTTGGCTCTTGGTTCAGAATGCGTTGATAATAATTTATAGCTGCGTCAAAGTCTCCGTAACCGTGTAAAATATCAGCTATAACACCTAATATTTGTGGCTGTTCCGGCATCTCCTTTTCTAGTTCTTTAAAAACGGACAATGCGGCGTCAAAGTCAAATAAACGGTGATATAACATACCTAATTTATATTTATTCTGACTATCGGCAGGGTCAATTTCCACCAGTGTTTTTTGATGCACTAACGCCTGTTTGAAGTTAGACATTTGTAAATACATACCAATTGCGTTTTCAAGGTGGCTTTTGTTATTTGGCGCTAATAATAGTAAAGCTTCCATGTATTGCGCTGATAAATCCCAATCCATTTTTTGGAACAACCAAGAACTTAAAAGAAAAATAGCTTCTTCATCTTTACCATTATCTTCAACATATGCTTTTAATTTTTCTAAGGCGACTAACCCCTGCCCTTTCTTTGCAAGTTCGACAATGTTATTTACTTCTTTTTTCATAGTATCTACTTCTTAGATTGTGGCGTAATATCAAACGCGACAGTCACTCGTGGAGTTTTTGATTTAAACGGAACTGTTCCATGCCATAAAAATGATGGAAACAAGACTAATTGCCCTGATTTAGGCTTTATATAATATTCTGCGTCATGTTGACTTGGTAAAATAATATCAGGTTCACCAATTTTTAAATACCCAGCGCCTTGCTTTAAGTCGCTTTCATCAGGAGTATTCACATAATACACACCGCTATACCAGCCTTCTGAATGGTAATGACTTTTATGGAAACCTGAAGATGTTAACCAAACAGACCAAGCGCCTGAAAATTTAAAATCACTATTAGCGTGTTTAAGTGTTGGATGTGTGATCCGATGAGGCAGCTTGTTTAATGTTTTTGTAATAGTTGCCTTGAGAGAATTCTCTAACTTTTCGACATTAGTTTTTGAGCCCGTAAATAGGTTGCCGATAGTTTGGGTGCCCCCGACTAGACTTTGTTCCAGTGGTTGGTGATTCGAGATATGGGTAGTTTTTAATTCAGCCATTAATTCAACATTAAACTTTTCAATATTGTCATATCCGTCGGGTAGGTCAATATCAACAATAAAAATGAGCTCATTATATAAAGTTAAGTTTTCGAAGCGGCCATAATCCTGTTCTCTTAAAGCTGTACTCAATAAACACCAATAGCCTTGATGATCGGGTTCTACAATAATTAAATCTTCATATATTTTAATAACTTCATCATATTTTCCCAAAGCAAAGGCGTGCCGAGCAAGCCAATCTAACTCTGCAGCTACTAATGGTCTTATTTTTTGAAGGTTAATAAGAGTTGAATAGCCTTTTTGATAATCTTTGTTCTCATACAGAAACTGGCTTCTTGCAATAATTACCATGAGGCTATTTTCATAGGTGCTTTCTATAGTGCTTAAAACCTCACCAGCTTTTCCTATGTCACCCACTTTCATTAGCTTGAAATAATAATCAATAGCAAGGTCTATGGTCATTTCACTAACCTTCCGTGTTTGATAATGAGACAAGAAATCCTTACTGCCTTGTTCCCATAAAACACGTGCTAACGCGCTATTTAAAGCGACATCTGTAGGGTTGGCTTTTAAACCGTCTTTAAACGCAGTGATTGCTAGTTCAACTTGGTTATTTTCGTAGTATAAGAAGCCTAAATTTTCTAATAAACTTGTCACGTTTGGTTTTATGGCATTAGCACTTTTAAAGTAGCTTAGTGCCTCATCGTATGACTTAAGTTTTTTGCATATTAACGCTAAGTTATAAGTTGCTATGAAGTTGTTTGGGTTATCGCTAATAACCTCTTTTAACAATTCTTTTGCTTTGAACTCGTTATTATTAAGGTTATATGAACTTGCTAAACCTATTCGAGCATTCGCTTGGTCACACTTTATTTTCAGGGACTTAATAAAGCATTGCTCAGCTTGGTCGTAGGATTGTACATTTATGAGCATAAACCCTAAGTTATTTAAATAGTTAACATTATCGCCATCTATCGAAATAGCATTTTGGTAATGCTTTATTGCTAACTCAGGTTTGTTAAGTTTTTTATAAATTGTACCAACAATATTTTCCAAGTCATGCTGCTTGGCTTGATATTTCAGGGATTGATTTAAGTATTTTATTGCTAATAAAGAATCATGCAGGTCTTTATAGCATAACCCCATTATTTTATTAAAGATTGGATTATTAGGCTGATCATTTAATAACGGAGCTATTAAAGTGATCACTTCTTTGAACCTGCCATGAACAAATAAATTATGGGCTTGTTGTAAAATATTATTCATAAGTAAGTGTTATTTAAATATAAAAAAAGCCGCAAATGCGGCTTTTTAAAACAATTAACAATTCAATTTAGAATTTAACTGAAACTCGACCGTAGAAGAAACGACCAGTAGGATCATATAAACTCGCATCAAATGAGTTTGCAAACGCTGTAGTTGAAATTGGTGGCGTTTTATCAAACATATTGTTAACACCTAGAGTGAAACGTGTGTTGTATTCATCTAGGTAGTAGCTAGCTTGCATGTCATGGTAGACAGTTGCATCAAGAGTATTGAACTCACCATCTGGGTCAGAACATCTCCATGTATCAGTTGATACGAAACCAACTGCACAGCTTTCTTCTTGCTCACCGATGTACTGAATGTTATACACTAAGCTAAAGTCATCAATGTTCCAAGTAGCATTAACACTAGACTTCCAACGAGGGAAACCAGCGTCGCCTAAGTTACGACCAGCTTGGTTAGATTGAGCTACGCCTTGATCATTAACTAAACGATACGTATCTGTGTAAGTCGCATCCCATGTTAAGTTGATGTCACCGTAAGATGTTTCAAAGTTATAAATAACATCGAAATCAACACCGTTAGTTTCTAATGTACCTGAGTTCAACAATGGGTTAATGAATGTTACTGGAACACCACTAGCTGCACGTTGTAACAAGCTATCACAGAAAGGTGCAATTGGATGCGTTGCATCATCACCTGTAGCTGTTGGTGAACAAGTATTTAATACTTGTTGGAAACCAGCAGAAGTAATTACGTTATCAATTTGAATACTCCAAACATCAACTGATAAGTTAAAGCCTTCTAACCAGCTAGCGTCGTACACTAAACCAAATGAAGTACTTTCAGACTCTTCTGGCTCTAGTGCTTCATTAGAACCAGATTGTGCTTCTAATTGAGTGTTAGGTTGTGAGTAACCAGAAGGTACGCCAGCACAAACTTCATTACCTGAACCATCTGAATTACATGGATCTGTTACTGAAGGGAAACCTGTTGATAAACCGCCGAACAAGTTAGATACAGAAGGAGCTCTGAAACCTGTTGAGAAGTTACCACGGAATAGTAAATCGTCATCTACACGCCAAGTTAAACCAAGGCTTGAACTAGTGTTATCATTTTCAACACCAACAGTGTTTTCAATGTTAGTGCGACGAATAGCAACACTTAAATCAACTTGTTGAGCAAAATCAACATCAGCTAACAATGGAACTTGAGCTTCCATGTAGTATGAACTCTCTGAGAATCCACCTTCTGTTGGTTGAACACTACCACCTGAAGACTGGCCACTTTGGACCAAGTAATCTGGTCTGTTGAAACCATTTTCACGACGGTATTCATAACCGAATGAAACACCAACTTCACCAGCAGGCATTTCAAATGCAATACCTGAAAGGTTTGCAGAGTAATTCCATAAAGTGTTGCCACCTTCACTAGTTTCAGTGCTCGTCATGTAACCAAGCATTTCATCAGTGATAGAACCTTCACCACCAAATAAGTTAAATGGTACACAGCTAGGATCTGAATTACATTCTGCACTTAAGGCATAAGATAAACGAGTTTTGTTAATACGACCTTGAGTTGTAGAAGTAGCACGGTTATCACCGTAACCAGCATGTAATGACCAGTTCCACTCATTACCAACAACTTCAACGATACCGTCAAGGCTTAAATTGAACTTCCACGTTTCAACTTCTTGAGAGAAAAGACGAGGGCCATTTTCAATCAAACGACGACCAATAAAACCACCGTTGTAGTAATCCATATGATCTGCACCAAAAATATCGTAACCAAATGGGTTATAAATATTTTGACCAGATACAACTGTAGGGTTCAATGCTTCAGCACCACCAGCCCAAGGACCAATAAACAAAGGCATTGGCGCTAAAAGCTGACCTGATTCACGGTGATTGTAAAGTACGTCAGCAGTTAATTGCACGTCATCAGCAATTTCATAACCACTTGAAACGTATAAAGACCAACGGTCTTGAGGCGTTAATAAGTAGTTTTCTGGCGCGTAGTTGTAACGAATATCGTTACTAAAGCTAGTAAAGTCGCTATCTGGGTTAGCAGAGCCATCAGCTAAGAATGGACGGTTAGGAACTTGACCATTCGTTGGGAAGCCTTTAGTTACTGAGTGGTTTACGAAACCAGCATAGTTGCTTGTATTTGGATCATAATCAACAAATGCAAAACGACCTTGAGGAGTACCAGAAGAACCTAAACGGTTACCTGAACCAAAGAAAGGGTCTTCTGAGATTTCACGGTCACCAGCAAAAATTGGTTCTTGGTTAGTATATGATACGTTTAAGGTTAAGTGACCTTTATCATTTGATACACCAGTTGTGATATCAAATTGTTGTTGTCCGCCGTCACCTTCAGCACTTTGACCAGTGTAAGCATTGAATTCAACGCCTTCAAAGTCAGTACGAGTGATTACGTTTACAACACCAGCGATAGCATCAGAACCGTATACAGCACCTGTACCAGAGTTAATCCAACGATGACCATTAACTAGTACAAGTACACGGCTTGAACCTAAGTTACGTAAATCGATTCGAGTTGAACCGTCACCACCATTGTTAAAAGTTGTGTTTATTGCTGAACCAGCAATAGGAAGTGATTGTAAAAAGTCACCAACTGAAGTTAAACCTGATGCTTCAAGTGTTGCACGATCGATAATTGCAACAGGTTGTGCCGTTTCCATATCTGCACGTTTAATACGAGAACCAGTTACTTCAATTTTTTCTATTGCTTCAGCTTTTTCTTCAGCTGAGAAAGCTGGTGCTGAAATTGCTGCGGCTGTACCTGCACCAAACATCATGGCGACGCGCACTGCTTTAGCTATTTTGCTATTGCTATACATATATACTCCCTGGACCACTTTCGTGATTCTAGTGTTTAAATTCAAGGCTATGTTGCCTTGTTGTTGAATTTTTAGGCCATTAGGCCGATCTGTCGTATATGATAGTAAACTTAATCTTGTTTAATGGTCAATATAAACAGTTACCTTTCATTAACATTTTTTAATAATTATGTTCAAAATTGAGGTCAATCAAGCTATATAACCTGAAAAGTGCCTTTTTCTGTCAATGTTTTTCAATAAAAATTATCTATCATAAACAGCCCCGCCCCGATCGACGAGACATTAATATTCATTTAAAAACAACACCTTAAAATAATGCCAGCATAATTAATTATAAATAAGCATTAAAAACCATCAACTTATAAATAGCTAACAGTTTAATTTTATCCATATATTACAGTAACTTAATTAAATACAAAAAACCGTAAACTAAATGAAACAAATCACCTTGTTTTTTGAGATTTTTTATAATGTCTTTAAAATTAATGTCTCATTTCGACACAACCTTTCAATGAAGAGTAAATTTATGATGAATAACTATATTTGTATTAGTAATGAAAATAATTCTGCATAATATCAAGGATTCTATGTGATATAGTAAGCACATAATTTTTAACTGTTCATTTTGTAAATATTCTATGGTTATAGATCCCGTCCTAGACATGAGTTTATGGATAACCTTATGTAGCGTCGGTTTTTTTGCTGGGCTTATAGATGCTATCGCTGGCGGTGGTGGCATGTTGACAGTTCCAACACTATTAACCTCAGGCTTACCTCCTCATGTTGCATTAGGCACAAATAAATTAGCGGCTTCATTTGGCTCGTTTACTGCTTCATTTGCATTTTATCGAAAAAAACTTTTTAGCCCGTCCTTTTGGCGCATTGCATTAATATCGACTGCTATTGGCGCAATAACTGGCACCCTCATTGTAAACTTCGTATCTGGTGAGTTTTTAGAAAAATACATCCCAGTACTGATCATTTTAACCGCTATTTATACTTTATTATCAAAATCAACCATTAACGATGTTTGCGGTTTACCTGTTAAAACCATGCTAGTAAAATATAAACAATGTGTGCAAGGCTTCATACTCGGGTTTTATGATGGCTTTGCGGGTCCGGGAACTGGCGCCTTTTGGGTGAGTTCATCTAATATCTTATATAAGATTGATATCTTATTAAGTTCTGGTTTGGCACGCTCTACCAATTTTATCAGTAACTTTTTTAGCTTATTAACCTTTATTTACCTTGGACATGTTAATTTTTTGTTAGGTATTTCGATGGGCGTTTTTATTATGCTTGGCGCTTGGGTCGGTGCACATTGGGCAATTAAATTTGGTGGTAAGTTCATCAGGCCCGTTTTTATTACTGTCGTTATTTTAATGTCTGTAAACTTGGCTTATCAAGCTTGGTTAAACTAATAAAGGCTAGATATGAACACTGCCATAGATAAAATTCATAACATACTCGAACAACTAAGTTTGCAAGCACAACAGATTGATCAACAAAACAAGCAAGCAAAGTCTCATAAAGTTATTCAAGAGAATGATATTTTTTCTGAAGCCCTATTCCTCACGCACAGTGATCTATTTCATCCATATGTTTTAGAAGTAAAAAAGCAAACTCATGAATTGTCACGTTTATTAGCAGCTAAAAAAAATAACCTTGCACATAGCCGTTTACTGCAAATTGAACAACAAATATCCGCTTTGCGTAATGCCTTAAATTCTAATAGTGAGCTCCACAAAGAACCAGAGCAAAGACTTGTAGCTATGAAAGCTAGGCGTTATAAAAAAGCAGCTCAAGCGGTCATGCAATCAAGTCATAATCTTCATAATAAGCTCAATGAGACTTTTGAATTTGAACGCAGATTAATCGAAATGATTGAAGCCCGAGAACTCCAAAGACAAAAAGCCACAGCTAAAGTGAGTCAACAACTTTCTGAAGAAGTACTAGCTTTACATCAAAGACTTGGTCGATGTCGGCAAGCCATCTCTAAGCTTGAACGAGAAATAGCGCAAACAAATAAGTTTTAAAACATAGCCTTTTGACAAATTCTTTGTTAAAAGTTTATCTTATATTATAAAAAATGTTGGTGTTTTCATTGCACTAGCATTACGCTTGAAAATATACCTTTTATAAATAAGAGCTCCATACATGAAAATTTCTGATGATATTCATAATTACTATGAAAAATTAGTTTCTCAACACTTTGCCGCATTAAAATTAGAAGAGAAGTATGACGCTGAGTTTATCGCCGATCTTGTTTGTGTTGTTTTAAACCAATTACCCACCCGTTACATTCGTCACGAAGTCGATATGGCATTCTATTTACCGGCATCTGAACGCTTTGGTATGGAAAACAATGTCAAAGTAGCCATTGCTAAAGCGTTAGAGTTTATGAAAGATCACCATTAATAATAGTTTTATTAAATGACGATTTAACGCATCAGTAATAACTGGTTATAGAAGTAAAATAATTTAATTAACTCGGTAACGCCTTTTGAATATTCCAGATCTTCCTAATAACCACGCCTTAGCGGTACTTTTAATTACCGTACTGGCGCTATATTTATTTCGACGTGAAGATACGCCATTAGAAACTTCTTCACTCGCTGTTATTGCCATTTTATGTTTAATGTTTGCCCTTTTTCCATTTTACATTGATGGCAATCATTTCGAGCCTAGCTCACTGTTTTTCGGTTTTGGTCACGAAGCATTAGTTACCGTGTGTTCTTTGATGATAATCGGCCATGGCATTGTCAGAACCGGAGCATTAGAACCCATCGGCAGATATTTGGCTAAACTTTGGAAGATTAGTCCGACATTATCATTATTAATTACGCTCATCCTTGCCGGCACATTAAGCGCATTTATCAACAATACCCCGGTAGTTGTTTTATTACTGCCAATATTGATCAGTGTCGCTCTGAGAACGAAAACTGACTCTTCCCCTACTTTGCTGCCTATGGGATTAGCGACATTGGTCGGCGGTATGGCTACTACAATAGGGACATCAACCAACTTATTAGTCGTCAGTATCGCCAAAAATATGGGCGCCGCTGAATTTGGTTTGTTCGATTTTGCAAAGCCGGCACTAATAGCTGCCGTGGTCGCGATCATCTATTTATGGTTAATCGCGCCAAGACTTTTACCGAGTCGAACTTCGTCAATGCCTGACACATCTCCACGTTTGTTTAGTGCTTACCTCAATATAAATGAGGAAAGCACTATTAACGAGAAAACTATCACAGAAGTTATTGCTTTAACTGATGGCCAACTCAAAATCGAAAGTATTCAACGTGGTCCCGATAATCGAAACATAATGCCATTACCAGATACGGTATTAGTAGTTGGGGATAGATTAAAAGTTCACGACTACCCTGATCGACTTAAAGAATATGAAAGCGTTTTAGGTGCGACGCTTTTTTCTGGCTTAAATAAAGTTGATGATGAACACCCATTAAAAGCAGACAAACAAACCTTGGCTGAAATCGTCATTATTTCGGGTTCAGGGATAGAAGGTAGAACCTTACAACAAGCAAACTTCATCAGTAAGCATAATATTTCTGTTGTGGCATTACATCGCGCAGGAAAAGCGATGGAAATTGGCCGCAATGGTATTGGCAAAACTCGATTAAGGATTGGCGATGTTTTACTTGTACAAGGTGAACCAGAGCAAATTGACTCTTTAAAATTAAAACCTGGTTTGTTGATCATTGATGGTGCAGCAGCATTACCTCAAACAAAAAAAGCTCCTATTGCGTTAGGCACATTACTAGCGGTGGTAGTTATCTCAGCTTTGGGAATTTTACCGATTAATATCAGTGCTGTTTGTGGTGTTTTAATCTTATTAATCACTAAGTGTTTAAATTGGGAAGAAGCATCGTCGGCGTTAAGTACGCAAGTTATTTTAATTGTTGCTGCATCGCTAGCTCTAGGCTCTGCGATGATGATGACGGGCGGTGCTGAATACATTGCACAAGTATTTGTTGCCTTATCAAGTGGACTGCCTCCTGGAGGCGTTTTAGCCGCTTTAATGTTATTACTTGCCATACTAACCAATATCGTTTCTAACAACGCTGCTGCCGTTATAGGCACTCCCATCGCTATCTCTGTGGCCAGTCAACTAAACCTGTCACCTGAGCCATTTATATTAGCGGTATTGTTTGGTGCAAACTTAAGCTATGCAACACCGATGGCTTACAAGACAAATTTATTAGTGATGAACGCTGGTGGTTATAAATTTTCAGACTTCATACGCATCGGCATTCCACTGATTATATTGATGTGGGTAACATTGTCGTTTTTACTTAATTGGATGTATTTATAGCGCCAGTAAAGTCGGAGTTTTATTAAGGTATCTTTAACAATGATTGCTTAGCTGATTTTACTGGAAACAACGACAATAGTAATAAATACCATTTCGGCGATGTAAATAAGGAATATTTGTAGCTTTCATGTAGCACACCATGTAGCAGTTAAGCTTTTTTTTGGTGTAAGTCATTGATTTAGAAAGGTTGGGTGGCAACCCAATCAGCCACACTCCGGCACATGAGTCGTCTGCTGCGGTTGCTTCCTTCCGGACCTGGCCGAGTTCACAGAGTATCATTGCGAAGGGACCAAAAGGGTCACCATAGTAGCGCTGAAGTATCTCTTTAGCGCGGCGCGAATTATCGCTAATCAATTGCCTAGTTGCAAGCAGTAGTTGTAAAATTCAAACTGCTTGTGGATTTTTTGCACAAACACCGGTAAATACTTGCTTAAACTCGACTAATTCTTCACTTATTTCGCCAGTGATTAATACCGATTGATGAAAATGCACTTCTTTTTTAGCGAAATCAAAACTAACGGGTACTACTGGCACATTAGCTTGTTTTGCAATCTGCAAAAATCCTGTACGCCATTCTACGGTTTTACTTCGAGTCCCTTCAGGCGCTAACCCTAAAACGAACTGCTCGTTTTCATTAAATGCTTGAACAATTTGTCCAACGACACCATGGCGATGACTGCGATCAACACCAATGCCGCCGATAGCCGTTAATAGCGATTTAACAGGCCAGCGAAAGATACTTGCTTTACCCAAAAATGATATCCGCAGGTTTAATGAAAACATGACAGCAATACCGATAAAAAAATCCCAGTTGGAAGTATGCGGCGCCACCGCAATAATCAACTTGGGTTGTTCTGGTATTTCACCCGTTATTTTCCAGCCACTTTTAGTAATGGCAAAGCGTGAAAATTGACTTAACATGCCGTAATCACGCTTAGGTATGCAATCGGGTACTGCTGGTGTTGAAAAGTCATTCATAAAAACTACCGAGCTCGAGCTAATTTTTCGTTAATTTCTAGCATGATAGACTTAATAACAAGTAAATTTTCTTTACCTAGTCTTAGCAATAGCTTTTCCGCATCATCTAAAGATTCTAACGACTGATCTTTATATTTATACATAACGCTAGGGCGTTCAAGTTCTGGTTGAACTTTAGGGATTTCCATGTCTAACACTTTTGTGATGGCATTATGTAGCACATCAGTGAAATCATCATCAGGGTACCCAAGCTCAGCATAGGCTTGATCAATAAGCGGTTTCAATTCAACATACCACTGGATCAGCATTTCGCTGTCCATTGAGCGTAACAAATCAACATACTGACTAAAACGTTGAGCGCTATTTTCATCCCACTGCCAATTTTTACCGTTATTATTTTCTGCCTCTAACGCGGTAAACTTGGCATTAGGTGCAACTAATGGCGAATGTGCATAAGCCAAACTGCCTTGACTAAAATTATCAGTAAAAACAACAAAGCGACGGATCATATCGTCAGTCACCATTAATTTAAGTAATTCTTTACGCCAAGTGATCGTGGGTAGTTTCGTACTAAACCAACTATCACTTTCATCTAATGTGGGCAGTGAAATTTCTGGCTCAACTATTATTGTTTCAGTTCCCTCTAGCACTATTTCAGGCTCAATAGCTTCTGGTACAATTTCAAGTTCGGGTTCAATCTCTGGTATTGGCGCTACTAAATCTGTAGGAGCTTCCATACTGTTGTCATCGTTACCACGAATATCAACGTAGTAATAAATAACAACAGCTAGAATGGCAACAATAATAATTGATATTATTGCCCAAGGTGTTTGTTTTTGTTCAGCATTTTGAATTGACATAATAACCTTTCTTTATGATCTACCCATTAATTAACGTGCTTGGCAATAGTTATGATCTGACAAATGATTTTTACTTTCAATAAACTCTATTTTCGAATGTTGTTATTACTGCGCATCAGCTTGGTTTTCAGGCAACGCGGCAATAAATGCGGGGTGTTGGTTACATTGTTCAACCACGCGTGAAATAGTTGGAAACTCAGTCATATCTAGCTTGAAACGGACCGCATTATAAACTTGCGGCACCAGGCAAATATCAGCCATGGTTATATTATCACCAAAACAATACTTTCCAGCACTTTTGATTAGTTGTTGCTCAATTGCGCGAAAGCCTAATTTCATCCAATGATGACTCCAAGTGAGCTTATCACTTTCGTCTAATTTAAGACCGTTGACTAAATACTGCTGTACACGCAAATTGTTAACGGGATGAATCTCACATGCAACATCTAATGCTAACGCTTTCACTTTTGCTTTAGCTGCAAAGTCTTTTGGATAAAGCGCAGTCTCTGGAAATTTATCATCAAGATAATCAATGATAGCGAGCGATTGATGCAAAACTATATCACCGTCGACTAAAGTCGGCACCAAGTGAGTTGGGTTCAATTCTGTGTAATCCGCTTTATGTTGTTCACCGCCGTCTTTAACTAGGTGCACTGACATTGATTGAAAGCTCAAATCTTTTAAGTGTAATGCAATTCTGACTCTGTAGGCGGCAGATGAACGCCAATAACCATATAATTTCATTTTAATACTCGAATAACTTCACAACAAAACCAATTTATTCATTGGCAACTTAAGTTTAAATTTTTACCGTTTTCTTATTAATATCATAATCTCGCAATTTATTAGCGATAGCTGTATGACTTAACCCTAACTTTTTCGCTAATTGACGAGTACTTGGATATGCCGGATACAGCTTACGTAATAAATCAGCTTCAAAGTTCTTCACTGCAGCATCCAATGTGCCTTCAAAATCTTGCTCTAAATAGCCGTGCTCTCGGGTATAAGCGGGTAATTGTAAGTGAGAGGTCATGATGACATTTCCCTCAATTAACGATACCGCCCTAATAAGTACATTTTCTAACTGTCTAACATTACCTGGCCAAGGGTAGTGTTCAATAAATTCCAAACACTCTTTATCAAAAGTAATGTGAGTTTTACCAATACGTTGACCAAATTTAGCCACAAAAAGTTCCGCTAAAGGCACAATATCTGAACGGCGTTCACGTAATGACGGGATATTAAGCCCTAATACATTTAAACGATAATAAAGATCTTCTCGAAATTCCCCTAAAGACACCATGTTGAGTAAATCACGGTTTGTTGAACCGATAATGCGCACATTAACTTTTATTTCTTTTTCGTCATCAATACGTCTGAAAGTGCCATCTTGAATAACACGTAAAACTTTTGTTTGTAACTTGGCTGACATTTCGCCAACTTCATCAAAAAATATTGTGCCACCGTCTGCCGATTCAAATATACCGCGTTTACTATTTGCCTCTCCCGCAGCTCCTGAGCCAAACAATTCTGTTTCTGCAGCATCATCTGGTAATGCAGCACAACTTAAGGTCATAAACGGCTTTTCAGCACGGTCGCTTGCGGCGTGGCAAGCACGAGCTAATAATTCTTTACCAGTGCCTGTTTCACCAACAATAAGCATAGATGAGTCAAGCTGAGCCATACGTTTAGCTTCACGAATTAACTTGCGCATTGAACTACTATTCGCTTGTATGCCAGTAAAGTTATTTTCACTCGCCTTTTTAAATGCGCTAATTTGCTGACCAAGCCTTGCTTCTGACTTTAAGATTAACACAGCGCCGGCAAGAACTTGTTTTTCATCACCTTCAACAATGTGAATAGGAATGATATCTGCGACGAAATCATCTTCTTGAAATTTTATGCGGCGCGTTTGGGCCAATACTTCTTCACTGTCTAACCAGCGAGTAAAGTTAAAGCCTTTCAACCATTGTCCAACGTGCTCACCAATAACTTGATCGGGTGACTCACACATAATTTGCGTGGCCACATTATTAACCATACGAATTTGCCCCTTGTTATCGATAGATATAAAAGGGTCTGGGAAAGTTTTTACTAAGGTTTCAAACTCATGTCTTTCACGCTCTGACGGCATATAAGGTGTCGTTTTAACATCAACAACGCCATCTATTAGTCTTAATTGTGGCATGAAATTTTGTAGTTCAGTAAATTCCAAATCCGGGATGTTTATAAAAATTTTCCCAGGCTGTTTTAACTCGATACCACGCAGGTCGATACCACGTTCAACAAATATTGCTAATACATTTTGCGCGATCCCAACTCGGTCTTGGCAACCAATCTCTAAACGCATTTTATAACCTCAAGCAAACAACAAAATTCAATACCGCTATTGTAAACTATGTTTTACAACAAAAAAAAGCCCCCATTTGCAGGAGGCTTGTTATTATTGTTGTAAGTAAACGTTACAGAAGCTTATCCGTTTTCGCTGCACAGATGAAGTCATTCTTGTGTAGCCCTTTAATAGCGTGGGTCCACCAAGTAACAGTAACCTTGCCCCACTCTAATAAAATGGCTGGATGATGAAATTCTTCTTCAGCTAATTCAGACACTTTATTTGCAAAAGCCCAAGCTAATTTATAGTTTTTAAACTTATAAACACGTTCTAACATCATAATACCGTCTCTTACTTCAGGTACCCAGTCAGGTATTTGCGCTAATAAGCCCGCCAATTCGTCATCACTAACCTTTGGCGCGTCGACCTGGCATGCTTCACATTGTTGTTTTGATAATTCAGCACTCATAAAATTTCCTTAACTTGCTTTTGATGTTGATTTTAATTCAAATTTTGGCGCATGTAGGCCCAGTTCTTTCGCTTGTTCGACTAACGCCATAATATCTTCGACTTCCAACTCTCGAATTGTATCGAGGTCGCTAACTTTCGTTAACATAAAGTAAATCGGCTGCATAATATCGATGCGGTATTGTGTTCTTAATACATCAAGCACATCGAGCGGTTTTCTCTCAACGTTTTTATCATTTAACGCATATTCAGTTTCACTCGGAGAAGACAAAATTCCGCCACCGTATACCCGCAAGCCTTTAGGCGTATCAAGTAAACCAAACTCAATGGTAAACCAATAAAGTCGCGCTAGAAATACTCGATCTTCTTTTGAAGCATTTAAGCCCATCATGCCATAGGCTTGGGTAAAGTCGGCAAAAGATGGGTTGGTCAGTAATGGGCAGTGACCATATATTTCATGGAAAATATCGGGTTCTTGCAGATAATCAAACTCTTCACGAGAGCGAATAAATGTCGCGACCGGAAATTTTCGCTCTGACAGTAAACGGAAAAACTCACCAAAACCTATTAATGCAGGTACAGGTTCACAACTCCAGCCTGTCGTTGCTCGTAAAACAGTACTCACCTCTTCAAGTTGAGGAATTCTATCAAGGGGTAAGTTTAACTTTTCTAAGCCAGCAATAAACTCATCACAAGCAGTATCTTTAACCGTAGATAACTGACGAGTAATTAACTCTTGCCAAATTTGGTTCTCTGTTTCAGACCAGGCAATGTTGCCATGCTCGTCACCAATTTTTGAAACGTATTTAGTCGCCTTCGCCATTGTTGTAACCTTACTTTTTAATATCAATTTATTTTTATTGTTTGATATTCAAACTACATTAGTTGCCTCAATAGTAAGGCAACTAATGTAGAAAAAGCACGACTTTGGAAACGGCTATTTTTCGACCAGAACAAAAGAGTGTAAATTTTGTGTTACATGCAAATGTACACTGCTTAAATTAATGTTATTTTTCAGGCTATTATTAGTTAGTTTTTGATCAAAGATTGCACTTTGCTGACGATCTGTTGACGTACTTGCCCGAGCTTAGGTGCGTCATCGGTAAAAGGAACAGGACGACATAAATGCATCGCTTTTAGACCTAGACGAGCCGTTAACATACCGGCCCCTAATCCTTGCGCCAACCTAGCCGATAATTTACCCAGTAATTCAGCGCCAAGTAGATCCGCACCGAGATCGGCAACCAGTTCACTTGCGCCAGCGTAGGCCATATTTATAATCACTTGTTTGATTAACTTTATCCGACTCCAATAACTTAGCTTTAAGCCATATAAAGACGCTATTTTATTCACTAGTCGTAAATTTCGCCAAAACATCAATAACATGTCAACAATAGCGATCGGACTCAATGCAACTAGCACTACAGATTCTGATGAAAATTTAGCGATTTCTTTCAACGCTTTTTGATCAACTTTCGACAAAACATTACGTGCATATAGCTGCATAATTTCAGCATCGTTATATTCTGCTAAGTTTAATTTTTTCCATTCACTTTGGTCAAATTCGGCTAAGTCGCAAGGTAAACGTTTTGAAATCTTTTCGCACAGCTCAGCGGCATTCACATCGCTCTCTTGATCGATAATCGCTTGAGCTTGTTGTTTAATTTTTTGCTGGTATTTAAATTGTCGCAGACCTGACAGTTCTCGCCAAAGACTACGTCCACAAATGAGTGACAAACCTGCAAGCAAAACTGCATATAAACTGGCAATAATAGGCGTTTGGCTAAAACCATTAACAAAAAACTGAACCGCTTCAACCCCAACTAAAGTCACAAAAACTATAGCTAAAGTACGCCAAAGCCAGCTCGGTTTCTTCGCTTCAATTAAGCTATTATCGTCAGCTTGTTCTGATTGCTCATCACTGACCCAATCTTGCTCATTAACAATGATTTGAGGAGTATTTTCTTTTATGGGATCACTGGCGATATCAACCGCGTCAAATAAAATTTGTTGTTGATATTTTTCATTGTTTTCTATCATTTTAATTTATCCCCGAGCAAAAACTGTAACATTTGATCCATGCGAAGATGCGGTAAACATTCATCGATATTGGCTGATTCAATAGGAGCAAAGGCAATGTAATTAAACGCTTGCTTCTGCCAATACTCAAGCGTTGGAATGCTTGCTGGTACCGTACCTGGAAATAACGTGATCATTTCATCATTGTCTAATTGTCGCCCTTTGATGACAGGAATATTACGTCCTTGATATTGGCTTTTACCCACTTTAGTTGCCTTGACCGATGCAATAGCCATGGTTTTCATGTTAATTGCGTCAAAACTTAATTGCTGCTTAGTTTGAAATACCAACTTGTTTAATAATGACACCAAATTACCGTGCTGCTCAGGGGTGACATGATCAGCTTTAGTGGCGGCAAACAATAAGCGATCTATTTTTGGGGAAAATAGCCGCGAAAATAAACTTGATTGTCCATATTGAAAGCTTTCCATGATCATCGCCATAGCATTTTGTAAATCAGCAAAGCTCTCTGGGCCATTATTTAACGGCGTTAAGCAGTCTGCGAGTACAATTTGCCGGTCAAAATTTACAAAGTGATCTTTATAAAAACGCCGCACAACCCGCTCTTTATATTCAATAAATCGAGCTCGTAACATGCCGATATAGCAATCATCTTTCGCATTTTGATAATCATTTGCGTCCAGATCATCAAATTGACTATAAGGAAAAAACTGCAGTATTGGCGCATCTTCTAGTTCTCCAGGCAAAATAAAGCGCCCAGGTTGAATAACCGATAAACCTAATTGATGGCGAAACAGTAAAAGTAATTGCGTATATTCATGTGATAACTCAGCGAGTACTCGCTCATCAACACTGGCGAAAGGATCAAAATCAGCAAGTTTATCGAGAAACTCCTGAGCATGTTCACTTCTAGGTGCCTGTTTAAGTAACAAGGTGGTTTGTTTCGACCATTCTTCAAAAGTGAGTGATAACATGGGTAAATCAAGTAACCATTCACCCGGATAATCTGTTATATCAATATAAAGTGTTGCTGATTCGGTGGCATATTTTAATAAAGAATCTTTTGGTTGATACTTAACGGCTAGACGTAATTCACTTATACCATTAGTTGGTTTTGGCCACTGCGGCGGTGACTGACATAATGCTGAAAATGCCCCATCATATTCAAATCTTGATATATGAAGATGCTTTTGTGGTACTCGTTTTGCCGCAATATAACGACCTTGATGAACAACATTAAAAAAACTTAATTGTGAGTTGCTTCCTTCGTTCAGTAACTGATTAACTAACGAGGTAATAAAAGCAGTTTTACCACTTCGGCTAAGCCCCGTTACCGCTAATGTTACATGCTGATCTATAGAGCGATTCACTAAATCACTGGCTTTTTGTTTTAATTTTTCTAACTGAGTTTTACTAATAAATGCCATGCTCAATGCTATCTTCTGTATTCAAGGTGTTGAAAGTTATCATGAGTTACTAAAGCGGTTTTAACACCTAACTTTGAGCTCCACAATACTCCACTTTATAAACTATCGCAGTCTGATATTAGCGTTTTTTTGGTTTTGATAACAGGACTTTATCACTAAGTATTAGGCAATAAAAAAGCGGCTTAGCCGCTTTTGTTTTATAACTTATTTATTTCTCGTGAGACGGTAAACTCTGGCGATGTGACATAACGCTCAATCACTTGCAGCTCTCGCTCTAAGGTTTGGAATTTACGTCTTATATCATGAAAGGCTTGTTTAGGCGGCTCTCCCGCTTGCCAAACACGCGATTTAACTTTAATAGACTCATTGGTAATATCATCATCATTGTCTTGTTGGGCTTGCGCGTATTGTGATGCTTGCTGTTGCCCACTTTGATTAAAGGCTTGATTGCGTTGAGCATTACGTTTGGCATTAGCCGCACTTCCTGACTTTTTGTCTAAGATAAACCAGGCAGCGATATAAATAACAACAAACCAGCCCATCCCCAACAATACACCTGATACAACTAAAATACGAACTAACCAAGATTCCCAGCCAAAGTAATCTGCAATCCCTGCACAGACCCCTGCAATTTTGCCTTGGCTCGTATTTCTATATAACTCACCTCGGGGTTTGCTGGTCATAATTTATTTCTCCACTCCGGTGTCTCAGCATCTAAAATAGCTTCTAGTGTTTTAATTCTATCGGCCATTTTATCGGCTAACTCAGATAACTCCGACAGTTGAATATACTCTTCTTCACTAAAGCCCTGGCTTATTTGGCGTTTGCTCCTGTAGTGCAGTATTAACCAAATAGGGGCTACTACAATCATGAATATAATAACTGGAGCCATTATAATCTCTTCCACAATACTTCTCCTTAATTTGCAGCTACTTCAAGTAATTCACTGCTAATGTCTGATACTAATCATTTAGTGTTTAATTATTTGCTCTTAGCGTTTGATTTCATTTTAGCTTTTAATTGCGCTAATTCATCATCAACCTTTTCATCCGTGGCTAAGTCTGCAATTTCATCAGCTAATGATTTACTGCCCATATCGTATGATTCTACTTGAGCTTCAATATCATCAATTTTACGCTCGTATCGGTCAAAGCGGCTTAAGGCATCGTTAACACGTTCACTGTCAATATTCTTCTTAACTTTTAAACGTGAATTAGCAGTTTTTTCACGCATTACAATCGCTTTTTGACGTGATTTAGCATCAGCTAACTTAACTTGTAACTGTGAAATTTCGTCTTGTAACTTTGCGATATGGCCATCAACGTGTTCAAGTTCATCACGTAAAGCATGTGCACTTTCAACACATTTTTTCTTTTCCATTAAGGCAGCACGAGCTAAATCTTCACGTTCCTTGTTTAATGCTAACTCTGCTTTTTCTTGCCATTGCTCAGCGTCTGTTTCAAAACGATTCGCTTGGCGCGCCAACTCTTTTTTATCCGCTAAAGTTTTTGCAGACGAAGAACGCACTTCAACTAACGTATCTTCCATTTCTTGTATGATTAAGCGCACCATTTTTGCAGGATCTTCTGCTTTATCTAATAAGTTGTTTATATTAGAATTTATGATATCTGTGAACCTTGAAAAAACACCCATAATTACTTCCTCATTCAAAAAATTACTCAAATTGTCTTGTGTTTTACTATTCACATTCTGCGCCAAGTTTTTATATTCACACAATCCTTTGAATAGTAACACTTTATTATTATTTAAAAAAAGACTTCTATCTAAGCTGTTAATAAAATACACTATTTGTTAGTGAAAAAAACCAATAATTAGGTCAGTAAATGACACGCTTTAAACAACAAGATAATCTCATTGGTCAATCTAACAACTTTCTAGAAGTGCTAGAGCAAATTTCTCAAATAGCACCATTAAGCAAACCCGTGCTTATAATAGGTGAACGCGGAACAGGTAAAGAACTTGTTGCAGCGCGCCTGCATTACCTTTCAAAGCGTTGGGATCAAAACTATCTCAAACTTAATTGTGCGGCCCTAAATGAAAATTTATTAGAAAGTGAATTATTTGGTTACGATAGCGGTGCATTTACTGGCGCAAGTAAACGCCATGAAGGCCGTTTCGAAAGAGCTGACAATGGCACATTATTTTTAGATGAAATTGCCAATACCTCAGGTTTAATTCAAGAGAAGTTGTTACGTGTTGTTGAGTATGGCGAATTTGAACGTGTTGGTGGCTCTAGGACGATCAAAACAAATGCTCGATTAGTCGCAGCGACGAACGAAGACCTGCCATCAATGGCTGCAGCGGGTGAATTTCGTGCAGATTTACTCGACAGGTTAGCTTTTGATGTTATCACCTTGCCACCTTTACGCGAACGTTTAGACGATATTTTGGTTTTAGCTGAACATTTTGCTATTAATATGGCACGAGAATTAGAGTTTGAATTATTCAGCGGCTTCACAGAAAAAGCTAAACGTGCGCTACTCGAACATCATTGGCCAGGTAATATACGTGAATTAAAAAATGTTGTGGAGCGAAGTGTTTATCGTTGTAATAACCCACACCTACCCGTTCATGAACTGGTTATTGACCCTTTCGAGTCGCCTTACCGCCCATCAAAACGCATCAAAACACAAGATCGCATTATTACTAACACAGTTGTAGAACAAGAAAACAAAGCACCTGAAGTAACGTCGAAAGTGGAGCAAAGTACTCAACCGCTTACGAAAACACTTCAATTTCCAGTTTCATTAAAAGATTTATCACAAAATTATGAGGTTGACTTAATTAAGTCGGCCTTAGCTAATTGCCAATATAATCAAAAGAAAACTGCTGATGCGCTAGAATTAACCTATCATCAATTAAGAGGTTACTTAAAGAAATATAATTTACTCGACTCTAGTAGCGCTGATGATGAATAACGATTGGCTATGACATACTCAACACTTTTCCCAAGATATTGGCTAGCATTATTAATAATGCTGTTGTCTGCTTGCGACTCAAACGAAGCACTTTCACTCAGTAAAAAAAGTATTATTTATTGTAGTGAAGGCGCGCCGGAAAGCTTCAACCCTCAAACGGTAACCTCTGGCACGACAATAGATGCCACGGCTAACCAATTATATAACCGCTTGATTGAATTCAACCCTATTGATAACTCAATCATTCCGGCAATAGCAAAATCATGGCATGTGACACGCGATGGCAAAATGGTGACTTTTTATCTCAGAAAAGATATTCAATTTCATCAAACAAACTACTTTTCGCCAACACGCGCATTAAATGCAGACGATGTATTATTCAGCTTTAATAGAATTCTTGATGATACTCACCTATATCACTCAGTTTCTGGTGGTAAATATCCATTTTTTCAAAACGCTCAGTTTGTTGATTTAATTGATAATATAGAAAAAATCAATGACCACACTATTCGCTTTCAACTTTCTCATCCCGACAGCTCCTTTTTGGCCAATATAGGTGGCAATTCATCTGTCATTTTATCTAAAGAGTACGCCGACAATTTAATAACAATCAATGCCATGCAAGACATCGATATATTGCCCATTGGTACCGGACCGTTTAAGTTTAAGCAATATAGTTCTGGTGCTTTCATTCGCTACGAGCCGCACGCTAAATATTGGCGCGGTAAATCAGAGCTTAAACAATTGGTTTTCGATATTACCCCACGAGATACTGGCCGTTTAACTAAGTTGTTAGCGGGTGAATGTGATGTGATCGCTTATCCTATAGCGCATAAAAAAATACAACAGCATCCAAATTTAACCTTAGAGTCTGTCACTTCATTTAACGTCGGTTATTTTGGTTTTAATACTCGCAAGCCGCCATTTAATAACCCGTTAGTGCGTAAAGCCATATCATTTGCAATTAACAAGCAAGCAATATTAGAAGCGGTTTATACCGGGCAAGCCGAGATTGCCAATGGCCTGATCCCCAACTCCTCTTGGGCGTACGATGCTTCTATTATGAGCCAAGAATATTCCATTCCTAAAGCGCGCGAATTACTTGCACAAGCAGGGTTTGGCGATGGCTTTGTTATGGACTTATGGGCGATGCCTGTTCAGCGTGCATACAATCCTGATGCTGTAACAATGGCAAAACTTATTCAAGCCGATTTGTTAAAAATTGGTATAAAAGTGGATATTGTTTCAGATTATGAATGGTCAACATTTCTGCGAAAAGTATCTGAAGGTGAGCATCAAAGTGTTTTATTAGGTTGGTCTGCAGATCACCCGGACCCAGATAACTTTTTTTCAACGTTACTTAGCTGTGGCTCGGCGATAACTGGCAGTAACAGAACCTTTTGGTGTAATAACGAATTTGATCAATTAATACAACGCGCCTTGCAAACCAATAACATTAATAAACGTAAAGTATACTATTCTAAGGCGTTAAAATTGATCAATGAAGAAGTGCCATTAATTCCTATCGCACACTCAAAGCGTTACCAAGCTAGGGCTAACCACGTAAAAGGAACTTTACTGCGTGCTATTGGTGGCATAGACTTTAACGGGGTTACTAAAAACTAATATGCTAATTTTTACCCTACGTCGCTTTAATTTATTCGTTTTTACCATGTTGTTATTAACAATATTGTCATTTAGTTTGAGCTTTTTATTTCCCGGTGACCAATTGGTTAATCTTACCGGGCAAGTCAATGCATCACCTGAACAATTGGCTATTTTATCTGATAAATATCAACAAAATACTAACATAGTGAGCCAATATTTCAGCTATTTAACGCATTTATTCCATGGCGAAATGGGTTACTCCATGACCAGTCATTTGCCTATCGCTACTGAGATCCTAAACCGTTTACCTGCCACCATCGAATTAACCAGTGTTGCATTGTTAGTTGCCATGTTTGTTGGCATACCCATGGGCTTCTGCGCTGCTATATATCATAGGAAAGTACCTGATAATTTAATCTTAACCTTCGCGATGATTGGCTATTCAATCCCAATATTTTGGTTAGGTATCCTCGCTATTTTAGTCTTCTCGATACAGCTAGGTTGGTTACCTTCTGCCGGACAAATCAGTTTACTATTCGAAATTGAGTATGTAACAGGGCTACAGCTGATTGATATTCTGCTTAGCGACAGTGAATATAAATGGCAGGCATTTCAAGATGCAACTCGACACCTTATTTTACCCGTGATTGTAGTAGCTTTAGCACCTGCGACTATTTTTGTTCGCTTAGCCCGCTCAGCAATGTTAGAAGTATTAGATACTCATTACATAAAAGCGGCTAATGCCAAAGGCTTGACCTTTAGCCAAATAATTTATCGCCATGCGATGCGAAATGCGATCATTAAAGTTATCCGTGATGTTGGTTTGCAGTTTGCGAACCTCATTACCATCGCCATGGTAACCGAAGTTATTTTTAGCTGGCCGGGTATTGGAAGGTGGCTAATAGAGAGTATTTATCAACGAGACTATACGGCAATTCAAGGCGGTCTAATTGTGCTTTCAAGCTTTATATTTATTGTCCATATTGTCACTGATTTCGTTTATGCCGCCCTTAACCCTTTAGCGCGGGAGCCTCAACATGGCGCGTGATAAAATATATTCAGAAGAAGAGTTTCCAACGCCATTAATGCAACTTTGGCATAACTTTAAGCAACCTCCTGTAGTGATTATTGGCTTTGGTTGTTTCTTGTTCTTGATCGTACTGGCAGTATTGGCAAATGTCATTACGCCTTATTCTTCAGTAGAAAATCACCTTGATCATCTTTTATTACCTCCCGCTTGGAGTGATGAAGGTGATGTCAGCTTTTTGCTCGGCACTGATAACCTTGGTCGTGATATGTTGTCTCGATTAATGCACGGCACTTCATTAACCTTTGGCTTAAGTATTATTGTGGTTATCGCCTCGTTAGCCATAGGCGTCGTTATAGGCTCTTTATCAGCATTGACCAGCGGCATTAAATCTAGCTTTTTAAATCATTTCTTAGACGTTATTTTATCAATCCCATCGTTACTGTTAGCTATTATTATTGTTGCGATACTCGGGCCAGGATTAGAAAATACCTTATGGGCTATCATCATGGTTTTGATCCCACAATTTATTCATATCACCCGAAATGCCGTAAAAGAAGAATTTGCAAAAGATTACGTTTTAGCGTCGCGATTGGATGGTGCCAGCTCAATTAGAATTTTACGCTACTCTATTTTTCCGAACATAATTGAGAAGCTAATCAGTCAAGCTACGCTGGCGCAATCGGCGGCAATTCTTGATATTGCCGCACTGGGCTTTTTAGGATTAGGTGCCCCCATTCCAATGCCTGAATGGGGCGCAATGCTTGCCAACGGAATAGACTTATTTTATATCGCACCTTGGACTGTTTATTTACCAGGTTTGGCGATACTTTTTTCAGTTATCGCCACTAACCTTGTTGGTGAAGGCATGCGCCATGCGTTGAAAGTACGCAAGGAAAACTAATGAACTTAATTGATATTCGTAACCTCTCTATTGAATTGACTACCGGCACGAAACCTATCTTTGCCGTCGATCGCGTCAATTTAACCATGAAAGAAGGAGAGGTTCGCGGTCTTGTTGGTGAATCGGGCTCAGGAAAGTCACTGTTAGCTCAAGCTATTGTCGGCGTCCTTGATGATAAATGGCGAGTTGATGCGGATCGCTTTCACTGGCGTGGTAATGACCTAATGCGATTATCACCGGCAGAAAGAAAGGCTATTATCTCAAAAGATGTCGCGATGATATTCCAAGAACCAATGGCATGCTTAGATCCTACCACTACCATCGGCGAACAACTTGAAGAAGCCGTAGATGTTGAACAATTGACTGGTTTTTTTTGGCAAAAAAGACAACAAAGAAAGCAAGCGGCAATTAACTTATTACATAAAGTTGGGATAAAAAAGCATGAAGTCTGTGTCAAAAGCTATCCTCATCAACTTACAGATGCACTTTGTCAACGCGTAATGATTGCAATGGCACTCGCTCGTCGCCCAATATTATTAATTGCTGATGAACCTACTGCAGCAATGGAAAGTACGAATCAAGGACAAATTTTTCGCTTGCTCGCCAGTTTGAACCAATTAAAAAATATGTCTATTTTGTTAATAAGCCATGATTTGGAAAATGTAACCCATTGGACTAATACCATTACAGTAATGTATAGCGGCCAGTTTGTTGAAGCTGGCACGACTGAACAAATATTTAATCAACCGTATCACCCTTACACGCGTGCACTTGTTGATAGTAGTCCGAAGGCGAATAGGTTGATCCCGAATAAATCTCGCTTAATGACCTTACCTGGTAGTATTCCCATTTTGCAACATTTACCGATTGGTTGCCGATTAGGTCCTCGCTGCCCTCGAGCACAACAAAAATGTGTCCATGCGCCAAAAATAAAAAACTTTCATGGTCATCAAGTGAGCTGCCACTTTCCACTGAAGGATAGCTACTCGTGAATAATATTTTATTGCAGGTTAGCAATCTGAGTAAAACTTATAAAGATAAAAATTATTGGTTTAATCGCAAATGTGTTACTGCGCTCGATGCAATATCATTTGAAATAATGGCGCATAAAACATTGGCAATCGTAGGAGAAACAGGCTCGGGAAAATCTACCGTTGCTAAACTACTCGTTGGTGCTGAATTACCGACAACAGGCCAAATTAAGTTAAACGGACAAACACTAGAGCCCGGTAACTTTAAACAACGCTGCCAACATGTACGGATGATATTTCAAGACTCTGGTACCACGCTGAACCCGAGCTTAACGATAGAACAATTGCTGAATGAACCTTTACAGCTCAACACAAATCTCGATGAGACAGAGCGACATCAACTTATTAGAGAAACATTACAAAAAGTTGGTTTATTGGCCGATCACATGAGCTTTTATCCTCATATGTTCTCCGGCGGGCAAAAACAGCGTATTTCATTAGCGCGAGCAATTATTTTAAAGCCTCAAGTCATTATACTTGATGAAGCTTTAGCATCACTTGATCCTTCCCTGCGCTCTCAGATGATAAATTTACTGTTAGATCTACAACAGCAGATGGGTCTTGCATTTATCTTGATTTCTCATAATTTAGGCATTGTGAGACACTTCAGTGATGAGATGATGGTATTAGACAAAGGTAAAGTTATAGAATTTGGTAAAACGAGAGAGATATTACAAAAACCCAAACACAAATACACCAAACGCTTGATCATGAGTCAGCACTTTCAGTTACTTCACAAATAAAGCTATATCATAAGCTTTTATTCTCTGAACTTTAGTCTTTAGTCTTTAGTCTTTAGTCTTTAGTCTTTAAAAGAATTAACGCTTTAAAACAAAAAACCAGCCGATTGGCTGGTTTTTGAATTCTACACAACGCTAATTAATATTGCGTTGTAGGTGCTTGTATTTTTCGACGAATAATTTCAGCATTAACTTTCAACGACTCTATGTAATTTAGGTACGCTGTTTGTGCTAATTGTTGCGTTAATTGTTGCGATAAGTTTGGTGAAGTTTTCGCTTCTCCAACGTTAACCGCTTGCACTTCAAGTAATGCTAAATTGCCATTGCTCAAATTAACCGTTGTAGCAGATACTGCACCTTCACTTGGACGTGGTAATTTAAATGCTTCACGGGCTAAGCTAGCGTCTAAACCACTGCCTACACGAGATATGCCAGTTTTAACTTCCATAGAAGCACCAACTGCAGCTAATTGCTCAGTAACATCACTACCAGACTTAAATGCTATTAATAGCTCATCTGCAACAGATTGAGCTTTTTCTGAAGCTTTTTGTGCTACAAGAATGTTTTCAATTGCTGATTTAACTTCTGCTAGTGGTTTAACACTCGCTTCTTGATATTCATTGATACGCATAACTAACGCTAGGCTGTCACTCACTTCAATAACATCAGAGTTTAATTGCTCTGTAATTACGATTTCAGAAAAAGCGGCATCAACAACGTTATTAACATCAAATGGTGCTGCGTTAACGCCACGTGTTAACCAGTTAGATGTTTTAATAGTTGCGTTAATTGCGCCAGCAGCATCATCTAAACTATCAGGAAATTCAAAGCTAAGGCGAGCAACTTCTTGTTGCAGTTCAAAGAACTTGTCTTGAGCTTTTTCACTTTTAGCTTTAGCAACTAATGCTTCACGTACTTCAGCAAGGCTTTGTATTTTTTCAGCTTTATAGTCAGTTAATTTAATGATGTGAAAACCAAATTCGGTTTTAACTACATCACTCACACTACCTATGCCTTCTAAAGCAAACGCGGCTTCGTCAAAAGCGCTATCCATAACACCTGCTTCAATCCAGTCTAAATCGCCACCGTTTTCACCACTGAAAGTATCAGCTGAATGCTCTTGTGCTAAAGCGGCAAAGTCTTCACCTGATGAAATTTTAGTAAGTAATTCACCTGCGCTAGCTTTAGCTGCACTTTCGTCATCACCAAACTCAATTAAAATATGAGCAACACGACGCTGTTCAGTTTCACGGTATTGGCTAATATTATCTTGGTAATAAGCTTCAATGTCGGCATCTGTTAACGTTATAGTTTTTGCGATTTCGTTCACATCAAGCGTGATGTAATTTACTTTTACTTGCTCTTGGTTTTCAAAGCGTGATTGATTAGCAAGGTAATAGTTATTAATTTCTTCATCAGTTAATTCAACGCTGTCTTTAAATTGTTCTGCATTGATAGTCGCAAAACGGATATCACGTTGCTGATTTTGTAAAGCAGTGTATATGTCTTCTTGATATGGCAAGCTGAACTCAGTTGCAACTAGTGCTTGAGTTAGTTGACGGCGCGTCATTTCTGTACGAAGGTAATCTCGAAAATCTGAAGATTGATAAAACCCTGCTTGATTAATCATCGCTAAATAGCGATTGTTATCAAAAACGCCATCAACTTGAAATTCAGGCATATTACGAATCGTACTTTTAATACGCTCATCGGCGACACGAATAGCCAATGTTTCTGAATTTTGATCAACAAGTTTTTGGTTAATTAAGTTATCTACGACACCATTGCGAAAATTAGACATATAGCTAGGATCTGCTGATAGTGTTTCGAACATATCACCAAATTGTTGTGCCATACGATTACGCTGTGCTTGATAAGCTTTATTAAACTCATTTTGCGATATTTTTTCACCGTTAACATCAGCAACTGAGCTATCAACTGAATTGTTATAACTGCCGATACCGGCAACAGCGAAAGTTAATATAATAAAACCAAGAATAATCTTAGCTGTTAATCCTTGAGAGCTTTCTCGAATATTTTCTAACATCTTTATCTCTTTACACGAGGGTGTTGTACTTTCCGCGCGATTTTATCTGTGGTAGTAAATTACCGCTATTTATACGTTTGAATTAACAGACAACCTTATCGTTAAAAAGTAATTTAACCTTAATAACAAACTGAAGAGGCTGTTTTATTAACTTACACGCTTTAAAATCGCAATTTGAACGGGCATGTTAGCCCAATAATAATCAAAATGAAACTCTTTTACTCTTGCGGTGAAATAACGAACAAATAACCGCCATTGTGCTAGCAAAATTACCCGATTAACGTTTTAGAACTGCGATAGGAGCAAAAAGGGTAAGTGACATTCATCACTTACCCTTTTATTTTATAATTTAACAAAATTATTGTTATTTTTTATTGAGTATATCATCGAGGCTAGCTTGCTCTTGGGCAGATAAATCAAGTTGGCTCGCTTTGCTGCGCCTTCTCAATACAAAAATAACACCAGTAAAAAAACCAATAATAATGATTAATGGACCAAACCATAATATGTAGGTTTGTTTCTTCAATTGCGGTCGATAAAGTACAAAGTCACCATAGCGATAAACCATAAAATCGATAATTTCTTGGTCTGTCATGCCTTCCTGTAACAAGTTATAAAGGCTCTTTCTTAAATCTACCGCGATTTTCGAATTTGAATCGGCTAAATTTTGGTTTTGGCATTTAGGACATCGTAGCTCTTTTGATAATGTTTGAAAGCGAAGCTTAGTCGCTTCATCTTTAAATTCAAAAGTATCTACTGGGCTTGCATTGGCATGACTTATCCATAAAACACTTAGCAATATTATACTGAGAAAGTACCGAGCGAGCTTTTGAAAATTAACGGCATTTTTTATCATAAGCGCAAAGTTCATTATGAAGCACCTGGAGCCTTCGCCAAACTATTAGCTAAGGCGGCCTTTCTTTCTTCTTCTAGGGTTTCGATCAAAGGTAAAAATTCCTTTTGCCATATTTTATCATTAATCGGCCCAGCAAAGCGTTTACGAATAATACCGGTATGATCGATAACAAAAGTTTCTGGTGCACCAAAAACGCCTATATCTAAGCCCAAAGCCCCCTGTTCATCAAAGATAGAAAATACATAAGGGTCTTGGTATTGCTCTAACCAACGCAGTGCAGCACTACGATCATCAGTAAAATTTAACCCATAAAGTTTAATTCTTGAGTCTTTTACAATATTTAGTAAATAAGGATGCTCATATTTACATTGAATACACCAAGTCGCCCAGACGTTTAACAAAACAATGTCGCCTTTAAGATCTGTACGACCTACTAGTTGCTCTGGTGCTTTTAAACTTGATAATGCAAAATCGGGTAAAGGCTTACCTATCATCGCTGATGGCATTGCCTGCGGGTTAAGAAATAAACCTCGATATAATAATACGCCCAATAAAATAAATAAAATTAAGGGGATAAACCGAATAATACTTTTCACTAATTTACGCCTCTTTTAAAACATTAGTTTCTGCTTGCTTAAGTTGCTGCTCAGCGACTAAGGTGCGTTTGCGATAGCGTTTACTTAATATGGCAAGGAAACCACCAATTGCCATAAAGAATCCCCCCATCCAAATCCAAACAATAAATGGTTTGTAATACAAACGCATTGACCAAGAATTCTCACCTAACGGGTCCCCTAAAGCAACATATATATCGCGCCATAACGTGGTGTGAATACCCGCTTCTGTCATCCCCATACTTTGCACTTTATAAGTACGCTGCTCAGGTTTTAATAGCGTGACGAATTCATTATCTAGATAAACATTAAGCTGCCCTTGAATAGCACTATAATTAGGCCCGAGAACATTTTTAGTTCCGGTATATTCAATAGTGTAGCCAGATAAATTTACTGATTCACCCGGCGCCATTTTCACGTTAATCTCTTGTTCATAAGTAGACACCATAGTGACACCAATAACAGTAACTGCGATACCTGCATGTGCTACTGCCATACCAATGTGATTAAGCGGTACTGCAGAGAACTTCCAACTACCGTCAGCTTGTTTGGCGTTATTAAGGACATCTTTTAAAACCGCTAATACAATCCAGCAACCTAAACTCATACCAATAAAGGCCGTGACATTAAACTCGCCTGCAAAAAAGAATGGCCAAGCGGCACCAAACAGTACACTGAACACTGAAATCTTATTCAAATGCTTAGATAACTCACCTTTTCTGGCTTTTTTCCAGCGAATAAGTGGACCTATACCCATGAACATAAACAAGGCGATCATCATCGGAACGAATACCGCATTAAAGTAAGGCGCGCCTACTGATATTTTCCCCATCCCCATCGCATCAATAATTAATGGATAAAGCGTACCAAGTAAAATAGTTACCGATGCGGTGATCAAAATTGACATAGCAATTAAAATAGCATTTTCGCGAGAATAGAATGTGAAACGACTTGGACTACTGACTTTCGCTGATCTTAAAGCATAAAGTGTTAACGATCCGCCAACGGCTATCGCAAGTAATACCAGCAAATAAAGCCCACGACCAGGATCAACGGCGAATGAATGCACGGAGGTTATCACCCCTGAGCGAACTAAGAATGCACCTAATAAATTCAACGAAAAGGTAAATATCGCCAGTAATAATGTCCAATGTTTGAAAGTATTACGCTGCTCTGTTACGGCTAATGCATGTATTAAAGCAGTTCCCGCAAGCCAAGGCATAAAGGATACATTTTCTACTGGATCCCAAAACCACCAGCCACCCCAGCCAAGTTCATAATACGCCCACCAACTTCCTAGCGCGATACCAACTGATAAGAATGACCAAGCAGCAACAGTCCAAGGACGTGACCAGCGAGCCCAAGCGGCATCCATTTTTCCGGCCATAAGCGCAGCAATAGCAAAGGCAAATGCTACTGAGAAGCCAACATAGCCCATATATAACATTGGCGGATGAATAATTAAGCCAATATCTTGTAATAGCGGGTTTAAATCACGACCTTCCATAGGAAAGTTCGGTAATAAACGCTCAAAGGGATTTGAGGTAAGTAGGGTAAATAAGATAAAACCTACCGCAATCATGCCCATAATAGCTAAAACACGTGCAACAAACTCTTTCTCTAATTGCTTACTGAAAAGTCCAACCGCTAACGTCCAAGACGTTAAAGCAAAAACCCAAAATAACATCGAGCCTTCGTGTCCGCCCCAAACCGCGCTAATTTTAAAATAGTAAGGTAATAAGCTGTTAGAGTGGCCCGCAATATATTTCACTGAAAAATCATCAACAGTAAAACTATAGGCTAGAAGAACAATACTAATGCCAACAAAAAAGAACAAACCAAAACTTAAAGGTTTGGCACTATTAATTAACTGATGATTATTCTGCGCAACACCAATTAATGGCACTATGCTCAAACACAAGGCAAAAGCTAACCCAATGATAAGTGCGAAATGGCCGAGCTCTGGGATCATGGTAATTCCTGTAAATCAATATTAAACGGTGTTAAATCATAAATGACGTTGTAATGTTTTAGACTTTAATTCATTAACAACGCCAGCTTATCTATTCGATATTTACTGTAGCAATGTGCTGTACATTATCATTTTGCAACTTGTTCTGATATTTCCATGGTAATTGGACTTTTTTGCATCGCACTTATATCAAGCGCTTGTGCCGTAAAGTCACCTGGTTTAATACCAACGCTACCTTGCATAGATACAACAACATAAACATGTACTTTATCTACGCTACTTAAGCGCATTTGTGGGGTCATTGCCTGCGTATCATCTAATACAATCGTCATTGGTAAATCACTAGCTTTAATTTTTACAGCAGCAAGTGGCATACGAGGCCCATTTGAGGCAATGGCATACACAAACACGGTTTTATCTTCACTAGTTGATAAGGCTTTTTGCACATTATCTGCTAATGAAACATTCACAACAAGTCGAGGTAACGTAGCGTCAACTTCAGCGACTTGCTCTGTAGTAGGAGATTCATTATTACTGATGCGCAATTGATTCTTAGCTTCTTCAACAGCACCGGCTAATGCCTGAGTGCTTATGCCGGGACGATCGCTGTTTAATACTTTTTCCCAATATTGAACGGCCAGCTTATATTTGCCGTTGCTGAAACTGTCCATGCCTAAAAGAATATTGGTTGAAGCATCGAGCGAGTCTAATGCCAAAGACTTATCGATCACAGCTTGAATATCAGGGCTGATTTGCTGATTATTTAGGTAATACATTGCTTGGGCTTTTGGTCCAAGTATTTCAGCATGTTCACCCACTTGTTTCATTACGCGGTCAAACGTAGTAACTGCACGACTATATTCACCGGCTGAGATATAAGCTTGCCCTAAGCTAAATAATGCTTGTGCATTGGCAGGATTAGCTTTCACTTCATTTTGAAGTTGCTGTAATCGAAAGGCAAGCATTTGCTCTGGAGATAAGTCGCTATGAGCATCACTCTCAGTCATTGCTACTGGTGCACTTAGTTGTGGGTATGCACCTAAGATCATATAACTATACAAACTAAACCCGACAATTGACACGGCAATACCTAAAGTCCAAAGCAAAGATCTTTTTTGAACTTTAACTTCTGTATTTTGTGTTGATTGTGCATCTTGTAATAGCGTTTTATCTAATTCTGCTTTTAATTGTATATAACTCTCTTGCTCAATACTGCCTTCTGCGAGGTCATTATCAAGTTGTGTTAAATGTTCATGATAGAGCGTGACATTAGTTTCTTGACGAATATCTTCATTTTCCGCACCAATAGTATTTTTAGGTGTGGCAAATATTCGCCAAACAATAAGTAATGCAATCACGATTAGCAAGGCAATTGCTAGCCAAAAAGTTGTCATATTATTTAATTTATACCTTCGGGTGTCGATTAAGTTTTATAGCTATAAGATAAATTTTTACTTCAGTTGCTATTTACTAACATAATTAACCTAAATAAACGTTATTTATCGTTATATTAAAGCGCCATTAGACTAACAATTAAACGCTTTTATTCCTAGCGATATCATCGAACATATCCGTATATCCATCGCAAATATTGTCTCACCATTAAAAGTATAAATGGTCATGCATTAATCTCGATTAATATACCATATCTGGCAAAGTCTTTAGCCTAAGTTAATTATAATCAGATAAAGATTTGATTCAGGTCAATAACGTTATGTTGTTGGCAGGAAGGATTATTCAAAATTTAGTTTAAGGTTTGTTGTAATTTACTATAAGTCTTTAAAAACAATTAAGCCGCTTAAAAAGCGGCTTAATTAGCAATCATTAGCAAATGCTATTGATTAGCCATTACAAGCATCTTTAAGTGCTTTACCAGCTTTAAAAGCTGGAATTTTGGCTGCAGCGATTTGAATAGTCGCGCCAGTTTGTGGATTACGGCCAGTGCGTGCTGCACGGTCACGTACTGAAAAAGTACCAAAACCAACTAGTGCTACTTGCTCACCACTTTTTAATTCTTCTGTTACTGCTTCGATAAATGAATCTAATGCACGACCAGCCGCAGCTTTAGAAATGTCAGCACCCGCAGCAATCTTCTCGATTAGTTGAGATTTATTCACAGTGTATTCCCCTTCAATTGTTATTATTCAGCGCTATCTTCTGTTGTTAGCGTCCTGCAGAAACTTTATATCAAGCTTCATTTCGAACATCAAGCGCCGAGTTAAAGAAAACTAAAATTTTTGATAATTATTTTTATCTCTACTATACCCCTTATTAATAGGGGCTCTAGCGTTATCAGCGTCATTAACTTAACATAGTTTCAGCGTTTGAAAAGCCTTAATTGCGTTTTTTTCAAATTTTTTGCTGTTTTTTTAAGTTTTTGTACAAAAAAAACTACTTTTTTGCACTTTTAGCTGTCTGCTTGCCATTTTTCAACCGGATGCTCTAAGGCTATTTGTAGCACTTCATCTATCCATTTAACCGGGTAGATGGCTAAATCAGCCTTCACATTGTCTGGTATTTCGGCTAAATCACGCTCATTATCTTTTGGAATAATGACTGTTTTTATGCCACCACGATGAGCTGCTAGTAACTTTTCTTTTAAACCGCCAATAGCTAATACTTCACCACGTAATGTTATCTCACCCGTCATCGCCACATCGGCTTTAACTGGATTACCCGTTAAGCTCGACACTAAAGCGGTACACATACCAATACCAGCACTTGGACCATCTTTTGGCGTTGCGCCCTCAGGTACATGCACATGAATATCACGCTTTTCATGAAAATCGCTGTTGATGCGTAATTTTTCAGTACGACTACGAACTACCGTCATCGCTGCTTGTATCGATTCTTGCATAACATCACCAAGCGAACCGGTATAACTCAACTTACCTTTGCCTGGGACAGAAGCAGTTTCTATAGTCAATAACTCGCCGCCAACCTGTGTCCATGCAAGACCTGTAACTAAGCCAATACGATTTTCATCATCAGCTTTACCATAATCAAAACGTTGTACACCTAGGAACTCTGATAAATTCTCTTGGTTGATGGTGACTTTTTTAATGCTTTTGTCTAATAAAATAGATTTCACCGCTTTCCGGCAAAGTTTAGATATATCGCGCTCTAACGCACGCACACCAGCCTCGCGAGTGTAGTAACGAATAATACCGATAATTGCACTGTCTTCGATTTCTATTTCTGAGCTTTTCAGACCATTTCGCTCAATCTGTTTATTAAGCAAATGATTTTTAGCAATGTTAAGCTTTTCATCTTCGGTATAACCCGATAAACGAATTACTTCCATTCGGTCCAGTAACGGACCTGGAATATCCATGCTATTTGACGTAGCAACAAACATTACGTCAGATAAGTCATAGTCGACTTCTAGATAATGGTCATTAAAGCTACTGTTTTGCTCAGGATCTAATACTTCTAATAATGCTGATGCTGGGTCGCCGCGCATATCAGATGCCATTTTATCTATTTCATCTAGGAGAAATAACGGATTTTTAACACCAACTTTAGCGATTTTTTGAATTAACTTACCGGGTAATGAACCAATATAAGTTCTTCTATGGCCACGAATTTCAGCTTCATCACGAACACCGCCCAGTGCCATACGAACATACTTACGACCCGTTGATTTAGCAATAGACTGACCGAGTGACGTTTTACCAACACCAGGAGGCCCCACTAAACACAAAATAGGCCCTTTCAATTGACTAACACGTTGTTGAACGGCTAGATACTCAAGAATACGCTCTTTTACTTTATCAAGGCCGTAATGGTCTTTATCTAATACTTCTTGTGCTAATTTAAGATTTCGCTTTAATTTGCTGCGCTTCTTCCAAGGAACACTGATCATCCAATCGATGTAGCTACGCACAACTGTGGCTTCAGCAGACATCGGTGACATCATTTTTAATTTTTTTAATTCAGTTAAAGTTTTGTCTTTAGCTTCTTTCGGCATTTGAGCATCTTCGATTTGCTTTTCGATTTGCTCAACTTCATTGCTGCCTTCTTCGTCATCACCTAATTCTTTTTGAATGGCTTTCATTTGCTCATTCAAATAATACTCGCGTTGACTTTTTTCCATTTGCTTTTTAACGCGTGTACGGATTTTTTTCTCAACTTGCAGTAAGTCAATCTCACCTTCCATCAATGCCATTAAAAACTCTAGGCGCTGTGAAACATGGGTGATTTCTAATACTTTTTGTTTATCAACTAGCTTCAACGGCATGTGCGCCGCCATGGTGTCAGCTAATTGTTCAGCATCATCAATACCTGAGACAGAAGTTAATACCTCTGGCGGTATTTTTTTATTTAACTTAACGTAGCCTTCAAACTGTGAAATTGCTGAGCGAATTAACACTTCAGTGCTATCGTCGGGCTCGCCTTCAACACTTAAAAAGTCTGCATTGGCAGTAAAATACTCATCGGTTTCAACAAATTCTGTTATTTGCGCTCTTCGTACGCCTTCAACTAACACTTTAACCGTGCCGTCTGGCAATTTAAGCATTTGTAAAATAGTAGCAACAGTGCCGGTTTTATAGAGATCGCTTTGCGTTGGATCATCTACCGCGGCATCTTTTTGTGCCACAAGAAAAATTTGTTTATCGTTTTCATTTGCCATATCAAGACAACGGATAGATTTTTCGCGACCAACAAATAATGGGATAACCATTTGTGGATAGACAACGACATCACGTAAGGCTAATACGGGAATTTCAACTACGCCAGATAACTCTTTAGTCATTGGTTACTCTCTCGGTGAATAGTATGATGTAATTTGATAATACCAATTGGACTAATATATTGGTATGAGTATGTAATTGTATATGGGGCGTTTGTAAATACTTTCAACAGATAAACAAAAAAAAGTGACGTTAACCTGATGGCTAACGTCACTTTTTAATTTAACTTATCGAAAAAATTATTCCGAAGAGGCTTTGTCTTGCTGCGTTTCGTAAATAATAATCGGCTTAGATTCACCTTTGATGACAGTTTCATCAACGACAACTTTTACCGCATTTTCCATTGAAGGCAGCTCATACATTGTTTCAAGTAACACACCTTCAACAATAGAACGAAGGCCACGAGCGCCGGTTTTACGCACCATTGCTTTATGCGCAATAGCCGATAAAGCGTCTTCTCTAAACTCAAGTTCAACATTTTCCATATCAAAAAGTGCTGTAAATTGCTTAGTTAAAGCATTTTTTGGCTCTTGTAAAATTTGGATCAAGGCGTCTTGGTCAAGCTCGGTCAATGTTGCAACAACCGGTAAACGTCCAATAAATTCTGGAATAAGACCGTATTTAACTAAATCTTCTGGCTCAACATCTTGGAAACGCTGTGTTAATGTTTTCTCTTGGTCTTTACCACGAACTGTCGCACCAAAACCAATACCTGTACCAGTATGACAACGTTGCTCGACAACTTTATCAAGGCCTGCAAATGCACCACCACAGATAAATAAGATTTTAGAGGTATCAACCTGTAAAAACTCTTGTTGAGGATGTTTACGACCACCTTGTGGAGGTACTGAAGCAATTGTACCTTCAATCAGTTTAAGCAAGGCTTGTTGTACACCCTCGCCCGATACATCTCGCGTGATTGATGGGTTGTCAGATTTTCTCGAAATTTTATCAATTTCATCAATATAGACAATACCGCGTTGTGCTTTTTCAACGTCATAGTCACATTTTTGTAACAGCTTTTGAATGATGTTTTCAACATCTTCACCAACATAACCCGCTTCAGTTAATGTTGTTGCATCAGCCATAGTAAATGGTACGTCTAATAAACGCGCTAAAGTCTGGGCCAATAATGTTTTACCACTACCTGTTGGTCCAATTAACAAAATATTACTTTTGCTCAGCTCAACGCCATTATGTGAGTCACCATTACGTAAACGCTTATAATGGTTATACACTGCAACAGCGAGTACTTTTTTAGCGTGCTCTTGCCCGATAACATAGTCATCTAAGCTTTCTCGAATTTCTTTTGGCGTTGGTAAGCTTTCTTTTTCTTGCTTAGGCGAAATTTCTTTAATTTCTTCGCGAATAATGTCGTTGCATAACTCAACACATTCATCACAAACAAACACAGAAGGGCCTGCAATTAACTTACGTACTTCATGCTGACTTTTACCACAAAATGAGCAATACAGTAGCTTACCGTCATCACCGTCACCTGTTTTCATATCGGTCATACGGTACCTCTAATATTTTAAATTTTTCAAACTAATACTGACCAGTATTTCATAAATCGCGCAAATAACAACGCGAATAATAAATAACCGCGTTATTTATCTATTCTTTGTTCTAATATGGCATCAACTAAACCATATTCAACTGCACTTTCAGCACTTAAGAAATTATCACGGTCAGTATCACCAGATACTTTCTCTAGTGATTGCCCTGTATGCTCAGCCATTAAACGATTAAGCTTACTTTTGATATATAAAATTTCTTTTGCATGAATTTCAAAATCAGATGCTTGACCTTGGAAGCCACCTAGCGGCTGATGGATCATGACACGTGCATTAGGTAGACAATAACGTTTCCCCTTAGCACCACCAGAAAGCAAAAATGCGCCCATACTAGCAGCTTGACCAATACAAACCGTACTTACATTTGGCTTGATAAACTTCATTGTGTCGTAAATAGCCATACCTGCGGTAACAGAACCACCTGGAGAATTGATATATAAATAAATATCTTTATCTGGACTTTCTGATTCTAAAAATAGCATTTGGGCAACAATTAAGTTGGCCATATGATCTTCAACCTGACCACAAAGGAAAATAACGCGCTCTTTTAGTAGTCTTGAATATATATCGTACGAGCGCTCGCCTTTGGCAGTTTGTTCAACAACCATTGGTACTAAAGCACTTTCGGTTACACTAGTTAAATCGTGAGAATTATTTTGAGAAGTAAACAACTAACTTTCCTTTTTTATAAAAAAATGGCTCATATGTCCCCATATAAGCCATTTAAGCGATTGCTCAGCAAAATGTCAATCTAAAAGGTCTATTTACCTTCAGGATTCATAATATCTTTGAAGCTGGCTTTCTTGTTTTTCACTTTTGCGCTTTCAAGTAACAATTCAACTGCTTGTTCTTCTAATGCAACATTTTGCATTTGTTGATTAAGCTCTTTGTTAGTTTTGTAGTACTCGATAACTTCAGCAGGATCTTCGTAAGCAGAAGCAGCAGACTCAATAAGTTCATTTACTTTAGCTTCGTCAACTTTCAATTCGTTAACTTTAATCACTTCACCTAAAAGCAAACCTGTTTTAACACGGCGCTTTGCTTGTTCTTCAAACATTTCTGCCGGAAGCTCAGGTAAGTTGTTCGGATCCATTTGGCCAGCAAAACGTTGCATAGCTTGCTTGCGCAATACGTCAACTTCTTGCGCGATTAAGGCAGCTGGAATATCTAATTCGTTAGCAGCAAGTAAACCTTCGATTACTTGTTCTTTAACCTTCGCTTTAACAGCTTGGTTAAGTTCACGCGTCATGTTTTTGCCAACTTCTTCACGAAGTGCATCAACACCACCTTCTTCAACGCCGAAAAGTTTCGCAAACTCGTCATTGATTTCAGGTAAAACAGGACCTTCAGTTTTGTGAACTACGATATCGAACTCTGCATCTTTACCTTTAAGCTTTTCAGCATGGTAATCATCAGGGAAAGTAACAGTAATAGTTTTTTCTTCACCAACTTTCATGCCAGTGATTTCTTTTTCGAAACCAGGGATCATGCGGCCAGAGCCTAATTCAAGTTCAAAACCTTCAGCTTTTCCGCCTTCAAATTCTTCGCCATCAACGCGACCATTAAAGTCGATTGTTAATTTATCGCCTTTTTTGGTTTTACGTTTGTTTTCTTTCCAAGTTTTATGTTGATTTTGTAATGTTTCAAACATTTCATCAAGATCAGCATCTGTAACTTCAACTGCTGGACGTTCTACAGCAATTTTATCTAAATCTTTTAAAACAACTTCAGGATAAATCTCAAATGTCGCTTCAAATTCTAATGCTTTACCATCTTCGTTGCTTTTCGCTACGAAAGAAGGACGGCCTGCTGGGTTTAATTTTTCAGCAACAATCGCATCAACAAAATTACGTTGCATTAATTCACCAGCAACTTCTTGGCGAACAGATTGACCATAGCGCTTTTGAATTACTGATGGTGGCACTTTACCTGGACGGAAACCATTGATACGTTGGGTCTTGCCAATGTGGCGAAGACGATTTTTAACTTCAACATCTACTGTTTCGGCAGGAACTGAAATCGTTAAACGACGTTCCAAACCTTGTGTAGTCTCAACTGAAACTTGCATTTAATTACCTCAAAAAACTTAGCGTATGTACGCTTTTTATAACGCATCTAAATATAGTCAACAAAACTTTTTAACAAAATTTTGTATTCAGCTTGTTAGCATAAACCAACAGAGCCCGGAAAATCCGATAAAGATGTTCAGATTAAAATAATGACGCGAAATTATAGCGATGCTTTAAACAAGAGTCGAGCATAGAACGAAAATAAATTGAAATTTAAATGGAATCGGAAAGCTTGCAGCATCAAAAGTACGGTAAAACATTATTATATTTAGAAATTTTCAAAAGTTTGAAAGGAAATACATATTTAAATTAACCTGTGTTTTATCAATAAAGTGTCGAAAAGTGGGATTGTTTATACATTTTTGTTCGTCGTTTATAAATTTTATGTTTTCCAAGCATGAGTTTTAACGATTTAATTTACAAAAATACAATGTTTAAAATGCTTAGTTAAACAAGGGGGAACTTGAAACTGAATTTGATAACACCCAACAAACCCATGTTTTGAATGAGCTGATATTCAGATTTTGAATTTTTTAGATATTAAAAAAGAAAGTGGTCGGTGATGCAAGATACGAGCTTGCGACTGAACTTGATGGCACCCAAACCAATGTTTTGGTCGGTATTCAGATATTGAATTAATGAATTTTGGAGTCTTGAAAAGAAAGTGGTCGGTGAAGCAAGATTCGAACTTGCGACTGAACTTGATAGCACCCAAACCAATGTTTTGGACAAGTAGTATTCAAATATTGAATTATTGAATTATTGAAATAATTAGATGTGAGATATTGAAAAGAAAGTGGTCGGTGATGCAAGATTCGAACTTGCGACCCCTTGGACCCAAACCAAGTGCGCTACCAAGCTGCGCTAATCACCGATATACTTTTCTACAAACCAATACAAAAAATGGGGTGGCTAAAGGGACTTGAACCCTCGACAACCGGAATCACAATCCGGGGCTCTACCAACTGAGCTATAGCCACCATTGTATGGCGCGCCCTGTAGGATTCGAACCTACGACCCACGCCTTAGAAGGGCGTTGCTCTATCCAGCTGAGCTAAGGGCGCACATTACCTACAAAAGCTTGAACAAACCTACTATATAGAAAGTTTATTCATTTTTCATTAAAAATGAAAAAGTGGTCGTGATGTAAAATTCAAACTGCGACTGAACTTTAGAACACCCAAACCAATACTTGGTCTTTCAAATTACTTAGAGTATTAAGAAAGAAAAAGTGGTTAGTGATGTAAAATTCAAACTGCGACTGAACTTTAGAACACTCAAACCAATACTTGGTCTTTCAAATTACTTAGAGTATTAAGAAAGAAAAAGTGGTCGGTGATGCAAGATTCGAACTTGCGACCCCTTGGACCCAAACCAAGTGCGCTACCAAGCTGCGCTAATCACCGACATTTGTTAAAAACGCTTGCGTTCTCAACGGGTGCGGATATTACCTAGTTGCCCGTTGCGCGTCAAACACTTTTTATAAAAAAAAGCTTGTTCGCTCACTTTTACAGCACCTTGGTTAAAATAACACTAAAAATTCACTTTTAATGTCAAAAGTCATTAAAAATGCTTTCTTTTTAAATAAAATAAAAAATTTTAAACTGTCGGTGTTATTTTCTATAAATAAGCTTTCTAATATGCGAAAATATGTCCGTTTTTCAGCCTACTTGTGAAGTATTATGACAGCAGCACTTATTGACGGTAAATTGATCGCCCAACAACTACGACATTCTGTTAAAGAGAAAGTACAACAACGCATTAAAAATGGTTTGCGTGCACCCGGTTTAGCCGTGATTTTGGTCGGTAGCGATCCTGCATCACAAGTTTATGTAGGAAGTAAAAGAAGAGCCTGTGAAGAAGTTGGCTTTGTTTCTCGCTCTTATGATTTACCACCAAGCACTTCACAAGATGAGTTATTTAATTTAATCGATGAATTAAATAACGATGACGCTATCGACGGCATACTTGTTCAGTTGCCTCTTCCTCAGGGTTTAGATGCCAATTTAATTATTGAGCATATTAACCCTAAAAAAGATGTTGATGGATTCCACCCAAACAATGTTGGTAAATTAGCGCTGCGTCAACCTGGTCTGCGTCCATGTACTCCCAAAGGTATTATGGAGTTAATCGCTTCAACAGGAATTGACCCTCATGGCGTAGAAGCAGTTGTTGTAGGTGCATCAAATATCGTCGGTCGCCCTATGACCTTAGAACTTCTGCTTGCAGGCTGTACGGTAACAACAACACATAGATTCACTAAAGACTTAGAAACAAAAGTAAGAAACGCTGACTTATTGGTCGTTGCAGTTGGAAAACCTGAGTTTATTCCTGGTGAGTGGATTAAAAAAGGCGCTATTGTGATCGATGTTGGCATTAACCGCTTAGATAACGGTAAGCTTGTTGGTGATGTTGGCTTTGCTTTAGCAAAAGAAAGTGCCAGCCATATTACCCCCGTTCCAGGCGGTGTTGGCCCAATGACCGTGGCATGTTTAATTGAAAATACGTTAATTGCTTGTGAAGAGTTTCATAACTAAGATTTAATGCTTATAGAAGTTTGTCACTAAAAAGTAATTACAATAAATAAAAACCAGTATCTAGGATACTGGTTTTTATTATTCTGAATAGCAATATGACACTAATACACAGTGAAATAGTCTATGTTAAGCTTTACGCCAAGTTGTACCGCCTGCACTATCTTCTAAAATAATATTCAAAGCGGCTAGCTTATCTCGGGCGTCATCGGCCATAGCCCAGTCTTTATTTGCTCGCGCATCTTTACGTTGCTTGATTAAGGCTTCAATTTCAGCAACTTCATCACTATCAGCATCGCTACCTTGTAAAAAGTCTTCTGGTGAGCTTTGTGCAACACCTAAAACTTCACCAAGCGCTACTAATATATAAGCTAATTTTCCAGCTTCCTCAGTATCAGTAGGTTTAATGCGATTAATTTCTTTTGCTAACTCAAATAAAACCGGCATTGCTTCAGGACAGTTAAAATCATCATTCATTGCTTTTTCAAAACGTTGAACGTATTCATTGCCCTTTAAGTCGGTCTTAACAGGTGTAACATCACGCAAAGCAGTATAAATTCGTTCTAAACTTGCACGTGCCTGAGTTAAATTATCTTGTGAGTAATTTAACTGGCTACGGTAGTGGCTTGAGGTCAAAAAGAAACGGACACTTTCAGCGTCGTATTCATCAAGTACACTGCGTAAAGTAAAAAAGTTGTTTAATGACTTAGACATCTTTTCTTTATTAATTTGTACCATACCACCATGCATCCAATAATTAACATATGGGGTATCAAAGGCACAGCATGATTGAGCGATTTCATTTTCGTGGTGTGGAAATTGTAAATCTGAACCACCACCATGGATATCAAAATGTTCACCTAAATGTTTGCTGTTCATGGCTGAACATTCTATATGCCAGCCTGGACGACCTTTACCCCAAGGTGAATCCCAACTTGGCTCATCTGGCTTAGCCATTTTCCACAAGACAAAATCTAACGGGTTACGTTTAGCTTCATCAATGTCAACTCGAGAGCCAGATTGCAACATATCTAAATTTTGCAGACTCAACTGGCCGTAGTCTTTATAACTGCTGACATCAAACATTACATCACCGTTACTAGCAACATAAGCATGCTCACGCTCAATCAGACGCACAACTAAAGCAATAATTTCATCCATATGCCCTGTTACTGTCGGAGCAATATCTGGACGCATAATATTGAGATCATCAAAATCTTGATACATCTGCTCAGTCATACGTAACGTTAATGCTTCACAGCTTTCGCCATTTTCCTTTGCACGTTGAATAATTTTATCGTCAACGTCTGTAATATTTCGCACATGCGTTAAATCGTAACCTAGGTATTTAAAATAACGGGCAATAATATCAAAGGCAACATAGGTTCTCGCATGACCAATATGGCAACGGTCATAAATGGTTATACCACAAACATATAAGCCTACCTTGTTGGAAGTGATCGGTTTAAAAACTTCTTTTTTCCTGCTTAAGGTATTATAAATTTGCAACATAACGTCGATTTTTCCTATGTAATATCAATACTTGATTAAATGGATATATTCTCAATTTGAGAATTATCGCAATTGTACCCGAAGTATTAGCACGAATCATTAGCTTGAAGTCATTTGCTGCGAAATTTTGCCGAGAAATGTTTTTTTTATTACGTTACAATTTACCTAGTTAAAATTCCTTTAGATTTATGAGTAAATACAATGATCACATTTAAAACAACCTTAGGTGACATCAAAATTGAATTAGATTTTGAAAACGCACCAGTTACTGCAAAAAATTTCCAACAATATGCTGAAGATGGCTTTTACAATGGCACTATTTTTCACCGTGTTATTAAAGGCTTTATGGCGCAAGGTGGCGGATTCGCATCTGGCATGGACGAAAAAGATAGCCGTGAATCAATTAAAAATGAAGCAAACAATGGCTTAACAAATGCTCGTGGTACTTTAGCTATGGCGCGCACGCAAGACCCACATTCAGCTTCAGCACAATTTTTTATTAACTTAGCCGATAACGACTTCCTTAACTTTAAAAGTGAAGACGTACAAGGTTGGGGTTATTGTGTATTTGGTAAAGTGGTTGAAGGCATGGACATTGTCGATAAAATGACTTTAGTTGATACCGGTCGTATGGGATTTCATGACGATGTTCCAAAAGAAGAAATTCTAATTGAAACGACGATTGTTGAATAATTTACAGTTTTTAATTAAATGACATCACACTTGAATAATAAATCAGCGTTAACTTACTTTATCGCTGATTTACATCTTGCACAAAACAGGCCCGATATTACGGCCTGTTTTTTATCTTTTTTGAAAAATGAAGCGCCAAAAGCAGAAAAACTGTACATTTTAGGTGACCTTTTCGAATACTGGATTGGTGACGATGATGACAGCCCGTTTATTTTAGAGATAGCACAAGCGATTAAAGCTTTATCCATACAAAATTGTAGCGTTTATTTTATTCACGGTAATCGCGACTTTTTGCTCGGAAAGCGCTTTGCCAAGCTTTCAGGTATGCAACTACTACCCGAAGTCACACTAATAGACTTATACGGTAAACCTGTAGTTATTATGCATGGCGATACACTTTGTACGCTCGATGTTGGCTATCAAGCTTTTCGCAAAAAATCACGTAGTTGGTGGTGGCAAGCTATTATAAAAAGCTTACCTTTGTTCGTGCGACGAAAAATTGCCAATAATTATCGAAGCCAGAGTGCCAGTGCTACAGCAATGAAGTCGCAAGATATTATGGATGTCACGCCAAGTGAAGTTGTTCGCTGTTTGGAGCAATATCAGAGCCAAATCTTAATCCATGGGCATACTCACCGCCCTGCTATTCATGATATTGAAGCGAATGGCCAACCTGCACAGCGTTATGTTTTAGGTGACTGGTACGAACAAGGCGCTTGGCTAAGAGTCACGCCGGAAACAATGGAACTGCTAGACAGTCCATTTGAGCTAAATAACTTTTAAAGTGAGTCTGTAAGGGTAGAGTTCTTTATAAAATGGGCGTTCCACTATGAAATTTAAAATCTGTATCAGGACTAGTAATTAAATCAGCTTCAACGTCGGCAAAATAGGCAATTCGACTATCAACCTTTGCGGATTGCTCAGGGCCAGCAATTTCTTTGGCTAATGTCAGATAATCTTGATAGTGACGCGCTTCTGAGCGTAATAAAGATATGTAAAAGTCACCTAAATGCTTATCAACATGTGGAGCTAACATCGCAAAACGTTCACATGATCGAGCTTCGATGTAAGCACCTACTATAAGCTTATCAATTAATGCATCTGGCTCAAAGGTTTTAACATGACGTAGCATCCCTTTAGCATATCGACATGGTGTAATGCTTTTATATTCAATACCATAATGGTCCATCATTTCTAACACTTGATAAAAGTGATGGAGCTCTTCTTTAATTAACAACACCATTTTATCTATCAAACTTTGACCATAAGCTGAGTTGGCTTTCGGGATAATTGCTTTTGTCAGTTTATTTTTTGCCGCTAGAGTGCGCCAATCGCCTTCTCGTTTGTAAATTAAAGTTTCAAAAGGTTGCAACCAAGCTAACAAGGCATCTCCACTTGTTTTATCGACTGCGTATTTTCGGTTCAAAAACATCGCAGACTGTGCTGCTTTTAATTCACAAATCAGGTGATCAATCAAAATGACTTCTAAGTTTTCTTTCGCTTTAGCCTGTTCGAGCCAAGCTAACGGCGTAGAAACTTTTAAGAAACTATTGATCGGTGCAAGTAATGTTGAATAAGGCATAAATTGAGGCTAATAATAAATTTTCGTTATTTTAAAAGCCTAACACTAGAGTTACTAGTAAAACTGTACATTTAACTGTTTCTTTTAAGGATTCCCTTTATTCCAAATTATTAAATTTTGCAGACTTGCATTAAAATTCGGTAATTATCTGAAAAAAGTTGATCGCTTTGCTATGATATTGCATTAACAATTTACTTATGTAATTTGATATATACGAAAAAGTAGCGAAAATACGATGAAAAAAACAGATGCCAAATCACTGACAGATAAACACGAGTCACTTACCCATAGTGAACAACAAACCGTTCTTTCTCATGTTCAACGTGAAGTAGATGAGTGGTACTTAAACACAATTATGATCAAGGGTGTTGATGTGCCTTTTAAATATCGCAGAAAAAAACTCTACAAGTCGCTTTTAAATCAACAGGTAAATATTACCTATTATCCTGAAACAGAAACGGTTGCCGGCTTTGATATTGAGTATATGAAAATTGTCAGAATTAAGGTTTGTTAAGCCCTTTTTCCATATTATTTCACCTCACAGACTCTTAGACGTCTATAAAATAACTTTTTACGCCTAAATATCAAACAAGCCTTGACGAATCCCTCGCCATCTTACATAAATAGCATATCAACCATAAAAAAAAGAATGTTGATTTCAAAACAAGGTCGCAGAGTTTTACTCATATCTGCATTATTTTGGGGACAGAGAGAGGTATTTAACATGATCTTAAATCATATCTGGGGGCTTTATACTGCACCTAAGCAAGAGTGGCAAACTATCGAGAAGCGCCATGAAAGTTTAATGTATTCTATGGTACATATTCTAACCATCGCACTTATTCCTGCCATTTGTGGCTACTATGCCGCAGCTCACATAGGCTGGGCAATTGGAGCAGGCGATCCTATTAAACTTACTGAGCCAAATGCATTATTTATGGCTGTTGCTATGTATGCTGGCTTAATCACAGGTGTATTTGCGCTTGCGGCATTAATCCAATGGATGGCAAAAACTTTTGATGCACAACCACAGTTTACTCAATCATTAGAGTTAGCAGCATATGCAGCCACTCCACTATTGATGGCAGGCTTAACAGCTTTATTTCCTACACTATGGTTTGTAGTAATGGCGGGCTTAGCAGCTTTATGCTATTCCGTTTACTTACTTTATTCAGGTGTTCCAATCATGATGAATATTCCTGAAGAGAAAGGTTTTATTTATTCAAGCTCTGTTGTCACTTGTGGCTTAGTATTAATTGTTGCATTAATGGCCGCCAGTGCGATTGTATTCTCGAACTTAGGTGTTGAATACGTAGGTTAAATTAAACGTAATATCAAAAAAAACCGCTAATATAGCGGTTTTTTTATCTCGAAAATATAACAGTTCTGCTATTCAGCACCTTCGTTATACATATCAATAATTGAATCGGCATTTTTATCAGACGTTTCTTTTGTTTCGTTATTACGCATTGCGTCAAGTCTATCTAAATAACTTTGGTCAATATCCTTAGTTACATACTCACCATTGAAAACTGACGTTTCAAATTCTGTGATATCAGGGTTTGCCGTTGACACTGCAGCCACTAAATCCTCTAAAGTTTGAAAGATAAGTTTATCAGCACCAATTAATTGGCAAATATCGTCCAATTCACGGCCATGAGCTATCAACTCGTTAGCACTTGGCATATCAATACCGTAAACGTTAGGGAAGCGAATTTCAGGTGCCGCTGAAGCAAAATACACTTTTTTAGCGCCAGCTGCGCGCGCCATTTCAATAATTTGTCCTGAGGTTGTGCCTCGAACGATAGAGTCATCAACTAGTAATACGTTTTTACCAACAAATTCAGCACCGATAGCGTTTAGCTTACGACGAACCGATTTTTTGCGTTGCTCTTGCCCTGGCATGATAAAGGTACGGCCAATATAGCGATTTTTTACAAAGCCTTGACGGTAAGGAATATCAAGATGACGGGCAATTTCTAATGCTGTATCACACGAAGTTTCAGGAATAGGAATAACGACATCAATATCAATGTCGTCCCATTCTTTAGCAATTTTATCACCGAGCTTTTTACCCATGTCGACACGAGAGCCGTAGACAGATATTTTGTCAATTGATGAGTCTGGACGTGCAAAATATACGTATTCGAAAATACATGGATGAAATGATGGGTTTTCAGCACATTGTTGGCTATGGATCTGGCCTGACTCAGTAAAGAAAATCGCTTCACCTGGCGCAACATCACGAACAAATTCAAACTCATTAGCATCTAATGCAACAGATTCAGACGCAACCATGTATTCAATACCGGTTTCAGTTTCACGCTTACCAAAAACTAATGGGCGAATACCATTTGGATCGCGAAATGCAACCATGCCGTAACCAATAATTAGAGCAACTGTGGCGTAAGCACCGCGAACACGTTTGTGGACATTACTAATAGCGGTAAAAATATCACTAGGATCTAACGTTTGTTGATCGGTGTTTTGTAATTCGTGACCTAAAATATTTAACAATAATTCAGAATCAGACGTGGTATTAACATGGCGACGTGCATCAGTGTTAAGCCAAAGCTTTAATTCATCGGCATTGGTTAAGTTACCATTATGCGCTAATGAAATACCAAAAGGTGAGTTGGCATAAAATGGCTGAGCTTCAGAAGAACTTGAGGTGCCTGCCGTTGGGTAACGAATATGGCCAATACCAATATTACCCTGCAAGCGCATCATATGGCGGGTATGAAATACATCTTTTACTAAGCCATTCCCTTTACGTAATCTAAAGGTATTATCATGAATAGTCACGATACCTGCAGCGTCTTGGCCACGATGTTGTAACACCGTTAAACCATCATATAAAGCTTGACCAACAGGCGTTTTGCCTACTATACCAACAATACCACACATGAACTTACTCTCCGACGAACTAAGTTTAAATACTAAGCTAAAAAACTAGATGATTGTTTGAGGTATTCAAAAAACCATTCAACAATTAATGTAAATTCTGGAACCAATAAAGAACTCTGCCACCAAGTACTAGATGATGCGGGGGTAAATGCATCCATGAAAAATAATACTGCGGCAATAACTAACACGCCTCTGAGGGCACCAAAAACGATCCCTAGTACTCTGTCTGTTCCAGAGAGACCGGTTTTACTGACAAGTTGACCGATAATGTAATTTACCAGTGCACCTAAAATTAAGGTGGAAATAAATAGGATCGCAATTGAGGCTGCATTGCGTAAAAGTTGATCTGAAATATTGGTAAGAAGCGCCGACAGATTAAGATAAAAGGTACTGGCGACGAAAAAGGCACTGATCCAAACAATTAAGGAAACCGCTTCTTTAACAAAGCCGCGCACCAAACTGATTAAAGCTGATATGCCAATAACAGCTAAAATGGCGTAATCTATCCAAACCATAAATCGAATATTCTCATTGATTAGTGGCGCGCATTCTACCAGAAGGCAACTAAGATTTACTAATGATTTTATTATTTAGTCGGATAAAATCGGGCAACTTTTCCTTGCACATTTGTTAATGATTTTAGCGCTGGGAGCTTTTCTTCTAGCGAGGATTTTATTAATTCAGGTCCAACAAAAACTTTGGTCAACTTACCTGTTTTAGTCTGAATTGGCTTAGTAAAGGCGGTATAACCTGCTGACTTTAATTTGTTGACCAAGTCATCAACATTATTTTGATGACGAAAACTGCCTAGCTGAATTACCCAAGCTTGTTCAGGAACGGCTTTACTCGGCGGTTTTTTTACTGGAGAAATATTTGCAGGGGAAAAACTTTTTTCTTTCTCTAATGTCGAAACATTAACCGCTTTTTCATTCAATGCTTTTTCAGCATCAATAGCACTGACATCGTCAAGAGCGACCTCATCAGAAATTGGCTGTTCGGGTAAATTAGCCAGTTTTTCTTCTGGAAATTGCTTATTCGCTTTTGGAAAGTCAACTTGTGGTGTGGCAGGAATGGTTTCAAAATTATCCTGGTAAGTCTTTTTATCTCCATCAAGTACATCAGGTAAAACAATAATAGCGACGGCTGCCACTATGATGGTACCAACTAAGCGATTTTGAAATGGTGTAGACAAATTAGACTCCAGATGTACTTAAACTAATAAACGTCTTATTTCGGCAACTGTAAAAAATGATCCGAAAACCAGAATAAGATCAGTTGCTTTTGCATTCTCTTTTGCCATTTTAAAGCCCTGAGAGACATTGTCAAAGCAATTCAGTTTAGCAGGGTCTATTTGTGAGGATTCAACTATAACTTCTGCTTTGCAAGCTCTAGGCGAATTCAGCGTGCCAATGTACCACTGTTCCACAATAGGTAACAGAGGAGCTAGTGTATTGGTCACATCTTTATCTACCAACATACCTAATACTGCGTGAATTTTCGTGTAATTTAACTGTCGAAGTTGCTCTACCAGATAGCGTGCAGCTTGCGGGTTATGGCCTACATCTAAAATCACATCACAATGAACAGAAAACTTTTCCATTCTTCCTGCCACTTTAGTTGCTTTAATCGTTTGATTAATCAGTGCACTATTAAGTGTCAGTGAGAGCTTATCCTGCAATACAGTTAGCACCTTAATGGCCGTAGCGACATTATCTTGTGGAATGTTACAGCGATGTAGGTCTGAAAATTCAATATTGTTATCACGCCAATGCCAAGAAAAACCGTTAGCTTGCTCTATGGTAAAATCGTCGTGTCTAATATAAGTTTTTGCGCCGATATCTTTAGCGTGTAAGGCGAGTGAGTCTGGTGGATTAGTATCGCCAATTACAACAGGCCTGTTACTCCGCATAATCCCTGCTTTTTCAAAACCTATAGCTTCTCGAGTGTTACCTAAAAAGGCTTGGTGATCTAAATCAATGGTGGTAATAACTGCAACATCTGCATCAATTATATTAGTGGCATCTAACCGTCCGCCTAAGCCAACTTCTAAAATAATAACCTCAGGCTGCTCAGCCATTAGCACCAGAAAAGCGGCTAAGGTGGTATATTCATAGTAAGTTAAACTTATATCACCACGTTTGCTTTCTATTTGTTCAAAAGCATCGACTAAAGCTTCATCGTTCACTTCATTGCGATTTAGGCGCAAGCGTTCATTAAAGCGCTCAATATGTGGCGAAGAATAAACTGCACAGGTTATGTTTTGTGCTAAAAGTGCGTTCTCTAAAAAAGCACAAGTCGTGCCTTTGCCATTCGTTCCAGCAACAGTAATAACAGTCGACGTTGCAAAATCGATATTGAGTTGCTTTGCTACAACACCTATACGCGTTAAGCCAAGGTCAATTTCGACACTATGGATGCTTTCTAAATAAGAAAGCCACTCAGTGAGGTTTTTCCTCGCTGAATGGCCTTTAATCAATTGTGACATGTATTTATCGCTATGCTGCTGGGCTATCCTGCCCCATAAACTTAGCAAGCATTCTTGCTAAAGTACTACGCATTTCACGACGATCAACAATAAGATCAATCGCGCCTTTTTCTTTTAAGAATTCACTACGCTGAAAACCTTCAGGCAGTTTTTCTCGTACAGTTTGTTCAATAACGCGCGGTCCAGCAAAACCGATCAATGCTTTAGGCTCAGCGACATTAATATCACCAAGCATCGCTAAACTGGCTGAAACGCCACCCATTGTTGGATCGGTTAACACTGAAACATAAGGTAAACCTTTTTCGCTCATTTTTGCTAACGCTGCACTGGTTTTTGCCATTTGCATTAAAGAAAACAAAGCTTCTTGCATACGGGCACCGCCACTGGCAGAAAAACACACAAAAGGTATATTATGCTCTAAACAGTACTCTACACCTTTAACAAAACGGGCTCCAACTACTGAAGCCATCGAACCACCTAAGAAAGCAAATTCAAACGCGGCAACAACAATAGGTTGTCCGTATAATTCACCTCTCATGACAACAAGCGCATCTTTTTCACCGGTATTTTTTTGCGCGGCAGTGATACGATCTTTATAACGTTTTGAGTCTTTAAATTTCAGAATATCTTGTGCTTCGAACTCTTCACCTAACTCAACACGCTCGCCTTGATCTAAAAATCCATCAATGCGTTTACGTGCAGAAATGCGCATATGATGATCACATTTTGGGCAAACCGACATTTGTCGTTCTAATTCTACTTTATATAAAACCGCGTTACAGCTAGTACACTTACTCCAAACACCTTCTGGAATATTTCTTTTTTGTGTAGACTTCGCTTTCGGGAGAATCTTTTCAATCCAGCTCATAATATATTTTTTGCCTATGCATGAAAAATTTAATAATTGCTTAAAATACAATCACTAAATATAAAATTATTGCTATTTACAAATACAACTTCGAATTAGACCATAGAACGCCTACATAATTATAGGAAAAACTGGTCTGTTTTCTTCTGATACTTGATTATAGTAGAAACAATGGTCCTGGGCTACGCTTTGGAATAGCAAAGTCTTCAGGGTAATCTACATCAACAAAATATAGTCCTGCAGAAGGTGCTGTAATACCTGCTACACAACGATTTTTTGCTTCTAACACTTCTTTAATCCAACTTGGTGGTTTTAACTCTTGCCCCACTTTCATCAAACTACCGGCAATATTTCGCACCATGTGGTGTAAAAATGCATTACCTTTAACATCTATAATAACAAACTCACCTTGGCGAGAAACATTACAGTGGTGCAAAGTGCGTGTTGGCGAATTAGACTGACAATGTACCGTTCTAAATGAGGTAAAGTCATGACGCCCTACTAAATATTGCGCCGCTTGGTGCATCAAATTCTCATTGAGCGGATAATGGCAGAAGCTTATGCCTGAGCTCAAAATTGCTGAACGTAAGCGATTGTTATTAATTATATATCGATATCGTCTGGCCGTTGCACTGAAGCGAGCATGAAAGTCTTCGTTGACTTCTTTTACCCAAGAAACCGCGATATCCCTAGGTAAATTGGTGTTTACTCCCAATGTCCACGCTACATCTTTACGAACTTTATCTGTTTCGAAATGAACCACCTGATTGGTCGCATTAACCCCAGTGTCAGTTCTACCCGCGCACACTACCTCGATAGGTTCGTTCGCGATGATTGATAGCGCTTTTTCTAGCGACTCTTGTACACTGATAACGTTTTTTTGTCTTTGCCAACCATAGTAATTACTACCGTCGTATTCTATGCCTAAAGCGTAACGCATTTTATCCTCCACTGCTAAGGTGTAGGCATTATCCATTATTTTACGCTTTTTTACCAAGCGACTATTGAATTATAACGAAAAAGCATAAAAAAAGGCGGCAAATAGCCGCCTAGTTCAATAAAGTGTGATTTATTAATTTATACTATCTAACAATTGTTGTGCATCAAACTGTTGCTGAGCATCACCTTGTTTAACCACATCAAGCAATATTACTTCGGCATTTTCCGTATCGCCGATTTCGATATACACTTTGGCCAAATCTAATTTTGCCGAGACGCCATTATCATCATCATCGATATCATCTTCGGTCATTTCACCTGAAAACTCAGGAAATTCACCAAGTCCAACATCAATGTTCATTTTTTCATATGGTTCTGTTGGTGAGCCATCTAACAAACTATCAGATAATAGAGAATCTACAGAGATAAAGTCTTTTTCAGCGCTTTCGTTTGCTAAATCATCCTCTTCTAATTCATCATCGCCTGCATTACTATCAAGCTCATCACCGATATCAAAATCTTCACTTAATTCAAATTCACCGCTTGAAGACTGACTTGTTTCCTCTTCTATATTCGCTAATAGATCATCGAAATCCAAATTATCAAGTTCTTTGATACCGTCAACTTCTTCAGCATTATTGTCGGCATTGAGTGCTACTTCATATTCGGAATTGTCATCAGACAGTAAATCAGCTAACACATTACTATCAGTAAAATCTGGTGATAACTCTACTATGGTATCTGAATCATTTTCATCATTAAGTAACTGAGCAATCGTTGATTCGTCAAAATCTCCCGACAATGCTGCAAGGGTTTCATCATCAATTGGGGCAGCGTCATCATTTACTGGAATTGAGTCTTCTGATACAAATGATTCAGGCTCTATACCTTCAACTTCTGAATCAAGTAATTCATCACCAATATCTAAAGGAGAATCGTCTTGAGTCTCTGGTGTTTCATTTACTTCATCAATTAAAGCGTCGACATCTAAATCTTCTGACAAACTGTCGATTGTTTCATCTAGGTTATCAGCTTCAACTGATGGCACGGCATTAGATTCAGAACTGCCTGGCTCTTCTACAATCTCATTTAGTAGTTCACTAAAATCAGTACCAATAAAGGATTCAACATATTCATCTGTGAAATTATTGATCAATTTTACATTTTCATTGTCAATCTCATCTGGCTCTGAATTCTCAATTGCCTCATCACTGGCAAAAGCTTCATTATTAACGTTCGTATCTTTATTCTCATTAACTTCTGAAACAATTTCATCATCTGCGTTAATCGAATCTATCAGAGCATCTATGTCATCAGGGTCTGAGACATCAATTGCCTCGTCCTCAGCACTTTCTTCTGCGCTAACATCTACACTGTCTTCGGCAACTGTTTCAACAGGCTTTTCATCATCTGCGTTTATCGAATCTAACAGGGCATCAATATCATCTGGC
>NBOG01000002.1:193658-194014 GCA_002104535.1 Cognaticolwellia sediminilitoris | reverse complement strand
TAATCGAATCTAGCAGTGCATCAATATCATCTGGATCTGAGACTTCACTTGCCTCATCCTTGATATTTTCATCAGCAACTGCTTCAGCAGGCTTTTCATCATCTGCGTTAATCGAATCTAACAGTGCATCAATATCATCTGGATCTGAGACTTCACTTGCCTCATCCTTGGTATTTTCATCAGCAACTGCTTCAACAGGCTTTTCATCATCTGCGTTAATCGAATCTAGCAGTGCATCAATATCATCCGGGTCTGAGACTTCACTTGCCTCATCCTTGGTATTTTCATCAGCAACTGTTTGAGCAGGTTTTTCATCATCTGCGTTAATCGAATCTAGCAGTGCGTCAATATCATCC
>NBOG01000002.1:0-193648 GCA_002104535.1 Cognaticolwellia sediminilitoris | reverse complement strand
ATCTGAGACTTCACTTGCCTCATCCTTGATATTTTCATCAGCAACTGCTTCAACAGGCTTTTCATCATCTGCGTTAATCGAATCTAACAGTGCATCAATATCATCTGGATCTGAGACTTCGCCTGAATCTACTTCGGCATTAGCTTTTGTAACCTTCTCATTACTGGTATTAGTTTCGGTGCCTAGGGAATCTAACAGTGCATCGATATCATCCGGGTCTGAGACTTCGCTAGCCGAATCTTCTGAACTTGGTCCTGCTTGGTTATTTATTTCATCTAGTAAGGCATCAATATCATCAGCGTCCGATACCTCATCATCAACCTCTGTGCTCTTAACTTGTTCAGACTGAACTTCTTCATCATTGTCGAGTAAATCATCAACCGCAAGTTCATCAGCTTTTGTGGATTCTTCCGGGACTTCAACTTCATCTTCTAAGCCGGCAAATAAAGAATCCAAATCATCTTGATCTAATTGACCGCCGTCTAAAGCCTCTCCTTCTTCGATATCGTCATCTAAAGAAATCGCTGCTAGGTCATCATCTAAATTTATTTCTTCGAGATCATCACCTTCATCTTGGTCATCATCTAATTGAATAACGCTATCATCGAGCAAATCATCCTCGAGTGAATCTAGTTCATCAGAGAATATGTCATCGTCACCCTTATCACCTTCTGATAAATCTATTGATAGTTCATCATCTAGGGAAAGCTCGTCTTCCAAAGACAACTCACTATCTAAGTTTGCAAGATCGGGGGCCGGTTCTGGTGCTGCTGCTTTTTCTTCAGTCAGTTTTTCTTTTTTAGCTGGAGATTTTTTGCTTGGTTTTTGCTCACCTTTATCTGATTTACGTCGTAACAAAAACGCCATCAGCGATAATACAGCTATCGCCGGTAATGTTGCCATAAGCACGATAAACCATGTACTTGACATAAAATTGTTACTTTCAAGCTCTGCTTTTTGTTTTTCAAGTAATAAGGCTTGCTCTCTCGCTTCAGCTTTCGCTAAGAGCTCTTGCTGCAGGGCGATCATATCGTCCATTTGCACTTTAATTTCTTTACCTTTTGCCACTTCACTTTGCATGACATCAAGTTGTTCATTAAAACTACCTAAACGGCGTCGTAATGCTTCATTTTCTTTTAATAAACTTTGTAAGCCGTCAATTGAGTCTAAAACGTCATTTTGAATAGTCGTTAAGCGCTGCTGCTGAGTGCTATCAATTGCTTGTAATTGGATATTAATTTCTGACTTAGCAGCATCTAAATCTTTTTTCTTTACTGAGTCTTCTTCTGGTTTCGGCACTTTTTTGGCAACGACTTTGACAACTTTCTTTTGCCACTCTTGGTCATCTTTGCGCGATTTTTGCTGAGCAACTTCGGTATTAATTGCTCTCATCTCTTCGATTGACGGAATTTTTAAGTACTGTCCGTTAACCATGTGATTTAAATTTTGGTCTTTAAATGAGCCTGGATTTTTTTCAAACAAGGCCTGCATGACTTGGTACACAGACAATCGAGGATCAGGGCGAACTTTTAGTGCAATATTCCATAAGGTGTCACTGGCAGTAATAGGACCATAACGATCGTAGGGGAATGCATCTGAAGATTTCGGGCCGCGAATACGTATGCCGCTTTCTTCGGCAGAAATAGGGTGAGAAAAGCAGCTAATGCTAATAATAAGTACCTGCCATAGGCACAGGCGTAACAATTTTTGCATTAAAATTTCCTATTTATAATATTTAATCGCCAATACATTGACGGACCCAAGTCAGGAGATTGTAAAGCAAAGATTATTCCAATTATTAATAATTGCTCTTACGCACTTGCAGAAATATTTTTATTTTATGAGTATATTATCAAATTAACACAACAATACTTATCTTAACGTTAATTTAGTTGAAGTTAAATTTTTATCATTCTGAATATACAATCGAACACTTAGCGAGACAAATACGACTATAAAACAAGTATATGAAGACAGTAAGCTCGGCATTAAAATCAGCCAAATCTTTGCTCCCCCATAGCCCTAACATGACTTAAGCCGCTTTCTAAATAAATATTTGCTGCAATATCTATTTTAGAATCTCTATCTATGAGCTTAGTTTATCAATGAGTTAATCAAGACCACACTTTAAACCAATAAGCTTTAGTTAAGTATTCAGTTTTTATATCGAGATGTATTCTTACTTTAAAAAACAAAAAACCTGTCGCTTATTATAACGACAGGTTTTCATTTTTCTTTAATATATCTATAACTTAGACTAAAAAAGTTAAGTTTAATACTCTGACAAGTGATCTTTGATTAATAACTCTGCAATTTGAACACTATTTGTTGCCGCACCCTTTCGAACGTTATCCGCAACTATCCACATGTTAATACCGCTGTTATGGCTGATATCTTCACGAATACGGCCAACAAAAGTTTCATCTTTGCCACTGGCATCACTTATTTGCGTTGGAAAGTCTTCATCTTTATGACAAACCACTAGTCCAGGTGAATTACTCAGTAATTCTTTTACTTCTTCAGCTGAAATTGGAGAGTTGGTCTCAATGTGTAATGACTCGCCATGGCCAAAAAATACCGGTACACGCACAGCTGTTGGATTAACAAGTACGGTATCATCACCCAATATTTTTTGTGTTTCCCAGACCATTTTCATTTCTTCTTTGGTGTAACCATTTTCAAGAAATACATCAATTTGTGGAATAACATTAAAAGCAATTTGACGAGAGAAATTTTTCGACTCTACTGGCTTACCACACAGTAAATCAGCTGTTTGTTTGGCTAGCTCGTCCATCGCAGCTTTACCGCCGCCAGACACTGATTGATATGTACTGACGTTAACACGTGAGATACCTACAGCATCATAAATTGGCTTTAACGCCACCATCATTTGAATGGTTGAACAATTAGGGTTTGCAATGATATTTCGATTACGATATTCAGCCAATGCTTGTGGATTAACTTCTGGCACCACTAATGGAATGTCCGCGTCATAACGAAATTCAGAGGTGTTATCGATAACAATACAGCCGGCATCACCAGCGATAGGCGCATATTTAGCTGAGGTAGCGCCGCCCGCTGAAAAGAAACCAATTTGTGCTTGGCTCCAATCAAAATTATCGGCATCCAAAACTTCAATACTTTCGCCATTAAACTCAACAAATTCGCCGGCAGAGCGAGAACTTGCTAGTGGGTATAGTTTATTGATCGGGAAATCACGTTGCTCAAGTATTTCAATAATAGTTTTACCGACTAACCCTGTTGCACCCAGTACGCAAACATCAAATTTCTGTGCCATTATCCTCTCTCTTTTATCGAGTTTATTTATTAAAGCCGAGCTGATGTGCTACTTCACAGCTCAACGTGTTATTCGAGTCGACCGTTATTGACGAAAACTCCCGGCGAGTCGGGTAAGTTTTGCGAATATGGTCAAATCCTTGCAGTTTAATTTGTTGACGAAATATTGCATCGTCTCGTCTGACATCGTAAACCATTTTTACTAACTGGTTTAGCAATATTTCATCAAATGCTTGCTTAATTTCTACCCGGCTAATTGTTGGTGAGGGTAAAAAGTCAGCCAGTTGCTTATTTGGCACAATATCTAACTGTTGACATAATGCCCGATACAAAATTTCTGTGCCACGAGCTTTTCCTTCTAAGCTATAACCAGCGATATGTGCGGTACTTATTTCACAATATTTGATTAACTCAGTTAAAATATTAGGCTCATTTTCCCACACATCTAACACTAGCTTTAAAGCATGTCCTTGCTGCTTCATTGCCAATAAAGCGCTATTATCGATAACTTCACCACGGCAGGCATTGATCAGAATTTTTTGCTCATTTAGTTGGGCTAAACGTTCAGCATCCAATAAATGATAAGTCGCATGAGGGCCAGTTCGCGTTAACGGCACGTGTAGTGAGATAACATCACAACTGAGTGCTCGCTCAAGAGAGACAAAGTCGCGTTTATCATCAGGATGTTCCGCTAAAATTGGATCACATAAAACATGCTGAATATTTAACGCGCTTAACTTCTCACTCAATCTCGAACCTGTATTACCTGCACCAACAATTCCTACCGTTAATTCAGACAACGACAATAAATATTTTTCCGCTAATACGACTAGTGAACTTATTACATATTCAGCAACTGAAACAGCATTGCACCCAGGGGCTGAATGAAAATTAATATGACGATTGGACAAATAATCTTGGTCTATGTGATCAACGCCAATGGTTGCTGTACCAACAAAACTTACGCTTTTGTTCTGTTGTAATAAATCTTGGTTAACTTGGGTAATTGAACGAACTAAAAGCACATCGGCATCGCGAACATCAGCAGGAGTCAATGAACGGCCAGAAAACGCCGTCATGTTACCTAAATCAGCAAAAAATTCTGCCGCGAACGGCATGTTTTCGTCATAAAAAATATTCATTTACGCTTCCAAGCTAAATGACTTTTAGCTAAGTCATTAAATCACTAAGTTGAGACAGTGCTTTTCTTAAAGTAACTTTCTTTTTCAATTTTTGATACTTCAACCGAAATTGCAGCGCCTTCGATTCCTAAGCGTTCAAGTTGGCTACTAACACTTTCAGAAAGCGCTTTACGTTGTGATAAATCGCGCCCTGATAATATTTTTAAATTTACATGAACAAAAACTTGCTCTGCACCTGGCAGGTAAAACTCATCAAACGCAACAGCACGCACTTTGATATCTGAGGCGGTAAAAAGCTCACTTTGATTTGCACCTTTATAAACAGCATGCATTAGCTGCTCAACCGGCAAGTTTTCGGTAATTTTTGTAGAATACTCAATAATACAATGAGGCATGATAAGTTTACGTAATCTTTAACAGACAAGACCGCTATTGTAGCGAAGAACAAGTATAAAAAGAATATCGACAGAGCAGTTATTTATCATCTTTAGCTATTACTTAAAAGATATAATTATCTCAGCATAAGTTTCTACGCATTTTTGCATGATAAGCATTTCATAATAATTTACCGCTACATGTGTTTATAAGAATGTTGGGACTTAGGTTATGTCTGGAACAAATAACCTAACCATTCGTCGACGTACATGGATGCACTAATGCCTTGAAGCCATGTTCTTACATGGATGTAAGTCATTAGAGTAATGCAGGAGCAATTGCCTACATGGACGTAGGTACTTAGTTTTTGTCTGGAACTAATAACCTGTACCGAGATGGCTAGGAAAGGGCTGAATATCGACGCTCGTTCACATCCATGTGATCGCGTCATACCATTCGTCCTGAATATAAAAAGCCGCTATATTAGCGGCTTAATAGATTTTAAAAGTTTATCACTAGGTGATTTAACCTTTATATTTTTGCATCACTAATGTTGCATTAGTGCCACCAAAACCAAAGCTGTTTGACATCACTAGGTTAAGATCCATATCACGTTTTTCAGTCACAATATCTAATCCTTCAGCTTTTTCATCTAACGTATTGATGTTAACTGAAGGAGCAACAAAACTATGCTCCATCATCAATAATGAGAAAATAGCTTCGTGAACACCAGCAGCTCCTAACGCATGACCTGTCATAGCTTTAGTTGCACTGATTGCTGGAGAGTCTTCACCAAATACCGCTTGAATAGCGCCAAGTTCTTTAACATCGCCAACCGGTGTAGAAGTACCGTGAGTATTTAAATAATCAACTTTAGCGTCAACACCTTCCATTGCTTGTTGCATACAACGAATAGCGCCTTCACCACTTGGAGCAACCATATCAAAACCGTCAGACGTTGCGCCGTAGCCAACTATCTCAGCATAAATATGTGCACCACGTGCTAAAGCGTGTTCAAGTTCTTCAACAACAACCATACCGCCGCCGCCAGAAATAACAAAACCATCACGGTCTGCATCATAAGTACGAGAAGCGTGTTCTGGTGTATCGTTATATTTAGAAGATAATGCGCCCATACCATCAAACATCATCGCTAACGACCAATGAACTTCTTCACCGCCACCTGCAAATACCACATCTTGCTTACCTAACTGAATAAGCTCAGCAGCATGACCAATACAATGTGCACTAGTTGCACAAGCAGAACTGATTGAATAGTTTACGCCTAAAATTTTAAACGGAGTCGCTAAACATGCAGAGATAGTGCTCGACATTGTTTTTGGTACTGCATATGGACCAACACGCTTAACGCCTTTTTCACGTAAAGTGTCTGCAGAATTAACTACGTTTTCTGAAGAAGCTCCGCCAGAGCCAGCAACAATACCTGTACGGAAGTTTGAAACTTGCTCAGGCGTCAGCTTTGAATCTTTAATCGCTTGATCCATGGCTATATAAGCATAAGCAGACGCTTCACCCATAAAACGTAACGCTTTACGGTCAATGTGGTCTTTTACTTCAATTTCAGGCTTGCCCCAAACTTGACTGCGTAAACCCATTTCTGCAAAACTTTCAGCACGAGTGATACCTGAACGTCCTTCTTTTAATGACGCTAATACTTCTTCTGCATCATTACCAATACTTGATACAATACCTAATCCGGTGATAACTACACGTTTCATTTAAATAACCATAATCAATTAAAAAATCTGGGCGTATCATACATACTTTTGCCCCCTATACTGGTCTGTCCAGCGTACACTTGTACACTGAATGTTTAGAATTTTATGACAGGCCTTTGTAATAACGGGTAAAATAACCTGTTTTTAACCTTAACAACAACAAAAGACCTTAAATATTTTGACTAATAAAACAAATATAACCTTTCAAAGTGATGGTTCACCTTATTCATGTCATTTTGATGATATATATTTTGATACCGCACAAGGCACCAGCCAAAGTGAATGTGTCTTCATTGATGGTAATAATATTAGATCAAGATTAGCAACATGCTCGAAAAAATTTGTCATAGCAGAGACTGGCTTTGGCACCGGATTAAATTTTTTATTGACCTTAGATGTTTATCAAAAAATAAAACAACAAGATCAACAAGGAATAAGTACTGATAAAAGTAGCTTACATTTTATTAGTGTTGAGAAATATCCACTTTCTAAAGCACAGCTAACAAAATCATTAAAAATATTGCCTGAACTGGAACATTTCAGCCAACAACTGATTGAGCAGTACCCTGACTCACCAGAAGAAAACATCACCTTAAGCTTTCTCGATGGAGCGGTCACACTAGCATTAATATTTGATGACGCCACTGCCGGCTTAGCAACGCTGCAACTTCATAAAAAACCACACCAAATGAGTTTAGTTGACGCATGGTTTCTTGATGGTTTTTCACCGGCAAAAAATCCAGAAATGTGGCAAACAGGCCTTTTTGAACAAATAACACGTTTATCCAATGAGCAAGCGACTTTAGCCACTTTTACTGTTTCAGGTAAAGTAAAGCGGCAACTGATCAGTGCAGGTTTTCGGGTCGAAAAATGCCCGGCTATCGGTAAAAAAAGCGAAATGCTTAGAGCCGTTTTTCAGCAAAACCCGTATTCAGGAAAAGGTTATCAGCAACGCCCTATTATTGCTAAGCCACAGCATGTCAGTATTATCGGTGGTGGAATTGCTTCAGCATGCGCGGCCTATGCTTTAACAAAAGCAGGGGTTAAGGTTACTGTTTACTGTCGAGACTTTAGCGTCGCCCAAGGTGCATCGAGTAATAACATTGGCGCACTGTACCCCCTTATTCATCAAAAGGCTGATGATATTAGCCTTTTTTATCAACAAGCCTTCGAACAAGCGGTACGGTATTACCAAGCGATAAGTGAACAAGGTTTTCACTTTGATCATGATTGGTGTGGCCTGCTAGAGATATCCTATAAACCCGCTTTAGCATTACGCCAACAACAAATTGAAGGGTCTAACATTTGGCCGAAAGAGTTAATTCGCAGTGTCGATAAAAGTGAAGCGAGTGACTTAGCAGGCATAACTCTCAATCACGGTGGGTTATTTTTTCCTAAAGCAGGCTGGATAGCACCCGCACAGTTGGTTAAGCAAATTTTTAACGCTGCAGAGAAAACTAACCGTTTACGCATAGAAACTGGTTGTAAAATTAATAAAATTAGTCAACAACCCGATGGTAAATGGTTGTTGCATAGCGATAGTGAAAACTATCGCGCAAGTGTCCTTATTTATTGTGGTGGAGCGGAAGGTATTCCTCTGAATATCATAAAAGAATTACCCCTAAGCTCAGTACGAGGGCAAGTCAGTAACATGGCAACAAATGATAAAATGGCCAAACTGTCGACGGTGATTTGTCATAAAGGTTATTTAACGCCAGCGAATAATAACTTACACAGCATTGGGGCGACTTTTCAAAAAAACAGTTTTGATATCGATAACAAACCTGAAGAAGATCAATTTAACTTAACTATGCTCGAGCAGTGTTTACCTGGGCTAACTGATTGGAATACCCGTGACATTGTTACTAGCAAGGCACGCTTGCGTTGCATGACCCCAGATCATCTGCCGATGGTTGGTGCGATGCCTGACATAGCAGCCCATAAACAGCAATATCCACATTTAAGTAAAGATAAGTGTTGGCGCTATGACCAGCCAGCTCCGGTAATTGACAACCTTTATATGTTAACTGGACTCGGTGCGAGAGGTTTATGTACCGCACCGCTGCTTGCAGATGTATTAACAGCAGACATTTGCGGTACACCTTATCCGCTTAATAATGAGCAACTGTTTAATCTAGCACCAAACCGTTTTGTTATACGAGACATCATTCGCAGAAAGTTTGATTAACCAATTATCCGTTAAAAGCGACTTGTAAGTGCTGCCAATAGTCTTGCACTATTTGACGGTCTTGCGGGGTAAGCTCAGTACGAGCTGCTTGAAGTTTTGCGCTAATATTATCCGCTAATGCCTGCGTAAGTGCTTGAGACTCATCGCCATACTCACTGCCCGCTAAACTGATAAAGCCTCGTAAATAACTGCCTGCGAATAGCTCATCAGCACTAACATCTGCAACGACTTGTTGATCTAAGTAGTCATATAAAGCGGTAAGGTTTTCAAATTGCATGTTCATTTCCAAATATCTTCGGCCGATTCAAGATCGCCTATTTTTAAAAGTTAAGTTTATTGTGGACTTGCTACTGGATACAAAACTTGGTCGTTGTAACCGGTAGTTACCGGTAAATAACCAGACAACGCTATATCGAGTTCGCTGTCTCCGGTGTCTGCAATTAAAGGTCTAGCCTGTAATGCATTTAGTTTTGTTTTAGTAGCAATAATAATAATATTTTCTTTACCAATTGCGCGAATCACGCGAGGACTTAGTTGCTGATTACCACGACCAAAAATGTGGCCTTGTCCTCCAATTAAAGTAATCACAAGCTTTACTTGCCCTTGCGAATACCCTGCAAGTAATTGCCATAATTGTGGCTCAGTTAAATCATTGGCAATAAGTTCTTGCTGACAAATGGCGTCCACGCCAAGTAAAGTATTTTCCAGCCCTAACTCTTCCATAACAAAAGCAGTGGTTGAGCCTGAGCCAATAATAAATAATTCGTCATCCATTTTAGCAATAACATCAGCGGCAATATCTTGCAGTACCAATTCGTCAGACTCTTTACCGCCCGATTTAACTGCTTGAATGTATCGTAGCTCAGAAGGAACTCGCATTTCACCAAAGCGCTTTGCTTTCACGACACCCTGTCGAAACAGACTTTCATCAATATCCATAACATCAGCGTCAGTTAAGCTCACTAATTGATTAGTCAGTATCAACTCAACAACTCTGCCTGCTGCTTTAGGTGTGATGGCATAAACACCTGAATGAATTTTACAGCCCGCAGGAATACCTAAGACCGGAAATTTATCTGCAACAATATGACAAACATTACGGGCTGTGCCATCGCCACCGGCAAAAAGTAATAAATCAATATCAACAGCGATTAAGGCTTGAACCGCGTTTTCAGTATCAAGTTCGGTGGTGTCATGACTTTTAAGTTGATAAACAACTTCAGTATTAAAACCCAAGTTACTTGCCGTTGTTTCACCCATATCTCCAGATACGGTATAAATAACGAGACTGTCTTTGTATGGCAATAATATTTCGAGGGCAAGCGCCGCTCTAGCATTTGATTTTGCTGTAGCCCCGAGCGCGATAGCTTGTGCAGCAACACCTTCACCGTCACTGCCTTTTAAAGCAACACTGCCGCCAATACCTGCGATTGGATTGATCACTAAGCCAAGTTTAAATTTTTTCATTGATTGCTCTCATTACTCGTGCAGGCATTTTCTACTCTTCTAGAAAACGTTCAGGCGTTAACGGCCAAGGCGTTTTATAATGTTTTGCTAATACTTGAATAAACGCTTGTGCATCATTTGGAAAGCCCTGCTCTAAATATTTAAGTACTTGCTGATAAACTTTAGCTTTAAATGCAATGCGGTCAGTTGTGCCTTTGCCCGACAAGTTATCCGTTGATACATCAAACGCTTTACCTGACGCAATACAAAATGCCCATTCGATGGCCTGAGGCTTAATTTCAACTTGTTCAAACGCTTGTTGCTGCGCTTGATCTCTGCCATCGGCCACATACCAATAGCCGTAATCTTCGAGTTTGCGTCGTTTAGCGCCAGCTAAACACCAATGAGCTATTTCATGCAATGCACTAGCAAAATAGCCATGGGCAAAAACAACTTGGTTAAAGCTACATTGTTTATTTTCAGGTAAATAAACCGGCTCATCATCGCCTTTAACTAATCGCGTATTGTATTGTTCAAAAAAACTACCATCGAATAACTGCACCAAGTCTTGATATTGGTGTTTGCTTTTAGCTTCAGTTTCTTCGATTTGATTGTTTTCAATAATATTCATTTGCGATATGACAATAAACTAGTTTATGGCTGTTATCGGGCAACTAACAATCGTTAACTGCTTTAGCATTTTAATTAGGCGCTATTCTAACGAAAAAACGGCGATTATTACATCGCCGTTTTAAAGAAAAACATACTATTTTACAATGGTATTAATCTTTAGTAGTTCTCATATCTAATATTGGCATATTACTACTACCTAATACCGTCGAAGGCAATTTACCATCCCAATTTTGTGCTTCAGTTAATTTTACGATTAATGGATTATCGCCTAACGCTTTAGCCTTAGCGGTTATAGCTTCAGCTTCTGCTAAGCCTTTAATACGAATCGATTCAGCTTCTGCGATAGCCACCAGCTTAATACCATCCGCTTTAGCCTTCGCTGTATTTACATCACGTTGTGCTTCTAGGTTCTGCCTTGCTAACTTATGCTTTTCAGCATCGGCTAAATTCTTTTCGGTTTGTTTGGTTTCAATAGAAGTTAAGTATTTAGCAGGCAATTTAATATTCTCTATTTGAATATTATCAACTGTAACGGGGAAATCTTTCATTTCCTCTATGAAGTTGGCTTCAATTGCCTGTATTGCGCTAGCTCTATCTTGGATTAATTTCTCTGCATCATATTGTGGTATTACATCTTTAGTTGCCGATCTAAAGCGTGGGTCTAAAATTCGAGATTCAAACTGTGACAAACCTCCATACTGCCTAAATAGCTCCAATGCAGCTGTTTTATCAACGGTCCAATTAACCGAAACACTTATTGTAACTGGCATTTGCTCTTTAGTACTTGACGCCATTTTCTCTTCGTTTTTACGAGTTCTAACTTCTATTTCTTCTACACTATCAATAAAAGGCACTTTAAAGTGTAACCCTGGATTAACCTGTTCCTTTGCTTCACTAAAACGCTTGACGATACCAATATGACCTTCATTGACGGTATACACAGAATTAACTGCTGCAATAATAACGGCCGCAACCACACCAATCGACTTGACTGGGATGTTAAATTTATCAACTTTCATAAATATTCCTTTATAGTTTTTTTATTTTTGTTTAAGTTTTACTTTTGTATTATTACTAAACTTTACTCTTTTAATTCGCTATCAACTGCGTTGTTTTTAACGCCACTTTTAATGATGAAATAACCTAACACTCCTGATATTAATGATCCTATAACGATACCTAAACGATCTTGAAAAATTAGGTTAACACCATTTCCTTGCTCAAATGCTAATGAGCCGATAAATAAACTCATGGTAAAGCCAACACCACACAACAACGCTGCACCGTATAATAATTGCCAATTAACATTCGCTGGCAATTTTGCCCAACCTAATTTAATCGCAATAAAACAAAAGCCAAATACGCCAAGTTGTTTACCAATAACTAAGCCAACGATAATACCTAATGGCACTGGCGCCATTACTTGCTCTATGCCAATACCGGCAAAACTTATTCCTGCATTAGCAAAAGCAAATACAGGTAAAACGATAAAGGCCACTAATGAATGAAGATTATGCTCTAATGATTTAAGCGGTGAAGGCTCATCTTCCTTCCCCTTTATTGGGATAAATAATGCCAACACCACCCCTGCTAAAGTGGCATGTACGCCAGACTTTAAAACCGCCACCCACAACACTATACCCAAGAAGACATAAGGAGCGGTATTGGTCACACCACGTTTATTCATGGTGAATAAAATAGCGATGATACTAGCGGCAAACACTAAAGAAAATAATGACAGCTGATCCGTGTAAAATAGAGCAATAACAATAATTGCCCCTAAATCGTCAAATATAGCTAAAGAGGTTAAAAACACTTTAAGCTGCAACGGAACCTTGCTGCCGATAATAGATAAAATACCTAGCGCAAAAGCAATATCTGTCGCGGTAGGTATGGCCCAACCATTAATGGCATCTTGGTCGTCATAATTAAAAGCGACATAACATAAAGCAGGCACTAGCATGCCACCGACCGCGCCTATTGCCGGTAATGTGATTTGTCCTGGTTGTGATAAATCACCTTCTAAAAACTCTCGTTTTAACTCTAAACCGACCAAAAAGAAGAATAGAGCCATCAGTCCATCGTTAATCCATAACAATAACGGCTTCGCTATAATAAAGGTCCCTATTGACACCTGCACAGGTACATCTAATAGCATGTCATAATAAAACATCAGCGGTGAATTCGCGATTATCATGGCGGCTAAGGCGGCAAACATTAAAATAATGCCACTGGCGGCTTCCATCTTTAAGAAATCATTAAATTTTTGAATCATCATTCGTTGTCGTTATTCCATTGAAGTACACTAACACCAAGACATAATATGTCACAAAGAAAGATTATACAATTCTACTGCTGTTATTATTGATTCAAACGTATTTTAAGTGATAAAAATTCGGGAAAAGCGCTTTATTTCGAAAATAATTCATTTTTTATAGTAAATAGACTAGTGCTGAAGTAATTAATAAGTGTAATATTTATCAAATAAATGACAAATATCTCCTTTGGACGGCAATCTTTAATGAAAAAACTTGATGACATTGACTTACGTATACTTACCCTGCTTTATAAAAATGCCGATATCACCAACAAAGAACTCGCTGGACAAATTGGTATAGCCCCTTCAACGTGTTTAGAGCGTGTAAAGCGCATGAAAAGTAGCGGTGTTATACAAAATGCTTTCATCGATATTAACTTCAAAAGCATAGGCGGCAATATTGAAGCTATCGCTGCGATTAAATTACAACCCTACTCTGAGTTAATTGTTAATCAGCTCAGAGATGACTTACTTAAACTCCCCGAAATCGTCAGTCTGTACCACATGGGCGGAAGTTATGATTACTTTATTCACATGTCAGTAAAAGATAGTGAGCACTTACGCCAGTTTGTTTTTAATGCAATTACATCACGTGATGAAGTGACCACTGTTGAAACTTCTCTCATTTTCGAGCATAGCCGCAGTGGTGTTTTACCTATATTTGATGATGAGTGATTAAGACTCAAATGAGAAAGTAACCTCCTGATAAATCAATATGAGGCTATGCTCCATTTAATGTGAAGGTTTTTCAAAGTCTTCTGTTTCATAATAAAATGGCAACATAGTGCCGCAATTTAGAAACTTATATTGTAGTTCATTACGCTCAGGTACCGGTGAAGAGGTATTGAATGTTGTTAAACAACTAGCATTAACATCAATATGTATCAAATGGTCATAGGTTGGCGGTTGTTGTAAACGATGGATGAAAATTTTATAATTTTTATCATATGAAACAGTATCATATACCTGTTTATTACTTGAAGGCTCGATTTCATCAAGTTTGCGCATATACAATTGTTTCGAGAAGCTTATGGTTTTATCTTTGTAAACTAGTGTACCGTCGCGTTCAAAGTGTCCAATATAAACATCAGCTTCAACTACAAACTTATCTCCTCTGATTAAACGCTCTAAATTGAAAGGCTTAGGCTTGATTGTAACCATGTCATTATCACGTACCAAGTGCAGGAGTGCTACATCGCTAACTGACAACTTGTATAACAGCTGAACATCATGTGGTTTTCGAAATAGCGGCATATGATAAGCAAATATTTTAGAATATTTTTTCATTAAAACCATACCATGAATGCCTTCATAGCTAGGATCAAGAGGGATTACTTCTTCAGGGGCTGATTCGGAAAAACTGTTAAAACTAATCAAAATTAAGCAGGCAAGTAGAAAAATTTTCATTCACGATAACTCTATTAAAGGTAATATATTCATAGTAGCAAAATCTAACAAAATAGCCTTAAAACTTCTCACAAAACAGTTACGCTATTTACACTTCAGCTGAATCAGAGGCACTGCAAGCCCCTATTATAGTTTTATCAACAACCTAAATAAGTATAATTAAAAATCCCTATCATTGGCTATTATTAAGCCTAATAAAACACCAAAGCTGTAGCAATAAAAACCAACTAAATTGTTAAAAATAATGAAATAAAACAAGACTTTTCACTTTTATAAGCATTACACTCAATATTATATCTAATCAATGCTTAGCCGTGAGCAGAAGCATTACTAATTACGGAGCAAATATGAACTTTAAAGATGCACAGCAAGATATGAGTTTTGCATATTTGGGTGGTGGAACGGGTGTATTAGTCTCTGGCATTATTTGGTGTATCGCTGGCTTGTTTGCAATGTTCTATAACTATCAGGTAAGTATGTTAGCCTTATTTTTTGGAGGCATGTTAATTCACCCATTAAGTATTTTAATTGCAAAGTTACTTAAACGTACTGGTAAACATCAAACCGATAACCCTTTAGGCAAACTAGCAATCGAAAGCACAATGATTTTATTTATTGGATTATTCTTAGCTTTTTATGTTTCTTCACTCAAGGTTGAATGGTTTTTCCCGGTTATGTTATTGGCTATTGGTGTCAGATATTTAATTTTTAATACTCTATATGATAATAAAGTGTATTGGCTTTTAGGCGGCATACTGATGGTTTCAGGCATGCTGTGTATATTATTTTCCGCCGATTTTATTGTAGGGGCATTTTTTGGTGGAATTACTGAAGTGATTTTCTCCTTAATTATTTTGAAACAATCGACTGACAACAAGTTAAAAAATATACCTGAACAGATATAAGCTGCAAGGATGTAGGTACTTAGGTTATGTCTGGAACTAATAACCTGACCATTCATCCTGTACATCCTGAATATACACGCTCCTGTGCATCCATGCACCCGCGATATTACCTACATGGATGTAGGTACTTAGGTTATGTCTGGAACTAATAGCCTGACCATTCATCCTGAATATACACGCTCCTGTGCATCCATGCACCCGCGATATACCGTACATCCTGTACATAAAAATCCCGCAACATGTGCGGGATTTTAGTTTGAACTTACTATTAAATCGATTTAACTTTTAGCTTTTAAGGTCATCGAAGAATTTTTTCACACCGTCAAAAAAACCGGTTTCTCTTGGGCTATGCTTGCTTGTGCTTTTACCCATTTTTTCTTCTAACTGTCTTAGCAAGTCTGCTTGGTCACCAGATAAACTCACCGGCGTTTCAATCACAACTTTACACATTAAATCACCAGTTGAATGGCTGCGTACTGATTTAACACCTTTACCACGTAAACGGAACATTTTACCGGTTTGCGTTTCTTTTGGTATTTTCAGTTTCACTTTACCTTCAAGTGTTGGCACTTCTATTTCGCCGCCTAATGCAGCGGTTGTGAAGCTAATTGGTACTTCACAATACAAGTGGTTTTCATCACGAACAAATATTTTATGCTCGCGAACATTCGCTTGAACGTATAAATCACCTGCTGGCGCGCCATGCTCGCCGGCTTCACCTTCACCCGATAAGCGGATTCTATCGCCGGTATCAACCCCAGGAGGGATCTTAACCGAAAGAGTTTTATTCTTTTCAACACGGCCATTACCACGACATGAAGTACAAGGGTCAGTGATAACCTTACCTTTACCAGAACACGTTGGACAGGTTTGTTGAACTGCAAAAAGTCCTTGGCGCATTTGCACCTGACCATGACCATGACAAGTTGAACAGGTTTTCGCACTAGTGCCTTTTTTGGCACCACTACCGTCACATGGTTCACAACTGACAAAAGTTGGTACTTTAATTTCTAAGGTTTTACCTTTAACCGCTTCTTCAAGACTAAGGTCCAGGTTGTAACGTAAATCGCTACCACGACGTTGGCGAGATTGACCGCCACGGCCGCGACCACCGCCACCAAAAATGTCACCAAAGATATCGCCGAAAGCATCACCGAAGTCTTGACCACCGCCAAAACCACCGCCGCCATGACCACCTTGTTCAAATGCTGCGTGACCATATTGATCATACGCCGCGCGCTTTTGATCATCGTTTAATATTTCATAAGCTTCTTTAACTTCTTTAAACTGTTCTTCTTTTGACTTATCACCTTGCGTTCTATCAGGGTGATACTTCATTGCTAAACGTTTGTAAGCTTTTTTGATATCGCGCTCAGACGCATCTTTCGATACCCCTAGCACTTCATAATAATCGCGTTTTGACATAGGTTTATTTCTTTACTTCAGATTTGTGGATACTAATTTGTTTAACTTCTTACTTAGAGGTTTTAAACGTTGATTTAAAACATTAAAAATCCAAGCAAATTACCATCGTGTATTAACTAACATTTCATTACTATTTGACATAATAAAGCGCCGATAGCTATCGACGCTTTAATTGTTTGAACTTAACAACAAAGTTTAATCTTTAAGTTGTTACTGTATCGCTCTAGAGCAAGGCGGACACGCGGAGCATACAAAGGTATGTGAGCATGTCCAACGCTGCTATTGAACGATACAGAGACAACCAAACAATTAACTACTTGTCGTCTTTAACCTCTTCAAACTCAGCGTCAACAACATCATCACCGCCTGAAGAGTCAGCCGCAGGAGCTTCACCTTCTGGTGCGCCACTTTGTGCTTGAGCTTTAGCTTGAGCAATTTCCATCAACTTAGCTGAAGCTTCGATAACTGCTTGAGACTTAGTATCGATTTCTTCTTTGCTTTCGCCTTTAAGGGCTACTTCAAGTTCAGATAATGCCGCTTCAATCTTCTCTTTGTCTTCACTTGGTAAATCGTCACCAGCTTCTTCAATTTGCTTACGAGTAGCGTGAACCATGCCATCAGCTTGGTTACGAGCTTGAACAAGCTCTTCAAATTTCGCATCTTCGTCAGCATTTGCTTCAGCGTCACGTACCATTTTCTCTACTTCATCATCTGATAAACCAGAAGAAGCTTTAATGGTAATTTTTTGCTCTTTACCTGTATTCTTATCTTTTGCTGTTACATGCAAAATACCATCAGCATCTAAATCGAAAGTTACTTCAATTTGTGGCGTACCACGTGGTGCTGGATCAATACCTTCAAGGTTAAACTGACCTAAAGACTTGTTCGCAGATGCTTGCTTACGCTCACCTTGCACAACATGTACAGTAACCGCTGCTTGGTTATCATCAGCTGTTGAGAATGTTTGAGACTGTTTAGTTGGGATAGTGGTGTTTTTATCGATAACTTTCGTCATCACGCCGCCCATTGTCTCAATACCTAATGATAATGGTGTAACGTCTAATAATAGAACGTCTGTTACATCACCAGAAAGTACACCCGCTTGGATTGCAGCACCTGCAGCTACAGCTTCATCAGGGTTAACATCTTTACGTGGCTCTTTACCGAAGAATTCAGTAACAACTTTTTGTACCATTGGCATACGTGTTTGACCACCAACCAAGATAACGTCGTTAATATCGCTAATTGAAAGGTCAGCATCTTGAAGCGCTTTCTTAAGCGGCTCTAAAGTTGCTTTAACCATGTCTTCAACTAAAGACTCTAATTTAGTACGAGTAACTTTGATGTTCATGTGCTTAGGGCCTGAACCATCAGCAGTGATGTACGGTAAGTTAACATCTGTTTGTTGCGCTGAAGAAAGCTCACATTTTGCTTTTTCTGCAGCTTCTTTCAAGCGTTGCATCGCTAATGGATCTTGCGTTAAGTCCATGCCTTGATCTTTCTTGAATTCTGCAACTAGGTAGTTGATTAAACGGTTATCAAAATCTTCACCACCTAAGTGAGTGTCGCCGTTAGTAGCAAGTACTTCAAACGTATGCTCGCCTTCAACTTCATCAATTTCGATGATAGAGATATCAAATGTACCACCACCTAAATCGTATACTGCAACAACTTTGTCGCCTTCTTGCTTGTCCATGCCGTAAGCAAGGGCAGCAGCAGTTGGCTCGTTGATTATACGTTTAACATCAAGACCAGCGATACGACCAGCATCTTTAGTTGCTTGACGTTGTGAATCGTTAAAGTAAGCTGGAACAGTAATTACTGCTTCAGTAACTTTTTCACCTAAGTAATCTTCGGCTGTTTTTTTCATTTTTGCTAAAACTTCAGCAGAAACTTGTGGAGGAGCGATATTTTTATCACGTGCCGTTACCCAAGCATCACCGTTGTCAGCTTTAACAATACCAAAAGGCATAATTTTAATATCGCGTTGAACTTCTTCATCATCAAATCGACGACCGATTAAACGCTTAATCGCAAATAATGTGTTTTTAGGGTTAGTTACAGACTGGCGTTTAGCAGGTTGACCAACTAATGTTTCGCCTTCTTCAGTGTAAGCAATAATTGAAGGAGTAGTACGATCGCCTTCTGCATTTTCAATTACACGTGCTTTTCCACCATCTAGTACAGCAACACAAGAGTTTGTTGTCCCTAGGTCAATACCAATAATTTTGCCCATCTTGAGGATCTCCGAATACTTATAATGTTAAAAATAAAGATTAAATCTTTCGATGAACAGTTAGTGGGGGCAGGAAAAAGTCTTTTCAACTATTTTTATCGAAAATAATCAAAAAATATTAAATTAAATTTTTACCATTCTTCAATAAAGGCGATTCTACATATGGCTTTGCTAAATTAATCAAATAAAAGATATAAAAAAACCAGACACTTGTCTGGTTTTAGTAATTTATTTATCTGGCTTAAAAATAATTAAACCACAAAAAGTTTATTATGCTGTGGTATCAACACTTGGCTTAGCTTTAGATACCATCACCATAGCAGGACGAATTAAACGACCGTTTAACTCATAACCCTTTTGCATAACAGCAATGACTGTATTAGCTGGCACACCTTCAACTTCTTGCATCGACATCGCTTGATGTAATTCAGGGTTGAATGGTTGGTCTTGTGGGTCAATTGCTTTAATAGCAAATTTCTCTAACGAAGCAAGCAAACCTTGATAAGTAAGATCAATACCTTCAACAATAGCAGTATTGTTTTCATCTTCTCTATCAATGTTTTGTAATGCGCGCTCTAAATTATCAACCGTAGTTAACATTTCAGCTGCAAATTTTTCCAAAGCAAATTTACGCGCTTTTTCAACGTCTTGAGCAGCTCGACGACGAACATTGTCTACTTCTGCTTTAGCACGGATAACAGAATCTTTTTGATCAGCAACCGTTGATTTAGCCGAGGCTAACGCTAATTCAAGCTCGTTAATTTTTTCTTGTTCAGGGCTGATACTTTCAGCGGCAGCGTCTAGTTGATCATCAACTTGCTCTTCTGCTTGCTCAATAATTTCAGCGGCTAATTCTTCTGCTGCAATTTCTTCAGCACTTTTATTTTCTGTTGACTCGTTGGCCATGAAAAACTCCAAAGTAGGTCTTAAATTCAAAATAGGTAAAACACAATACCGCTAATTATGGGGGCTTGTTTTTATGATTCAAGCACAAAAGTGAATCATTTAATAAAAAGTCAACTTTACAAGCGAACAAAATAGCGCGAAACTGCTGATAGTCTTCAATTATATGACATTTATAAATACTGTATGAGTACTTTATACAAAACCATCGGTTTAATTGGTAAACCTCACCATGAAGGTGCTAGTTCGACGATCGAAACTTTGCATCAATATTTGTCACAAAATGGCTATCAAGTGCTGGTCGAAAACTCAGTCGCTCAAACCGTTAATATAGACAATGTCATTATGGCATCACTAACCAGTATTGGCGAGCAAGCAGATCTCGCCATTGTTGTTGGTGGTGACGGATACATGCTCGGAGCCGCTAGAGTTTTAGCTTGCTATGACATAGGCGTTATTGGCGTGAACCGAGGTAATTTAGGTTTTCTCACTGACCTATCGCCTGATGACTTGATTCCACCACTTGAAGCTATTTTAAATGGCGAGTCACGTTCTGAGCAACGTTTTATCATTGAAGCTGAAGTTTATCGACACGGTAAATTAAAAAGTACCAACAGCGCTGTTAACGAAGCAGTTTTGCATGCGGGTAAAGTGGCCAACATGATCGAGTTTGAAGTTTATATCGATGACATTTTTATGTTTAGTCAACGATCCGACGGATTAATTGTATCTACACCTACCGGTTCAACGGCTTACTCAATGTCAGCCGGTGGGCCAATATTAACCCCGAATTTAAATGCCCTTTCATTGGTACCAATGTTTCCACATACCTTGACCAGTCGACCTATAGTGGTAGATGGTAACAGTGAAATAAAACTAAAATTGGCCAATGAAAACTATGAAAACTTGCAAGTAAGCTGCGATGGTCATGTTATTTTAGCTGTCATGCCTGGTGATGAAGTGATCATCAAAAAAAGTGAATTTACCTTGCGCTTAATTCACCCATTAGATCATAAGTACTTTAATGTACTCAGAAATAAATTAGGTTGGGGCAATAGGCTTTATTAATTTAAAAACAATAACTTAGAAAAACCTAATAAAAAACAAAAATAAATCCGCAAACATTCTCTTGATAAAAAACCAGATACTGTATAAATTAACAGTATCTGGTTTTTTGGTTATTAATACGACACTTTATTGAGTTTACATACTGATAAAGATTGTGAGGCGACTATGTTATTGCAACTCAACATTCAAAACTTTGCCATTGTGCGTTCACTCGACATTGACTGGCAACAAGGCATGACTACTATTACTGGGGAAACTGGTGCGGGTAAATCTATTGCTATTGACGCGTTAGGACTTTGCTTAGGTGATAGAGCAGTAACTAATGTAGTACGACCTAATTGCCCGAAAGCAGAATTAGCAGCCACCTTCGATACCAGCCATAACAAACAAGCAAAACTCTGGCTAAAAAAACATGACATGTTACTCGATAACGAATGTATTTTACGTCGCGTAATTTCAGCTGAAGGCCGTTCAAAATCTTATATCAACGGCAGCCAAGTGCCGCTAGCTCAACTTAAAGAAGTTGGCCAATTGTTGATCAATATCCATGGGCAACACGATCATCAATTGATCGTTAAAGCGAATGAACAACGTAATATTCTTGATGCCTATGCTGGTCATCAGCATTTATTAGATCAAGTAAAGTATTACTATCATCAATGGCGTGAACTCAGCCAAGAAGCTAAATTATTACAAGAGAGTAAATTACAACGTGAAGCTAAGCAGCAACTTCTACAATATCAAGCTAATGAATTAGACGAGTTTTCTTTACAAATTGATGAATTTGAAACCTTAGAAACAGACTATAAACGCCAAAGTAATGGTCAGCATATTCTTAATGAAACGCTAATTGCAGTACAACAATTATCTGAAAATGAACAATTTAATGTTGTAGATGGTTTACGCCATAGCGCTGAGCAAATTGCTGCATTAGGTAACTACGATCCTGCGCTGAAAGCCATTGCAGAGCAACTTAACGAAGCGTTAATTCAAGTAGAAGACGCCAGCCAAGAAATTAAACATTATTATGAAAGCTTAGAATTAGACCCTCAAGCATATACATTAATTGAAGAACGCTATTCTACCGCTGTACTATTAGCCAAAAAGCATCAAGTGGCCCCCACTGCATTAGCTAACTTTCATCAGCAGCTTTTACAAGAGTTGCAACTATTTAGCTCTGACGAAACTCGCTTAACACAAATTAATGACGATATTGAAACAGCAAAACAAAAATATCATGATGCTGCACAATTATTGACTGATTCAAGATGTAAAGCTGCAACTAAGCTTAGTAAAATGATCACTAAGAGCATGGGTGAGCTCAACATGCCGCATGGAAAGTTTTTCATCGATATATGCTCAGATCACACAGCAAGTTTATCAGTTAATGGCAACGACAGTGTTAGTTACCTGGCCAGTTTAAACCCAGGTCAAGCATTAGAAGCGATGAATAAAGTTGCCTCTGGCGGCGAACTGTCACGTATCAGCTTAGCCATGCAGGTTATTTTGGCAGATAAAGTAATAACCCCTACTTTGATATTTGATGAAGTAGATGTTGGCATTAGCGGCCCTACCGCTGCAATGGTAGGTAAAAAGTTGCAACAGTTGGCAAAAAACACTCAAGTGATTTGTGTCACTCATTTGCCACAAGTTGCGAGTAAAGGTCATCAGCAGTTATTTGTCGCTAAATTAACCGATGGTGAGCATACAGAAACAACTGTAACGGAACTTTCTAGCACTGGCCGCGTCCAAGAAATTGCCCGTTTACTTGCTGGAGATAAAATTACCGAAAACAGCTTAGCAAACGCAGAAGAATTACTCGCAGGATAGGCAAGCAGTAAAAATAAACTAAAAATTATTTTGTATCTGTCAGCTCGCTTCGCTATTATCCCCGTTCAAACTAAAAAGGATAAATATAATTACCATGTTGTTTCGAGTATTAGCTATTGTTATCGCCTTGTCAGTGTCTGCCTGTTCTAGTTGGGTTTATCGTATTGATGTACCTCAAGGAAACTATTTAGAGCAAAAAGATATCGATAGGCTCCAAATTGGTATGACAAAAGAGCAAGTTAAGTTTGTATTAGGCACGCCTGTTGTTGAAGGCGCCTTTAATAAAAATATTTGGCATTATGTTTATCGCTTCAAATCAGGTCGAAGTGTAGAATTTGATACAAAAAAACAATTTACTATCACATTTGAAGAAAACAAAGTTGTAAAAGCCGAAGGTGATTTTGAATTACCAGAAAGCTATTATACACCGATGGTAAACTAGTATTTAGTTACGCTGTGGGAATAGTCACTTATTCTTATCCCAGTGCCTTTTAAATACCCCTTGTCCTAAACTTAAAAAGCATGCCATTGGCATGCTTTTTTGTGTCTGGTTTTGTCACCAATAGAAATAATAATAGTTATCAGCTATCGGCAGATTTACTTCTTCTTGGATCAACTCTACCACCGGTAACCTTATCAGCTCGACCTTCTTCTTTCGCCTTTTCAGCTCGGCGTTTACGTACTTCTTTAGGGTCAGCAAGTAATGGCCGATAAACTTCAATCCGGTCTAAGTCATTAACAATATCAGTTAATTTAGCAACTCGGTTCCAAATACCTACTTTATTTATTGCTAGGTCTATTTCTGGAAATACATCAATAATACCTGAGGCTAAAACTGCTTGCTCAATGGTGGTATTGGGCTCAACAAAACAATTTATAATTTCTTGTTTAGTTGGCGTGCCATAAACTACTTCTATGGCAAGTTGTTCTTGGACGCTATTTTCTTCATTCATTCCGTGTTCACTCATGCTGATGTAAAGCCAATTTATTCTTCTGAAAAAAGTTAACCGTAAACTTCTTTAGCTCGCTGCGTAAAAGCTTGTACCATATTATTCGCTAAGTTATTAAAAACTCGCCCAAAGGCTAAATCAAACATTTTATTCGAAAATTCGTATTCTAGGTTTAATTCAATTTTACACGCATCTTCTGATAATGCTTTTAACTGCCAACCACCAACAAGTTGTTTAAACGGGCCATCAACTAAACTCATTTTCACTTCTTTGTTACTAATAAGTATATTTTCGGTAGTAAACCATTTTTTAAGACCACCTTTAGACACCAATAACGCAGCGGTCATCGAGTATTCGTCTTGAGCAATAATTTTACTATCACTACAATCAGGTAGGAATTTTGGGTAGGCAAGCACATCATTAATTAAATAATACATATCTTCTACACTGTGCATTACTAATGCACTACGGCTTATGTTTGGCATTTACCCTCCAATTATCAAGGGCGCTATCATAACAAATATCTTTAAAAAACACATTATTGTCAAAAATGATAAATAAGCCATTTAAATAACAACAATACTCCGTATAATGTTGGCGATTGCTATTTTTGGTAGTAAACAGAATGGAAATATAATGGCAAAGAAAAAGAAATCATCAAGCAGTAATACCATAGCCCTGAATAAAAAAGCGCGTCACAATTATAACTTAACTGACAAGTTTGAAGCAGGAATGAGCTTACAAGGTTGGGAAATTAAAAGTATACGCAGCGGTAAAGTTAATATCTCTGACTGTTATGTTTTTGTTAAAGACCGTGAAGCTTATTTAGTCGGCGCTGAAATTATGCCTTTGAATGCAGCATCTAGCCATGTTGTGTGTGACCCGAACCGTTCACGTAAGCTACTGCTAAACCGTCGCGAGCTCGATGTACTCTCTGGTGCAGTTGACCGCGAAGGCTATTCACTCATTGCAACCGCAATGTATTGGAAAGCCTGTTGGGTAAAGCTAGAGTTTTATCTTGGTAAAGGTAAGAAAGATCACGACAAACGCGCTGATATTAAAGACCGTGAATGGGCTGTTGATAAGGGCCGTATCATGAAAAATAAAAACTTAGAGAGATAACTGATTAAAAAATACCACGTTGTCTATTTAAACTAAGCGCTGTACAATACGTTTTATAGGCTAATATTAGCTTATAGAAAAAGAGTAAAACTTTGGGGCGGATCTAGGATTCGACAAGATTCACGAAACCCAAGGTGCATGCCGAGGGGCGGTTGGCCTCGTAAAAAGCCGCAAAACTATAATTGCAAACGACGAAACGTTCGCACTAGCCGCTTAGGCTAGCCATCGCCTCAAAAATTCTCCTATTGTTTAGAGGATCGATGGTCACCCCAAATAGGATAGCGAGGGAAGCACGCTTAAGGCTGAACCGCGAAATAGTATTAAGCTCACCATGACGAAGCCTGTCGGTTGGCGTCCAATTGGTTAAACAAATAATCGACTAAGCATGTAGTACCGAGGATGTAGGTTTTTTGGACGGGGGTTCGATTCCCCCCCGCTCCACCAAAATAAAGACCGTTTTTAATCCATTAGTTATACCTAGTAACTTTTAGATTTGGCCGTAGCTTGTTTACAAGCTGCGAAAAAAAACCGCTTCATCGCGGTTTTTTTATGTCTGAAATTAAATGTGTACCTGACCCAATTAAATCTATGACCCTATTAAATCTAAATGTGTACCTGACCCTATTAAATCCAATAGGTTCTTCCCCCTAGTATTCGTACATGCAGGTGCGCTGAATCGCGGTATGTATAAACTCAAATAAAAATAAAACTATCACAATGCTGTGACCAGTTAAGTGGTTCAATATAATTGTTATTACTCAATAAAGAGAATTATAGAAGACTTAACATGACTCTGTACTTAGTTCAGGTGGTTTATTGAAATAGCAAAACACAGTACCTATTGATTAACAAAGTCCTATTACATTGCACTCTAAAAAACGTATTAAAATTACTTAGAAAGAATCACGGCATGAACAAAGTGTATCGGCGTACAATTTAATAATATAGTTTAAGTGAGATATTTTTCATGTTTTCGCTACAGCTAGTCTAGTTACATTTGCAGATAGTATATAAGTTGAATCATGTTGCATTTATTGGCTTAATTTATTTAAAAATTGAATGAACTACTACTCTTTATCTTCATTAATGTTAGAATATTTTTTTAAAAAGTTTAGGTGTTCAAAGTTAATTATTATGACTTATAAGTTTGAAAAAAATATTGGGAACGGAGGTTTTGCTCGTGTTGACATTGTCACTGATAGCTCAAGCACTAGGTTTGCTCAAAAAACATACGAACCGTTACCAAAATTAATCCAAGCTGTAGGTGATGAACATTTAAAACGTAGATTTATACGGGAAGTCAAATATCAAAAAACGATCATACATCCAAATGTTGTAGAGATATTAGATGATTTCCTAGGTGAAAATCCACCTCGATTTATTATGCCATTAGCTGAATGTACCCTTAGAGATGAGCTAAATATAGACCCTACTCTTGGTAAAAATTTACACACAGCCCTTTTCGATATCCTTGCTGGTTTGGAGTTCCTCCATAGCAAAGGTTTTGTACATCGAGATTTAAAACCTGCAAATGTTTTACGCTTTAATGATCAAGGCACATTCAGGTATGCTATATCTGATTTTGGTCTAATGTGTGCACCTAATAGTGAATCATCAACTTTAACTGGTACTAATGCTAATGGTGGAACAGAAAACTATGCTGCACCCGAACTTATAGGAAATTTTCGTAGAGCCACTTCAAGTGTAGATATTTATGCATTTGGTGCTATTTTACATGATATTTTTGGCAATTCAGCTCAGCGAGTTCCCTATACTGAACTTACAGTAAGTGGAGATCTAGGTAAAATTGTTGAAAAGTGCACTAAGCGCCTTCCAATAAGGCGTTATAAAAGTGTATCGTTACTTAGAGATGAATTATATCAAGTTTTAAATACCGCAGATGTCACTTTTACTTCACCTAATGAAGAAGGAGTTGTTAACACATTAAGGGCTAATAATTCTCTATCCGATGATCAGTGGGATCAGGTGTTCATACAAATAGATCGAAATGTATCTGATAAAGTTGGAGTTGATAATATTGTTGCAGCGATATCTTTAGAACACATAGACTCATTAGAAGCTAGTTCACCCGATTTATTAGCTGCTATGGGCGTATATTTTGTAGAAAGTATCATGGGTAATTCATATGATTTTGACTACTGTGATGTCTTAGCCAGTAAAGCAGAAAGGTTATATCAAGGTGCTGACTTAGGTTTGAAATCTCAAATAGCTATTGCCCTTTTATATATGGGAACATCTCATAACCGCTGGTATGTAGAAAGAAAAGCAGCGAATATGATGAACAATGATATTTCTAACGAATTAGCTGAGAGAATTAAAATCGAATTGGATGTTCAATCGATTCCCTTCAAACGTCAAGTTGAACATCTATGTAGGTCTATAGGTATAAATATCACATTTCTTCACCCTAAACTTCAAGAGCTAATATGATAAATTATTACGCTAAAGCTTTTTCTGAAGCTGGTAGAGGGAAAGCAAACCAAGATGCATTTTTAATAAAAAATATTGATAATGGTGCAATGGTAATAGCTATCGCTGACGGTATGGGAGGCAAAAGTGGAGGTGAGATTGCTTCAAACTTGGCTATCAACACTATATCGCAAGAAGTCGACTTATCTAATTTATATGTGCCATTGCTTTTTCAAAGAGTAAAAGAAGCCCTAATAGACAAAGCTAAGCAATCTCCAGAGTTAAGTGAAATGGGGACAACGTTAACTGTTGCTATTATTCAAGGTAACGAGGTTACTGTAGGGCACGTGGGGGATACTAGGTTGTATCATCTCAGAAGTAACGGGATTGTCGCTAAAACAAAAGATCAAACGGAAGTTCAAAAGCTTCTTGATGATGGGATATTAAGTAAAAGTAGAGCTAAAAATTATCATAGACGTAATGTTTTACTATCAGTTCTAACTCCAAATAGAGATTTTGAGCTTCAGACTTTTGTTTTTAACATAATTAACAATGATCGATTACTCTTTTTATCAGATGGTGCTTATTCCCTTATTTCTAAAATTGAGCTTCGTGATATCTTACTCAAGTCCAAAGACTTAGAACATTACCTTTCACAAATTAAGAGTGATATTGAAAGTAAAAAAATACATGATGATTATAGCGTTGTCGCATTTCAAGCTATCGATTAATTTTGAAAAGTTATAACATTCATTTAGTGTAAATAAAGGGGTAAGTATAAAATCTTACCGCTTACAAATCCCCGTATTGTTACACCATATTTCTCAAATAAAAATATCCAATTTAAATTTTAATAAAATTGTAAGTGTAAAATTACCTTGTCGAAATAAACTGGTTAATTGATATCACTTCACATTTAAACTACACCAGTGACTACACCACAAAAACACACAAGATAAATAAACATTAATAATCAACCTATTAACATCTTGATTCAAACGACCCCCGCTCCACCAAAATAAAGACCGTTTTTAATCTATTAGTTATACCTAGTAACTTTTAGATTTGGCCGTAGCTTGTTTACAAGCTGCGAAAAAAAACCGCTTAATCGCGGTTTTTTTATGTCTGAAACTTAATGTGTACCTGACCCTACTTAATTGCTTATAAATCCAAAACTTCTTATGTGTTATCCTTACCCTCACCAAATCAATAGGAAACTTGCTCAATGCAGTTATCTTCAAATCAAACAAAAATTATTGTCGGTATTATTTTACTGGCAATTATAAGCTCTATTACTTACTACATTTCGAACAAAAAGGTGGAATTGCCACCAATGACAGTGCAAGAAAAGAAAGCACGTTTTATAACGCTGATAACTCCTGCTGTCGATCATGTTTATGACGATCTGATGACGCAATACTTAGACGTTAAAGCCATTATAGACAGTGGTGGAACTAACGATGATATTGAAGAATTAAAAGTAGAATATCGAGCAGCAAACAATGAAGAGCTGTTAATGGCACTTAAGCCTCATCCAAAAAGTATTGCTATAGCACAGGCTGCGATGGAAAGTTCTTGGGCTACTTCACGATTTTTTTTAGAAGCTAACAATATTTTTGGTGTTTGGTCATTTGATGAAGACGAACCACGTATAGCGGCGTTAAAAAAACGCGGTAATAAAACTATATGGGTACGAGAATATTCTTCTATTGAAGAGTCTGTTTATGACTATTATCGAACCTTGGCACGTGGTCATGCTTTTAAGGCGTTTAGAAAAGCGACCATGAAAACAGACGATCCTTATGTTTTAGTAACCAAGTTAGATAAGTATTCAGAAAAAGGTAGTGAGTATGGTGAAGAGCTCAAGGCCATTATCAAGTTTAATAGTTTTGCAGATTTTGATGCCGACACTTTAACAGATTAAGCTTTTAGCTTGAATGCCCATTTAAACCCAGGGTGCAAAATATATAATAGTATTCACTGCACTCGCCGCAAATTACAAAGTTTTCATCACTTAATTTCAAGTAATTATATTTATCATTTTTAATGGTAATTTATCAGTTTTGTTATAAATTTAAATGGACAACTTAATCACAAGTGCTGTTAAGTCATAGTGGTTAAGTTTGATAATATTGATGTTTTATAATTTTTAAGTTTTAAATACCACCAAGCGCGAAGGAGGGTGTATGGAACAATTAATACAACTTATTTATGTTAGTTCTACAGAAAATAAATTTAACGAACAACAGTTAAACGATTTACTGACGGTTGCACGTGAAGCCAACAAAAAAAATAACATTACTGGCTTATTGCTTTATAAAGATGGTGATTTCATGCAAGTCATCGAAGGTGAGAAAAGTGCAATTAAGCAATTATTTACCAATATCTCTCGCGATGAAAGCCACACGCGTGTCACTTTGGTTTTAAAAGAAGATATAAAGCAACGAGAATTCGCTGATTGGTCTATGGGTTTCAAAGATGTATCAACAGGTGAACCAGATGGCTTTTCTGACTTTTTGTCATCATCAACCTCAATGAAATTAATGCCAGGAAAAGCTAAAGCGGTGTTGTTAAGCTTTAAATATACATAATTCAATGCCCAAACGACACGTTCGAGCATACAGTGCAAAGTTAACTCAGCTCTAATAGTTCTCAAGCACGCTTTAAAGTAGCCATCGGTGATCAACTACAATTTAAAGCGATTTTTTTCCAATCATATTTTCTGCTACTACCCACTCATTAAACTGTGCTTTCGTCAGCAACTTCAGCTCAAGCGCCGCTGCTAATAATGTTAACCCATCTTGATGGGCTTTTTTGGCAATTTTAGCGGCATTGTCATAACCAATATGTGGGTTTAATGCTGTCACCAACATTAATGACTCGTCACGTAATTGGGTAATTCTGGCTTCATTCGCGGTTATTCCTCTAACACACCGCTCGGTAAAACTTTGACAGCCATCTGCCAGCAAACGAATCGATTGTAATAGGTTATATATCATCACAGGTTTGAATACATTCAGCTCAAAGTGCCCATTCGAGCCCGCTACTGTAATCGTGACATGATTACCCATAACTTGTGCTGCAATCATGGTTAATGCTTCACATTGTGTCGGGTTTACTTTACCTGGCATTATTGAAGAGCCGGGTTCATTTTCCGGTAAACTAATTTCACCAATACCACAGCGAGGGCCAGAGCCTAACAAGCGTATATCATTAGCAATTTTCATCACACTAACAGCAATAGTATTTAGTGCCCCGCTCGCTTCTACTATTGCGTCATGGGCTGCCAATGCTTCAAACTTATTTTCTGCCGTTTTGAACGGTAAATTGGTTATTTTAGCTACTTGCTCGGCAAACTTAACATCAAATCCTTGCGGCGTATTAAGGCCCGTACCAACGGCTGTTCCTCCTTGTGCAAGTGGGTACAATGCAGGGAGAACTGCTTCTGCTCGACGTATAGCATGCTCTATTTGAGCATGATATCCAGAAAATTCCTGACCCAAAGTTAATGGCGTGGCGTCTTGCATATGTGTTCGACCAATTTTAACTAACGAGGAAAATTCTTGAGACTTTTCGGCTAACGCCGAACCAAATTCTCTTAAACTAGGGAGCAATTTTTCAGTGATTTGTTCCACGGCAGCAATATGCATAGCGGTTGGGAAAGTGTCGTTTGACGACTGTCCCATATTACAGTGATCATTAGGGTGCACAGGTGTTTTACTACCGATATCACCACCGAGTAATTCTATTGCGCGATTTGAAATCACTTCATTACAGTTCATATTACTCTGTGTACCAGAGCCTGTTTGCCAAACTGACAATGGAAAATGCTGATCAAGCTCACCAGCCATAACTTCTTCAGCTGCTAACATAATTACTTTTGCAAGTGCTGGTGCTAGCAAACCTAAATCCATATTGACTTGTGCAGCTGATTTTTTCACCATACCGAGCGCTCTGATCAGTGGTTTTGGCATCACCTCTTCACCAATAGCGAAATTTATTAATGAACGTGCGGTTTGCGCGCCATAGTACTTATTACTGGGCACTTGTAATTCACCGAATGAATCACTTTCATTGCGATAATCTTGCATAATATTACTCCTATCAAATACTTTTATTATCGCTAGCCAAGATAATAAGTTTAGCTATTTTTACTATAGTTAAAAAAATGGCTAAGTGTTGCGCACTTAGCCATTAATATTCTCGCGGTTCAATTTAAATTCGACGTATTTATGTTGCTACACGGTGTAGCGCACAAACTTTATTTCCTGATGGGTCCCGAAGGTAAGCCAGGTAAAGCTCACCTAATGGACTTTTTCTTACACCAGGCGCGTCTTCACAACTTTCGCCGCCATTAGCCACACCTGCAGCATGCCAGGCATCAGCTAGTGCCGGCGAACTAGCAGCAAAACCGACAGTACTGCCATTACCATGGCCTGCTTTTTCGCCATTAATTGGCTTAGTTAGTGCAAAAATACCGTTATCGGTAAAATAGAAACAACGTCCTTTTTCATCAATAACACCAGGCTTATGGCCAAGTTCACCTAAAATAGCATCGTAGAATTTTTTAGACTCGTGCACGTCGTTCGCGCCGATCATGATATGACTAAACATGTAATGTCCTTTTTCAGTAAATAATGTGAAGAGTATATACGAGCAAATTCATTGAAAAGGTCGATGGCTCTTCACGTAAGTAAAACTTGTTATCAAGCATGCCTTATCAGCAACTAATAGCACAATATTATTTTAGTATAAAATTGTTATTTTCTCATAACGCGCTAACAGTGAGGTGATATTGCCAAACATTTTAATAAAACAAACGAAACAAATAGATAAGTTAAGTGTCAGAAGTATGTCACATCAATTTAACATACGTTAATATAGTCTCGAATTTAAAGATCGCTAATCACTGGAGTCCCTTTTGCTTAAAATAATCCCTCTATTATCTGCCACTATAATTAGCTGTGCGTTAATATCATTCAGTCTGCCAGTAGAAGCAAAAACTTCAACAGTGAGTAACTTTGCTCAAACAACGGCTGATTATGCTGTTTCGACCTACCAAGATGATATGGTTAACAGTTTACGACAGCTTGTTAAACACAATACATTAGCAAAAGAAGGTGTTTCTGCTAACGACAATCCTGCACATATTGCTTTTAAAGCCGAATTGAAAAAACAAGCACAGTCATTGGGCTTCGATTACAGCGATGACGGCTATGTCGTGGTGATTGGTTTCGGCAAACAGAAACAACGAGTAGGTATTATTACTCACGGTGATGTTCAACCGGTTAATCCACAAAAATGGAAAAAGTCACCGTTTGAACTAGATACCACCTCTGAGCCAGGGCGCTTAATTGGCCGTGGCACTGAAGATGACAAAGGCCCAATCTCTACAGCACTTTATGCAATGAAAGCCATTAAAGATAAAGCTATTGAACTCAATAAGCGTATTGAATTATATGTATACATGGCAGAAGAGTCTGACTGGGAACCATTAAGAGCTTATATAAAAACCCACGAACTACCGCAAACAAATATTACCATTGACGCTGAATACCCAGTAGTAACTGCTGAAAAAGGATATGGCACTATAAAACTAGTGTTTAACAAGCAAGATAAACCGACTATTTCACCTTATATCAGTGCTTTTAGCGGCGGATTTTTCGGTAGCCAAATTCCTGAAGACGCCAGCGCCACGATTGAAAATGCCAACATTGTGCTGTTGCAAAGGCTTATGCGTAAAGCTCGCAATTACCAAGGCGTTAGCTTTGACCTTGAATTAAAAGACAGCACGTTAACGATAAACGCCTTGGGTAAATCTGCTCATTCTTCAAAACCCGATGATGGCGTTAATGCTATTCCTTACTTAGCTGATTTACTATCAAGTACACGCTGGGAAAATAATGGCCCAGGCACTTTAGTAAACTTTATTAACGACAATATAGGTCTGGGTTTAGAAGGTGAAAAATTTGGCAATATTGCCTACAAAGATGATTTTATGGGCCCAATGACTGTTGCACCAACAGTCATTAAACAACACGACACTAGCATAGAGCTAAACATTAACTTGCGTCGTCCTCAAGGTAAAACTAAGCAACAATTAAATGATGAAATTCATCAAGCTGTGGTTAATTGGAACAACAAATTCGATGCTGATGTTACTGAATTAGAACATTATATTGGCGACCCATTTATACAAAAAGATGCCCCACATATTGACACGTTATTATCGGTATTCTCTCACTTCACAGGGATTAAAGATGCCAAACCAATTGCTATTGGCGGTGGTACCAACTCACGTTTATTCCCTAATGCCGTAAGTTTTGGCCCGTCGATGCCCAACACTGAATACACCGGGCATTCGGAGCATGAGTTTATAACCATGGAGCAGTTTATTTTAAACTTAAAAATGTACACAGCGGTATTGGTTGAATTAGGTCAGCAATAGTTAAAATAAAGCTATCAGTTTTAAGCTGACAGCTATCAGTAAAAACCAAAAGATAGCGCTTAGTTTTAAGCGTTCAGTAAATCCCAAAACTAGCGTTCAGTGTTGAGCGCTCGACAATAAACAAAAGATAAAGATATGAATACAGTGAAAAAAGTTTGTGTAGTTACAGGTGGTAGTTCTGGCATTGGCTTAAGTATTGTTAAGCTATTTTTAGCGCATGATTATCAAGTATTTAATCTCGATATTAGCCCTTCAACTTTTGGTGAGTTTCGTCAATGTGATATAACCAATGTAGGTCAGGTAAGTAAAATTATTACTGATATTGCCGACCAAGGCAGCATTGACGTACTTGTTTCTAACGCTGGTATACATTTTTCAGGCTCTATTGAAAACACCAGTGAAGAAGAGTTAGAGCGAGTATTTAACATCAATGTCAAAGGTGCTTACGCCGCCGTTAAATCGGTACTACCGGCGATGAAAGCACAGCAAAATGGTGCGATAATACTCATGGCTTCTGATCAAGCGCTTATCGCCAAACATAACTCTTTTGCCTACAATCTCAGTAAAGCTGCATTGGCTTCAATGGCGAAAACTACTGCGCTTGATTACGCGCAATTTAATATCCGTGCAAACGCGGTTTGTCCCGGCACAATTGAAACGCCACTTTATCATCAAGCTATAAATAACTACTGTGAAAAATCTGGTGCGAATAAAGCCGATGTGCATGCTGAAGAAGCAGCACTTCAACCTTTAGGCCGGTTAGGTCAGGCAGAAGAAGTTGCCGAATTAGTGTACTTTTTAGCGTCAGACAAAGCCAAGTTTATCACGGGCAGTTTACAAGTGATCGACGGCGGATATACCGCCCAATAATGCTAAACTTTAATGTAAAACATAAATGCAAAAGCCAAATGAAAATATCATGAGAATAATCGATCCACATGTGCATTTATTTGATCTTACCTTAGGTGAATATCAGTGGCTAAAAATGGACAAGCCGCCTTTTTGGCCAGATAAACACTTAATCGTAAAAAATTTTTCTGAACAAGACCTAAACTTACCTGCACCACTAGAGTTAGCAGGGTTTGTTCATATAGAAGCAGGCTTTGACAATCAAAAACCATGGCGTGAAATAGCTTGGTTAGAAACCCAATGCACCTTAGCCTTTCGCAGTATTGCTATGCTCGATATAACCTTACCGAGTGTGTTGTTTACTCAGCAACTTGAAAAACTATCGCAGTTTAACAGTGTCGTCGGAATTCGATATATTTTAGATGATGATGCCCACGCCATCCTTAGTGATACTAATTGCCAGATTAACCTTGAAATTTTAGCGGCTAAAAAATTGAGTTTTGAATTGCAAATGTCGGTTTCTGACACAAAAGCGGTAAAATATCTCAGTAAAATACTGACATCAGTACCAACCTTAAAAGTCAGTATTAATCACGTAGGCTGGCCAGCTTTAGATGAGCAACAACACCTAATTTGGTTAGCAAATATAAAGCTTTTAGCCAAATTTCAGCATGTGTACATCAAGTGCTCAGGTTATGAAATGGCCGACAGAGATTACCCGCCTAGTTGGCCGCATCAAATCATTAATCACTGCATTGAAAATTTTGGTATTGAACGGGTGATGCTAGCAAGTAACTTTCCATTAAACCTATTCCGAGCCAGCTTTCAAGATACTTGGCTTAACAATATTGCTCAGCCATATACTCCTGTTGAAATACATCGGCTTTGCTATAGCAATGCCGAGCACTTTTATTTGTTTTAGCAAAGCCAAAGTTACTAACATTACCTAACTGTTAAAATATATCTCGCAAAACTTCATTGCTTAGCGCAAAATAATTCCCTATTAATCTTTAATTAGGTAAAACTATTCCGTTTATACGCTTATGGACGCTTTCGATAAAAAAATACTCAATATCTTACAACATGACTGTACCGCTTCGGTTAGTGATGTAGCTAGTCAGGTTGGTTTATCAACAACGCCTTGTTGGCGACGTATTCAAGCCATGGAAAAGTCAGGAATAATTAAAGGCCGTGTGGCTCTGGCAGACCCTGAGCAACTCAATGTGGGTTTAACCGTTTTTGTAACTATAAAAACCAATCAACACAATCCAAATTGGTTAAGTGAGTTTAGGAAAGTCGCCATAGATTTCCCAGAAATATTGGAATTTTACCGTATGAGTGGTGAAGTGGATTATTTACTCAGAGTTGTGGTGCCAGATATGAAAGCATACGACAGCTTTTATCAACGTTTGATCACTCGAGCGAGTTTTGCTGATATCAGTTCAAGCTTTGCTATGGAAGAAATCAAATACACCACTGCCCTTCCCATAGACTATGTTTGATAACCTTTAGGTACCCGCAAGGAATGGGCTATTTTCCAACAACGGACGTTAACATCAATTGTTTTGTAAGCTTTTTACAAGATTCAAAAGAGCTAAGTCCATCTTTGTCCTAAGAGAAAACAACACTACCATTGCTACCAACTCCAAAGTTGCATTGAGCTAACCGTTCAGAGCGTTTTAGTTTATTTCAACGTATGCCCTTCTCTGGTAAACAGACATTTCAAACTGCAAAAATAGCTACCAAATAGCCGTTACTCTTCTATGTAAAGTAATCAGTTTGAGTGAGTTAGTTGATGGGATACTTAATTACCATGAACAATGAAATTTATTTAATCTCTAATTACTCTTTACTTAACCAATAATTAGTTAAATTCACCATTTATATTAATCTCTGAAGTTGCATGGATTTTAATCCATTGAATTTAAATGAGTTATTTGTGGCGCTGTTTTTGCTCAGTAAGTGAATCTTGATTTAAAAGGGAAGTAAAAATGTTATTGGATATTCAATCACTTAGCCATCAATATCAGAGTGGCAAAAAAACTAAGTTTGCAATCAAATCACTGTCGCTGCAAGTTGAGCCGGGAATTTTGGGTTTGTTAGGTCCAAATGGTGCTGGAAAATCTAGCCTGATGCGAATTCTTGCGACGATTACAAAACCCACCGAAGGCAATATCTTCTGGCAAGGGCAAGATATTGTTAAGTCACCACAAGTGTTGAGAAACGAATTAGGCTATTTGCCACAATATTTTGGCGTATATGATCAGCTATCGGGCATCGAGTTTTTGCAATACATCGCTAGTTTAAAAGGCTTAGATAAATCCATAGCAGACCACACGATTGAAACTTTACTGCATAAGCTCAACCTAACACACGCGGCGCATATGCCATTAAAAGGCTATTCGGGCGGCATGAAACAACGTATTGGTATTGCTCAGGCTTTACTCAATGATCCCAAGTTGTTGATTATTGATGAGCCAACCGTTGGGCTCGATCCTCAAGAGCGGGCTAATTTTCGCCAGTTATTAACTGAGTTAGCGGGTGAACGTTGCATACTATTCTCTACACATATAGTGGCAGATGTTGAATCTATTGCCGATCGCATTGCGATTATGCAATCAGGGCAGTTAATTCAAGCAGAATCACCAAGTACACTACTCCATAAAGTCGCTAATAAATGTTGGCAATTAACGGCCAATTTAAATGAACTTAAACATATTCAGCATGAATTTATTGTAAGCCATAGTGTGCGTAAAGAATCCAAGGTTGAACTAAATATTGTTGCTGATTTCTGTCCTGATGCTAGAGCCACTTCAAGAGCTCCGTCATTAGAAGATGCTTACCTATATTTTACCAGCAACCGACAAGCCCCAACTGCCTATGCGAGGGCAAGTTAATGGATCAAGTATGGCAATGCATTACTGCTGATTTTAAACAACGAACCCGCCAACAAAGTTTTGTAGTAACTCTTTTACTGATGTCGGTACTAACATTACTTTTTTTCCCTTCCCCTGATGCCCACTATCAAACGCTAGTGATTAATGGTTATCGTGGTATCTACAATAGTGCTTGGGTTGGGGTATGCCTAGCCATGCTGAACGTGATTTTTTTGCCTATTATTTGTTTTTATCTGGTCAAAAATGCGCTTGAATTAGACCGACAATCCATGACCGGAGAACTCATTGCTGCCACGCCTGTCAGTAAGCTAAATTTTTTGCTTGCCAAATGGTGCACCAACGTACTTATTTTGCTTTCTATTGTGCTGGTTATGCTATTGAGCAGTATTGTGATCCAGCTTTATTACGGTGAAAGTTATCACATCAATCTTTGGGCATTAGTTTGGCCACAACTAGTTTTTGTATTGCCTACTTTGTTAGCTATCGCAGCTATTGCGCTATTGTTTGAGTCAATTAAGTGGCTTAGAGGCGGGCTTGGTAACTTGGTGTATTTTTTCTTATGGCTTGGCTCGATTGCGCAAACCATTGAAAGCGTTTCTGGAATAGGCGTATTACTCGATCAATTAGATGCCGAGGTTGCCGCACTTTTTCCATTGCAGCAAGGTGCTACAAATATCGGTGTCAATATCAGTGATCAAGCCAATGAAATACAAACTTTTGTTTGGCAAGGTATAGAGCCAACATTAACCCAACTGTGGGGCACACTGCCGTTATTGTTTATCTGTGTTGTTTGTTTAGTATTAGCCTTTATATTTTTTGATCGTTTTAGTCAAATTTCAGTACCTGAAAATAAACAAACTTCATGGTTAAGGACCACCTTTAATACCAAAGTGGGCGGCCTAGCGAATAGCTTATTTGTTAGGTTAACTAAGCATTTTGCCTTTTCTCGCTTATTACGATTAGAGCTACAATTACTTCTCAGGGGGCATTCAGTTTATTGGTTTATCGGCCTAGTGCTGTTAAATATCGCGCAATTGTTTATCAGTCAAACCTTGCTTATTAGTCTTGTTTTACCTATTTCGTTGTTATGGTGTGTATTAGTTATTTCTCAACTAGGGCAAGTAGAAAAACAAGCAAATACCATAGAGTTAATCACCTACAGTAAACAATCAGCTATTTTACAAAGCTTAGCCTGCTATTTTGCAGCATGGGTATTATTAACCATAGCAAGTATCGGCAGCGTAGTTCGTTTCACAGGAAGCGGTGAGTGGTTACTACTCATTCAATTATTTATCGCCATTTCATTTACCGTATCGCTTGCCTATTTTTGTGGCGCATTTACTGGAACAAAGCGTATGTTTGAAGTGCTTTACCCTGCTCTTTGGTATTTAGGCCCCATTCAAACAGCATTATATGTCGACTTTTTTGGTGTTAATAGCCAAGCAAGTTGGCAGGCAGGAGTACCTTATTATTTTGTAGCGATTTCAATTAGCTTACTAATGTTAACGATTAGAGCTAAAAGCACTCGCTAGCCTGTTTCTACAACAGGATTAGTCGTAGATTTATTGCTTATATTAGGTAGGTTTAATCGTTTAATGAACTTACCTTTATTAAACGTAATAAAGGTAATAAACGAACAATTTAATGTTAAAACTATACTCAGTTAATTACGTCAGAACAGTCTCTTTAAGCAAATAATGAACAGCGTAGAAGCTTCAATCAGACTTAATCAATTTGTCGTTTTATCAACGCTGCTATTAAGGAACCGAGGTAAGTGATTACATAAAGCAGCCCTGATGGGCATGCTAATTTTGAGTATTCAAGGAAGCGATAAAATCGATAGGGCTTACAATACTTGAATTTATTATGAGTACTTAATTAATAATTAAAGTGTCCCTGACCCTACTTAATCTTTAATCTGAAGTCTTGTGCAAAACTGGGTGCAGTGAACGCACAAGAATCAAAATGGCTAGCGGGATTAACGCTTTGTTATATTGCCTGCCTCAAAAATACGACTCCCTCGGGCACTTCACCCGGAGGAAGCCTTGTAGAGTGCATTTGCGATAAACGCCAGATGCCTTTAGTTCTTTCAAGAACAGCACTCTCCAACCAAACAACATCCTCACTATTGACCTTATTGCTAAAATTGGCTTTATTCCAGTAATTTGCAATAGCAACATCCCCTTTGACATTGATATTTATAATGCTGAAATAGTTAGTTCTAACATAATCAGAGGGCTTAACAACTTTTATGAGATCTTCTATCGACCAGACCTCTCCATGCTCAAGGAGTATGAATGAATCTGTTACATTATTCTTCATCTTGCCATAGTCAACTTCAGACATTGCCAGAAACAAACTATCTATTGCCTTGAATGCTTTACTAGCCTCATCCGCTTGAGCATGAGATACCATGGTACATAAAAACAAAAAAACCAAAATTAATTTTTGCACAATTTCTCCTAATTTTTAAAAACGCCTATTTCGATGGCTGTTTATAGTTTGCTTAAAATATAGCGAAGCGAAACCGAGCAAACAGTTAGCAATCCCGCTTTAAATTTTTGATATAACTTTTGTCTATTTAGCGCTCTGAACTAGAGCTACTTTCGTCACCCTGTTGATTTAAAATCTGGGATATTTTTTCTTTTTCCCATTCTTCACCAAATGGTTCAAATACATGAAAATCGAGGCCAGCAATAAGGGCACTAAAAGATAAAAATACTACAATCAATGAACCTAAATTTTCTCCATCATTGTAGTTAGGCAACATGAAGAAAAGAAAGACAGCAATTAAAAATGCAGAGAAGGCATAAAAATATTTTATAGATTTAACTTTCTCTATTGCTTTTTTATGCTGAAAATTATCTTTAATCACATAAGCGTCCTCTTCTGTTTGGAGTTTTTTTTCATTATCTATAGCATTTATAAGCTCATCAGTTGAGATTTCAAAAACCGCAGCCAAAGACTTCAAGGTTTCAGTTCCAACGCTTTTTCCTTTTTCTACTCTTTGAATTGTGCGCACATTTAAATCGCTTAGTTGCGCCAATTGTTCTTGAGACCAGTGTTTTTCGAGTCTTAATGACTTCACAGGTAACTCCCTTTATTATTGAATGCTGACGCACTATATACCACGGGCATCCTGTCGGTAATGACAAACAGATGACAAATAGCCGACATACATCTAATTTTCGCTTTGCATATAACAATTTTATAAAGCGATATTTACGTAACTTTCCGTTCAATCTCTTCGCATGTTCATAATTAAACTATTAATAACAAAATTAAAGTGTTTATAAACAACATCATAAATTTTTACAGAAAAAATCGACGGTTCACAGTTATAATTCGACTTGCTCAATTTAGTCGCTTTTAACTCCAACCTAACACTAAGCTTTTCATGGGGTTACGTCAACTATGCGCTAAGTGCGATCTAATTATATTTGTCGCTTTATCCGGCATTGAAAAGCAGTCATTTTTTACTTAAACATAACTAACTAAACTGAGCTTTATGGCAATTAGCATCAAAACAAATCCTGCTGCTTTATCAATTTTTTGTTTTTGACGATTGAAACGAGGCATTATGCTTGGGTGTGATAACAATAAAGCCACACCACTGTACCAAACAAAGTGTGCCAACATAATGATAAAGCCATAACTAACTTGCATTATTAACGGCGTATCTATCGACACAACTTGCGTAAAAATACTTAAGAAGAAAATAGATGTTTTAGGGTTTAATATATTGCATGTAAAGCCCAAACGTAATGCCATAAAAGGTGACATTTGAGTCTTAGAATTGCCTTCATCATTATTTAAACTCTCGCGTGTTGTTAATAACTGCCAAGCAATATAAATAAGATAAGCCGCCCCTAAATATTTTATTGCTGAAAATAGCCATGGCGAATTTGCTATCACTACTGCTAATCCAGCAATAGAATAACTAGCATGAACGCAAACAGATAGACACATACCTAAACTCATATATAAACCTGAAAAACGACCATTGTAAATACTCGTTCGCGTCACCATGACAAAGTCAGCACCTGGCAACATAGCCATAAAAACAGCAATTGTGCTCACCGCTATAATTTCTGCCATATAAGTATTTATTAAAAATTCCATATTTACCTCTTACAATTTTAAGTATGCTCGCAACTCATTTATTACTACTCACTATGTTAATATGTGAGCTAAATTAAACAATGCATTCAATTGGAAAAGGACTTGTGCTTCATGGACACAAATAAATTAATGCCTTTATTATCTGATATGGCTATTTTTGTCACTGTGGTTGAACAGGGAAATTTTAGTAAGGCGGCAAAAAAACTTGGGGTTACACCTTCTGCAGTAAGTCGTCAAATTAGCCGATTAGAAGATGCCTTAGGCATCAAATTATTACAGCGAACAACTCGGCAACTGGCATTAACGGAGTCAGGGGCAATAACCTTTAATTATTGTAAGCAAATGGTAGAGTCTGCTGATCAAGCTGTTAATGCTAGTCGCTCTGCAACATCGACAGTAAGTGGGTTATTGAGAGTAGCGGCTCCAAAATCACTAGCCAATAAAGTATTAAGACCACTCTTTGTTGAATTTTTGAAATGCTACCCAGATATTCAGTTGCATTTAAAGGTATCCGACCGTATTTTAGATCCTATCCATGACGGTGTAGATTTTTTGATTCATATAAATGACAACCCCATTGAAGCCTTGGTAAACGTCAAACTTGGGCATGTTGAACATGTGGTTTGTGCTAGCCCTGACTTTCTATCCAAACACACACTACCATTACACCCCGATGATTTAAAAAATTTGGCATGCATATGCTTAGGCGAAAATATGGCTGATAGTCGTTGGCGATTTAGTAATAAAAACCAGCAAACTACTGTACAAGTTAAAGGCTCATATTTAATTAATCACAGCGAAATGCGACGAGATGCTATTGAACAGGGTTTTGGTGTTGGTTCTTTACCAGATTATATAGCGCAACAAAGTATTGAAACGGGGAAACTCATTCCATTATTGGAAGATTGGCATTTAAAAGGGAGCTACCAAGGTGATATTTGTTTACAGTATGTGCAAAGTAAATACCTACCTAATAAAAACCGTGTGTTTATCGACTTTATGAAGCAAAAGTTACAGATAGTTCAGTCTGATTCGTAACTGGTGGTTCTGTTTTGTGGTAAAAGTTAGCGTTTACAACGAAAAATCATCTGAAGCTTCAATCAGACTTATTCATCTTTGTGGCTTTATCCGCTTTGCAGATATTCAGTTTTATAAATTATTATGAGTGGCTTGATAATTACTCACGTTGCGTAAATTAGTACCTAAAAAGCGTTTCATCCAACCAGAGAAAAAGAGCATAAAGTAATCCCCATAGCACCGAATTAAATTCCCGCGATTTCCTCATTGTAAGTTTTTAGAAAACTGCCATGTGATGATGAGCTGTTGATAGGTTTTGTGCATTAGTTGGTATCTAAAAACCTTAACAAAGTAAACGCTAAGGTTTTCAGTCGTGACAATTTATACATTAGCCTCAACTTGATTGCTCCAACTAATTTGAACCTTGTTGCTTGGTGGTAAAAGGGGGACAAAAATCATCTTAATCAGATGTACAGCAATACCTGCACCATTGTCATGTCTTAATGGAACCGAGTTATAGTGATCAGTAAATCATTAGTAGAACCAGTAGTATTAACCAAGTCTACTAAGCTTCTATTATTTGTTAGTGCTATTTAAATTTTATTATGTCGTTATCTTATCAATAATGGTCGCTTTTTTACTATTTTTACTAGCCCTCCTAATTTAGCCTTATTGTAGATTTGCTAAGTAGTAACTGCAATCGGTTTAAACTAAACAATAATAATGAAGGGTAAATAATGAAATTTAAATTAAAATATGTAGCTACAGCAACAATATTAGCATTGAGTGCAACAGCTGCTCAAGCGGGTAACCCAACATCAAAGCTAGATGTAATCGTGAAGTTGAATGCTAACTTAGCAGTGTCTGGTCACGAGTCAAACAAAAGCAATGCCAAAAATATTGCAGCTGGTATGGGCGTAGGAGCAGTTAAATTTTCATATGGCTCGGCATTTTTTGGTTTTGCCGCTTCAGTGACTGAAGGTCGTTTGAACGCTTTGCGTAATAATCCTAATGTTGCCTCAGTTGAGTTTGATGGTGAAAAAAGTATTAACAAAGGAAAGCCTGGTTCTGGTGGCGGTACTCCTTCTCCACAAGTGATGCCTTGGGGCATTTCGCGTACTGGCGCAGACTCCAATAGTAATACCGGTGCTGGCGTGCATGTTTATGTACTAGATACAGGTCTTGATTCAGATCACGCAGACTTAGCTGGCAATATTGGCAACGGTATGGCTTTTGAAAACTGTAAAGGTAAAGACTGTAGTCAACCATGGGATGACGATCATGGTCACGGAACTCATGTTGGTGGAACGATAGGCGCAATTGATAACAATCAAGATGTTGTCGGTATGGCTCCAGGTGTTACATTACATGCTGGTAAAATCTGTACAAGCCGTGGCTCATGTCCTAATTCAAGTACAATTGCTGCGCTTGATTGGGTTACATCTGAAGTAACAGCACGTGGTGAAGCCGCTGTTGTTAATATGTCTATTGGTGGTGGCGGAAGTGTAACGGGAACCTGTACCAATAATGGTTTTACTGGTAATGATTCATATCATGAAGCGATTTGTAATGCTCGTAATGCTGGTGTTGTTGTAGTTGTTGCCGCGGGCAACGACAGTGATAATGCTGCAAATTACACTCCTGCTGGTTACGCTGATACTGTAGTAACAGTTAGTTCAGCCAAAGAAGGCGACGATTGGAATAGCTTCTCAAACTGGGGGAATCAAAGTGCAAGCTGGACTAGTAATAATTCTGCACCAGTAGCTATTGCGGCACCAGGTGGTAGCATTTTATCACTTCGTAAAGGCGGTGGAACAACAACAATGAGTGGAACGTCTATGGCATCTCCACATGTTGCAGGTGCGGCGGCTCTTTATTTAGCAACTAACCCACAAGCAGCAAATGGCAGTGCTTTTGTAAATACGCGTGCTGCTTTATTACAATCAGCTGAAAGTACAAATGGCTTTAGCAATACTTCAGGCGACCCGCACACAGAAGATTTTCTAAATGCAAATAATCTATAATTGTTAGTTAGTTAACAAAGCTTATAGTAAAGTCCTAACGTTAACTCGTTAGGACTTTTTTAATTTTTAGGGAGGTAGTCACTTAAAACGGTTACTTCAAAAAAATTTACTACGCCAATTATGATTACTTTTTGGTCTGCTTTAACGACTTGATATGTTTTAAGAATAAACTCTAAACACACTTTTTATCATGAAGAGTTGTAAACTTACGCTCTACTTTGGGGGACACTAATATATCAACGGGCAATAAAATTGTATCTAATACAAAGGAAAATGGCATATCAAGGAACACAAAAGGAAAGTTTAACATTGCATAATTCATTGAACTTACTGTTCGACATGGAAAGTTTTTTACCGCATCTTCAGTGCCGCTATACGGGTGGCCAAAGGTCACATTGTGAGTTGTTACAGTAGAGCAAGAAAAATTAAGTAAACACATCAATAAGAAGATTGAATTTTTATACTTCATTGGAATCCTATAGAAACTAAATTACCAACGCCCTGTTAACAGGTTGTTAGGCGATTTTAAAATACACAGTACTTGCAACTAAAACTAACACAACATACGCCAAAAATTGAATGCCTGCTTGCCTATGTTTGTTTGCAAACTCACATACTGTTTTATTGGAAATGCCACGTAATTGCTTTGAACCTTTTGATGATACAAATGCTAGTGGAATTTTTAAATATTTAGGTGACCCGAGCTGCTCCCAAATTTTAGGCTCAAGTGTTTTGACCGATTGATAATATTTATATTCAGCCAAACCTGAGCGAAACATTAGCAAGGCCCAGATTGAAACGAGTACAATTGAAATCAACATAACTCCTCCGAACTATCAGAAAACACTCAACCAGATAAAACGCCTAACGGCTAATTATGTAGACGTCTCAGTAACTACGATCTACTTGATTGTTGAATAAAGTAACCCAATACTCTTTATTTTCAAAGTATTATTACGAACTGCGGGGGCAGGTTCTTTGAAATGTCAGCAAAGTTGGATCACTTGTCGTTAGATAAGCCAAGGATAAAGACTGCTATCGAATCTTTGTTAACATCTGGTCAATGAGTATTATCCATCTAGCTAAGTATATTACACAACTGGTGAAATATAGTCTGTTTGATTCTCAGTCGGACCTTGCAGTTTTAAATTCATTTTAGGATTTTTTAACACGATTCCTTTTTTAAAAAGTAATTTATGCAACTGCTTTTGTAATTTGTTTTCAGCATGACTGCTCTGTGCAGCACTCAGCTTTTGTGCTTCACTAAAATGGCAATGCACTAATAAACTGGCAGGGAAACAATCGAACTGAACAGTGTGACTTAAATGACTAAAGCCATCGACTTGCTTCGCCTCTTCATTGATTTGGTCTAATACAGCCAATAACTTATTGTTCAAACGATGGCAGATTTTACTCATTTTCATTCTTTATGACTTACTCAATAGAAACTAAATTAACGAAGTACATTGTAACCTATAGTTGGAACAAAAATATTGGCAAACTGAACTGCGGGGTCAGGTTCTTTGAAATGTCCAAAATGTCGGATAAAAAGTTCAAGCAGACTCGTGCCTATAGCTAAATCCTTTTACTATTAAAAATAACAACTTTCTTTATAAATACTTTAACTAGCAAAGGTTTATTAAATTTGTTATTAATAGTTTAATTATGAACCTGCGCCGAACTTGTGCAGGAAAGTGCGCAAATCGCGTGATATTAAGCATTAGCTTTCTAAAGGAGTTTGGTTTGCATTCAGAGGTAACTTTTCCATCGGACAATATATTCCTTTCAGGTTCACTTACAATCCCTAAATGTGACGTACCACCACCTTGCGTAATCATGGTTCATGGCAGTGGAGCTCAAGATCGAGATGGGAATATTTCAGGCTTTAACACCCTAATTTTCAAATACATTGCAGAGTCTTTAGCTGAAAATGGAATTGCTTCTTTTCGTTACGACAAAAGGGGCATTGGAAAAAGTGGAGGTGATTTTAAAATCGCTGGCTTATCGGAAATGGTTGATGACGCATGTGCTGCAATTGATTTCATAAGCGATCAAACAGATGTTGTAGATTCAAAGGGAATTTACCTTCTCGGACATAGTGAAGGGGCTGTACTTGCTCCTGAAATAGCGTCGAAAAGGCTCAACCTGGCTGGTATAATGATGCTATGCGCCAGTTTAAGAAGTTTTGAAGAGGATGGAGTAAAAAATGCTGAGGTACTCAATCGCGATTTAAATAAAATGACAGGCATAAAAGGAAAATTAGCCCGATTGTTCTTATATTCTAAAAATCCATTAGAGACAATGATAAAGCTTAGACGCAAGGTTGAAAAAACAAAAGCGAAGAGAATATGGGTTTCTTTTTCTAGGGTGAGTACTAAATTTTATCGAGAGACGTTTAACTATGACGTTAAATCATTCTTGAAAAAGACAGGTCATCCAATATTAGCGATTGGAGGTAGCAAGGATTTCCAGTGCCATCCAGATGATACACTTTTAATTTCAGAACTATCCCCACACCAAACAGAAACCTATATTATTGAGGGTATGGATCATATGCTTAGGTTTCAAAAAGAAGAACCTTCGATATTGAGCTATGCCAACTCATGTAACTCTCCAGTAATGCTAGAAGTGAATGAGAGAATCTATGCTTGGCTCGTAAATCAGGAAGCAACCGAGTTAAGTAACACGTAAGAGGATCTTTCACTACCTTAATGTCCGCAAAGTCGTATTACTTGTCGCTAGATAAGCCAAGGCTAACTTCAGCAATCGTATCCTAGCGAACATAAATTAAGGTGAATATTAGCCACCATTTTTGACCGCTTCAGGCTCATTTATGACCTTATCAACTTTATGATTAGGTCATTTCCAAAACTGACAACGGTAAATTAAAAAGGAACTGTGGTGTTTTTGATAGCTGATAGCTTCATACTGTTCAGCTATCGTCTGGTTTATTTCAATGTATTAACCGTAATATTTGGTGAACGTTTTACTACTTCATCATTAAGCTCAATACCAATACCAGGGGCTTCAGAGACTTCAAAAAAACCGTTTACTGGTTGTGGGTCTTGTAAACATAACTCACGGTTCCAGTCTTTAATGGCATAGGTATGATGTTCATGAATTAAAAAGTTAGGGATCGCCGTTTCAAGGTGTAAAGACGCTGCTGTGGCAACCGGGCCGCCGCAAACATGGGCTTGAATGCGAATATCGTAAACATCAGCATAATCACAGACTTTTTTAGCTTCAGTAAAGCCGCCACACAAACCAATATCCGGCTGCAACACGTCAATACTTTGGTCTTCAAAATAAGGCCGTACGTCCCAACGATGATACAAGCGCTCGCCGCCAGCAATCGGCACATTAACATTATCTGAGACTTTTTTATGCACAGCCGAGTTAAGGTAATTAACCGGCTCTTCGTAAAACATACAACCAACTTCTTCAACAATTTTACCCATTTGGATGGCTGATGCCGCGCCCATTAATGAATGCGATTCAAAAATGATGTCGACATCTTCGCCAACAGCATCGCGAATAGCACGTAAACGATTGCCAAATAAGCGCATTTGTTTAGGTGTAAATAACTTAGTTCGGTCAAATGAAGAACTGCCATCTTGGTTATAAACAATAGGGTCAACTTTTACTGCGTCGTAACCTTGAGCAACCGCTTTTAATGCAGCTTCGGCATATTGTGCTGGCTCAATCAGTTTATTAATGGTGTCATCCCAGTCAAACTGAAGTTGGCTGGCATAAGTACGAAGCTTTTCATTGGTTTTACCGCCTAATAATTGATAAACAGGTAAGCCAAGTGCTTTACCTTTTATATCCCATAAAGCTGTATCGATTGCGCTCATTGCTGAATAGAGCACGGGGCCGCCGCCTAAGCCCCAAAAACTTTCACGTAACATACGTGACCACAATAATTCGGTATTAAAAGGGTTAAAACCGATTAATACCGCTTCGCTGATCTCTTTTAGCATAGCGGCTGCCGCGCTGTGCCCCCAATCATAAGCAAGGCCTGCCTCACCAACACCGCTAATGCCTTCATCAGTATGAACACGAATAAATACCGGGTTCCAACCTGGACGTTTTGGACATTCAATATCAAAAATTTCTACGTGAGTTACTTTCATTATGCTCTCTTTATATATGCTTTTTAATGCTGTGCTAAATTGATAAAATTAAAATTCTGAGGCTTATAACGCAAAACTGGGGTCGGTTTTATATACTCTGCGCAACATCGCTGGCCAAGCTTTTTGCCCACCCGTTGAGCCAGTATGTACAACATTTGCCTGCGCTTTAATGCCATCAACAATACTTTGATCAACCAACAAAGGTTTCATCCCCGTAGACATCACTTGTACCTGAATTTGACAAGCACGTATCAAGTCGTACATATGCATAAACGCATCACCAATGGTATTACCTAGCGTGATCGCGCCATGATTTCGCAGTAGCATAAAGTTTGCATCGCCTAAGTCTTGTTGAATACGCAGCTTTTCATCGTCGTTAACCGCTAGACCTTCGTAATCGTGATAGCTTAATGAAGCTAATGCGAACATAGAATATTGGCTAATCGGCAACAAACCTTGCTCTAAACTTGCTACTGCTATCGCTTCATTACAATGAACGTGTAAGGCACAAAGTGCGTCATGGCGTACTTCATGTATAGCACTATGAATCGTAAAGCCTGCAGGGTTAAAATCAAACGGGCTATCAACATCGACAATATTACCGTCCATATCTACTTTCACTAAGTTTGACGCGGTTATTTCATCAAAACGTAAGCCAAAAGCGTTGATCAGTACATGTTCAGTATTAGGAATACGCACTGAAACATGGGTGTAAATTAGGTCATCCCAGCCATGCAGAGCAATAAGGCGATAACAAGCGGCTAAATCTACCCTTAGTTGCCACTCTTGCGCTGATACTTTATTTTTTAAATCGATTACTGGAAGTGTTAACATCAGCTTTGACTACCTTTTCCTTGAAAAATACGTTAATAATATCTGTGATTATAATGCTACAAACCATATCCTATGATGACCTAGAGTGAAAGCACCAGATATTCTTAAATAGAATTAAAAAGGCTAATTATGTGTATTTTATTTATCGCCATTAATCAGCACCCACAATACCCAGTCATTATTTGTGCGAATCGCGATGAATTTCACCAACGACCAACGCAAAACATGCATTTTTGGTCAAAGCCAAACATATTAGCAGGTAAAGATATGCAAGCTGGCGGCACTTGGCTTGGGCTAAATTCTCAAGGTGACTTTTCAGCTTTAACTAATTTCAGGCGACCTCAACATGTTGATGCGACAAAACGCTCAAGGGGTGACTTAGTTTTATCGGCATTACAAAACGATAAACAGGCAATGCAGCAATATTTAATCCAAAATTCAATTCAGTATAACGACTTTAACTTAATTTTTGGCTCGTTAAATAACCTACAAGCCTTTGACAGCGTTAATAAAAAATTCATTACATTGAGTTCAGGTTTTCACAGTATATGTAATGGCGCACTTGATGATATTTGGCCTAAAATGTCCTTAGGTGTAACCAAATTAGAAGAGTTAATTAGCGCAAATAAACTCGATGTAGATGCACTTTTTACTGTCATGATGAATGAAGAGGTCGCCGATAATAAGCACTTACCAGAAACTGGGCTTGCTGTTGATATGGAATTATTATTTAGCAGTATATTCATTAAATCACCCAACTACGGTACGCGCTCAACTACCATTATTCTCCAACATAAAACGGGGGGAATTGATGTGCATGACCATAGTTACAACTCAGATGGTATCGTGGAAGAGCAAAACAGTTTTCAGTTAGGCTAACAAGTTTTTAAGCCACTCAAAAGTTAATACGGTGGTAAATACTTTTAAGCCAATAAGCCCTAAAGACAAGATAATTAAGCCCGCTTTGAGCTTTTTACTTTTGATATTATTCCAAAATGAAATTTTAGACTTTATTGCATTTTTAATTTCTTCAACTTCTTCTTTCATCAAATACTTCCTAGTTTTGATTGGACATTGCATTTAAAACTTAATCGATGAGCAAAGGTTACTTACCTTGGCTAATATATACTGCCGCTAACTTGCTGTCTCCACTAGCAATGATAAAGTCACTTTTACCATCTTCGTTTAAATCGACTATGACCAGCCCCCAAGGGTTAGGTATTTCCACATTAGTAAAACTCATCGTTTCTAAGCTAGCTTTACTGCCTAAAACGGCCAAAATCTCTCCAGACCAATGAGTAACAATAGTATCTTCGATTCCATCACCATTAATATCACCAACGGCTATTTGCTTTGCTCCAGATGAAGTTTTTATGGTTGTTTTCTTATCTTCTAGAAAACTTCCTTGACCATCTCCGGGAATAACCGTGACTGAGTTGCTCTGTGACGCGATTATTAAATCTAATTTTCCATCGGCAGTGATATCTGCTAATTCAACAGCAAACGGTGATTTAAATGGTGATATTTTGCTTAATGAAAATGAAAGCTGTTCAACACTCGTGTTAAGCAATATACCAATATCGTTTTGATTAGGCGTAACTATGTCTAATTTTCCATCTCTATTTATATCTCCAATGGCAAATCCAAGGTAAGGATCACCACCAACCTCAATCAGTTTTTCTGTTTGATTAAAGTGATTATTACCCAAGCCTTTAAGCACTAATAAGCCATTATGCGTACGATTATCAACAATCAAATCGACTTTATTATCTCCATCAAGATCTTTCAATTTCACCACATGAGGATGAGGTTTTACAGGTATATTCAGCGGTGACTGATCCGCAATCTTGAATCCCCCTTGCCCATCACCGTTAAGTAAAGTCAGATATGAGGTTTCATGGTTAGCAATTAAAACATCTTCATGACCATCTTCATTGACATCAAAAATAGCCATATCTGTCGGTTTTTCTCCCGCAGAATAACGGCGGGTTTCAATCAAACCACCTTTACCATCACCAATATAAATTACGATATTGTTATCCAAGTAATTTGAAATGATGACATCTTGATGGCCATCTGAATTGACATCTTCAGCCGAAATCATTGTTTCACCTGCCCCAACCTTTAGTAGCGATTGTGAAAAAGAAACATTACCGATAGTGATGTTTTCTGTTTTACCGTGGCATGCAAAACTAAAGCAAGTTATTACTATGTACAGTAAACATGAAGTTTTCTTTGATTTATGCATATCAACACCTTAAGTCGCATACAATAACAAGCATATGTATAGATTCTTTTTAATATAAACAACCTATATTCAATGCGAACCTTTACGATTATAGACGTTTATTTTTAGGCGAAAATATTTAAATGTGCGACGGATTAACCCCTTAACTCGACAATCAATCATACTAAGTGAAAATCGTAAACTACACTGTAAATATCGAATATGTAATATTAGCCACAAATCATTAATAACAAAGTGATGAATCAAATAAGCAACCAGCATTTTTTACAAAGTGGTTACATTTTATAAAGTGCATTCGATTTTTAATTATGTCATTGTCATTAATCATATTTTTTTATTGCTCAAACGCAAAGTAAGTCTAAAAAATAATGGAGTAAATAGGCTAATAATCTACACTTAGACCTAACACTGTTTTATGTGAAATTCGCACAGCCTCTTGAAAAGGGAATCGTCTTTTATGCTTTTGGAGCATCGCCTTTATAAGCTCATTAGTCTCATTACGTTTTGTTTAATGCTCTATTCGTTCAACTCGCCTAAAGTAAACGCACAGAACAACACCACGACCTTAACCGTACTCAATTGGTCTGAGTTTATTGATCCCAGTGTTGTGGCAGCATTTGAGAAAAAGTATAACGCTAAAATCGCTGATGTTTATTATGAAACCGATGATGAACGAGATAAGTTCCTGTTACAAACCAATGGTGTTGGTTACGATATTGGTATCGTCAGTGGCATGATGATGGATGTATATAAAAATAAGGGCTGGATTGACCCGATAAGCCTGCAAGATGTACCTAACCTGCAATATATAGATGAAAAAATTAGAAGCTCCAATTTAGGCGCTTACGGTTTTAGCGTACCTTATGCATGGGGCACTATGGGTATTGCTTATCGTGCAGACTTAGTGGACAAGCCCATTGAAACTTGGATGGACCTTTTTCAACCACAAGCGGCTTTGCACGGTAAAATTGTCATGATTAAAGGCGCCAGAGAATTACTGGCCGCAGCCTTAAATGCTAAAGGATATTCGATAAACAGTATGAATAAAAAAGAATTGGCGGAAGCTGAATCATTACTTTTAGCACAAAAGCCGTATGTACTTAGGTACGGACAAATTCAACTAACCGCAGATAGCATTTTGGTTAAAGGCAGTGCAGCAGCCTCCATGACTTATAGTGGCGACGCTTTGACATTACAGCAATTAGATCCCAACATTAAATATGTTTTGCCTAAAGAAGGCAGCAGTATTTGGACAGATCATTGGGTGGTATTTACGCAATCAAGAAACAAAGCACTTGCGCATAAATTCCTCAATTATATTAATGAACCAGAAATAGCTGCACAAAATGCTGAATATATATATACCGCAACTCCCAATACAGCCGCTAAAAAATTTCTTTCACCAGAGTTTCTTAATGATATGACTATTCACCCTAGTGAAGAACTTTTAAAAAATTTGGAGTCGCACCAAGAACTAAAAGGCAGAATGCTAAGAACACGTAGCAAAATTTATAATAAAGTCATCAATTAAATAACTCATATGATAATGAAACAACTAAGAACTAAGTTATTGGCACTAACACTACCTATGGTCATAGTGCCCATTATGCTATTTGGTTGGATCACTAGTCAGCAAATTGTTGGTATTGCCCACGACAATATTGAACAAAACATTAACAACTACACCAATCAAACCCAAGGATTGCTTTCTCATACAATATCGGTTGGGTTGTCTAATGTTGACCTGTTTGCAAAGCATGATCTGGTTATTCAGTATGCGCTTGCGTCGGAGAATGAACGCTACTCTCTTTTACACCCTATCCTCCTGAGTGCTTTTCATAGCTTTAATAAAGCTTACCCTGAATACGAAGAAATTCGCTTTATTTTACCTGATGGCTATGAAGATGTTCGTTACTCAAATATTGAAGAAAATATTACCGAAGAAGAGTTAAATCACCCTGTCATTGAAAAATTAAACAGGTTAGAACTTGAAAGTACTTATTTATTTACGACAAACCCAGACAACCAAATGCCAGTGTTGTATTTTGCTCGAAAAGTAACTTTAACTAATTTTGCCTCTGACAGTTATGGTAAAGCGCCTGAATTAAGAGGTTATTTACTATTAACCACCTCAGTAAATAAATTACAACAGCATTTAAATAAAACCGCCGACAATTCATTGATGCAGTTTATGTTAGTTGATCAGCAGCAAAAACCATTATTGGTTTCTAATACCTCTGAAAATACCACCTTCACCAACGAGGTTTTATCTACTGAACTGTTGATTGAAAAAATTAAAGTGCCCACCGTCGGTAAAAATGACTCTAGCCCCTTTAAGAGTAGTCAGTTAGAAATTGCCGATAATACTTATGAGATCAGATCATTCCCGCTGGGTTTTGACTATTCGCTGATCGCGGTTTATCAGCAGTCATTATATTTAAAAGATGGTAAAAAAGTGCAATATATGTTGTTGGTACTCATTGTTTTATCTATCTTAATACTTACCATTTTATTGGTTATTGGCCTTCGACGTTTTGTCTTGACGCCTCTTGCTATCCTCAATAAAGCCACACGCAGAATTGGCGACAATAAAGAGCAAGTTTTTATACCCGTGAAAACCCAAGATGAATTAGGCAACCTAGCTCGAGCTTTTGAAAGTATGAACAAAAAGCTTTTACAAGCCACCAAAAAGCTTAAAAGTCAGGCGTTTACTGACATTTTAACGGGTTTACCTAATCGCTTAATGTTTAATGATTATCTTGGGCGACTATTAGCTTACTCTAAACGTAATAATGTTCAATTTGCTTTGTTGTTTATCGATTTAGACGATTTTAAAGTAGTGAATGACAATCTTGGCCACAATATGGGAGATCAGCTATTACAAAATTTTGCTCAACGTATTAAAGACTGTGTTCGAACAGAGGATTTTGTCAGTTCTTCATTTGATGGCAATACAAATGGTTTTATAGCACGCTTAGGTGGAGACGAGTTTATTGTTGTGCTTAATGATATTAAAAAAAGTAATGACATTTCTGTTGTTGCGCAACGAATTATTGAGTCCCTTTCAAAACCTATTATGTTGAAAAATTATGAACATTTTGGCTCAACTAGTTTAGGCATTTCTGTTTACCCCCATGACGGACTTTCTAAAGAAAGTTTGGTGCAGAATGCTGATATCGCCATGTACCATGCTAAAAAAATGGGAAAAAATTCTTTCCATTTTTATAGCCATGAAATGAGGGAAGAACAAGATGAAATTAACCTACTAGAAGCAGAACTTCGCAAGGCAATTCACACAAAAACTGGCTTAGAAATGCATTATCAACCTAAGGTTACTCTTAACCCTCAAAAGGTCAGTGGGTTTGAAGCGTTAATCCGTTGGCGATTAAATAATGGCGAGATGGTAAACCCTGAAAAAATGATACGTGTTGCAGAGCAACGAAACCTGATTATTCCTTTAACGGAATGGATTGTCGATGAAGTTTGCAGGCAAAATGCTTTTTGGCAGAAAAACAATATGTTTAAAGTGCCTATTGCGGTCAACTTTTCCGGCATTCACATCATGAGAGAAGATATCAGTGAAATGATCTTATCGGCATTAACAACTCATGGCTTAGCGGCAAAATATTTTGAAGTCGAAATTACCGAATCGAGCATTGTTGATGGCTCAAACAACATTATAGAAAACTTGAAAAAGCTGCAAAATTTAGGGATGAACATTGCTGTTGACGATTTTGGTACTGGGTTTTCATCGTTGAGTTACTTATCTAACTTTCCAATTAATACGGTTAAAATTGATCGAACCTTTGTCAATAAGATAAATCAAGGCAATCACTCTGCTATTGTAACGGCCATCATTCAAATGTCACACGCATTGGGACATACAGTAGTGGCTGAAGGGGTTGAAACCCAGGAGCAACTTGATTTTTTAACCCGAGGAAACTGTAATTTCATTCAAGGATTTTTCTTTAGTAAAGCATTGCCAGCTGATGAAGTTGAGGCTTATTTAAATAACTTTAATCAGCAAACATGTTCATCATGTTAGTTGGGCTAGTTATGACAGCATTTGACGAACAATCGCAGCAATAATGGCAACAAAAACCACCACCCAAAGTATTTTAGAGTACTTTTGCTGTTGCTCAGTTTCCATCGGTTTACCGAAACGTTGCCCTAAAACTACCATCAAGGCGACAGCAGAAAATACAAAAAACAAAATAATCAATAACACCATAAAATAGCTACCTTAGTTCAATAAAACTGTAATCATAAAAGTTGAGATCAAGATATACCAATTTGATTAATTAAGTGTTCTACTTTTTCATGAGGAACAATGATAATTACTAGGCATAAAATTTAGTCAGTAGTTATTCTACTTATAAATTTTATAACGCCGTAGTTATTCATTTTAACCTTTAAAAATGAGCAGCCTATTAATCAACTTGGTATTAACACTAACAACATCGTTATCTAAAGTAAAAAGTACTATTTTATTGCACAAATTCGTCTAGATATCACATCTGTGCTTTCATTTTAAAATTAATCATTTACCATATGAAAATATATTCAATGTGAACGAAAACACCATGGCAAATACAGATAGCTTTACCGATAAACGCAGATTTATAATTCGTTTGGGCAAAGCTTTACATAAGTTTGGTACGCCAGCTTATCGATTAGAGGCACACCTAACTGATGTTTCAAATAGTTTAGGCATTTATAGCTCTTTTGTCATAACGCCAACTTCGTTAACGTTTGTTTTATCTGAAGATGATGAAAATCAAGAATATAACCATATCCTACGAGTGGCACCTGGCGATCTCGACTTAGGCTCATTAGCGCGTGCAGATGAATTAGTCGACGAAGTTACTTCCGGCCAACGCACATTATCTGAAGCTATTGAACGATTAGATGAAATAGCTAACAAACCAAACCCTTATGGCCGATTTTTAACTTTCCTTGCTTTTGGCGCCTCAAGTGGTGCCTTTGCTATGCTAATGCACACTAGCTGGAATGATGTTTTTTGGTCCTCCTTACTAGGCTTAGTTGTTTGCTTATTTACTTTTTGGGCCGAACGCTCACGTCGTGTAACCGATATGTTAGAGCCAATTGCGGCGATGACGACCGCCATTTTAGCGACCGCAATTGCGTTAATAGACCCCAGCATTAATATTCCTTTGGTGGTACTGTCGAGTATTATCGCGTTTATTCCCGGTTTGTCTTTAACCTTAGCTTTGTCTGAACTTGCCGCTAGAAATTTAATGTCAGGAACGGCAAGGTTGATGGACGCCTTAATGATCTTATTTAAAATATACTTCGGTGGTGTTTTAGGTATCGCATTAGGAAAAATGATGTGGGGTGAAGTTGCCTTTATCCAACCCCCAAATACGCCTAACTGGACTTCATGGGCGGCGGTTACAACGTTATCAATTAGCTTAGTTATTTTGTTTAAATGTCGGAAAAAAGATGCTCCTTGGGGCATTATTTCTGGCTATGTTGCATTTGGTGCTAGCATTTTGGGCGCTGAATACTTAGGTATTGCGCTAGGTGCATTTATCGGCGCCTTTGCCTTGGGCATATATAGTAGTATTTTTTCACGCATTATGAACCTACCATCAAGCATCGTAAAATTAATGGGGCTAGTGGTATTGGTACCAGGAAGTAAAGTTTATATTGGTTTAAGTAATGCTGTATCAGGGCAAACCATGCTGAATGCCACGGATATCGGCTCACAAACATTCCTGATATTTATGTCACTGGTTGCCGGACTAATATTTGCTAATGTTGCCTTACCATCAAGAAAGGTCCTATGATATTTAACTTAGTACACAGGCTATTTATCAAATGGTAAGTAAAGATAAATATCATCATGGCGATTTACGAAAGTCGCTAGTGATTAATGCCACAGAAATGGTGACAGAATCTGGCATTGAAGGTTTATCGTTACGTAAACTAGCGGAGCGAATTGGCGTTTCACGCACTGCGGCTTACCATCATTTTACCGATAAAAATGATTTGTTATGCGCTATCGCAGAGCAAGGTTTTGAACAATGGCACCAACGAGCAAGTGAAATATTTTCAGACAGCACTCGTTCTAATGAAGATAAGTATCGTCAATTTGTTCATGCCTACATCGCTTTTGCAACCAATAATCCGTCACTTTACGAGTTAATGTTTGGACGTGTAATCTGGAAAGAAAATAACAGCACACAAACATTAAAAGACATGGCTTACGCCAGCTTTAATTATCAAGTCGAAATGACTAAGTTATGGCAAGAGCAAGGTATTATTGTTCAAAATGAAAATACCTTAAGATTAGCGCAAGTAACTTGGGCAACATTACATGGCATAGCACGTTTGGTAATAGATGGAATATACGCTCAACCCAGTCAAATTGATGAAATGTGCGAATGTGCGGTGAATGTATTTCTCGCTAACACGCAATTATAATACGTCTAATAGTACAGGCTAATTAAGGTGATTTATGACAACAACTGATATAAAAACTAAATTGGCTCAGTTTGATGAATTTTTTTCCATCGACTATACGTTTACTATTAACGTAAATATTATAACGCGAGATACCCTACCCAATTTTGAACAGTTTGTTGCTAACATGCCGGCACCTTTCAAAATAGCATCAGAAGTAAATACTTTAGATCAAAATGCTTTACGCCCATTGCAAGCCGTAGCTGGCGTCGCAGGTCAGTTAATGGAATACCTTAATCATCAAGCGAAAAAAATGGACTTGCTAGTGGGTTACATCCTTGGCCAACAAGATGAGGAAAGCAATCGATTTCAAGCCGTAAAATTTGGTGGTGGCGGCATAATATTTAAAAGTGATCCTGCAAACTTTAACACCGGTGACTTTCTTGAATTGAAGTTGTTTTTTAGCGACGAAAATACCGCTATGTATTGTATTGGAGAAATAGTAAATAGCGAGTTAATTGCAAGTGACAATCAACATACTGTGGTTTTTCATCACATTCGTGAAGAAGACCGCGAAGCACTCGTACGTCATAGTTTGCATCAGCAATCAAAACAACTACAAGCGCTAGCTCAACAACGTAATCAAGCTAAAAATAGTAAATAAAAAGCGTGTAATTGAAATTTTCACATATCCAACTTAGCCGGAATTTATTTACCCTATTGAACAAAAGTACAACTTTAATTTCAGTTCATAAGCCAATACTCCCCGTTAATTTAATATTTGTTTTCTCTCAATCCCTTCACTGATTTCACTATAAAAAGCCACTAGCCATTAAGTGTAGTGGCTTATAATCATGACAGCCTTTCTTTGTAATTATTATCATACTGCCCTAAAAATGAATACGTATGCATGCACCTAGTTAATATCCATTGCTTAACATATGCTCAATTAGGCAACAAAAATAAAACTAAAAACAAATATTGTTACAACGGGGCAAACATGAAATCTACGTCAAGCTTAAAAAAATTCAGCCGAGCAGCCATAATTACAAGTACTCTACTTTTCAGCCAAACTTCCTTTGCAGATACCATACTGCACGCTTTCAATTGGAGCTACGATGAAGTAGCAGCTAAAGCGCAAGAGATTGCTGATTTAGGTTATAAAAAAGTGCTGGTTTCGCCGGCCTATAAATCATCTGGCACTGAATGGTGGGCGCGTTATCAGCCACAAGACTTTAGAGTAATTGAGAGCCCACTAGGTGATACAAATGACTTTAAAGACATGGTTAATGCTTTAAATGCGAAAGGTGTTGAAACTTATGCTGATATTGTTTTTAACCATATGGCGAATGAGTCCTATAAACGCTCTGATTTAAATTATCCGGGCAGCGAAATACTTACTGATTATGCCGCTAACAGCAATTATTATAATGCCATCAAGCTTTTTGGTGATTTACAATATAACAGTTTTGGTGCTAACGACTTTCACCCTCAAGGTTGTATCACTGACTGGGGCAACCCTGGCCATGTGCAATATTGGCGACTATGTGGCGGAAACGGGGATACCGGTTTACCTGATTTAGACGCAAACAGTTGGGTGGTTTCACAGCAACAAGCATATTTACAAGCATTAAAAAACATTGGGGTTACCGGTTTTCGTGTTGATGCAGCAAAGCATATGCCGAGCTCTCATCTTAATGCCGTATTTACCAGCAACATCAAAAATGGCGTACATGTATTCGGCGAAATCATCACTTCAGGCGGTGCCGGTGATAATAGTTACGACAGTTTCTTAGCACCTTATTTGAATGAAACCGGTCATAGCGCTTATGACTTCCCATTATTTGCCTCTTTACGCTCTGCTCTGGGTTTTGGCGGTTCAATGAACCAACTTGTGGACCCTGCAGCCTATGGGCAAGCTTTATCACCTGACAAAGCAGTAACCTTCTCTGTCACTCATGATATTCCAAACAATGACGGTTTCAGATATCAAATACTTGATGCTACCGATGAAGTCTTAGCAAATGCCTATATTATGGGTCGTGATGGCGGTTCGCCAATGATCTACTCAGATCATAACGAAAGTAATGACGCTAATCGCTGGGTGAATTTATATAAGCGTGCAGACGTTGCCGGTATGGTTAAATTCCATAACGCCGCGCAAGGTTATGGCATGCAAGTAATGAATTTTAACGATTGTATTATCTTATTCAAACGTGACCATATCGGAATCGTTGGTATTAATAAATGTGACAGTGGCCAAGATGTTTGGGTAGACACCTCTGTACACAATCTATGGTGGTATAAAAATTATCGTGATGTCGTTGAAGGCACAGATGTTCAAAACATTAACAGCCAATGGCATAAGTTTTATCTACCAGCCCGCAAAGCGAGAATGTGGCTGATGGAATAAACACAGTTCAGCAGTGAAGCTCAGCTAAAAATAGCTGCTAACTACTGTTAGATCTATCCAATCAAGAAGCACTACTTCATGTAGTGCTTTTTTTATTAACCACTTAACACTTAAATTGAAAGCTTAAACATTCGTTCAAAAGCATTTGTGTTAACCCTTTCAAATATTTTTCGGAAAATTTCTTGTGAAAATAAATTAAAATCCCCAAGAAAAGCGACCAAACTTCGTTATGTAGGCATCGCCGACTCGGATTACAGCCTTAGTTACTTAATTAATCACCAGATAATAATGAGCGCAAGTGGCTGTTTAATAGATTTTATTTTACACCGCCCCTAAATGTTCACTTTTTTAATACTTAAATTTTTTGAAAAATATTACTCAATACTCTTTTCGACAAATTATTTTTGTTAATAATCACAAAATTATTCACTTTTCTATTATGAAATATAAGCACATTATCTGCTGGAAAATCCAAGTTTGATTTTTTTATAAGGTAAAGTAATGAACATTGATACATATGCAGACACTGATATTGATGAAGATTCAAATTTTGACACTGGTATTGCTGGTTTTGAAATTGCCTATGGTACACCCAATAAAAAAGCAATGAGAAAAACGGTTAAACAAAAGTATCAGGTTAGACAGAGACTTGATTCACTAAATGAAAAAAGATTCCTTGATAGACAACTTAATTCGTTAAGTGACTATTGGGACATGCAATAATTTTTTGTTAACGAGATTGAAATGAAAAAGATAATTTTAGCACTCGCTGTACTTACACTAACGTCAAATACAGCATTTAGCCAAGATGATGAACCTGAACTAATGGCTGCTCCTGCTGAATTCGTATTAAGCGTTTTAGCACAATGTAAAGGCGATGCCGTTGAAGACGAAATTGATCAATCAGCGATGGCTAGTTATTTATTAACTTGCGTTAATGACGAGCTAGAAGCGAGTTATTATTTACCGATTAAAGCGTTACCTAAAGAAGACTAACGTAAAAAGTTAATTTATTAACGTTAAGTAACTCAACTTACTTAGCCCATTTATTAAGTGAGCTATTTAATTTGAGTTCACTTATTTACATAGAAATAAACCACCCGCCTGTTCCCCCCTGCTCTGGGGGACAAAGTTTTTGATTCTCCTGTGCAGTTGATGACAAGTCACCACAGGAGAATAAACTTACTTTGATAAAGCTTATTTTTGTCTATATGAATACTGGTTTTAAACACCCAATTACCGTTAAAACTAGAATCAATTCGATCTAGTTTCTCAGCATTGCTTTAGCTGATAGGCTCGTAACACCACAGACCCGCAAGAGCAATAAAGACAATCACTTAGTTGCATAGAACATTTATAGTGACTATTCTTTGTAGTCTTAAATCTATAATAATAAAAGATATTGCCATGAACCTTAAAATCCCGATGAAAAACGCCCTATTATTCATCTGTACAATCACATTGATAACCACTTTGGGTTGCTCTCAACATGCTGAGACGACTACTACCATAAAAGCGCCACTACCCGCGCAAGAAAAATTTAGATTAATCTTCGGCGGTACAGACATTGGTGGCATGCTAGTCAATCGCGATGCTGAAAAGATCAAAATAGATTATTCTTTTAGTAATAACGGTCGTGGCGCTAGCAGCAAAGAAGTACTTAAGCTATCAGATGCTGGCTTACCTATTGACTGGCAGATAACTGGCAAAACCGTTTTTGGTAATGAAGTTAACGAGCAGTTCAGCTTGCAAAACAAAATGGCCAGTTGGAAGAGTTCAGCTGAAAGCGGCAGTGCCAAATTTGATAACAATGCCATTTACATCGCGCAAAACTCTAGTCCTTATGCGCTTTTCATATACGCTAAGGCCTTACTTGAGCAACCCAATCAGTCATTATCTGCTTTACCTTCTGGCGAACTTACCATCACAGAAGTTGAGCAAGTAAAACTTACCGATATAAACACGATGAAGGTCAATGCAACGGTTTATGCAATCAATGGTATTGCGCTAGACCCTAGCTATATTGCGCTTGATGAAAACCAACATTTGATTGCCTTTTTATCGCCTCGTGCTGTTGTTATTCGTGAGGGCTTTGAGCAACAGAATAAAATATTAAGTGATTTAGCCGCTAATTTGAACGCAAGTCGATTTGATAAAATAGCGAAAAAAGCCACTCACCAATATCAGAAACCGGTACGTATTAACAACGTCAGAATATTCGATCCTATTAAATTACAACTGACTGCTGCCCAATCGGTATTGATTAACAACGACAAAATTACCGCTATCGAGCCATTGCTTGATACGCCAAAAACAGGTGAGGTAATGATTGATGGTAATGGCGGAACATTAATCCCAGGCATGTATGAAATGCATGGCCACATGAGCGATAACGACGCCCTACTTAATGTAATGGCAGGCGTAACCTCAGTGCGAGATATGGGTAATGAGATAAAAATACTCGACCCGTTAATTGAAAAAATTGAAAGTAATCAAATTATTGGGCCACGCATTACTAAAAGTGGTTTTATTGAAGGCAAAAGTGAATTTTCTGCTGCCACAGGTGAAATGGCATCAACAGAGCAAGAAGCTATTGACCTTGTAAATATGTATGGCGAAAAAGGCGGCTATTTCCAAATCAAGATATACAGTTCAATTAATGGTGATTGGGTACCCGCCATGGCGAAGGCTGCTAAAAAACATGGCATCCGCGTTACTGGCCACATCCCTGCATTCTCAACGGTTGATGAAATGATTGCCGCTGGATATGACGAAATTACCCACATAAACCAAGCAATGCTCAGCTGGGTACTTGATAGAAGCGAAGATACTCGCACGCTTTATCGTATTACCGGAATGAAACGATTTATCGATTTGGATCTAAATAGTGAAAAAGTACAAAACACGTTAAACACTATGGCCGAAAAAAATATCGCGGTTGACCCAACCATTGTTATTCATGAGTTTGGTCTTACCGCAAGAAATGGCACAACCCGTGCTGGAACCATTGATTATATCGACAACATGCCAGTCGGCGTGCAGCGAAATGCGAAAGTTGCGTTATTGAATGTTGCAGACCAAGCAGAAGATGATGCTTATCGCCTGGCTTTCGATAAAATTATTGCTACCCTAACGATGATGCATAAAAAAGGCATTTTTTTGGTTCCGGGTACCGACTTAGGCGGTGCTTTTGAACTACATAGAGAGTTAGAGTTATTTAAAAAAGTAGGAATGACTAACGCTGAAGTGTTACGCCGAGCTTCTTATGATATGGCGAATTATTTAGGCTACGGTGAGCAACTTGGCAGTATTGAAGTAGGTAAACTTGCTGACTTTTTCCTAGTACCTGGCGACCCATTAGCAGATATTCGCGCGATAAAAACGGTATCTATGGTTTCTAAAGGTGGCGTGATTTACTTCCCAAGTGAGGTTTACCCTGAATTTGGTATTAAGCCATTCACCGCAATCCCTAAAGTCGTTGAGCTAAATTAGCGTTAAGTATAACTAGCGTATCAACTAAATAAGCGCCCCAGTATGGTGGCGCTTATCATCAACTCAGTTTATTCATATAAATTATCAATTAAAACTATTTAAACCACACTTTACCGCCAATAAATTTAAAGGCTGGCAAACCTCTTATCAAGGTTTCTCGGGCAAATGCTTTTTCACAACTTGGGCAAATACAAGGCGTTTGGGTATAGTCTTGGCTTATACGTTCTTTAAAGCTTTTTACTAATGCGCCTTTGCCGCCCTTGCGATATTTAAACAAAATAGCGTTGCAGCCAGCACAATAAATATCGACGGTTTTTGTTGGGCCTTTTTTGTTAGGTTTTGCCATAGTAAATTTTAATACTTATCATTTGCTGTTGGTTTATCCTATTGATCGAACCTGTTGATTTGTAGCATCATCAGGCTAATAAAAAAACTGGCTGCCTCAATAATACTAGACAGCCGGTCGATGATAGCAAAATGAACTTATTATATCGGTTTAATAATGCTTTAAGCTTAATATCCGGCCGCTTGACCGTCTTTTCTTGATTCAGATGCGCCGTAGTACACTTTTTCTTTATCGTCCCACATTATCGCTTGGTAACCGCCATAGCCGCCAACATCAAAACCTACTTTATGACCACGCTGTATTAAGCCGCGTATCGTTTGGTATGGAATATCAGACTCGATAACGAGTTGTCCGCCGTCAACTAAGGTTTTTCCATTAGCTTCCGTAGGCTCAGTTGAACCATAATGTTGCCAACGAGTTGCATCACCCGCTTCTTGTAGGTTCATGCCAAAATCAATAATGTTAGTGACAATTTGCACATGCCCTTGTGGCTGCATCGCGCCGCCCATTAAGCCAAAGCTGATAAACGGCTTGTCATCTTTCATGACAAACGCTGGAATAATGGTATGAAAAGGTCGTTTGTTAGGTTGATAGACATTGGCGTGGCTTTCATCCATTGAAAATAGTTGACCTCGATCTTGAAAAACAAAACCTAAGCCCGGCACAACAACACCTGAGCCCATACCACGATAATTACTTTGTATTAACGACACCATATTGCCGTCTTTATCAGCAGTAGTTAAATATATAGTATCGCCTTGATACATGGCCGGATTACCGGCATCAACCCGCTTTGCTGCACGTTCACCGATAAGTTTTTTACGCGCCATAGCGTAGTCTTTATCAATTAAGCCTTCTAGTGGTACATCAAAAAATGCTGGGTCGGCATAAAACTTAGCGCGATCTTCAAAGGCTAGTTTTTTCGCTTCGGTCATCACATGTAACGCTTGTTCAGATAAAAAACCCATTTCAGCTAAATTATATGACTCTAATATATTTAGCATTTGCAGCGCGGCAATGCCCTGACCATTAGGTGGTAGTTCAAATACGTCGTACCCTCGGTAATTAGTTGATACTGGCTCAACCCAAGTTGAAGTATGGCTTGATAAGTCTTCACGGGTAATATAACCGCCGTTGGCTTTCATAAAAGCATCAATTTTATCGGCTATTTCACCTTGATAAAATGCCGAGCGGCCTTGCTTAGCAATAAGTGACAAGGTATTGGCTAACTCTGGATTTTTAAATATTTGACCTTTACGTGGCGCTTTACCATCAATGGTAAAAGTGTCTTTAAAACTACCTGCTTGCACGGATAAACGCGGCACACTGCGCTGCCAGTAATAGGCAATTAACTCACTGACCGGAAAACCATTATTGGCATAATTTATCGCTGGTTTTAAGATGTTTTTCATCGGCATTTTGCCAAACTTATCGTGCATCTCAAACCAACCATCAACCGTACCCGGTACTGAAATCGGTAACATGCCATATGGCGGAATATCATCACGTTTTAAAACGCTTAATTCATTTTTAAGCTTTTCTAATGTAAGTGATTTAGGCGAACGACCGCTAGCATTAAGCCCATAAAGTTTTTCACTTTGGGCATGCCAGATGATGGCGTACAAATCACCACCAATGCCGTTACCTGTCGGCTCCATTAAGCCAAGGGCCGCATTAGCCGCAATAGCCGCGTCAATGGCATTACCACCATCTTTTAATACTTGTAAACCAATTTGAGTCGCTAAAGGTTGGCTCGTTGCTACCATGCCGTTAGCTGCGATAACTTCAGAGCGCGTAGCATGAGTTTTTCCGGTCACGCGATCAGCGTTGGCGTATGCCGTTAAGGTAACTGTTGATGCGAGCACAATTCCCAGTAAACAAAATTTACCGGTAAAATTACTGAGCTTATTAGTCATTTTATTTTCTCTTTTTTTTAGCATGACCTTATAGATAGCACGTGCTAAAAATATCTACAAAAATAACACGCTATTATCACTTATTTTTAGGTTGAACAGCAGTTCTCAATGCGGCATCAATACAAAGTCCAATGTCTAAAAACATCCAACGTCTTAAAGCTGCTTTTAGTCGCTAAGCGCTTGCTCAGGATTAAAAAAAACGCTAGGTTAAGTTATCTTTAGTACCATTATTTTTATACCCATATCGTTAAGGGAACATTATGAACATCAGTAAAAGAGCCTTTATTAAAGCCAGTGGTGCAAGTATTGCTACCATGGCCGTTGCCGGACAAGCCTTTACCGCATCGGCTCTTGCTTCGCCTAGCAGTCAGTCGGATAAAAACAAAACGTCAGTATTGCAATCAATTACAGGTGACGTTTCGGGTATTAGCAGCGCCGAGCGACTTGAGCGAATTAAACGCGCCCAGAAGTTAATGCAACAGCTAGATATTTCGGCAATGATCTTAGAGCCTGGCGCTGCAATGGATTACTACTCAGGTATACAATGGTGGCGCAGCGAACGCTTAACCGCCGTTATCATCCCACGCGAAGGTAAAATATCGGTTGTTTGCCCTTTTTTTGAAGAGCCCAGCGTTCGAGAAAGCTTAGCGGTTGGTGAAGATATTCGAGTTTGGCAAGAGCACGAAAGTCCGTTCGCATTAATTAAACAAATACTTACCGATGCTAAGTTAAATAAAGGCCAAGTTGCTTTTGAAAATTCCGTGCGCTATTTCGTCATGCACGGCGTAATGGAGCAACTTTCTAATATGACACACGTCAGTGCTGAGCCTGTTACCCGTGGTTGTCGTATGTATAAAAGCCAGCATGAACTTGAATTAATGCACAAAGCTAATGAAGTTACTTTGCTTGCATACGCTGATGTTTGGTCAAAGTTAGCCGTGGGTATGAGTCAAAGCGATGTAAAAGCGTTAATGCAAAAAGCGCAAAGTCAGCTTGGCGGCAAAGGCGTATGGAATATGGCGCTTTTTAATCAAGCCAGTGCATACCCACACGGCACTAAACAAAAACAAATATTGACTGAAGGCTCCGTGGTACTGATGGATTGCGGCTGTAATGTTGAAGGTTATCAATCAGATATCAGTCGAACATTTGTTTTTGGTGAAGCAACCAAACGCCAACGTCAAGTTTGGAAAACGGTTAGAGAAGGCCAAGAAATTGCTTTCGAGCAAGCTAGAATAGGCATTCAAGCTGGCTTAGTAGATGATGCAGTTCGACAGTATTATCAAACAAAAGGTTTTGGACCTGGCTATAAACTACCCGGGCTTTCACACCGAACAGGTCATGGCATAGGCATGGAAGGTCATGAAAGTGTGAATTTTGTCCATGGAGAAACTGAAATTTTAAAACCGGGTATGTGTTTTTCTAACGAACCGGGCATTTATATCCAAGGCGAATTCGGTGTAAGGCTTGAAGATTGTATTTATATGACCAAAAATGGCGCGCAGTGGTTTACCCGCCCACCAAGTACTTTAGATGATCCGATTGGAGAACTAGTAACCTTACAAAAACTTTAAGCTATTTATGCCTATTACTGTTCGAGTTTAATTAAACGGGATTTAAATTTTATCTTTGCAACCGACCTTGCGGTCGGTTAAACTGTCATTATTATTTTAATAGTGTGTTAAGAAAACCTTATGAGAGATGCCGAGCAAACTCGTCAAAAAATACTAGAAGTTAGTGCCGATGAAATCCATAAAAAAGGATTTACCGCCACTAGCCTGTCTTGTATTTTAGCGCGTTGCGAAATTTCTAAAGGTGCGCTTTATCACCACTTTCAGAATAAAATGGAGCTGGGTTATGCTGTATTTGAAGAAGTTTATGCCCCAGCTTTCATTGCCATGTGGCAACCTCCTGTAGAAGCAGAAGATCCTATTCAAGGCTTATGCGATTTTTTTAGCGCCATGTCAAAAAACATGACCTGTGATGAATTAGTTTGCGGCTGTCCGCTAAACAACTTATGTCAAGAGATGTCAGGCGTTGATGAAGGTTTTAGGATTAGAATACTGGCAATGCAACAACAATTAAACTTGCTCATTGCCACCAACTTATTACGGGTAAGTAGTCAATTAAAACCAGATCTTGATTTTAGCCAAATCGCTTATTTTATCGTTTCTACTTTCCATGGTTCTTCAAGTTTAAGTAAAAGCTCATTAAATAAAGAGTTATTTGAAAAAGTGGTTAAAGAGCTTTGCCGTTACATGCAACAACTCAAGCGATAGTTAACCGCTTGTGATGGCCATATCAGTTTAAATTTCACACCAGTTAACAATTCTTAACACTTTATCTTCTACCTTAACACTAAAAAGCATTTACAGACCGAGCGGTCGGTATGTATAATACTCGCAATTCCACTATTAATTACTCTTTAACATTATTTCAAAAAGGAACATCATGAAAAAGCTTATAATACTGCTTGTTTTGCTTACGAATATAATACAAAACAGTATTGCAACTGCTGCTACATCTCCCGCTTCGCCTTATCAAGTAATAGAGACTACAGGTAATAGCCTGTTCGCTAGAATTGCGAATAACCAAGATGCGTTAGAGAAATTTCCAGAGTTGATGCGAGATATTGTTGAAGAAGAACTGATGCCCTCTGTTGATTATCAATATGCTGCCTTTAAAATTTTAGGTAAACATTTAAGATCAACGACTGCAGAGCAAAGAGCAAAATTTGTTACGGCTATGCGCTCATATTTAGTGCGCACCTATGCCAATGCATTAACCCAATACAGTAACCAAAAGGTTTTGTTTGAGCCTGAAAGCAACCTTAGCGACAGTACCAAAGCAGCATCTGTCGATATTAAGATTGTTGATGCTAATAAACCTGATATAAAAATTACTTTTCAAATGCGCAAAGATAAAAAATCACAAGAGTGGCGGGCATACGATATGATTGTTGAAGGTATTTCATTGATCAGCAGTAAACAAGCAGAGTTTAACCGTAAAATATCAGATTTAGGCTTAGATCAAGTTACCCTTGAGTTAGCTTCAATAGCAACGTAATTATATTGCATTAGATAATTCATACGTTTTAACAAATACCAAAGCCAGCAATTTTTTGCTGGCTTTGTCATTTTAATACTTATCGTTTGTACTTATCACTTATCAACTGCTCATATTTACCTGTATCAGCAGCCACACACCAAACTGTTTATATCAAGCATGTAAAGATCCATATCTCCTGTCTAACTACATTCTTAATAACAGCAATTAAAAAATACTTGCACATTACGATTACAAGTGTAATTATAACTTCATCGATTACACTTGTAATATACAAATACACTTATTAAACAGAGAATTAATTATGCCAAACTCAGTTCCCGATATTAGTGATGCCGAATTTTCAGTTTTAGATGTGCTTTGGCAACACAACCCCGCGAGTGCCAATGACATTGTTGAAAAGCTTAATGAAATTAAACCATGGCATGAAAAAACAGTTAAAACCCTGCTTAATCGCTTAGTAAAAAAACAAGCTATAAGTTATGAAAAGCAACAACGTAGTTATTTATACTCGCCATTAATTGAGCGTGAAAGCTACGTGGTTAAACAAAGTAAAACCTTAGTTGACAAACTTTTTCGTGGTCACCTTTCTCCCCTTGTGGCTAGTTTTGCTCAGCAAAGCAAATTAAAGAAAGATGATATCGCTGCCCTTAAAAGCATTATTTCCGATTGGGAAAAGGAGCAGCAAGATGATTAGCCTTTTGTTCGACTTGTTAGTGCCATTAACCTTAATGCTTGGGGTGATTTTACTCAGCCATAAACATATCCTTAAACATTGTGGTGCCAAAGTAGTTTATGTTTTATGGGCCTTAGTACCGTTAGGGTTAGTGACCTATTTAACCCCGATGCCTTGGCATGAAATTGCTCAAACATCTGGCTTTGCGATACAGCATTATTTAATAACACCTTCTGAGAAAATGACTCTACTTGAACCAAGTTTATTGCTGGGTGGGTGGTTATTCGGTTCATTGCTTGTTATTAGCTACTGGCTTATTAGTCATTTACGTTTTAGTAATCGGCTGCAATTAAAAGCGCTAAATAGCAACGACTTACCGATTAAGATACCCAGCCAGCTTAATGCATATAAAAGTAGCATGGCTTACAGCCCTATGTTACTTGGGCTAATTAAACAAAAACTTATTATTCCAGCTAACTTTTCTGACTGCTTTACTCACTCGCAGCAGAAGTTAATTTTGGAACACGAAATTTGTCATTTTGATCGCAATGACATTTATTGGAACACAATAGCGTTAGTTTTTGTTGCGCTATTTTGGTTCCACCCTTTGGTATGGCTAGCTTATTTTAAGTTTCGTCAAGACCAAGAATTATCCTGTGACCAAATTGTTCTGGCGCGCAAACAGACAGCAAACAGGATTGAATATAGCAAAGCGTTACTGGTAGTTGCAGAGTCTGCTCCTAGCATTGCCTTTGCCCAACTTTCTTTCAAAAAATATGGAGATAAACACATGATGTTTGAGCGTATAAAACAAATAAAAGCCAATACCAAAGTGACTAAATTAGCGCTTGTGGTCATTTCAACCGTATCGGTAAGTTTGCTATCTGGTGTTAGTTTTGCCGGTAATCAAAGTAATGTTGCTGCGACAGAACAAGCAATGAAAGTGCAGTTAAAAGAAGTAAACCATGTAAAACCTGTCTATAGAGTTGAACCAAAATATCCTGTAAGTGCAGCGAAAGAAGGTGTTGAAGGCTCTGTATTATTACAGTTTGATATTGATCGAGCTGGCATGGTGAAAAATGTTGAAGTGGTCAATGCCTCACCAGCATATGTATTCGATAATGTGGCAAAAACGGCCTTAAAACAATGGCAATATGAACCATCAAACAATTATCACAAAAGTAACTTAGTGCAATTAGACTTTGCTTTAAGTAAAGACTCAGCCAAACCTGTGAGTTTAATTGAGCAAATTAAAGTTACTAAATAAAGCGCTGTTTTTACTCTAAAGCAGGTAATTAATGAGTAGCTAGATAGGCAAACAAAGGGCAATAACTTTAGTAGGTTAATGCCCTTATTTATTCGACAGTATTGAGTTGCTTTGCAGTCATATAATCCGGGAGTGGTTCAAGAAAGCGTTTAAAATCATCAGCAAGCATCGGTTTGGCAATATAGTAACCTTGCCCTAGATTACAGCCTATTTCTTTCAGTTTCTGATATTGCTCTGCAGTTTCAATTCCCTCTGCCGTGGTTTTTATTTTTAATGCTTTAGCCAAATTAACCACAGCATCTAATATCAGTACTTTGTTACTTACTTCATTTAAATCATCAACAAAGCTTTTATCAATTTTCAAATAATCTAAAGAAAATTGATGTAAATAACTTAGCGACGAATAACCTGTGCCAAAATCATCCAATGCTACTGATATATTGAGGTTCTTTAAAATGTCTAAGTGCTTTTTCACTGCGTCGATATTTAAAATCAAACTTTCTTCTGTTATTTCTACACACAGTCGCTCGGTAAGTTTTGGTAATTGGCGGTGTTGTTCTTGTAGATAACTGATAAATTCTTGAGAGGAAAAGCCAGAAGTTGAAACATTGACATTAAGCTTAAACTTTTCAGGCAACCAATCTGCCCAAAGTTTGAGATTTGATATCGCCATTTTCAACATATAAAGATCTAACTGAACTATTTGCCCTGACTTTTCTAGAATGGGGATAAAAAGATCGGGGTTTAACAAGCCCAATTTGGGATGTTGCCAACGCACAAGTACTTCCGCAGCAACCACATCATCACTCGAAAAATCGACCAACGGTTGATAATTAGCAATAAATTCCTGCTGTTTTACAGCATTATCAAAGTCATACTCTACTTTAACATTGGTAGATTTACTTTGTTCTTCAAGTGCTTCAAAGAATACATATTGATTACGACCTTTTAGCTTTGCTTGATACATTGCATGATCAGCATCAATCAATAATTGTTCAGCACTCTCACTAGTATCGTTATATGTTGCAATACCAATACTTGCACTACTTGAGATAGTTAAGCCGTCTATATTGAAAGCGCCCGACATAGCGTCAATAATACTCTCGGTCACTCGACAAATTGCTTTATGATCAATTTTCCCATCAAGCAGTATGGCAAATTCGTCGCCGCCTAAACGCGCCAACGTATCAGTATTTCTTAACGGTGTTTTTATCGCTTCTACAATAGCAATAAGAAGCTTATCGCCTACATGATGGCCATAGGTATCATTAACTTGTTTGAACCGGTCGACATCAATAAATAATATCGCAATATTGTCGTGACGATGACTTCGGCAATGCAAAAATGCATGTTGAATTCTATCTTTAAAAAGCGACCTGTTTGGTAGGCCTGTTAGCGGATCATGTAATGCTAAAAACTGTAGCTTTTGCTTAGCATCCATTCTTTCAATAGCATTATTAATATGTTTTGCAACAAATGATAGCAGTTGTTTATCTTTTTCCTGGAAGAGAAAGTCAGTGCTATAACTTTGAACAACGACAATACCTTTTCTATCTCCAGAGCCAAATGGCACCCCAAGCCATGCTTTAGGAATACTGCCTAAAATATAAAGCTCTTTTTTATCGAGCATTTTTTGAATGTCTTTTTCATAGAGCAAAAAAGGTTTATCTTTAGACAAGGTATAGCCAGTAATACTCAGGTGCTCTGGGTCGATAGCCACTTTTTCAAATATTTTTCCTTGATCAAATTCATCAACAATATCTTGATCAAATTCGTCAACTGCATAAGGGAACTCAATGGTTTTGCCGTCATCTTTAAGTAAGGCAACAAAAAAGTTTTTCGCGAAGGTAAGTCTGCCAATACACTGGTGCAAACTGCGATAAAATTCACCTATGGTTTTTGTAGTAAATGTCAGCTCTGCAATCTCAAATAATGTATCTTGAATTTTGTTTGAATACTCTAGGTTTTCAATAATTTCTTCCAAACCATCAACTTCGATGATCTGTGATATTTTCATGGCGGCAATCGACGCTAACTTAGTTAACGTTCTTAAATGATATTCATTGTAAAAATTGACTCTAACGTGCTCGGTATCAATGACCCCCAATAACTGGCCTTTAAATAGAATAGGTACAGCTAATTCTGATAATTTGGTTTCACCGTCGACGATATAGCTTGCGAACTTTCGAGTATCTTTAACAAGTAGTGGTTTTTTAGTCGCAGCAACTTTACCAATAACCCCCTGATTAAAAGGAATAACCATAGAGTTAGAAGACGTGTCTCTGATATGAGTTTGGCTACTATTATCTTTATTAATTGCGGTTTTTTTTTGGTAGCCAGACCTGCGACTTAAAGTTTTCTCACCGGAATCTAAGGTGTAGATAACGGCATCGTCAAAGCCAAGTTTTTCAACAATATTTTTAGCTAAATACTGCCAAATTTCATTAGGCGTATTTAATAAAAATATATCAGTAGCAAACTGATTGGCGATTGTTAAACTTTTTATCGTTTGTGATTTAGATAATTCGGACAATTTTTAATGCCTAATAGTTATATAAAAACAGATACTCGCTACACAGAAACGATGTCGTCAATGGCGAGTTTTTATTCTGATTAAAGCAAACCTTCAATCAAGTGTCTATTATGTATTTAAAATTTTCTTTTATTTTCAATGGTTAAACACGAACAAGCAGGCTATTTCTTTCGCTTAGCGTTGTGAAAGGAAGAGCAAAAAAAACAGCATGCAGCGACAAATTAAATTCACCGCTTTATTTCTTGCAGCTAGTAATCTGTATTGTAATAGTGCTAATTGCAATCTTTATTTTTTCAACTATTGAAATTGATGATTTATCGTGTAAAAGCTTTTAGTAAAAATTAGGATCAAAAAAAGGGTAATAACATCACTGTTATTACCCTTTTTAGAATCTATATCTCGTGCAACAAACTAGTGATTCTCAAAACCATGTTGATGGTATATTAACTTTAAGACAAATTAAAATTAATCCGCTTATAACTAATTTATCCCATATTAAACATCAAAAATAAGCAAACTAAGGCGTCCTACCTTTAAAACAAACCACACAGTCAACATTAGAATTCACACCATAAATAACCAAGAAAACACCAATATAACCGAGCACATACAGAGGCTTATAAAAGGCTTTGCTTAAAAATAGAAACAAACCATTGACTAATAGGTCAAGTTTTATACAATGACCAGCAAAAGTACGCAAAAACTGCTCAATAAAAAGGATTTTTTATAACATTTAGTTAATACATTGAAGTTAAGATGCAGAAGATTTACCGACAGCTTATCTAGTCGTGGTGATCTTTAGCTATTCATTGCACTTAGATAATTAATAACAACAATAAAATATCAAGGTTTAAAATGAAGACTCAATACCTAAATGGCAAGCTCGCTAGAGTAGCCGGCACACTTATGTGTGTAACTAGTATTCTCAGTATAACAACCGCTCACGCTGATATTCCTGTCAATTATTATAACTCGATTAATACTAGCTCTCCTGCTGCATTAAAGAGCTCATTACATGAAATCATTGACGATCACACACGTTTCCCTTATACCTCATCGTCAACTGACACTTGGGACATTTTAGAAGCCGCTGACCAAGACCCTGATAATGCTAATAACGTTATCGACATTTATAAAAATGCTAGCTACGCCAAAGAAGGTGGCGGTAATACTTTTTATAATAGAGAACACAGTTGGCCTAAATCTTATGGCTTCCCTAGTGATGGTAGCGATAATTACGCCTATACCGACACTCATCACCTATTTATTGCCAACAGTGGTTACAATTCAAGCCGCAGTAATAAACCCTATGCAAACTGTGATTCAAGTTGTTTAGAGAAAATCACTGAGTTTACCAATAACCGCGGGGGTGGAGTAAATGACTCAAACTGGACTGAAGGCTCTTTCTCCCAAGGTACCTGGCAAACATGGCAAGGCCGAAAGGGAGATGTAGCTCGTGCCTTAATGTATATGGCAGTTCGATACGAAGGTGGAACTCATGGTGTTACTGGTGTTAGTGAGCCTGATCTTATTTTAACTGATGATCGTACATTGATTGAAAACTCAAATACTGGCTCAAACATTAGAGTCGCTTATATGGGTTTAAAATCGGTTCTATTACAGTGGCATAAAGATGATCCAGTTGACGCCTTTGAAGTACGCCATAATGATACAGTTTATAGTTATCAAGGCAATCGTAACCCATTTATTGACCATCCAGAATATGCTGCTTGTGTATTTGAAGGCATATGCTCTAGCGGCAGTGGTGATACTACAGCACCAGAAACGCCTGTAGGCTTAAGTGCAACTGGCGGTGATAACCTAGTTGAACTTGCTTGGACCGCTAATAATGAATCAGATCTTGCTGGTTATAACATTTATCGCAGTGACACCTCTGGTAGTGGTTTTGTAAAAGTTAACAGCGGACTAGTCAATACCAATGCTTATACTGATAACAGCGTATCGGCAAACAGTACATACTATTATCTAGTATCAGCGGTTGACAGCTCAGCCAATGAATCAACAATGACTAGTGAAATTTCTGCCACAACTAATGAAGTGACCACACCACCTGCTGGCACGGCTTGGATCAATGAGTTCCACTATGATAATGATGGCAGTGACATTAACGAATTTGTTGAAATAGCTGGCTCAACTGGTACTAACCTAACAGGTTGGTCATTAGTTGCCTATAACGGCAATGGTGGCACCGTATATAAAACCGTAAATTTATCAGGCACAATTAGCGATCAATATTCAGGTTTTGGTATATTAAGCTTTGCTTCAAGTGGCCTGCAAAACGGCGCACCAGACGGCATAGCCTTAGTTAATAGCAGTAATGAAGTAGTACAGTTTTTAAGTTATGAAGGCACGCTAACGGCAACTGACGGTGTTGCTTCAGGCATGACTTCAACCGATATTGGCGTATCTGAAACATCCAGCACACCTGTTGGCTATTCTTTACAACTTATCGGTTCAGGGCAAAGCTATAGTGATTTCACTTGGCAAGCTGCAGCGAGTCATACCTCTGGCAGTGCTAATACCAACCAAACATTTGGTGGTTCAACACCTGTGAATGAATTACCTACAGCAGCATTTACTCAGACCTGTACCAATTTGTCATGTAATTTTGACGCCACTAACAGTAACGATACCGACGGTACAATCAGCAGTTACAGCTGGGACTTTGGCGACGGAAATACTGCAGTAGGTGTTACACCTGTACATGATTACGCTAATACAGGCACTTACACTGTTCAGCTAACGGTAACTGATAACAGTAACGACATCGCTATAACATCAAACTCTGTTACTGTTACACAAGTTATTTATGATCCGTGGATAAACGAATTTCATTACGACAACAAAGGCGGCGACAAAGGCGAATTTATTGAAATTGCTGGTAATGCGGGCATTGATTTAACTAACTGGCGCATTGAAGCCTATAACGGCAACGATGGCGCAGTTTATACCACCATCAACTTATCTAGCACTATCAGTAGCCAACAAAATGGCTACGGCACTTTAGCGTTTAATGCTACGGGGTTACAAAACGGCGGTTCAGATGCATTAGCTTTAATTGATAATAACGGTAATGTGATTCAGTTTTTAAGTTACGAAGGTACCATGACAGCAACAAGTGGCGCAGCAGCAGGTATGACATCAACTGACATTGGTGTAGCTGAAAACTCATCAACCAACCGTAACCATTCATTGCAGCTTTCAGGCTCAGGTAAACAATACAGTGACTTTACTTGGCAAGTACCTGCGAGCAAAACCGAAGGCACAATGAATAACAATCAAACGTTTTAGTATTGCGTTTATTGACTAAAGTTCGATAAAAAAGCCGGTTAAAATAACACTTAATCGGCATTTTATTTATGTTTAATAACTTAAAATATTAGCAGACTTAACATTTCAATATTTACTTACTAACCAGACACAATGTTAGATCTAAAAAAGGGTAATAACATCACTGTTATTACCCTTTTTTATATTTGAAGCTTAACGATTAGTGGTTTTCAGAAACCATGTTAACGGTATACTTTGGAATTTCGACCACTAAGTCTTCATCACCAACTATCGCTTGGCAACCTAAACGTGATTCAGGCTCTAAGCCCCAGGCTTTATCAAGCATATCTTCTTCAAGCTCATCACCTTCTTCAATAGAGTCGAAACCTTCACGAATGATCATATGACAAGTAGTACATGCACATACTTTCTCACAGGCATGTTCAACACCAATATCATTTTTAAGCGCTACATTTAAAACACTTTCGCCTTTTTCGGCTTGTACTACTGCACCATCTGGGCAAAGTTCTTCATTGGGTAAAAATATAATTTGTGGCATTGACTAAACCTCGTCTACTGAATGGCCGGATAATGCTGTTTTAATGGATGAGTCCATTCTACGTTCAGCAAAAGTGGCAGTACTATTATTTAATGTGTCTATAGCCGCTTCAACTTCATCGGCATTTCCTGTTTGGCTTATACTCGCAAGTGCAGTAATCGCTTGATTAATTTGGCTGATTTCTGCTTCATCGAGCAACGCACTGTCAGCAGCAAGCGCGGCTTGAATTGATTCAATGACGCGTGATGCTTCAACTTGTTGCTCTTTCAGCATTCTTGCTTGCATGTCTTGTTCGGCATTTTCCATTGAGTCTTTCAACATTGTAGTGATTTCATCAGCTTCTAAACCAAAGCTTGGTTTCACGGTAATGCTAGACTCAACACCAGTTGATTTTTCCATCGCTGACACTTCTAATAAACCATCAGCATCAACTTTAAACGTTACGCGAATATGTGCAGCACCGGCGGTCATGGCAGGAATGCCACGTAGTTCGAAACGGGCTAATGAGCGACAATCGTCAACCAATTCACGTTCACCTTGTAATACATGCACTGCCATTGCCGTTTGACCATCTTTAAAAGTGGTAAATTCTTGTGCCTTCGCGACCGGTATAGTGGTATTACGCGCTATCACTTTTTCAACTAAGCCGCCCATGGTCTCAAGACCTAATGATAGCGGAATAACATCAAGCAGTAACATATCGCTGTCAGGTTTATTACCTGCCAAAATATCGGCTTGAATAGCCGCGCCTAAGGCGACAACTTTATCTGGGTCAATTGACGTTAATGGTGTTTTCTTAAAAAAGCTTTCCACTTCTTGACGAACCAAAGGTACGCGCGTTGAACCGCCAACCATGACCACTTCGATAACATCTTCAATAGCAAGTTCAGCATCTTTAACTGCGCGTCGACAAGCTCGTAATGTTTTCTTAACTAAAGGCGCGATAAGTTGTTCAAAGTCACTACGGGTTATATTATTAGTCCAAATATTACCTTCTGGCAATGTCAGGGTAATTTCAACACTATCACTCGCTGATAGTTGCTCTTTCGCAAAACATGCTTGTTGAGTTAATTGACGTTCCATTGAAGTTGATAACGGGCGTGTTAATCCGGCTTTCGTGATCATATGATCGACAAGTATGCCGTCAAAGTCATCGCCGCCAAGTGCCGAGTCACCACCGGTTGCTAATACTTCAAAAACACCTTTATTTAAGCGTAATATTGAAATATCAAAGGTACCACCACCTAAGTCATAAACCGCCACAACGCCTTCTTGGCCGCTGTCTAATCCGTATGCTACTGCCGCTGCAGTTGGCTCGTTTAATAAACGCAGTACTTTAACACCGGCTAACTTAGCCGCATCTTTAGTACTGTGACGTTGTGCATCGTCAAAGTAAGCAGGTACAGTGATAACAACACCGGTTAACTCACCACCTAACGACAATTCAGCACGCTTAACTAAGGTTTTAAGGATCTCTGCTGACACTTGGACAGGATTAACGTTTCCTGTACGAGTAGCAATTGATGGGTGATTTTCGTCACCACAAAAAGCGTATGGTAATGAAGAGTACTTAGCCGTAATATCAGCTTTTGCGCGACCAATTAAGCGTTTTGCAGAAACGATAGTATTTTCAGGGTCACTTACAGCAAAAGCTTTAGCTTCATGCCCTACCAAAATTTCATTAGCTTGATAACTAACAATTGAAGGTAAAATATCAGCACCATTAGCATCAGCAATAGGTGCTGCTAGGCCGCTTTTTACAGTAGCAATGATTGAATTAGTGGTACCGAGGTCAATGCCAGCGGCAAGTCGATGTTCGTGAGGAACGGTACTTTGACCGGGTTCAGCGATTTGTAATAATGCCATTGTAAAAGCTCGTTAGGTAATAGTTTTACGGATTTTTTATTAATAACAACATTGCTTTTAAAAATTGAACATTGCTATTAACGTCTTAATTTTTCTGTTGCTTAGTCGTCTAGCAACTGTTCTTCGAGTTTCTCTAGCTCAATATGCAGCTTTTGATAAAACTTCAGTTTCCTGACATTGTCACACGCTAAGTCATTAGATTCTGGCGTATTTTCTGCCAATTGCACTTGTACTTGATTAAACAGCTGCTGAAACTCTGTTTCGAACACTTGTGACACTTCAAACACGGCAGCATCAACATCATCAGCTTGTTTAACGTCATCAAGCATTTCTCGCAATTCCATTTGACGCATTAAAAAACTTACATCGCCAAATGAAGTTTGTTCACTCGGCATATTAACACCGCGCAATTCAAGTATGTATTGCGCGCGTTTTAAAGGATTTTTTAAGGTTTGGTAAGCATCATTAATCAGCGTGGATTTTTTAACCGCTAACATTTGATCTTGGCTTGAAGCGTGAACAAAGCGATCTGGGTGAACTTTCTTTTGTAATGTTTGATAAATTGTTGATAGGTTTGCCAAGTCAATTTCAAACTGACTTTCTAAACCAAATAATTGAAAATAATTCACAACAACTCCAGTGAAGTTAACCTAGCACTAAACATTAAAACTTTCACCACAGCCACATTCGCCTTTAGCGTTCGGGTTGGTGAATTTAAAGCCTTCGTTCAAACCTTCTTTAACAAAATCAAGTTCGATACCATCAAGGTAAACCAAGCTTTTACCATCAATGATGATATTACAGTCATTGATAGAAAACAGTGTGTCGTCTTCATTTAGCTCATCGACAAATTCAAGTACATAAGCTAAACCAGAACAACCCGTTGTTTTAATACCTAATCGTAAACCAAGGCCCTTGCCTCGGTTTTCGATAAACGATTTTACCCTGTCAGTTGCGGCAGGTGTCATCGTTACACTCATAGTTTGTCTCCAGCTTAACCTTTGTGCTTACTACGGTAATCTTCGATTGCCGCTTTAATTGCGTCTTCTGCTAAAATCGAACAGTGAATTTTCACTGGCGGTAAAGCAAGTTCTTCAGCAATTGCGGTGTTTTTAATTTCACCAGCTTCGTCAATCGACTTGCCTTTAACCCATTCAGTAACTAATGAGCTTGAGGCGATCGCAGAACCACAACCGTAAGTTTTAAATTTCGCATCTTCGATAATACCGTCAGCTGAAATTTTAAGTTGTAACTTCATCACGTCACCACATGCAGGTGCGCCAACCATACCAGTGGCAACTTGTGGATCATTTTTATCTAAAGAACCAACGTTGCGTGGATTTTCATAATGATCAATTACTTTTTCGCTATAAGCCATGTTATTTCTCCTGTTGCTCTAGTGAGCAGCCCACTCTATTGAGTCTAAATCGATACCGTCTTTGAACATTTCCCAAAGCGGTGACATGTCACGTAAATGGCCAATTGCCTTTTTAATCAGGTCAATGGCGTAGTCAATTTCTTCTTCTGTGGTAAAACGACCAAAGCTAAAACGAATTGAGCTATGGGCCATTTCATCATTTAATCCTAATGCGCGTAATACGTATGATGGCTCTAAACTTGCTGATGTACAGGCTGAACCTGAAGATACCGCTAAGTCTTTTAACGCCATAATTAACGACTCGCCTTCAACAAAGTTGAAGCTAACGTTTAAGTTACCAGGGTAACGTTTGTCAAAATCACCGTTAACGAAAACTTGTTCCATATCGTTTAAACCAGCCCATAAACGGTCACGCATTTTTGTTACGTGTGCTTCGTCTTGTGCTAATTCTTCTTTCGCGATTCTAAATGCTTCGCCCATACCAACGATTTGGTGCGTTGCTAACGTGCCGCTACGCATACCACGTTCATGTCCACCACCGTGGATTTGTGACTCTAAACGTACACGAGGCTTACGAGAAACATAAAGTGCACCAATGCCTTTAGGACCATAAATTTTATGGGCAGAAAAAGACATTAAATCGACTTTTAAATTCTGTAAGTCAATGTTGATTTTACCGGCACTCTGCGCGGCATCAACATGGAATATAATTTTGCGAGCACGACACATTTCGCCAATTTCAGCGATGTCTTGAATAACACCAATTTCGTTATTCACATGCATAATACTAATAAGTACTGTGTCTTCGCGAATAGCAGCTTCTAATTTCTTTAAATCAATTAAACCGTTTGACTCTGGGTCTAGGTAAGTTACTTCAAAACCTTGACGCTCTAATTCACGACAAGTATCTAAAACGGCTTTATGTTCCGTTTTACAGGTAATAATGTGCTTACCTTTTTTGCTGTAAAACTTAGCAGCACCTTTGATGGCTAGGTTATTTGATTCTGTAGCACCTGAGGTGATAACTATTTCACGTGGATCAGCGTTAATCAGATCAGCAATTTGATTACGAGCGATATCCACCGCCTCTTCTGCTTGCCAGCCGAATTTGTGTGAACGAGACGCAGGGTTTCCGTAAAAACCATCTGTGGTCATATATTGCATCATTTTTTCAGCAACACGCTTATCTACCGGTGTTGTTGCTGAATAATCAAAATAAATAGGAAGCTTCATTGATTAATAATCTCCAGTTGAACGGGCAACTAATGCCAGTCATTCATAATATTACGAGTGGTAATTAATGTTTCTAACGATGGTGATTTACGCGCTTTCGCGGTGGCTTCATCTTGTCGTTGAGACACTATTTTAACATTTCGTTGCTCGACGAGCTCGGCAAGAGAAATGCTTTTTAAAAAATCTTCAATTCGATCGCTTAAGTCAGTCCATAAATAATGCGTTAAGCATTGCTGGCCGTCTTGACAGTTGCCTGTACCACCACATTTTGTGGCATTGATACTTTCATCTACTGCGTTAATAACATCAGCAATGGCAATTTGAGCAGAACATTTACCTAAACGATATCCGCCACCAGGGCCGCGAATACTATTAACAAGTCCATTTTTTCTCAGGCGTGAAAAAAGCTGTTCTAAGTATGATAATGAGATACCTTGGCGTTCAGAAATATCAGCCAAAGGAACAGGTCCAGTTGCAGCATGAATAGCTACATCAAGCATCGCTGTTACAGCATATCGGCCTTTAGACGTCAGTTTCATTTGTTACCCCTATCAATTTGCTGCGCAATTTTACATAACCTTATAAAATAGTCAACTAAATACCCGAGTGATTTACTCAAGTATTTTACGCGGGTTTAAAAATTAGTCAATCAAAAGGCAAAACATAAGCGTTTTAAGTCACTTTCGCTTATGTTTTATTGTGAATAAAGCTTATCGAACCGTCTATTTTCAACCAGCTAAATGGTTGGATCAAAAGACTCTGTTGCGCTTTCTCTTCGTTTGGCTGCGGCTTTCTCATCTTCATCGAATTCACCAACTCTCAATTCAGGTAAAGCTTCTTGACAAACTTCACCACCAAGTTGATTTACTTCGCGGCATAAATCCGACACTTTGTTGTCCATTAAATGCATATGATCAAGTAAACGCCCTATCGCTTTGGCTACAGGATCAGGATTATCTGTAGCGACAGCATAAGCATCAAAGCCATATTTTTTAGCGACTTTTTCGCGTTCTTTTGCATCGCTATTGTCTTTATTAGGGCTAACAATACGACCGGGGATACCCACGGCAGTAGCATGATCAGGCACGTCTTTTACAACCACAGAATTTGAGCCCACTTTACCGTGCTTACCGATGGTAATTGGTCCTAAAATTTTAGCGCCAGCGCCAATAACCACGTTATCCATTAATGTTGGGTGACGCTTACCTGGGCTCCAACTGGTGCCGCCAAGCGTAACACCTTGGTATAAAGTAACATCATTGCCTATTTCAGCTGTGCCACCGATGACAACTCCCATCCCGTGATCGATAAAAAATCGACGGCCGATAGTAGCGCCGGGATGGATCTCAATACCGGTAAGCCAGCGTGAAAATGTCGACAGCGAACGCGCTAACCATTTCCAATTACATTTCCATAATTTATGGCTTAAACGATGAAACCAAACCGCGTGTAAACCAGGGTAATTCGTCAACACTTCAAATACATTTCGTGCTGCGGGATCCCTATCGAATACACTATTAATATCTTCTTTCATGCGGTTAAACATTTCACGTTCCTTAATTCTGGAGTACTAGCTGCTCATCGCTACAACCGTATTAGCAATCAGCGTCTATGATTCTTCTTTATTATCTTTATCGTTAGCTGTTTTGGCACAACGGTCAACTGAGGCCAAAATACCACGCATCATTTTCAATTCTTTTACGTCAGGTCTTGCGCGATTAAATAAACGACGCAGCTTAGTCATAACTAAACCTGGGTGGCTCGGTACAATAAAGCCCGTTGCTTTTAATGCATTTTCAAAATGCTGATAAAAACGCTCTGTTTCATCAACAATTGGATATTCTTCATTGTCAGTATTTGAGAATGCTTTTTGTTCATGCGCTAAAAAGCTAGTACGCACCTCATAACTTAACGTTTGCACAGCCATCGCCAAATTCAATGAACTATATTCAGGATTAGCGGGTATTTGCACGTGAAAGTGACATAACTGCAATTCTTCATTGGTTAAACCACTGCTCTCACGACCAAAAACTAACGCGACAGGATATTCTTGTGCTTCAGTGATTAACTTTTCACCACAGCCTCTAGGTTCCAGCATTGGCCAAGGCAATGTGCGTGAACGAGCACTAGTACCCACCACTAAGCCACAGTCACTGATCGCTTCTTCAAGCGTCGAAAAAACTTTTGCATTAGCTAGTACATCCGTTGCACCTGCGGCTAATGCTTGCGCTTGACCGTTTGGCATTTCAATTGGATCAACTAAAACAAGATCTGTTAAACCCATCGTTTTCATGGCGCGAGCGGCTGAGCCGATATTGCGACAATCTGAGGTGTTTACGAGAACTATACGTACCTTATTTAATAAAGAATCTGACATTATTTACACTTACTTATTTTGTAGACAACAATTAACGGACTATTGCTGCCTATCTAGATGGCTAAAATTGTCGATAATGTTAACACAGAACACTATCCTTGTACTGCGAAAAAAGCACGAGTTTTATATTAGTTTGATAGTGTTTATCAATATGGATTAGTTCTTTTACTTATAAGAAAAGAAAAATTGGGCTATAAATACAATAGCGAAGAAAGAACAGTAAGTAATGATAAAGAAGGTAGTCGCTAATTAGTAATTAGTTTGCTATAATTCGCGCGCTTAATTTTAGGGGTTACATTTAATAATGTCTCTTAATGTTAACCTCGTTCTTTTACATAGCTGTTTATGACATTTTACAACATATAGGGTAGTCGATCATGCATCCGATGCTAAATATTGCCGTGCGTTCTGCGCGTGCTGCGGGCAAAGTAATTCTGCGCGCTTTTGAACAAGTAGATAAGATTGAAATTGAATCTAAGGGTACTAACGATTTCGTTACTAATGTTGATATAAGTGCTGAACTAGCTATTGTTGAAACGATTCAAAAATCTTACCCACATCACACCATTATTGGTGAAGAGTGTGGCGTAATTGAAGGTAAAGAAAGTGACTATCAATGGATTATTGATCCGCTTGATGGCACAACTAACTTCGTTAAAGGTATTCCACACTTTGCCGTTTCAATTGCTTTAAAAGTTAAAGGCAAATTAGATCAATCAGTGATCTACGATCCAATCCGTGGTGAGCTATTTACAGCTAGCCGTGGTAAAGGCGCACAACTTAACGGTTTCCGTATCCGTGTTAAGCAATCTAAAGAACTTAAAGGTTCTATCTTAGCGACAGGCTTTCCTTTCAAACATAAGCAACACACTAATGCTTATTTAGAAATGTTCAAAACCTTATTTGGTAAAACATCAGATATGCGTCGTGCTGGCTCTTCAGCGTTAGACTTAGCTTATGTTGCTGCAGGCCGTGTTGACGGGTACTTCGAAATTGGTTTAAAGCCTTGGGATACCGCAGCCGGTGAACTTATGGTTGTTGAAGCTGGTGGTTTAGTAACTGACTTTGTTGGTGGTCATAATCACAGTAATTCAGGTAACATCGTTGCGAGTAGCCCTCGTTTAGCGAAAGAAATCTTAAAAGATATTCGCCCTCACTTAGGTGAAGCATTAAGCAAATAACGCTTAATACTTACCGATAAAAAGCGCCTATGGCGCTTTTTTTGTGCCTGAAAAGTAGTGATTTTTGCCTAAGAGCTTATATGGCGACTGAAGTCGCCCCTACGAAAACAACGCATTAATGTGTATGAATACTATGCAGGTCGAATAACATTTACTCACAGGGAGAAAACAAAGAGGAGTGAAGGAGAAAGCACAAAATCATTATGAAGATCTTATAAAACTCATTATTTTCTCATTCTCTTCTCCCTGTAAATACAATGTTTGCATACAGTGCTGCAAACGTAGCGGCTAAATGAGTAAATGTGTACCTGACCCCACTTTAGATACTTGTAGGTCGGGCTTTAGCCCGACAATATCAAAACCTATGAGTGTGTTGGCCTAAAGACCAACCTACAAAACCTGTATTTATATTGGTTGATGTTTTTCTGCGGCTAAAGCCACACCTACCAGACATTAAGCCTTGAACCTTCGTAGGGGCGACTTCAGTCGCCTTTTATTACTCCAACAAATTTCCGTCCCGACTAAAATAAGCACATAAAAAAGCCAGCATCAGCTGGCTCTTGGTAGCGTTTATAAGGCTAGATGCTTAAAGCACGCCACGCTCTATTTGGTTCAATTCGATTGATTTAAATAAAGCAGTGAAGTTACCTTCGCCAAAACCTTTATCATCAACGCGTTGGATCATCTCAATAAAGATAGGGCCAAAGATATTCTTAGTGAATATCTGTAACAAGTATGAATTTTCTTTTTGGCTATCAACTAATACTTGATGATCGCGAATACGTTGCTGATCTTCTTTAACCCAAGGGATACGGTCAAATACGTCATCATAATATTCTGGCACGATATTCAATGTATCAATGATATCTTTATCTAATTGATCTAAAGAACCTAATAAATCATCTGAAATAAACGCTAAATGTTGTACACCTGGGCCGTTATATTCATCTAGGTATTCATCAATTTGGTTATTGCTTTCGCCTTTACCTTCATTAATTGGAATACAGAAAGTGCCACAAGGTGATTGTAGTGCGTATGAAATCAGCGCAGATTTTTCACCTTTGATGTCAAAGTAGCGAATATCAGTAAAACCAAAAACATTTTTATAAAAGTTAGCCCAATGTTCCATTGTGCCTTGGTAAACGTTATTGGTTAAATGATCAACCGCTTTAAAGCCTTTGTCTTTAACAATGACAGGCTCTGCTAAATCTTCACAGTCGTCTTGGTAAATTGAACCTTTAGCGCCAAATTTTTCGATGAAGTAAATTAAGCTGTCACCAATACCGTAAATTGCAGGGTATGGTAATTTGTTATCAACATCTTGTGCTGACTTTGCGCCACGAGCAACGGCTTGTTCAAAAGCAAATTCAGCGTCTTCTACGCGCCAGCCCATTGAACAAATTGCTGGTCCATGACTTTTAGCAAATTCACGAGAAAATCCAGCTTGCTCATTGTTTAAGAAAAAATGGATATCATTTTGATTAAAGTAATCAATATCACGACCTTTAAATTTCTTTGTTTTAGAAAAGCCAAAACCATAGAAGGCATTTTCCATAAAGTCAGAATCAGGTGATGCGTATTCAATAAACTCAATACCACGTAAATTTAGTGGGTTTGTTACTTCTGTCATAGTTGTTTCTCTCACTGTAGCAATGAAGCGATTATCACCGTGAAATGGACGCAGAGGAAGTGAATGAAAAAACTGGCATTTTCTCTAACGTAAATCTATTTTTACGACGAAATTTGTAGAATGAACAGTATGCTGGAACTAAGCTATAGCTGGCGGCACCCGCAGCCGTAACATTTTATTTACAGTGTGTTTTTGAGTTAAAATAACGCCTACCTTATCGCCAATATCACCGCTATTAACACATTTAAAACCCGAACGATATTTGCTCAATTTAAAATTTAAACGAAAAAAAACGCCAACTCTGAAACAGAGTTGGCGTTTTCTCAAATGCTATTTAAGCAAATGATTAGTTAGCGCGGTGCTCTTTACGTGCACGAGCTGGGCGCTCTGCTGCAGGTTGCACATCAGAAACCGTAATAGCAAGCGCTTGACGACGAACTTGAACACGTTTTAATTGTGTAAAAGACTTCTCAGGCATACCTTTAGGTAACTGAACAAAGCTATGCTTATCATGCAAGTTGATAGCACCAATGTAGCTGCTGTCTAATGAAATTTCATTAGCGATTGCGCCAACGATGTCACCAGGACGAGCACCATGTTCTTTACCGACTTCTAGACGGTAAGTTTGCCAATCAACATCACTACGAGCAACTTTTGCTTTACGAGGTGCACGTTCAGCGCGGTTTTCATTGCGACCACCGTCACGACCACCACGTGAGTCATTACGACCACCGCGAGAATCACGAGCGCCACGACTATCATTACGACCACCGTCACGATCATTTCTCTCACGAGCATCACGACGAGGCTTAGGATCTTCTTTCGGCTGTAGTGGTTGCTTTAACTGTTTTTGATAAAGTAACGCTGCTGCTAAGTCTGTCATTGAAAGTTCTGACTCTGACGCCATCGCTTCAATAATTTCACGCATTGCCGTTAACTCTTTATCAGCAATAACACTGGCTAATTCAGTACGAGTACGTTCAATACGTGCTTTACCAATTTCTTGAATATTTGGTAAGTCGTACATAGCAACCGTACCAGATGTCAAACGCTCATAATGACGTAAAGAATACATTTCACGTGGGCGTACAAATGAGATTGCAGTACCACTACGGCCAGCACGACCTGTACGACCGATACGGTGAACATAAGCTTCATTATCACCCGGTAAGTCATAGTTGATAACTAATGAAATACGTTGAATATCAAGACCACGTGCAACAACATCTGTTGCTACAAGAATTGATGAAACGCCTGATTTAAGTTGATCTACAGTACGTTCACGTTGTGCTTGGTTCATATCACCGTTTAAAGCAACAGCAGCATAACCAGCACGTTCTAATTTTTCAGCAACTTCAATGGTATCGTTACGAGTACGTACGAAAATAATCATCGCATCGTATTCAATTGTTTCTGCGATACGTTCTAAAGCAGTCATCTTGTTGATACCACTTACTTTCCATGCGTATTGAGTAATGTTTGCTTTTTCTTTTTTCACTGCCGCAACTTTAATGTGCTCAGGATCTTTCAAAAAGCGATTCGCTACTTTACGAATTTGCGCAGGCATAGTTGCAGAGAACAATGCCATTTGTGTTTCTTTAGGTAAGTGTTCAAGGATCCACTCGATGTCTTCTAAAAAGCCCATGTTTAACATTTCATCAGCTTCATCAAGCACACAAAATGATAAGTTAGTTAATTTAAGGCTCTTACGACGTAAGTGATCCATCAAGCGACCAGGCGTTCCAACAACTACTTGAGCGCCACGCTCTAATTGTTGAAATTGTGGTTGGTAAGATTGACCACCATATAAAGTGGCAACACGTAAACCTTTCATGTCTTTAGCAAAAGTTTCAATTGCTTCAGCAACTTGAATCGCTAACTCACGCGTTGGTGCTAACACCATTAATTGTGGCTTACGAATAGTTACGTCAATTTTTGCTAGTGCAGGTAAACCAAAGGCAGCGGTTTTACCGGTACCTGTTTGTGCTTCACCAAGTACATCTTTACCAGCTAATAAAGGGGGAATTGTTTGCGCTTGGATTGGCGTTGAAGTTTCAAAACCTAGTGCTTTTACAGCAGATACTAAGTTTTCAGGCAAACCAAGGGCGTCAAAGCCTACAGAGGCATTGTTAAGATCAGTCATATAATTTTTGTCTTCTCATGGTAGAAACTGGCAAAACGCCAAAATTCCTACGTACATATACGAGGAAACCACCAGGAAGACTTAAGGCACATTCATTACGTTAACGTTGAACCGTTAACTGGGCAAGTCTATTGGGCGGATATACCCCACTCATTTTAAAAATTCTGTAATTATCGTATCTCCTCAAGGAGTATTACGATTCACGATTACAGAGGCGCGCATTATACAGATGCGGCAAAATTATACAAGGGATAATCTCTATTTAACGCCATTTAACCTAAAAAACAGTCTAAAACCCTCAAAAAGATAGCTTTAAACTGTCTTCAAACTCATCGGATGACTATTGTAGAACTAGACTATTCGCCTATTTCAAAGCCACCTTTTACTTTTTTAACGCGTAAACCACCTGAGCCACTTTCAATGATTTTTAAACCGCCAACTTGCTCAACATTAATTCCGCCAGAGCCATCATTGATGGTCACGTGCCCGGCAACTTCATTTACTGTTAACTCGCCTGAACCATCGTCAATATTAACATCACCCGAAATACCTTTAACAATCATACTGCCTGAGCCATCATCGATATCAATGCTACCATCAACATCATATAACTCGATTTCTCCAGAGCCATCTACAATTTCGATTTTCCCAACAACGTTACTGATATAAAGCCCCCCAGAGCCATCATTAATATCTAAATCGCCATTAATATTTTTTAACGTTAAATCGCCCGAGCCATCCTTTACTGTTACTGCGGCGTCGATTTGCTTAATCATAGTAGAGCCTGAACCATCATTAACGCGCAACATCATATGATTAGGCACGATAATTTTGATATCGATATGTGGCGAGTCACCTTGCCAAAATCCGCTTGAGTTAACTTTTGAGATGATAAACGCACTATTACCTGATGATGTTAGTTCAAGCTGGTAATTATCGACATTGCGCTTATCAGTATAAATATCTGCAACTAGGCTGATCTCATCGGTATTATCAGAGCCTGTTATTTCTAAAGACCCTGCTCCAGCATCAATATCTAATAATGCTAAAGATTGGGCATCGAGAACTAACTTTTCTTGATTATGATAATTTGCATGTGAAGGTGTTGCGACTACGATGCAACCACTTAATAAGGTTGCTGCGGTGATAAAAAACAGTGATTGAGCTAATTTCATTGGACTATTCCCTTGTAAAACATCAATTATTTAAACTTTATGATGCTATACAATCAAAAATCAGACCAAGATTAAAGTACCTATTTATTAGTGGCTTACGCTAAGTTGGTTTATTGCCAAATTACCCATAGCAAAAGTTTTAGTTAATTTGACAATTTATTAGTCTAATTTCAAAAGTGCATTACTACTTAAGTCACACCTTAAAATATACGCTATTAAGTATTTATCAATTGATTAATAACTTCAGGGAAAATACCAAATACTAAACTAACGCCGACAAGACTATAAACTAGCACTTTCTCAACAATGTTTTTTACCGATATTTTAACGTTTTGATCAGGTGACGACTCGGCAGAAAACAACTTAAAAATAAGTGGTAAGTAATAAGCTAAACCAATACCACTACCGACAATTAGCGCTGCAATTAACCACCAAGCATGCGCAATGGTTGCTTGACTTAAAATATAGAACTTGCCGATAAAGCCCATCGTTAAAGGAATGCCTGCTAAACTTAAAATGGCTAAAATCATTAACAGTGCATAACTTGGTGCTCGCCAAAATAAGCCTTTAATATCAGACAGCGTTATATCTGCTTGTTGCGTTGTTAACTGTTGCTGTAGTAATTCGATAACAATAAAAACGGACAAATTTGCCACAGTATAAGCCGCTAAATAAAATAAAACACTTTGCCAAGTAAATGCCAAATTTTGCTCAGAAGTAACAATTAACACAATCAGTAAGTAACCCATATGCGCAATGGAAGAGTATGCAAATAACCGTTTCAAGTTTTGCTGTTTCAACGCCATAACATTCCCTAGCAACATTGATGTGATAGCGAAGATCAATAAAAATTGTTGTACATTTTCTAGCAACAAATACTGCTGTGCTGCAAAGCATTTAAGCAAAACTACAAACATTGCGATCTTTGATATCGTTGCTAGTAACATGGTTACAGGGGTTGGAGAGCCTTGATAAACATCAGGTGTCCAGAAATGAAAAGGCGCAACAGACAGTTTAAAGGCAACACCAGAAACAAACAATAATAACCCTAACTGAAAAAACACACCTAAATCTGGTTGATTATATATGGTCTTGGAAATAACCGCACTAAAACTCATATCCCCGCTTACGCTGTAAATAAAGGCGATACCAAGTAACATAAAACTTGATGCACTAGCACTTAATATTAAATATTTAAAGCCGCTTTCAACACTGTACTGGCTTTCTCGCTGATATCCGACTAAGCCAACTAAACTAATGCTCAGTAACTCAAAACCTAAAAATAGACTAGCGTAATGGTCACTTGTGACTAGTACTCCCGCGCCAAGCACCATCAGCAATAGTAATAAATAATATTCATCATGTACTTCAATCTGAGCTGATAAAAATTTATGGCTCATCGGTAACGCAACTAACGCTGATATTAGAATCAAACTAAAAGCAAAAGTACTATAACCATCTACTTTTAACAGTTGTGTTACTTGAATTGCCGGCGTTACTAGTAAACTAATATTTGCTAAAAGTGCCATAACGATGACCACTCCAGTAAATAAAGCGATCGTGCGCTGTGATCTGCGCCAAGCAACTAACAAAAGCGCTAAAGCAATACCAAAGGCAATAATGAGTTGTGGCAGAATTGCGCCAGCCATGGCCATAGTCAAAAAAGCGGGAGTGTTATCAGCTACCGGCATCATCATGTCAGAACTCCATATGAAAATTTAAGCAATAGCGTTGGATATAAGCCAATAGCTAACAGCATTAACAACAATGAGCTGCAAATAATGAGCTCTCGTGCTTGTAAATCAATGATTTCATGCTTAGCAGTACCTTGAAAGCTTGATTGAAATAGCACCATGCCATAGATAGCTGAGCCAATTAAGCCTAAGGCAGCCAAAATGGCAAATGTTGGCATCACTTGAAATACACCAACCAGACTGAAAAATTCACCGATAAAGTTCGCCAGACCAGGCAAACCAAAAGCGGCACCAGCAAACGCTAATGCAAATCCGCCCATGCGAGGTGCGCTTTGCCAAAAACCGCCCATATCGTTTAAATTTCGACTATGAATACGCTGATAAATCATACCCGCTAATGCAAACAATGCGGCACTGCTTAAGCCATGTGCGACTAGCGTAACAATTGCCCCTTGATAAGCCACATTGGTAAATGTAAACAACGCCAACATCACAAAACCCATATGACTAATGCTGCTATATGCGACTAAACGCTTGAAGTCTTTTTGGGCAAACGCCATTTTAGCGCCATAAATAATACTGACCACGGCTAATGTTGCTGCTATAGGAGCAAATTGCGCACTAGCCTGTGGAAATAAGAAGATAACAAAGCGGATCAAACCGTAAGCGCCCGTTTTTAATAACACACCCGCTAATAGGACACTGCCTGCAGTCGGCGCTTGCGTATGTGCGTCAGGTAACCAGCTATGCACCGGTACTGAAGGTAGTTTAACGGCAAAAGCGATAAAAAAGCCTAACATCAAATATTGACTCACTGATAAGGGTAATTCTAGCTTCAACCAATCGAGATAATAAAAGCTTAGCTGCCCCGTTTGCGTTAAATGAAAGTATCCTGTGGCAATAATCGCCACTAACATCAGTAAGCTACTCACTTGGGTAAAAATAAAGAACTTTAAAGCTGCAAAGTGCCGGTTTTCATGACCCCAAATCGCAATAATAGCGGTCATCGGTAATAACATCACTTCCCAAAAAAAGAAGAAAAGAAACATATCAACGGCGATAAAAACCCCAATAATTCCGGCAATGGTTAATAACAAATTAAAATAATAAAAGCCGACATTGGTTTTAATTTCTTGCCAAGAAACTAGTACACAAATGATCGCCAGCAGCCAAGTTAAACTTATAAGCACAATACTTAGCTGATCAAGAGCGATACTGTATTGAATATTAAAGGTGTCGATCCAGGTCACTCGGCTAAGTACTTGCAGCTGAGTAAAGTCAGTATTGTGACTCATCACGAATACTGTAAATACAGTTGCCAATAACGCTAATGTTATTAATGACAACCATTTAGCACTACCTTGCCACTGCTTTTCAGCGCGCCAAACAACGCCCCCAGCAACGAGTAAAGCCAGCATAATAAAACTTAGCGTCATAAGAAACTTACTCCTATTAACAACATTATTGCTAACCCAAACGCTGCAAGATACCAACGTAACGCCCCATTTTGCACAACAATTAACGCGTCATGCCACAGGTTCACATACCAAACATTAACCATAATAATTTGGTCGAATATGTCATTTTTGTTTATTTGCGCCAACCACTGATATGGTTTGATAAATAACAGGTTATAAAGTGAGTCAAAGCCTAAGCCTTGACGGCAAAATACGATGAATTTACTTTCATTTGCTTGTAATAAATATTTAGCACTCACGGAGTGAGTAATACGGTAATTTTTAAAATAAAACCAAGAGAAGATAATACCAATAAACGGGGTGATTATAGCCACCGTATGTAACCAAGAAGGTTCAACCTCATTAGCTGAAGTGACTGGAGCATTAAAGACTAAGCTCAGGTCGATATTAATCAAACCACCAAATAAAGATAACAAGGCCAGCACTACCAGTGCTGCGCGTAATAAGTGACTTTTTTCTGGATGAATATTTTCATTAAAGCGAGCATTACCAAGAAAGCCGAGAAAAAATAATCGACAACTATAAATGCTGGTTAATAAAGCGCCTAAAATAGCACCCCACCATAACATCGGTCCCGCCGTTTCAGATGACCATAATTGTGCAATAATGGCTTCTTTTGAGAAAAATCCAGACGTACCCGGCAATGCCATCAAGCAAATTAAGCCAATGATAAATAAGCCACTTTCAAAAGGCAGCTTTTTTAACAGCCCGCCCATTTTAAACAGATTTTGCTGATGATGAAGCGCGTAGATAACGGCTCCTGCCGTTAAGAAAAGTAGTGCTTTGAAAAAGGCATGGGTCATTAAGTGGAAAACACCTGCTGACCATGCGCCTGCACCTAACGCTAGCATCATATAGCCGATTTGGCTCATGGTAGAATATGCCAACACACGTTTAATGTCGGTTTGTGCCAATGCTGCGATACCAGCAAGAATTAAAGTGAGAGCACCTAGCCAAGCAACATAATTCATCACTTCAGGCGATAATAAGAAAATACCATGCATACGCGCGATTAAATAAACCCCTGCTGTTACCATAGTTGCCGCGTGGATCAGCGCACTTACTGGCGTTGGCCCCGCCATAGCGTCAGGTAGCCAAGTTTGTAATGGTAATTGCGCTGACTTACCAACAGCACCACCTAATAGTAATAGTGCTATCCAATAAATATCATCAGCCAGTGCCGTATTTTCCAAACCTGTTAGCTCATTGGCTTGTTGTGCTAGTGTAGTAACCGCCTCAATGTTTAACTCGCCAAAAGTAGTAAACAACAGCAATAAACCTATCGCCATCGACGTATCACCAATACGGGTAACAATAAACGCCTTGCGTGCTGCTAAAACATTAGCTTTTTCATGATACCAAAAACCAATTAATAGAAAGCTACATAATCCCACGCCTTCCCAGCCAAGATATAACAAGACTAAATTGTCCGCTAAGACCAAAATCAGCATAGCGACAATAAACAAATTCATATAAGCCATAAAACGCGAAAAATTCGCATCTGACTTCATGTAAATTGCGGCAAATAAATGAATAAGAAAACCTACGCCAGTGACGACACTGATCATCACCGCTGACAAGCCATCAAGATAAAAGCGGACATTGACCTCTGCATTGCCCGCCTCGTTTGTTAAATCAAACCAATGCCATAAATTAACTGTCATGACCTGATGCTGACTGACAGAAAGGTCAACCAATAACATCGCGCTCACTAACGCTGCGATAGCCATACTACTGACACTAATAGTCGCAGCGAGTTGCCATGACAATTTTTTGCCGAAAACAATTAGTAATAAAAAGCTCACTAACGGATAGAAAGGTAAACTGGCTAATAACACGTTCATCACCCCTTCATCTGACTTAACAAATCAATATCCAAAGAGCGATATTTCTTTTGCATTCGTATTAATAAGGCTAAGCCCACTGCCGCTTCGACGGCTGCTAAGGTTAAGATGAGAATAAACATCACTTGGCCATCTGCTTGTTGCCAAACGCTACCAGCACCAATAAATGCGACCCCTATGGCATTTAGCATGACTTCTAAACTCATCAAGATAAATAAGGTGTTTTTTCTTGCCACCACACCAACAAAGCCAATAGCAAATAATAAGCTAGATAAAATTAAGACATGAAATAGCGGGATTGAGGTCATAATTGTCCCTCCGATATGTCTGGTTTTGCGTAGTGATAACCGGCTAAAAGCCCAGCTAGGAGTAGAAAAGACGCTATTTCAACCGCCAGTAAATAGGGGCCATACAACATAATACCAACCGCTTTTGAGTCGATAACATCTGCTTGTAAGCTTTGCTGCATGTCGCCATTATTTATAATAATGACCATTTCTATTAACAGCGCGAAAGCTAAAGTCATGGCACCAAACATATTAGCTAGACCTTTATTTTGTGGAGCATGAGTGGTTTCATCTTTGCCTAAACCAAACATCAGTACCGCAAAAACAAACAGTACTAAAATTGCACCGGCATACACTATTACCTCTAAACCAGCAGCAAAAGGCGCTCCCATTAAATAAAAGCACACCGCTACCGCTAATAATGACACCACTAAATACAACAAAGCGTGCACGGTATTATTACCGGTGACGACTTTTAGGCTTGCAATAACAGCAACCAAACCTGAAAGGTAAAATAAGCTATCAATCGACGCTAAATTAGCCAGCATTGTTTTTTCTCCTTTTAGGCATTGTTAATAAAGCAATAGCGTTCTGATTCATGGCATTAATACTTTAATATCTATTGGCGGGCGCTCTTGCTCCGCTTCGCCCTTGCCTTTACTTTTTATCGCAATACCTGATTGTTGATAAAAGCTGTAGTCATGATATTTACCTGGGCCATTAATTAATAAATGTTGCTTTTCATAAACTAAATTTTGTCTATCATATTCTGCCAATTCGATATCTGGAGTTAACTGGATCGCATAAGTTGGGCAGGCTTCCTCACAAAAACCACATAAAATGCAGCGAGAAAAATTGATCCGGAAAAATTCCGCACGCTTACGTCCATCATCATCAACCACTTGTTGTAGGGCTATACAATCAACAGGACAAGCAACAGCGCACAAATTACAAGCGACACATCGTTCTTCGCCATCTGGATCGCGAGTTAAAACAATGCGCCCGCGGTATCTTGGTGCTAAATAAGGTTTTTGCTCTGGGTATTGCACCGTATCTGCTTTGGTAAAGGTATGTTTAAGTACTAACCACATGGTTCTCAATTGACTAATCATCTTTACCGCCTATTACATTTTCGCATTGATAATTATCCATTTTTATAGCACTCCCGTTAAACGTAATATGGCTGTGACCAACAAGTTTACGAGTGCTAGAGGCAGCATGACTACCCAACCGAATTTTAAAAGTTGATCAAAGCGAGGACGAGGCAGAGATGTTCTTAAAAGAATAAAAAACATCACAAAGAACATAATCTTGATAATAAACCACAGTAATGGCGGTAACCATGATGCTAACGGCTCAGGCATCAGCCAGCCGCCAAAGAAAAGCACCACAGACATTGCCGAAATCAGGGTTACGCCTAAATATTCACCTAAAAAGAATAAAGCGAATTTCAGTCCGGAGTATTCAGTATGAAAGCCGGCAGTTAGTTCCGTTTCTGCTTCGGGTAAGTCGAAAGGTAGCCGATGACTTTCCGCGATACCGGCGACTAAAAAGATGAAGAATCCTATAAATTGCGATTGAATTAGCCAGCCATCAGCTTGCGCCAATACTATTTCTCGTAAATTAAAAGTGCCGGTAAGCAAGACTACGCCCATCACCGACAATCCCATAAAAACTTCATAACTGACGGTTTGTGCAGCCGCGCGCATGCCACCTAATAGTGCGTATTTTGAATTCGATGCCCAACCCGCTAACACCACGCTATAAACCGCTAATGACGCCATGGCAAGAAAGAATAATAAGCCAATATTTAAATCTGAAACGCCAATAGTGGGTGAAAATGGCACTACCGCAAAGCTCATTAACACACACATAGCGCCAATAACCGGAGCTAAAACAAACACTAAACGATCACTAAATGGCGGGATCCAATCTTCTTTGCCGAGTATTTTTAGGAGATCAGCTAAAGATTGTAAAACACCGAAGGGACCTACTCGATTTGGCCCACAGCGATCCTGCCAAATACCAATCATTCTGCGCTCAACCCAAACTAGCGTCGCCGCTATCGGAATAAGTAGTGCGATAATGATGGTAATTTCAAACAACTTCCATAGCATTTCAAGCATCATCTAACCCTCCAGAGACTAAGCGAATAGGAATAGTTTGATCATTGACTTTTAATCTTTCGAGAACCGCATCTTTATTTAATTTTGCGGTAATTAAGCTGTCGTTATAATGACTGAGGTAATCCGTAACTTCTTGATCACAAGCTAAAGAAATCCCCATGTCGAGCGGTTGGCTTAATAACTCAGAAAGTGAAAAATTACCGAAAGCTAGCGTTTCTGGTAATTGCTTATTGATAGTGATTTGGCTAATAACGCTTTGGCTAACTAGCTGCATTTTGTCGTTGGTGGCAGAAAAAACAATTTTACACCACTGACCTTTTTTAATACCAAACTGCTCAGCAGTACTCGCACTAATCGACATTAGATTACTCGGTTGCAACATTTTAAATTCAGCAGTATGTGCGGCTTGCCATTCATCAAAATAGATATTCGCTTGCTGAACATAGTGCAAAGGCTTTAACGTTAGATGATCGATAGCATTTACTTTACTTACTTTATTGCTCTGCTTTGCTAATTCCCAGCGAGGGTTATTGAGTAATAGATTTGCAACGGGAATAAATATCGCTGCTTTTTGCTTTATTAACTGACCATTGATTTGCGTTTGAAACTGACTTATCGATTGATTTGAATTCCAGCCTGGCGCCCAAGCAAAAGGCATATCACTGGTTTGGCCGGCTGACTGACCTTCCATCGAAAATGTTAAACTGTCATCTATTTTCTGCGTAGTTTTTGCTTCATGAACACTAATATTTGCCATTTGTGCTGTGCGACCACTGGCTCTATGAGGCATTCTTGCTGTCGCTGCTTGTTGAGTTCCAGCCTGTTTAGCCGCCAGTAAAGTCGGCCATTGTGTCAGTGAATCTGTAAAATACTGATGTAATTGTCTTAATGAATCGCAAGCAGATTTTTTAGCGTTTGCATTGGCTCCTGCATTAAGTTCAGCTGCACTAACACCTATAATTTCAGCCATGTTATCTAACCACCGCCAACTTTCTTGGATTGGTAATACCGGCGCATGTACTTGAAAAAATTGCTGTGCTTGGCCTTGGTAATTAACATAATGACCATCACCTTCACTTACCGCAGCAACTGGCAGCACGATATCAGCAATGCTAGTCAATCTATGTTGGGAATGATCAAGTACGATTAAGGTTTGGCACGAAGAACGTAGCTGTTTAATTTGGTTGTCGGACAGTTTCCCAAGCTCTTGTTCAAGTAAAATAACGCCTTGGTAATTAACCTCTTGTTGCGCTAACTCGGCTAACACTTGCTCTATCGATAAAGATTTTTCATCTAAAAGTGATAATAAACCGACACTATTACAGCTCGGCGGCACAACAATTAGGGCAGGTTCTTTAATATCACTTTTCGACTTCAGCGCCTGCATTAAGTTATTAATATCTTGCAAAGTATCAGCACTAACATGGTCGGTGCCTGAAATAATTAATGGCTTTTTAGCTTGATGTAGCGCTTTATAAAGTGAGCAGACAAATTGTCGTTCTTTGCTGTCTAATGACATTTGTTCCGCTATATCGGCAAGTGCTTGTTCGACATTGTGATTATTTTTGACCTCAACAAGTTCAAGTAACGCTTTTAAAGCCACTAAACAAGCCGATATTTGCTCAGGCGGTAAAAGCAAAGTTTGCTCAGCAACATCATCAAGTTTTGAACTGGTACTTTGTAATAAAAATAGCGGTGAAAGTAAGTTGCCGCCAATCGTTCTGACCGCACTATCTTGCCATGATGGAATACCTATTTTAGCGGCTTTAGCCTTAGCCGCATTGCGCAGCGCTTGTCTAACTGACAAGGCCATGCGTGGCGCGGTTTGACTAATATCCTCAGCAATTATAAAAATACAATCACTGTTCTCTATTTCCGTTAGGCTTAGCGGATTATTTGCTGAAAGTAATTGTGCATGTTGCCCGGCGACTTTCATTTCATCGTCATTATAACCCGGGCTAAAATGCTCAGCACCGACCATGTTCTTTAAATAAAAGTTTGCTTCTAATGACGCACGAGCAGAGCCAATGCCAATGAAAGTTTTCTTTCTAAAGTGCGAAAAAGCCTTGGCAACATCTAACTTGGTTAATGACACAGGTGATTGCTGGCTAATCCCGTGGGTTTTCCTGATACGCTGTTCACCATTAACAAATCCAATACCAAAGCGCCCTCTATCACATAAAAAATAGCCATTAATATCAGCGTTATAACGATTCATTACCCGTCGAACTGAACCATAGCGCTCACCAATACTGAGATTACAGCCAACTGAGCAATGGCTACAAACTGAAGGCGCTGACTGTAAATCCCACTTTCGGGTATAGTGCGTTGAAAAAACCTTATTGGTGAAAACGCCTGTTGGGCAGACCTCGACTAAGTTACCGCTAAATTCACTTTCCAGTGCACCATCAGATTGGCGACCAAAATACACTTGGTTTTTTGAACCATAAACACCAAAGTCCTTGCCGCCAGCATAATCGTTGTAAAAACGTGTACAGCGATAACAGGTAATACAGCGGTTCATTTCGTGCCCTACTAACTCACCTAAGTATTGATTAGTAAAAGTGCGCTTTGTACCTTGATATTCTCTTACGCTATGACCCGTCATTACGGTCATATCTTGTAAATGACATTCTCCACCTTCTGCACATACTGGACAGTCATGTGGGTGATTGGTCATCATAGCTGCAATCACTTGCTCGCGAAATTCACTAGCATCTGCGTGTTTAATACTGATACGCATGCCATCAGTTACTGGCGTAGTGCACGCCATTACCATGCGCCCTCTGGTGTCTTCTTCATCTTGAAACTGCATCACCGCACATTGTCGACAGGCGCCAACGGAGCCCATGGATGGATGCCAACAAAAATAAGGTAAATTTAATTTTTTCGATAATACACCAGCAAGTAAATTATCTTCACTGCTGACTTGATACGGCACGTTATCAATATAAATGGTGACTGTATTTTCACTCATATTATTGCCCTGCCATTGACGAGTTAGACGTATTATTAAGGTGATTATGACTTTGTGATACTTGCTTACGCTTAGCGATTGAAGCGGGATCATAATGACAGCACCCGTGTTCAATATGCTGTAAAAAATCATCATGAAAATATTTCAATGCACTTCTCAATGGCTCTACGGCACCTGGCGCTAATGCGCAATGAGTTTTACCTATCCACATAAAATCACAGAGTTTTTCAAGCGTATCTAAGTCTTCTTTTTTACCTTTACCATGCTCTATCCGAGCAAGTACTTCAACCGCCCAAGGCGTGCCATCTCGACAAGGTGTACACCAACCACACGACTCTTGAGCAAAGAAGCGCAACAAATTTAAGACCATAGCGACTGGGCAATTTTTATCGTCTAAAACAATTAAGCCTCCGGTGCCTAAACGACTGCCCACTTTAGCGATAGAGTCATAATCCATTGGCGTATCTAAATGTTCTGCCACTAAAAAATCAGTTGATGCGCCGCCGGGTAACAAGCCTCTAAATTGCAATCCGTCTTGCATACCGCCCGCATGTTGATAAAGCACTTCACGCAAAGTAGCGCCCATCGGCAACTCCCATAAACCGGGCGTTTTTACTCGTCCACAGGCGCCATAAATTTTACTGCCAGCATCGCTATTGGGGGCAATGCCCTGAAACCATTCAATACCATTTTTTAAAATATGCGGTAAATTACACAGCGTTTCGACATTATTAACGATGGTAGGTTTACCAAATAAACCACTGACTTGTGGAAATGGCGGTTTGGCTCTTGGGTTTGCCCGCTTACCTTCTAAAGCATTAATTAAGGCCGTTTCTTCGCCACAAATATAACGCCCTGCACTACTGTGTACGTATAAATCTAAACAGAATTTAGTTGCTTGAATGTTCTCGCCTAACCAATTATTTTGATAAGCTTCATCAATCGCTTGTTGTAAGCGTTTTGCCGCCAAATGATATTCACCGCGCAAGAATATATAGGCTTTATTCGCACCAATGGTGTAAGCCGCAATAATCATAGCTTCCACTAATTGATGCGGCGCGCCTTCCAGTAATAATCTATCTTTGAATGTACCCGGTTCCATTTCATCGGCATTAGCAACAAGGTATTTATTATCAGGCGCATCCTCATCACCTTCTGCAAACATCGGCACGAAACTCCACTTCATACCGGTAGGAAAGCCCGCACCACCGCGTCCTTTTAAACCCGAGTTTTTAACAATATCAAGTACTTCATTGGGTTGATGTTGTAATAGCGCCACTTTCGCACCTTGATAACCGCCAACCTGACAATAATCATCAAAAGCCAAAGGCTGCTGCAAATTTACCCATTGGGTCAGAGGTTTCAGGTCATTATTCTTTATTTGTTCACTCATCAGCCTCTCCATGTGCAGCGAGCTGCTGTAGAATTTCAACAGCGCTTTCTGGTGTTAAATGCTGATAATGCTCACGCCCTATCATCATCGCTGGTGCTTTATCACAGCTACCCAAGCAGGCATTTGACAGCAGCGTGAATTTGCCATCTTTTGTTGTTTGCCCATATTCAATATTTAAATGCTGTTTAATGGCAGAAAGCACGCCATCAAGACCGGTTAAATGACACGCTATGCTGTCGCATAAATGGATGACATATTGGCCAACCGGTTGACGGTAAATTAAGTTATAAAAAGTCGCCACGCCTTCCAGTTGAGCGGTTGGCACGCCTAACAAATCACTGATAGCAAATAAACTTTCATCGCTAACCCAACCGCGATGATCTTGAACCACTTTCAGCGCTTCAATACCAGCCGCTTCACGAGTTTCCATAATACTGGCCTCATGTTCGATAGCAGTAATTTCGGCTGTGGTTAAATAATGTTGATAATCAATAGTCAATGTATCGATTGTTTGCATAACGGTCTCTTGTTTGTTCATCGGTCAACATCCGCCATTACGTAGTCAACACTGCCTAATGTGGCAATCAGATCTGCCACCATTTGGCCTTTGCTTATTAACGGCAACATTTGTAAATGTGGAAAACTCGGGGTGCGAATGCGCGTGCGATAACTCATAGTGCTACCATCACTGATCAGGTGATACGCCATAATGCCTTTGGTGGCTTCAACACTCATCGATACTTCACCAGCAGGGATCACAGGGCCCCATGAAACATTGAGAAAGTGAGGGATTAAGGTGTCAATGTCGCGCATTGTTCTATCTTTAACTGGCGGTGTAGTTTGTGGATGATCGGCTTTATAAGGTCCTTCTGGCATATTATTTAAGCATTGCTCAATTATCCGAATACTTTGACGCATTTCCTCAACGCGAACACGACAACGGTCATAACAATCACCGTTTTTACCCAACGGCACTTCAAAATCAAACTGGTCATAACCACCATAAGGCCTTTGCTTACGTAAATCCCATGAAAAACCAGTGGCGCGAAGCCCTGGTCCGGTAATGCCCCAGTCAATGGCTTCTTGGGTTGAGTAAGCGCCGATACCCACAGTCCGCTGTTTTAAAATAGAGTTTTGCATGACCATTTTTTCATATTCATCTAAGCGTTTAGGCAAATAGTTAACATAGTCTCTGACTAAACCTTCCCAACCTTTTGGTAAGTCTTGTGCTACGCCACCAATGCGGAACCAACTAGGGTGCATGCGCGCTCCTGTGAAGGCTTCGATGATGCCAAAGAGCTTTTCTCGGTCGATAAACATATAAAATATTGGCGATAGCGCGCCAATATCCTGTGCGAAAGTGCCGTAAAATAACAAGTGACTGAGAATTCGAAACATTTCTGCGGTCATAATACGAATAACTTTCGCTCTATCTGGTACGGCAATACCGGCAAGTTTTTCAACCGCCATGACGTACGGAAAGTTATTCATCACGCCGCCAAGATAATCAATTCGGTCGGTATAAGGAATGTAGCTGTGCCACGATTGTCGCTCGCCCATTTTTTCTGCACCGCGATGGTGATAACCAATATCTGGCACACAATCGACTATTTCTTCCCCTTCCATTTGTAGCACTATGCGAAATGCACCATGAACACTGGGATGATTGGGCCCAAGGTTTAAGAACATAAAGTCGCTATCTTTACTTTGTCGTTTCATGCCCCAAGCTTCAGGATTAAATTGCAGCGCCGCTTGTTCTTTATCTTGTTGATCAGGCGGTAAAGTAAAAGGATCCATTTCAGTGGCACGGGCAGGGTGGGTTTTAAGCAGCGGATGACCTTGCCAAGTATTTGGCATTAAAATACGAGTTAAATGAGGATGATTTTTAAAAACAATACCAAACATGTCCCAAACTTCACGTTCATACCAATTGGCATTAGGCCAAAAGCCACAAACACTTTCTAAACTTTTATCTGAATTACTCAGTGCAACTTTGATTCGAATATCTTGGTTTCTTTGGTAAGAGCGCAAATGATAACTCACAGTAAAATCTTGTGTTAATGACGATTGATGTTGGCGCTCACTTTCATCAATGGCGGTGATATCAAAGCACATATCAAATGGTTGGTTTAAATCATGCTTTAATACTTGCATCAATTTCGTTAACTGACTTTTATCTAACCAAAAAGAAGGAATGTCATCGACGATGTTTTCAATAGCGCTGACAGCTTGTAGTTTCAGCTTAGGTGATATTGCAACAATTTCATCAAGCAAGGGCACAGGCTGCAACATCTGCCAATCATTACTTGCTTTAACATTTACCTTTATCACCATTAATTTCCCTTCAATTTAGCCGCAGTTAATAATATTTTCATTCATGCCTACAAAACCTGAACAGTATTGCCAGTAATTAAATCTGATCAGGTGTGTCCAAATTAGTCACCTGAATTCGCTCTTCATGTTTAATATCTCGTAATGACGGTTTACCAATTTCACTGACATTTTGCTCACCTACAACCCAGCTTAATGGCCTAGGTTGATGTTCAATTTTGGTTTGCAATAACAATAATGCTTCTAATAATGCTTCAGGTCTTGGTGGGCAACCGGGTACGTAAACATCAACGGGAATAAATTTATCGACCCCTTGTACTACGCTGTAAATGTCGTACATACCGCCTGAATTGGCACACGAGCCCATGGAGATAATCCAACGCGGCTCAAGTAGCTGTTCATAAAGATGCTGAATTATGGGTGCCATTTTTCGAAAACAAGTGCCTGAAATCACCATTAAATCCGCTTGTCTCGGTGTTGCGCGGATAACCTCTGCGCCAAAGCGGGCAATATCATGGCGAGAAGTAAAACTGGTTGCCATTTCGACATAGCAGCAACTTAAACCGAAATTAAATGGCCAAATTGAATTCTTCCGACCCCAATTCACCATGTCATCTAGCCTAGCCATAAAAAGATTACGTTTTAACTCTGCTTCAGAAACGCTTTTCATCTCGCTCATTGCGTCATCTAATTTTGCTTTTGTTAGCGACCATTCCATTACGGTTGTCCTTTGATTTTTTCAATATTGGAGGTTTCTAAACCTTGTGATTCCTGTAGACGCAAGCGCTTCAGTTGAGTTTCTCGAAATGGCTGATGACGACGAGTTAACTCTAAAGCGCCAATCCTAACTAAATATACTAACGCAGCTAAGAGCACGACAATGAAAATACTGGCTTCGATAAAGCCGGCCCAACCTACTTCATCAAAAGCAATGACCCAAGCGAAAAGATAGATAGTTTCTAAATCAAAAATGACAAAGAAAATTGCGTATAAAAAGAAGTGATTGGTAAAGCGAGTTTGGTTATTAGAAACAGAAATAATGCCGGATTCATAAGGGGTGTTTTTTGCTGGTCGCTTACCTTTTGGGCCCAAAAAGTGCGATAGCAACATCATAAAAATTAGCATACCTGCCAAAATTAAAAAATAGGCGGCAATAGGCCAAACTTGTGTTATTTGATCGGATGTTTCCACAAAGCCTCACTCATAGTTAAACAACTACGAATCGACAGACAGCAAACTTATCGATACATACGTCCGATGCAACCCCAAGTGATACTTATTAATCTCAGTGTTAACATTGAACAGTTAAGTTTAATTACAGGTAATTGGCTCACTTTGCGAGGTTAGTCGCTAAATCGAAGTACAGTTCAAGCATTGAACAACAAAGTAGATGTGACAGACGAATCTGTACTAGGTAGGTTAAATTCCTGACCTTATAGGGAGCGTTTGTTAATATGACTAACGTAAACTCACTGCATTTACTTATTATTGTTATGTCGCTTTCGCTAACTTATTCTCTTCGTTTTTCCTACTGAGATAGCACCTATAATTAAGTATTAATAAACAATATTGGCATAATCAACTTCTGCTAATGTTGAATGCAAAATGTTACGATGCAAAATATTGTTAATAATCTGAGTATAGAAAAGAATTAAAATAATGCTTATTTTTTAGGCTATTAATAGCATTTAAAATATTCATATACGGTGAAAAGCAATAAACACGGACGGTGCCGTGTTTATATAAAATAAATTATTTTGCTAAAAAATTGTTTTTTACTCTTCTGCGCCATTGATCAACTCAGAAAACGCTGAAAGTTTATCCAACACTAAACCGTGAATTGATTTCCTTGGATAACGACCTGTTCGACTAATTTCACCGGCACTTTGCCCCATCAAAACTTCAATCGCTTGGTCAATGTTTTCAACAGCATAAATTGAAAATTGTTCGTCAGCTACAGCTTGTATTACCTCAGGTGATAACATCAAATTTATGGTGTTGGTTTTAGGTATAATTACCCCTTGTTTGCCGGTTAAACCTTTATCTTTACAGAGACGATAAAAACCTTCTATTTTTTCGTTTACACCACCAATAGATTGCACTTCACCGTGCTGGTTCATTGAACCAGTTATAGCAATACCTTGATTTATTGGTAATTTAGCAATGGCAGAAATTAACGCGCATAGTTCAGCCATAGAGGCACTATCACCATCAATATGACCATAGGACTGTTCAATCGCAATGTTTGCCGAAATCGTTAACGGGAAATTTTGCCCGTACTTGTGCCCCAAATAACCCGTTAAAATTAATACACCTTTAGAATGGATTGATTTACCTAAGTCTACTTCACGCTCAATATCAGTCACACCCAGACTTCCAGCATAAACAGTTGCTGATATTCTTGCCGGCGTACCGAAAACACTATCGCCTATTTCGAGTACCGTCAGACCGTTAATTTTACCAATCTGCCCGCCTTCAGTGTCAATCAATAATTGCCGTTCTTTAATTTCCTCTAACCAAGCTTCGCTCATGCGGCCAGTGCGACGTTGTTTTGCCGCTAATGCCATGGAGACATGTTTACCGCATAAGCCGTTTTTATCACCTGATTGCTTCCACAAATAAAAGGCCTCATCTAATAAGTCATTTACTTGCACAATATTGGCCGATATTTTGTGTTGATGTTCGGCACGTCTGAGGGCATATTTTACCAATTCAAGCACAGCTTCATCGGTCACTTCAGGATAATGATTCCGATGAGCACGTTGACGTATTAAATTAGCGTAGTCATTCAAATTAGTCTGACTTTTTTCTAGGTGGCGATCAAAATCCGCTAACACGCGAAATAACTCGGTAAATTCTTGATCGTAATCCTGCAGCGTGTAATAAATTTCAGGATCGCCTAACAATATCACTTTAACATTTAACGGTATTTTTTCCGGTTGCAAACTAAATGCACCCGGTTGGGCATATTCTAAATGCGGATTTTCAATGGTTATTTGTTGCGACTTTAGCGCTAGCTTTAAGCGTGCCCAGACCAACGGTTGCATCAAAAGTTTATCGGCTTCAAGCAAGATATAACCACCATTTGCTTTATGAAGTGCGCCAGGCCTTATTAACCGATAACTGGTGTAGCTGCTACCTTGAAAACTGCCAAAATCAACATGACCAAATAGGTTTTGAAAGGTCGGGTTTTGCTCGTAAATAACCGGAGCACCTTCATCTGCTTTACGCGCGACTAATAAATTAGGTAAGAAACGTTCCACCATCAATTTGCGCATATCTTTATCATTAGGGGTTTCGCTACTTTCTTCTACTAGTAGCTCTAATACGGCGTCTACGACATGGGTTTTAACTTTCTCTAAATATTTAAGTACACCAATATTGCTGGCAAATTCATGCTCTAATTCCTTTAAAAATGGCTGAATACTTTGCGCTGCCGTTTCATGTTTTAACTTGCGTAATTTATCTGAAGAAATACGCTTCCACTGTGGTAATTCAATCAACTTTTCAGATAAAAGCTCTTCAAGCTTAGCCAGCATGATGTAAAACTCAGCCCGCTTAGGTTCATTTAGTTCAGCAAATTCTTTATCATTTAGCGGTTTCCCAGCCACTAACGGAGAAAAGCCTATCTCGCCGTTTTCTTCAAATAAAACTACCTCATTTTTAAGTGCTGTTTCTTCGACTTCACTGATAGCCTGATCGTATTTTTTATTAAAATCCCTATCGATAGCGGCTTTTTGTCTTTGATAACCGGGGTTATCAAAAATCTCTGGGAACAAATCCATTAACTCATCGATAAAGGTATTCATACGAGTTAGTAATTGCTTACCATCACCTGGGCTAACATATAGTATGCGTGGTGAGTTGGGGTCATCAAAATTATTGATATAACACCACTCTTGCGGAGTGGGTTCTTTACTGGCAGTAGCTGCTAGCATTTGCTTAATTAAGCTTTGACGTCCTGTTCCATGTTCGCCCATGGCATAAACATTAAAACCGGGCGCTTCCATCGACAAACCAAAAGTTAGCGCTTCTTTAGCCCTTTCATGGCCTATAAAAACTTGTTCAATTTCGGCTGTTGGCGTGGCATTAGCAAATTGTGTAACCGTTAAATCTGCGGTTAGTTGGCAAGGTTTAAGGCGTACATTTGTTAACACGTTTGTCATAGATGATCTCTCGGGGTATGAATAAATATCAGCTGAAACAAATCATGCTTCATTAAAGACAGTGTACAGCGACATTACCCTGAACCGCAAAAACTATATAAAAAAAGTCGAATTTTTACGGGGTTAAGCTTAAACGATGGAAACTTTTGCCTCCACATTCAATACAATCAGTTACTACACCTGCGTGAGTGTAAGTAACGCAATGCTGACAAGTTTGACATTGCAGTTGGCCAAAACCGACATAATCACCAATCTGGTAGCCATCTTGATGTTGAAAATCATCCATCAACTCAGCCCATTCAACTTGCGAGGTATCGGTAATTTTCGCTAAATTAGCCCACAGACTTTCATTCAGTATATCTAAATAAACAGAATGCTTAACATCGGCCTGATATTGTTGATAAAAATCACTTAAATCATATTTTAGGTTGGTGATAAATTGCTTCACTTGCTGCTCTGGAATTTGTTCAGCAGCGATCAGTATCTTTTTCGCCTGCTCGACAACCTCAACCACAGAACTGATTTCATTGTTTTTAGTATCTTGCAACCATGATTGTAATTTTTGATAAACATCTTCAATACCTGATTGTTCTTTTTTCATAGCAACTCCTGAGTTTACCTAATTAATATTAAGCATAATGGATAAGTTGATAAAAACAATTAACGCTCATTTTTCATCAAAAAAGCTTCGCTAATTACTTCATTAGGCCCAATTTTGACACTATCTTCTGCTTAATAAGAAAAATCTTTAGCATTGGCTTGCTTTAACTTGTCGCAATGGCTAGAGATAAGGTATCCTATCGGGATTATTTTTATCGCTGAACTCTGACTTTACCATCACAAATTTTATCCGCTTGAATTTGTCCAAAAAGCCAGTTCAGCTCTTATTTAAGCGTGTTTGAGAAATCTTAATGGAATCCATTTACAATCCCCAATCAATTGAAGCCGAAGTTCAGAAATTTTGGACTGATAACGACACCTTCAAAGCCGAAGAGTTACCAGAAAAAGAAAAGTTTTATTGCTTGGCGATGTTTCCATATCCAAGTGGCCGTCTCCATATGGGCCACGTGCGTAATTACAGTTTAGGTGATGTAATTTCTCGTTACCAACGTATGCAAGGCAAAAATGTTATGCAACCTATGGGTTGGGACGCTTTTGGTTTGCCTGCTGAGAATGCCGCGATTAAAAATAATTCTGCGCCGGCAAAATGGACCTATGAAAACATTGACTATATGCGCAACCAATTAAAGTCATTAGGTTTTGGTTACGACTGGAGTCGCGAATTAGCAACCTGTAAAAAAGATTATTATCGTTGGGAACAATGGTTTTTCACTCAACTTTATGAAAAAGGCTTGGTTTATAAGAAAAATGCCACGGTAAATTGGGATCCAGTTGATCAAACTGTATTAGCCAACGAACAAGTAATTGATGGTCGTGGTTGGCGTTCAGGCGCTTTAGTTGAGCGTAAAGAAATTCCACAGTGGTTTATTAAAATTACCGATTATGCTGAAGAATTAATTAACGACTTAGACCAATTAACCGATTGGCCTGAGCAAGTTAAAACCATGCAGCGAAACTGGATTGGTCGTTCTGAAGGTGTCGAAATGACCTTTCAAGTTGCTGACTCTGACGAAAGTTTTGATATATATACCACACGCCCTGATACATTAATGGGTGTTACGTATGTAGCGCTTGCTGCCCAACATCCGTTAGCTTTAGCTGCTGCTAAAAACAACCCAGCGTTAGCCGCTTTTATCCAAGCCTGTAAAACCAATAAATCTACTGAAGCCGATATGGCAACAATGGAAAAAGAAGGTGTTGATACTGGCTTAAGAGCAATTCATCCAATTAGTGGTGAGTTAGTGCCAGTATGGGCTGCTAACTTTGTCTTAATGGATTACGGCTCAGGTGCTGTGATGTCAGTTCCAGGTCATGACCAACGTGATTGGGAATTTGCTACTAAGTACGGTTTAGAAATTAAACAAGTCATTGCTGGTACTGACGAAGACGACATCACGGTTGCAGCGATTACTGAAAAAAATGTATTGGTCAATTCAGGTGAATTCGACGGTTTAAGTTTTGAAGAAGCTTTTAAAGCTATCTCGGATAAATTAATCAGCGAAAATAAAGGTAAAATAACGGTCAATTATCGTTTACGTGATTGGGGCGTTTCTCGCCAACGTTATTGGGGTACGCCAATTCCAATGGTGCATTTAGCCAATGGTGAGTCAGTACCTGTACCAGCAGATCAACTGCCGGTTGAGCTACCTGAAGATGTTGTTATGGACGGTGTAACTTCACCGATTAAAGATAATCCAGAATGGGCAAAAACTACTTACAACGGCGAAGAAGCATTCCGTGAAACGGATACCTTTGATACCTTTATGGAATCATCGTGGTATTACGCACGTTATTGTTCGCCGAATGACGATACCCAAATGCTTGACCCAGCTAAAGCTAATTATTGGTTACCGGTTGATCAATACATAGGTGGTATCGAGCATGCTATTTTGCATTTACTTTACGCTCGTTTTTTCCATAAATTATTACGTGATGTTGGTTTAGTCGAGTCTAACGAACCATTTAAGAGCTTATTATGTCAAGGTATGGTGTTGGCAGATACTTATTATCGTGAAGCTGATAATGGTGGACAAGATTGGATTTCGCCAACGGATGTTGAAGTTGAGCGCAATGAAAAAGGTCAAGTGACTAAAGCAACGAGTAAACTAGACGGCAAGCCAGTTATTTCTGCTGGTATGAGCAAAATGTCAAAATCGAAAAATAACGGTATTGACCCACAAGAAGTTATTGAGCTTTATGGCGCAGACACCGTGCGTTTATTTATCATGTTTACTTCACCACCAGAGCAAACGCTAGAATGGTCTGACTCTGGCGTTGAAGGTGCACATCGATTCCTGAAACGTGTTTGGAAGTTGGTTTACGACTTCACGCAAGCAGCTGACTTTTCTACAGATGCGCCAAGCATAGCCGGTTTAACGCTTAACTCAGCACAAAAAACATTGCGTCGTGAGCTACATAAAACTATCGCAAAAGTCAGTGATGACATTGGTCGTCGTAATACCTTTAATACCGCTATTGCTGCAATTATGGAATTAATGAACCATTTAAGTAAGGCAAGCATTGAAAGCGCTGAAGACAGAGTAGTAATGCATGAAGCGATTCGCGCATTAGTACTGATGTTAACACCTATCGTACCGCACTTAAGTCATCATTTATGGAGCTTGATTGGCGATGGCAACCCTGTTGAAAATACAGCGTGGCCGGTACTTGACGAAAGTGCACTAGTGGAAGATGAAAAGCTTATCATTGTCCAAGTAAATGGTAAATTACGCGCCAAAATTACTGTTGCCGCTGATATATCAAAAGAAGCGGTTGAAGAAATTGGTTTTAATGATGAAAACGTCAGCAAGTTTCTTGACGGTAAAACCGTACGTAAAGTGATTTACGTGCCTGGAAAACTGTTAAACATTGTTGCTAATTAATTCAGGCTTAAATGCTCTATAGCACTGCAATTGTAGTGCTATAGAGTGCTTGAATTTACTCCAGACTAAGTGAACACTTTATGAATCAATCGATAACTCGACAGTTAAGTAAACTTTTAACTTTTAGCATTATTTTAATGATACTGAATGGTTGTGGCTTTCAACTGCGCGGCAATTATTTATTAGCGCCTGAGTTGCAAACCATTGAGTTTAGCTCGGTTGATCAATATGGCGAGCTCACCCGTTTAGTAAAACAGCACTTAACGATAAATGACGTTAACTTAGTGCAAAGAAGTGATAAAAACATTCCACAAATGCGCATGTTACAAGATAATTTAGATCGTAGAACCTTGTCTGTTTTCCCTAATGGCCAAGTTGCAGAATACGAACTTATTTATACTGTCCGCTACCAAATTTTAATTCCAGGTCAAGATGTGCAATATTTTAGTTTTGAACTCAACCGCGATTACCAAGATGATCCTGATATTGCCCTCGCAAAAAGTCGCGAATTATCGTTAATGTTGCGTGAAATGCGCAAAGAAGCGGCGAATAAAATTTTACGAGATATGGCTAGTATCCAGCTTTAGGTAAATTAAAATGCGCATTTACCATAACCAACTCGACAACACACTTAATCAAGGTTTTAAGCCAATATGGTTAGTGTTTGGTGATGAACCTTGGCAAAAAAATGACGCCTTAGAAAAAATAAAAATCAGTAGTAAAAAGCAAGGCTTTGACGAAATCATTCGTTTTAGCGTTGACGATAAATACAACTGGGATGAACTGTTTCAAGAATATCAGTCAATGAGCTTATTTTCGTCATTGCGTATTATTGAAGTTGAATTTGTCACTGGCAAAATTGGTGACAATGGTGCGAAAGCAATTACCCAGTTATTGACCATGTTACATCAAGACGTACAGTTAATTTTTCATGGTCCTAAATTAGACGCTGCAACACAAAAACGTAAATGGTTTAAATCATTAGAAGCTGCTGGCTGTTTCTTACCTATTTATGACATCGAAGGTAAACAGTTAAAACAATGGCTCAGTAACCAAGCGAGACAATTGCAATTAACCTTACATAACGATGTTATTGATTTAATGGCTGAGTTATTTGAAGGTAACCTATCTGCTTTAGCGCAAGAGCTGCAAAAACTTTCTATTTTGTTTGGCCAGCAACCCGTCAGTTTTGAAGAAGCCGAAAAATTGGTGATCAAACAGGCTAAATTTAATCCTTTTCAACTTATCGATACATTACTCATCGGTGACCTTAAAAAGTGCTTAAGCATACTCGATCAGATGCAACATGATGGCAGCGCATTTGGCCAATTAATCTGGTTTATTCATAAAGAGTTGAGTCAACTATATGCGATGTTAGAGCAACTAGAGCAAGGTAAAAGCCTCAATGATATTTATAAACAATATCGTATTTGGGAAAAGAAAAAGCCTTTGTATCAACATGCTTTAAGCCATATGACCTTATTTTCAGTTGAGCAAGCGTTAGCTCGATTAGCACAAGTCGATTTACTCAGCAAAACCAGCAGTGACTTTAACGATTACATCTTGCTTAGTGACGTTTTGATCAGTTTATATCATAGCGAATTAAGTGAAAATTTTAGTTTAGATTATGAGTACAACTAAACAAAATCCGGCAAAAATTATCGCGCTATTTGGCGGTACCTTTGACCCTATTCATCTTGGCCATATTTTGCCTGTACAAGCTACAGCTAAATGGCTAGGTGCTGAACAATTACATTTAATTCCTGCGCATATTCCGCCCCATAAAATTGCTACTCACGCAAGTGCAAGTCAGCGCGCTGAAATGGTATCGATAGTTTGCCAACAATATAATTACGAGATTGATACACGCGAGCTTAACCGTAAAAGTCGCTCCTATACCATTGACACCTTACATGAAATCAAAGCTGAGCAGCCACAGACAAGTTTATACTTTATTATGGGCATGGATTCACTGCTGTCCTTTACTCAGTGGTATAAATGGCAAGACATTCTTAACTTATGCAATTTAGTGGTTAACATACGCCCAGGCTATGATCATGATGCACTAGAAACAAAACTTGAACCTGAGTTAGCGTCTCGACTTGTTTATAACATTGAGCAACTAAAGCGCCAGCAAGTCGGGCAAATACTGATCCATGAATGTAAAGAATTAGACATATCTTCAACTACCATCAGAGCTAAAATTAAAGCTGGGGAAAACTGTCGCCAACTTTTACCTGAAGCAATTTATAACTATATAGAGCAGAATAAACTTTACCGATAATTCAGCATTACATTCTCACACCTTTCTTCAATTACTCTGTTCATACTCCAATTCTTATAAGGTTTAGGCTATAGCAGGTGAAATAAATCACCTGTTGTGCAAAAAACCTGCAATTGAAGGTATAAGATAGTTAACGAACAAACAAAATAATGCTATTATCGCCGATTATTGTTAATTATAGAGATCCCACCTTGCAAAGTTCAGACCTAATTACTTTTGTTACCGAAAAAATCGAAGACATGAAAGGCCGCGATATCGTGGTTTTAGATATAGCTAAAAAATCAAGTTTTGCTGACTACATGTTAGTTTGCTCTGGTAACTCAAAACGACATGTTATCTCCATTGCACAATCACTAACTATCGAATGTCGTGCTGCTGGTATGGAAGCCTTAGGTGTTGAAGGAAATGATGTCGGTGAATGGTCTTTAGTCGATTTAGGTGATGTCGTTGTGCACGTGATGACTGACGAAACTCGCGATCGTTACCAGCTAGAACAACTCTGGGAATAATTTACCTGTAATGCGCATTACCTTATACGCCGTTGGTAATAAAATGCCAGCGTGGGTCACGCAAGGATTTAGCGAATATTGCCGACGATTCCCTCGTGATATGAGTTTTCATTTAGTGGAAATTTCACCTGGTAAACGCGGTAAAAATGCCGATATTGCTCGTATTCTAGAAAAAGAAGGTGAGCAAATGTTAGCGGCTATTCCAAAGGGTAATCGCATTGTAACTCTAGAAGTAGAAGGTAAGCCCTGGACAACACCAGATCTTGCCAAGCAACTAGACCGTTGGCATGTTGATAGCCGTGATGTTGCACTTCTCGTTGGCGGACCTGAAGGATTAGCGCCGGCCTGTATCCAAGCATCTGAGCAAAAGTGGTCATTGTCACCACTAACCTTACCACACCCTATGGTCAGAATTGTTGTCGCTGAAAGCTTATACCGCGCTTGGTCTATTAATAATAACCACCCTTACCATCGAGAGTAAATAATGGCACTTAAGAAACGCGTTGCCATTAGAAATCATAGCGCTGAAGCCAATTTATTTGCACGTCGTACTTTTATTACTTTTATCGGCGTTCTGATAGTAACCTTGATATTATTTAGTAATATTTACAACCTCGAAGTTAATTCCTATCAAAAATACCAAACACGCTCCAATGATAATCGTATTAAAATTTTACCTGTCGCGCCTAATCGCGGCTTAATTTACGATAGAAACGGCGTATTGTTAGCTGACAACACCCCAGTTTACAGTTTAGAAGTTATACCTGAGCAAGTTGATGATATAAAAAGTAGTTTAGCTGAAGTCAGTAAATTGCTCGATATTAGCCAAGAGCGACAAGATAAATTACTCAAAGAGTTAAAAAGCAAACGCCGCTTTAAGCCCATCGAACTATATTCACGTTTAAGTGAACAACAAGTTTCTTTATTTTCGGTTAACCAACATAAGTTTCCCGGTTTTTTTATTGATGCCCGTTTAAAGCGCTATTACCCTTTTGCAGATTTAACCACGCATTCGCTTGGTTATGTGGCCCGCATCAACCGTAGGGATTCAGACTCGCTTGAAAAACAAGGGTTAGCGGAAAATTATGCAGCGACACGAAACATTGGCAAACTTGGCTTAGAGCGATATTACCAAGATATATTGCACGGCACTATTGGCCATCAAGAAGTTGAAATTAATAACCAAGGTCGAGTGATCCGGACCTTAGATTTTACCCCGCCAATTCCCGGTAAAGATTTAACCTTAACTTTAGATATTGAACTACAGATGATTGCCAAGCGAGCACTCTCTGGCAAGCGCGGAGCTGTGGTTGCTATCGACCCAAGAGATGGCGGCGTGTTGGCCATGTACTCAAACCCAAGCTTTGATGGTAATTTATTTGTCCATGGTATTAGCAGCAAAAAATATAAAAAATTATTAGATCCAAAAAACAATAAACCCTTATTAAACAGAGCTGTACAAGGCTATCCCCCGGCCTCAACTATCAAGCCTTTGTTAGCACTTACTGGCTTAGACGCGGGTATTATCACACCAGAAACTGAAATTTACGACCCAGGCTTTTATCAGTTACCAGGTATTGAAACCAAGCGCAGAGACTGGAAAAAATGGGGTCATGGCAAGGTCAACTTAACTAAATCGTTAGAGCAATCTTGTAATGTATATTACTACGATTTAGCCTACAAACTTGGCATCACCCGTATCAGCCAAATGATGGAAAAATTCGGTTTTGGTGAATATACCGGCATTGACTTACACGAAGAAAGTCGAGCAATAATGCCTAGCATCGAGTGGAAAAAAGCTCGCTACAATAGAAGTTGGTATACAGGTGAAACCTTATCTGTTGGTATCGGTCAAAGTTATTGGTCAGTTACGCCATTGCAATTATCACAGGCGATTTCTATATTAGTAAATAAAGGTCAAATAAAAGTGCCTCATTTGTTAAAAGCAACGAGTGAAGTGGTGATCAATAGCGAAAACGTTATTACTAAAGAAGCGATCGTCACCGAATATGCTGTTGATGAGAAGCCCCCTATTATTTTAAAAGATAAGCATTATTGGGATATAGTTTTAGACGGATTACACAATACCGTACAAAAATTTGGCGCTACCGGTCATGAAGCTTTTGCTGGCAGTAAATACGATGCTGCCGGAAAAACGGGCTCAGCTCAAACTGCTAATATAGAGCAAGGTGAAGAATACGATGCCACCAAAGTTAAAGAAAGCAAACGTGACAATGCTATGTTTATTGCCTTTGCACCTTATGAAAATCCTGAAATAGTAGTTGCTGTTGCTATAGAAAACGTTGCTGAAGGTGGCGGTGGCGCAAATGCTGCGCCGGTTGCTCGTCAGATTATGGATCAATATTTTGGCGATAGAGAAATTATCAGTAAAGACAAAACTAAGCATCCACATCACGACAATGTTTATCATCAAAACATTAAAAATACAGCAGGTAACCAATAGTGCGCAGTACCGGACAAGATCAACAAAGACAACGGACTATTTGGCATCGCTTACATCTTGATCTGCCACTGTTAATTGGAATTTTAGCACTAATGACTTTAGGCTTATTTGTCGTCTATAGCGCTGGCGGTCAAGAAAGTGCCGTGCTTATCCGCCATGCAAAACGAGTAGTTTTCGCACTGGTAGTGATGTTTTTTATTGCTCAAATTCCGCCACTTTCCTATAAGAAATGGGCTGTTCCGGTATTTATTCTAGGGTTATTATTATTAATCGCTGTGTTGCTCTTTGGCCATGTCGGTAAAGGTGCTCAACGTTGGTTAGACTTGGGTTTCACGAAATTTCAACCTTCAGAAATAATGAAGCTGGTTGTGCCCATTATGATCGCCTGGTATGTCAGTCAGTATGATCTACCAACTAAAACATCTAAAATAGTCATCGCCTTTATCTTGGTGCTAATGCCCACCCTACTGATCGCCAGACAACCTGATTTAGGTACTTCATTGCTGATTGCAAGCTCGGGAATTTTTGTTATTTTTCTCGCTGGTGCCAGTTGGAAATTGATCGGCACTTGTCTCGGTTTAGCCTCTGCATTTGCGCCAATATTATGGATGTTTTTGATGAAGCCTTATCAAAAACAACGGGTATTAACCTTTTTGAACCCAGAGCAAGATCCACTTGGCTCGGGTTACCATATTATTCAGTCTAAAATCGCCATTGGCTCTGGTGGCATTCATGGCAAAGGTTGGCTGCAAGGTACTCAATCACAACTAGAGTTTTTACCTGAGCGCCATACCGACTTTATTTTTGCCGTATTCAGTGAAGAGTTCGGTTTAGTTGGCGTTGCTTTATTATTAACGGTTTATTTAGCGATTGTTATGCGAGGATTGTGGATTGCGGTCAATGCTCAACATGCCTTTACTAAGCTATTAGCAGGCAGCTTAACATTAACTTTTTTCGTTTATATTTTTGTCAATATTGGCATGGTATCGGGCTTATTGCCGGTGGTTGGGGTACCTTTACCTTTAGTGAGTTATGGCGGCACCTCAATGGTGACATTAATGGCAGGCTTTGGCATGCTTATGGCGATTAGTACTCATAGACGTTTTCATGTCTAACCTTGACCACAATAAACACAAACTGAGCCATTAATACGATATGTTGACCTTCAAAATTTTTTTCAAATCCATACTGTGTTTACTAATCATACTGGTTTCAGCTTGTAGTACTACCACAAGTCGTTATCAGCAAAAACATGACAGTACACCTTCTCGATTACCTAGTGCGCATGAACTTCATGATGCAACACCACGAGCAGAAGAGCCCAGCCGAGGTGGCAATAAAAACTACCAAGTATTTGGCAAGCACTATCAAGTGTTAAAAACTGCAAAAGATTTTAGTCAAAGTGGAGTCGCTTCTTGGTATGGTAAAAAGTTTCATGGTCATTTAACTTCAAATGGCGAAATCTATGATATGTATGCCATGAGTGCTGCGCATAAAAATTTACCGTTACCGACATACGTCAAAGTGGTAAACAATGACAATGGCCGCTCGGTGATAGTAAGAGTCAACGACCGCGGTCCGTTTCATCAAAGTCGTATCATCGATTTATCTTACAGCGCAGCTTATAAGCTAGATATGTTAAAAACCGGTACAGCCAATGTCACGATTACGGCTATTACCGACTTTACACCACAAGGTTTAACACAAGATCAACAAACTGGTTTAGCAACAACAGGGGCCAACATTACAACGCCTTTACCTAAAACAGCTGAAGATGTTGCCACCACGAACGCTATAAACACATTATCTAGCACACTTGAAAAAGCAAAATTTATTCAAGTTTTTGCTAGCGGCAGTAAGGCGCAAGCGACAAAATTGGCACAAAACCTTGCAGCTAAACATCAGATAAAAACAGAATTAGAACAAATAAATGGAATCTTTCGCGTCCTCGTTGGTCCGATAAAACGCAGTGATCAATTAGCGACATTATTATCTAAAATTAAACGTGATGGCCACCCAAAAGCATTTATTAGAAAAGAATAAAATAATTGTTTAGTTTTCGTTTCAGTTTTACAAAAATTGCTTTGATAATAATTCGGTATTTTGCACTTAACTGCAAAGAAAAAGTAACAGTTGATTGAAAAATTCAACCAACTGTTACAAATGACTGGTAGAGCCCATTAGAATTCAAAATTAAAGATGTTATACTGCATGACGTTTTTAAATTTCCCATTAAACAATTGCGCTGTAGGACAATTATGCCCCAAATCAAGGTTACTCGATTGACTAAAAAACCGTTGAAGCTCTTAACGTTTTTAGGCTCTGTATTATTAAGTGTTTGTTCCCTTTCCCATGCACAAACTATTATCCCATCGGCACCTGAAGTAAACGCTAAAGGCCATATATTAATTGATTACAATACCGGCAAAGTTATCGCTGAAAGTAATGCTGATATTTTGCTAGCACCGGCAAGTTTAACGAAAATGATGACCAGCTACATCATAGGTAAAGAGCTTGATAGCGGTAATATCAAAAACGATGATGTGGTTAAAATTAGTGAGAAAGCGTGGGCAAAAAACTTCCCTGATTCATCAAAAATGTTTATCGAAGTGGGCACCGAAGTTCCGGTTAGCTTATTAAACCAAGGTATTATCGTTGCATCAGGCAACGATGCCTGCGTTGCAATGGCAGAACATATTGCTGGCAGTGAAGGCGCTTTCGCACAGTTAATGAACGCTCATGCTGAACAGCTGGGCATGCATAGTAGCTATTTTGAAAACAGTCACGGTTTAGACAGTAAAGAGCACAAAACTACGGCTCGTGATATGGCGACTTTAGCGATAGCGCTTATTCGTGATGTACCTAACGAATATAAACTTTATAGCCAAAAGTCTTTCACTTTTAACAATATTAAACAATATAACCGCAATAGCTTGTTGTGGGATAAAAGTATGAATGTTGACGGCCTTAAAACTGGCCACACTTCACAAGCAGGTTATAGCTTAGTTACCTCGGCAACAAAAGGCGATATGCGCTTAGTGAGTGTAGTAATGGGCACAGATAGTGAGCGTGCTCGTAAAGTCGAAAGCAAAAAGTTACTTAACTATGGTTTTCGCTTTTTTGAAACCTATACACCTTATAAAGCGGGCGAAAAATTTGTGAGCAACCGTGTTTGGATGGGTAATATTAAAGAAGTTGATTTAGGCATCATGGTAAATACCCCGATAACTATTCCACGTGGTCAACGCAAAAACTTACAAGCAAATTTTGAATTAGACAAACAATTGACAGCGCCACTTCAAAAAGGTGAAGTCGTGGGTAAATTATTTTTACAGTTAAACGGCGAAGATATCGCTCAATACCCATTAGTTACCTTGAATGAAGTAAGCGAAGGCAGCATGTTTAATAAATTACTTGATTACGTAAAACTACAATTTATTGACTAAATTAAGTTAGATATTGTCACCAAATCAACAAACTCAGCCTTAGCTGAGTTTGTTTTTTTATTTTACTGAAAAATAAAATTGCTGCTAGACATTGATATTAGATAACATTTACCTCACTTATAGCCTATGGCACTAAGCAATTACTTGTCTACAGGTCGCATTCGTAGCAAATAATGTTAAAATACCGCCAATTTGATACATACCCGCATTAATGCTTACTACATGGATTGGTTTATTTGCGTTTTACCAATTAAGAGATAATAAATGAATACTAAGTTTGATGAATTATTAGATTTTCCAACCGTTTTGAATTTTAAAGTGATGGGCGTCGCCTGCGATGAGCTCCCTGATTTGGTTATTGGTGAGTTGCAAAAACACACACCGGGTGATTATGCCCCGAAAATAAAGCCAAGCTCTAAAGGTAACTATCATTCATTATCAATTGCAGTAACAGTTACTAGCAAAGATCATATTGAAACTATTTATAAAACCTTGAACGCTATTGAAGAAGTACGTTACGTACTTTAATCCCTAATTATTATCCGGTGTATTCTGGTTATTATTTGGATATAATGCGCTCGTATAGAATTTATAGAGATTTATATTGAAAAATACATTGATTATTCGGCAATTACATAACCTCGACTATGTCGATGTTTGGCATGCCATGCAAAACTTTACCGATAATCGAGGCGACACTACCGCTGATGAGCTTTGGCTTGTCGAGCATCCGCCAGTATTTACTCAAGGACAAGCAGGAAAGGATGAACACTTACTCATGCCAGGTGATATTCCTGTCGTGAAAGTCGACCGAGGCGGCCAAGTCACCTATCACGGGCCTGGGCAACAAGTGATCTATTTTATGATCAACTTACGTCGAAGAAAAATGGGTGTTAGAGAGCTTGTTACGTTAATCGAAAATGGCATCGTCGCGTCAATGGCGGATTTTGGCATAACAGCCAACGCAAAACCTGACGCGCCAGGCGTTTACGTTGACAACAAAAAAATAGCTTCATTAGGGTTACGTGTGCGCAAAGGCTGCTCGTTTCACGGTTTGGCATTAAACGTTAATATGGACTTATCTCCATTTCTACGCATTAACCCATGTGGTTACCAAGGCTTAGAAATGATACAAACAATCGATTTACAGGGCCCAGCCACAGTAGATCAAGCAGGTGAATCACTGGTTAAGCATCTCAGTGAATTATTACATACCGAGCATTTATCTTATCAAACGGGATTGGAAACAGGTCATGACCACTAAATCATCACGCATCACCCCTGGTACTAAACTACGCGACGCCGAAAAAATGGCGCACATTCCTATTAAAGTGGTTACTTCTGAGCGTGAAACTATGCTGAGAAAACCCAATTGGTTACGCATTAAACTGCCAAAAAGTTCAGAGCGTATTGACAGTATTAAAGCCGCGCTACGTAAGCACGACTTGCACTCTGTTTGTGAAGAAGCGTCATGTCCAAATTTATCAGAATGTTTTAACCATGGCACAGCAACGTTTATGATCTTAGGCGATATTTGTACTCGTCGTTGTCCTTTTTGTGATGTAGGTCACGGTCGTCCATTAGCTGCTGATAAAGACGAGCCGCGTAAATTAGCGTTAACCTTAAAAGACATGAAATTAAAATATGTTGTGATCACGTCAGTAGACCGTGATGATTTACGTGACGGTGGTGCACAACAGTTTGTTGATTGTATTACTGAAATTGCTGAACATTCACCTCATACAAAAGTAGAAATTTTAGTACCAGATTTTCGTGGCCGTATGGACAGGGCTTTAGAAATTTTAAACACTCATCCTCCTGGTGTTTTCAACCATAACTTAGAAACTGCGCCGCGACTTTATACAAAAGCTCGCCCAGGTGCTAACTATCAATGGTCGTTAGATCTATTGAAAAAATTTGGTGAAGCAAACCCAACGGTGCCAACTAAATCTGGCTTAATGGTTGGTTTAGGTGAAACTAACGAAGAAATTCTTGAAGTCATGCGTGACCTACGTGCTCATGGCGTAACCATGTTAACTATTGGCCAATATTTACAGCCAAGTAAACATCATTTGCCTGTAGAGCGTTACGTGCACCCTGACGACTTCGATATGTTTAAACGTGAGGCTGACAAAATGGGCTTTGAACATGCGGCCTGTGGTCCATTGGTACGCTCTAGCTACCATGCTGATAAACAAGCTGCTGGTGAAGAAGTTAAGTAAAGCCAAGCTTTAACAAGTATGTGTTCAGGATGAAATTGCCACACCTGAAAAGATTAAGCTAGCAAGTAATACTGCTAGCTTTTTTAATGCTCGTAAATAAATTAACCGTTAAACTTTGCTTTTCGATCAATGGCCTGATTACGTATAAACAATGCCAAAACACCACCGATTAAAGCAGTGATAGCAGCAAAATCAAAGGTAGCTACTGCGCCTAGCCCGTCTTGCCACAGTACCCCTGCCACATAAGCACCAATAGCACCACCAACACCGTATACCCCGCCAATATAAATTGCTTGCGCCCGGCTTTGCTGGTTAGCGTTGAAGTGCTTTTGGATAAAGGCGATGCTTGCGCTATGGTACAAACCAAAGCTTAATGCGTGGATCAATTGAGAAGCTGCAAGGGCAATATTACTATCGGCATAATGCCCAACCAAAAACCAGCGTAGTGCAGTAAATAAAATACTAATACTTAATAAGGTTTTTAAAGAAAAACTTTTAAAGAAAATAGCAGCGAAAACAAAAATGCCAATTTCAGCCACAACGCCGATAGCGATAAAAATACCAATCAAAAAGCCCGAATAAGTTAAGCTTTTTAGGTATAAAGCAAAAAACACGTAATATGGACCAAAGCTCATCTGTAGCATTAAACCTGCGAAGAAAAACAGTAAAAAATTACTATTTAAAACTTTCGCTTTAATAGAAACATGATCAATTAAGGTTTTAGCCGCAACTCTCGGTTGCTTACTAAGTAAGGTTGAAATAAACAGCCCAGCTAAAATCGCAATACCAATATAACTAAAAGCTTCGGGTGAATAGCGTTCTATTATTTCGCCGCTGAGCAACGCAGCAACAATAAAGCCGATGCTGCCCCATAGTCGTATACGCGCATATATTTTTGCACTTCGGCGAATAGAGTTAAGGGTCATCACTTCAATTTGCGGTAAAATTGCGGTCCAGAATAAACTAAACATGGCGAGGCTAAACATTAGCGGCCAATAACTGAACGTCCATATAATTAAACTAAAACAAAGCAGCGACAACAGTGCCCCTACTTTTACAATAGTTAATTGCTTGCCTGTTCTATCCGCAAGTTGCGCCCATAATGACGGTGCAACTATTTTAGTTGCAGTAATAACCGCTAAAATCTCACCTATTTCAAGTGAAGAAAAGCCTCTACCATCGAGAAAAACCGCTAGAAAAGGCACCACCAAACCCAAGATCGCATAGTACCAAAAGTAATTTGTCGACAAACTAAAGAATTGTTTTGAAACCACGACTTAGTAACCTGTTGGTTTTATTTCAACGTTCAATGTCTGGCGTTTCGCAACTCACATCCATATTCTGAGCGCGATGTCTTAGATAATGGTCCATTAAAGTTAATGCCAGCATCGCTTCCGCAATTGGCACCGCGCGAATACCAACACAAGGATCATGGCGACCTTTGGTTACTATATCTGCTGGCTTACCCTGTAAATCAACCGTTTTGCCGCTAACACCAATGCTCGACGTAGGCTTCAAGGCAATCGATGCTACAATTGGCTGACCTGATGAAATACCACCTAAAACACCACCAGCGTGATTAGTCGCAAAGCCTTCTGGCGTTAATTCATCTCTGTGTTCTGAGCCTCTTTGGTTTACGACAGCAAAACCATCGCCGACTTCTACACCTTTAACCGCATTAATCCCCATCAATGCATGGGCTATTTCAGCGTCTAAACGATCAAATATTGGCTCGCCTAAACCAACAGGGACATTATTTGCAACCACCATTAACTTAGCGCCAATAGAGTCTTTTTCGCGCATAATGCCACGTAGTAACTCATCTAGCGCTTCAAGTTTGTTGGCATCGGGGAAAAAGAATGGGTTTTCTTCAACAATGTTCCAATCAATATTTTCAGCACATACTTCACCAATTTGCGTTACACATGCTTGAATAGTAATACCAAATTTTTGTTTTAAGTATTTTTTTGCCACGGCTCCTGCCGCCACACGCATCGCAGTTTCACGAGCCGAAGAGCGACCACCACCTCGGTAATCACGAATGCCATATTTTTGCCAATAGGTATAATCAGCATGACCTGGACGAAAAGTTTTCGCGATGTCACCGTAATCTTGAGAACGTTGGTCGGTATTTTTAATCAGTAAACCAATCGGTGTGCCGGTAGTTTTACCTTCGAAAACCCCTGACATTATTGTAACTTCGTCAGCTTCGCGACGAGCGGTGGTAAAACGAGATGTACCTGGTCGGCGACGATCTAGGTCTAATTGTAAATCAGCCTCATTGAGTTCAATACCCGGCGGACAACCATCGATAATAGCCCCAAGCCCTAAACCATGGCTCTCACCAAATGTAGTTACTGTAAATAATTTACCAAAAGTATTACCTGACATAATCAATCTTACCCGTAAAAGTGATGTATGAGACCATCAATATAATGTTGAAGGCATGTACCCTTTAACCTCATTTCAGCGATTAAAAGGTGTTAATTTTTTATTGAGCAAAGTCTTGCTGGTGCTGCTCTAATTGTGCTTTTGTTAAACGAAAAACACCATGACCACCGTGCTCAAATTCAAGCCATTGAAAAGGTACGTTAGGAAAAGCGGCCGTTAAATGTACTTGAGAATTACCCACTTCACAGATCAAAACGCCTTTATCGTTCAAATGCTCAGCCGCTTGTGCCAAAATTTTGCGCGTAATGTCTAAACCATCAAAGCCGCTGCCTAAGCCCATTTTAGGTTCATGTAAAAACTCTTGTGGCAATGAATCAACGTCTTCTTGATCAACGTAAGGTGGATTAGTCACTATTAAATCATAACGTTGCTCTGAAACCCCAGAAAAAACGTCAGACTGAATTGGAATAACTTGTGCTGATAAACCATGACCATCAATATTAATTTGTGCAACATTGAGTGCATCGATTGAAAGATCGACAGCATCAACCTCAGCATCCGGAAAAGTAACAGCGCAGGCGATGGCAATACAGCCACTGCCAGTACATAAATCTAAAATTCTCAGTGGCGGGTTTTCAATCAAACCAGCAAATTCATTTTCAATTAACTCTCCAATTGGCGAACGTGGCACCAACACGCGCTCATCAACATAAAAAGGTAGATTACAAAACATCGCTTGATTGGTTAAATACGCTGCAGGCACAGCTTCAACAATTCTGCGTTCAAATAACTGGAGAATGGCAACACGCTCCTGAGAGATTAATTGGCATTGCATAATGTCAGCTGACATATCTCTTGGTAAAGCAAGTTCATGCATCACCAAAGTCAAGGCTTCGTCCCACGCATTATTTGTGCCATGGCCGAAGTAAAGCTGAGCATGGTTAAACTGACTTGCACCAAAGCGCACGTAGTCATTAACGGTCTGCAATTGCTCGCTTACCTCTACAAAATTGATTATTTCCACGTTTTCCTCGGGCGTTAATTCGGTCATAGGTTTGCTTTTTATTATACTTTCACTTGTTATTGTTCGTCGATGTTTTTAGACTTCGCAAATGAAATTCAAAGATGCGCTGAATGCGGAAGAAAAAAAGCTATTTAAAGATGCCATTGGTAAGGTAAAACCTATGGTTCAGGACAGGGTACACCCGGCAAAAAGAACCAGCAAGCAGAAAACCACTTTAGCAAAGCAAAAAGATACCAAAGCCCTCGCCGAATTTCATTTTTCCGACGAATTCGAACCAAATTTAAATAACACTGGTCCGGTAAAATACGTAAGAGAAGGCGTTGATAGCTTTGAGGCTAAAAACTTACGACGAGGCCAGTACCAACCTGATTTAATTCTCGATTTACATGGTTTAGACCAACACCAATCAAAGCGAGAAATTGCAGCGTTACTTGCTGCATGTGATAAAGAGCACGCCCAATGCGTTTGTATTGTGCACGGCTTAGGTGGCCGTATTTTAAAAAATAAAGTGCCACATTGGTTAGTTCAACACCCTGCTGTTATGGCATTTCATCAAGCCCCACTTGAATGGGGAGGAAACGGTGCCCTTTTAGTCTTGGTCGAGTTGAAAGATAAATTTATCCGCGATTAAAATATCCCCAAGGCAGTCAAAATAACTACGTGTACATGTCACTAGGGGAAGTTAAGCCTAATAACTGACCTTGCATTTTCTCTGTATCATAATCAATTTTAGCCACAGATGCGGTTTGAAATATTGGCATCGCATTATCGCTGGTTAACTCTGCCACTAAATAGCTCACTAATGGCATATGAGAAACGAACAAAATAGCTTTGTATTGTTTTTCTGAACAAAGCCCATCAAGATAATCATGCACCGCTTTCGCGCTATCCTCTGGGGTTATAAAACTCAGTGTTTCTCTTTTAGCCGCCGCACCTAGTTGACTGATCACAGCATCTGCAGTTTGTTGCGCCCGTATATAGGGGCTGACAAAAACACAATCAATTGGGGGGCTATTTTTTGCTAACCATTGCCCGGTGACTTTAGCTTCTTTTACGCCCGCTTCCGTCAATGGTCGAAGCGAATCTTCAGGTGCTACCATTGCAGCTTGACCATGTCGCATAACAAAAATTTGCATAAATACCTTAATTACAACTAAATTTGATGGTATGCCCAATTGAGATGAACATGCATTTATAACTGGTTTGACTATAATTGCGGCTATAGTAAAGGAATTGTTAGCCTTTTTATAACATCGGTTAAGAATAAAATGGACTCACCTTATTCCTTAAGGTAATTTAGAATGATAATAAAAACCATAACTAAAGCTTAAAATCGGTTTAACTGTGCGGGAGAAATAGTGAAAAAAAGCCCGAATGACATCAAGCAATATCAAACAATTACACTTGCCAATGGCTTAAGGGTGTTATTGGTTCATAATGCTGAATCAAATAAGTCTGCAGCTGCATTAGCGGTCAACGTTGGTCACTTTGATGATCCTCAACATCGCCAAGGCTTGGCGCACTTTCTTGAGCATATGTTATTTCTCGGAACCGAAAACTATCCTGATGGCAGTGAATACCAAAAATTTATCAACGAACATGGCGGTAGTAATAATGCATGGACAGCGACCGAACATACTTGTTTTTTCTTTGATATAGGCCAACAACATTTTAGTCAAGCCATAGAGCGGTTTGGCGAATTTTTTACCGCACCATTATTATCAGAAGAGTTTGTCAATAAAGAGCGTAAAAATATTGACGCTGAATTCAAGTTAAAACTTAAAGATGATATTCGACGGCTATATGACGTTCATAAAGAAACCATCAATCAATTGCACCCTTTTGCTAAATTTTCGGTCGGCAGCAGTGAAACATTAGCCGATAAAGACGGTTATAATTTACGTGAAGAGTTATGTAACTTTTTTCAACAGCATTACCAAGCACATTACATGACCTTAGTATTAGAAGGTCCACAACCTCTGTCCGAACTAGAAAAGTTAGCCGTTGAACATTTCTCTAACGTGCAATCAAATGGACTTGCTAAAGCTGCAATCAGCGAACCTCTATACAATAACGAGCATCAAGAAAAATGGATATTTGTCCAACCTGTTAAAAATGATCAACAACTGATCATTAGCTTCGCTATGCCCAGTATTGACCAATACTATCGCCAAAAACCTGAGTCAATTTTGGCTTACTTAATTGGCCACGAAGGGCCCGGCAGCATATTATCACTTTTAAAAAGTAAACAATGGGCATTAGGATTAACAGCAGGCTCAGGGATTAATGGTTCAAACTTTAAAGATTTCAATATCAGCATTTCACTGACAGATTTAGGTGCGACAAATATAAATGCTATTATCTCGATAGTATTTTCGTATATAAATTTATTGAAAAACGCACCGCTAAATGAACAGTACTATCAAGAAAAACAAGCTTTGGCAGAGCTATCTTTTGCTTATCAAGAAAAATTATCCCCTCTGGACTCAGCCAGTCAGTTAGTGATCAACATGCAACATTATCCGGAATTTGATTACATTTTCGGTGATTATGTTATGGAGGGGCAAAATCAATCAACCCTCAGCAAATTATTAGCTTATTTGACCGCGAATAACGTTCGCATTATCACCATCAGTAAAGATGCACGTCCAGTACCCCATACCAATACCAGCAAATGGTATAAAGTGCCTTACTCGGTGATAGATATAGAGAAAAATCAGATCGAACAATGGCAAGATGCGCCACAGTTAAAGCAATTATATTTACCCAAGAAAAATCCATACATAGTTTCAAATCCAGAGTTAGTAAAGGATGATAATGAAAGTAATTCACCGTTAACTCCGCCGGAAAATATTCTTGAAAAAAACGGGCTGAATGTTTGGTTTAAGCAAGATACAAGTTTTAAAACGCCTAAGGGCTATATTTACTTATCAATTGATTCGCCAGCTGTCATCGAAAACGCTAGCACCATTGCTATGACAAGGTTATTTATTGATTTGTATAGCGATGCAGTAATTGAAGAGCACTATGATGCCGAGTTAGCTGGTATTCACTATCACCTTTACTCTCACCAAAGTGGTTTAACATTACAAATATCAGGTATCAGTACCAAGCAAGAAAAGCTATTACCCCTACTGTTGACGAGCTTAATGGAAAGTGACTTTACAGAGCAAAAATTCGAATTGTTTAAACAACAGCTTTTGAGCCATTGGCAGAATGCTAAGAACAGTAAATCTATTTCTCAGTTATTCGCTACTCTCAGTTCAACAATGCAACCGAAAAGTCCGAGTAGCCAAACCTTAATTAGTGCCTTGGAAAAAATAGAGTTTGAAGAATTTAAACGCTTTCTACCAAAAATATTTAATAATGCTACTGCAGAGGCGTTAATCCATGGCAATTGGACAAGAAACTCCGCTGATAAGATCATTAATGATATTAAACAAATATTTAAAGGTAAGTTATCGCCAAATAATGAAGTACAAATACCTTGTCTAGATATTCAGGGGCAAGGAACAATCACAATACCAGTAGAGTTACCAGAACATGACCATGCTGCTGTACTTTACTATCCAATGCCCACTAAAGATTTACGCACCGTAGCATTAACCATGTTAACAAATCAGTTATTGTCACCCATTTTCTTCCAAGAAATGCGTACAGAGAAACAATATGGTTACTTAGTCGGTGTCGGCTTTATTCCTATAAACCGTTACCCCGGTATCGCGCTTTATATTCAATCTCCGCATACAGACTCAGTGACATTAACAAAAGCGATGGACGAGTTCATTGCAAGATCAAATGAATACATTGAAAATTTACCTGCGGAGCATTGGCAACATTTACAATTTGGTTTAGCAAGTCAATTACAAGAAAAAGACTCAAGTCTGAGAATTAAAAGTCAACGATATTGGGCCGCTATTTGTAATAAAGAAGCTTCTTTTGATCAAAAGCATAAACTGATTTCAATAATAGAAGGGTTAACCATAAATGATGTAGCGGAGTTTTTAGAACATCACTTTCACGGTATAGGAGCAAAAGACCGCTTGTCCTTATTAAGTTATGAAAATAAGGCCCAAATAGAAGAAATATCTCAAAAACCAATAATACATAACAAATTCGAAACTTTATTGAAAAAATGTCAAAGAAAATATTGATTTAGCCGATACAGTAATGAGTGATAAAAGTCGTAATAGCACTTATATGGGCTGCGATACAATCGGCAAAGATTGACTTACCCCTCGACTTCATTTTTAATGATGCGTGGCATCCTAAAAATAACAATAATAACAAAACATGGCATACCTCTATTGTCTCAAGTTTTTAAGGTATGGGCTTCACTACCAAAAGGTTGTATTTGTGCTTTTGCATTTTTTTAAAAATAAGTTATTTTCTAATTTTTCAGCAAATTTTGCTTTCTTGGCTATTCTACTTTTTCTATTTCCAAGTCACAAAACCCTCGCGCTCGAAAATAATATCAACCACCCCCCCCTAAAGTTTGAACGGCTTTCTATTGCGCAAGGTTTATCACAAAGCCATGTTTACGATATTATTCAAGATAAAAATGGTTTTATTTGGGTGGCGACTCAAGATGGATTAAACAGATATGACGGTAAAAATTTTGTTGCTTACCGGCATGAAAGTAATAACCCTGATTCAATTTCTGATAATTTCATTCGCAAACTATTTATCGATAATAAGAACAATCTATGGGTAGGTACTAATAACGGATTAAGTCGATATAACGAAGTATTTGATAGTTTTGATAACTTTCAACACCAAGAAAACGACAGTAACTCATTAAAAGATAATGAAATATGGGACATTTATCAAGACAAAAAAAACACACTGTTTATTTCAACGAAAGAAGGTTTACAAAAGTTTAACCCCGACAATTCCAGCTTTACTCGTATTCGCTTTCGTGGCTTCGAAAGCGCACTGAAAGAAATTAAAACTATTTTTCAAGATCAAAAAGGTAATTATTGGTTAGGTACCTATGATGAAGGTATTTTCTTAACTAATAGTACTATGTCTTCAGTGGTATCGTTGCGTGACCAAAATAAAGGGAATTTAGAACTAAACGCAAGTGCGTTGTACGATCTAAAGTTTATTGATAACCAATACTGGTTGGGCACTAGTAACGGGTTATATATAATTTCACAAAATTATAAAATTATAAAACATTATACGGAAGACACCCTTGACGTAAATTTACAAGTATTATCAAAAACCGTTCGCTCAATTGAGCAAATAAACGATTCTGCTATTTGGTTAGGAACCGAGAACGGTTTAAATAGCATTAATATATTAACTGGTAAAGTCAATTCATTTCAAAGCTCCCAACATAAAAACGCACTTGCGAGTGACGTCATTTATAAAGTCTATAAAAATAAAGAAGGAAGTATATGGCTAGGTACTAATGCTGGGGGTATTAACACTTTTAGTCCAATTCAACTAAGAGTAAACCACGGACTTTTTAGTTATACTAACTCTGAGCAAGCTGTTTATGCATTTGCAGAAACACCTGACGGCACAACATGGTTTACTACCGATAGTGGCTACCTTAGTAATATTAAGCAAGATGGTAAAGTTAATACAATATCCTTCCCTGATGTAAGGCCTTTTAGCCACCTACTCGCAGATAGTGATAACCTTTGGTTAAAAGCAGAACCCGAAACCCCTTCAGAGCCGGGTAGCCTTTACTATTACCAAACTAATTTAAAAGTATTAACGGAACATAAAGAATGGGAAAAAAAGTCTACTCAGAGAGACAATAGCAAGCTTTTATTTGCGGATAAAAATATATGGTACCTTGATAAATCAGGTCAATTATCGAGCTATGATACTGACAGTCGAGAGTTTTCCATTTATCAAAGTGAATTAAACTCACAATTTACTGCTTTCACCAGTGATTCTGAACAAAATATTTGGTTATCAAGCGATAGTAATCAAATTATTAAGTTTGATATCAAAGATAAAATATTTAAAAAAATAACAACTTTAAAATCAAAAATTAACAGCTTAAAGTTTATTTCAAGCATTTCAATATCAAAGAATTGGATTTGGCTTGGATCTAGAGATCAAGGTATAACTCTACTAAATAGAACCTCTTTAAATGAAATTAATATAGATGAGACTACAGGCTTATCTAATAACTTTATCGCGGCAATACAAACAGATAACTCAGAAAATGCCTGGATTTCAACGAATAAAGGTATTAATACAATTAATCCAAATACGAAAGCAGTACGTTCATTTAATGAAGCCTTAAAGCTATACGACAATGAATTTATTAGTGACAGCTCTTTAATCACTAAAGAACAAGTGATTTATTTTGGCGGTTTTAATGGTTTTCATGCATTTTCACCACAAGATATCCTTCAAATTACTCAAAGTTTACCAACCCCCTATATTTCAAATATACTAGTCGCCAATAAAGAGGTTCCGGTTTCAAAAAATGGTATTAATTCTTTTCATTTGAAGCGTAATCCTAATTCGCTTAAAACATTAACTTTAGCTCACGAGCAGTCACAATTCAGTATAGAATTTATTTCTCCGAATGCTAAGTTTCCTAATCATGTAAAATACCGCTACCGACTAATCGGCTTAGATCAAAACTGGATTGATGCAGGTAAGAATAACCTTCGAGCGACTTATACAAATTTAAGCTCAGGGAATTATACTTTTGAAGTACAAGCCTATGACTTACAAAACAACCAACAAAGCAAAATTAAGCCGTTAAATTTAACCATCATGCCGCCTTGGTGGTTATCTACGAGCGCATTATTAGTTTACGGACTTGTTACACTTCTGATTATTGCTTATTTCTTACAGCAAATGCGTCATAAGCGCCTTTACCATTTACAAATCAAACTCAGTGAAGAACGCTTAAAATTATCACTTTGGGGTAGTGGTGATGAAATGTGGGATTGGAATATTAAGAGTGGAAAAATATTTCGTTCTAACATTTGGGGGATTTTAGAATTTCCACAAGACGGTAAACGTAATGTTGGAGCTGATCAAACTAATATTCACCATCATGACATACCACGCGTACGCGAAGCCTTAAACAAGCACTTTGAAGATAGCAGTGAGCATTTTGAAGCGACTTACCGAGTAAAAGACAAAGACGATAAATGGATTTGGATCCTCGATCGCGGAAAAATTGTCGAACGAGATGAAAAAGACAACCCAAGTCGAATGACTGGAACACTAAAAGATATCAGTCAAATAAAACGTGCTGATGAGCGGTTAAAACTGTTCGCAAAGTGTATCGAAAACATTTCAGATGCCATTGTTATTTACGATCGTCAATTTACTGTTGTCGATGTCAATAAAGCGTTCCAGCGCATTACCGGTAGAAGTAAGCAACAAATGCGCGGCACATTGCTTAAGTTTGAGCAATACCCAGATAGCTTTAATCAAAACGTCAAAAAGCATTTAATCACCAAAGGCAATTGGCACGGTGAAATTGAAAATAGACGTGCTAATGGGGCTATTTATCTAACAGACTTAAACATTGATATCATTCGTGATGAAAGTGGCAATATATCGCACTTTGTCGGTGTGTTTTCTGATATTACCAAGCGTAAAGAAACTGAAGCAGAGCTACGTAAACTTGCAAACACTGATACTTTAACTGAGTTACCAAATCGCGCGTATTTTCAAGCTAACCAGCAAAGGTTAGTTAAAAGTAAAATACCTCATGCTTTACTAGTATTTGATTTAGATAACTTTAAAAAAGTTAACGACTCACTCGGTCATGAGGTTGGCGACGCACTCTTATGTAAAGTAGCTGAACGCATTAGAGGATTAGGCCGTAATCAAGACACAGTTTACCGCTTAGGTGGCGATGAGTTTAGTTTAATTATTGAAAACACCAACGACATCCATACCATCACCTCAATTGCCAAAAGCGTCTTAAAATCTATCGCTTTGCCGCTTAAGTTAAAAAGCCAAGAAATTGTTCTGTATAGCAGTATAGGTATCGTACTTTACCCTGAAGATGGAGCTAACTCGCACGAACTCTTAAAAAATGCAGATACCGCCATGTATCATGCGAAGAATTCAGGTGGTAATAAATATCAATTTTTTAGTGACTCAATGAACAAAACTGCAGTTAAAAGGTTACAAATTGAGAGCTTGATTCGTCACGGATTAAAAGAAGATTTATTTTCAGTGTTCTATCAGCCAAAAATTGAAATATCAACGGGTAAAATTGCAGGTATGGAAGCACTGGTACGCTTTGAAACCCCTAGTAAAGGCATCATAAGTCCTGTGGTATTTATCCCGGTTTCAGAAGAAACAGGACAAATTATTGACATCGGTGAAGTGGTGTTAAGAAAGTCTTGTTTTGCGACAAAAAAATGGGTTGATGCTGGCCTGTTTGACGGTCGCGTTGCAGTGAACTTATCGGCAGTACAATTTACTCAGCCTAACTTAGTGGCGATGATTGCAGATATTCTAAAAGAAAGCGGTTTACCGGCTAAATACCTTGAACTAGAGATCACAGAAGGTACGGTGATGGATTCACCTCAAAAAGCCATTGATACCATGTTACAAATTCGCGCCATGGGTATCCACTTATCGCTTGATGATTTTGGTACTGGTTATTCTTCGCTAGCTTATTTGAAGAAATTCCCATTGAATACGCTTAAAATTGATAAAGCCTTTGTTGATGATATAGAAACCTCTGAGCAAGGCCGTAACATGGTAGCTACGATAGTCACTATCGCACATAACTTAGGTATGCAAGTAGTCGCAGAAGGGGTTGAAACCAATCAACAGCTGAGTTTTCTATCCGGGTTACGCTGTGAGCAACTACAAGGTTACTTATACAGTAAACCACTCCCAGAAAACGATTTTCAAAAATATTTACTGTCATTTCAAATTACCAATAAATCAACCTCGTTTGGTTCAAATAACCTTTAATAATAGGTGTCGACTTTCTGGCGCCTCATAAACCTCCATTACAGACCAAGTTCAAAGCCTTATAAATAAAGGCCTTGAACTTTTGGCACACTTCTAGCTTATACATTATCGAATATAATAATAATCTAATAGGAAGTAGTATGCTTAGTTCGTTAATTCTATCTTTAGTAATGTCAGGTACACCCGCAGTAGCCAACTTAAATGAATTTAGCTCTAACACTGAAGTAACTGGTACTCGCAAAGACCAAGTTCGCATCGGTACTCGTAAAGACCAAGTTCGTATCGGCACTCGTAAAGACCAAGTTCGCATCGGCACTCGTAAAGACCAAGTTCGCATCGGTACTCGTAAAGACCAAGTTCGCATCGGTACTCGTAAAGACCAAGTTCGCATCGGTACTCGTAAAGACCAAGTTCGCATCTAGGAGGCTATATGATCAACTTAATTAAATCATTATTTATTGTTGAAAACACAGAAAACACTATCGCTGCAAGCATTGAAATAAAAGAAATGCCTGCAAGCACGTGGTGGAATTAAGCTCTAATAGCAAACTGAACAGCTATTTGAGTATTGGACACTTCGCTACAAGGAAGTTAGCGTCTTTATCTTTATGAATGAAAGACGAAAGTTAGAAACAGGGAATAGTTACCTATTATGCAGAAAACAATAAACAATCAAACCCAAAACGCTGATATATTTTCACGCGCTTCTTCATACAAAACATCGGCCATACGAATGGGCCAAACATCAAACCTGCCGTTGCCCAACGCTTAGCACCTAAACCGCTGCTAATTGCCTGGCAATAAAAAAACAAAGAAAAAACAACACCTAAAGTAACAACAAGTAATAAAATCATGCTCTGCTCACTACGAAAACATTATACTTACAAAAGAAGATTGACTAAACACGCGCATATTATCAAGTTTAGAGTAAATATTCAAAAAATAAATAAGCTTTTTATTCCTCTATTTTAAATAGCCACTTTCAATACTTCATTCCGGACTTCACTTTAGAATTGCGTATAAAAAAGAGGCAATAAATTGCCCCTTCTCTCGTCAAGTGTTGCCACCTTCACGGCAAATAAGCACCGCTTATAGTGATAAGCTTAATAGAAGCTTTCACCTTTTTCTGCCATTTTCACTAATGCATCACAAGGTTCAAAACGTTCGCCAAACTCAGATTGTAACTGTGTCAATTTACTGACTAAGGTTGCAGCGCCTATTTTATCCATATATCTAAATGGCCCACCAATAAAAGGTGGAAAGCCTATACCAAAAATAGCGCCAATGTCACCATCACGAGCATTACGAATAATTTTCTCATCTAGACAGCGTGCCGCTTCGTTCAACATCATATAGATACAACGTTCTACTTGAGCATCAGTTACTGAAGTATTAGAAACTTGTAACCCTAATAATGTATAGACACTATCGTCGACTAATTTCTGCTTACTGTTGGTATTGTATTGGTAAAAGCCTTTGCTAGCTTTTTTACCTAAACGACCGTCATCTATCAACTTTGAAAATGCCGGTGGCGGTGCAAATCGGTCGCCTAGTTCAGCTTGCAATATTGGTCCAATTTTAGCGCCTATATCAATACCGACTTCATCAAGCAATTGCATTGGCCCTACAGGAAAACCAAATTTAACCATTGCTTTATCAAGCGCTTCAATAGAGCAACCTTCAAGTAACAGTATTGCAGCTTCGTTCATATAAGGCGCTAGAATACGGTTAACATAAAAGCCAGCTTTGTCTTTTACAACAATCGGTGTTTTGCCTTGTTTTTTAGCAAAAGCTACCGTGGTAGAAATAGTTTTGTCTGAGGTTTTGTCGTGAGCAATAATTTCTACCAGTGGCATTTTGTCCACCGGTGAAAAATAATGCAGTCCAATGACATTTTCAGGGCGTAAAGCTTTTTCAGCGATTTGACCAATAGGTAAGCTAGAAGTGTTACTGGCGAAAATTGTTGATTCTTTACAGTTACTTTCAATATCTACCACCATGTTTTGCTTCAAGGTTAGATCTTCAAATACTGCTTCAACAACAATATCAACATTTTTAAACCCAGTGTAGTCAGTGGTACCTGTGATTAATGCAAGTTGATTTTGCATTTCACTGTGACGAATAAATCGACGTTTAACTTTCTTGTTTAGTAAGTCATAACCATATTTAAGCGCGGCACTAATACCTTTATGAGAAATATCCTTAATGCGTACTGGTAACTTTGCTTTTGTTGCAGTTACAAAAGCGATACCACCGCCCATCAAGCCGCCACCGAGTACAGCTACATTCTCAATTTTTTCAGGAGCTACACCCTCAACGCCCTGCTCTTTCTTCATATCAGTCGTTGCAAAAAATAATTGGCGAAGTTGTGCTGAAACATTGCTCATCACTAACTGACCAAAAAGATCAGCTTCAACTTGATACCCTTTCGCAGGACTTTGTTCAACACCAGCGCGTACACAATCGATAATTTTCAATGGCGCAGGATAATTACCTTTAGTTTGGCTTAATACTGTTTTTGTCGCTTGATTAAATAAAATACTGCGACCAATGCCATTACCTTCAAGTGCTTTATCCATAAATGATAATTTACGTGCTTTAGGTTTTACTTTGCCAGAAAGCGCTAATTGCTCGGCCGTTTGTAGTAAAACACTGTTTGGCACTACATCGCTAACCAATCCAGCTTTTAATGCTTGCTTAGCGCGTAATTGTTTACCTGTGAGCATCATATCTAATGCTTTTTGAATGCCAACACGCTTTGGTAATCGTTGCGTTCCGCCACCACCAGGCAACAAGCCTAATTGCACTTCAGGTAAGCCTAATGCTGTTTTAGTACTATCGCTACAAACAATAGCGTGACAAGCCATAGCGAGCTCTAGACCACCACCTAAACAAGCGCCATGAACAGCAGCTACAACAGGAATAGATAAGTTTTCTAATTGATCAAAAATAACTTGGCCTTGACGTGACAACGCCGTGGCTTCCGCAGCTGTTGTGCATTTCGCCAACATGTGAACATCAGCGCCAGCAACAAATGAGTCAGGTTTACCACTCGCTAACACTAAGCCAATAATTGACTTATCATCACGGATCTCAGTTAAAATCTTTGCTATTTCATCAGCAAATGCGGCTTTAAGTGTATTCATGGAATCGCCTTTAACATCCATGATCAAATGTGCAATGCCATTTTCATGACGAACTAAACTAAAGGTATTGTTAGTTTCTTGCTTTTTTGTTTTCTTTGCTTCTTTTACTTCAGTCATTAGTCAGTCTCCACAATCATAGCCGCGCCCAAGCCACCAGCCGCACAAGCTGTGGTTAAGCCTGAACCGCCGCCACGACGATTCAATTCATTCAAAGTTTGTACTATCAAACGCGTACCTGTTGCAGCAAATGGATGGCCATAAGCTAACGAGCCGCCCATAACATTGAACTTGTCCATATCAATTTCGCCAATTGCTTTATCTTGACCAAGATGTGTTTGAGCAAATTTATTACTGGCAAACATTTTAACGTTCGCTAAGGCTTGTGCAGCAAATGCTTCATGCATCTCAATTAAGTCTAAGTCGGCTAAATTCATACCTGCACGCTTTAACGCAATTGGCGTTGCATAGCTTGGTCCCATTAACATATCTTCCCAAACATCAATAGCAGCAAAACCGTAGCTTCGAATATAACCTAGTGGTTTGTAGCCTAACTCTTTAGCTCGGCCTTCACGCATCATTAATATTGCTGACGCACCGTCCGTTAATGGCGTACTAGTTGCCGCTGTTACTGTGCCGTGTTTACGATCGAAAACCGGACGTAATTTTGCGTAACTCGCTAACTCAGAATTTTCTCGAATACAGTTATCTTTTGAAATAAATGACTTATAAGGTTCACTATGGGCAGTCATTACTTCGCCATCAAGCTTGCCTTCTTGCCAGTTTTTTGTCGCCAACGTATGTGAGCGATGTGCTAGTGCATCTTGATCTTCCCTACTGATATTATGAGTTTTTGCCATTTGCTCAGCAGTTTGCCCCATAGAAATCCCCGTAGAGAACTCTGCCACAGCAGGAGGAACCGGTAATATGTCTTTAAAGTTAAGTTGACGAATTAGCGCCAGCTTTTGTCCAAATGATCGAGCCTTGCTCAAATCTAATAAAGTTCGAGCGAATTTTTTCGACACGCCAATTGGCGCAACAGAAGAGGAATCAGCACCACCAGCAACACCAACATCAACAAAACCAGCCATAATTGACTCAGCTACATTCACTGTTGATTGAAAACTAGTCGCACACGCACGAGACACACTATATGCATCCGTATGCACATTCATGCCGGTTCCTAGCACAATCTCACGAGCGATATTTGGAGCTTCTGGCATTTGTACAACTTGTCCAAACACTAATTGGTCGATAATCATGGGATCAACATCGTGTTTTTTAAGTAATTCATTAACAACAATTTTGCCTAAATCGACAGCAGGAACACCGTGAAAAGCAGTCGCTTGTTTTGCGAAAGGTGTACGCAAACCAGCAACTATTGCTATACGCTCTCCACTACCTGTAACTAATTTTGATTTTGTCATTTTTATTTCCATCTTGTTGCAAACTCAAGAGGTCTGACCTCTTCGGATTTACCATGATTCTAACGTTATATAGAAAAAATTCAATGTTTATCAGTAAACAATCACCAAGACATTAAAAATGTTGCGAAAAAAGCCGGACAATTTTGCTCTAAAGGTTGTTTTTTAAAACCTGAACCTTATATCAATTTCAGGGTCAGAGTTGCTGACTTAAATTTTCATAATCAATAAGAAAGATAAACTATGGCTATTGAACACTTTTCCTCATTAAAAGAACATTTATCTTCACAAATTATCGGCCAGCACGCACTGGTAGAAAACTTACTCATTGCACTTTTAGCTAATGGCCACTTAATTGTAGAAGGTCCTCCGGGTTTAGCAAAAACACGTGCCGTTAATGCGCTAGCACAAGGTATAGAAGCAGACTTTCACCGTGTGCAATTTACTCCTGACTTATTACCGGCAGATTTAACCGGTACCGATATTTATCGCCCTGAAGATGGCAGTTTTGTTTTTCAACCTGGGCCACTATTTCGTAACCTAGTGTTAGCGGATGAAATTAACCGTGCTCCTGCGAAAGTACAATCGGCTCTATTAGAAGCAATGGCAGAAGGACAAATCACTGTCGGTCGCAATACTTACCCATTGCCAGATCTATTTTTAGTAATGGCTACACAAAACCCGATTGAGCAAGAAGGTACTTACCCTCTCCCTGAAGCTCAACTCGATCGTTTTTTAATGCACGTTGAAATTGACTACCCCGATGCCGCTAGTGAATTAGAAATTTTAAAGCTCAATCGTGGTGAAGCTTTAAAAGTAGAAAAACAGCCAATAAAAGAAATTAGCCAAGCGGATATTTTTGCTGCCCGTGATGAAGTAATGAAAATTCATATGGCGCCAGCGGTAGAAAACTATATTGTTGATTTGATCATGGCGACCCGTAACCCTGAAAAATATGACGACAAGTTAAAACAGTGGCTTGCCTATGGCGCGAGTCCACGTGCCACTATTGCATTAGATCGCTGTGCCCGTGCACGCGCTTGGCTAAATAATCGTGACTTTGTCAGCCCTGAAGATGTACAAGCAGTTTTTCATAATGTGCTTCGTCATCGTATATTAATGACTTATCAAGCTGAAGCAGAAGGTATCAGTAGTAATCAGCTACTTGATCACTTACTCAGTTTAGTGGCGGTTGCCTAGGCGTAAGTTAAGTTATGTGGTTTAACCCGAAAAAATCAGCCGAACAAATCGACGCGCAATTTTTGCTCGACGAAATTTCTAGTAATGGTATCGAATTAACCATTGAAGAGTTAATTCGTTATCAAACTAAAAGCTCGTTGATTAATCTAGCAGCATCAAAAAGTTTACGTGGCAAAATGTCTGGTAATTACCTAGCTCGAAGTAAAGGTCGAGGCATGGAGTTTGATGAAGTTCGTCATTATCAAAATGGTGATGATATTCGTGCTATTGACTGGCGCGTCACTGCACGTACCGGCACAACACACACAAAATTATTTCGAGAAGAAGTCGAGCGTCCCGTGCTCATTGCCACTGATTTAAGTACCAGCATGTTTTTTGGTAGCCAATTGCTGTTTAAATCTGTGCAAGCTGCACATGTCGCTTCTTTAGTGGCTTGGCATGCAAAATCACGAGGCGATCGTATTGGTGGCGTGGTATTTAATCAACATAGCCATAATGAATTAAAGCCACGTAGCCGACAACAAGGTGTCTTGCATTACTTACATGCCTTAGTAAAAAGTCATGCCGAATCAGCGATTGCCGCTAACCAGCCTTTAGATCATGAACAAGCGAGTTTAGCTTTTGAACAAAATTGTGCCCGTTTACGCCAGCTCGCAAAACCTGGCAGCTTAGTCTATTTAATCACCGATGCCTTTAGTCTTACTGATGAAGCGGTACGACATTTGGCTAATATTACTCAACATTGTGAGTTAGTGGTCTGTTTGATCAGCGATCCTTTAGAGCAACAATTGCCTGATAGTCAGCAAAAAATTAGTGTTACTGTTACCGATGGTGTCGAACGTCAACAATTGATTTTAGGCGATAAAGTACTGGCAGAAAAATATCACCAACAAGCCATGAGTTTAAATAGCGCTTTAGAACAGAAGTTAGCCAAAGCCGGGGCACGCTTACTGCACTTTTGTGCCAGTGAAGCACTTGAAAGACAATTAAATCGCGGAGTAGCCTCATGGATCCGTTAGCCCAATTAAACGACATTCACTTACCTGCAAATGTACACAGTTACCCAATTGCGCCAGGTTGGTGGATTTTAGCAACGCTGATGCTAGCACTTATTGTTTATGCTTTAGTTAAGCTACGCCAATATCTTGTAAAGCGTAAATCACAAAAAATAGCATTAAAGCAGTTAACCGCGTTAACTCAAGCGAGCGATATTGTCGCCTTGTTAAAATGGGCAGCGCTAAAATACTTTCCTCGCGAGCAAGTCGCACATATAACCGGCGAAGGTTTTAAAACCTTTTTAATTGCCACTTTACCTGCTAAATACCAGGCAACATTTACTGACTTAAGTGCAGCGAACTTTACCTCTGTTTATGAAAGTGATGGCGTTAATACCAACGTCGAAGATTTTTCTGCAGCGGCGCAGTTATGGCTAAAGCATGCGCTACCACCGCAACAAACTTCAAAAGTAAATAATGACTCAACTGAAATGAGCACTGAATCATCTAAAAATGATAACAATGATGGAGTCGTCTCATGATCCATTTTGACTTTATCTGGGCTCTAGTTGCCCTACCACTGCCCCTTCTGGTTTATTGGTTACCTGCTAAAAAGCAAGTACAAGCGGCACCGTTAAGAATGCCAACCATCATTAAAAGCGTGCAAACACAAGAGTTTGCGCCAAGAAAGAAAAAAACATCACTGTTTATCCTCAGCATCATTTGGTGTTTACTGGTAGTAGCTAGCACACAACCACAGTGGTTAGGTGAAGCCGTCAATGTACCAACTGAAGGCCGTGAGATGATGATCGCCGTTGACTTATCTGGCAGTATGCAAGTCGAAGACATGACCCTCAATGGGCGCAGCGTTAATCGCCTTGATATGCTAAAAGTATTGCTTGGAGAGTTTATCGAGCGCCGCAGTGGCGACCGACTCGGTTTGATCTTATTTGGTGATGACGCCTATATGCAAACGCCAATGACTTTCGACAGAAAAACCGTGCAACAAATGCTAGATGAAACGGTGCTAGGTTTAGTTGGCAAACAAACGGCTATTGGTGACGCTATTGCCCTAGCCGTTAAACGTTTTGATGAGAAAAAAGACTCAAACCGGGTATTATTGTTACTTACCGATGGCCAAAATACCGCCGGAAAAATCACACCTGAACAAGCGCTTGAATTAGCGGTGGCAAAAGATATCACCATCTACACGATTGGTATTGGCGCAGATGTGATGATCCAAAACTCTTTATTTGGCTCTCGCCGCGTTAACCCTTCAAGTGAACTTGATGAAGAGTCATTACAACGTATCGCAGATGAAACCGGCGGCTATTACTTCCGCGCTCGCGCAAGTGAAGACATGAGCAAAATTTATCAACTGCTTGATGAACTTGAACCCGTAGAACAAGAGCAACAACAAATGCGGCCACTAACGGCATTATTTTACTGGCCCTTAGGTTTAGCGTTATTAATCAGTTTGCTAGCCTTAATTTTTTACAGCACAAGTAATAACCAAACCGTCTTTAACAGAAATAAGTTTATGGGAGCAAAGCACTAAAATGGCTGACTTTCATTTTATTCGACCACTTTGGCTACTAGCCATTGTCGTGTTAATTTTTATGTTATTTTTACTCAAAAGACTACGAGTTAAACAATCGGGTTGGCAACAACTTATACCTGCGCATCTTGCTAAAGTATTAGTTCAAGGTAATAGCGAAGCAAAATCGAGCTCATTAATTTTGCCATTTTTGATTGGATTATTATCAATTATTGCCATGGCAGGGCCAAGCTGGCAAAAATTACCACAACCGGTTTACCAAGTAGCACAAGGTTCAGTATTGATCATGGATATGTCTTATTCTATGTACTCAACCGACGTGGCGCCTAATCGCTTAACTCGTGCACGTTACAAAGCCATTGATCTACTCGATAGTATTAAAGACGGTGAAATTGGTCTTATCGCCTATGCCGGTGACGCATTTAGTATTAGTCCACTGACCGATGACACTAATAATATCAAATTACTGTTGCCCTCTTTAAGCCCTGAACTCATGCCTGTGCTTGGCAGCAATCCTTTTGCAGCATTAACCTTAGCCGATGAAATGTTAGTAAATGCCGGTCATATCAGCGGTGACATCTATTGGTTTACTGACGGCATTGATAATATTGATATTCAAGATATTACCGAATGGTCACGGGAACACCCTTATCGCCTGAATATTCTTGGCATTGGCACTAAAGCAGGCGCGCCGATTAAACTGATTAATGGCGAATTAATGAAAGATGATAACGGCGCCATCATAGTGCCGAAATTAACTGAGCAGGCTTTAAGAGGGTTAGCGAAACGTGGTAAAGGCAACTACACCACCTTAACCCATGATAATAAAGATATTGAACGTCTTACGGTTCATCCGTTAAATACCGGTAAAGAACAAACCAAAGAAAGTGAAAATACCGGGGATCAATGGCAAGAATTTGGTCCTTACTTACTATTTTTAGTACTACCTATGCTGCTTAGCTACTTTCGTCGCGGAGCACTTTTAGTCACTCTTCCCTTTGCGTTAATGCTATTTCCTCAACACAAAGTTCATGCCGATATTTGGCAAGACTTATGGAAAACTAAAGACCAACAAGGCCAAGAGCATTTTATTAAACAAGAATACCAACAAGCAGCAGAACAGTTTAAAGACCCACTTTGGCAAGGTAGCGCGCACTATAAAGCCGGTGATTATGAACAAGCATTAGCCGCATTTAAAACACAAAATAGCGCTGAAGCACTTTATAACCAAGGTAATGCTTTAGCAAAATTGCAGAAACTTGATGAAGCCATTGCAGCTTATGAGCAAGCGCTACAACGAGATCCTAATCTAGCTGATGCTAAAGAGAACAAGGAAATTCTTGAGCAATTAAAGCAACAACAAGAGAACCAGCAGCAGCAATCCGGTGACGATCAGCAACAAGACAAGGATAAAGAACAAAAACAAGATCAAGAGCAGCAAGGCGAAAACCAAGACGGTAATAGCCAAGACAGCGAAAGCCAAAATGGTGAAAGCGAAGAAAGCGAGCAGCAAAATCAGCCGCAGCAAAGCTCTGAACAACAAGATCAAAACCAGCAAAGCGACGCTTCACAAGAGAACGACAAGCAGCAAGAACAAAGCGAGCAGCAACAGCAGCAAGAAAATGAAGCGCAAGAACAAGAGCAAAAAGAACAGCAGGCTAAAGCTGCGGAACAAGCTGAAAACGCGGACGAAAAAAATGAGCAACAAAGCGCTGAAGCGCAAGCGATGGCTGAACAATTAGCCAAAGAAACCGAACAAAAACATCAGCAGTTACTCAATAAAGTAACGGATGATCCCTATATGCTACTCAGAAATAAAATGCAGTTAGAATATCAAAAGCGTCGCCAAGATCGCCGAAATGTAGGAGTTAAGAAAAAGTGGTAAGAGTAATAATTTCATTATTAGCTGTTTTATTCTCACTCAATAGCTACGCGTTAACTAATGTCAGAGCCACCGTTGATAAAAACCCGGTAGTGGTTAATGAATCCTTAGTATTAACGGTAACTGCCGACGACGATGTTGCTAGCAACGCACTCGATACTTCCGCGCTATTACGCGACTTTATTGTCGGTCGAACGTCGGTCAGTTCACAAACCAGTATGGTGAACTTTAAAACTTCGCGAAGCACCACGTGGACGACAGTTTTAATCGCACGTAAGCCGGGTGATTTAACTATTCCAGCCTTTGATATCGACGGTGTTAAAACCCAACCTATTGCCATAAAAGCACTAGCAGCTAATGAGTTACCAGCCTCCAGCCAGCAAGACTTATTTATTACCACTGATGTTTCTGCCACTGACATTTATGTGCAACAACAAATAACCCTAACGGTAAAATTACACTTCGCAGCAGAACTTAAGCGCGGCAGTTTGACCGAGCCATCATTAGCTGGTGCCAATATTTTACAAGTAGGAAAAGACAAAGAGTCAGAAAATATTATTAATGGCAAACGCTACCGTATTATCGAGCGAGTTTATGCCATTAGTCCGCAAGAAAGTGGTGACGTTACTTTAAAGTCTCCAGTATTTTCAGGTGAAATCATCCTGCAATCATCAAGACGTTCGAACTTTTTAAGCTTTGCTGATACCAAGCCCGTCAGCGTTGTCGGCGATGATATTGAATTAACGGTTAAAGCTATCCCAACACAGGTCGATGGTGCTTGGTTACCAAGTGAACTGTTAGCATTACATCAAGAATGGCAACCTGAACCGATTGAATTCAAAGTAGGAGAGCCTATCACTCGCACCATCACACTCACAGCAGCGGGCCTTTCTGAAGAACAGTTACCAGAAATTACCATGGATGTGCCACAAGGGCTGAAAGTTTACCCTGATCAAGCCGAGCTACATACGGGCTTAAACAATGAACGTTTAGTCAGCCAAAAAGTGATTAACTTTGCTATTGTTGCCAGTAAAGCAGGAGAGTTTCAATTACCTGAAATTAGCATTCCATGGTGGAATACCATCACTAATAAAGCTGAAATAGCGACAATTCCTGCCCAAACTGTCACCATTTTAGCCAATGCTGATCTAGCGCCAACGACACCAATAAAATCTAACCCTGTTAGTATTGAAAATCCAACAACTTCACCTGTTGTTGAAACTGTCTACGTGCAACAAACGAATGTTTGGCAGTGGCTATTTTTAAGCCTTTGGTTATTAACATCATTAGCTTGGTTTATTTCTGCAAAACGTCCTTTCAGTCGCCAACAGAAAAGCAAGTCTCGACAGGTAAAAGCCAATCATGACCAACTTGAGCTAATGGCCGCATGTAAACAAAACAATGGTGAAGCAGCATTAACCGCATTAGTGCCATGGGCGCGTTCACAAGCATCACCCACTAGCGAAAAAGAGTCACTGACAACATTAGACTCATTACATGACTATTTTAACGACCAAGCATTGTCTGAGGCTATCGTTGAACTACAGCAAAGTTATTATGGTAAAAATCCAAACCAATGGTCAGGTAAAAACTTACTCAACGCCATTCAAGCGGTGAATAAAAATATCGCTATCAAAACCACCAAAACGACATTTAGTATTAACCCTAGTTGAACAGAGCTTTAAGCTGTCAGTTCTGAGCTTTCAGTAAAACCAAACATAGCTGTAAGCTTTCAGTTTTGAGCTTTCAGTAAAACACAAAAGCAGCTAATAACTTTGTTTTTGTACTGACAGCTTACAGCTACAAACTGATAGTTTTGCTTCATTCGTAGGGGCGAGTTTACTCGCCATGGCACAAAAATCAGCTATAAGCTGTCAGTTTTGAGCTTTCAGTAAAAGCACAACCCCCCTCAACTATCCTCTAGTTTTTAGCCTTTACTGATAGCTTTAAACTGAACGCTCTGTTTTTGTACTGACAGCTGACAGCTTCAAACTAATAACTATGCTTTCTTCATATTTTTAACGATTAAACTAAAAATCAGGCTATAGTCGAAAAAGATAAAATATTTCGAAATTTAATTCTAAAGCCTCAGGTCTTTTAAAACATGGCGACAAAACAAGTTAGATACGAAGCACTCGTTAAAGCATTACATGCTGATTTATATCGATATGGCTACTGGCTATGTCACGATAAGCATATTGCTGAAGACCTGGTGCAAGAAACATTTTTACGTGCATGGCGCGCGCTTGACTCGTTGAAAGACGAAAAGGCGGCAAAGTCATGGTTAATTACAATTTTGCGCAGAGAAAACGCTCGTCGTTTTGAACGCAAGCGCTTTGAAATGAGCGAATATGAAGAGGCTACAATTACCGATGTAATGGCAACCAGTAGTGAACAAGATATCGAAAACCATTGGCTTAGAGATAAAATAGCCAAGTTGCCTGAAGAGTATCGAGAACCTTTAGTTTTACAAGTAATTGGCGGTTTTAGTGGTGAAGAAATTGCCAGCATGCTGTCATTAAATAAAAATACTGTGATGACACGATTATTTCGTGCTCGCAATCAATTGAAAGAGGCCGTAGACAACGAGCCAACTTTAAGAGGTCTACAAAATGGATGATTTGCAATTTAGACGTAGCATATTAGCCGACCCTAAAAGTCGTGATGATGCGACGAATGCCGCTATCAATAATGATCCGGCGAAACAAAAATTTGCCAATGAAATTGATGCTTTAAACAATGAAATTTCCAAAGCGGTCAATGTATCTGTGCCTGACGACTTAGCAAATAAACTGATATTAAGACAAACTTTAGCTAGTCATCAGCAGCACAAAAGTAAGAAACGAGTTCGATTAGCGATGGCTGCATCAGTGGCTTTTGTTATGGGCTTAACGATTAACTTTATGATGTTTTCCAATACCTATAAAAATTTAGGTGATTACGCTATCGCTCATGTAAACCATGAGGCAAAACATTTCTCCAATGATGCAACTGCATCAGTAAGTTTAGCGTCTTTAAATGAGAAAATGGCATTATTTCATGGCAGCTTTGACAGCACTTTAGGAAAATTACTTTTCGCTGATTACTGTCGTTTCAGTGGAAGCAACAGCCTGCATTTAGTGTTTCAAGGTGAATCAAGCCCAGTAAACATATTTATCTTACCAAGTGACGAAGATATGGAGTTTATTGCTAATTTTGCCAATGAGAAGTTACAAGGTAATTCATTAAACTTTAACCAATCAAATATCATAGTTGTTGGTGATAAAAATGAACCAATCCAGCAATGGCAAGAGCGGGTTAATAAAAACATCACCTGGTCAATTTAACCTTAATTAAAACCTTTTTCATTTTCCGCTCCCTGTAAAATTCATAATGTATTTCACAGGGAGGAAACAATGAGGACTAAAAGAGAGAATCGCCGATATTTATTCAATATAAGTTATTCACTTCTCGGGCCCTATTAATAAAATGACTAAAAAGTTAAATTAAGTCGACGTAAACTATCCGTTAAATTTTTTACATTGAAATTAATTAATAGACCTTTTGTGATATGACTTAACTTCATATAAGTTAACAGTTGAGCTGAATGAACTGGCATAATTTTATCTACCGACTTAAGTTCTACTATTAACTCTTGAGGCAACAATATATCTAAACGATATCCGGCCTCAATATCAATATTCTTATAATTTATTGGCAAAGTGACTTGAGAATATGCAGTAATGTTATTCAAATACAACTCATACATTAAACATTTCTCATAAGTTGACTCTAATAATCCTGGTCCTAATTGTTTATGTACTTCAATCGCACAGCCAATAACCTTACCCGTCAAATCCATTTCCATATATTTATTCCTTTATGTTGTTAAAACTCCAATTTGTATACTTGCTGTTTGGAAAGTAACCACTGAGATAAGCCATGGGAGCAAGAGCAAGAGAAAGAGAAAGCAAAAATAATTATTTTGCTAAAAAACTCCTTCACTTCTCATTCTTTTCTCCCTGTGAATTAATAAAAACATATGCTCTAACATAATAATAGTATCTTGCTGGCATAAAAAAAGTCGCTAACTTTTATTAGCGACTTTTTATTGTTTTAACTGCCAATTCAAACCTTAAAACTGACAGATTATAGCTATATTTAACTATGCTTTGCAGCAACTGCGTCAAACACCGCTTCTAACTCTGGTTGGTCTTTCGCTGTTAAGTGACTAACTACAACAATCGCAATAGTGGCCACGATGAAGCCAGGGACGATTTCATACATCACCGAACTTAACGATTCACCACCAATAGTAATTGGCGCATAAATCCACACTAAAACGGTTAATGCACCTGTTACCATGCCAGCTAAAGCACCATGTCGAGTCATCTTCTTCCAATACAAGCTTAAAATAACTAACGGACCAAATGCAGCACCAAAACCAGCCCAAGCATTACTCACTAAAGTAAGAATTGAACTCTCTCTATCATAAGCAAGAAAAACAGCTACTAGCGCGACTAAAGCCACTGATACTCGTCCAACAAAAACTAATTGTTTCTCGCTGGCATCTTTATTTAAAAATGCTTGATAAAAGTCACCTGTTAATGAGCTTGATGTCACTAATAATTGCGAAGAAATTGTACTCATAATTGCCGCAAGTATCGCCGCTAATAAAAAGCCAGCAATAAGTGGGTGAAACAGTATCTGCCCTAATAAAATAAAGATAGTTTCTGCATCATCAATCGCCATACCTGTTTTGGCCACATAAGCTACACCAGCAAAACCGGTTGCCATCGCGCCAAATAAAGCCACAATCATCCATGTCATACCAATTAACCTAGCTTTAGGTATATCGTCTACTGAACGAATTGCCATAAAACGAACAATAATGTGCGGTTGACCAAAATACCCTAACCCCCAAGCCAATGCTGAAAATATAGCGATAACACTACCACCACTGAATAAATCTAAAAATTCAGGGTTTATCTGTTCGATAGTATTTAACATCGCGCTTGTTCCGCCGACATCATTTATTGCAACAATGGGCACTAATACTAGAGCAACAAACATAATGCAGCCTTGCACAAAATCGGTCAAACTCACCGCTAAAAAGCCGCCAAAAAGCGTATAAAGCACAACAACACCTGCCGTAATATATAAGCCAATTTCATAACTCAAACCAAATGAGCTTTCAAATAACTTACCGCCAGCAACAATGCCAGAAGATGTATACAGGGTGAAAAATAAAATAATAACAACAGAAGAGGTAATGCGAAGTGCGCGCGAGCTATCGGCAAAGCGATTTTCAAAAAAATCAGGTAGTGTGATCGAATCTTTAGCCAGCTCTGTGTAAGTTCTTAATCTTGGTGCAACAATAATGTAATTTAAAAAAGCACCAATCACTAAACCGAATGAAATCCAAGCGCTACTTAAACCAGACAAAAACATTGCGCCAGGCACACCCATTAACATCCAGCCGCTCATATCAGAGGCTCCGGCTGAAAGCGCTGTAACCCCAGGGCCCAAACTTCGTCCCCCAAGCATAAAACCAGAAACATCACTGGTCGATTTTCTGTAGGCATATAAGCCTATCCCTAACATAACTAAAAAATATAGTGCTAATGAAATCATTGTTCCAACAGCCATTTAACCTCCAAAAAGAAATTCACCAAGCGGACTAACTTAACAGATTTGAACGCTTTGGTATCTAAACCGTTCAATTTAATAGCACTTTGCTATAAAATTAAACCTGAATGAGTATAATAAGCTGACTTAATAACGCTTTCCATGTTTTTTCGTGAGTAAAAACATTTAATTGTGTTATAAATAAGTAAGCTAATGTTAAAATTTATTTTTCCGGACAACAATAACAAGCAAGATTAAAAATTTATCTGCAACAATATCGGAATAATCAGGAATTTTTATGTACTTTTATGCAGCTAGGCAGCCAATTTTAGATAAAGAAAAAAAACTTTATGGCTACGAGCTATTGTTTCGCGATAGCATCACAAACGTCTTTCCAGATGTAGATGCTGACGAAGCAACTACCAAAATGATTGAAGCGAGTAACTTTAACTTAGGTATTAGTGAATTTACTGGCAACAAACCCGCATTTATCAACTTCACCTTAGAAACTCTCATTCAAGGTTATCCTGAAACTCTTACGACTGACGAAGTTGTTGTCGAAATTTTAGAAACGGTTAAACCGGGCAAAAGATTACTTGCAATATGCAAAGATCTCCATGAAAAAGGCTACACCATTGCCTTAGATGATTACATTCATCAAACAGTTTGGCATCATTTTTACCCCTTTATTAATATTATAAAAATTGACTGGCGCGATACTTCTGTCGATATCATCAATGAAGTTAAGTTAGCAATTGAAAAGTTTCCGCATATTAAGTTACTTGCTGAAAAAGTTGAAACTTATGAAGAATATAACCAAGCACTTGAATTAGGCTTTGAGCTATTTCAAGGCTTCTTTTTTGCCAAACCTGAAATGGTAAAAACTAAAAGTTTATCACCTTCACAAATTGCTATGGCAGAATTGCTTTATGAGACATCTCAAAAAGATTTAGACTTAGCGAACATCACATCAGTATTTGAACGTGATGTTACGTTGTCATATAAATTACTTCGTTATGCAAACTCTGCAATATTCAAACGTCGTAATGAAATATCAACGATTAAACAAGCACTAGTGACCTTAGGTTCAGCAGAATTAAAGCGTTTTCTAGGCTTAATGTTTGCCTCAAACATAAATCCTGATAAGCCTTCTGAATTGATCAACGCCGCTATGGCTAGAGCTAAATTTTGTGAGTTAATGGCAACTGAAGTTAAATCACCAATTGATAGCTCAATTGCGTTTTTAACTGGCTTATTATCATTAATTGACGCTATTGTTGATGAAGATTTAGAAAGTATTCTTGCTAAACTGCCACTTGCACAAGAAATAAAAGACACCTTACTAACTCGTAAAGGAGTTTTAGCGGCATTAATTATGTTATTAGAGTTTATCGAGCACGCGGAGTGGTCTAAAACATCGGTTGTGATGGAAAAACTCGGTTTAGAAAAAGATCATGTAATTAAAAACTATAACGAAGCGATAGCCTGGGCTGACGAACAATCTGTAGCTAATTATTAGCGTCAAATTCAACTTCTATAATAGTTAAGCACTTATAAAAAAACCTAATATTTTCATATTAGGTTTTTTTATTACTTAAACTCTGTTATTTCAGTTTAGAAAGTGCAATAGAGAAAGACTTACCTGACTCTCCTACCTACTCAAAACCATTCGGGTTTTGTGATTGCCAGCGCCAAGTATCGGTAATCATGGTCGATAAATCACGTTTTGCGTGCCAATTAAGTAGGTTGTTAGCAACACTCGCGTCAGCGTAAACAGTAGCTATGTCGCCGGCACGACGAGGCACAATTTTAAAGGGAATTTCTTGCCCTGAAATTTCTTTGAAAGTATTAACAATTTCTAATACCGATGTGCCATTACCCGTACCTAAATTAATTGGCACGCAGCCTTTTATCTCGTTAAGTTTTTCTAATGCTTTTACGTGGCCTTGTGCTAAATCGACCACATGAATGTAGTCTCTAACACCTGTGCCATCAGTTGTTGGGTAATCGGCACCAAACACTTGTAGTTGAGCTAAACGGCCAACGGCAACTTGGGATACATATGGCAATAAATTGTTAGGAATGCCATTAGGGTTTTCACCAATCAAGCCAGATTCATGTGCGCCAATAGGATTAAAATAGCGTAAACAAGCAATTGACCATTCGTCATCGCTTTTTGCCAAATCAAATAATATATTTTCAATCATCAATTTGGTTTGACCATATGGATTGGTTGCAGAAGTTGGCATAGTTTCATCTAGCGGAGATGGGTTATTTTCACCATAAACAGTCGCTGATGAGCTAAACACTAAGTTTTTAACGCCATGTTCCGCCATCACTTGCAGTAACGTAATCGAACCAGCGACATTGTTATGGTAGTAACTAAGTGGAATGGTACTTGACTCGCCAACTGCTTTTAAGCCGGCAAAATGAACCACAGCTTCAATATTGTGCTGTGAGAATACTTGCTGCATTGCATCACGGTCACAAATGTCGGCTTTGATAAAAGTGACACTTTTACCGGTGATTTGTTTAATCCGATCAAGTACTAACGTAGATGAGTTCGCAAGGTTGTCAACAATGATAATGTCTTTATCTAAAGCCAGTAACTCAACTACAGTGTGGCTACCAATAAATCCTGTACCGCCAGTGATCAACAAACTCATCTAAAAATCCTTATATATATCAAAAAATTTAATTTATCTTGTTTTAACAGACGTAAAACAGCTAGCAAACAGCTAGCAAACAGCCACTAAAATACAGATAAATAACTATTGATAATATTTTGACACTATCTCGATGAACTTGCCAAGTTTTTCTGGTGAAAGCTTGTTTATTCCTGCTGCCGCCGCCCTACCGCCACCAGTTTCAAACTGCACACAAATATCACCTGCGCCTTGTTTGTTATTCAATGGGGCGCGCAGACTAACTAAATAACTATTATCCGCATTTAAGGTTAAAACCGCGTGTGCTTTATCAGGCGCTTGATTTGCTAACTCATTGCCAAAAACACCACTAACGCGTCGTGACCATGACGCATTTTCAAGCTCTATCACTTGTAATACATCATTTTCATGCAGCACTTTTGCGTTTTTAGCTTGCTGCATATCAGCGTTATAAGCTTGTTCAAGTTGAGCAAAAGCTGAATTAGGCTCAGCAATTAATGTAAATGGGTTTGGATAATTCAATAACGTTTTAAAAAGCTGGTCTGGCGCAAAGTGTAAATCTTCAACCGTACGCCCATAACCATTGTAATTAATATAAATGCCTAAGGCTTTAAGCTGCGCTTGTTCTGTTTCAGATAATCCTTGTTGCTCAGCTAACTTTTCAGCAGCTTGCATCATGTTATCGCCAAACGCCGCAACAATAGCCCACAAAACGTATTGCCCTGCTAAGTACTGATTAACCAATAAACTGGTACAAGTGTTAGCATCCGTATCAATAATAGCTTTTAAATGCTCTGACTGAGGGATATCGCCAGCGCGATGATGATCAACGTAAAACACCTCAATGTTATTGTTGAGCAAGTGGGTAAGCGCCTGATGGTTTTTCTCCATTGAAATATCTAATACAGTAACTGACGAGGCCTGCTCAACATCGACTTGTGCTAACAATTGAATATCACGTTTAACACCCGTGATTAAAGTCGAAGACTTTGGCTCAACTAATCGCAACTGCAAAAGCGCAATAATACCGTCAGCATCACCATTAAAAACATCAAAATGCATAAAAAATCCTAAATAAGTTTTTAAATTTAAAAGTGGGGTCAGATACACATTAATTTCAACGACTCCACAGAAAGGTTCCAGTTAATGAATATATAGCCAATTGGTAACCTAAATTAAAGTGTATCTGACCCTACTTTTTAATAAGTTTTTAGTTTAAAGCTGTCAGCTGTCAGTCAAAACAAGCGTCACACTCTTGGTTCTACTTCTGATTTTGCTGAAAGCTCAAAACTGAAAGCTTAAAGCTTAAAGCTTAAAGCTTTATTTTATAAAGCCATGTGTAATTAAATAATCAACAACCTGCTGCGCGCATTGTTCAATACTTTTGTTTGCGGTGTTGATATGAATTTGTGCGTTTTCGGGAGTTTCGTAAGCTGAATCTATACCGGTAAAGTCTTTAATCTCACCAGCTCTAGCAAGCTTGTACAACCCTTTTGGATCACGTTGCTCGCAAATCTCGATAGGCGTATCAATAAATACTTCAATGAACTCACCTTGTGCTAATTTACTTTGTGCTAATGCTCTGTCAGCACGAAATGGCGAGATAAAAGCGGTAGAGACAATCAAACCTGCATCAACAAATAGTTTTGCGACTTCGCTAATACGGCGAATATTTTCCACGCGATCTTCATCACTAAAACCTAAATCACCATTTAGACCATGACGAACATTGTCGCCATCGAGTAAGTAACTATGACTAGAACGTTCAAATAGCATCGCATCAACGGCATTGGCGATGGTTGATTTACCCGAACCACTAAGACCGGTATACCAAAGCAAACAAGGCTTTTGCTGTTTTAGCTCAGCACGCTGTTGCTTTTCTACCTGCTGTGGATGCCACACCGTATTTTCAGTTTTCATATAATTCCTAAAATAAATAGAAGCTGTAAGTTTTCAGTTCTGAGCTTTCAGCAAAATCAAAACCGAAACTCCAAACTATTCTTTTAACTGACAGCTGACAACTTCAGACTAAATGCTAATTAAAGTGTATCTGACCCTAATTTTTTGAGCTTTAAGCAAAATCGAAACTCCCAACTTCTCTTTTAACTGACAACTGACAACTTCAGACTAAATGCTAATTAAAGTGTATCTGACCCCACTTTTTTAAAACGCATAAACCAATGGTAACAACGTTAATACCACTGCGCTGTAGGCTGCGGTTATCGGCCAACCAAACTTAACAAAGTCTGATATTTTATAATTGCCGGCATTAAATACCATAATATTAGTTTGATAACCGTACGGGCTAATAAAACTACCACTGGCGCCAAAGGCAACTGCCATCACTAAAGGTAATGGGTTTACGCCTAAACCAATTGCGATATTATAGGCAATCGGGAATATCAATGCCGCCGCGGCGCTGTTAGTCACCACTTCAGTGAGCAACAAGGTAATAAAAAATATAACGACTAAGGCGATAATTGCACTTTGCTCAGCCAGTAATAGTTCTATCTCTCCAGCAAATATAGCAGCAACACCACTGTTTTCAAAAGCTTGCGCCAACGTTAACGCCCCGAGCACAATCAGCCAAATTTCTATCGGAAAGCGACGTTTAATTTCATTAACTGTTAAGCAGCCGGTTAAAATTAACACCGCGATATAAAACATTAAACTTGAAAGTAAGCTTATTGGGGTAAATAACGTTAACGCAATCGCGAACATAAAGCCAAATATAGCTAACGAATCACGCCAGCCTGAAAGCATGCTGTCGGGTTTATGGCCAGAAAGTATATAGAAATTTTTCGTTAAATTGGTGCGCGAGGAAAAGTCATTACCAACGGCCAGCACCAGAAAATCACCCGGTTGAATTTTTATATCACCTAACTTGCCTGATAGTGACATACCTTCACGGCGAATGGCGACAACAGCGGCGTCAAAGCGAGCTCTAAACCCTGCGTTTTTTAAGCTTTTACCGACAATAGCAGAATCAGGTTTAATCAATACTTCGGTTAAGTTATCACGCAATAAGCCATTTTTTTCAGCAAATAAGCTTAAACCATCAAACTGTTGTAAAACCAATACCTTGCTAATATCGCCACTAAAAATTAACCGATCAAATTTTTGAATCACTTCATCGGGCGCAACCGGAGAAATCAATCGTCCAGAACGTACTAACTCCACAAGGAACAATGAGTCTAAATTTCGTAAGCCATTATCTTCAATACTTCTGCCGATCAGTTTTGAATTTTCATTAACCCTAGCTTCAACTAAATATTCTTTAACGGCTAAATCGTCTTTCTTCATGTCTTTGAGGCTATTTTGTCGAACAAGAATAACCACTAAACAAACAATTAACGCGGCTAAACCAACAATCGTAAAGTCAAAAAAACCAAAGCTTTGTTGGCCTTGTTTAATCCATAAAGAATTAACAATCAAATTAGTAGAAGTGCCAATTAAGGTCAGTGTGCCACCTAAAATAGCAGCAAAAGATAACGGTAAAAGTAGTTTTCCAGGATTAACTAGAGTGTTCTTTTTTACGGTAGAAATTAATGTTGCAACAACCGCGGTGTTACTGATTAAAGCTGAACTCAACGCGGTGAATGCTAAGGTTTTGGCACTAGCTGTTTTTTCATTTCCACTGAGTAAAAATGCCGAAATACGTCTTAAAATACTGGTGCGTTCATATGCGAATGAGCACAAGACTAATAACAATAAAGTTACCAGTCCTGGGTTTACTGCGTTATCTAAAATTTCATCTGTAGAAACAAACGATGCAGCTAAACACGCTAAAGTAGCGCTGCCAAAAACTCGCTCAGGGATACTCGGGAAACGAACAAGCGCTATTAATGTTGACAGAAATATCAACACAAATAACCACTGCATAAACAACATAATATCAACCTAAAAAACAGCTGTAAGCTTTCAGTATAAAGCTTTCAGTAAAACCTAAAAACATCAGTATTAAACTTGATTTCATCGCAGCTAAAAACATAGCAGTCAATTCGATGATTTCAAAGAACACAAAACAAGAGCTCCGAGCTAGTCTCTCGATTTTAACTGAAAGCTGAGAGCTTAAAACTTATAGCTTTATATACTGCAAATTTTAAACTGACAGCTTTTCCTATGGCTATTTCTTGAACAAGTCACGAGCGCCCCAATGCGGAAAATGTTTACGCACTAAAGTATTCAACTCTTTTTCAAATTCAGAATATTGGTGTTCTTGCTGCGCGTCTAATGCGCCATTTATCATACCTGCACCAACGGTGATATTGCTCAGCCTATCAATAATAATAAAAGCACCCGTGGCTTTATTGTCATTGTAAGCATCAAAGTGCAATGTTTCAGCCACTTCAAAATTCACTACACCAATTTCATTTAGCGCTAATTGGTCAACGTTTGATTCTTCTAGCGTATTAACGTCAATACGATGACTAATATTTAACGCATGGCCAGTAGTAAGTTTGCTACCCTGTTTAATGTAATATTCACGGCCGGGCTCAAGCTCATCCTCATGCATCCAAACAACAGTTGCACTTAGCTCTTTAGCTGAAGATGGTAAATGACCTTTTTTAACAATCATTTCGCCGCGGCTGATGTCTATTTCATCTTCTAAAGTCAGCGTAATTGCCATGCCCTGATCAGCACGTTCAATATTACCTTCAAAAGTCACAATCGATTCAACAATGCTTTCTTTGCCTGATGGCAATGCTACAACTTCATCACCAACACGAATATGGCCTGAGCCAACAGTGCCAGCAAAACCTCTAAAGTCCAGATTAGGTCGATTAACGTATTGCACTTGTAATCTAAACTGCGTGAAGCCTTTTTGGTCATCAACCTTAATGGTATTAAGCAACTTCATCATAGTCGCGCCTGGGTACCAAGGCATGTTGACACTTTCATCAACAACGTTGTCACCATTAAGCGCCGAAATAGGCACAAAACGAACATCATCAAACGCTAAATCGTCAGCAAATTTGCGATATTCTTTCTTAATTTCTTGATAACGTTCTTGGCTGTAATCAACCAAGTCCATTTTATTAACCGCTACCAGTACATGCTTAATACCTAGCAAAGAGCAGATAAAAGAATGACGACGAGTTTGAACTTGCACACCATGGCGGGCATCTATCAAAATAATCGCTAAGTCACAGTTAGAAGCGCCAGTAGCCATATTTCGAGTATATTGCTCATGGCCAGGAGTATCTGCAATAATAAATTTGCGTTTGTCGGTAGCAAAATAACGATACGCTACATCAATGGTAATGCCCTGCTCACGCTCAGACTGCAAACCATCAACTAACAACGCTAAATCAATCGCTTCACCAGTAGTGCCCGACTTCTTACTGTCGTTCTCAATCGCAGCTAATTGATCTTCAAAAATCATTTTTGAGTCATGTAATAAGCGACCGATTAACGTACTTTTACCGTCATCAACACTGCCACAGGTAAAAAAGCGCACCATTTCTTTATTTTCATGCTGCTTTAAATATGACTCAATGTCAGTTTCAAGCATATCGCTCTGAGAAACATCTTTCACGGGTGAATCAATCATTTTTATTCCTAAATAAATTAAAGCTTTCAGCTTCAAACTTAAAATTGTGTCTTAGTTGGTGCCTAATGTAGGGGCGAATTCATTCGCCAGGGCACCAACCTAAATATTTCTTAATAAAGGCGGTTAAAGCCACCTCTTACATTTTTAAAAATAGGGTCAGATACACATTAAATTTCAACTACCTCACCAAAAGAGGTTAGTGTTAATAAACATAGTTAACTAGTAACCTAATTAAAGTGTATCTGACCCTACTTTTAAAAATATCCTTCCATTTTCTTTTTCTCCATCGAGCCGGCTGAATCGTGATCGATCACGCGGCCTTGTCGTTCAGAGGTTTTTGTTAACAGCATTTCTTGAATAATTTCTGGTAACGTTGTTGCTGTTGACTCAACAGCGCCTGTTAATGGGTAACAGCCTAAGGTTCTAAAGCGCACACTTTTCATTTGCACTTCTTCATCATCACCAATTGGCATACGGTCGTCATCAACCATAATTAATGTGCCGTCACGCTCAACTACTGGGCGTTTTTCAGCTAAATAAAGCGGAACAATTGGAATACTTTCTAAATAGATATATTGCCATATGTCTAACTCGGTCCAGTTCGATAATGGGAATACACGAATGCTTTCGCCTTTATTTACTTTACCGTTGTAAACATTCCACAGCTCTGGACGTTGGCTTTTAGGATCCCAACGATGATTTTTATCACGGAAGGAATACACACGCTCTTTCGCACGAGACTTTTCTTCATCACGACGTGCGCCGCCAAAAGCCGCATCAAAACCATAATGGTCAAGCGCCTGCTTAAGCCCTTGGGTTTTCATGATATCGGTATGCTTAGCACTTCCATGCTCAAAAGGGCTGATATTCATCGCCAACCCCTCAGGATTTTTATGCACGAGCAATTCAAAGCCATACTCTTTCGCCATTTGATCACGAAAAGCGATCATCTCTTTGAATTTCCAGTTGGTATCAACATGAAGAAGTGGAAAAGGGATTTTTCCAGGCGCGAACGCTTTGCGCGCTAAGTGTAATAATACCGCTGAATCTTTACCTACTGAGTAAAGCATTACAGGATTATCAAACTCTGCGGCTACTTCACGCATAATATGGATAGACTCGGCTTCAAGCTTTTGTAAATGTGTTAAAGGCATCGCTGTTCACTAAAGGTGGTGACATAATATTGGCTAATATCATGCCACAGCAATCAAGTATTATCTATATAAGTAAAAGATTTTTTATATCAAAATGATATAAAGATAAGTGGTAATAGAATAAACTTGTTACTTAATGTTAACTCTACCTTTGCACTAAATTATTTTTGTAGCGACGAATTAACGCCAAAGAAGAAGATGACAGTGTTTCACTCTCAATATCGCTCATCGGCTTTGCCATAACATTAAGTACTTCTTTACCTAATTGTTTACCTAACTCAACGCCCCATTGATCATAAGAGTTAACTTGCCATATAACGCCCTGAACAAATATCTTATGCTCATAAAGCGCCAATACTGCCCCTAACGATTGCGGGTCAAGTTGTTGCATTAACAAGGTATTACTTGGCGTATTGCCTTTCATGGTTTTATGACTGGCTACCCTTGTCACCTCAGTCTCACTAGCCCCACTTGAGCGCAGTTCAGCTTCGGCTTGTGCCAAAGTTTTACCCTGCATTAACGCTTCACTTTGCGCAAAGCAATTAGCCACTAAAGCATCATGATTCGCTAAATGCTCACTAGTAGGTGCAAGAGATAAAATAAAGTCAGTGGGAATAATATCAGCACTTTGATGCATTAATTGCATAAAAGCGTGTTGACCATTAGTACCTTCTTGGCCAAATACTACCGGTGCAGTTAAATAATTAAGCGTGTTACCGTTATTATCTACCGACTTACCGTTACTTTCCATATCGGTTTGTTGCAAGTAACCAGGCAAAGCTCGCAGTGCATGGTTATAAGGCAAAATAGCTAAACTTGGGTAGCCCAAGCCATTACGATTCCAAATACCTAACATCGCCATAATTACTGGCATATTTTGTTCAAACGGCGCTTGTTGAAAATGTTGATCCATTGCAAAAGCGCCCGCTTTTAAATCATTAAAGTGCTGATTACCAATCACTAACGCTAACGGCAAGCCAACAGCTGACCATAGCGAGAATCGTCCGCCAACCCAATCCCACATCGGCAGAATATTATCAGCGTTAATACCAAAAGCCGTCGCGGCAGCAATATTAGTACTAACGGCATACCAATGCTGAGAGATTATATCTTTTGATGAGTTATTGTCGGAATTGGCGTTAAGCATCCACTGTTTAACTATAGTGGCATTTAAAAGAGTTTCTTGCGTAGTAAAGGTTTTAGATATAACGACAACAAGCGTGGTATTGGCATTAAGTTTAGCGAACTTTTCTTGCGCAGCATCACCATCAACATTCGCCAACACGTGCGCTTTTAAGCCGGGTTGATGATAAGGCACTAATGCTGAAAGTGCGACTTTAACGCCGTAATACGAGCCGCCAATACCTATAGCTAAAATGTCTGTAAACTTTTCACCCGTAACTGAGCGAACATTACCTGACTGTACATCATCGACAATTTTAGCCATTTTGGCTTCAGTGTCGATAACAACTTGTGCTTGCTCGCCTAATACCGATTTTTTAACATCATCAGAGGCACGTAAAACCGTGTGTAAAACAGAACGCTGTTCAGTATTATTTAATTGTTCACCAGAAAATTGCGCAGATATTTTATCAGCAAGGGTCGCTTGTTTAGCTAAGGTAAATAAGCCACTAAGCTCATCATCAGTAATATTATGCTTGGCATAATCTAAAAACAAACCCGCAGCAGACAAAGAATATTTCTCACTACGCATTTCATCATCAAACAATGAAAACAACTTACGTGACTTAGCATTAGCACCAAGCTTTGTTAAATATCCAATATCCATATAAATCTCTAAAAAAAGTTTTAAGTTTAAAGCTATCAGCTGTCAGACAAGAGACAGTTTAAAGCTCTAAGCTGATAGCTTGGTTTTTAGTCTTTTACTGAAAGCTCAAAACTGAGAGCTTACAGCTATGTCTTTTCTTTTACTAAAAGCTGAAAGCTGATAGCTATATTTTTCTCTGCCGTAGGGGCGAATTTATTCGCCGTGGCACCAACTTAAATATAACCCCAAATACATCTACAAACACCACTATAATGGTTGTGTTTGAACTGAAAGCTGACAGCTCGCTACTGATAGCTATGTCTTTCTCTTAAATTTTCAACTGCTTCAAATATTCCGTAAACTCTTCAGCCAATTCAGGATGGCGCATACCATATTCAACATTCGCTTTCATGTAACCAAGCTTAGACCCACAGTCGTGTGACTTACCGCTCATATGAAATGCTTCAACTGTTTCTCTTTCCATAAGCATGGCAATAGCATCAGTTAATTGAATTTCATCACCAGCGCCAGGAGGCGTTATTTTCAATAAATCCCAAATTTTTTCTGAAAGCACATAACGGCCAACTACTGCTAAATTAGAAGGTGCTTCGTCAACAGGTGGTTTTTCAACAATCGCTGTCATAGCTTTTGACTCACCAGGTGAAAGCTCAACACCACCACAATCGACAACACCATAACTACTTACTTGCTCCATAGGTACAGGCTCAACCATAATTTGGCTATAACCACCTACTTCGTTGTATCGTGTTAACATCGCTGCTAAGTTTTCAGTTTTTAAGTCCGCAGTCGCATCATCTAAAATAACATCAGGTAGTACAACAACAAATGGTTCGTTTCCAATGATTGGGCGAGCTTTTAATACTGCATGGCCTAAACCTTTTGCTTCACCTTGGCGCACATGCAATATAGTCACGTCTTTCGGGCAAATAGCTTGAATTTCATCAAGTAGTTGACGTTTCACACGTTTTTCTAAAGTAGTTTCTAACTCAAACGACTTATCAAAATGGTTTTCGATAGCATTTTTAGAAGAGTGGGTAACTAATACAATTTCTTTAATACCCGCAGATATACACTCATTTACGATGTATTGAATAAGCGGTTTATCAACAATAGGCAGCATTTCTTTTGGAATAGCTTTAGTGGCCGGTAACATCCGAGTGCCTAAACCTGCTACAGGTATTACGGCTTTTTTTATTTTATTTGGCATTTTTTTCCTTAATTGCAATTCTTTACTAATTGTATGGCTTGTTTATCTAGTTGTCATGGACTTTATAGATAAAAATATGAATATATACTTTAAATTACGAAAAACAAGATCTAAACTCAGCTTAAGTATTGCCCCCACAGCACAACAGTGCAGGTCGTTAATATCTTTGTTCACCACTGTAAAATTAACTTTATGTTTTCGTGGAGTTAGGGGCATTTTAAGTAACGCAACTATTCATACAACAGCGAAAAAGATATAATTAATTTTCAACTCAAGCTACTTTAGCCATAAATCAATATTTTGTAATTTTTAGTTACGTCTTAACTTTCAGAGCAACATAAATTTAATGAAAAAATTAATTTCAATATTCATCACTCTAACAATTTTTATGTTACATCAAAACACTCAAGCTGATCCTTGGGTCAATACCTCTAACATATACTTAAAAGCTAATATTCAACTACTAGCAGATACTGGCCACATTATAACACCAGTCACAACCTACCCATTAATGTGGCATGATATTATACGAGATATTAAAAATATAGAACTTAACAACTTAACTCCTAACCAGTTAAACGCTTATCACTATATAAAATATCAATTTCAATTAGCGAGCAAAAACCAAATACGTATAAAAGCGCAAACATCGAAAAACGACAATCGATTTGTCACCTTTGGTGATACTTTTCGTGATAAAAATAGCATACAGGTTCAATTTAGTATGGTTGCGGATAACTTTGCCGCTAAGCTTTCTCCTAGTTTTAGTAATTCACGAAACGATACAAATAGTAGCAATTTCGAGGAAAGTTATATTGCTGCTTTTATCGGCAACTGGGTGATTTCATTAGGTAAACAAAATAGATGGTATGGTCCAACTTGGGATACAAGCTTAAGCTTATCCAACAACGCTAGTCCGATACCTGCAATTGCGCTGACTCGAAAGTCGGCCGAACCATTTACTATCCCTTTCACCAAAGTAGATATACCGTGGACTGTTACAACATTCATGGGAAAAATGGACGATAGCCGAATAGTAAAAAACACTTTACTGTGGGGGTTCAGGCTTAATTTAAAACCATTTAAGAATCTAGAGCTAGGTGTCACGCGTTTAGCCCAATGGGGAGGAAAAGGCCGGGAACAAAGTTTATCTACTTTTGGGGATATACTAATTGGCAAAACAAATTGCGGTATTGACGGAGTTGTTTGCGAAGGTAACACCCTGAATCCTGCAAACCAACAAGCCGGATATGATTTACGCTATACCATGAATATTTTTGATTTTCCGTTGAGTTTTTATGGGCAAAAATTTGCTGAAGATGGTAAAGAAGGCACTTTACAATATTTAACTAAAGCACAACCTCAACTAGGTTTTGATTTACATCTCAATGTTTTTGGTAAGCCAAGTACGGTTTACATTGAGTGGGCCGATAGTCTTGCAGATTGTGGTGAACGAGATAAAATTGGCAACTGTTATTATGAGCATTCAAATTATGAAACCGGCATGCGTTACGAAGGACGTGCCATTGGCAGTAGCTACGACAATGATGCAAAAACCTATGTAATTGGCACCATTTCACAACTTGATATCAATACTCATATGACAACACGTTTGCGTTATTTAGATCTCAATTATGATAATCAAGACAAAGCTCCTAATAACTCAATAATTGGCAATACAGTGTCTAGTATCGCCGAACAGGTTTGGATAATTTCAGCTAGTATTCAACATGACAAGCAAAACTGGCGCTTTACTTTAGGTACTGATATCAGTCGTTCAACTTACACTGATAAGTTACCTAATAGTAACGATTTGAATATTTCACTGACTATTGAATATAACCTCTAGAACCTGGGGTTTTAAGGCGAGTATTTCATCTGAAAACCCATATTCTCTATTTAATGATTATCGAGCCCTACACTTTGTAATGATAGAGAAAAATTGCACTCTATCTCTTTTTGATGAAAAGGCTTTTTATAAGCGTGATATTGATTTGTACTTTTTGTGGTTTGTCGCCTGAAAGCCCACTCAACCCTTAATATTAATGGCATAAAGAAAAGCATCATGGTAAGTACAATATTAAGGATTCAATTTTTGTTCAGCGAGGCGATGCCGCGTATTAAGTTTCAGTAAATAATAAAAATGATACCGCTGAGCATTATTTTTATGTGTTCTAAATTTAACGACTACTACCTACTTTTTATAAAACTCTTTAAACCAACTTACAAATTCAGCCACGCCTGTTTCAACACTAACTTGTGATTTATAGCCTGTTTTAGTTGCTTGTAACATCCTTGTACCTAGACCTGAGACGGGTATCACGGTTTTCTATACTCTATTTGGCATTTTGTCCCTAATTATTTTACTTATTTTTAATAACTTATGTCGAACATAATATCAAAAAGCAACTGCTTTGATAGAAAATTAAATCAAACTATATATTTTACGCCGTCAATATCGTCATTATCTCTTTAGTCTTTTCCTGCATCAAGCGAATATTGCTTTTTGACTCAACATTCAACCTAACAACAGGTTCAGTATTTGAACTGCGTAGGTTAAAGCGCCACTGACCTTCAGCATCGTTAAATTCAAGACTGATACCGTCTGTTTGATCAAAAACAACGGCCTTAGCTTTATAAACTGCAAGCACTTGCTCAATTGCTGTTTTTGGGTCAGTTAATTTTGAGTTAATTTCACCTGAAGAAGGGTAAGCTGCAATTCGTTCTGATACAGTTTCCGATAACTTCATGTTTTTCACACAAAGTAACTCGGCTACTAGTAACCAGGGGATCATACCTGAGTCACAATAAGCAAAATCACGAAAATAATGATGTGCACTCATTTCGCCACCGTAAACAGCATCTTCTTTGCGCATACGTTCTTTAATAAATGCATGCCCTGTTTTGCATAGTACAGGCTCACCACCTGCCGCTTCAACCACATCAATTGTATTCCATGTTAAACGTGGATCATGAATGATTTTCGCGCCAGCATTTTTTTGTAAAAACGCCTCAGCTAATAAACCAACAATGTAGTAGCCTTCAATAAACTGTCCCTTTTCATCAAATAAAAAACAGCGGTCAAAATCCCCGTCCCATGCAATGCCCATGTCAGCATTATGCGCTAACACGGCATCGATAGTATCTTGACGGTTCTCTGGTAATAATGGGTTAGGGATACCATTAGGAAAATTGCCATCTGGCTGATGATGTACTTTTATGAACTCAATCGGCACATTCAGTTCTTTAAATTGTGCTTCAATTGCGTCAATTACATGGCCAGAGGCACCATTTCCAGAATTAACAACTAACTTCATTGGTTTTATATTACTTGGCGTAATGTACTCAAATAAATGTTCTACGTATGCTTCTAACGTAGATGAATTTGTTAAAGTGCCACGAATTTCTGCTTTATCAGCAAAATCTTCACTTTCAGCCAAAGCTTTTATATCAAATAACCCGGTATCGCCACTGATAGGTTTTGAGTCGGCTTTAACAAGCTTCAAGCCGTTATAATCCATAGGATTATGACTGGCCGTTACTTCAACGCCGCCATCAACCTTAAGGTAAGATGTCGCGAAATAAATCTCTTCAGTGCCTGTCATACCAAGGTCGATAACATTAACTCCCGCATCTAGCAGGCCATCGGCAAGTGCTAGCTTTAATTCTTCTGAAGTTAAGCGTACATCACCACCAACAACAATAGTTTTTGCTGATAATATTTCGCCCATCGCTCGCCCAATTCTATAGGCGATATCTACATTAAGCTCTTCACCTAATTTGCCGCGAATATCATAAGCCTTAAAACAAGTTAATTTATCAGTCATTACTATCTCTTTAGTTAAATCTAATTATAAAAAAGGTAATTTGAAATCAAATTACCTTTTAAAATGTTTATTTATTAATACACGCCTAAAAGTTAAACGCGACCATATTTATCTTCAAAACGTACAATATCATCTTCACCTAAATATGAACCTGATTGTACTTCAATCAATTCTAAAGGCACTTTGCCTGGATTTTCTAATGCGTGAATAACGCCAACCGGAATATACGTTGATTGATTTTCAGTTAATAAAATATCTTTATCACCATTGGTTACTTTCGCCGTACCTGATACTACAATCCAATGTTCAGCTCTGTGATGATGCATTTGTACAGATAATTTAGCCCCGGGCTTAACAGTAATGCGTTTTACTTGAAAACGTTCACCCGTATCAATCGAGTCATAAGCTCCCCAAGGGCGATATACTTCTCGATGATGCTTAAATTCAGAACGTTCTTCGGCTTTCAGGTGCTCTACTATTTGCTTAACTTTTTGCACTTCTGAAAGCTTAGATACTAAAATAGCGTCTTTCGTTTCCACAATGGCTATATCTTCAAGACCAACAGTCGCCACTAATTTTTCTTGTGCGTGTACTAAAGTATTTTTAGTATCAACCGCAATAACATCACCTATGAAGGCATTGCCATTAGCATCTTTGTCGCTAACTTCCCATAATGCAGACCAACTACCTACATCGCTCCAACCGCAATCCATTGGTACAACTACCGCGTCAGCTGTTTTTTCCATCACGGCATAATCAACTGAATCATCAGGACATGACTCAAAAGCAACTTTATCAACACGAATAAAGTCTAAATCACTTTGGGTATCAGTCATGGCTTTTTCACATGCGGCTAAAATATCAGGACGGTGGATTTTTAGTTCGGCTAAATAACGGCTAGCTTTAAACAAAAACATGCCGCTATTCCAATAATAATCACCGGTAGATAAATAAGACTCAGCAGTAGCCTGATTAGGTTTTTCAACAAACTCAGCAACACTATACCCGGCACTTGAAAGTTCTTCACCACGTTTGATGTAACCATACCCCACTTCAGGAGCGGTAGGCACAATACCAAAAGTTACTAACTTCCCAGCTTCGGCATGTACTTTAGCCTGCTCGACTGACTCAGCAAATGCTTGCTCATTTTTTATCACATGATCTGCAGCCAGAACTAACAATAAAGGATCTTGTCCGCTTTTCATTGCTTGTAAAGCGGCTAAGGCTATAGCAGGTGCAGTGTTACGGCCTACTGGCTCAAGAATTATCCCGTTATTAGGGATGTTTTTTAAGCGAAACTGCTCTGCCACAGAAAAACGATGTTCTTCATTGCAAATAACAATAGCAGGCGAGTGTTCAATATCAGCTAAGCGCTCCGCCGTTGCTTGCAGCATGGATGAATCACCATGCAAAGTTAGAAACTGCTTTGGAAACATTTGACGTGATAACGGCCACAGTCTTGAGCCTGAACCACCGGCCATAATTACAGGTAAAATCATATTATTCATCTCTGTCCTTAAGTACAGACTAAATAAATACTTTATAATATTTGCTTAGCATTTTAATTATTACATTGTAAATTTATCGTGCGTGCTGACAAAATGATATTAAAAACATCCCACAACACACTTATTAAGTAGTAACTGCCCAATAATCGCCTTTAATATTTTAATAATAGTAAAGGCAACTTAAACAAAGCGGTTACTTTTGGTAAAACTTTTTAAACCAACTAACAAATTCTGCAACACCTTCTGCAACACTCACTTTTGATTTATAACCCGTAGCGTCAAATAAGTCATTAACCTCAGCAAACGTTTGGTAAACATCGCCTGGTTGCATTTCACGAAAATTTTTCTTCGCCTCAACACCTAATTCATCTTCAATAGCTTTAACAAAGCCCATCAAGTTAATTGGCGAGCCATGTCCGATGTTATAAACAGAATAAGGCGCAGAGCTAGAAGCCGGAGAACCGCTTTCAACTTTCCAACTATCATCACGTGTTGGTATCACATCAGCAATGCGCACAACACCTTCAACAATATCGTCAACGTGGGTAAAGTCACGCCACATATCACCATTATTGTTAATATCAATAGTCTCGCCATCTAAAATCTTTTTAGTAAATATATAAGGCGCCATATCAGGTCGGCCCCATGAGCCATACACAGTAAAAAAGCGCAAACCTGTAGTAGGAATACCGTAAAGATGAGAATAACTATGCGCCATTAACTCATTAGATTTTTTAGTAGCGGCATAAAGTGAAACAGGGTGATCGACGGAATCACTAGTCGAAAAAGGGGTTTTATTATTTAAGCCATAAACTGAGCTAGATGAAGCATAGATCAAGTGCTTAACATTATTGTTTCGACAACCTTCGAGAATAGTTAAATGACCAATTAAATTAGAGTCAGCATAAGCCATCGGATTCTCAATTGAATACCTAACACCTGCTTGGGCTGCTAAATGAATTACTCGATCAAATTTCTCTTCAGTAAATAATTCGGCCATACCTTCGCGATCTGTAAGGTCTAATTTTATAAACTGAAACAGACCTGCAGTATTAGAAGTATTGTTAGCTGTGAACTTATCCAACTCAGCTAAACGTGCAAGCTTTAGGTTAACATCATAATAATCATTAAGATTATCAATACCAACAACATCATACCCTTGGCTACATAGCTTTGTTGCCACATGAAAACCAATAAAACCGGCAGCGCCGGTAACTAAATACTTCATTTAAAACCTTTAAATTTAACCTTATTTATAGCCGGCTTGATTTTCAAACAGACAATTCCTTTAAATATAACACTAGTACAACTAATTAATCGCTACCAAATAAATCACGGGTATAAACTTTGTCTTTTACATCGTTTAATTCAATATCCATACGGTTAGAGACAATCACATCTGATATCTTTTTAAACGCATCAAGGTCGTTATACACTGCAGAATTAAAAAACTCTTTCTCTTCTAATACCGGCTCATAAATGACAACTTCAATACCCTTGGCTTTAATGCGCTTCATAATACCTTGAATTGAAGACGCTCTAAAATTATCAGAGCCTGTTTTCATAATCAGGCGATACACACCAACCACTTTAGGATTCCTACTTATAATTGAATCAGCAACAAAATCTTTACGTGTCGTATTAGCATCAACAATAGCGCGAATAATATTATTCGGAACATTATTATAATTAGCCAATAATTGCTTAGTATCTTTTGGCAGACAATAACCACCATAGCCAAATGACGGATTATTGTAATGAGAGCCTATTCTAGGGTCTAAGCCAACACCTTCGATAATATGTTTTGCATCTAAACCATGAGCCTCAGCGTAACTATCAAGCTCATTAAAATAAGCGACGCGCATTGCTAAGTAAGTATTTGAAAATAACTTAACCGCTTCGGCTTCGGTAGAATCGGTAAACAATACGTCAATATTTTCTTTGATGGCACCTTGTACTAATAAGTTGGCAAATACTTTAGCGCGCTCACTTTGCTCGCCAACAATAATGCGAGACGGGTAAAGGTTGTCGTGTAACGCCTTACCTTCGCGTAAAAACTCAGGCGAAAACATGATGTTTTCACAGCTAAGCTCTTGTTTAATACTTTCAGTGTAACCCACAGGCACCGTCGATTTAATAATCATTACAGCGTTAGGGTTAACGGCCAAAACATCTTTAATAACAGCTTCAACTGAAGAAGTATTAAAGTAATTTGTCTCAACATCATAATCTGTTGGCGTTGCAATTATGACAAAGTCAGCATCTGAATAAGCCAAATTTTTATCAAGCGTCGCTTTAAAGTTGATCGTTTTATTGGCTAAGAAGTCTTCAATCTCAACATCTACAATCGGAGATTTCTTTTGATTTAATAAATCGACTTTTTCTTTAATTATATCAACCGCAATCACTTCATTGTGCTGCGCTAATAACATTGCATTTGATAAACCTACGTAGCCAGTACCGGCTATTGCTATTTTCATTTTATCATCCATTATGATTTTAAAGACACGCTTTTACTGCATCTAAATATTTTTTGATAACTATTTTTTCATCGAACTCTCGCTCGATTTTTTTCGACTAGCTCTGCCCATTTCCAAGCGCTGTTCATGGGTAAGGTTAATCATTTTATCTAATTGTAAAACTAAACTGTCAGTTGAGCGCAAATCGCACAAAAAACCATTAATGCCATCATCAACTGTTTCGCGACAGCCTACGTTATCTGTGGTAACAATAGGCTTACCCATTGCTCCGGCTTCTAATAATGACTTAGGAACACCTTCCCTATAAAATGAAGGTAATACCATACAATCAACTTTTGCAATTTCTTGCTCTACTGTATCTGATGTACCTAAATAATTAACAATACCTTCATTAACCCATTCACTCATCTGCACTTTACTTACCGCAGATGGATTATCAACATCAAGAAAGCCAAGGAGCCTAAACTCAACTTTGTTACCGTATTTCGCTTTTAATTCTCTTGCAGCATCAACATAATGACCAACACCTTTATCAAAGAGCATACGTGCAATTAGTAAAAAAGTTACTTGCCCATCATCATCAGCTTCTTGAAGCTCAAATCTCTTAAGATCTACACCCGAACCAGGTAAACGATCTGTTAAATACTTCGGCGCCAAATTTTTACTCAAGAATAAATTTTTATCTTCTTCATTTTGAAAAAATATTTTATGAGCCTTTGACTGGCTTATTTTATAAAGCAAGCGTGCAATTTTTGACGGAATACTTTCATTGATAAATAGTATACCCAGTCCTGCAATATTATTAATAACCTTAACATTATTGAGGTGCGCCGCTAATGTACTATAAATATTATTTTTAGGTGTGAAGTTCAAAACAACATCAATTAGATTTTTATTAAAGATGCGATATAAGTCAAAAAGAGTTTTTAAATCTTTAAAAGGGTTTGTACCACCTTTATCTATATCAACATCGATATATTTACATCCTATCTCTAATAATTTACGAGAATATTGGTCCTCTGGTGCTATTACTATGACGTTATATCCTTCACTAATTAAAGCGATAATTGTGTTTTTTCTAAAGTTATACAAATACCAGCTCGTATTTGCACTAATAGCGATGGTCGCCATATGAATGAAACCTTATGAAGTCTTTGTATATTTGATGAACGCCTTAAGATCGTTCCAAATTACACTTAGGGGGTATTATATAATTATTTACTTAAGTTTGATGCGAGTCACCAAATTACATAAGTTAATTCTAACAACCAAAATAAAAAACATCCAATATTTCTAATCATATCTATATGTAAATATCGAAAGTTAACTTCTAAATAATTTCAATATTCGTTTAACCCTCACTCCCCAAGTATAATTATCTTGTACTAGCTTAAAAGCGACATTAACTTTTTGGTTTACATCGATTTCTAAATCTTTTTTGAGTAATTGCATAATAGCTGTACTATCATCGTCCTCATTAAATAAATAACATACTTTATCATTAAGTAACTCATTCACTGCACCGATACGAGTTGCTAGGATAGGTCTACGAGCCGCCATGTATTCAAATATTTTTAATGGTGAAGTGAATGCACTAATTTTGTTTTCTTTACTTATAGGGTATATCAATGCATCAGCCGCAACTTGATACTTCATAATATCTGTATGTGCTAACGTAGGAATGTGCTTGACGTTTGCTAATAAACCAAACTTTTCGTGTAAAGATTTAAACTCAGAATCTTTCCCTCCAATAATTAAAAATGTTATTTTTGTATCAATTTGTGCACATTTAAATATTATTTCTGCGTCTCGCCCCTTATATAAACTTCCAGTGTATATATAAATATATTCGCAATTATACTCAGTACACAATTGTTGATGTAAAGCGTCTCGGTTCGGTAACAATTTATCGTAGTCATTTAAAAAAACGCCATTAGGCAAAGCTTGACACCTTATTCTTCTATAGGCCTTAGTAAGTTTGTCTTTTCCTGCTTCACTGACAGTAACAACAGTGAAGTTTTTAAATCTACTTAATATATTAAGCAAAAAATTTTGGCTTTTTCGTCCATTAAGTTCATGTAATTCGAAAATCACCCTTTTACCAATGAAAGTATAAATAAACGCAATTGCAATTTCTCTGCAATAAACATACTTAATATTTTCTTTTAAAACAAAAGGCAAATATACAATTGGAGTCAACAGCTTTTTAATATGCTTAATTTTTGACAACTGTATACCTTTTATATAGGGAAAATTAAGTTTGTTTTTAGTTACAGACAAAGCAACAAAGCTATCTTTAAGTTCTTCATTAAACGCTCTACACATAGATTTTACTTGGTTAGATGCGGCGCTATGCCCATCTGTATCTATAGAAGTCAAATAAGCTATTTTCATATTAATTACATCTCAATTCATTAAAATACGACAATTAGAAACTCTCAATCAAACGGCTAGAAATACTATCCCAAGAATAATATTTAACCACTTCGTTACTTAGTCGTCTTGCCTCTTCCACATTTAGCTTATCTTCAAAAGAGGAAAGAGCTACAGATAAAGAGTTAGCTATAGACTCTACTGAGTTTGGATTAAAATATAGCGCTTTCCCGCGAGTAACTTCTTTAAAAACTTCAATATCTGAACAACACACAACACACCCGAATTGATAAGCCTCAATTAAAGGCATGCCAAACCCTTCATATTTAGAAGGAGAGCAAAAAACTTTACTACGGCAATAATGGTCGTGAAGTTCGTCCTCAGTTACAGAAGGTAAAAAAGAAATAGAATGGTTTGTCGTTCTTTGTAAGTCTTCAGCTTGGGACTGTATACTTTCTTGCAACCCCAGATTTTGACCAATAAATTGTATTGTAAGGGGACGGTTTATATGTTGAAGCGATTCAAGAAGATTTGCATGATTTTTTCTCGGTTCAAATGTAGCTACGTACAAAATGTCTATATTACGGTTTTTTTCTTCACTTTTGACTGATGCATCAATACCATTATAAGACACAATTATATCATCCATTGAGATAAGACAGAGTTTGTGAATTTCTTCAGCAGTAAATTTACTTACTGTGACAATTTTATCAGCTAACCTCAACTGAAACTTCTGAAAACTACTTGAAAGAGCGCCTAAACCACCACGCCTAAATTGGTGAAAATTACGTAGGTCATGAATAAGCTGTATATGCAGATGCTTTTTTGCTGTTAATGGTAATGGCATAAAGTCACTGTAAATAATACCTTTTGGTAGTATCCTCAACATAATAGTTAATTCATACCAAGACCTAACACGCCCAAATTTATTTATGAATCTAAAGATCTCCCTAATGTTCTTTTCTGGGCACCAATTTGGCCGTTCCCCTTTAGATACAATACAGATAAAGTCATCTCCATAATAATTTAGCAGACGCTTACCTATCTCATCAAATCGTTTGTTTGCACCAGTAACTGTAGAGGTGCGATAATATAAAGAAATATAGTAAAATTTCATAGTTATAAGATAACTCGTAATTTAGTTACAAATTCAGAAAAATCATTTGCAATTTTATCTGAATCATAATTAACGGCTTCAGGGAGTCCGCCAATATTAGAAACAAGAACTGGCACATCCAAAGATTGGCATTCTGCGGCCACTCTTCCGTATGCTTCAGCAATGACAGATGGGACCAATACAACTTTTGCATATGCGTAAGGTAAACCCAAATCATTAGTCCATCCCATATGATGCACATTTGTTGGTGCTGCTTTTGGCAACCGTCCTTTCCCAAAAGCATAAAATTCTACATGAGGGAATAAAGTAGCTAATTTAATAAAGATATCAATACCTTTTATCAAAGTATCGCCTACTAGTACAACACCCTGCACTATGCTATCACTTAGGTTATTAATATATGATAGCCTCAGAGTTTCATGGCATATTTTGGGGTAAACTACAGTTGAATCAATTTTGTATTTATCATAAAGACTATTCGCAATATAATTAGAGTTTGATATAACCGATGCGCTATTTAAAGCAATTATATTATCTTTAAAGTATTGCAACATTGCTGGATACTCTATGTTAGAGTAAATTTTTTTTAATAGTGATTTATAACCAGTATAGTAATTATTGATAATTCCAATTGATGTTTCGTCTCTGAGGTAGTACACAGACTCTTTTTGTAAAAGACTCGCACTATTTATAATTGCTGGTGCCCAACGATTTTGAGTTACTACAACATCGTATGAATCTTTATATTCCTCTAGGACTGTCGAAATTATTTTCTTGTTTGCTAAATACTCGTAGTAAAAAAAGCGTTGATATAAGTTAAAGCAATCCAAACCAGTAACATTATCATGAACATCATTAAGATTTTTCACAAAAGGTAAAGCTGTCTTTTGAATAGGGTAAATAACATTGCTATTACGATATTTTAAGGAGGACTCAGTGTACAGACTTTGCTCAGCGCCTCCCATAGCATAAGGATAATTCCTAGAAAAAAGTAAATACCTATCTTCCATAAATCAGCTCCTTAACTTGCTGACAATATTTCTTCCAACTGTATTTTGAGACAGTGATGAAAGCGTTATCTCCCATAGCGCTTAAATTTGAATTTCTGATATTAGTAATCGCATTTTCAATTGCTGATATAGAGTTAGATGCGATTACTAGACCTTCTAATCCATCAGTAACAATTGACCCTGATTCATAAGTGACAATACAAGGTAACTTACAACTCATCGCTTCATATACGGATTTACTTGAGCCTTCAGATAAAGAAGGAAAAATATATACATCACAATTTTGAAAATATTGAAACGTATCAACAAACCCTGGTGTAATAATATTACTTTTTGAAACATCGTCCAGTAATGCAACTATTTCACGTGTTGCATTACCACAAAGATGAAGCTCATCTTTTGGAGAAGCTACCTTTACCCATGCTTTAATAAGTAAATCAACTCCCTTTCTTTTTGATAAGTTGCCTGCAAATACAAATTTTAGTCCTTCATTATTGTATTCACGAGAAATACTTCTATTTTTTTCAAGTAATTTGAGATCAACACCAAAAGGTATTAAGTGTACATTTGCATTTGGGCATAGAGCTCTGATTTCAGACTCAACAAAAGCAGAAGGTACGATAATTTCATCCGCATTCAATAGGGTAAACTTTTCTACTTTATCAATATATTCATTAAATATCAGAACATTATTTTTAGAAGAAGTATTTAATCGTTTTACATAATTTGCTGGAGCAATTGGAATATCAACTATTACGTTACATTTAAGTCTTTTAAATATTTTCATCATAAATATTGAAGGTTCTACAAGTAAAACATCAATATCAGAGCGTTTTCTATACCTTATGAAGAACAATAAGCACAAAATGACAGCATAAATTTTAAACAAAAAAGAATCGAATTTTCTTCCATTCAATTTTAAAAAATAATTTTTTGATAAGTATATTATTCCTCTTTGTACATAGGATAAAAAAGGAAAATAGTATATGTGCGGTAACTTCGACTGATTGCCTCTTGCGATACAAAAGTATTCAATATTCTCAGACAAAAAACTACTTAAAAGATAACTATATCTTAATCCAATATTTCCTTTTCGCCCTATGATAGAGTTAATTACAATTAAGGTTACTTTTTGCTTTTTACGACTTTGCATGGATTACCAACAGCTATTACATTTTGAGGGATTGATTTTGTTACAACACTACCTGCACCAATAATTGAATTAGGTCCAATTACAACACCAGGTAATATTATTGAGTTAGCCCCTATCCATACATTTTCATGGATAGTAACTGGACTTGATTCTGAATGCTGTTGCAAATTATTTATGTCGTGATTAGATGAAATTATCTTTACACCTGGAGCAATAAAGACAGTACTATCTATTATAATTCCATTTTTAGCTTGAAGGTATAAGCCGCCAGAAGATAATAGACACGACTTTAAAATAATAGACTCAGGTTCATTAGTAATAGAGAACCCGGCAGGGCACCTGATTCTAGAAGTAAAGTGATAGAAATACCTAAACTTTCCATTATACCTTAATATTTTTTGAAATATAAAACTAATAAAAAAACATGAAACGCCTACTTTTTTTATCAATCTATACATAAGCTCGACCATATACTGCTTCCTATAAATGAGGTGAATAACTTGAATTCGAATTTAAACCAAAACATAAATATATGCTTTGTACAAACGCTCTATTTAAAATACAAATTTTAAATACATTTTATTCGTTTTGTTCCCCTCTTAGATCATTAAAAAGATAGAAAATATAAATAGCTAAAAGTAGATTCAATATAAAAAAAGATATAGAGAGACCTGTCAATTTTAGCGAAAAAAGAAACACACTTGATATACAAATGAGGTAGATTGAAGTAAAAACATTGGCTTTAACAGAAATCATTGGGTCTATGATATTTGAAAAGATTCTCGCCCACCAAATCAATGAAGAAATCACATACCCTAGCCCAACAAAAATACTTATATAATAGTACTCTTCTCTAAAGGATATTTGAAAATAATCAAATAATTCATTAAGGAAAAAAGAAATTAAAAACATATACCCTAATGAAATCACAAGAATATAGCGTTGAGGATACAATATACACTTAACAAAATCTTTGTATTTACCTCGCGAGTAGATACTAACTAATTTAGGATACATAAGTATAGCTAAAGGCTGAACGACAATCTCTATTAACGAATATAGTTTTTTAACCGTTTGGTAAATCCCTACTTCCAATGAAGATAGAAAATAACCAATGAGCAAATTATCGCCATTTTGATTTACGGCTTTAAAGATGCTAGAGAGAAAAAAGGCAGATGTATATTTAATAAACTTTTTCATAAACCCTATGGGTAAAGAGGAAGAAAGACCTTTAAAATTAACATTAGACTTATGGTACCAATAAAAAAAGTAATATAATAAAATTGACGTACAAAAATAGGCCGTTACATGTAGATATACAATAAATTCTAGCGTGATTTTTTTATGAATGATACTTATATACGCCATAACTATCAAGATCGAAACAGACTCAAGCATTGTTATGATATTTACGGTAGTGAACTTCCCTATTGATTGCAAGTACCCTATTGGCGTACCTCTTAAATACGCAAAAAAAGAAGTTAAACCAAACACAATAAATATATCAAGAGTAGTTGCATCAAGCTCTAAAAACTTAGCTCCTAAAGTTGCTGAAAAATATATAAATGTGTAAATAAGAATAGAAGTAACTACATCTAGTAAAAGCCCTAACCTAATAATACCTAAAGAATAGCTAAACTGATTTAAAGCCTCAAACTCTTTAAAAAACTTAATTACTACATCACTACTTCTAACTGATAGCACACCAGCCATCAAACCAGCTGTTGATTTAAATAAAATAAACTGCCCATAAACACTAACTGACGCATATTTATTCAAGAAATATAAGCAAGCAAAACCTAATGCGATATTACTAGCTATATTGCCGTAGGATGTTAAGACTTTTAATCTAAACAAACTTTTAATGTTATTAAGATTCATGCAAACTTCGGATTTTCTTACAAGGAACACCCGCACATACCGAATTTGCTGGCATACTTTTGGTTACTACACTTCCCGCACCTATTATCGAAGACTCTCCTATCTCAACACCTGGAAGTATAACGACATTAGCACCTATCCAAACATTTTTATTTAAAATGACAGGTAACTCTTTAACATGATGGTTATAGTTATCCATATCATGATTAGCTGAAATAACTTTAACACCAGGGGCAAAAATCACTCCTTCATGTATAATAATTCCATTTTTAGCTTGAAAATAACACCCTAGAGACGTCGCAAAACTAATAAGACAACTTGATTTTTTTTTATCCCCAACGATGTTAATTTTAGTGGGGCAGTTAACCCTACTTGTATAGTGGAGCATATATTTAAAATTTCGATTGACACAAAAAACTCTTTGCACCAAAAAATTAACAAATAAAGTTCCAATTCCAATTGCTCTGTATTTTTCATTTAACAACATAATTACACACTGCACTCTTCGTATAGTTCTTGATTTTTCAACACCCAATTTTCAATTTTATGGCACTCGGTAATATACTCTCTATGATTATTGGTCATAGTTCTTACATCACTATCATCTAAATTAAGCAATTGCTTCCCAACCGATATAATCAAATCATCCCAAAAGCCATCATCTAAACTATAAACATAATCCACAAATGATTTTTTTACATCATGATATTTTATTCCAAGCTTATCGCCATAATAAAATAGGGGTGATTGAAAAGAAAAACCTGTAATATTATTATTTAAATAAGAACTTGCATGCTGACCTTCAACTGTAATTAGTGGCTTGCCGTACATTAATGAATCAAGAAATGTACCTAACGTATCCATTGGAGAAAGGTTAATTAAAAAATCGCACCAGTCAAACAATTGGTACTTATCTATTTCTCCCAACCTAGGGATTACCATAAATTCAACACAGTGCAATTCATCGACTTCAAAAGAACATGGTTTTGAAGTCACTATTTTTAGATTCACATAAAATTTATGCAAACTTAAATAATCCAATAGTTTTTTATAAAGAAAAACCCCCTTTGCTTTAGGGTTTGAAGCTATAACCAATAGATTGAACTTCTTTCTAACTGTAATGCTTTCAGTAAAACTGTATTCATAGGGGACTTGTGTTATGACTTTCGATATTGAGTTCATCAATGGTGATGCTTGCTTACTATGTAACTCCAAAGCTGGCTTACTTTGGTAAATTATTGACTTTAAACGGCCTTGTTCAATTAGATTATTTGTATAATGGGATGCGGCTTCTATATCATAATAATTCTTAGAAAACTTCTTAGGTGCCACACCTGCACCACCCTCTACTTCAGAAATAAAACTATAATCATTATTTAAAAAATACTGATTAGGCCGGCCTATTACGTGTACCAATTTACTAAAACCAATCGGGCGAGTTAATGGTTGAAGTACCCTTGCATGGGCTGAATATACAGGATGAACTGTTTTAGGATCTAATGGCGTAAGTGATGCTTTAAACTTGCCACTCCTCATTAGAGAACATTTAACTTTACGTAATTTATTAATCATGGTTCATTCTATATTTACAATACGGTCCAAAGAGAAGAATTAAAAAGCTGTATTACGTTTAATAATGTAATACAGTTTATCGTTATTAATACTATGGATGAGGGAGATAATAACCTACATTGAAATAAAGTAACAACTAATAAAAACAAACATGAAAATCTTATAGCTAAAGGTATTACAAATAAAAATAATATAAAAAACAAACCGATACTAATTAAATACAATTGAATTAAATCATGTCGTTTACTACTTAACCCCCTAGATTTCACCGAGCTAACACTAGCCATTAAGACTATCACTAAAAATGGAAATACTGTTTGGTAAAATAGACTTAATGAAAGCGAATTGTTTTCTAACACTTGTGTATTTGTGCTGAACTGCTCAATAATCTCAACTAAAGCACTATTTTTTATCACCAGAAAAACAACGCTATATACAACAATTAAGATTAAATACTTTAATATTCTATTCGATATAACTTTATTTATTGTCAGTGGTAGAAATATCATCGCAAGCATCAAAATAGTAGACTGTGCATGGGTAATAAACGAGATAAAAAGAAACAATACGGAAAGTAACAATCTGATATTTCTTAACTGCTTCCCATGAAAGACAAACAATGACCAAGCAAACCAGTGAATAGCAATCCAAGAACGGGTATAATTAAATGCACCTTCAATATATTGTCGATTTGTTATAAAAAACGCAAACAAAGTTAAAAGCATAACTATTTTCAATCTCCTCTCAGAGAAGAACAACATTATGATTAATGTTCCAATTGAAAAAAAAACAAAATTAATCTTTAGTGCAAGTTTAAAATCCAGGCCTAAGTAGGCCAAAGGAGCAAAAATATATACTAGTCCTTGCTCTCTATAAACGGTATGTAGTTTATATAAAGGCAAGTCTGAAATGCTATCATAGATATTCTTATAGTTACTAAAATCATCAAAATGTATAAATTCAAGATTATAAATAACAAGTGACGCTAAAGTACAAATAAAAAATGCATTGAACGTGGATACGATAGATATATAGTTTTTATTCATGGCTATTTCTGAGTAGACTTTTCTATTGTAATTGTATCTAAAAGTCCTTCTTCAATGCTCAAACTGCTAGTCCAACCCAATGAAGCCAACCTAAATACATCAGCACAGCTGTACATAAGTTCATTTTTTCTGTCCGCTACAGTCCCAAAATTAAGTATTGATTCTGTTCTAGACGCTACAGCGATAATTTCAACAATTTCCCTGACTGAAAGTGCAACTCCAGAACCTAAAGCAATAGTTTCACCGTGTTCAATATTATCCAATTGAGAAATAATCACATCAAAAGCACTAATAACATCTTTAATGTGTATAAAGTCTCGTTTTTGCTTCCCATTTGTTAGCTCGAGTGTCTTGCCTTCGAGACAGGATTTAATGACATAACTTATGAATTTGTTATCATCGTCATTTGGGCCATAAAAGTGTTCAAGGGCAATATTAATAAATTTTAACTTTCTTTCATTCTTGCTACACGCCAATCTAACGAATGTATTTTTGGTTAATGCATATTGTGAAACATTATCAGGTAAAGATGTTCCTGTATTTAAAAATCCCCCTACTCCATACTTTTTACAAAGTTCATATAATTGAGAAGGAAATGAAATATTCGCATCAACCAATTTATCAATACCTTCACCATTTCGACCATACAACGCTGCTGCATTTATTATCAGATCCGGCTTTATTGTCATAAATGCATCATCTAAAACCTCTGCGTTATCAATACCTGTAATAATCTTACTATTGTCACAAGTCAATCGTTTTAGTGATGATTTCGTTCGGACACACGCAAAGACTTCATGATTATTTTTAAGATAATTAACAAGATTACTTCCAAGGTAGCCCGAAGCGCCAAAAATGAATATTTTCATAATTAATAGTTAGAAGTTAAGGCCAAAAATTTCCTCAAATTTACTAATAACATAATCTAAATGCTGCTTAGTAAGCCCTGGATATATACCGATCCAAAATGTTTGGTTCATAATTCTGTCTGTATTTGTCAGTTCACCAACAACACGGTAATTAACATGTTCAAAATAAGGTTGACGCGTTAAGTTACCTGCGAAAAGTAAACGTGTACCAATTTTAGCTTCATCTAAGAATTTAATTAATTCGTTACGAGTAACGCCACTATCTTCTTTTAGTGTTATTGGAAAACCAAACCATGATGGCACTGAGTTAGGAGTTGCTTCAGGTAACTCCATGAAATCAATACAAGACTGTAAACCGTTTTTTAAATAAGCGAAATTCTCTTTACGAGCTTCAACTAATCCTTCAAGGCGATCCATTTGCGCTAAACCACACGCGGCCTGCATATCGGTAATTTTTAAGTTATAACCTAACTCTGAATAAGTATACTTGTGATCATAACCATGCGGTAACGAGCCTAATTGTTGATCAAAACGTTTACCACAAGTGTCATCACAACCTGGTTCGCAATAACAATCACGTCCCCAGTCGCGGAATGATTCAATTACTTTTTTAAGTTGTTTCGATTTAGTAAATACCGCTCCACCTTCACCCATAGTTATATGATGGGCAGGGTAGAAACTAACCGTACCTATATCGCCATAGGTACCCACCATATTTCCGTCATAGGTTGTACCTAAAGCATCACAACAATCTTCGATTAACCAAAGGTTGTATTTGTCAGCAATCCGACGCACTTCTTTTAAATCAAATGCATTACCTAAGGTGTGAGCTATCATAATCGCGCGTGTTTTATCACTAACTGCGGCTTCGATTAACTCAGGGTTGATATTGTAAGTTGGGATATCTACGTCGACGAAAACAGGAATTAAACCCTTTTGAATTGTTGGGTTTACAGTCGTTGGAAAACCAGCCGCAACAGTAATAACTTCATCACCTGGTTTTAATTGACGGTCACCTAATGTAGGTGATGTTAACGCAGTAAGTGCTAATAAATTAGCTGCAGAACCTGATACCGTTGTTAATACATGTTCAACACCTAAGTATTCCCCTAAACGTTTTTGAAAAGCATCATTAAAGCGACCTGTAGTTAACCAAGCATCAAGTGATGCTTCAACCATTAATTGGCGTTCTTTGGCACCAACCACTTTGCCAGAAGGAGGCACTACTGACTCACCTGCTAGAAATAATTTTGGAGCATCAGCTAATTCAGAATATTGAGCGACTAATTCACTAATTTTTGTACGAAGTTCTTGTTGATTCATGTGTTAACCTATTATTTCTAGCATTTATATTCAGTACTAACGTACTGGTTAATTTCATTTAATGTATGTTTATGCATGTCTTCACCTGCGAGCCAAGCTTTGTGCCAAGTGACAATCTTAGATAAAGTCGTTTCTAAAGACCACCTTGGCTGCCAATGCATGCGCATTTTAGCCTTTGAACAATCTAATTTCAAATAGTGTGCTTCGTGCGGGTGTGGGCCTTCATCCAAAGTCCAAGCAGCATCATCGCCCCACATACTAACTAGCTTTTCAGCTATCCATTGAACGGGTTTTGCATCTTCATCTGCGGGACCAAAATTCCAGCCTTCGGCAAAATCCCCTCCCTGTTCATATAACTTTTGAGCGGTAAGCAAATAACCTGACAATGGCTCTAATACATGTTGCCATGGGCGAATAGCGTTCGGGCTACGTATGTCTACAGCTTTGTCACTTTCAAATGCACTTAACATATCAGGTATTAGCCTATCTAATGCCCAATCCCCCCCACCAATTACATTACCGGCTCTAGCTGAGGCAATACCGCAACCATGTTTGGTATAATCTGCAGTGTTAAAATATGATTTTCTGAAAGCGTCAGCAACTAATTCAGCACAGCCTTTACTATTACTGTATGGATCATGACCACCTTTAGGCTCATCTTCACGATAACCCCAAGGCCATTCTTTATTCTCATAGCATTTATCACTAGTAACATTAACTACAGCTTTTACACCACCAATTTTTCTAATACAGTCGAGTAATTTAACGGTACCCATTACATTGGTATCATAAGTTTCAACAGGCATCTCATAAGACAACCTAACTAGCGGTTGGGCAGCCATATGAATTACAATTTCGGGTTTAAATTCTGCAATGCTTTTATACAGAAAATCATAATCACGAATATCGCCAATAACTGAGTCCATTCCTTGTTCAACATTAGCAACATCAAATAAGCTAGGAGTCGTCGGTGGAGTTAATGCATAGCCTCTAACGACAGCGCCCATATCTTGTAACCACAAAGACAACCAGCTACCTTTAAAACCAGTATGCCCAGTTAAAAAAACTTTTTTACCCTGCCAAAATTGTTTATCAATCACGCAACTATTCCTAAAACTATTTATTAAATGTTACTAAAACAACTACTCATGCTAACGACTAGATTATTTCCATATTTTCCAAGGAGCTTTACCAGATTCCCATAATTCTTCAAGGTGAACTTTATCTCTAAGAGTGTCCATTGGCTGCCAAAAACCATGATGTTCATGTGCCATCAACTGGTCTTCTTCAGCTAATTGCTTTAATGGGTATTGTTCCCAAGTTGTTGAGTCATCTTCAATGTAATCTAACACTTTGGGCGATAATACAAAGAAACCACCATTGATCATTGCGCCATCACCACGGGGTTTTTCTTGAAAACTTTTTACTTGCCCATCACTCATATCTAAAGCACCAAAACGGCCAGGAGGGAAGGTAGCTGTTAAAGTAGCTAGTTTTCCGTGACTTTTATGGAATTCGATTGATTTAGCAATATCGATATCACCAACTCCATCACCATAGGTAAAGCAAAAGGCCTCATCGTTTTTTATATGCTCAGCAACTCTTTTTAAACGACCGCCAGTCATTGAGCCATCGCCAGTATCAACTAAAGTGACTTTCCATGGCTCTGCACGCTGGTTATGAACATGCATTTGGTTATCTTTCATATCAAAAGTCACATCCGACATATGTAGAAAGTAATTAGCAAAATATTCTTTGATCACATAACCTTTATAACCACAGCAAATTACAAATTCAGTAATACCATGCTCTGCATAAGTTTTCATTATGTGCCATAGAATTGGTTTACCACCAATTTCAACCATTGGCTTTGGCTTTAATGATGTTTCTTCACTAAGACGAGTACCAAGGCCACCTGCTAAGATTACTGCTTTCATTCACATATCCTTAATTTTTTTGATTTTAATTTGAAGGTAAAAAAGAATCAGAATGAAACTTATCATCCTGTAAACCATTCTTTATAAATAAATTTTTAGCATCATGGATCATTGCGTCTGATCCACATGCATATACTTCATAACCGTTTAAATTTTGATGCTGTTTTAAGACTTCATGCTGGCAATAGCCATTAGCTTCACCATGAATTAAATCAGTCTCTTTTGAATAAACAGAAGTAAAATTAATATTTCCGTATTCTTTTGCCCAATGCTTAGGAAGGTGACTATACAAATCTTTACGATAACGCCCCCCCCAATATATATAGATCTGACGCTCTGATTTACTTCCAATTAACTGCTCAACCATAGATTTAACGGGTGCAAAACCAGAGCCTGTACATAGAAATATAATTGGCTGTTTGCTATCTCTAACAAAAAATGTACCTAACGGACCATAAAAACGTAAGAGCTGATTTTCTTTTAGATCACTAAATAGAAACTCACTAAAAACACCCTTTTCAACTTTTTTTATATGAAGCTCTAATGTGTTATTGATTACTTTATTTGATGCTAACGAATAACTTCTCTTTTGACCATTCCACATCAAGTCAATAAACTGACCTGATAAATATTCAAAGTTAGCTGTTGGTGGTAATCGAAATTTCAATATTAATACATCATCTGAAATATGTTTTATTTCATCAACCTTTGCAGGTATTGTTTTTCTTTTTATGTGTTGCAATTCTTTAATGTATTCGGCCTGAAGCACTAGGTCTGAAGTAGGATATGACATACAGGTTAGTATCTGATCTTCTTTTAATTCTACATCTGCAGTATGAACTTTTTTATCAACATTACCTGATTGTACAGTAGCTATACACTCACCACATTGGCCGCTTGAGCAACTATATTCTAAAGTAATATTCTCGGCTAATGCTGCATCAAGGATAGTTTGTCCATCCTGTACAGAAAATTCGATTTTACTTGGAGATAAACGAACATTATATGCCATAACTATTTAGCTTCCCTATTTTCGAATATACACATACATCAGCTTGTTTATTATCTTGAAAATACCACTTGCTGTGTTCATGAACATTGTCATCGGCAATTAACTCTTGTTGAGAAAACCATTTGTACTTAGAATGCAGCTCAATAGGTAAAAAACCTAAGTCGCCTTCAAATGTTATTTCATACGCTAGTACTATATAATGAGTTGAAAAGTCGTCCCCTGAAAAGTTATCCTCAGAAAAGTGCTCATAAAGACCTTTAAAGCCTGAATTTATATTGCTAATTCCTAACTCTTCTTTTATCAGCCTTTTGAATGCGTTCTCAAAGTGCTCATCTTTTAAAACACTACCATAAGGGACAAACAAATTATTCTGGGCCGGTTTATTTTTACGCTTGCCCAGCAGGACGTTGCCCTGAGAGTTTTTAATAATTAAATCAATAGACGCTAATGGCGTAGATTTAACTATTTTTTTAAAGTCAATTAGTGATAATTTCATAATAACTGCAAAAAATGAAAACAAAGTTTATATAATGAACAAAACTTTGAACAGTGGATTTCAACATATCACTTACAAAAGCTTGTATTCTATTTTATTCAACATACTTCCAACTAAAATGACGCGCATACTTGTTATAAAGAATGAATATCAATATAAATAGAATTAACTGGATACTTTCAGCTACTTTAAAATACTCCCCTAACACTCCAATTAGCGACATTACTACTGAAGATACTGTAATAACCACTAACGTTTGACGTGATGTTAAACCGGCGCGTTGTAAAATGTGATGTAAATGATCACGGTCAGGCTTAAAGGGAGACTTACCTTTACGGTAACGGCGCATAACTATCGCTAACATGTCCATTAAAGGGATCGCGCATATCCATAAGGCTGTAACTGGTCTAAATGAGGCGTTTTCACCTTGTGTGCCAATGGTTAATAACCAAATCACACTCAAGCCGATAAACATACTACCGGCATCACCCATAAAGATTTTTTTGCTGTAGCTTCTAAAATATCCGAGGTTAAATATAAGGTATGGCAAGGTAGCAGTTGCTATAATCAGTGGATAAGTTAGGTAACTATTATTTCCGCTCATTAAAAATAATACCGCGATAGCAGTAAAGGTATTTAAGCTTAAACTCCCGATTAATCCATCAATGCCATCAACCATGTTATAGGCGTTAATTACGACAATAATTGCGAAATAAGTAAATATAATCCCTACAGGGCCAAGTTGAATTTCTCCTAAGCCAAATAAATCACCTAAATTAGCAATGTAACCACCAACTCCATATATCATCAAACTGGCAATAATGATTTGACCAACTATGCGAATGCGAACTTTTAAATCATATTTATCATCGAGTGCGCCAATAAAAACCATCATGGCTGAGGCAATTAAATACATACGCAGTTCTAATGTGTTAGGCAACCAAAGTAGGCTTGCCGCTAATACTGCAACAAATATTGATATACCACCTATTAGAGGTACTTGTCCCTGATGTCGTTTTCGGGAGTTAGGTTTATCGACCAAGCCAACGTCAACAGCGATTGGCTTAAATAACTTTATCGCTAAAAACGCAAAAAAGAAGGCACTTAAGGCAGCGACTATCATTATATTCACTCCTGATTTTTTTTACTGGTGAAGTAGCGAACCAAAACAATCAGCACAGATAGAATACCACCGAGCATGGAGCCTAAAACAACAATTAAAGCCCGTTTAGGTTTAGCCTTTTCATCCGGTGCATTTGCAGGGTCAATAGTTCTCAATACATATTCTTGTGATACTTCAGCCAACATAATAGTTTTAGTTTGCTGCTCAATTAACTGATAAAATACCGTTTGCATATCCGCTAACTGAGTTTCTTGTAATTTTACGGTTAAATAATCAATACTACGCTGTGCATCTGCTTTATCTTGTTCTCTCATGGCAGCATTGATATCACGTACCAACCAAAATAACCATTGCGTAGCTATTTCGGGTGAGTAGTGTTCAATTGCTAAAGTAACCATACCTGTTTCTTTATCTGTCGTAATAGATAGTATTTGTTTAAAAGTTTTATAAGCTTCCCATGACGATGGTTCAGGTTTTTTAGGTGCTTTTACTTCTCTTAACCATGTTTTAGTTGATGAGTCGTAAAGGTCATCATTATATATTAGAGTCCTGGTATTTAAATCCCAGCTTTCAGCAGCCATCAAAGGCACTAGCAATTGATGTTTATTAATAAATTTTTCTAAAAACACGCGAGATTTTAGTACTTCTAATGCTAGACCAGTTTTATCGGTTCCACCACCACCAAGGTTAATACCAGCAAGGCTTGCTAAACCGCCGAACTGCCCAGCCATTTTTGCTAGGCCACCCGCGCCACCTTGTTCACCTGCTGGAGCTAAAAGTGTTGTAGCACGATAAATATTAGGTTGATTGATGGCATAAATTACTGAGCTGATAGCAAACAGGGCACTGATTGCAATGATCAGTAACTTACCTGACCAAATAGCATGCCAAAGCTCTGCTAGGTCAATTTCGTCGTCTTCGGGAAGGTGTTGCTGATAAAATTCATTTGAATTCATTGCGTTGACTTCTTGTGAAGTACTTCCTTGCAATCTATGATTTTTCAAAATAACTCACATTTATGTTCATTTAATAACTATTCCTATCGGAATTTGTTTCGAGAATATAACTGGCATGCTCAAATGGGCACGTATTATAACAAGAGTTATGCCTTTTTTAATAGCAATTTGGTAATTTATTATAAATAAACACTGTGCACTATCCTTGTTTTTCGTTTTTTAACGGTTTGCAGGTAATAATTAAGTATGTTTATTGTGTTACAAATTATTATAGTCAATTACAACGTTAGTAGCGGTGTATATATTTGAAACCTTTGGCTTCATTCTGCGGCTAAAGCCACACCTACAAAAGACACTGAAACCTGCGGGTTTCATCTGGCGACTGAAGTCGCCCCTACAAGGTCAAAACAAAGCCCCGACGAAATCACTGAAATCTTTGGGTTTCATTTGGCGACTGAAGTCGCCCCTACAAGGTCAATACATTCCCCCTACAAAACATAGTCTAGGTTATAGGCTGCCGATCGCGGCTACAGCTACTGCTGTGTTATATATAATTTGTGTGACTGATGACCAGAGTGTTAAACCGTCTTTATATTCTAAATCGAGCGGTATAACTATAGTATCTCCTGGCGCTAAAAGCTCACCTCTGCTTGCAAACCAATTATTATCATTTGCTAGTCGTACTGAGCCATCGGCTTTAATGACATAAATACGCTCTTGATCAGCACGAGTTTTTAAACCACCTGAACGGTCGATATAGTCATCAAGATCAAAGCCACTTTTATAAAGGTGTGATGTCGCATATTGAACTTCACCTAATACACTAATTGATTCTTTAGTTTTCGGGATATATAAGGCGTCACCGTCATCTAAGCGAATATCTTCTACACTATTTTCAGTTAACACTCGAGGTAAATCGATTACTAAACGTCCAACCGCCTCGGCATTATTTAATTTACTGATTAATGTGGTTGACTCTGCCAGTTTTCCGGCATTTGCTTTATCATCTGTTAAACTAATTTGCGCTGTTTCATTTTCAAGTTGTTCTCGTAATTGCGCTATTTTTTCTGCTTCTTGTCTTTTTAAAGCTTGGCGAGTAAAAATAGCGGCAGTTGCATCGGCTTCAGTCGTAAGCCCACCAGCACGGGCTATAACTTCACTTAAGGTTTCACCTTTTTGCAGTGTATATTTTCCTGGAAAAACTACTTCACCAGCGAGCTTAACTTCGCGTTTATCTTGCCATTCTGGAATACGTTTAATGTGTAATGTATCTGATGATTGCAGTAAAAAATCTGAGGTTAGTTTAATATTTTGATGAGTTATTTCCGCACTTTTTAAACCGTCGTGACTAAAACGCACTAAATCAGCGTCTACCAAGTAGCTTGACTCTTTTAAACCACCGGCCAAGTTAACTAACTCGCTACTGGTCATGTTAACAACATAAGGGTATAGCCCTGGAAAATGCACATCACCAGTAACAGTAACTATGTTTTGTGCTAAGCTTTTATCCGCTTGTTGGCGTAACTCAGCAATTAAGTCTTTTAATAAATCGGTACGTGGCTTATCACGTTCGAATAAATAAAGTCTGTCTAATGCTGCTAAAGGTTTATCTAATGCAACTTGATTAGCTAAGTCGAGATAGAGAACTTGAGTATTTAATTGCTGGTCTTTTCTCGCTAATAAGGCAAATTCTAATTCTGAATTTTGCGTGTAGCCCATGCCTGCATTTAATAAGTCTTTAACACTAGCATTCTTAGTTAAAGGGTATTCACCAGGGTTGCGCACTGCACCATTGATACTGACAACTTTTGCGGCTTCCGCCAATTCGGTTTGCGCTTTTAAAACATTTAACAACGGTGTTAAGCTTTCACTACGATTGCGTTGTTTGTTAAATACGTAAATGGTGTCTTCTGCTTTTAATACAAAGTCTGCCGATTGCTGTTGGTTTTTTATATAATTTGAGTAGTTAACGCTATAACTGCTGAGCTTGCCTGTCGTCGGGTTTTTACGTGTGATTAAAATATATTCAAGATCAGGTTGGGCTTTAAAGTCGTTAATACTATTAAGAATATCGCTTAACTTGCTGTTTGTATGCCACCCGTAAATACCCGGGCGTTGCACATGGCCTTTTACAGTAATGCTTTGTTCAAGCGCTGATAGCACCGAGCCCACTTCAATTACATCGCCATTTTTAACTTTACTGTTTTGTGCTGTATTTAAATTTACGCTGATAACGGAGCGTAAACCTGAGTTGTTTATACGGCCTATTTTGCCTATTTTTTCAAACGCTGTAGCGGTTACGCCACCGGCTAAACTTATAACTTCGCCAATAGTTTGCTCATTTTTAAGTTCGTAGATGGCTGGGCGACTTACTTCCCCTTTAATGCCAACGGTTTTACCTACAGTAGGGATGAAAACGACATCCCCTGCCATTAAGCTAATATCACCTGAAGTATCGCCAGCTAATAACAACTGATATAAGTCGAGCGTTGCAACCACTTTACCGCGGCGTTTTACTTGAATATTACGTAGAGAGCCAATTTCATTGATGCCGCCAGCAGCATATATTGCTTGGGTTACTGTCGCTAAAGAACTTAAGGTGTAAGAAGCTGCGCGGTAAGCTTCGCCCAATACGAACACTCTAATTGAGCGCAGTTCGCCCATTGATATATTACTTTTAACGCCAATTTTACGCTCTTGAATAATACTGGTGATTAAGTTTTTCACTTCACTAAAGCTTTGTCCTGCTACGTTCACAGGACCAAGTTGTGGAATATCAATATTGCCTTGACGGTTTATTGCTAAGTTATACGAAACCGTTTCTTTACCGTAAAGTTGAATTGATAAGCTGTCACCAGGGCCCACTTTATACTCAGCAGGAATAGGTATGTCAGATACAGGAGCAAATGTTGAAGGTTCGCCGGCAAAAAGATCATAACCGAAAGGTTTAAGTTTAAAGGTATCTTCACTGGCACTAAATTGTAAGCTATTCGCTTCAACCGTTGGTTTAGTTTCGCTTTGCTGCGTTTCATTAAGATTATTGGTTGCGTTATTTCGAACAGGTACTAAGTCATTCATCGAAGGAGAGTGTTGTTGTGTATTGCTAACACCTTTATTTCCCAGAATATTAATTGACGATAAGTCGATGCCCATGCTGCTCGCTAGCGCTTGTTGCTGGCTTGGCGACATTTTTTTGAATTGTTCAATTTGTGCTTGGCTTATTTCAGCTGCAGTTGTGAAGTAACTCACAAATACGAGGGTAGAGCTTAATATGATTTTTTTGAAGAATGATTTCATTTATTAACTTACTTCATTGATTATTATGGCTTTTATTATACAGACGCTTTATATTTATAGACTTAATTTAGTTGGGATGCAAAAAACTTCCTTATCGTGTGATACTTTAATACTTTGAAACTCAAGATAAAATGTAAATTAACTCGTTCGTGTTGTCAAAAGTTTAATATTACAAGGCCTGTTTCATTTATGCCTTGTTAGTTTATTTGTCGGGCTAAAGCCTGACCTACATTAAACATTACAGAACCTGTAATTTATTTTTTTTGTTTATCTTTTGTCAGACTAAAGTCCGACACTACGTAACCATTTTCTTTTGTCGGGCTGAAGCCCGACCTACGAGTAATTAAGTTCAAAACCTAATTCCCCCTAAAAGATATTAATCACCGTAGGGGCGAATTTATTCTGAAGTATCCCCACAAATATAGAAGATAAGTGCTTGTTTATTATTTAAAATACTTTCACCAAAAAA
>NBOG01000019.1 GCA_002104535.1 Cognaticolwellia sediminilitoris | reverse complement strand
CATAACCTTAATTGTGCCTGCCATGCCATATCGATGACTTCTTTGCTTAATCCTTCTTGTCTTAATTGCATTTCTGTTGAAATATTGGCGTTGTGTTTATACGAGTGTGCACCTTCGACCAGTAGTCGTCTTGCACGGCTGTTACCACACTTGGTAATAGCACCTAAATGACGTTTACCGCCACTTGAATGTTCACTTGGCACAAGGCCAAGATAACTCATTAATTTTCTAGGGTGGTCGAACCGTGTTAAATCGCCCAGCTCAGCAATAACGCCAGTAGCGACTAATAACCTAACTCCTCGCATGGCTTGTACGGCTTTAACTACCGGATAATAGCGCCAGTTTTTTACTTGATGCGTCAGTTCATTATCAAGCCTTTTTACACGTTTTAGCCGCTCTGTTATCGTTGAAACCGCTTCTTGTAAAACGATTTGCTGACAAGGGTGGGGTAAAACTAATTCAGCAAGCCAACGTAAGTGCTGTAATGACCAGTTATCCTTCACTTTGCAAATATTTATTAAGCCACCCATAATAATATGGATAAACAGCAGAACTTTGATAGGGGAGTTTTCTGCTGATATTGCTTAAATAAAATTATCGGTTTTTGAGTAAATGATATTTTAAGAAACGAATATTATGTTTTTTGATTAAATCGTCGAATGTCAGGCAAGCTTTTTCGACTACACGAAGATAACCCTTATTATTCTTGTCTTATATTTAAGTAGCTAAGCGCTATTCAAACAAGCCTGAGCATTTGCTTTACCATGTACTCTTTTTAAACCGACGTTTTCGGTAAATTCACACAAATGCTCTGCCGTACCAACTGCGCCAGTGAACATACCTTCGAAGTTAGTGGTGAGCTTTAGCCAGCTTTCATCGCTGATGTGTAACCTTGACAATATCTGGGCGGTATTAGCTTCGATAGCGCCGCGTTTGTCTTCTCTAATTACTCGGCCTGTTTCATCTACAAGGGATAAGTAATCCATTAAACTAAAGCTGATACCTGAGTTTTTCTCTTGTTGTTCATTGCCAGTAAAAGCCAATAACGCTGCTGGTTGTTCTCCACTTAAAGCGGCTTTGATACGCAGTTGTATACTGGTAAAGCTTGACTGCTCGGGTGTTGGCGCAATGCCTGCACGTACAGGATTTAAGTCTACATAAGCCATACAGGCGAGTAATGCACCTTCATCGAGCAGGGCTTGAGATTTAAAACGTCCCTCCCAGAAATGACCAGTGCACTTATCTTCTTTGTTGGCTTGCCTGGCAATAGGCTCGTTTAAAGCGCGCATAAACCAACTAATATCTATGAGGCGTTGTTTATAAACCTGTGCAGTTTCTTCAACCATTTCCAACTCGAACGTTGTTAACGGCTGCTCTTGCTGAAATTTACAGGTCAAAATGGTGCCCTTAAACAACTTATGCCAGCGGGTAAGTATGTCTAGTGTCGTCCAGTTTTTTACTTGTTCACTATCAACATGAAGTACTAGGTGCAAGTGGTTATTCATGACAGCATGGGCACAAATATAAATGGCAAACACTTGAGATAATTGAAAAATACGCTTTTCAATCCAGCTACGTCTATGCTCAAAACTCACCCCTGTTTCTTTATCAACACCACATAAAAAAGCCTTGCGAACGGTACGGCTGCAAATATGATAATACGGCGTATCAGATAGACTGATTTGTTGTGAGCGAGGTTTGGGCATAAAAACCACCAAAGTTTAAAAGGGTGTATTAAGCATAGTTTAATGTTGAAAATATGAACAAGTTATTATGGGTGGCATAAATAGAGGGAGGGTTATTATTTAGTTTATTCACTTTATTGTCGTGTGAAATTATCGCTTAACGGGCTTATTTTTTATCTAGTATGCAACTATCTATGTCTTTGTGCCCGCAATTGATATTCTTTAGGTGCGCTCTTGTTCATTCTATTGATATAATATCTTCAATTACGTTATTTAAATTTTTAATATTTTAGGGGTTAAGTGGATGTCGGAAGTAGAAAACCGTCCAACCAATTTTATTCGCCAAATTATCGATGCGGATCTTGCCAGTGGCAAGCACAATAAAGTACAAACACGTTTTCCGCCTGAGCCGAATGGTTTTTTACATATCGGTCATGCAAAATCTATTTGTTTAAACTTCGGTATTGCTAAAGATTACAATGGTTTATGTAACTTGCGCTTTGATGATACTAACCCTGAAAAAGAAGATATCGATTACGTTAATGCGATTCAATCTGATGTTAAATGGTTAGGCTTTCAGTGGGCTGGCGATATTCACTATTCTTCTGATTATTTTGACCGCTTATACGGATACGCTGTTGAGCTTATCGAGAAAGGTTTAGCTTATGTTTGTTTTTTAAACGGTGAAGAAACCCGTGAGTATCGAGGTACTTTAAAACAACCGGGTAAAAACAGTCCATATCGTGACACTTCAGTTGCCGAAAACTTGGCTTTATTTGAAAAAATGAAAGATGGTGGTTTTAAAGAAGGTGAATGCGCGCTTCGAGCTAAAATTGACATGGCATCAAGCTTCATGTGTATGCGTGATCCTATTATTTATCGTGTTAAATTTGCTCATCATCACCAAACCGGTGATAAATGGTGCATTTACCCGATGTATGATTTTACCCATTGTATTTCGGATGCGATTGAAGGCATTACCCATTCAATTTGTACTTTAGAGTTTCAAGATAACCGTCGTTTATATGACTGGGTTATTGAAAATATTTCTATTGAAACTACGCCGCGCCAATACGAGTTCTCACGTTTGAATCTTGAATACACCGTGATGAGCAAACGTAAGTTGAATAGCTTAGTTGAAGATAAGCTAGTCACTGGTTGGGATGATCCACGTATGCCGACCATTGCTGCATTTCGTCGCCGCGGTTTTACGCCAGGTTCATTACGTGAATTTGCTAAGCGAATTGGTGTTACGAAAATGGATAATACCGTGGAAATGAGCGTGTTAGATGCTTGTATTCGTGAAGACTTAAATGACAATGCCCCACGAGCAATGGCAGTACTCGACCCTATTAAATTAGTGATTGAGAATTACCCTGATACGCAAGTTGAAGACCTGACAGTTAAAAATCATCCAAGTGATGAAAGCCAAGGTTCTCGCAGCGTACCGTTTGCAAAAGAGCTTTACATCGAAGCGGAAGATTTCCGTGAAGAAGCGAACAAAAAGTATAAGCGTTTAGTGCTTGATAAAGCAGTACGTTTACGCGGCGCTTATGTTGTAACTGCAACACGTTGTGATAAAGACGCGGATGGCAATATAACTACTGTTTACTGTCAATACGACCCTGAAACGTTAGGTAAAAATCCGACAGATGGTACTAAACCAAAAGGGGTTATTCATTGGGTTGCGGCAGAGCAAAGTCTCGATGCTGAAATTCACTTGTATGACCGTTTATTCACTGTGCCTAATCCTGCTGCAGTAGAAGATTTACAGTCAGTTATCAATCCAGATTCTTTGGTTGTTATCACTAATGCTAAAGTTGAACCTTATTTAGCAACAGCAAAGCCTGAACAAGCTTTTCAGTTTGAGCGTCAAGGTTATTTCTGTTTAGATAATAAAATATCAGCAGAAGATAGCGCTGCCGGAAAACTAGTATTTAATCGTACAGTTGGCTTACGTGATACTTGGGCAAAAATGGGCGATTAGTGTTAGTTAATCCATCGTAGAGAAAACCAAGATATTATAAAAGCTCATAAGTGCAAACTTATGAGCTTTTTATGTTTTTATTGGTCCAAATGATAAACATTGTATATTTTGTAGGTTGGTCTTTAGGCCAACACACTTGTATGTTTTGATTTTTCGGGCTAAAGCCCGACCTACACACAATTAAGATCAAAACCTAATTCACCACCTAAAAGAGATTAATCCTGTAGGGGCGAATTTATTCGCCGTGGCACAAGCTTAAATTTGGCGCCAAAAAAGGCGACTGAAGTCGCCCCTACAAGTTTGCATCTCACAACATAAAGCTCAGGCATTGTAGGTTGGTCTTTAGGCCAACACACTCGTATGTTTTGATTTTTCCGGGCTAAAGCGACCTACAAATAATTAAGATCAAAACTTAATTTACCACCTAAAAGAGATTAGTCCTGTAGGGGCGAATTTATTCGCCGTGGCACGAGCCTAAATTTGGCAACAAAAAAGGCGACTGAAGTCGCCCCTACAGTCGTTGTTTACATTTTGTTTAAACGGATAGTTTTGTGTCTAAAGCTTAGTTGCCTGTTTCATCGCTTGAACAAATTCAGTCAACTCTTTCAACATTGCTTGATGATCATCTAAATTATTTTCAATGATTTTAACTACCGCAGAGCCACTAATTGCGCCTTTAGCGCCTGTTGCTAAAGCGGCTTTAACTTGTTCAGGTTTAGAAATACCAAAACCGATAACTGATGGCGGTGCTCGGTATTTATCTAAAATATCAATCAGTTTATGTCCGGTCATTTCTGCTTCCGTTTCAGTGCCTGTAACACCAACGCGACTTAATACATAGGTGTAGGCAGCGCCATATTCAGCGACTTTTTCTAAAGTAGCATCACTGGCATTTGGCGGAGCGATAAAAATAGGCGCTACGCCATGGGCAATCGCAGCCGCTCTAAACGGTTTACTTTCACGTATCGGTAAGTCGGCAATCAGCACAGAATCAACACCTGCTGCGGCCACATCACGATAAAAGTTATCAATGCCACGAGCAAACACTAAGTTACCATATAGTAATAAACCAATCGGAATATCAGGTGCATAGGCACGAACGCGAGATAGAATTTCTAAACAAACATCGGTATTGATATTGGCATTTAACGCGCGTAACGCCGCCATTTGTATTGTGACACCATCAGCACTTGGGTCAGAAAATGGTATACCTAACTCTAAGGCATCAGCGCCAGCATCAATTAAGGTTTTTATGATGGCAAACGATTGCTCAGCATCAGGGTCGCCAATGGTAACGAATGGGATAAAAGCGCCTTCATTTTTCTTAGCTAAGGCTTCAAAGGCTAGGTCATAACGCTGACCAAGGTTAGTTGCTTGGTTCATTATGCTTCTCCTCTGTGTTTTACTGCGCCTTTTTCAGCGGTTTCTGGCGATATAATAGCGTTTACATGGGCTAAGTCTTTATCACCTCGACCTGATAAATTAACCAATAATATGGTTTCTGTCGTTGCTTGGTCTGCCATTTTCAACGCATGCGCTAAAGCATGAGAAGACTCAAGGGCCGGAATAATACCTTCGTTGCGTGCTAATAATTGAAATGCGGCTAAAGCTTCATCGTCATTTATCGCGACATATTGTGCGCGACCAGTATCTTTTAAATGTGCGTGCTGTGGGCCAACGGCAGGGTAATCAAGGCCGGCAGATACTGAATAGGACTCTTCAATTTGGCCAACTTTATCTTGCATAATGTAAGTGTAATTACCGTGTAACATGCCTTTAGTGCCTGCAACCAGTGTCGCGCCATGTTGAGTGGTATTAATGCCTTTGCCGCCAGCTTCTACGCCAATCAATTTAACGCCTTCATCACCGATAAAGTCATTGAACATACCAATGGCATTTGAGCCGCCGCCAACACAGGCGATAACGTAATCAGGTAAGCGGCCCTCTTCAGCTAATAATTGCTGCTTGGCTTCTTCGCCGATCATTTTTTGAAATTCACGAACAATAGTTGGGAAAGGGTGAGGACCTGCTGCTGTGCCTAATAAGTAATGAGCATTTTCATAGTTTGCAGACCAGTCGCGTAATGCTTCATTAACTGCATCTTTTAAGGTGCCGCTGCCTGCCGTTACAGGAATAACTTCAGCGCCCATTAATTGCATACGAAAAACGTTCGGTTGCTGACGCTGACAATCTACCGCGCCCATATAAACTTTACATTTTAAGCCTAATAATGAACAAGCTATTGCCGTGGCTACACCATGTTGGCCAGCGCCAGTTTCGGCAATTATTTCAGTTTTTCCCATGCGTTTTGCCAGTAAGGCTTGGCCTAACACTTGGTTAGTTTTATGCGCGCCGCCGTGCAGTAAGTCTTCACGCTTTAAGTAAATCTTAGCTAAAGGATTTTTAACAATATTACGACATAAAGTCAGCGGTGTTGGACGACCGGCATAACTGGTCAGTAGTTTATTAAACTCTTGCAAAAATGCTTCATCAGTTTGTGATTCGATAAAAGCTTGCTCTAGTTGCTCTAAAGCAGGTACCAGTAATTCACCGACAAACATACCGCCAAACTCACCAAAGTAGGCGGGTAAGGTTTTTTTAATCTGATCTTCATTTGTAGATTCTAACATCTTAATAATTCCGTATTTTGGCGAAAACTTGTTGTAGTTTTTCGCGACATTTAATGCCTGGGCTTGATTCAACACCTGAGTTGATATCTAGGCCATATAATTCTTGGTTGTACAATTGCTGACAAGCTTGGCTGATATTTTCTGCATTTAAACCACCGGCTAAAAAGCAACGGGATAAGTCTTGCTCGCTATCAGCTAACGCTTGCCAGTTAAAGCTTTCGCCACTACCGGCATGCTTACCATCAAGTACGATGTGCTCTACTTGGCGAGTTAATGTCGGCACTTCTTGCTCGACAGGCTGAGCTTTGAATATTTGACAGTCTTGGCCTAATTTCTCACGTAAACTGGCAATATAATCATCTGATTCTTGGCCATGTAGTTGTACTGCTGATAGCTGTAATTCATTTGCTAATTCAATCACTTCATTTTCAGGATGATTAACAAATACACCAACATATTTAAGGCTTGGGTTTTTCGTAACTATTTCTAATGCTTTTGCTTTATTAATACATCTTGGCGATTTTTCTGCAAAAATAAGTCCACCAAATTCAGCTCCTGCCTCAATAGCAAAACCCGCGTGCTCAGGGCTAGTTAGGCCGCAAACTTTATGGTGACCAAAAATCAGCTGTCGACAAGCTAAGTCGATATCAGCTTCTGCCATGACAGAGCTGCCAACTAAAAAGCCATCAACCGCAGGGGCTAGCTCTCGTACTTGTGCGTTGTTATAGATGCCTGACTCAGAGATAACAATACGATCATCTGGAATCGTTGGCGCTAGGTCAAAGGTACGAGATATATCGGTAGAAAGATCACGTAAGTTACGATTATTAATACCGATAAGTTTGGCATTTAAAGCAATTGCACGGTCGCGCTCTTCATCGTTAGACACTTCGGTTAATATGGCTAAATTCAGTGATTGGGCAACTGCGGCGAGTTCATTGTATTCGTCATCATTAAGTACACTTAGCATCAATAAAATCGCATCGGCGCCATAGTATCGGGCTAAGTAAACTTGGTAAACATCAAAAAAGAAGTCTTTATTTAACACTGGGCAGCTAACTAATTCACTGACGGTTTTTAGGTAATTAAAATCACCTTGAAAATATTTATGTTCAGTAAGTACTGAAATAGCTGCAGCATAATTATCGTAAATACTGGCGATTTCACTAACGTTAAAGTCTGCTCTAATTAAACCTTTTGATGGCGAGGCTTTTTTACATTCTAAAATAAAACCCGCATATGGCTTTGCTTCTGTACGTGTTAACGCTTGGTACATGTCTTTTGTTGATGGTGTTAATTCATCAATAAAACTGGCTAACGGTAGCTCTTTCTTTAGGGCTGCTATTTCGATGCGACGGTTATCGACGATTTGTTCAAGAATATTACTCACTACGCTGATACTCCTGAATTAGAAAGTCGAACCAAGTCTGCTAAGGTTTTTGTTGCCACGCCTGAGCTAAGTACTTTAGCGGCATGCTCTGCGGCCAATAATAAAGTATCTGCTTGGCCGTTTAATTGTTCACGATGTAAATAAAGTAACGCTGCACAATTAATGATCACCGCGCTATTGTGCGCTTCTTGACCTTTACCTGCTAATATTGCTTGTACCATTTCGGCATTTTCTTCTGGGCTGCCACCTTTAATGTCAGCCAAAGTGTAATTGTTTAAACCAAAATCGGCAGGTGTGACTTCTTTCTTTATTAATTGGCCGTTACTAATTTCAGTGACGAGGGTTTTACCGTGCAGGGCGATTTCATCCAAGCCACTGCCATGGACTACCCAAGCATGCTTAACGCCAGTTAATAATAACGCTTGGGCTATCGGGGTAATTAATTCAGGAATATAAACCCCAAGTAGCATGATTTCAGGTTTTGCAGGATTAACCAACGGGCCTAAAATATTAAACACGGTTCGAATTGCCATGGCTTTACGTACCGGTGCAGCATGCTTAAACCCCGTATGGTAAGCGGGCGCATATATAAAGCAAATATTTGCTTGGGCTAAACATTCACTGGCCACTTCAGGTGTCATATTTAGGTTTACACCAAAGGCTTCAAGTAAATCTGCTGAGCCTGACATGCTCGACACACTTCTATTGCCATGCTTTGCCATTTTTAAACCACAAGCGGCAGCTAAAATAGCCGCGGTTGTCGAAATATTAATAGTGTTGGCGCCATCGCCGCCAGTACCAACGCAATCAGCAACAGCAGTTGTTTGCGCAGGGAAAGCTTTAGCATTAGCGCGAATGGCTATGGCTGCACCGGCAATTTCTTCTGGTGTTTCACCTTTCATTTTTAATGCCGTTAATATCGCGGCTAAACGTTCAGGCGCGACATAGCCGTTGATCACTTGCTCAAAAACATCGTGACTTTGTTGTTGCGTTAACGAATCGCCACTGACTAAAGAATTCAGCGCGCTATGGCTAATGTCATCGTTACTAACCGCTGACGTTGGTTGTGCAGTTGTTTGGCTAAGGTCAGATGTTGTCATGAGCATTCCCTTGGGCTTTATAAATGGTTTGATTGGCTAAAGTATTTAAATGGTTAAGGCTTTGCGCTAATAAATTTGTGCCATAAGTGGTCAAAATTGACTCAGGATGAAATTGAAAACCAATTGCTGCATTTTCGCTATGTTCAACCGCCATAGGTATAACAATGTCTTGTTTATCGTTAGATAAAGTTACCTGTGCGGTTATGGTCACTTCTTGCGGAACTTTACTAGCAAACAACGAGTGATAACGGGCAACAGGTAAAGGGTTGGAAATATCTTTAAAAGCGCCCGTATTATTATGGCTGATGTTCGACGATTTTCCATGCACCACTTCAGGAGCACGGCCAATAATCCCGCCATAATGTTGAATTAATGCTTGGTGACCTAAACAAATGCCAAGTATTGGAAATTTGCCTGCAGACTTTGCAATCAATGCCATTAAACAACCGGCATGACTTGGATCGCCTGGACCAGGAGAAAGCACTAAAATAACGCCAGCATCATTGCTTTGTTGCTTCTCTTGTAACTTTTGAAAAATAAAGTCGGCACTGATGGTATTACGATAAATGGTCAATTGATAACCTAAACAACGAAACTCATCGACTAAATTATAGGTAAATGAATCAAGGTTATCGAGCATGACAATTTCAGGAAGTGCATTCCTTGATAAGTTTGAGGCGGTAATTGTTGAATCACCTTGTGCGCTATTAATCGTTGTCATTATTTACCCTCCAATACTGAATCGGTATCGTTTGAGCTGGCATTACTTCTTTCTTGATGAGAAATGTTCAACACTTTATCTTCCGCTTCATTAATCGCACTGATCACCGCTTGTGCTTTTTGTCGAGTTTCGCTGGCTTCTGATTGCGGATCAGAGTCAAACACGACACCGGCACCGGCTTGAATTTGAGCCTGATTATTTTTCACAAAGGCAGAGCGAATAACAATACAGGTATCCATATCACCATCGCCAGTTAAATAACCGACAGCGCCGCCATAACTACCACGGCGTTTACCTTCAACTTGTCGAATAAGTGAAGTGGCTTTAACTTTTGGCGCGCCTGAAAGCGTGCCCATATTCATGCAAGCTTGATAAGCATGCAGGGCATCTAACTCAAGCTCTAAGGTGCCGCAAACTCGAGAAACTAAATGCATAACATGTGAATAGCGGTCTACTTTTAATAAGTCAGCAACATGGCGTGTGCCTGGTTGACTAACGCGAGCGATATCATTACGGGCTAAATCCACTAACATAATGTGCTCAGCCAATTCTTTTTTATCTAATCGTAAGTCGAGCTCGATTCGGCTGTCTAAATCTGGAGATAAACTGCCATCGGCGTTAAAGCCACGTGGACGGGTACCGGCAATCGGATAAATTTCAACTTGTCGGTTACTTTGTTGATATTTTAGCGCTGATTCTGGCGATGCGCCAAAAATACAAAACTCACTGTCTTGCAGATAAAACATATAAGGACTTGGGTTACGATGTTTTAGCGCTTTGTAGGCATTAAGTGTGTTCGAGCAAGGTAAGCTAAAAGTGCGAGAAGGCACTACTTGAAAAATATCACCGGCTAAAATGTTTTCTTTTAAGTCATTGACGATTTGACAAAAAGCTTCATCGCTAATATCGCAAGTTAATGCCGCCGAATGATGGTCGTTTGCAGATGTTTTTGGCGATTTTTCTGATGATACTTCTGATGACTTATCGGTAAAAGTCGCGGTAATGTCGGTGCTCAAACTGGCTTTAATCGCCGATATATTTGCTTGCGCCGCGGTTTGAACATGCTCAAAGCCAGTACCGGTGAATAAATTGCTGATCACTTCACTCGATTGTTGTTCGTGGTCAATAATAATCAAGGTTTCTGCTAAATAGTAAACAAAATCAGGGCAAGAGTTTTCGCCATCACTGACCTCAGGTAAAGACTCACTCATCGACATCATGTCAAAAGCAAATGCGCCACCTAAAAATACTGCAAAAGGGTGCTCGCTAGTGTTATTAAGCTGAGTAAATAAACGTAAACTTTGAAATGGGTTAATGGCCATTAAACGCGAGCGTTCATCAAGTTGCTCATTGTTATTTGCAAAGGTGGCGGTGAAGGCTTTATCTCCCTCTGCTATGGTCGCATCTGCTGCTAATGCTAGTTTCGCAAAGGCCAGTGCATTTTCGCCATTTTCACTTAACGCGGTAAAGCTAACAGTATTACCGTTACAAACTATTTTAATGGCAGTATCAGTCAGAAGCAGACTTTTAAGTTGATGTTTTTTATCTATTTCAGCAGATTCGAGTAACAAAGTGTTCGCTTTATCTGCACACAGGGTATGAAAGACAGCCAGCGGATCGCTTTGATAGCTTAAGGTGTCAGTATAGGTGACAACTGAACCAATTTTATGTTGGTCAATGGCACAATTTAGTGATGTTTTTTCGGTATTACTATCTATATTACTTTCTTGGTTTTTGCTCATGGGTTTTCCTACAAATTAATCTATTTTTAAAACGGTCATCCAGCGTAAATTGGCAAGAGCCACCATAAAAACCAACGTTTAACTTTAATGCGTAACATGTATTTATCTCATTATATTTTCAATTATTTAAAAGCAAAAAACCCGCAATAGTGTGCGGGTTTTCGAATTTTTTACTTACAAGTAAACATCACAACCCACTTATGTAGAGTTATGCCACCACCAAATCATAGAAATAGTTTGTTTTACTTGTATCATTATCTGTTTTATCTCAGTAAAATCGTTTTATTCACTTGCCTAATTAGCGACTTGCACTTGTGTTAGGTAGTATTAAGTCCCTATAGAAGAACCGATTCACGTAATGATGTCAACCACTGATTTTACAAATGATAAAGATTTTTCAAACTTACGGATTGATCTGCATAGCCATACCAATTGCTCTGATGGCGCATTATCGCCGCAAGAGTTAATAGAGCGGGCGGTAAACTTTCAAATTGACGTGTTAGCGATCACAGATCACGACACCGTTAATGGTTTGGTTAGTGCAAAACAAACTATATTAGAAAAAAATATTCCATTAACTTTGATAGATGGCATCGAAATATCGACACAATGGCAGGGCTTTGAAATCCACATTGTCGGGTTAAATATTGATACCAACCATGCAGCGTTAAAAACCTTAATTGTGCAGCAACAGCAACGTCGAGAAGATCGCGCCACCGCAATGGGCGAGAAACTGGCAAAATGTGGCTTTAATGACGTGCATGCAGATGCTAAGGCGTTGGCAGGTCAAGGCTCAATCACCCGAGCGCATTTCGCTCGAGTATTATTACACCGTGGTGTGGTCAGTAAAATGCAAGCCGCGTTCGATAAATACATTGGTAAAGGGCAACGTGCTTACGTAAATCCTAATTGGTGTAGCATTGATGACGCAGTAGCAACAATTCACGCTGCTGGTGGTGTTGCTGTTATGGCGCATCCGATCCGTTACGATTTATCCACTAAATGGTTACGCCGTTTAATTGTTGATTTTAAAGCGGCACAAGGTGACGGTTTAGAAGTAGTATTGCCACAGATGAATAACGAACAGCGTAAACTTATGCTGAATTTTTGTGCTGAATATGATTTGCATGCTTCGATGGGCTCTGACTTTCATCAGCCTAGCCGTTGGAGTGATCTAGGGCGAAATTTAGTCATGCCAGAACAAGCAAAACCTATTTGGCAACTTTGGCAAACACAGGCCAATGATTAAACTGATTACTCTGTTGCAGTCCATTTAATATTGCAGCAGATTGACAAAATAAAACAATAACTAAGTTGGAGTTCCTTATGAGTCAATTTTTCTATGTTCACCCCGATAATCCGCAAGGACGTTTAATGAAGCAAGCGGCGGCTATTATTAATCAAGGTGGTGTTATTGTTTATCCAACAGATTCAGGTTATGCCTTAGGTTGTCATATTGGTGACAAAAAGGCGCTTGAACGCATTTGCAATATTCGCTCGATTGATAAAGACCATAACTTTACCTTAATGTGTTGTGATCTATCTGAGTTATCTGAATATACTCGCGTTGATAATAGTTACTTCAGACTATTGAAAAATAACACACCGGGGCCTTACACCTTTATTTTTAAAGGCTCGAAAGAAGTGCCGAAACGCTTATTGAATCCAAAACGTAAAACTATTGGTATTCGGGTGCCTGATAACAACATTGCGCAAGCATTATTGGCTGAGTTAGGTGAGCCTATTATGTCGACAACCTTGATAATGCCTGGCGCTGAAATGGCTGAATTCGATCCGGAGCACATTCGTGACATTTTAGAGCACCAAGTTGACTTAATTATTAACGGCGGACACTTAGGTGAGCATCCAACTACCGTGATTGACTTTTCTAATGATAAAGTTGAAGTTATTCGTGTTGGTGAAGGCGATCCAACACCCTTTCAATAAAACTTAACAAACATTACTGACTTTGCGACTAAGCTGAAATTGTAGTTCGCTGGAAATTGTCTTGTTTGTGTTTTAAAAAATATAGAGAACATATAAAAAGTTGAAAATTAAGCATGTCTGACCCATCGGCAAAAGCCGCGATAGTAACTCCGCAAGATAGTAATCCCACCAAAGGGGTTATGTTGCAGCAAGTGCTGCCTTTTGCGTTATTGCGTGGTGAAGCGATTGCCGAAAAGCCGCAAGACTTATTTATTCCGCCAGACGCCCTGGAAATTATTTTAGAAATGTTTGAAGGGCCGCTCGATTTATTATTGTATTTAATTCGTAAACAAAAATTCGATATTTTAGATTTACCCATAGCCCCAATTACCACCCAATACATGACCTACGTTGACTTGATGAAAGATATTAAGCTTGAGCTCGCGGCTGAATATTTGGTGATGGCGTCAATTTTAGCGGAAATTAAATCTCGTCTATTATTGCCTAAACAAGCGGTTGAAGAAGAAGAGGGTGACCCACGAGCTGAATTGGTGAGAAAGTTACAAGAATATGAAGTGATCAAAAACGCTGCTGAAAATATTGACCAGCTACCCAGAATTGATCGCGACAGTTTTATTGCCAGTGTCGAACTCGCTGAAAACTTTGTCCCTGAAATTGTCAACACACAAGTGGATTTAGCCGAGCTAGTCACAGCCTTGCAAGGGGTAATTAAAAGAACTCAAGCTTATGAGCATCACCATATTCAAAAAGAATCATTATCAACCCGTGAGCGTATGGCAAAAATACTGGCGACGCTAAAAGATGCAGATAAAGCGCAACCTTATTATAACTTTAGCGATTTATTTACTATAAAAGAGGGTAAACAAGGAGTAGTGGTGACATTTTTGGCTGTTCTTGAGTTGATTAAAGAGTCGTTAATTACTTGTATTCAAACCCAAGTTTATGGCGAAATACGCGTCAGCCTTCCTAAGTCTTAAGGTGGTTCGGAAAACGAAATGGTAAAGTCAGTTGAATTAAATCCCGAGAAAATTCGTCATAAAGATATAGATGATGCCAAGCTACAACGTTTGGTTGAGGCAGCATTATTTATCGCCGATAAGCCATTGTCGGTACAATTACTTAAACGTGATTTTTTAATTGAATATCGTGTTAGTAATCTTCGTATTCGTGATATAATTAACGCTATTCAGGCTGATTATAAAGGCCGTGGTGTCGAACTGAATAAAGTAGCCTCAGGCTATCGTTTTCAAACTCCCGCGGATCTTAGTGAAGACTTAGCGCATTTATACAAAGAAAAAGCACCGAAATACTCACGTGCTATTTTAGAAACATTAGCGTTAATTGCTTATAAACAACCGATCACCCGTGGTGAAATTGAAGATATTCGCGGTGTTGCTGTCAGTAGCCAGATCATAAAAACACTGACAGAGCGAAATTGGATTAAAACTGTAGGCCACAAGGAAGTGCCCGGTCGACCTGTATTGTATGCGAGTACACAAGAGTTTCTTGATTACTTTTCGCTAACATCACTCGACCAATTACCAGCATTAATGCCAATGGAAGATTTTAACCATTAATCAACTATGATTAACATGTGGCTCTAACTATAAACACAAGAGTTAAAAACGAAACGACGGGGCTAACTTTAGTCCCAAAACTTAAAGAGACAGAGACGTAATAGTCGCGCGGCTCACACCGTGATGTACTGTGAAGTTACTGACGTAAGAGAGTTAAGACCGATGTCTGAAAAATTACAAAAAGTATTAGCGCGCGCCGGCGCTGGTTCACGCCGTGAAATGGAAACATACATTAGCGCAGGCCGTGTAAGTGTTGAAGGTAAAACCGCTTATTTAGGCGACCGCGTTGAGGGTAACGAACTTATTCGCGTTGATGGTCACCAAATTAAACTTAAGCCTTTAGAAGAGGATTTATGTCGTGTATTGATGTACAACAAGCCTGAAGGCGAAATGTGTACTCGTAAAGATCCTGAAGGTCGTCCAACGGTATTTGACCGTTTACCTAAACTTGAGGGCAGCCGCTGGGTTGCTGTTGGTCGTTTAGATATTAACACTTCGGGTATGTTACTTTTCACAACCGATGGTGAATTAGCTAACCGTTTAATGCATCCGTCTAAACAAGTTGAACGTGAATATGCCGTTCGTGTTTTCGGTGAAGTTAACGAAGCTATGCTACAAACTTTGCGCCATGGCGTTAAGTTAGAAGACGGTACCGCGAAGTTTCAAAAAATTACTTACCGTGGTGGTGAAGGTCGCAACCATTGGTTCCATGTGGTTCTTTCAGAAGGGCGTAACCGTGAAGTTCGTCGTTTATGGGAAAGCCAAGATGTGCAAGTTAGCCGTTTGATCCGTGTTCGCTATGGCGATATGGAAATGAAGCGTCAACTACCGTTAGGTGGCTGGACAGAGTTAAACTTGCAAGATGTTAACTACTACAGAAAATTAGTCGACTTACCACCTGAAACGCAAAGTAAAGTGAAAGTTGATGAAAAAGCTATGGATAACGCGAAAAGCAGAAGAATTCGCCGTTCAGTTAAAAAACATCAACACCGCAGCAAGCAAGCGACTCAGCGCAGACGTTAATCGTCGAATTATTTTGCCAACGTTTGTTTAATAAAGTTATAAATGACAAGTTCACCGCATAGTGAAACTTGTCATTTTTATTTTAGCTTATGTATTTTCTTTTGGCCGAACAGCGCTATTTCATTTTGGCAATCGTTAAGAAATAAGATATTGTAAGGCTAATTTCCCAATATCCGTTTTAAGTTATCCAAGCAAAAAGCTATTTTAATAACTAAAAGCGTTTTATCAGTTTTCGTTTTAATAGGACAATACGTGCAAGTAACTCTTGAAAGAATCTATGTCGATACACCAGAACAATTACAACTAGTTTGCCAACGCTACTCACAAGCGCCAGTGCTTGCCATTGACACCGAATTTGTTCGCACGCGCACGCTTTATCCCAAATTAGGTTTGATCCAAATAAATGACGGAGCGACACTTTCGTTAATTGATACAGTTGCCTTGTCTGACTTATCACTTTTTTGGCAATTACTCGAAAACCCGAATATCGAAAAAGTGTTACATGCCTGCTCTGAAGATCTTGAAGTTTTTCTGACTGCTGGAAATTGTCGACCAGTAAACTTGATTGATAGCCAAATCGTTATGTCATTTTTAGGCCATGGAATTTCAATGGGTTATGCCGCAATGATTGCGCATTACACCGGTATTGAACTCGATAAGTCTGAATCGCGTGCCGATTGGATGAAAAGGCCTTTGACCGAAAAACAGTTAACTTACGCTGCTGCTGATGTTGAGCATTTATTTAATATTTTGCCGTTATTAATGGCTGATATTAAAAAGGCCGGTTGGTTAGAGGCAGCAAAAGAAGAAAGTGATGTCATGGTGGAGCGTAAATTTACCGCCATTGATGAAAGCCAACTTTACCTCAATATAAAAATGGCGTGGCGCTTGAGCCCTGAACAACTTTATCGACTTCAACAGCTGACTATTTGGCGTTATCAACAAGCCCAACAAAAAGACCGACCAATTGGCTTTATTGCCAAAGACCATACATTACTCGGCATAGCCCAAGTTAATCCTGCTAATGTTGCTGTTATGGCAAATATTGAGGGCGTTGAATCTCTTGATATTCGTCACAAAGGCAATGCTATGTTGTCAGTATTAAAGCGCATTAGAGAAGAGACTAACATTGAGTTACCTCAACCGATCGTAAGACTAGATGAATACCCAGGTTATAAGCAAAACTTTAAAAAAGTTAAAAATTATATTACTGAGCTAGGCACACAAGCTAACTTACTGACTGAGAATTTAGCCTCTAAAAAGCAAATAAATCAATTTTTATCTTGGCACTTTAAGCTCAACGGCGCTGAAGATAATCTTCATCTCGTAGATATTATGCGCGGTTGGCGTAAGGCACTGTTCGGCGATAAATTACTGGCATTTGTTGAGAATGACTTTAAAGCAGTTTAATCAAGGTAAGTTAGGTTCGAACTTAACGGTTAAATACCTGTCATATCGCTGTGATAACAGCGAATAGCTTGTTAACATAGCCGTTATTATACTCAATTAGCCATGCTCAATTATCAAAGCTCAATTAGCTAAGTTTAATTAGTCATGTTCTATAAAAAGTTCTATTAAAAATTTAATCATAGGTCTCCATTATGCTGTGTAGTGTTTATAAAAGTTCTAAAAAAGCCCAAACGTACCTTTTTGTTAATAAACGAGATGACTTTTCTGCTGTGCCTGAAGCACTAATGAAAATGTTTGGCAAGCCGGTCATGGTTACTGTGCTCAACCTAGCCACTAAAGTTAAGCTTGGCTTTTCTGATCTTGATAAAGTAAAAGAAAACCTAATTGAGCAAGGTTACTATTTGCAGTTAACGCCACAAGAAGACGATTTATTGAAAGGTCACTTAGCCGAGATGAAAAAGGCTAATCATAGTGAGGATGACGAATAATCATGCGCCTGTTTAACTCTGTAAAAATATTATCCTTGTCACTTTGTTTAGCGGTTTTTTCTCAAGTCAGTTTCGCCGCTGAAGCAACGTCAAAACCAGAGCTTAGCGAAGAAGGTTTTGAACAATATATTGTAAAATTAAAGCAAGAAGCGTTAGCGAAAGGTTTTGAGCAATCACTTGTTGATGAATCTTTTGCTAATGTGGTATTTCATAAACGCGCGGTTAAAGCTGATCGTAGCCAACCTGAAAAAGTAGAAACCTTAGACACTTATTTACCGAAACGCTTACCTGATTGGAAAATTAAACGTGCGCGCGCTAAATACAAAGAGCACGAAGCCTTATTGACCAAGATTTCTGCTGAATATGGTGTACAAGCACGTTTTATTGTCGCGCTTTGGGGCTTAGAAACCAATTTTGGTAAAATTATGGGTAACTATAATGTTGTCTCTGCTTTATCAACTTTAGCGTATGAAGGACGCCGCGAAGCGTTCTTTAAAAAGCAATTATGGGCGGCGTTAAATATCTTAAAAGAAGGCCATATAGAAATTGACAACATGAAAGGCTCTTGGGCTGGCGCGATGGGTCAAAATCAGTTCATGCCAACGTCATTTCTTGGTTATGCCGTTGATGGCGATGGTGATGGTAAAAAAGATATATGGGGTAACCAAGCCGATGTGTTTGCTTCCATGGCCAACTACCTGAAAAAAGAAGGTTGGAGGAGTGAACTGACTTGGGGTCGCCAAGTTAAACTGCCGAGCGATTTTGACACGTCATTAGCTATCCCACAGCGAACTGGTGGTCGAAAAAATTGGCTAAAAGCTTGGGCTAAAACTGAAAAAACTTTAGCGCAATGGCAAGCATTAGGTGTTCGACGAACTGATGGCACTAATTTACCGCAAGTGGATATTAAAGCCGCGTTAGTGTTTCCTGATGGTGAAAAAGGTCGCGCTTATTTAGCTTATGATAATTATAAAAGTTTAATGCATTGGAATTTGTCATATTACTTTGTTAGCTCGGTTGGACATTTATCTGATCATATTAAATTTCCACCCATTCAATAAGTTGTCATAAGTAACCCTATGAGTAAAAAAAATAACCGTTCGCTGACAAAAAGCAAAGCAAATAAACAACCTGTTGAACGCTTTTGGGAGACTAAAAAACTCGACGAAATGACCCGTCCTGAATGGGAATCGTTGTGTGATGGTTGTGCAAAATGTTGTTTACATAAGTTTATTGATGATGAAAGTACCACCGATGAAACAGAGTTAATGCCGACGACACATATTGTTGAAGGCGAGCAAATGAATTACTCGAACATTGCTTGTCATTTACTCAATGATAAAAGCTGCCAATGTTCTAAGTATGAACAACGTACTGTGCTAGTGCCAGACTGTGTACAATTAACTCAAGAAAATTTGGATGACGTGTTTTTTATGCCACCAAGTTGTACATATCGGCGTTTAAAAGAGGGCAGAGGTATGCCATCGTGGCACCCGCTTTTACATAACGGCAAAAAGTCAGCTATGCACCAAGCAGGCATGTCAGTGCGCGGAAAAATCATCAAAGATGACGATGTTGAACTGGAAGATTTTGAAGATTATATTGTGCTGTGGCCACTGCATGATGTGGATTAAAATCGTTTGATGATACTGCTGAGTCATCGCAGTAATCTCTTAAATTAAGCGATGTTAATAAAGTTATTGTTTTTAAAGTATTGAAATGTTGAATATTAATAGGTATTTTTTAAAACTTATAGAACTGACATTACTGAGAATTATCAGTGATAGTAGTATGGTAGCCAATGGAATTGCTCTGCATAGTTATAATATTCTTAATATATTTTAATGCCTCGGCAATTTATTATGCAGTGGTATCTGGAATGTTTTCAAAGCCGCAGTTAATTGCTCAATCCATTTTCGTTTTTATGGTTCCATTTTTAGGTGCTATATTAGTCTTAGTATTTTCTATATCACAAATTGATAGAACGGGTTTTAAACATTTAATAGATAAACCTAAAATTAGATTGTTGAGCTATTTATTCTTAACGTTTTTGGTCAGTAAAAATACATCTGATAGTTTTGCTAATGATTCTAATCCTACTGATTTTGGTGGTTCAAATGGCGGTGGTGATTAAGGCTACCTATAAGCCAATCAAGCGGGAAAATTTACAGTTTGCTGTTTTCACTGAGTTCAACATTTTAGCCAACTATATTTTGCCTCTTAAATAGGCTACATGGACTCCCCTTTGTCAAGCAATAGCATCTCTTACAACAAGAAGATCTGACAGCAGCTCTACATTCGGCGTTTATTAGC
>NBOG01000018.1 GCA_002104535.1 Cognaticolwellia sediminilitoris | reverse complement strand
GATCAAACTCTTCAATTAAAAATCGTTTGTGATGCTCACCTTAGCGAACTAAGAAAAGACATCTGCTCAATGAATTCTGTCGTGTTACTTTCTATCCGACTAAAGAAGAAAGTAACTACATAAAACGTATATTTAAATCCGAAGACTTAAATGATACTTATTTTTTGTGTGACATCATATTAAGCTGTTTTTTTGTTACCCGAAGGTAACTATGTAAAATCAACGTTAATGTGAGTGTCCACACAAATTGCATGATAACTAATTGTTAAAGAACATATCTTCAAAGAAGATATCGGTAAGAATCTCATTCGCTCTATACCGTGAAGTAATTCGTTGCTGCAGGCCTTACCCGAAGCGAGATGCGTATTCTACGCAACTCAGTTTTAATGTCAACGCTTTTTTGAAACTTTTTAAACTTTCTTTTCAGAAGATTCAAAACTTCACTTTGAAACGTTAAGTTAACTAAATCAGCCTAAACTGAATGAGATAACTTATTAAAACCGCCTCTTCGACTTGTCCCGAAGAAGTGGAGCGCATTTTAGAGATTTATCGCCTCGCGTCAACCGCTAAAAGCATTTAATTGACCTAAATGTGTTTGTTTGCTCTTTATTTATACAAAGTGATTATTAATGACTCTAGTTGAGCAATTTATTTGCCTGTTCGAGCTTAGTGATCCTGATTACACCCTCAAGTTGTTCATTGAGGGATTCTTTAGTATAGCGACTATCTAATAAAATTCTACATTCTATGCCAGCATTAATAGCTGCCTGCATATCTGAAACTTTATCTCCGACAAAAACGCTGTTAGGAAGATCTACAGAAAACTCTTCTTCTGCTTTTAAAATCATACCCGGTGCCGGTTTACGACAATCACACGACTTAACAAATTCGTTGACACCTTTTGATGGATGATGTGGGCAATAGTAAACTTTAGCAATAGTGATACCTTGCTCGGCAAATGCATTAACCATCCATTGTGACAATTTTTCGAATGTAGTTTTGTCATAAAAGCCTCGAGCAATACCTGCTTGGTTAGTGATGACGAAAATTTGATAACCCTTCGCTACCGCCAATCGACATAAATCAAATATGCCATCAACAAATTCAAAGTCTTCTATTTTATGTACATAGCCATGATCGATATTGATAATGCCATCTCTATCAAGAAATAGTGCTTTGTTCATTTCACCCTACTTATATTGCTAATGCCAAATATGAAAAGACGAGATAACTCGTCTTTATAATTTCCTAGTATAATCTTAAGCTACATTGGCTCGCAATTACATGCAAAGACCGCCGTCAATTTCAACTACCCGACCAGTAAAGAATTCATTTTCCATTATGTAGTTAACAGTGTGAGCAATTTCATCCGCTTCACCTAATCGACCTACCGGTTTCATGCTCTCTAAGCGTGAACGCATTTCAGGTTTCATAGCATCAGTCATTGCCGTGCGGATAACACCTGGAGCAATAGCACCCACACGAATTCCGTGACGACCAAGCTCTCTAGCCCAAGTTACGGTCATTGCAACTACACCTGCTTTTGAAGCAGCGTAGTTAGTTTGGCCCATATTACCGCCCCGGGCAATCGAAGACATATTGATAATAACGCCTTTGCGTTTGCCTTCAATCATGTGAACAGCCGCTTCACGACCACATAGAAATACACCCGTTAAGTTGACATCAATCACTGATTGAAATTGATCCAACGACATTTTTTTACTTACAACACCGTCTTTGGCTTTAACAAACATACCATCTCGTAAAATTCCGGCATTATTGATCAGGCCATCTATACCTGAAAAGTCATCATTTATTTTAGCAAATGTAGCTTCAACTTCACTTTCATTAGTAACATTAGCCAAATAATACTTAGCTTGAGAACCCGCTTCTTCAATCAAGCTAACAGTTGTTTGTAGTTGTTCTTCGTTTAGGTCGATTAACGCTAGCTTTGCACCAGAGCTTGCTAAATTTAGTGCCATAGCACGGCCTAAACCTTGACCACCACCAGTTACAACGATTGTTTTATCTTTTAAATTCATTTTTTATCCTTTAATTTCATTTTACCCAGCGAATTTGATTCACCTGAGATTTTAAATTTTTAACTATTAACTATTAACTATTAACTATTAACTATGATCAAACGGGGAAAAAAACCAGTCCAAAGTACTATCTGCTATTTCGCCGATATTGTCATAGTGCCAGTTTGGACTTTTATCTTTATCTACCAGTAACGCTCTGACACCTTCTGAAAACTCAGGAAACTGACAACAACGTAGACTTAAATTCAATTCACTTGCAAAACATGCTGCTAAACTTAAATGCTTACTCAAGGTTAGTTGCCTGAAAATAAGCATTGCCGATAACGGGCTGCCATTTTTCAATTTCTTTTGAGCGCTTTGTAACCATTTATCATCAAACTCTTGATTGAGAATAGCGTTATAAACATCAGTACCGTTATCAAAATCAGTCAATGTTGAAATAAGTGCCTCATTTTGCTGTACCTTTGATTCGATTTCAATGTCAAAATCACCAGAAAACTCAGCTAACACTTGTGAAAGTAATGCTGCATTTTCTATATTTCCCTGCCAAGGAGTGGTTAATAGTCTCGCTAAAATCGCTTGATGGTCTGTACTGCGCACAATAACATCAGCTAAGCCTATATATTTAGCGTCACTAGCATTGAACATCGCACCGGTCATACCTAAAAACAAACCAATGTTTGATGGCGCTTTATTTAGAAACCAACTCGCGCCCACGTCAGGATACAGTCCAATAGTAATTTCTGGCATGGCTAATAAACTTTTTTCTGTCACTACTCTATGGCTAGCGCCAGAAAACAGGCCAATACCACCACCTATAATATAACCATTACCCCAAACCATGATGGGTTTAGTATAATTATGAATAAGTTGGTCGAGATAATACTCTTTAGAAAAGAAATCATAAGCTAGATTATTACGGACAGCTTCGTCATCAAGGCTAACTGATTTATGCAAATCCTGTGATTTACGCTGCGCTGATAACGAATGGTACAAACTTACGACATCGCCACCAGCACAAAAGGCTTTATCACCTGCCCCTTGTAATATCACCATGGCAATATTGTCATCACTTTGCCAAAGCGCTAATTGAGCTGTCAGCAATTCAATCATCTCAATATTTAATGCATTAAGTGACCCAGGAGAGTTTAACTCTGCTAGCGCTATTTTTTTATTACTTTCAGTTGATATTTCTTCAAATAAAACTACTGACATCTATCGCGCTCTTAGTAAATAGTGGGTTAATTATCGTTGAGTTTTTTAATCTAAACTTGCATCAATTTCCACCACGGTTCTTCCCGTGACAGTTCCATCGACATAAGCATCAAAAGCATTTGGCAATTCTGCAAACTTAATGGTCGTTGGTGCGATCAAGTCTAATTGCGTCGGTTTTAAATCACTGGCTAATCGTTTCCAACCTTGTGCTCTGACTGACAAAGGCATTTCAACTGAGTTTATCCCAAGTAAGCTAACACCACGTAAAATAAATGGCATCACCGTTGACTCAAGTTTAAAACCACCAGCTAAGCCTATTGACGCAATATTACCCCAAACATTTGTAGTTCTTGTCAGCCACGCTAAGGTATCGCCACCAACATTATCAATAGCACCGCCCCACTGAGCAGTCTCTAGAGGTTTCGTACCCATTTCAATATCATTACGATTAATTAACTGACTAGCACCAAGTGCCTTTAAATACGGTTCTTGTTCTGTTTTGCCGGTAAAAGCAATAACTTCGTAACCAATATTAGCGAGCATATTGATAGAAAAACTACCTACACCACCGGTAGCGCCAGTGACAACTATCGGGCCACGCTCTGGTATTTGGCCATTATCTTCCATACGCTGTATCGCTAGAGCTGCGGTATAACCGGCAGTTCCTAAGGCCATAACATCTCGTAAACTCATGCCCACTGGCAGATTCACTAATGAGTCGGCCTTAACGCGAGCATATTCGCTATAACCGCCATCGTATAGCTCTGATAATTGTGCGCCGCATACCAATACTTTATCGCCGGCATGAAAGCGTGAATCTTCTGAACTAATAACGACACCGGATAAGTCAATGCCGCCAACCAACGGATAAGTTCTTAAAATACGCCCTTTACCCGTTGCCGCTAAAGCGTCTTTGTAATTAATATCGGAATAGGCAACTTTAATCACCACTTCGCCAGCAGTTAAGTCATCAAGACTTATTTGCTCAAAACCACTAGAAATAGTTTTATCATTTTTGTGAATACGAAATGCTTTGAATTTTTCTGGGACGGTCGACATGTAATAATCCTCACAATATTTAAAGTTATCAGCTAAAGCCAAAAAGTAGCTTTAGCTGATATCAAAGTAGCTTTCAAAACGTTGTTGTTCTGGGATTAGCTAGCATTCAATACTTGAGCTATTAACACCAGTAGACTTTAGTCTTGCTCCACCGCTAACCTTATGATAAATAAGTAATGATGAATCAGTTAATGATTATTCCATTAATGATTATAGTTAAATAAACCTTCTGGCATTGTCATCAAACTTTTACTGCCGGCTTCAATCGCAGCAATATGACCATCAATTCTTGGCAATATACGTGCAATGAAAAAATCTCCAACATATAATTTTGCTTGATAGAAATCTTCTGTAGCTTGTGCTGTAGCTTTTTCTGCCATCAACGCCCACATATAGCTATAACTTACTAAACCAAATGCGGCTAAATAATCAGTTGCCGAAGCGCCGACCATATTTTTATCACGACTTTGCTCTGTAAGAATTAACTCAGTCACGGCTTTTAATTTTGCTAATGCGCCAGCTAAAGGCTGGACAAAATTATTCAACGCTTCATTCTCAGCATTTTTGTCTATAAAGGCTGTGATTTCATCAAAGTACAACTGAAAAAATTGCCCTTTGTTAGCGACAACTTTACGGCCAAGCAAGTCTAAAGCTTGAATACCGTTAGTGCCTTCATAGATTTGTGCAATGCGAACATCACGAACCAACTGTTCTTGTCCCCATTCACGCACATAGCCATGACCACCAAAAACCATTTGACCTAATCCACAGCTTTCAAAAGCCATATCTGTCATAAAGGCTTTTGCTACAGGTGTTAATAATGCCACTAATTGCTCAGCGTTTTGTTTTGCTTGGTTATCATCCGAGAATTTAACAATGTCGAGTTGCTTGGCTACATAAGTAGAGAAACAACGGCCGCCTTCGTTAAGTGACCTCATTGTTAACAGCATTTTACGCACATCAGGATGAACAATTATTGAATCAGCTTTTTTATCAGGTGATTGCGCGCCAGTAGCACTGCGACCTTGAATACGCTCGCTAGCATATTCAGCGGCTTGTTGATAAGAAGTTTCAGCCGCACCAACGCCCTGAATTCCCATGCCTAAACGTTCATAGTTCATCATAGTGAACATGTAGTTTAAGCCTTTGTTTTGCTCGCCAACTAAAAAGCCTTTAGCGCCATCAAAATTCATCACACAAGTTGCAGAGCCTTTGATGCCCATTTTGTGTTCAATTGAACCACAAGTAACGGTATTTCGAGCGCCTAAACTGCCATCATCATTTAACAAAAATTTAGGCACAACAAACATCGAAATACCACGAGGGCCTTCTGGTGCGCCCGGTATTTTCGCCAACACTAAATGAATAATGTTTTCAGTTAAGTCTTGCTCGCCACCAGTGATAAATATTTTTGTGCCTGATAATGCAAAGCTACCATCATCTAACGCTTGTGCTTTTGCGGTCATAATACCTAAATCACTACCGGCATGTGGCTCTGTTAAACACATAGTGCCAGCCCACTTACCAGAATACATATTTTCCAAGTACGTTTGCTTCATTTCATTACTGGCATGCGCAGAAAGTGCCAAACTGGCACCCGCTGTTAACATTGGATAAAGCGCGAATGAAATAGAGGCAGATTGCGTCATTTCCTCGACAAACGATTGCAACATTTTAGGCATCCCCATGCCGCCATGCTCTGGGTCGCCACTTAACGCGCCCCAGCCGCCTTCACAATAAAGTTGATAAGCTTGTGCAAAACCATCAGGTGTTGTTACGTCACCATTTGTCCACGTAGCGCCTTGTTCATCACTATTGCGATTGAGCGGAGCAATTACAGCTGAAGTTAATTTTGCCCCTTCAGATAAAATGGCATCAGCGGTATCTTTATCAATTAACTCAGCAACAGCTGGCATCGTTGACCATAAATTTTCTGCGTCAAAAACTTCATGCAATAAAAACTGCATATCACGCATTGGTGCTTGATAATCAGACATTAATTACTCCTTACATGTTGCGACGGTATTGGCCGCCAACTTCAAATAACGAGTTAACAATTTGGCCTAATGAACAAACTTTACAAGCGTCCATCATCAACTCAAATATGTTCTCATGCTTGATTGCTGCTTCTTGTAGACGTTTCAATAGCTCATTAACTTGTGCTTCATTGGCTTTATGCAATGTAGCTAACATATCAATTTGATAGGTTTTTTCTTCTTCAGTTGCACGAATTACTTCTTCAGGTACTACTGTTGGTGAGCCTTTAGAACTTAAGAAAGTATTAACACCAATAATTGGGAATTCACCTGAATGCTTTAAGTGTTCGTAATGTAAGCTCTCTTCTTGAATTTTACTGCGTTGGTACATGGTTTCCATCGCACCTAACACGCCGCCACGTTCGTTTATACGATCGAACTCTGTCAGTACGGCTTCTTCAACTAAGTCAGTTAACTCTTCAATTATGAAGGCACCTTGAATTGGGTTTTCGTTTTTCGACAAACCTAACTCGCGGTTAATAATTAACTGAATAGCCATGGCACGACGAACACTGTCTTCTGTTGGCGTGGTGATCGCTTCATCATATGCATTAGTGTGCAAAGAGTTACAGTTATCGTTAATTGCGTATAAGGCTTGTAACGTGGTTCGAATATCATTGAAGTCAATTTCTTGCGCATGCAGAGAACGACCTGAAGTTTGAATATGGTACTTCAACATTTGTGCACGCGCGTTAGCACCGTACTTGTTCTTCATCGCTTTTGACCAAATACGACGAGCCACACGGCCAATTACCGCATACTCAGGATCAATACCATTTGAGAAGAAAAATGATAAGTTTGGACCAAATTCGTTAATATCCATGCCACGGCTTAAGTAATATTCTACAAAAGTAAAACCGTTCGCTAACGTTAATGCTAATTGCGTGATTGGGTTCGCGCCTGCTTCAGCAATATGGTAACCAGAAATAGACACCGAGTAGAAATTACGTACGCCTTTCTCGATAAAGTACTCTTGTACATCACCCATTAAACGTAAAGCAAATTCAGTTGAGAAAATACAAGTATTTTGCGCCTGATCTTCTTTTAAGATATCGGCTTGTACTGTGCCTCGTACTAACGTTAAGGTTTTTGCTTTAATCTCTTGGTAAATCGCTGGAGGTAATACTTGGTCGCCAGTAACACCTAATAACATTAAGCCCAAACCGTCATTACCATCGGGTAATTCGCCTTGGTATTGTGGACGTTCGCAGCCTTTGTCTTTATAAATTTTATTGATTAGCGCTTGCGTTTCTTTTTCTAAACCATGCTCAGTAATGTAACGCTCACATTGTTGATCAATGGCTGCATTTAAGAAGAAACCTAATAACATCGGCGCAGGACCATTAATGGTCATTGATACCGACGTCATAGCATCAGCTAAATCGAAACCTGAATAAAGTTTTTTAGCGTCATCTAAACAACAAATTGAAACACCGGCATTACCAATTTTACCGTAAATATCTGGACGTAAATCTGGATCGTTACCGTATAAAGTTACCGAGTCAAACGCGGTAGACAAGCGTTTAGCTGGCATACCTTTTGACACATAATGAAAACGACGGTTAGTACGCTCTGGGCCACCTTCACCTGCGAACATACGTGTTGGGTCTTCACCTTCACGCTTGAATGGGAACAAACCAGCGGTATATGGGAATTCACCTGGTACGTTTTCTTGTAAAATCCACTTAAGAATATCGCCCCAACCTTGATACTTAGGCATGCTGATTTTTGGAATATCAGAGCCCGATAATGATTTAGTATGGGTTTCAATAGAAAGCTCTTTATTACGAACTTTAAATTTAAACTCTGGGTCTTTGTAACGTTGAACTTTGTCAGCCCATTGCTCGATTAACAATTTGTTTTTCGGGTCTAGGTCTAACTCAACTTTCTTGTAAAGTGCTTCAAGTTGCTGAGCTAGTTCACCACCACTGTTTTCACCGCTCTCTTTCGCAGTTTCAATTGCTTGATGAATACCGTAAAGTTTTTGCGCAACGTTTGCTTGCTGCTCAACCCAGGCATCGTAACCACGGTTATTTTCAGAAATTTCAGACAAGTAGCGTACGCGCTTACCTGGAATAACACTGCTCTTTTCAGCCAAAGTACCTTCGGTTGAAAGGATTGAAGCAATTTCTAAATTTGCTTTGGTATTTAAGGCAGTAATCACCGCGTTATAAAGCTCAGTCATACCACGGTCGTTAAATTGTGACGCGATAGTGCCGTATACCGGTACTTCATCATCACCCGCTTCAAACATGCCACGGTTACGTTTATATTGTTTTTTGACATCACGAAGTGCATCTAGTGCGCCACGCTTATCGAATTTATTCAACGCAATAATGTCAGCAAAATCGAGCATATCAATTTTTTCAAGCTGCGTTGCTGCGCCGTATTCTGGCGTCATTACATATAAAGAAACATCTGAATGTTCTTCAATTTCTGTATCTGACTGGCCGATACCTGAGGTTTCTAAAACGATTAAATCAAAGTCTGTTGCTTTTAAAATATCGAGCGTGTCATTAACATAAACTGATAACGCTAGGTTTGACTGACGAGTTGCTAACGAGCGCATATAAACACGGTCGTTATTTACCGCGTTCATTCGAATACGATCACCGAGTAATGCGCCACCCGTTTTACGTTTTGACGGGTCAACCGACACAATAGCGATTTTGCTGTCGTCGGTTGCCATTAAAAAGCGGCGAATTAATTCATCAACCAATGAAGATTTACCTGCACCACCCGTACCTGTTATACCTAATACTGGAGTTTTGCTGATTTTGGCTATTTTGCGTATTTTTTCAAGATCGGCTTTATTTTCTTCAGGGGCGTTTTCAGCTGCTGAGATCAAACGGGCAATCGCTTGTTTTTTATCTTGTAATGGAATGTCTTTCTTTAAATTAGCAACATCATCTTTTTTAACATCTAAGCCGGTTTTAAAATCACAACGCTCAAGCATGTCATCAATCATACCCAGCAAACCAAGTTCACGACCATCATCAGGTGAGTAAATACGGGTAATGCCGTAATCTTGTAGCATTTTTATTTCATCTGGCAAAATAACACCACCGCCGCCGCCAACAATACGAATATGCTCACAGCCACGTTCTTTTAATAGGTCGTACATATACTTAAAGTATTCGTTATGACCACCTTGATAAGACGTCATGGCAATAGCGTTTGCATCTTCTTGAATGGCAGTATTTACCACTTCTTCAACACTGCGGTCATGACCAAGATGAATAACTTCTGCGCCACTTGATTGCAAAATTCTACGCATAATATTAATCGCGGCGTCATGGCCATCAAATAATGATGCAGCAGTAACGATACGGATCTTATTTTTTAACTGATATCTTTCAGTATTCATCTCATACTCTCTTATTAATCAAAGTCGCTTGGTCATAATCGCTTCTTACTTATTATTGGCTTATCAATAATAAGTAAGAAGCGGCATTATGGAGCAATAAATATCTCAGTATTTACAACGAAAAACCTATCAATGTACTAGTTCTAGTCGTAAATGTTGGTAATGGAAACTTAATGGCAAAATTAGACCACATTAAAAACACAATGAACATTGATTTTATTGTCAATTTAATGGACTATATTGTGATTCGACCAGTTCGCAACATTGTTAATATTCACAGGTTAAAATGTCATTAAACAAACAACAAAACTCATCGGATATTCGCTTATTTATTCCGATGTTTTTATTAAAAAAATTATCAAAGCATCGTTTAACAGATGGCTTATATCCTGTTTCACTGGGTATTAAGCAAGTAAATAATAATTATAAATTTCAACAAGAGAATAATCATTGTCACACCTTATTTTACTGCTTATCAGGTCAAGGTAAATTAAATTACCAAGGTAAAGAAAGAACGATAGAGCGTGGCGATCTTGTTATTATCAACCCTGACACTGCCTTTACATTTACGCTAAATAAATCAAACGATTCGGCAATTAACTCCACACAAACAGATACACCACAAAGCACGCGTGATGGTAAAGCGACAGAGAATGTTGTTTATTGGATAAACTTCACCGGTACGTTAGCAACCGACTTCGCTGAAAGATTACTGATGAAGATGGATAATGGTGTCGCCCATGTTGGCGTATTAAACAATATTGTCAGTGACTTTGATCATTTATTAGCACTGGGCGCGCGAGGTTATACTGCCACGAACGTTATTCACGCCGTACATATTTTGCAGCAAGCCTTAAGCTTTCTCGCGCTACAACTACGCTTAACCATGTTCAATAATAGCTCGAACTTTGATTTAGAAGCGGTAGAAGCACTCATGCGCAATAGCTTGCACCAAGAATTGAGCTTAGATACGCTAGCGCATTACAGCCAATTGTCTAAATTTCATTTTGCGAAAAAGTTTAAAGAGCTAACTGATAGCTCGCCCATTCAGCACTTTATCAATATGAAAATTCAACATGCCTGTACGCAACTTGATAACAGCGATATCGCCATTAAAGATATCGCTAGCGGTTTAGGTTATAGCGACCCTTATTACTTCTCACGATTATTTAAAAAACTCGTCGGTATGTCACCAAAGCAATATCGTGACTCGCGCCATAGTTCATAGATAAAAATTGGCTAAGTTTAATAACGATGGTGGGTGTTAGTTTTACTTAAACTGAAGAGACATTTTTTGAGCTTCTTCATAACTATTACAATGAAACTCTGCAAACGTAGTAAAAACAACCCAGGTAGTTTTTTGTTCAAAGTTATGGTGTGGGAACCGCTTTAAATAACTACTACCTAAAGCTTTTTTATTATTAGGGATTTCAAGTATTTCCGTTCTTCCGACTATTTCAGAACGAATTGCAACTTCTTTTTGATAGTGATAAATACTTAATTCAATTAATTCTTCTTGTGCCCAAACCTTTGATATTAAATTTAAATTTCCATTAATCAACTCACTTAACTGATTTTGCATTAAGTCAGCAGTTTTTGAAATAGCCTTAATTGCATCTCGAGGTAATTCGGGTTCATTGGGGAGTTCTTCAATTAGTTTAAAAAGTCCAATTGGTTTTTTAGGATAACTTACATCCGGTTGTCCAATAACACACCAAAAATCATCGCTATAGCTACTGTGACAAAAAACGATCATCAACTTAGGGGAGGTATAATTAATAGTTGTCTCATCCCTAAAGCAATTAGATGGTTCTTTTTGATAGCCGCATTTTTCAAGGAAGTTTAGCTCCTGATGAATTTTATCTATAAATGCTTTACTTGATAATGACAACTAAATTTCCTTGTAAAAATAACAATTATAAACCGCGCTATTTACGTAAGTTTTTGACCAAACACTGCTCATGAGCATCACGAAGGTATTAATAACAAATTTAATAAATCTTTGCCAGCTAAAGCATTTATAGATGCGAAGTGAAAATCCCCCGATATTAACCTGCACCAACCTTCTGCCATAAGCTCTAAACTCGAAAGCACAGGCTCCGTTGCATAGTGTTAGCTTATGGTTTATCTTGCTTTAATCATGTTCCATTTCTGCTTTTCTATTTAAGCTTTATCTATTCAAAAAAGAACCTAAAATGTCAAAACGTTTAACATTAAACACGCTATTTTTGTCCATCGCTGTATTGTCTTTTGGCTGCACTAATTCAATAGCTAATGATGACTTACTCAATGATCAACCAATAATGGTAGAAAATCAGTTACCTGATCCACTTGAAGCCGGCTGGGCAGGTGAGAAAGTCTGTTCCGTGGTCAAAGAAAATAACAAGCTCAGAGTATTGAAATGTGTTTTTGCTCCAGGAGTCGGTCATGAAAAGCATTATCATAAACCGCATGTCGGTTATACCATTGCCGGCGGCAAGTTTCGGCTCATAGATTCTAAAGGTACTAGGGAAGTAAATGTGCCAATTGGAAGTTCATTTGGTAGTGAGCAGGTAACAATTCATGAAGTGATGAACGTGGGTGATACAACAGCAGAGTTTTTGATTATCGAATATAAATAGCTTAAGAATTGCCCTTGAAAAAGGACCTGTATGCTTCATAGCACTTGGATTAGTTCTCATTCTATCCCATAACTCAAGAATAAATTTTTATTTACACTAAAGATAGTCATGTAGGTTTTAGTTTATGAAAAGGTCTAGTGTTCCGACTTTGCAGATATTAAAGTTATTGTATTGGCATTACTTCAAAGTGCCATTTTCAGTCAGTATTTTTTATACTAACGGATTCTATATAACTGCTTTATAAAAAACTTGTTTTCTATTAAATGTAACGACAGTTGCCACCTATTATCACCAAATTTAATTATTAAATTTGCTTGGTTTTTATCAGGGTAATTCATATTTATCGCACGAATAATAATTAAATTTTTATCGAGTGCGCCTAAGAATTCTTCGCACTCATCACAAAACCACAACTTATAAAAAGGGATATCGATTCTATCTCTAGCAAAAGGCCCTTGTTTCTCTAAATCAGACGTAAGTTCTTCTATTTGATTAAAAACAAAATCGTCTTCAAATATTTCTGAACCATATACCATTGAAACATATAACCCACTTTTGTGATTTGGGCATGTGCCTTTTACCATTGGCGCATATGAGATAGATTTTAAAAATGGTTCTATCCTTTCCTCAATTAGTGTGCAATTTTTCAATGGCGTTAATGTTGGAGTCGTCAATTTAAAAGAGACTTTATCTTGCGCTATTTTGCAAGTCATTAAAGAAGTATACGGAGGCGATTCAGTTGAGTTTTGAATAGATTGATATGTACACGGTTCAATATTAACAATCGATGTAGCTACTACACTACAGGAAATTAATAGCAACACACCAAAGCTTATTGTTTTTGCTGCAATCGTCATCTAGGCCCTTAAAAGTTATTTCAACATGTAGGTTTTTCCCTCAACCTGACACTAAGCTTTTCATGCGGTTACGTCAACTATGAGCCTTCAATCCGACCTAGTAATTTTGTCGTTAAATCGGACAAACCAGACGTTAGCTAATTGATTCAACGATGTAGACGAACTTGTGAATTGAATGAACAATTAACTGCCTAACGGAAGCTAAATACAACCCTATTGACGGGAATAAGGTTCATATGTGTTAATTGCTCTTATAGACATTAGATCTATGAGCTACTTTAATGGCATTAATAATTAAACGGTCGTCTTTAATTTCATAGACTATCCTGTATAAGCCCTGCCTAACTCGGTAGTTTTCTTGACCAGATAATTTTATGCAACCTTCAGCCCTAGGGTTTTCGGATAACGAATTTATTTTATCTAGAATTTATTTTATCTAGAATCTTTCTTACATCGTTATTGGGAATTGCACGTAGATCTTTCGCAACTGACTTTTTAAAGGTAAGTTTATATTTTTCCATGCGACTTAAGATCATTTAATAAATCTTCGTATAACATTTCAGCTTCATTAACCCTATCTGATACTGCTGCCAAGTCTTCTTGATCTTCTCGCATTAAAAGACGTACAGCTTCATCAATTAATTCTGAAACTGAAAGCTGTGATGACGCAGCACGTATTTTTAATTCTTGGTGTATTTTTGGTTCAAAATAGACGGTAGAACGTTTAGATAAGTTACTCATGGTGATATCTCCACAGTTGCATAACAATACTTTAGCGCCATAACGTTATAATGTAATTATTCGTTCAGAGTAGAGAACCTAACGCTTAATATCACTAATTTTGCGCATTTTTATGAGCAATACCTAATACTTCGGCTTATAAAAAGCTAAGCTTCTGGCCGCTTACCCCCCACGTAATATCACTTACTACAATTGTGCAAACTGGCGGATCAAGTTGTGATAAACATTATGTAAGTTGTCCATTTCAGTTCGTGAAGTTTTATTTTCTTTGATCAGATTTTGTATGGTTTGATCCAGTTGATACAAGTTTTGTCTAATGCTGACATCACTTATCATGCTTTGCATCCAAGTAATCGCGGCTATGCGTTGCCCTTGTGTAACAGCAGTAACCTTATGCAAACTGCTTGAAGGATATACAACCGCGTACCCCGCCGGCAGTTTAATTGACTGATTACCGAATTCGGTCGAGATTATTAACTCCCCTCCTTGATACTCTTCAGGCTCACTTAAAAACGTGGTCATTGACATATCGCTACGTAAAACTTCAGATGTTGCTGGAATTCTCATGACAGCAGCGTCGACATGATAACCGTACTCTTCTGTCTCACTATAGCGATTAAAACATGGTGGAAATATTTTATGAGGTAAAGCAGCTGATACTACTTTGGGTGTTTCACCAATACGCGCCAATAGCTGGTTAGCTAATTGGCGAACATTGTCGTTACTAGCATCAGCTTGATTGTTATTTTTAACAGAAGCTGCCATGCCCATCGCCGTGCTGCCACCGTCACCCCAAGGAGCGTTAGTTAGCTTTTGTCGATATGCCTTAACTTCTTCTTTCGATAATATTTTTTCAATAACAATCATGCTTTACTTTACCTGTTTAATTAAAACTCATATGTTGCCGTTAATTTTGTACTTGTCGCACTGCCTAAATACATAAATGCACCCGAGCGATATGCAGCTGTGTAGTACGTTTCATCAAAGGCATTACCTATGTTTAATCTAAATGTTAAATCGTCGGTTGCGTAATAGTTGGCAAATAAATTAACCACTTGGTAGCTTGGAACTATTACGCTATAGCGGTTATTTTCGCTATCGTAACCTGCGGCAGTATCCGGTTGACCTGCGTACATTTCGCTTTGATAAGCGTAATCACCACCAACAACAAATGACTCATTAAGCTGATATCTAAGTTGTAGATAAACACTTTTTTCAGCAAAATTACTTAATGCTAAGCCAATGCTTTCTTCATTTATTGAGTCTAATACTTCAGAGTCCATCGCTGTCGCAGAAAATTGTACGCTTAAATCGTCAGTTAAATTACCAACAAAGCCAATTTCAATACCTTTTACTCTATTCTCACCGGTATTTAATGTACCTAAAGTTGCGTAATCGTCGTCACCAACACTTTCCATAACATCGTCTTTAGTGATTTGGAAAATAGACGCGCTAAATAAGAAGTTATCATCAAACAACATGAACTTAGTGCCGATTTCAATATTTTCGACACGTTCAGGATCTGAGTCAGGCACTTGCGTGGCATTACCACAAATTCCACCGTAGCCACAGTTGGCGCCTAAATCAGACTCGCCACCATTGATGTTGGTTGCGGTGCTGTAATTGGCGTAAACATTAATGCCTTCAGAAAAATCATATATCAAGCCAATGTTGCCATTGTACATATTGTCTGAATAAGCATAAAGCGCTGAACTTCCTCGACTTGTAGCTTCATTACTATAATCAAAACTATCTAAGCGAGCGCCATAAAAAACGTCAAGTTGATCCGTTAAATGCACGGTATCCATTAGATAAACTGAAACGGTTTCAATATTAAGTACGGCATCGTTATCGCCGCGAGCATAAGTTCTGCCCATTAACTGGCTAAGATTGTTGTGCTGCTCACCAGCGCCATCTACAATACAATAGCCTGCGCTATCACCACGCCACCCAGAGGTTATACAGTTAGTTGCGTTGTCATAGTTGATATCATAAACCCCGTTATTAACGCTTTCATCGGTGTATTCAACACCAAAAACAAAGTTGTTCTCTAGGTCAAAAACGTTGGTATTCCAAAACACATTAAACTGTGTACTGGCATACGAAACATCTTGATAACCTTGATGAGTACTTAAACTTATGGTCTGTGCACCTGGTGCTTCCTGATCGCTATCCGCGCGCGTTGTCCCCTTTGCCCCAGTGGTAATATAACCATTTTTGGTATCACCAAAACGGGTAGCGTTATAAAGCGTAATATTGTCGTTAACTTCATACTCGGTACGTAAGGTGAAGGTTTTTACCTCTGACTTTAAGAAATCAGACTCTTGTGAGTAAACCGGAATATCTTCAAACGGAGCTCGTTGCTCTTGGTCGTAATAACTGCCTAAATCTGGAACATCTTCAGCATCTAAATAATAACCGTCTGCAGTAATTGATAATGCTTGGGTTGGCAAATAAACACCTGATAATTGTACGCCTTTTCTTTTATTTGAAACGCCTTCACGATCTGGCTTATCTTCATCTGAGATTAAGGCATTTAATCTAAGCGCCGTGTTTTCTGACAAGGGTAAATTGTAATCTAAGGTGACACGTTTGAATTCATCACTACCTAAACCCGCATCAACACGGCCAAAGTTGTAATTTACTGACGCTTTTTTAGTAATACTATTTACCGCACCGCCCGATGAACCTCGACCTGCGAAAGTAGAGCTTGGTCCTTTGGTAATTTCAACACGCTCGGTAGCAAAGCTTTCACGTGTGCTCATGCCGGGGTCTCTTAAGCCATCGACAAAAACATCACTGCGCGCTTCATGGCCGCGAATAATATAACGGTCACCGAATGCGTTACCATTTTCACCCGTACCTAAAGTAATGCCCGCTTGAGCTGATAAAATATCTTTCAGGTCAGTTTTACCCGCTTCGATAATTTGGTCTTGCGTTAACACGGTAATAATTTGAGGTGTATCGACCAGTTCAGCTACACGGCGAATGTCGCCAGAAGAGTCATGTAGGTATACCGATGCTTTAGTGCCATGCACTTTAATTAATTCAATGGCCTGTTCTGACTTATTAATTTCTTTCGATTCACACACTACACCGCTGTCATTTTCACAGCTTTCAGTGTTGCTTTGTGCGTATACGTTTGTACCGCTAAAAACCAATGCTGCAGCTACTGCTTGTGCGCCAAGTGTTACTTTATTTTTTTGATGAGAGTTTATTTGAGATTTCATGTTTTTACTTTTATTTTAAAGTCCTAATGAATGAGAAATGGGATATTAACCAAACAAAAACCCAAATGCAAATGATAATAGATATCATTTGCATTAATATTTGAACTTTTAATAAAGACAAGATAAAGACAGAAAAATCTGCTTGAAATTTCTATTAAATATGAGGACGTTGTTATTAAGGTTTAACAATGAAGATGAAGATGCCCCCCTCTTTACACATATCTTAGGTGGGAACTAATAGCGGAAGTATTAACGCGTTTACATCTGTGGTTTAGTATGTGTGACTTAATACTATTGTTGATTAATAGTTTATAGATACTCGATTCACTGCCCAATTCGCTAGCGCATTAGCTTGCAAGAGCTAGCCGTTATCAGTGTAAATGCTTTTGCTTAAAGCTGTTACTCACATTAGCTAATGTAAGTAACAACTATAACTTTTAGGAGGTTACTTAGTTTCTGTCGGGGAAGTAGTTAAGCTCGCTTGATATTGCTCCAAATATTGTTGATGCTTGCGTTGGTGCCACGGGATCATCGACATTGATTTTTCTACGGCTATTTTTTGTCTCGCCACCGCCTTTTCAAATTGCTGCAATTCAAAATATGCCTTAGCTAAGCCTTGATGAGCATATGCAGACTCCGGATATTGTTGCACGGCAATTTTCAGTATTTCTATCGCTTCTTCTGGCGTCGACTCTAGCTTTGAGAAGGCTAAAGCCTTTAGTGTGCCTTCTGCAGATACTTTTAAACCGTATTTCTTTTCGCTGAGATATTTATAGTGCTTTAAAATCGCTTTTGGGCCGCCCAATGAAATAATTGAATCGGGTTTAAGTGTTTGGTGATAATCATTAAAAATTGCCTCAATACCATACACTGCAGCTAAAGCGGGTTGTGACATATAGTAACTGCCATCGAAACGTTTGATGGTGATATCGAGTGCAGCTGACTTTTCTGCGGCAATAATTTCAGTTAACTCGGCAAAACCTGCTAACTGAGCTTGTTCATAATTACTATCGCTGGTTGAGAGAAATACCGTGCGAGTTTTACCGGATATTTTTTTAAGCTTAGCTTTAGCATCAAGCAATATATTGCCGTAATTATCAGATAAGATCGGGCTTGCTAGAATATATGCATTAAATAGCTCAGGGCGATTTAACAGAGTATAAAGCCCTAAAGTGGCATTACCGGTAAAACCGTTGAAAATTCGAAAGCCATTACTGCGATATTCATCGTCTACGGCTTTAAATACACCTTTTTCTAAAAAATTGAGTAGTTTAGTGCCGGCAACATTAACTTCATCACCTTCGCCCAGCGTTTTTAATGCGCCCAATTGCTCACTATATCCACGTGGGGTCACTACAATGGTTTCAAGCCATGGCCAATCACCGTTGTGACTCATCCAATCATGTAATCCACTCAAATAAGGTTGGCTTCTAGGGTGTAAATCAAAAATAACCACATAGCGTTTATTTGGTTTTTTGTAGTAACTTGGCGGTAAAGTAATATTAAAGTCAATTGAGGCCGCTTTATCCGCCGTTGGTACAGATAGTGTCTTAACAAAATCCGTTTCAGTCAGTTCTATTGCATTAGCTTGTTGAGTAATTAACGCAATGAATATTACGTTAATTACCAAAGTAAAGTTTTTCAACAGTGTTACATGCATGGGCATACGTCCTTGAATTAATATTGATTCGGCCTCAGGATTAGAGACAATTTTAATTATTTTTTGACTATTTATCAGTCCATTTTCAGACAAGCTTAATGTAAATCGAGTTGCCAAGTGCCATTGTAGGTTCGGTCACTAAATGTTGACGTCGAATTCGACACAATCTCTCTTTTGGTTCTCACAAGGCGAGTGCCCTTTACTTGGAATTGTGAAATGATTTCGCTTTGTGCTTTCATAGAGAAAAAGATATATGCGCTACCTTTACCTTTATAACTCATTCGCGTTTCTATCGGCACACCATTGTCATCAATTAGCACTTTAAAGCTACCGTCAAATTTACTGACGTAGCCACGAATCTTCTTATCATCGATAAAGCTTTCTAGTGGTAAGGTAAAATCTAATACTCTGACGTTTTTATCGAGGTATTCAATACTGCTTTCACCGGTAAACTCACCTTGTTCGATTAAGTCCAAAATCGCTTGCGCAGATGAAAATATAGGCATTAAAGAATACGCAGATATAGTTTCGGCACCATTTAATACTGGTGTATCAGCTTCTTCATCTTTCAATTTTAATTGGTTTTCTTGTTCGATATTATTGAGTACATCTTTCGAATAACTAATATTTAGGCCGGTGTTGTTTTCCGACAATATTGAATCAATAGCGCCGGTTTTAATTTTTTTATCTTTACCATCACCTCTTACTTCAGAAAATGACACACTTAAAACACCTGAAACGGGATTATCTCCCTTTAATGACTGCAATGCTAATTGCAAATCCGCTAAGCCGTCGGCATAAACGTTTTGTGATAATGCCATGATACAAAATGCCAATCCTGGCAATTGAAAACGATTGAAGCTTAAATGTAAGGTCATAATTTACCTATTATCAGTGAATATAAGTGGTGGGTTTTTATTATGATTAAAATCTCCCAAGCCTTTATACCTAATATGTCATGTTGCTTACAATATATACTTGTAAATATGCTGTCACTAATATGTTACTAAGTGTTTATTATTATTTAATATATCTTTGGAATATTAACGACAGGGATCAAAAAAGCCCACAAATGTGGGCTTTACATAACGACTAGAAAGTAGACTGTTACATCATTTCAATAGCAATTGCAGTAGCTTCACCACCACCGATACATAAAGACGCAAGGCCTTTACTTAATCCACGGTTTTTCAAAGCATGAATTAGCGTTACCATGATACGTGCGCCACTTGCACCTAGCGGATGACCTAATGCACAAGCACCGCCATTAACGTTAACTTTAGTAACGTCTAAATTTAATGCTTTAATGCCTAACATTGTAACCATGGCAAATGCTTCGTTGATTTCGAATAAATCAACGTCTTCTGTTGTCCAGTTCGCTTTAGCTAATACTTTTTGCATCGCGCCAACAGGAGCAACGGTAAATTCAGCCGGTTTTTGCGCATGCATAGCATGAGCAACAATCTTACATAACGGTGTTAAACCACGCTTTTCTGCTTCAGATTGCTTCATCATAACTAATGCCGCAGCACCATCTGAAATTGAACTTGAGTTAGCTGCAGTGATAGTACCGTCTTTTTTAAATGCCGCACGTAAACTAGGAATTTTATCTGGGCGAGCATTACCTGGCTGTTCATCAATATCAAATACTGAATCGCCACGGCGAGACTTAATGGTTACTGGTGCTATTTCGTTAACGAATGCACCATCGGCAATAGCAGCGTTCGCACGTTCTAATGAACGAATAGCATAAGCGTCCATATCTTCACGAGTAAAACCTGATTCGTCAGCAGTTTCTTGTGCGAAACAGCCCATTGCAATGCCATCATAAGCATTTTCTAAACCGTCAGTCATCATGTGATCAAGCACTTGACCATGACCCATTTTAATACCTGATCTGCCTTTAGGTAATAAATGAGGTGCGTTAGTCATGCTTTCCATACCACCAGCAATAGCAACATCAATCGAGCCAGCTAATAAAGCATCATGTGCTTGCATTGCAGCTTTCATACCTGAGCCACATACTTTGTTAATTGTGGTACAAGCCGTTGTTAAGTCTAAATCTGCTTCTAATGCAGCTTGACGAGCCGGCGCTTGTTTTAAACCTGCAGGAAGAACACAACCCATGATCACTTCATCTACTTGATCATTAGCTAAATTAGCTGCTGCTAAAGCACCACGAATAGCCGTTGCACCAAGTGTAGTTGCGCTGACTGCTGATAAACCGCCCATAAAACCACCCATAGGGGTACGTTTTGCAGCGACGATAACGATAGGATCTTGAGTAGACATAAGGCTCTCCGATAAAAAATTGTTCGATATTACTTGGTAAGTTATTACAAGAATCGATAAGAAATTCGCAACAGATTACCGCAATTTCAACTTTACGCCAACGTAAACTTTATGGACCTTTAGTGTAATAGCACGAATTTTACCGAACAACTGACAATCATTCTTTACAACTTAATTATAAAGAATAGATAAATCCAATTTATATCAGTTAGTTAATTGCAAATAGCAATAGCAATAAATCTGGCTCAGATGTTTACACCTGCACTTTACGTTAACGTAAACTTATTGTAAGGTATCCCATAGATAAAAATGCGAGTTAATCTCAGCAACAAAAATGAGTAACAACGATGAGCAATAACAACCCAATTACCTTCTCTATTGGTGAACTAGCCAGAGAGTTTGATATTACGACTCGAAGTATTCGTTTTTACGAAGACCAAGGTTTAATACTGCCAACTCGCAAGGGCCAGACAAGAATTTATAACCAAAGAGACAGAGTTCGACTAAAGTTAATTCTACGTGGTAAACGCTTAGGATTTTCATTGGCTGAAACTGGTCGATTGTTTGAACTTTACGATGCGGATAAATCAAGTGCGACGCAGCTTAAAACCATCATGGATTTAATTTCAAACAAGAAAAACGATTTAAACCAACAATTAGAAGACATACAAGCCGTGTTAATAGAATTGACCGGCCTAGAGAGCAACTGTCAAGAAGCTTTAACAGCTATAGAGTCGTCAGTCGAATAACAACAAACACATAAACAGTTAGCGCGCAGTAACTACGCGTTAACAAGACAAACATTTATTTAAGGTACTACTATGATTTCTACTTTCTCATCAATGAATTTTAACCTCGGCGAAACCGTTGACATGATCCGCGATACCGTCAATGCCTTTGCTCGTGACGAAATTGCTCCACGTGCAGAACAAGTCGATAAAGATAATGAGTTTCCAATGGATTTATGGCGCAAATTTGGCGACTTAGGTTTATTAGGTATGACTGTTGATGAGCAATATGGTGGTTCTGGTTTAGGTTACTTAGAGCACATGGTTGCTATGCAAGAAATTTCACGTGCTTCTGCCTCTGTAGGTTTGAGCTACGGCGCTATGTCTAACCTTTGTTTAAACCAATTGAACAAAAATGGTAGTCATGAGCAAAAAGCTAAATATTTACCAAAACTTTGTACTGGCGAGCACATTGGTGCCTTAGCCATGTCTGAGCCAAATGCAGGTTCTGACGTTGTTAGCATGAAACTTTCAGCTAAAAAGCAAGGTGACAAATACATTCTTAACGGCAACAAAATGTGGATCACCAATGGTCCTGATGCTCATGTATTTATTATCTATGCTAAAACAGATACCAGTGCTGGCTCTAAAGGTATTACTGCCTTTATCGTTGAGCGTGACTACCCAGGTTTTTCACGTCATCAAAAACTCGATAAATTAGGCATGCGTGGTTCTAATACTTGTGAATTAGTGTTCCAAGATTGTGAAGTACCTGCTGAAAACATTTTAGGCGAAGAAGGTAAAGGTGTTCGCGTATTAATGTCAGGTTTAGATTATGAACGTTTGGTATTAACGGGTGGCCCATTAGGTATTATGGATGCATGTATGGACTTAGTTGTGCCATATATTCACGACAGAAAACAGTTTGGTCAAGCTATCGGTGAATTTCAATTAATTCAAGGTAAAATTGCTGACATGTACACGCAAATGAATGCAGCAAAATCTTACGCTTATTTATGTGCAATGGCAGCCGATCGCGGTGAAACAACACGTAAAGATGCTGCCGGTGTAATTTTATACTCTGCTGAATTAGCCACTAAAATGGCACTAGATGCGATTCAATTACTGGGCGGAAATGGCTACATTAATGAGTTCCCTGCTGGTCGTTTATTACGTGATGCTAAGTTATATGAGATTGGCGCGGGTACTTCAGAGATTCGCCGTATGTTGATAGGTCGTGAATTATTCAACGAATCTGTTTAATTTAACTTTTTCTCATTGCCAATGAGCGCGATTTCTTCGTCAAAAATACACACATAGGCAACTATGCTTAATATTTTTTCCTTGAACTCGCTCCATTGGCTTCGAGAAAAGTCAAATTGTGCAAAGGTAACGATCGTAAAGATTAAACCCAGTGACTATTGCTATTGAAAACGATTAACAACAGGTCAGTTAGTGAATCGAACAATATCAATGTGCATTGTTAACTCAACGACACTAACGAAGTAAAAGTTTAACAAAACGTTCAACAAATAAAAGGTTATACCGTGGCTAAGATAATATCGAAAATTAATCCCCGCAGTCCTGAGTTCATCGAAAATGCTGCCCATATGCAAGTACAAGTCGATGACTTAAAAGCTAAATTAGCAGAAATTAAGTTAGGTGGTGGTGAACGTAGTCGCGAACGTCATTTATCGCGCGGTAAATTACTGCCAAGAGATCGGGTGTACGCCCTGCTCGACCCAGGTTCTGCCTTTCTTGAATTATCACAACTTGCTGCTTATGAAGTCTACGACGATAACGTTCCTGCAGCTGGTATTATTACCGGTATTGGTCGAGTTGGTGGTCAAGAATGTATTATTGTCGCCAATGACGCGACGGTTAAAGGCGGCACCTATTTTCCATTAACCGTAAAAAAACATCTACGTGCTCAAACTATCGCACAAGAGAATAACTTACCTTGTATTTACTTGGTTGACTCAGGTGGTGCAAACTTACCGAACCAAGACGATGTATTCCCAGATAAAGAACATTTTGGTCGTATCTTTTTCAATCAAGCTAATATGTCAGCGCAAAGCATTCCACAAATTGCTGTGGTTATGGGTTCATGTACCGCAGGTGGCGCATATGTTCCGGCCATGGCTGATGAATCCATTATTGTTAAAGAACAAGGCACTATTTTCTTAGCGGGTCCGCCGTTAGTTAAAGCGGCGACCGGTGAAGTGGTTAGCGCAGAAGATTTAGGGGGTGCTGACGTGCATTGTCGTACTTCTGGTGTTGCCGATCATATGGCGCAGAACGACCATCACGCATTAGAAATCGCCCGCAGCGCAATCGGTAACTTAAACCGAGTAAAACCTGTACAAATGGCGATTAAAGAAGTGGCTGAACCTGCTTACGCAACCGATGAAGTTTACGGTATTGTGCCAAAAGATTCTCGCCAACCTTTCGATGTACGTGAAATTATTGCCCGCGTGGTTGACGGCAGTGAGTTTGATGAATTTAAAGCACTTTATGGCACAACTTTAGTGTGTGGCTTTGCCCATATTTATGGCTACCCTGTCGGTATCGTCGCTAATAACGGGATTTTATTCGGCGAATCAGCACAAAAAGGTGCTCACTTTATCGAGCTATGTGCGCAACGTAAAATTCCGTTAGTATTTTTGCAAAACATAACCGGCTTTATGGTTGGTCAACAATATGAAGCCGGCGGCATCGCTAAACATGGCGCTAAAATGGTAACTGCCGTTGCAACAGCGCAAGTACCTAAGTTTACCATTTTAATTGGTGGCAGCTTTGGTGCAGGTAACTACGGCATGTGTGGCCGTGCATACGATCCTCGTTTCCTATTTATGTGGCCAAACTCGCGTATATCAGTCATGGGTGGTGAGCAAGCCGCAGGCGTTTTAGCACAAGTTAAACGCGACCAAAAAGAAAAGCGTGGCGAACAATGGAGCGCGCAAGAAGAAGCTGATTTTAAACAACCTATTATTGATGACTACGAACACCAAGGTCACCCTTATTATGCTTCTGCACGCTTGTGGGATGACGGCGTAATTGACCCCGCCGATACCCGTCAAGTATTAGGTCTAGCTATTTCAGCTTCATTAAACAAACCAATTAAAGAGACCAAGTTTGGTCTGTTTAGAATGTAAGGGGCAGAGATAAATGTTTTCACATATTCATATTCAAAGCCCAAGTGAACAAGTCTTGTTTGATGTTGACAGCCGCGGCGTTGCCACGGTTACATTAAATAATCCAGATAAACATAATGCCTTTGATGACAGCATTATATTTGCCTTAAATCACTTATTTCATGCGATTTCAAAATGTCATGACATTAACGTTATGATCCTTGCATCAACGGGTAAAAGCTTTTCAGCTGGTGCAGACCTTAACTGGATGAAGCGCATGGCGTCTTACTCTTATGAAGAGAATTTAGCTGATGCTAACGCACTAGCGCAGATGTTAAAAAATCTTAATTTTATGCAGCAGCCAACCATTGCAAAAGTTCAAGGGGCTGCTTTTGGCGGCGCTGTTGGCTTAGCCAGTTGCTGTGACATTGTCATGGCCAGTGAAAAAGCCAGCTTTTGCTTAAGTGAAGTAAAACTAGGCTTAATCCCCGCAACCATTAGCCCTTATGTGGTCAATGCTATTGGGCAAAAAGCAAGTCGCCGTTATTTTCAAACAGCTGAGCGTTTTTTTGCTGATAAAGCCCAACAACTCGGCTTAGTTGATGAAATTCTACCGCTAACTGACTTAGACAATGCCGTAGAAAATATGACACAAACATTATTGGCTAATGGGCCACTTGCTGTGCGCCAAGCTAAACAATTAGCGCTTGATGTAGCTTATCAAGATATTGATGAAGCCTTAATTGAAATGACCAGTGCACGTATTGCTGCCATTCGCGTATCGCAAGAAGGTCAAGAAGGCTTAACTGCATTTTTCGAAAAACGCCAGCCAACTTGGCAAGAATCAACAAACAAAGGCGAAGGATAATATTCATGTTTACTAAAATACTAATTGCCAACCGTGGCGAAATCGCCTGTCGTGTTATTAAAACGGCTCGTAAAATGGGCATTTTAACGGTCGCTGTTTATTCTGATGCTGATGCTGATTCACTGCATGTAAATATGGCCGATGAAGCTATACATATAGGTGGTTCGCCATCACGTGAAAGCTATTTACTCTCTGAAAAAGTAATTGAAGCTGCTAAACGTACTGGCGCACAAGCTATTCATCCAGGTTACGGATTTCTTTCTGAAAATGCAGACTTTTGCCGGATGTGTGCCGCTGAGGGAATAACTTTTATTGGCCCTCCTGTGGCAGCAATTGAAGCGATGGGATCAAAGTCTGCCGCTAAAAACATTATGGAAGCGGCAAATGTTCCATTAGTGCCTGGTTACCATGGTGACGATCAATCTGAAGCTGTTATCAAAAAAGCTGCTGATGATATGGGCTACCCTGTTTTACTTAAAGCTACCGCTGGCGGTGGTGGTAAAGGTATGCGTCAAGTATGGAGCGAAGACGAGTTTTCTGAAGGTTTTGCCGCAGCAAAGCGTGAAGCTAAGTCATCTTTTGGCGATGATACTATGTTGGTTGAGAAGTACTTAACGCAACCTCGCCATGTTGAAATTCAGGTATTTTGTGATAACCACCAAAATGCTGTTTACCTTTTCGAACGTGATTGTTCTGTACAGCGTCGTCATCAAAAAGTTATTGAAGAGGCCCCAGCCTTCAGCATGAGCGAAGAACTACGCGCTAAAATGGGTGAATCAGCAATAAAGTCGGCCCAAGCTATCGGTTACCAAGGTGCGGGTACGGTTGAATTTTTACTTGATATTGACGGTTCGTTTTACTTTATGGAAATGAACACGCGTTTACAAGTTGAGCATCCAGTTACTGAATTAATTACTGGTCAAGATTTAGTTGAATGGCAATTACGTGTTGCTGCCGGTGAAGTACTGCCAAAAGCTCAAGACGAATTAAAAATTAACGGCCACGCCTTTGAAGCTCGTATTTATGCTGAAGACCCTAACAATGACTTTTTGCCGGCAACGGGTACATTAGACTTTTTACAGCCTCCGGTTGAAAGTGAATTTGTCCGAGTAGATACCGGTGTACGTCAAGGTGATGAAGTTAGCGTATTTTACGATCCAATGATCGCTAAATTAATTGTTTGGGATGAAAACCGTGAAAAAGCCTTACAACGTATGGCAAAAGCACTGTCTGAATACCGAATTAGTGGCGTTACTACCAATATCGACTTTCTTTATAACCTAGCGACTTCAGCACCTTTTGTAAATGCTGATATCGATACTGGTTTTATTGAGAAAAACCAAGCGCTAATATTTCATGAAAACGAACAAGCGCTGGCTGGCGAATTGCCGATGGCAGCACTTTATTTAGTGTTATCTCAAGCTCAAAAAGCACAAACCATTGCCGCGAAAACCAATGATCCTTTTTCGCCATGGAATATGACCAATGCGTGGCGTTTAAATGAAGCCAATATCCATCACATCACTTTGGCTCACAATGGTACAGAATACCCAATAGTGGTTGAACAAAAACGTCAAGGTAGCGGAAGTTATTACTTAATTACCGTTGATGGTCAAACTGTAGATTGCCAAGGTCGAATTGAAAACGACACCCTTTACGCCAGCATTGATGGCTATCGAAGTCACGCCACGATTGCGCAAAACAATAATCAAATTAGCCTTTATCATCAAAAAGGCGTGTTTAATTTCACTCATGTATTGCCTGATTGTGGTGACAACACTGGTGATGATAAACATGGCGGTTTAGTAGCGCCAATGAACGGTACTATGGTTTCAGTATTAGTAAAAGCTGGCGATAGCGTTAAAGCAGACCAACCGTTGATGATTATGGAAGCGATGAAAATGGAACATACCATTCGCGCGCCAAGTAATGGCGTGGTTGACGCTATATATTATAACAATGGTGATATGGTTGACGGCGGCGCTGAATTAATCGCTTTTACCCCAGAGGATGCATAATGACTGATACACATTCTTCTATGTTTGCACCTTCATTACCTAGCTCAGTAAAAGTAGTGGAAGTAGGTCCTCGCGATGGCTTACAAAATGAAAAAGTACAAATAAGTGCTGAAGATAAAATCGCGTTAATTGAAATGTTAGCTGATGCCGGCGTGACTTACATAGAAAGTGGTAGCTTTGTTTCGCCTAAATGGGTGCCACAAATGGCAACCTCGACCGATGTATTTAATGGTATCAAGCGCAAAGAAAATGTCACTTACGCTGCACTTACACCCAATATGAAAGGCTTTGAAGCAGCGGTTGCTGTTCATGCCGATGAAGTTGCTATTTTTGGCGCAGCCTCTGAAGCTTTTAGTCAAAAAAACATAAATTGCTCAATTGATGAGAGCTTGCAACGTTTCGAACCTATTATGCAAGCAGCAAAAGCAGCAAACATTCCGGTACGTGGGTATGTTTCTTGCGTAGTTGGCTGCCCCTACGAAGGTGACATTGCTCCTGAGCAAGTCGCAATGGTTGCAGAAAAGCTTTATAAAATGGGCTGTTACGAAATATCACTCGGTGACACTATTGGTGTTGGTACACCTGCCAGCGTAACCAGAATGTTACAAGAGGTTAGTACTAAGGTACCGGTTGAAAAATTAGCCGTACACTTTCATGATACCTATGGCCAAGCGTTATCTAATATCTACGCGGCATTGCAAACTGGCATAAAGGTAGTCGATAGTGCCATTGCAGGACTTGGTGGCTGCCCTTATGCTAAGGGCGCATCAGGAAACGTGGCAACCGAAGACGTGCTATATATGCTTAATGGCTTAGGTATAACCACGGGTATAGATTTTAACAAGTTACTTGCCGCAGGTTGGTTTATTAGCGACAAGTTAGATAAAGCACCGATATCAAAGGTATCGTTGGCATATCGTACAAAATAATCTTGTACGCTTAAAAACACACATTTTACTGTTTGAAATTAAATCTCTTGATTGAAACAGTAATTTGAATAAAGACAAAAATTAGCGAGGAGCAAATAATGGCAGGATTTGACAAAGTAGTGTCAAGCTATGAAGAAGCAATGGCAGGTCTCGAAGACAACATGACCGTAATTGCTGGTGGCTTTGGTTTATGTGGTATTCCAGAGAATTTAATTAGTGAAATTAAGCGCAAAGGCACTAAAGGGTTAACTGTTGTTTCAAATAACTGCGGAGTTGATGACTTTGGATTAGGTATTTTATTACCAGATCGTCAAATCAAAAAAATTATTGCATCTTACGTTGGTGAAAATGCTGAGTTTGAGCGCCAAATGATGAATGGCGAATTAGACGTTGAGTTAACACCACAAGGTACCTTAGCTGAAAAAATGCGTGCCGGTGGTGCTGGTATTCCTGCTTTTTTCACTGCGACAGGTTATGGAACGCCAGTAGCTGAAGGTAAAGAAGAGCGTGAATTTGATGGCAGACATTATATTCTAGAAGAAGCAATTAAAGGTGACTTTGCCATAGTCAAAGCTTGGAAAGCAGACCGTTACGGTAATTTAGTATTTAGAAAGACTGCCCGTAACTTTAACCCTATGGCAGCAACAGCAGGAAAAATCACCGTTGTTGAAGTGGAAGAAATTGTTGAACCGGGTGAGTTAGACCCTGATCAAATCCACACACCTGGTATTTATGTTAATCGCTTAATTTTAGGTACATTCGAAAAACGCATTGAACAGCGCACTGTTCGTAGCGACTCGTAGAAAGTAAGGAGTAATTTATGGCTTTATCAAGAGAACAATTAGCACAGCGAGTTGCACAAGAATTACAAGACGGTTATTACGTTAACTTAGGTATCGGTATTCCAACGTTAGTCGCAAACTTTGTACCTGAAGGTATGGAAGTGATGTTGCAGTCTGAAAATGGTTTACTAGGTATGGGGCAATTCCCGACCGAAGCCGAACTTGACGCTGATTTAATTAACGCAGGTAAACAAACCGTTACTATGGCAAAAGGTGCATCAATATTTGATTCAGCTGAATCATTTGCCATGATCCGTGGCGGACATGTTGATTTAACTGTACTAGGCGCATTTGAAGTTGATGTAAACGGTAACATCGCATCGTACATGATCCCAGGTAAGTTAATTAAAGGCATGGGTGGTGCAATGGACCTTGTCGCTGGTGCGGATAATATTATCGTCACTATGACACATGCTTCTAAACACGGTGTTTCAAAGTTATTAAGTAACTGTACCTTGCCTTTAACCGGTAAAGGATGCATTAAAAAGGTATTAACTGACCTTGCATTTATCGAAATTAAAAATGGTAAGTTTTATTTATTAGAACGTGCGCCAGGTGTTTCAGTTGAAGAGATAATCTCATTAACTGAAGGTGAGCTCGTTGTTGAAGGTGACATCCCAGAGATGAAGTTTTAAATCATTGTTTCTAAAGTAATTATACATAAAGGGGCGTCAGCCCCTTTTTGTATAATTTCCCACTTAATCTGCAACTCCGAAATAATAAAAACTCTCTCGTAAAAATATTCAAATAGTAGAAAAATAGCACAATCAACTTTGTTTACTTCAATCTATTCCAAGCAAAAACTGCCTTAATAATAAACAATTACCGAGTTAGGGTTGCAATCTCCGCTCCTTTTCGAGATACTAAAAGGGACAAAGAAAAGGCAAGGCACGCGAAAACGTGTTACGCAAAACCACCGGTCTAAGGGTAAATATTTCATTTATCTATGACAGCGGAGTTACCGTGTTATTAGGTACATCCTGTGGTTTTTTCTTTTACTAACTCTCTTAATTTAAAAGGTTATTAAAATGAAAAAATTATTACTAGTTACAACCATTACTGCTTTAACTATGACGTCTATTATAACCGCGCCGAAAGCGCAAGCTGCTGACATTGCACAAAGTGTATGTGAGTATGTGGCCGCAGACGACAAGAAACGTATGCGTTCATTCTTAAAGACGAACAAATTAAAAATTCGTAATATCTTCTCAGGTATTCAGTGTAATGGGCAAAACTTGTTGGAATTCGCTGCTAATAAAGGTTCAGTTAAAACAGGCTCTTTGATGATTAGTAAATTGCCAAAGAAAACCGTTACAGCTAACTTGGCACTAATTCAAAATGGATCGCAACCATTAATCGACGCTGCAAACAAACGCGTTAGCAGTTAGAAATTTATTTTCGAGTAGGCGTTTATACTTAAAGAAAGTTCAATGTTTTACTAGTTAATAATTCTTAGTCATTTAAAAAGGCCAGCATTAGCTGGCCTTTTTTCTTCTCATAAACCAATAAAAAATAATATATGTTTAATAGCCCTAGCTACAATGGGTAAAACTGATTAAAATCACTCTCAATTCAGACCTTATTCAACTCGGTTCAATTAATGACCAATAAACGTAGCTACATCGACAGTAATAATGCCCTAGTATTAACCGGTGGAGGCGCTCGCGCTGCTTATCAGGTGGGTGTTTTATCTGCGATAGCTAAATTTATGCCTCGTAATCATGGCGTACCCTTCCCTATTATTTGTGGCACGTCGGCTGGCGCGATTAACTCTACAGCATTAGCTTGTTATGCTTCATGCTTTCAATTAGCTGTAAAAAAACTTGAATGGGTATGGAACAACCTCGACCCTAAAAGAATTTATCATGCCGACCCGTTGCGCGTTTCAAGTCATTTGCTTGGCGGCCTATTTGGTAGTTTCCAAGCTGACTATGCTAATAAAAAAGCACGAAGCTTGCTAAACAATGAACCACTCAGGCACCTACTTGAAAACGTGGTCGATTTTAGTCGCATTGATACAAATATAAGAAGACGCTATTTATCAGCTGTTTCAGTAACAGCCTCGAGCTACAGCAGTGGTGACTCAATTAGTTTTTTTCAATCCGAAGACTCTATTTCACCGTGGTTTAGATCTAAACGCCGTGGAGAACCGACACAATTAAATAGCCAGCACTTGATGGCATCAGCAGCGATCCCTTTAGTTTTTCCATCTGAAAAAATAAAGCGCCATAACTTAGGTGATGGCTCTGTCCATCAACTATCGCCATTAAGCCCGGCAATACATTTAGGTGCAGAAAAAATATTTATCGTCGGTGTAGATCAACCTAAAGAGCCTATTCATGCCAGTGAAAACAACCCTCACCCACCAACAACAGCGTCAATTGCCGGCCATTTATTAGACTCTATATTTTCAGATACTTTGCAAAGCGATATTGAGCGTATGGAGCGAGTTAACCACACGTTATCACTGATACCTGATGAAAATAAAAAAGGCGCAATTGGATTAAAAAACATTGATTCTTATTTACTTAACCCTAGCCATAACTTTAATAATATCGCGGTAGAATATTACGATAAACTCCCTATGTCGATCAGAGTATTATTACGCACAATGGGGATTAGCAATGATGCAGAATCAAGCTTAGTGAGCTATCTGTTATTTGAAAAAAATTACTGTAAAGAACTTATAAATTTAGGTTTTAACGATGCACTTGAACAAGAAAATCAAATCCGTCAATTTCTAAATATTTAGAAAAAAGCCGTTAATCCTAGAGTTAGAATTAGCGGCAGCAGCGTTAAGGGCACTATGTAAGATTAACTTTATTCAAACAGCCAAAATGGTTATTCGATTAATGCCCTTCTTGCACAAAGCGCTCTGCGCGTTCAACTCTACGCGGTTTACCACGAACAATTAAAGTGTCTTGTGCTTGTAAAATGGTATCGCCATCTGGCGTTTCTGTTTCGATATCATCACGCCTTAAAGCAACTACAATCACTCTGCGTTCATCTAACTTTAATGAACTTATAGATTTCCCATTGGCAAATGAGTTATTGGTGAGGATAATTGCGTGAGCAAATTCAATCCGGTCGATAGCATCAGGGCTCATATCGGTATGCTCCCCTTGGAAAAACCCATGTAAATGATTGTAATGGTTCTTCCGCTCTCTTTGCACACGACGAATAATTCTAGAAAAAGGTACACCGGTTAATGACAATACTTGCGACACTAACATCAAGCTGCCCTCTAAGCTCTCTGGAACCACCTCGTTAGCGCCAGCAGCATGTAATTCGTCTAATTGGTCATCATTACGTGTGCGAACTAAAATAGGCACATCAGGAGCCAATGAACGTACTTTTTGAATAACATCTAATGATTGTTTATCTTCACCAAAGGCAATAACCACTAGTTTTGCTTTGGATAATTGCGCGGCATGCAGTAATTCTGATTGTCTTGAAGAGCCAAACAACACGTTTTCACCGGCTTCTCGTGCCTTGGTTGTACGTAAAGGGTCGATATCAATAGCGACAAAGTCTATCGATTCTTGTTTTAAAAATCGGCTAACCGTTTGTCCAATCCGGCCAAAACCACAAATAATAACGTGATCACTCAAACTTGAACTATTAGGCAAGTGATCTAAGCCCTGTGTGTCAATTTGCTCTTCGCGACTAAGCCATACACCCCAAGCACGCGCATGGCTGATCATATAAGGCGTTATCGCCATACTCAGCACACCGGTGCCTAATAAAATGGAAGCGGTTGTTGCAGGTAAAATCTCAACTTGGCTAGCTAAGGCAATTAGCACAAAACCAAACTCGCCCATTTGCGCCAACATAATACCGGCTGCCCACGCATCTTTGGATGACTCTCCGGCTCGTTTCGCTAATAAAACGATAACCAATACTTTCACTACCATGAAGCAAACTAATAGCGAAATAATAATCAACGGTGACGAGAATACCACGCCAATATTGAGCTTCATTCCCACGGTAACAAAAAATAACCCTAATAATATATCTCGATACGGTCGAATGTCCGCTTCAAGTTGATGCTTATATTGGCTTTCTCCTAACATCATACCGGCTAAAAATGCTCCTAAAGCCATTGAAAGGCCAAACCATTGTGTTAACGCTGACGCTACTAAGGTGACTAAAAGTGTCGTCAATACGAACAACTCATCAGTTCTTACTTGGGCCACTAAATTAAATAATCTCGGTAGTAACCATTTACCCGCAAGCATTAGCACCGAAACAACAAATACTCCTTTAATTAACGCAAATAATAACGCCAGCATAAAAGAAGAATCACCACCTTGGGCTAATAAAGGTATAACAATTAACAGTGGTACAACGGCAACATCTTGAAATAACAATACGGCAACAGACAATTGCCCTGATTTTTTCTTCATACCGCCGCTTTCACTTAATTGCCGTATAACAATCGCTGTAGAAGAAAGCGCTAAAATACCACCTATGGTAATAGAGGCGGCAAATGTTTGGCCAAAAAACATCGCCACTAACATAAATAGTGCTAATGAAATAGCGACTTGCAGGCTGCCAACAGTGATTACCAAATGCCGCATTGCAACAAGTTTAGGTAAAGAAAACTCTAACCCTAAAGTAAACAGTAGAAAAACAATGCCAAGTTCGGCGAAATGCTCATAGTCAACATGCTCTTGTGCCAAACCTAAACCGTGTTCTCCCACTAATACGCCAGCAACGAGATACGCCAATATGGCCGGTAGTTGCAGCTTACGAAATAGCCAGACAATTAAAACAGCACTGGTTAATATAGCGAGTAATTCAAGGTGACTTGTCACATAGATTCCTTACAAGGTGATAAAATCGATATCGGGAAATTTAAATTCGCCAAAGCGCACTGGGCTTAAGCGTTGCAATAACGTTAAGTGTAGCCTTGCACGGCCTATTTTGTCTAAATTATTTTACAAATTTCACAAGAAAAATCTCATGAAAACGGCCACTTAACTATAAAAAATAGCTATTGAGTTGGCGATTAAAATTGCAAAAACAGACTGTACATTTCACATTTTTTCCTTTACAACCCTTTCCAATAGGCAGAAAGCCGTCATAAATTATTATAGTAGGTATGCTTATTGCTACAGATAGTCCACAGAGCTTAAACGCCAATTTAGCTAGGAAAAATTTATGCGGACTGTCAATGTTGTTAACCACCCAAATTCAAAATTTAATGCTTTTACATTATTTCAACATAGTGAGCAGCAAAGCCAACGTAATTTAGCTTTACTTGAGCAATTGCAAACGACACTGGATGTTAAGCAGCTTATTAATATTTTTGCTATTGAAGTAGCAAAATATCTTGATTTTACGGGAGTTTACTTCAAACATGCGAGCATTAGTGCAACCGCTAGAGGTAGCCGACAAGCAAAAGCTGAACGCCAATTCGAATTAAAACTTAATGGTCAATTTTTTGGCTTAATTACCTACGCTGTTAATACTCCGATCAGCATGACTAATTATAAAGTTTTAATTGAACTACACCAACTACTAATAAATCCGCTTAATAATGCCGTTCAATACCATCAAGCAATGCAACTTGCCTTGCAAGATGGCTTAACAAAGCTAGGGAATAGACGTAGCTTTGACGAACAGATCAAGCGTACCATGGCACAAGCAACTCGAAGACACACCCGGGTTGGTTTAATCCTATGTGACCTTAATAAATTCAAAGCAGTAAACGATACTCATGGCCATGCCGCCGGCGATAGTGTTCTGGTGCATTTTGCCAAAGCATTACAAATAAGTATTCGAGATACCGATTCTGTCTTCCGCTTTGGTGGAGATGAATTCGCTATTATTGTCGCTGATGCATGTGAAGACTCTTTAACCGCAATTGAGCACCGCATTCATCATGCCGTATCTGAAGATACATTATTAGGAAAGTATAGAGTTACTAGTAGCTTAGGTATAGCATTTATGAACAGAGCCGATAACGCTATGAGCTTTTTTAAACGCGCAGATAAAGCACTCTATACTGATAAAATGAATATGCCACAAAAATTTAGTGTCGTTTCATTAAGCTAAAACTAGCTATCAGCTATCAGCTATCAGCTATCAGCTATCAGCTATCAGCTATCAGCTATCAGCTATCAGCTATCAGCTATCAGCTATCAGCTATCAGGATAGTGAAAAGTAATAAGAAAGATATTACAAGCAGCAGTTTTTTATCGTCAGTTAGCTGAGCTCTTGCAAGGCCTTTGCTTTTTCATTTGGGGTTGCGCCAATATATAAGCGGCAAAACCTTACCGCTCTGGCAAATTTATCTGAACCAATCTTTGCCAGTATCTGTCGAAGGAACGTTGAGTCTAAAGTGAAGTTTTCACAATAATGCTCAATAGCCTCTTCAATACTCGGATAACAAATACCATCAAAGTTAAAACTTTCTGCGCCAATATCTTTTTCGAGTTCAATACCGTCAAGCACTATCGGCCAACCTCTGAAGTTTATCCGAGCTTTCGCGACTTCATACATAAACCAAGCACTTCTTTGAAAGCCTTCAAAGCTACCACCTTCAAAACCTGCGTTTGCCAGCTCTTCTTGTGTCCAATTCAAACCAATTGCCAAATCTTTTTTATATTTTCTCATTAGAGACATTTTGACTTGTTGTTCAACGTGCCAAATATTTCTGACCCGAGCTTTAGCTGCCATACTGCTGCATTCGGCGCAACTAGGCACTGTTAGGGTTGGATGTGGGCAGTCAAACACAAGATGGTGCTGATGTGGAAAGGTAAATTGGCTATCGGCTGGCTCTGCACAAAACCAGCACTGATGCCTATTTTTAAAAGGAACTTCAATAACGTTATCGTAAGTTGACATTAAACACTGTATTCGAAGTTAAGTTCATCAACAAAAAGCGACTAGCGCTTTTTACCTACCGTTTTAATTTTTTGCTTTTGAGACTTTGCTCTACGTTTAGCTGCTGGCGTAGCACTTTCTTTTTTACGCGCTAACAGTTGGTTTTTTTCTTGAGTTGCTTTATAACGGCTTTTCTTTAACGGCGCGTCTTCTTTAGCATCGTAATGCGCAGGTAGAGGTCTATCTAATTCATAACCTGGTACAACAATACGTTCAAATTTACGTTCAATTAATGCTTCTATATTATCAAGAAATTGCTCATCTTTAGGACTAACTAACGATATTGCTGTACCTGACTTACCCGCACGTCCTGTACGACCGATACGATGCACGTAGTCTTCAGCAAGAAAAGGTAAGTGAAAGTTAACCACGTAAGGTAAATCTGCAATATCTAATCCGCGAGCGGCAACATCAGTAGCCACTAAAACTCTTACCGTACCTGCAACAAATTGCTCAAGGGCTTTATTACGCGCGCCTTGGGTTTTGTCACCATGACATAAAGCGGTTTTAATACCGTCAAGTTTTAACTCTTTGGCTAAAATATTTGCGCTTTCTTTAGTGCCGGCAAACACTAATACTTGTTGCCAATTATTGACACCAATGAGCTCAGATAACAACTCAGCTTTACGGGTTTCAGAGACCCAATAAACCGATTGTTTAACTTTACCTGATGTTGAATTTTGACGGGCAACTTCAATAGTTTTAGGTGTTTTTAATACTTTTTTCGCTAATGTTTTAACTTTATTTGAAAATGTTGCTGAAAACATCAACGTTTGATGTTTCGCTTTGATCATCGCAATTATACGTTCAATATCGTTATAAAAGCCCATATCCAACATACGATCAGCTTCATCTAGCACTAAGTATTGTACTTGTGATAAATCAAGATTACGTTGCTCTAAATGCTCAATTAATCGACCTGGTGTTGCTACTAAAACATCAACACCACTTTTTAGCATTTTAGTTTGTGGTGGCATATTAACACCACCAAATATAACTCCGGTGCGAAGCGGTAAAAACTCACTGTAGGTTTTCACGTTGTCAGCAACTTGTGCCGCAAGTTCGCGCGTAGGCGTTAAAATAAGTGCTTTTACCGTCGTTGTGGTGTCAAAACCATCAAGGTTAGGTTTAACTTTTCTAGCTAAACCATCAAGAATAGGTAAAGTAAACGCTGCCGTTTTACCCGTACCTGTTTGCGCACTTGCTAACACATCTACGCCAGTTCTAATAACAGGAATAGCTTGTTGTTGAATCGGGGTTAAATTTTTATAACCGCATGCCTTTACCGCTTTTAGTAAATTAGCCGATAAACCTATTGCATCCACACTCATCACATCACCATTTCTGTATTATCGTAAAAGCGTACTTACCTAAATGCAGCACGCCAAATTATTAAGGCGCGCATTATAGCAGCTTTGTTCACGCATGTTGCTATTAAAGTTGCGCTTATAAATTCATGCTACTTTTTCTGCCATATACCTTTAGTTAAGTTCAGTCGTTGTTGCTCTTGTTCATCGGGTTGGTAATCAGGTAAAACGCCTTTATCATGCTGGCGATGATAATCTTTGGTGATATTCACCACAACTTTAGACAGCATAAACAGCGCGGTAACATTAACTACTGTCATTAATCCTGTTGATAAATCCGCTAAAGCGATCACCTCTGGTAAAGTCGCTACCGAGCCGAACACTAACATTAATAAAAAGCCAAAACGTAAAAACCATTTGCCGAGTAAATTATCCATATTTAAATATTTCAAATTATTATCTGCATAAGCGAAGTTCGCTACTATCGAGGTAAAAGCAAAAAGTAATATCGCGATAGTAATAAAGTCACTGCCCCAGCCGCCTACTTGGTGCGCCAGCGCTTGTTGTGTTAACTGAATACCTTGTGCATCGCTGCCCGTTTCTTTAAATAATAAAATCAAAATAGCGGTACATGAACAGATAACGATGGTATCAAAAAATACCGCTAGCATTTGCATATAGCCTTGTGAAACTGGGTGTGGAGGAAAAGGCTCAGCAGCTGCGGCCGCATTAGGCGCACTCCCCATACCGGCTTCATTAGAGTACAAACCTCGCTTAACACCTTGAACAATAGCGGCACCAACTAAGCCACTACCGGCTTCTTTGAGGCCAAGTGCTGAAGCAAAAATATCGCTAATAACCATTGGCACTTTTTCAATATTCATCCAAATAACACTGAAACAAACCAGCAAATACAACAGCCCCATAAATGGCACGGTAAGTTCGGCAAATCGAGCAATATTTTTTAGGCCACCAAAGATGATAAAAGCAGCGGCAATGGTAATGACAATACCGGTATATAGTGGATTAAAACCATATGAGCCATTAAAAGCACTGGTGATTGAGTTCGCCTGAACGGCACTAAAAACGAAGCCGTAGCCAAAGAACAAACAAAGTGAAAAGGTGACTGCTAATTTTTTATTTTTTAACCCTTTACTCATGTAATAAGCAGGACCGCCACGAAAGTTGCCATTATTATCGCGCTCTTTATATAACTGGCCTAATGTGCTTTCGGCAAAAGCAGTTGCCATACCAACTAACGCAATTAACCACATCCAAAAAACAGCACCTGCACCACCGAGTGAAATAGCGACTGCTACTCCCATCAAGTTACCGGTACCAACCCGAGCAGCTAACGATGTACACAATGCTTGAAAAGAGGAAATACCTTGAGTTGAGCTTTTGCGGCTAGTTTTTAAAATGGTAAACATATGGAAAAAACGGGTGATTTGTAAACCCTTTAAACAGAATGTGAACCAGATGCCACAAGCGGTCAGTAGGTAAATTAGGATACTGCCCCATAAATAACCGTTAATAGTTCCAACCCATAATTCAATAATACTGGGTTCAATCACACTGGCGTCTACCACGTTATTCTCCGAAGATTTTTTGATTAATATAATTACGAGTTAAAGTTTTCCGCAAAGCCCAGCACTGAAAAAGCCAAAGAGGCAGGTTTATTTAACGTTGCTGAGCTTAACTTACTTCGCTAACAGCTTAACAAAATTCTTTCGAGGATAAATGACTTTATCAAAATAATAGTAAATAAAATCAATAACTATTAGGGGAAAGTATTTAAAATACCAATTAAAAAATAGTTAGCTTTTAAATTGAGCTTACTAACAAGTAAATAACATTCATGGTCGCTAAAAACAAAAATGCCAGTATTTAATACTGGCATTTTATTTCAGTTTGCTAGGTGACTATATCGTCATTAAAGCGCCTTAAATATTGCTTCAACAGAATCCTTCGCATCACCAAACAGCATTTGGCTATTGTCTTTAAAGAATAGTGGATTTTGCACACCGGCGTAGCCAGTGCTCATAGAGCGCTTAAATACCACAACATTTTTTGCATGCCACACTTCTAATACTGGCATGCCAGCAATTGGGCTTGTCGGGTCTTCAGCCGCTGCTGGGTTTACCGTATCATTCGCGCCAATCACCAGTACCACATCTGTTTTAGCGAAGTCATCGTTAATTTCTTCCATACCTAACACAATATCGTAAGGCACTTTCGCTTCAGCTAGAAGTACGTTCATGTGTCCTGGTAATCTCCCTGCAACAGGGTGAATAGCAAAACGTACATCAACACCTTTATCTTTTAACGCTTGAGTCAATTTATAAACTGGGTACTGCGCTTGCGCAACGGCCATACCATAACCGGGAGTGATGATCACTGACTTAGCGCCATTTAACATATCAGCAACCGCTTCAGCGGTGGTTTCAACGTGGTCGCCATAGTCAGTGTCGTTATCAATTACAACATCAGTACCAAAGCCACCAGCAATTACACTGATAAATGAGCGATTCATCGCCTTACACATAATGTAAGAAAGAATTGCACCCGATGAACCAACTAGTGCTCCCGTTACAATTAATAAGTCATTGTTGAGCATAAAACCTGCCGCCGCTGCAGCCCAACCTGAATAAGAGTTAAGCATAGAAACAACTACCGGCATATCAGCACCGCCAATTGATGCGACTAAATGCCAGCCAAACGCTAAGGCGATAAAGGTTAACAAATACAATGTACTGTCGCCTCCGCCTTGTTTAACAAACATAATCATTAATATGAATGAAACAACACCAGCAGCTAAATTTAATTTATGACGATGAGGTAACATTAACGCGGCAGAGTTAATCAATCCACGTAACTTACCAAAAGCGACGATAGAGCCAGTAAAAGTTACCGCACCGATAAATACGCCGAGAAACACTTCAACCAAATGAATATTAGTCGCCATTTGCTGGCTATCTGTTATGTTTACTATAACCGAATGGTGCATTTCAAAATAACTATTAAAACCAACCAATACCGCAGCTAAACCAACAAAACTGTGCAAAATTGCCACAAGCTCTGGCATTTGAGTCATTTCAACTTTTTGCGCTAACTTTAAGCCAATAGTAGCGCCAACGATCATAATGACTATAATCATCCAAACATTACCAACCCGCGGATCTGCAATTGTCGCAATAAGTGCGATTGCCATACCCACTATGCCATACCAATTACCTGTTTCAGCTGTTTGCTGCTTACTTAAACCTGACAAACTAAAAATAAACAATAACGCAGCTAATATGTAAGCTGCACTGATCAAACCTTGAGAAAATTCCATAATAGTGGCCCTTACTTTCTAAACATTTTTAACATGCGTTTAGTGACAAAAAAGCCACCGACAATATTGATAGTAGCGATAAGGATCGCAACCCCAGCGTGTAATTGAATCATCGGATTGCTATCGCCCATCTGTAAAATTGCCCCTACAATGATAATGCCAGAAATAGCATTAGTTACACTCATCAAAGGTGTATGTAATGAATGACTTACATTCCAAACCACGTTGTAACCAATCACACAGGCCAATACAAATACCGTAAAGTGCGAGAGAAAATCTGCGGGCGCAACACTGGCAACCCAGGCAAAAAGTAAAGCCCCTACCGCCATCATGGTGTGTTTTTTCGACTGACTCATTGGCTCTTCAGCTTTAACTTCTACCTTAGCCGCTGGTGCGACTTTAGGTTGAGCTGGTGCAGCACTTACTTGAATAGGCGGTGGTGGAAAGGTTATTTCATTGTCTTTCACAACAGTCATGTTACGAATAACAACGTCTTCAAAATCAATATTTAAGCTGCCATCTTTTTCTTTGCATAAAAGTTTGGTTAAGCTCACTAGGTTGTTCGCATAGAGCTGTGAAGCTTGATTCGGTAAGCGCGAAACTAGATCCGTGTAACCAATTATTTTAACACCATTGGCATTAACCACTTTACCAGCTTGTGTTAACTCACAGTTACCACCACCTGCAGCCGCTAAATCGACAATAATACTGCCGGTTTTCATCGATTCAACCATTGCCTTAGTAATAAGTTTCGGGGCTGGTTTACCCGGGATCATCGCCGTAGTAATAATAATATCAACATCTTTCGCTTGTTCTGCAAACAAGGCCATTTCAGCATCGATAAAGGCTTTACTCATCTCTTTGGCATAACCATCGCCTGAACCAGTATCTTCCGGCTCTTCGTAGTCAAGTTCAAGAAACTCTGCGCCCATACTTTCTATTTGTTCTTTAACTTCTGGGCGAGTATCAAAGGCGCGAACAATTGCGCCTAAGCTACTTGCCGTGCCAATAGCAGCAAGACCTGCTACACCAGCACCAATAATCATCACTTTAGCTGGCGGCATTTTACCCGCAGCAGTTATTTGGCCGGTTAAAAAGCGGCCAAAATGATGGGTTGCTTCAATCACCGCGCGATAACCTGCAATATTTGCCATTGAACTTAACGCATCCATTGATTGACTGCGGGTCATTCTTGGCACCATTTCCATCGCTAGGGTCGTAATGCTCTTATCTTTCAGCGCAGCTAAAATATCGTCGTTTTGTGCCGGGGCGATAAAACTAATAAGAGTAGCGCCCTCTTTCATTGCGGCAACTTCATCAAGTGTAGGTGGATTTACTTTAAAAATGATATCGGATAACCAAGCATTTTTCTTGGTAACAACATTCGCACCAGCGTCGATAAACTCTTGATCGGTAAAGCTTGCTTTAGTACCACAACCTTTTTGAACTTGAACCTCAAAACCAAGTTTTAATAAAGCCGCTACCGCAGTTGGTGCGCTAGCGACTCGATTTTCACCTGACAATGTTTCTTTAGGTATCCCAATAACCATAAATCACCCTTATTTATATAAATAACACTCGTTTACATTGTGAGTATTTAATTACTGAATATTAAAATTATAATTAGTTAGGTTAATGTTTTACCATTAATTGTTTAGTTTTCATACATCAAGCTTATTTATTTTCAATATAAGTTAATCATTGAAGTTTTATCCGTTATAACGCTTTGGTCTAATTTACTCTAAGCTGAGTTTAAATTAAGCTATCAAAAGAAGTTTTAATAAGGATCCAAAGATGATTTACCGACTCGCTGAAACTAGCCCCTGCATACATGACAATAATTTTATCGCGCCTAACGCCACTCTGATCGGGGACGTTGTTTTAGGTGAACACGTAAGCATCTGGTTTAACGTGGTAATTCGCGCTGATATGGCGACAGTATGTATTGGCGAAAACACTAATATACAAGATGGGTCAATTCTGCATGTCGATACCGGCTTTCCTATGACGATTGGACGCGATGTCACCGTTGGCCATAAGGTCATGCTACATGGCTGCACTATTGGCGATAACACCTTAATAGGCATGAATGCGGTAGTACTTAATGGCGCTAACATTGGTAAAAATTGTTTAATTGGTGCTAACAGTTTGATAACCGAGAATATGCAAGTACCCGACGGACACCTAGTCATGGGGTCACCAGCCAAGGTTATAAAAGCCCTTGATGAGTCTACCCGTGAAATGTTTACCAAATCAGCACAACATTATGTTGCAAATGGCCAACGGTATATTGAAGAATTAACCGAAGTTAGTAGATAGCAAGATATGAAAGAACTGAAATTAAGCGCGAAAAGGTAGTTGGTAGCTTTTAACATGTATTGTTTGGTTTGTCTTAAAACAGTGAAAAGATTAAGTAGGGTCAGGTACACTTTAAATACTAATCAATTTCCTGACAAAGTTATTATAGGTGTTTTGATAAATACACTTCGTGTCGTTTTGTTAGATTTATTAATCTCCGTCACCGCCAGAGTCACTACTAGAACCGCTAACTCCATTGTCAGTCGACATGTCGAAAAGGTCTGAAAACAAGGCGGACAATACTGTACCAGCCCCTAATATGGCGGGTATCCAAGTGAATATATCTGAGCCATCCTCAGACACCAGTGTTACCCTTACCAACCTATTAAAATACCAATAATGAGTTGAGCTATTCGTTCAACGATACTCATGAATTTCCTTATTCACCTAATGAGACTGTAGAATTTTTCTTTGTGAAAAACAGCCTCAAAGTGCCTTGCTATGTGAAATCTTAATAAAAATAATCAATTACTATTATTATACTGGTTTATTTTCTGGATTATTAACTCAGCATTTGGAATGCCTTTGAGAAGATAAAGATAGACAGGCAATTCATTAATCAAATAAAAATAAAAATTAGTTTCTGGGTATCTCACTTCTTCTACTAAGAAAGGAGAGTGGTAACCCAATACACACTCTGCTCTTTTATATGCCAATGCTTTGATCGCATTTTCATGATTACTTGCTGACAAGGCTATATTAAAGCCACTTTCTTCATCCAATGCGCTTTTCTGACCGTAGGTATATCCAGACATTAATATGAGTTTTACTTTTTTTAGATCGTCAAACTTATCAATTTCATGCGTGCTTTTTAAGCAAATCGCTCCCAGTTTTATCTTATATACCGGCTGTTCGGTTTTTAAGAACAGGCTGGGGTTTGAAATAAAACTGTCAATGACAACGGTAAAGTCAATTTCGCCATTTTCAATATAATATTTAACGCGTTTATTTGGAAATACAAAAGCAGAATATTCTATTTGCGTTTGCTTTAAAATAAAGTCAACTTTATCTGCAATTGCCCCAACCACTTTACCATTATCATTATAGTGGTACGGCGGAAATTCTACATACCCCCATTTTAACGGCTGAATTTTTTCAGCTGAAAAACAAGAAGTAGAGAATAATATACAAAGCAAAACTAACCAACTGTGCCGCATTAACTTATAATTTTCCTAAAGGATTAAGTGGGGTCAGGTACACTTTAATTACTAATCAATTACCTGACAAAGTTATTATGGTGTCTTGATAAAACTTCGTTGTCTACCTCAGTGCGTGTTGTTATACGTTTTTACAACTGCCTTTTTCTAGTTTACCAACACCTTTTAAGTCGATCGTTGTAATGTTAAGTTCACTAAGCGCAACATATACATTTGTTAAAATAACTGGCCCAGCGCATACATCAACGACTAGTAATACACTTTTGAATTGTTGCTGCTTTAATTCGTGTACCAAGGATTTTGAATTTAGTGCTTTATCGCTTCCTTCCAAAGCATAGGCTGACTCATTAACAAAAATTTTAATTTGATCCTCAGCTAAAGTAACTCCAGGAAAAACAAATAGAATTATAATAAAATACTTTAACATCCTAGCTCCTAGATTAAGTGGGGTCAGGTACACTTTAACTACTAATCAATTGCCTGACAAAAACTACTAATCAATTGCCTGACAAAGTTATTATGGTTGTCTTGATAAAGTTTTATCCCCAAAAGCATCCTTGGGAGTCTTCGTTAACAATTTGGATTAGTGGCTCTAAATGCTGATTAATGCCATTAGCCTCATACCGTTGCCACTTCATATTTTGACGTTGCCAGTATAGCTTCCAAATTTTATCTTTTTTCACGTAGGTAAACTTAGCAACAAACAACTCAGTTTTTTCAGTTGGATCATTCCATTTAGGGCGAACCTCCAAAATATATAAGGTTTGCTCTTCCATTTTATAATCGATGTAAAGTTGTTCAGGGGGAAAATGTCGATTTCTATCCCCACAAAATTTCTTTGCGATTGCTTCTACTTTGAATAACTCAAACTCGCTAATTGCCACAAAACCCTCGAAACTTATAACAACGAATGATATGGACTCCCCACTCGGCATCAATGTGCCATAGTGAAGTTGTTAACATGCTTCAAATATGAGGAGTCCATATGTAT
>NBOG01000017.1:42563-46760 GCA_002104535.1 Cognaticolwellia sediminilitoris | reverse complement strand
CCAAAGATATAGATATTGCCATTGAGGAATTATCCAATGAAACTAATTAAAAGTTGTGGGGATCCTTCAGAATTTATTCGCCGTGGCACTAACTTACATCTAACCATTAGGGTTATTCGATAGAAGTAGACCTTACATGAGCTAGAGTTACGTTAAGTTACTAGCTGTAGATCGCGTAACTTTTTAATTTTATCGCGGACAGAAGCGGCTAATTCAAACTCTAAGTTTTGCGCGTGATTAAACATCTGCGCTTCTAGTTGTTGAATTTTGACATCAATTTGTTTGGTCGATAAGGTTTCGTATTCAGACTCTGGTTCAGCCGCTTTTAATGCCGCCGCTGCTCTGTTTTTAGTGCCGTCTAAGTCCATTACATCAGAAATATTACGTTTGACTCCACGAGGGGTTATATTGTTATCAAGGTTATATTGATGTTGTTTCTCGCGGCGCCTTTCGGTTTCATCAATGGCTTTACGCATTGAACCGGTAATACGAGCGGCGTATAAAATAGCGCGGCCATTAATATTACGAGCGGCGCGACCAATGGTTTGAATAAGTGAGCGTTCAGAGCGTAAAAAGCCTTCTTTATCGGCGTCTAAAATAGCCACTAAAGACACTTCTGGCATGTCTAAGCCTTCACGCAATAAGTTGATACCCACGAGTACGTCAAACTTACCTAACCTGAAGTCTCGAATGATTTCAACACGCTCTACGGTATCTACATCAGAATGAAGGTAGCGAGTTTTAACATTATGCTCATCTAAGTAATCGGTTAAGTCTTCTGCCATACGCTTTGTTAACGTGGTTGCAAGTACCCTTTCATTGATGATCACACGCTTGCGAATTTCAGAAAGCAAATCGTCAACTTGTGTTTCAACAGGACGTACTTCAATTTGAGGGTCGAGTAAACCCGTTGGGCGTACCACTTGCTCAGCAATTTCACCGGCTGACTTTTCAATTTCATAATTGCTTGGCGTAGCCGAAACATAAATTGTTTGTGGCGATAGCGCTTCAAACTCTTCAAACTTCATCGGACGGTTATCAAGTGCAGATGGCAACCTAAAACCGTATTCAACTAAGTTTTCTTTACGCGAGCGATCGCCTTTATACATAGCGCCAATTTGCGGCACGGTAACATGCGACTCATCAATAATTAACAAGCCGTCGTCAGGTAAATAATCAAACAATGTTGGCGGCGCTTGGCCTGGTTCGCGGCCTGATAAATAGCGCGAGTAGTTTTCGATACCTGAGCAATAACCAAGCTCAGTCATCATTTCTATATCGAATTGAGTACGCTGAACGATACGTTGTTCTTCAACCAATTTATTGAGCTGTTTAAGTTGTTCTGAGCGGTCTTTTAATTCTATTTTGATTTTATCAACTGCCGCTAATATTTTTTCACGTGGAGTGGCGTAATGCGTTTTAGGATAAACCGTAACGCGCGCAATGGTGCGCTCAACTTCGCCGGTTAGCGGGTCAAAAATACTAATGCGCTCAATTTCTTCGTCGAACAATTCAATACGCAACGCCATGCGGTCAGACTCAGCAGGAAATACATCAATAACATCGCCACGAACGCGATATGTAGCCCGTTGAAAAGCAACATCATTGCGGGTGTATTGTAATTCAGCTAAACGTCTTAAAATATCGCGCTGGTTGATAATGTCGCCAACACTAATGTGCAACATCATTTTTAAATAAGAGTCAGGGTCGCCCAAACCATAAATAGCGGAAACAGAAGCGATAATAATAACATCTCGTCGCTCAAGTAATGCCTTGGTAGCCGAAAGGCGCATTTGCTCAATATGTTCGTTTACAGAGGCATCTTTTTCAATAAAAGTGTCAGTGGTTGGCACATAGGCTTCAGGCTGATAATAATCGTAGTAAGAAACAAAATACTCAACAGCGTTTTCGGGGAAGAAGTCTTTCATTTCACCATATAATTGCGCAGCTAAGGTTTTGTTAGGCGCTAACATCATGGTGGGACGGTTGAGTTTTTCAATGACATTGGCAATGGTATAGGTTTTACCCGAGCCAGTAACACCTAATAGCGTTTGGTGCGCGAGACCGGAGTCAATACCATCTAGTAACTTGGCGATGGCTGTAGGTTGGTCACCACTGGGCGTGTAGTCAGAATGTATTTTCAACGCTTTCATTAAGCGGGAACCTCAAGCGTTATTTTGTCTTTATCGCATTGTTTAATAAACAAGTTATAAGAAAGTGCCGCCATCACGACATTACCCAGTAAAGCGCCAACGAAAAAGCCTTCTAAGCCAAACCAAATGCTACCTAAGTAAGAAAGCGGTACGTAACAAACAAACAGTCGAATAATGCTCAAAGTTAATGCCACCATCGGTTTATGCAATGCATTAAATGATGAATTAGTTAAAATTATAACGCCTTGAAAACCATAGCCTAACGGTAAAATCCAAATAAAGAGTTTGATAATATCGGCAACAGCTTTTTCTTTTGAAAATACATCTGCAATAAATGGCGCTATTAACACAAGCACTCCATAAATAACTAATTGCCAGATCATGACGAATTTAATAGAGGTTTTATAGCCTTCTTCAACACGTTGCATATTACCTGCACCGAAATTTTGGCTGATAAAAGGGGGTAAGGTCATCGACATAGCTAGCATCACTAAACAGGCAATCGATTCAATTCTAGAGCCAACACCGAAAGCGGCAACGGCAGATGTACCGTAATTAGCAACAATCGCAGTTAATATGGCCGAGGCGATTGGCGTTAACATATTCGCGCCAGCAGCAGGTAAACCGATATGCAAAATGCCACGCGCTGAAACTATAAACTCTTGCATTTTCATTAAATGACGGTGTATTAAGTCGCGTTTAACCGCCAAAACGTAAAGCACATAGCCTAAACCAAATATCCAAGAAATAGCGGTAGCAATCGCTGCACCTTGAATGCCCATGGCGGGCACTGGGCCAAAACCAAAGATAAAAATGGGATCTAACACCGCGTTTATCAGGCCTGCACTGCCCATAATAATACTCGGCGTTTTAGTATCGCCAGATGCGCGTAATACCGCATTACCGATCATAGGACCAATTAAACAAATGCAGCCTAAAAACCAAATATCCATATATTCATGAATTAATGGCAATAATTGTTCACTCGCACCTAATAACAAAAAGGTTTCATCAATTAACAAATATCCGATAACGGCAAGTATACCGACGATAACTGCCGCTAAATATAACGCACTGGTTGCTAGACTCTTTGCTGACTCAGTATCGCCCTTGCCCAGCGCTTTAGCGATAACTGCTGAAGTGCCAATGCCTAAACCAATAGTTAAACTGATAACGGTAAAAGTAATAGGAAAAGTAAAGCTGATAGCGGCTAAAGGTTGCGTTCCCAACAAACCAACAAAAAATGTATCTACTAAATTAAAGGTCATTAATAAAATCATGCCGTAAATCATCGGAATGGTCATGGACTTTAAAGTTGGCGCTACAGGATCTTTTAGCAGATTTATTTGGTGATTATTTTTGGTTTTAAGCATTAATTTTTCAAAACAAAGATAAATTGAAGACACCTACCATTGTAAAAGATAGTGATAGGAGTCGCTACGTATATCTTTTATTTCAGTTAATAAATTAATTTCACTTAAATCAGTTATGTACGCTTTACTGCGTAAAAATTCACAATAAATTTTAGATATTTCATACTTGCACAAAAAACGCACGAGCATGGTCACAAACACAGCAAACAGCAACTAAACCATTGAAATAAAACTAAAATAGCAAGCAGCACAATAAAGCATCATTTTACTGCAAGCCGCATTCTACCGTTAAGTTTACGTAAACGTACACTTTAACCCACATAGTTATCCACAGATAAAGTGGATAACTATAATTTTAAAATATTTATCATGTTGTTGAACATTTATTCAGCAAAAAATATAGAAAAGCCGCCAACAATGCCTGCTATTTGAGCAAACAACCAATAAAATGATTTTTTTCTAATTTTTGTATTGACAGTATGACTACTGCCCTTTAATATTCCGCCCCGTTAGCCGATAGCGGCTTTCGAAACAATTCCTCAATAGCTCAGTTGGTAGAGCAACGGACTGTTAATCCGTTTGTCCCTGGTTCAAGTCCAGGTTGAGGAGCCAAATTAAGATGTAATGGTTGTTAATAAACAACGGTTACAAAGAGTTCCTCATCAGCTCAG
>NBOG01000017.1:42409-42553 GCA_002104535.1 Cognaticolwellia sediminilitoris | reverse complement strand
CCTGGTTCAAGTCCAGGTTGAGGAGCCAAATTAAGATGTAATGGTTGTTAATAAACAACGGTTACAAAGAGTTCCTCATCAGCTCAATAAGTAGAGCAACGGACTGTACTCTTATAATAACAGGCGTTTGTCCCTGTTGGTTAT
>NBOG01000017.1:0-42315 GCA_002104535.1 Cognaticolwellia sediminilitoris | reverse complement strand
TAAGTAGAGCAACGGACTGTACTCTTATAATAACAGGCGTTTGTCCCTGTTGGTTATTCAAGTCCAGGTTGAGGAGCCAAATTATTAAATAATGGCTATCAATATATTGTTAGCGGTTAAGATAAAAAGAATAATTCCTCAATAGCTCAGTTGGTAGAGCAACGGACTGTTAATCCGTTTGTCCCTGGTTCAAGTCCAGGTTGAGGAGCCACATTTAAGTAATTGTCTTAAATTAAAACGATTACAAAGTAAGAAGAAAAGAACAATTCCTCAATAGCTCAGTTGGTAGAGCAACGGACTGTTAATCCGTTTGTCCCTGGTTCAAGTCCAGGTTGAGGAGCCACATTAAGAAACCTGCTTATTAAGCAGGTTTTTTTTCGTCCAAAATAAAGTGGGGCAAAAAAAGTGGGGTCAGGTACACATTAAATTTAGTATCTCAGTTGGTAGAGCAACGGACTGTACTCTTATAAAAAAAACAGGCGTTTGCCCCTAGTTCAAGTCCAGGTTGAGGAGCCACATTAAGAAACCTGCTTATTAAGCAGGTTTTTTTTCGTCCAAAATAAAGTAGGGTCAGGTACACATTAAATTTAGTAGCTCTGCCGGTAGAGCAACGGAATGTACTCTTATAAAAAAACAGGCGTTTGCCCCTGGTTCAAGTCAGGTTGAGGAGCCACATTAAGAAACCTGCTGATTAAGCAGGTTTTTTTTTCGTCTAAAATAAAGTAGGGCAAAAAAAGTGGGGTCAGGTACACATTAAATTGCAGATGCCTGAAATACTCAAAAACCAGCATAATGGCCAAGCTTTTAAGCCTATATCTCAGCTTATACAATCATCAAAGTTATAGGAATCAATTAATGTGTATCTGACCCTACTTTTTTACATGAGCCTAACGGTCTGCCGAGTTTTGCTCCCCTTACTCTTCGTCCGCTTGATTGCTCTACTTCAGACTTAAAACATTCACTTCCCAGTGCTAAACCTTTATTTAATGACACTCTGATATCTTCAATTAGTTTGGGGGCAACTTGATACTTAAATAAAGACTGATATGTCTCTTGGCGCACTAGTGAATTAGTACCTAGTTCAATATATACAGGATGAGGTGTACATAATTCAGATTGCTTCCCCAAGGCATTAATTTGATAACTTGACCAAAAGTATTCAGATGGTTCAGCAACCATATTCGCCCTAACCGGATTTAATTCAATATATTTATATACTTGCAATAAATATGAAACGTCTTCAATTAAACACGATTTAAACCTTCCTTCCCATAAAGTGCCAGATCTTCGATACTTATAATTGAAATACTGCACATACCTTCGACCTAAACTTTGCATCATCAAACTGATAGCGTTTGACTTGCGCGGTGTACAAAGTAAATGAACATGATTAGTCATGAAAACCCAAGCATGAATATCTACGTAATGTTTAACAGAGTACTCGGTTAACCAATGTGCGTAAGCAGCAAAATCTTGCTCATCTGCAAAGCACAAATTGCGATTATTTCCTCGTTGAATTATATGTTGTGGTATATCGGTTAGCTGTATTCTGGGTAGGCGAGCCATAAATAATATCCTTATTATTTAAATTTCGTTAAGTATAGAACAAGAATCTTTAAAGTATAATTAGCCCTATATAATAGGATTAAAGACGATAAACTTTAATGTGTATCTGACCCCACTTTTAAAATTAATGTGTATCTGACCCCACTTTTTATTGCTTGGCTTGGCGGATTTGGCTGGCACATTCTGCTAAGACGATTGCGCCAGCGGTTGAGACATTTAACGAGTTGCCCATGCCGTACATGGAAATATGGATTTGTTGATTGGTTAATTGTAGTGCTGCTTCACTGACGCCCTTGCGCTCATTCCCTAATACTAATGCGCAAGGTTCTGAATAGTTTACTGTTTTATAATCAACCGAATCACGGCATAGCTCTACGCCGTATATTGCATAGCCTTTATCAATCAAGCCTTGTATGCTTAAAGTTGTGCTATCACTGTATTCTACACTTACCCACTTTGCTTCATTTCTTGACGCTTTACGCATTTTTTTATCTGAAATGGTCAGTGCGCCACAAACAATAATTTTCTCGATAGCAAAGGCATCTGCCAAACGAATAAATGAACCGATATTATAGCTATTGGTGACATTATCTAATATCAATACCAGCGGTATTTTCGGCTTACCTAAGTACTCTTCTCGAGTCGGTTTAGTGGTTCTCAGCTCTTCTTTGCTTAGCTGTTTGTTAAGTTGTTCGCTTGAATCCATGGATTTTCTCTGTTTGTGTACTTATTGCTATTACGTTTTAACTAGTTACTCGACACTGAATTTTTACAATTGGGTATTGATGAACAATAATTTCTAACTAAGCTCAACATTACGGTATAATTGTCGAGATTAAATTTCTGACATTCATTTACCCACACTTATTAACCCATATTGTTAAGTAGAGCTAATATCATCGAGTATCAAGATAAAAACACAGTAAATCAGCCTATCTCTTCTGCTGCATTATCCGGTTCAGTGGCAAATACACAACTTAAAATTGCGACTTTCAACTTATTTAATTACCTAGAGCCACCAAATGCATATTACGACTTTGAACGTATTTATAGTGCTGAGCAGTGGCAGAAAAAACAAAATTGGCTAACAGAGTATTTACGAGAATATCAACCTGACATTATTGGCTTTCAAGAAGTTTTTAGTCCTGACTCTTTAAAACACTTAGTGGCTAGCGAAGGTTACCAGTATTTTGCGGTTGTTGATCAACCTGAAGTTATTGATGACTTTATTTATCGTAGCCCTGTTGTAGCAATTGCCTCACGCTTTCCTATTGTTGAAGTACATGCTGTACAACCAGATATTGAACTCGCTCAAAGCTTAGGGTTAAGCCAAGACTTTTCTTTTAGTCGCAAGGTGTTAAGAGCAACCATTAACGCACCTCATATGGGCAATTGTGATTGTTATGTCGTGCACTTTAAGTCTAAACGTTCGATGCTTGAACATGATGAAAACAGTAATCACTCACCAGAAAAAAACATTATTGAAACTCTAAAAGCTCAGGTTGCGGGGGGATGGGGCTCAACCATTCAACGCGGTAGCGAAGCAGCTTTATTGTTGGTAGAAATGATATCTAGGCGTGAAAAAAGCAATAACCCTATGGTGCTAATGGGTGATTTTAACAATAGCTTAGCTGATGGCGTGCTCAGTCATTTATTGACCAATACATTACGATTCGTCTCAAGCATTGATCGTGATGCTTACTTGGAAAAATATTGTTTAAACGATGCTTGGGACTTATACCAAGCGGTGCTAACTAACGATAACTATGCAGCGAGCGACGAGAGTCAAGACCGCATTGCCAATGAAGAAAATGAAATTAGCCAAGATAAAATCAACGGCCGCTCTCCTAGCCATTATTTTGGAGCTAGCAGCTCAGTGCTTGACTACATTCTATTATCTTGTGAGTTTGATGCTAGCTATCACGACAGTCTCTATCAAGTGAGTGATTATCACACTTACGACCGACATTTAATTAACCCAATATTTGATCGTGACGGTGAAAGTACCGACCATGGCGTTGTTTTGGTAACCATGACTTTAAGATCATAAGCTTTATAGGTTTGTTAGCGCAGTTAAAACGAAATGACGATTAGCTCAGTAACTTAAATGGTTAAGTATTACCGACTAATTCGCGTTTAGTAATCGATGTGATCAAATTGCTTACTTTCGGCAGCAAGCCTTTAATTGATTGATTTTTATCGTGTAATGCTTCAACTAAGTTAGTACAACTATCAACTAATGAGTCACTATAAGCAAAGCCTATCAACGCGACTAACTTAACCATACCTTCTTCATCAAGCATCTTGAAAGTTTCGTTTTGTTGATCATAAACACTGTTAACTAACTCAATGGTACTGACCAGCTTTTCCATTTTCGGATTAAGTCTAAGCAATGCTTCAGCGCGATCGCTAGGCGAACGAACACTGGCAGCTTTTATGGTATCTAATCTCGGGCGTGGTTTGCTGCGTCGTCGAAGTGGTTTCTTTTTAATAACTTTACGTTCAATCGACTCATCAAAAGTAAATTCACCATCAACAAATTGCGCAATATTAGTCACACTTAAGCGTTCCGACATTATCGCAGCAGATTTCGCAGTTTTACGCGTAAAGTCTCGATAATCTTCCGCAAAGCCATGAGTAGAAATACATTGTGCTAAATCGAGAATCAAGGCGGTAGTTTTACCTTTTGACGCTCGTAAGCATCGGCCAATTATTTGTAAGTATAATCTTAAAATTTTCGTCGGTCGGGCTAAAACTACACAATCAGTTTCAGGATCATCAAAACCAATAGTCAGCATAGACATGTTAATGATGAGTCTAACTTCGTTGGCTTTATAACGTCGAATACTCTCATCGTTATCGGCAATTGCACGCTTAGAATGAACACGCTCATGCTTAACTCCGAGTAAATCAAAAGCATCAGACAAGGCTTCAACATGCTTGATAGAGTTAGCAAAAAGCATAACTTTTCGGCCTTGAGATAAGGCATCATCCAGAGTTTGCTGAGCTACTAATGAACAATGCTCAAGCAATATCAGATCTAACCCCGAAACACTAAAGTCGCCACGATACATTTTCACCGCGCTGTAATCTATCTCTTGAGATAAGCTTGGCACTTTGTAAACCGGCTTGGCTAATTCACCTGAATCAATCAGTAACTTAGTAGTAGTTTCTTCAATTAATTGCATCGAAGGGTCAATATATACCCCTAACCTATCGATAGGCGTAGCGGTGAGGCCGATAATTAATTCAGGAGATAACTCTTCACGCATAGCAATGTATACGCCGCCCATACAACCCACATGATATTCATCTCGCAACAATACATCACAGCGAATATTGAGATGTTTTCTTCTACCAAATGACTGTTCCATCACTAAGGTTACATCGCCGCCAGGCACGTACTTGTAGCCTGACTTAACCACGCTTACTGATAAACCATTAACCGAAAGTGTGTGTAATAATTGCGGGACCAATGCAGCATTGCGCAAGCTTACAACAACTTTCTTATCAGACAATGCTTGGCATAATTTGAGTATGCAGATACTTTTACCGCCACCGGTTGGCAGTGCGATAATAGAGTTAACGCCAGCATCAAGTGCCTTGCGGACGCTGTTAACCTGATAATCTTTTTCTAATATCTTCATGCCATACTGCTCGGAACTGATCCTTGACTGATATCTTACGGAATTGTTAAGCGATTATAATTTCGTTGAAGTTAGCTTCTAAAATAAATAGTTTGCGGTATGAGCCAATGAAATGATGACAAAAATACACAACTTTTTTTACTCAAAATTAAAACACTTTTCGAAAGCGAGCAGCATTATACCCGTAAAACACTTCAAGATGCAGAATTCTCCCCAGCTTTTGGGGTAAACAGTGTCTATTTTTATCTACAACCGCTGTAATACGCCACTGAATCATCATCTAACTGTGTAAATTTTTTATTGTCTGTGCTGTTATAAATTGTTTTTATTTTAACTGAAACGATGATTTAATGGCTATTCTGAATGTTAAAAACACACATTCGTTTTTCTCCAAACAGCTGTAAATTAAGGAATATTATTAAATGGCCTCTGCAATAAATTTCATCAAAAATACAGTGATTCGTTCATGTTTGCCAAAAATCATTACCGTATGCGCTTTTTTACCTATGTTATCTCAAGCAACTATTGCCGATAAAAACTTTCAACAGTGTAAGGCCAATTTAACTACCCGTGCAGAAAACGCAGGATTTTCGACTTATATCACTGAAACAGTTATTGCTAATATCTCCCCCATTGAACGTGTGATCAGCTTAGATAAAAAGCAACCTGAGTTTACCCAAACCTTTGCGCAATATATTAAAGCCAGAGTAACGCCATATCATGTAAGAGTAGGTAAACAGAAGTTAAAACAACACAAAGCATTATTTGACAAGTTAGAGGAAAAATACGGCATACCACGACAGTATTTAGTTGCTTTTTGGGGCTTAGAAACCGTTTTTGGTAAGCACAAAGGCAAGATGTCTGTACTGAATTCTTTAGCAACCCTTGCCTGTGATAAACGTCGCAGTGAGTTTTTCACCCTAGAGTTATTGAATCTATTTACCCTCATTGAACAAGAGCAAGTCAGTATTGACCAACTGCAAGGTTCATGGGCTGGTGCGATGGGGCATATGCAGTTTATGCCAACAGCGTTATTAAAGTATGCCGTTGACGGTGACCAAGATGGTAAAGTAGATGTCTGGCAAAGTGAAATAGACGCAATAACCACAGCCGCGAATTATTTAAATAAAATTGGTTGGCACAGTAAAGAGCGTTGGGGACGAGAAGTAAAATTACCAGAAAATTTTGCCTTCGAAAAAGTGGTCTTTGATCAATATTATCCACTGGATTATTTTCAACAATTAGGTGTCATGCAAACCAACAATAAAGCCTTATCTACTTATAATATTCCAGCCGAGCTTTATCTACCGTCTGGCCATCAAGGGCCTGCCTTTCTGCTGTATCCAAATTTTAATGTCATCATGACTTGGAACTTATCAAAAAGTTATGCGTTGTCAGTAGGTATTTTAGCCAACAAATTAGTCGGTGCTGCTGGACTTGAATTTTTAGAAAAAACTAACAGTGAATCAGTGTATAGCGTTAGTGAAATGAAAAACCTACAAAGCCAGCTAAATAGCTTAGGTTTTGAAACTGGCAAGCCAGACGGCATATGGGGACCTAAAAGTCGTGACGCCATTCGTTCGTTTCAAATAGAACATCAACTTATTGCTGACGGTTACCCTAATAAAGCACTTTTATTAAAAGTTGAAAGTGTTTGGCTACAAACAAATAATGATCATGACGATGTCTAGTGAATGATTGATAATAAGTATTATTCTAATTCCACATAAACTGGTTAAAAAGATCACTCACTGGTGATCTTGACTAACCCAGCTATCACCATAAAACATAACCATATGATATTACTGATGAATACCATTTGGAATGTTTTATGCTGTATGCCCTGTGAAAGTTAAATTACAAACACGCTGCACTGATAAAGATTAAACCAAAACACCAGCATATTTGTAGTAAAAATAACAAAGCGACAAAGTCGCAACAGGGAACTACACATGAATGAAATAGCATTAAATAACACGCTGGATTTTAACCTTACCGCCAATAAAACCTTAAATGTTATGGCCAAATTCTGGTTTATAGCCGCGGTTATTGGCCAGTGGTTTATGGTCTATTATGTTGTTGTACATTATGGCGGCTCAATATTAACCGGTAATTTCGACGTACTGGAGTCCCCCAACGGGCAAACATCAGGCTTAATTGCGCTTATTGGACATGTCGCACTATCCGTTATCATCATGGGGTTAGGTCCATTACAGCTAATTCCACAAATCCGTGAAAAAGCCCCTAAATTCCATCGTTTCAATGGTCGATTATTTATAACCACGATCTTTTTTGGCAGTATTATTGGCCTGTATTTGATTTGGGGCTATGACAAAATGCCCGGCGGCATGTCGATGTTTATCGCCATGAATTTGATGGTATTTCTGATTTTAAGCTTTGCAATTATTGCCGTACGCTTTGCGATAAAGAGAGATATTAAACAGCATAGAAAATGGGCATTGCGTCTATTTATGGTGGTCAATTCTGGCTGGTTTTTTCGCGTTGGCCTTATGGCTTGGTTAATTATCAATAATGGTGCGGTTGGCTTCGATCCAGAAACCTTTGAAGGCCCTTTTATTATTGTTCTAGCATTTGCACAATACCTATTACCCTTGCTGCTATTAGAAGCTTATTTTTGGGGCAGAGATAAAGCTGATACGGTTGGAAAATACTGTATTTCGGCCCTTTTGTGTATCGCGACGATTGTCATGTCTGTGGGTATTTTCGGCGCGATTATGTCGATGTGGTTACCCAACGTGTAGTCCTTAATTGATAAAGGGCTTCGGCCCTTTTTTGTATTAATATCGACCGAAATAGTATTTTCTGTTAGCCGCCTTTTGTTTAACAACTTAAAGTTACTTAAGTCAATTACATGTGATTAACCGTTTTTAAATATTGAACTCGTGCTGTGTTAGCCTTAACATCCTACTCATTATTTCACTAGTTCTTAAATAGGTTTATAACCAAACCTATTTTACTTTATTAAAAACTCAGGGAGTCTTTTTTGTCCTCTTCTTTCACTAGCAAATTGCCTACTGTTGAAACCAGTATTTTCACTGAAATGTCGACTTTAGCGAACCAACATCAGGCGATTAATTTATCGCAAGGCTTCCCTGAATTTGATACGCCTGATTTTTTAAAAGATAAAATTAACCAAGCGATAATCGCAGGTAAAAACCAATACTCGCCATCTAATGGCTTGCCAGATTTATTAACTGAAATTGCTGCGATGATCCATCGCCAATATCAAACGCAGTTAACTGACAAACAAAAACTTAATGGTGTAAATAATATCACCATAACCTCAGGCGCGACTGAAGCGCTTTGGGTTGCGATACAAGTACTCGTGCGCCCTAACGACGAGGTTGTTATTTTCGACCCCGCCTACGACTCTTATGAGCCTGCCGTTGAACTTGCAGGTGGCAAATGTCGCCATATCACTCTTGATGCTCCTGAATATGCAATCAATTGGAGCCATGTAGAGCAAAATATTAATGAAAACACCCGTGCCATCATTATTAACAGCCCACACAATCCAACCGGCTCAATTTTAAGTGCGGCGGATCTTAATACATTACAAGCGTTAGTAGAAAAGCATGATTTATATGTTATTAGCGACGAAGTTTACGAGCATATGACTTTTGATGGTTTACGCCATGAAAGCGTATTACGTTACCCTGCATTATTTAATCGTGCTTTTGTCGTCTCTAGTTTTGGTAAAACCTTCCACTGTACTGGCTGGAAAATGGGCTATTGCGCCGCCCCTGATAACTTAATGGCCGAGTTTCGAAAAATTCATCAATACGTGACTTTTTGCTCGTTCACACCAGCTCAAATAGCCATTGCTGAAATGCTAAAGCAGCAACCTGAGCATATCACCGCATTGGCTTGTTTCTATCAAGAGAAAAGAGATGTATTGGTTAACGCATTAAAAAACTCACGCTTTAAACTATTACCGTCAAAAGGTACCTACTTCTTATTATTAGATTATTCTTCAATATCTGACTTAAATGACCGTGAGTTTTGTTATTGGCTGACTAAAGAAGCCGGTGTTGCTGCTATTCCCCTAAGCCCCCTTTACCCTGTGGAGCAAAGAGATGGATACCATAAACATAATAAAGTTATTCGACTTTGCTTTGCAAAAAATGACGACACATTAGTTAAAGCGGCGGAAATATTATGTCAACTTTAACTATCGCTGCCGTACAATTCGATATTCATTGGCTCGATCAACAAGCCAATTTTAGCCATTTAGAACAACAGATAGCTGCACACTTTACTGATAATGAAACTGCTGACTTATTATTATTGCCAGAAACCTTCTCCACGGGCTTTTGCATAAATAAAGATGATGTAAAAGAGCCTGAAGATGGCGGCAAGGCTTTAGCTTGGCTTAAAAAAATGGCACAACAGTATAATTGTGTAGTAGCAGGCAGTGTTTTAGTTAGCCATAATAATAAAAAGGTGAATCGATTTTATTGGGTGTTTGCGGATGGCAAGGTTGAACATTACGACAAACGTCATTTATTTAGATTAGGCAATGAGCAAGATCATGTTGAACAGGGTGAAATTCGCAAGGTAATTACCATCAAGGGTATCAAAATTTTGCCATTAGTTTGTTATGACTTACGTTTTCCTGTGTGGTCAAGAAACAAGCAAGACTATGACTTAATGATCAATGTCGCGAATTGGCCTGCCGCGCGCCGACATGTTTGGGACACGTTATTAAAAGCACGAGCGATGGAAAATCATAGCTTCGTGGTTGGCGTTAATCGTATTGGTACAGATGGATTTAATACCGCGCATTCAGGCGGAACAACCGTTATTGATTTTACCGGCGAGAACATCATCAGCGCCGAAGATAATCAACAACAGATCATCAGTGCAACACTCGACTTTAGCAAACTTGAGCAATTTAAAGCTAAATTCCCTGCGTTTTTAGATGCTGACGAGTTTGAATTAACAAATTGAATTTAAGTTTATCTTTAAGAAATAGTCGTATTAATAAACAAACAAAATGCCCCCTAAGTTAGTATCATTATATTGGAGAAGTTATGGCAGATTACATTGACGGTTTTGTCTTTCCCATTCCGACAAAACACCTTGAGGAATACAAGATACTTGCTGAAAAAGTTGCTGAAATTTGGCAAGAGCATGGCGCTCTCGACTATCAAGAATATGTTGGTGACGACATGAATTTGCAAGGTACGCGTTCGTTCACTGACGTCGTAGCAGCAAATCCAACAGACATCATTGTATTTGGCTGGGTAACATTTGCATCTCGAGCAGCACGAGATTTGGCGAACAGTAAAGTCGCAACTGATCCAAGAATGGCTGATTTGGTTGAGTTGTATGGCAAAGGATTTGACGCGACTAAAATGGTTTATGGTGGTTTTAAACCGCTACTCCAATCTCATATTACCAACGATTAGCCCTAACAACTAGTTCTTACGTATTAAGCTAACAAGTTTAATCGAAATAGTTTTTAACAAAGCTTAACGAAAATTCTGGCTGTTCTAGTTCGCTACATACTGACTCTATACCAACATATAAAATTGAACTTACTTCTTCTTGTATATAGGGTTTATTTGACGTGCTCGCCAGTTTTTCTAACAAGCTTTTAGCTAAATCTTCATCAGAATGACAGCCAAAGTTGACCGCTGAATATATTCGGCCATAGGGATCTTTTTGATCAGCAGCAGCTTGTATTAATGGGCTGCCTTTAGCACTACCGGACAAGTAGCCCACAATAAACTTGGCTCTAGCGTTGTCACGCTCGTCAATAAGATAGTTTAATAACGTTATGGCTTTATATTCTGAACGCGGGAATACTTCACTTCGAGTGCCCTGCTTATTAAACAGTAAGCCTCTATGATAAGCATAGGCGTATAGCAAAATATCATGAGTAGATCTTTTACTTAATGCGCTAGGCATAAGATCAATCTCTTTATTTTCCTGATATTGCTTTGCTTGTCTACTTTGTTGTTCTTGATTAATTTGCGCTTGAGCTTCACTAAAAACGACTATGCCAACGGTAGCTAAATTAGATGTTAAAGCGATGCTAATCAGCAAAATTGGCAAGGCAACCCACCAGCGGTTTTTTAATTTTTTACTGCTATGGTGCGGCTCTGAAGAGGTTAAGTATGAATAGGCTCTATGTTCTTCAAATGGCACTTCGATGCGCGCTAACTTATTCGCTGCTACCATACCGGCCGCGTATAAACCAAATAACAACAAAGCCCATGTAGTACCTGCGATAACAATTTGTAGGCTAAAGGCCACCAACACTATGATGGAATGAACCAGCATGGCAATTAATGAAAATAATCCCGTCATGCCTTTACCATGAATTCGAACGAACAACCCCACTAAAAAGCCATTAACGAGTAACATAATTGGCGAAAAATTTGGATTATAAAGATAAACAGCATACCAAAGAATAATTAATGGCATAGTCCAGAACGTAGAGGTTAATACGGCTACTAATGCGTTTTGTCTGTTCAGCTTTGTCTCAACTTTATCAAGTTGAGCTTGTTCTATTTTCATGTAACATTCCATTCATTAAAGTGGGGTCAGATACACATTAAATACTTTGTGGAAAATTGAGCAGCAAATAAATCCCGAAGACCGAATAAGCTGGTAATGAGCCGTATTTTCTTGTCTCGTGTTAAGGGATAATTTCAGCTCATTTATCAACGATAACAATAATTAACGGTGAAATAAATATAAAAACTTTTGGGTTTCCTGAGGAAAGAGCTATAGAAGCACTGCAATCAATTAGGCTATCGACGCAGTACTTCTAATCTTTTTTAGGATGCTTTAAAGCGATATAAAACAGTTAAACTTATACTTTAAAGTTTTTCACTAATTGCTCTAAGTCGCTGGCTAAATGCTTTAACTCTTCACTTGAATTAGCTAAATCTCCGGCATTTTCAGCCGAATGTTCACTGTTATCACTAATTTGTTTAACGTGGCGACTAATTTCTTGAACAACCGTTAACTGCTCTTCTGTCGCTGTAGCAACTTGCAAGTTTAAACCTGTAACCGTATCAATTTTTTCTACAATTTGTTGAATAGCTTCATTAGCTTTCAGTGCTGATTCAGCGCCCTGATGAGCTAGGTCTCGATTGTCATGAACACCTTGTACCGCCAAAGTCGATTCAGATTGTAGTTGTGTGATCATCGCAGCGATTTCATCGGTTGATTCATTTGTTCTTTGCGCTAAGCTTCTTACTTCGTCAGCTACAACAGCAAAACCACGGCCTTGCTCTCCAGCTCGAGCGGCTTCAATAGCGGCGTTAAGTGCTAAAAGGTTGGTTTGTTCAGAGACCCCACGAATAACATCTAACACGCCACTGATAGCGCCACTTTTTTCTGCCAAAGACTCTATGGTAGTAGAGATTGATTCCATGCCTTGGTTTACTTTACTAATATAATTAGTTGAGTCTTCTACCACTGTTTGTGCTTGTAAGGCAGAATCTGTTGCTGAGTTCGTTGCATCTGAAGCGATACTGGCATTTTTAGCGATATCTCCAATAGTGACACTCATTTGACTAACTGCCGTGGAAACTTCAATTGATTGATCACATTCAATTTGTGCAGTGTCTTTACTTTGCTCAGCGTTATTAGCGACATTATGAGCCGCATTTTGTAAATGCTTGGCCGTAGTTGAAACATCAAGAATAATTTTATGAATTTGGCCAATAAAGCTATTAAAGCCATTAGCTAAATCCGCAATTTCATCATTACCATGACGGTTAATGCGATATGAAAGATCGCCTCCACCGTCACCTAGTTTTTTAAATACACGTGCTAGTGCAGCAACAGGTATCATCAATAATTTAGAGAAAAATACCGCAATAATACCAAGCACAATAACAACGACAGCAAACCAAAATAGCATATAATTACGACTTTCTTCTAAACCAGAATAAAGCTCTTTACTGGCCACTTCAGCAATTAAGTACCAACCTAACGATGGTATATAACTTGATGCGACAATTAACTCACCGTTGTTATGAAATGCAAAATCTTTTTTTTGTAATAAATCAAAAGTACTAATGTCAGGGTATGTATCTTGTAAGTTTTCGGCGCCGGCTTTGGTAGCATCTTGATGAATTTGTACTTGACCTTCATTATTAACTAAATAGACAAAACCTGTTTTTTCAATTTGGAATTTATTGAGGTATTCAGCCATGGCGGTAAAGGATTTTGAAGCACCTGCGGCGCCTAAACCATCAACCACTTGATAATTAACAAACATATCAATTTTGCCATCAGGATAAGTATAAAGACTTACAGACTCTGGCTTGCCACTACTTTTATAAGCAAAAAACCAACCGTCTGCTTGATCATTTTGTAAAACTCGCAAAAAGCCATCTTGATTCCAATATTGGGCTGTTTCTCTATTTACAAAAGATACATTACTCAGGTTATTACTCTCTCTAATTCCAGATAGGTATTTTATTAACGTTTTTTCGCCTTGTGAGTCAGAGCCATTTTCTACCCAGTTTAGGATAAACGGATTGGTTGCAACTGAGCGAGTCAAGCTTTTAACCTTTGACACTTCACCTTCAACTGCGTTTCTTGCTCGTTGAAGTAAGTTGGGTAAATCAGAGTTTTCAAGCCGCGACATCATGATCGACTGCGCTTTATTATAACCGCCAAAACTAACGATACTGGTTGATATGATGATGGCCATTATCAACGTTAATGTGATTTTTGTTTGAATGGGTAACATATAAAGGATTTTTTTAAGCATACAGTTTCCGAATCTTTAATCATTATTTCCTAGAATAGGAAATTAATAGTCTAGCTATAATTATCGGCATTTAAACCGAAGACTTGAACTATTTTGACAATTAAATTATTGGAAGTAACTGATTTATTGCCAGTTTCGATAAAAAAGATAAATAGCAGCAAATACCATCAATATTGAAGCTAAATTAAGTGATTAATTAAATAACACTGACTCTTTATTTTTTTCAGTCACGTTTTTATTGGGCCGGTTGGTATTAATACTGTGCGAGTCTTCAGCCAAAATATAAGGGGTTAACACGATAATCAACTCTCGCCTTTGAATTTCATCATCGACAGAGGTAAAAAGCTTGCCAAGTAGTGGAATGTCACCAAAGAAAGGTACTTTACCTTCACGTTGCTCGGTGCTTTTGCTGACCAAGCCGCCAATGATAATCGGCGTACGATCTGGGATACGGGCAAATGTGCGGACTTTTTTACTCGATGAACCTTGTTTTTCAGCCAGCAAAACGCGCTCGCCATCTTCGCTTGGGGCATACACCTCGCCTGTATTTTCGTCATCTTCTGATTCAACGGTAATATCAAGCTCTAGCGTCAACCACTGCCGATCTGCTGAAACTCTCGGCTTCAGATTTAAAGTGATACCAATTAATAACGGTGAAAACTGATATGAGCTGACTTGTAATCCCCCTGTTTGGCTAAGTGTACTGCGTAATTCAGGTGATTGAATGACATCTACAATTTGAATAAAAGCTTGACGGTTGCTCACTGCAAGTACACTTGGGCGCGAAAGTACCTCTGCCTTGCCCTCTTCTATCATCGCTTTTAAATACAGTCGCTCTTCACGACCTGGGGCGTAAACATTGGTGCCATTGAGAGGGTCTATAATTGAATTTTTTAAATAATTAAAAGTATCAAGGCCAGGAATTAAACTGCCAATTGATATTGATTTATCACCATTTACCTTGTCGTATTGGATGCCAAATTCTTTACTGTCTTCTTCCCTGATTTCTAACACCATCGTTTCGATATAAACCTGAGGTGCTGGTACATCAAGCTTTTCAGAAATAAGCCATTTTAACTTATTGAAAGTCTGCGCTTTTGACGGGTGATAATAAACCAGTAATCGGTCAAGTTCAGCGACGTTTGACGCACCTAACTGACTAATATTTGTGCCGCCCGCATCGGCAATGTTATAGCCCTCTCCGCCCTCATCACCGAACGATACTTTAAGATCTTGGCCTTGAGATGGCAAAACAATAACAGGAAGTTCATCACAGTTAAATTTACTTGCCGGCTGTGCATCTAAGCTGGCATCTAGTACTTTATAACCCATTAAATTTAAAGTTAACGCCATACTCGATAAGTCATGATTAGAAAGACGGATTTCTTCAAGCATTAAATCTTTTAGTGCAAACGCTTGCGGTTGCTGAGTAGTAATATCGACCCCGCAACGTTCAATGTCAGCATAAAAAGCCGCTTGTGGATTTTCGATAATTTTCTTGGTGGGAACGTTGTCAGTATTATGTATTAGTTTGAGTGAGGTGTTTTTATCGATATTGTATAAGTTTGGTATGCTTGAACCAGTTTGTTTTGCGCCACTAACAGCATAAGACTCAGGGCTACGTTCTTCAGCTGTTACCTTACTTTCATTTAACGCGCTACACGAACTTAATAAAACTAAGATAAGTAAGCGGCCAACATTTTTACCAATACACATCCACTGTCCTATTTTCAAATAGTCGGTTGTTACATAGTGTTTTATGTCACCTTTAAGTAGGTTTAATAGTAGAAATAAATCGCAAACTTAGCCAGAAATCAGCATATATAGTTATTAGTTCCTTAAAACACCTTAGTAAACGCCGTACTTTTACAATCGCTTTAATGTTAATTATTACTGATAAAAAAAGCCGCTTAATCACAATATTTCGTGAAGAAGCGGCTTTATACAATAAACTTATCTTATTTCAATGAACTTAAGCCAGTTTATTGAATTACATTAGTCAGCATTGATTAAGGTAACTCGGCCACTAGTTGGCTAACAATATCACCCGTAACTGGATTAATCGTTATCTCAATAAGTTGCTCTGTTAACGTCATCTCTGATGTTTCAGCTGACTCTGTCGTTTGAACAGAAGTTGTTTCAGCTGAGCCACCTGATGATGTATGACCGGTAACTTTAATATAAAGTTGGAACAATTCAGATGCTGGGTTAGCAAATTCCATGTGACGAACGTCACTTGTTTCGCCTGCACTAAATACTTGCTCACCACCAATGGCACCGGCATAGCTAAATATAGCGTTGTCTTTCTTAGTACCTTTACCACCGTTATCAGCATTCATCACAGTAACTTGACCAGATGCAGATTTGATTTTTCTGATAGCTAGGTCCAAATGCGGTACATAGTCGTTGCCTGAATTATTAGTCATCGCCATATCAAAGCTAAATACACCATTAGTGAATGCAACTGCTGAGATTGCCGTTGATACATCACCAGTGATGTTAGCTTCTGAACGTTGATCAACTAATACTGAAGCTGCTTCACTTGCCGTGCTAACGTAGTAACCAATTTTACCGTTAAATAATGCTTTAACTCTAAAGAAGTGTTGTCCATTACCTAAAACATCTGTTGTTAAAGACGTAGTTTGACCGTCAACAGAAGCATATAAAGCGTAGTTTTCACCGTCAGTAGAATATTCAACATCAAAGGCTTTTTCACTACCAGCGGCAGTCCAAGACAAGTTAACACTACCGTCGAAGTCTACTTGATTACCTTGGTTATCAGTAAAATCAGTATCATTAACTGACATCATTGGTGCAACGCCGCCAAGTGCTTGAGTAGACGTTAAGGTAGTTTCAACAGGACCGTTTACCCAACCAGACACTCTCCAAATATAAGTACCTGTTTGCTCAACAGTCACTTCAATATGCTCTGGACCACCACCATTGGTTGAACTAGCAATTTGAGTTCCTGATGGGTCGATTAAGAACAAGTCAATATCATCAACTAACGTGGTGGTATATTCTAAATCACCAATTAATCGGAAAGCGCCAGCATTAACGTCAACTGGGAAGTCTTGGTAAGTAACACCAGAAGCTGCCGCAGTATTGTTATCACCCGCAATTAATGAACCATTGAAAACTTCACTTTCAGTACCTGCAACTTGCAGAGGCTGACTCATTTCAGGTTTAAGGTACATTGGCATACGTAAGGTTTCAGAACCATCCGCTTTTGTTGCAACGACATACCACATAGTTTGCAGTGATTCGTTTTCGTTTAGTTCCGTAGAACGAACTTTATCACCATCGATAACAGCGCTGACAACAAATGATGTTGAACCACCTGCTGAAACTGTAATTTCTTCAGTTGATAACGCAATATCGATACCATCTACTTGTAAATCACGGTTATTAGCTACTGATAAGTGGTAAGTACCCGCTGTATTACTTAATGATTTCAATGAAACAGTGACTGGCTCACTATGAGTTACACGGGTGTTGATAGCAGGTAAAGTACCAAAAGAGTAGCTACCTAAGATTGAAGGTTCGATAATGCCATCGCCTTCAATACCCATCATCGCCGTTGCATTCGCAGCTGCGTAAACATCCATTAAACCAGCACCTTGAGCAAGAATACTATCATTCTCAACACCGTCTGCTTTTGGCGTGCCGTCAATAAAACGTGGGTTAGTCGCGGTATTCATTAATACTGCACGAACTTCACTTACATTTAATTCTGGACGAGCTTGACGAACCAATGCTGCAGCACCTGCTACATGTGGAGACGCCATACTAGTACCACTAGCAACACCATATCCCATAGGGTTTGACATGGTTGCTGTAGGAGCACTTGTTTTCGTTGTTGCCGCTAAAATTTCAACACCTGGTGCAGCTAAATCAGCTTTGATTTGGCCTAAACCAAGGATCGGGCCGCGTGAACTAAAACCAGCAATACCGGGTTCAAACAAGCTAGGGTCAATTGGGTTTAACTGAATAGTAGACATTGAAACGCCTAATTCATCATAACCAAGACCTTGTAAATAGTTACCATCGATACCTGAAATAGTGAATACCGGCGTTGTAGCTGGTGCGAGTACAGCACCTAAAGCTTCTGCAGTATCATTATAAATGACCGTTGCGATAGCGCCTTTTGCTTGACAGTTTGCCGCTTTATTAGCGAATAAACCTGTGCCGGCATCAGCAGCAGCAATATCTTGTGTACTACCACGCTTAACTAAACAAATATTACCAAGCACTGATAAAGGAACTTGATCAGGTGTATCAGCTAAACCGGCATAAACGTATTGACCAGACACTGGTTCGCTTAAACCTTGTTTTAAGTTTGAATCTGCTGACATAGCAGCAACCATAGTGGGTGCATTTTGGTCAACATTGCCAGAAGCGTCTAAAACTTCGATGCTATTTGCTGCAACACCTGGATCGTTACTCGCCGCTACTGCAATTACATGTCTACCTGCCGCTGGAGAGCCTAAAGTCCACTCACCTGGGCCATCGTTACCTGCTGCTGCAACCACTACCACACCAGCTAAAGCAGCGTTACTTGCCGCTACAGCACTTGAGTCGTCTGGTCCACCAGGACCACCTAAACTTAAGTTAATTACGTCAGCCACTGGTTTAACATGACCGGTTAATGAACGTGGAGAAACACTGTCTTCAAGTGCTAAAATTGTTGCTGGCGTTATACAACGACCTGCAGCATTACAAACTTGATAGCCCATTACTCGAGCTTGAGGAGCAACACCGTGAACTGGCGCATCGTCTGCTGTGTTTGGCACACCATCGGCACCTGGAGCATAAGCAAGGTAGCCAGCAGCTGTTGCAGCAACATGAGTACCATGACCATATTCATCCATACCTTCACCAGCAATCGGTAAGTAGTAAGCAACTTTGTTATTATTCAAGCTTGCTACTGGCGGTAAAGTACCAAATCTTGGTGGAGTAGCATCGCCGCCGAACTGCTCACTTGACCAATCAATACCTGTATCGATAACAGATACATACATTCCTTGACCTTCAAAACCTTCTCTATGGTCGTCATAAGCAGTTAACTCCGCAATACGACCATATAATTCAGGCGCTTTGGTATAGGCTGTACTTTTATCAAGTTGTGGCGTTAATACTTGCACATCATGAACTTTTTTAACTTGTGGCATGTTAGCAAGCGCTGATAAAGCACTGTCTGCAACATCAATATTCATACCGTTAAAGACTAGTGTGTAACGGTATTCAAAACTTTGAACATTGCCGATACCGTCTGGAATTGACGCCATCTCCATTGTATAGCCAATGCCTTTAGCGGTTAGGGCTTGTAAAAATTCATTTTGCGAAACTGCTAACTCGGCTCTAAGTGCCTGTATTTGATTATCTGAAAGTGGCGTTCCAGCTTCTCTTTCAGCATAAATTTTATGTGCTACTGGTGCTTCATTTAATTCTACAATCACGGACTTTGCCCATGTTGTAGTTGTAGCTGAACTTAACGCTAAAGCGACAAGTAAGCTTACTTTATTTTGTTTGAATAGAGATGACATGATTAAGACCTCTTAAGTTAATTTTTACCGAGCTTTTTGCTCGATTTTATTTTTTAATATTTGCTCGAGAATTCGTCTGAATAACACCATTAAAAACTGGTTATTTTTTCACCGAATTCTTCAGTGGCTTTACCATGTCATATAAAAAGAAACGAAAATATAGGGAGTTTCCCCCACAAGCAGCAGGGGAAAACATCGAGCGAAATCAACTCTAGAGTTTTGCCTTTACCCTAGTTAATTCGCAGTAACGGGGCTGTTTTTTAAATAACTTAATCACAGTATTATTTTATTTAATTCTGTTATGTCGAAATAAAGTCAAACATTTCAATTGAGTACTTTAAGTATCAAAAAATACTGGTGAGTGAATACTTTTGTAAAAGTATTAAATTTCACAAGTAAAATAACGAAAAAAGGCGATAGGATTATCGAGATTAGTGCTAAACATCTAATTAGCCGTTTAAAAAAAAACACAAAAACAACTAATCAAATTGTGCCGTTTGGTCTTAAAAAGTTAACTTAAAAAATTAACTTAGAATATGAAAAGTTACTCAATAAAAGTACGATTTACATTGCTTTTGATTAGTGAAAGAAATAGCTGTTAAAATGGGGGATAATTTTCCCATTGCGCGTCTTCAAAGGTATTAACGTGACCAGAATTTTACTCCTTACTATTAGCTTGTTAATGTCGTTTCATTTACTGGCAGCAAATACAAAAGGGCAATATATTCAGCCGAGTAATTTATCGCCTAAAGTGCGCATAGAAACCACGATGGGTAATATCATTATTGAGCTTGACCGCTACCGAGCCAGAATTACTGCTGATAACTTTTTAGGTTATGTAACCCGAGGGCAGTACGATAAAACCCTGATCCATCGTGTCGAAGAAGGCTATCTTGTGCAAGCGGGTGGTTTTATGACGAACTACAGTGAAATTGAACCTGATGAGCCTATTTTTAACGAATCAGGAAACGGTTTAAGTAATAGCGAAGGCACAATTGCGATGGCAAAGCAGCTTAACGATGCCCACTCAGCAACCAGCCAATTTTTTATCAACCTAAACGACAATACCAATTTAGACCCAGGAAATTCATGGGGCTATGCCGTGTTCGGTGAAGTTATTGAAGGTTATGAGATTCTTGAAGCTATCGCTCAAGTTGAGGTTGGTTACAGTGAAGACTTAGGTTACACAACTGTACCGAAAAAAATGATCACTATTATCAGAATGGTCATTCTTGATGAAGAAGTTGATGAAGAAACAGTTGAAGAGACAGCTATATAAGAAAGTTAATTACTAGCTCTACCATTTTAGCCGTGTCATTAACTGCACTGTTACCGCACTTAAAACCAATAAAAGCACTGTATGAAACTCAGTAATCGTTTACAAAAAATAGATACCATGGTGACATCACAATACGATCATATTTGGGATTGCTGCTGTGATCACGGTTTATTGGGCTTCTCGTTACTATCGCGTTTAACCACCAGCAAGTTACATTTTGTGGATATAGTACCTGAGTTGATGGATAAAGTTACAAGTAAGCTTGAGCGCTTCTTTCCCAATTCATCATGGCAGACTCACTGCCTTGATGTTGCGAAATTGCCTTTAGCACAATACCAAGGCAAGCAGCTGATTATCATTGCCGGGGTTGGTGGTGACTTGATGATGCAATTTATTGAAGCGATTTATCAGCAACACAACAACCTGAACATTGATTTTTTATTGTGCCCAGTTCATCACCAATTTTCATTAAGGCAAAAATTAATAGCGCTAAACTTTAGCTTGAAAGACGAAGTATTAATTGAAGAAAACCGCCGCTTTTACGAAATATTGTTAGTGTCATCAACAAGTGATGAAGATAATAAAATTGCGCCAGTCGGCGATAAAATTTGGCACTCAACATCAAACAAACAAGCTGAAATAGTGACTCAATATTTACAGAAAACGTTAAGCCACTATCAACGTATTCTGCAAGGTCACGAACAGCGGTTACAGCTAGACAATGCCAAACAAGTGCAAGCCATTATCAATGCTTACATAACCAAACTTACTTAAGCTTCTAGTATTACAGGCGAGTAAACTCGCCTACTCGAACAATTAAATAAAACAAAACGGCGACTGAAGTCGCCCCTACGAAAAACGCACCTTTTCTTTTGTAGGTTGGTCTTTAGGCCAACACACTCATATATTTGGGTTTTATCGGGCTAAAACCCGACCTACAAGAGAACAAAATCAAACGCGCTATAAGGCGTGACATTAAACTGTAGGGGCGACTTCAGTCGCCAAAAAACTAATATCACATTCTCAGCCAATACGTCATCCACCATAAACCAACGCCAACCTACTTTTAACAGGCGAATTTGTTCGCCCCTCGAAGAACGCACCTTTTCTTTTGTAGGTTGGTCTTTAGGCCAACACACTCATATATTTAGGTTTTGTCGGGCTATATGCCCCCAATAATGTGTACCTGACCCTACTTATTATAATGTGTACCTGACCCTACTTTTTTTAAGGAGTAATTTCACTATTTACCGATGTAATTTTTCACTCACCTGCTAGAATATTACTTATCATCAACGTAACAGTATTACTTCTTAATATAATGACTAAAAAAGCACTCGCCATTCGTGAGAAAACCATTTTTGATGGTATTTTCACCAAGTATTTCTTGAAGTTCCTTTTCAGCCTTTGGTTCAAAGTTGCCGGTTGGAAGCTATGTAAAAATGCACCTGAAGGAGCTGGAGTCGCGATTGCTGCACCTCACACCTCAAATTGGGACTTCTTTTACGCACTTGGGGCTGCAATACAACAAGATGTGAAAATATACTTTTCGATTAAAGACAGTATTTGTCGCGTTCCCCTTTTAGGCACTTGGTTAATGTACCTTGGTGCTATTCCTATCGATCGTTCTGAGCAAGGTGTTGGCCAAGTTCAGCAAATCAAAGACTTTATAGATAGCCAAAAATTAGCACGGGTGTTTTTCTTATTCACCCCAGAAGGCACTCGAGGCCCAGTAACCAAATGGAAAACCGGTTTCTACCATGTTGCACAAGGCTGCAATTTACCGATATTTTTAGCTAAAGTTGATTATCGAAGTAAAGAATCGGGTGTATTCCATACTTTTTCGTTAACTGACAATAAAGCCGATGATATTAAAGCGATTCAAGCCTCTTATAAAACTATTCAAGGTAAATTTCCGCTTCACCAATACCCTACTTACACTGGGCGCATGCCGGTAATTTCTGATGTGGAAGCTAAAATTATAAAAGCGATGTATTCATGTAAAGGTGTAGCAACAAAAATGGATATAACCGCCAAAGCCAAACTCGATGAACTATCTACTCATATGTTAGATTTTTTAATTGAAAAAGGCATGTTGGAAAAAATTTCACCTTCAGCTGAAAGCAGTGAACCTAGCTACCAATTAACTTTTGCAGGTAAAGGATGTTTCTTGCATTTATCTCCTAGTGTTTAAAAGTCCCACCTTATTTTTATTGATAAAAAAAAAAGCTAACCAAGGTAACTGGTTAGCTCTTTTAATTTTAAATGCTAAAGTCACTGAGATCGCAACTTAACCACTTTACGCATCTTTATGTAAATGCACATCCATTTGTGGGAAAGGAATGTTCAAACCTTCGTTAGCAAAAGTTTTATATACATTTTCATTCATTGCAAAGTAAACAGCCCAATAATCAGGGGCATTTACCCAAGCTCTTACCGCAAAGTTAACCGAACTATCAGCTAGTGCTGAAACAGCGATAAAAACCGCAGGGTCTTTTAAAATACGTTCATCTGCATCACATAAACGTTTGATAACTTCACGCGCTTTGTCTAAATCATCACCGTAAGCAACGCCTATAGTCCAATCAACACGCCTTCTCGGTTCAGTTGAGTAATTGATCATTGAAGACGTTGATAAGCCACCATTTGGAATAATAATGGTTTTATTATCAGGCGTTTTCATAATGGTATTGAAAATTTGAATCTGCGAAACAGTACCGACATAACCCTGTGCTTCTAAAACATCACCGACTTTGAATGGTTTAAACACCAAAATCATTACACCGCCAGCAAAGTTTTGCAAAGTACCCGACATTGCCATACCTATGGCTAAACCAGCAGCACCAATAATAGCGATAAACGAGGTCATTTCGATGCCTAACATACCAAGCACCGTGATAACCAACATAACCTTTAAGAGACCATTAACAATGCCTGAAAAGAAAGGTTTTAACGAAGGATCAGTGCCTCCTTTATTCATTGCTTTTTGTACGACAGTGCCGATCATTTTAATGACCCAACCACCGATGATCCACACGAGGATCGCACCAATCAGTTTCGGACCGTAAAGCACAGCCATACTCGTGATTTGACTTCCAATTTCTTCTGTATTCATATTATGTCCCTGATTAAATTGTAGAGTTTTTTTAATTGAGCTTAAAATTCGCTTTTTTGCTCACATTAGTTTTTCTTATAGTGAAACTTCACTTGAGAAGAAGCCATAAGTAAAGCCACTTTATCAATATAGAATAAAAACTATGATTTCCCTAAAAATTTACGCTAAGTATTAGCAATACTTGCGCTAAATCAACTTTCAAACAAAATATGTTTAAACCATGAATGTAGCGTAAATAGCCTAGTTGGTGAGAGTAATATAAATACAGGTTAATTAGAGAGTCGGGGGTTATTGTTATTGACGACCTATAACACTGATTTCATGGGCTTTAAGCTATTTTTAATAGTAATTAAAACTATATTTTTTCGTACATAAGCCTTATTTGAAAAGTAGTTAGGTGATTCTTTAGTAATTCAGTTAGTTAGCAGAATATTAATCTTACCGCTCTTGTTTCGTTATTCTCTTTCACTGCTATACTTTATTTTATGCGCTCTGCATTAAACGCTTTTTTAGGTTATTGAGTATAAATTCCTGATTTCTCATACAAAGCTTGAGAGAGTTAAATGCTTCACGACCGCAAACTTGCCGTTATCATGTTTACCGATATTGTCGGGTACTCTTCACTGATGGAAAGTGATGAAGGCACCGCTCTATATTTACTGGAAATGAACCGGCAAATAATTAAGTCCTCCCTTAAAAAGCATCAAGGAACATGGATAAAAGAAATTGGTGACGGCAGCTTATCAACATTTCGTAGCACAATAGATGCTTTAAACTGTACATCTGAAATCCTCAAACTCATCGATGAATTTCCTAATCTAAAATTGCGTATTGCTTTGCATTTAGGCGACATTATTCAAGAAAATAACGATATATTCGGTGATGGTGTCAATGTTACCTCACGCTTGGAGCCTTTAGCACCGACAAATGGTATTGCTATAACAGAGCATTTTTATAATCAAATCAAAGATAAAACCAGCCATAACTTTCAATCGATTGGTTTTCCAATTTTGAAAAATATTAAAGCTAAAATTGAGGTTTTCACATGGGACCCTTTAGATACAAATCATGGTTCGCCCAACATAACTAAGCAAGGGATAAATAAAGAGTCTAAAGTCTTATCTTGGGTTGGGATTAATAAAAAAATTATAATTGTCAGCCTACTACTAAGCCTAAGCAGTTATTTTATTTGGCAACAGAGCATCACCTTTCCAAAAAAATCACAAGAGCTTACTACTACATCTGATCATATTGATGAAAACTCCATTGCCGTTTTAAAATTTCATCACATTGGCAAACAAATTCATAATCAATATTTTAATGAAGGTCTGTCAGAAGAACTACTCAATATCCTTAGCCGTATTAAAGAGTTAAAAGTCGCCTCAAGAACCTCGTCATGGTCATTACCAGAAAATGTCACGTCTGATATGGTACGAGAGCGCTTAAAAGTTAATTATTTGGTGGAAGGAAGTGTTCGAAGATCTGAAGATAAAATAAGGATCACAGTTCAATTAATTGAGACCAAAACAGGATTTCATTTATGGACAGAAACCTATGATAGAAAAGTTGATGATATTCTTGCGATACAAGACGAAATTGCCCATAAAATAACCCGTTCACTTAAACTGCTACTTTCATCACAGTCATTAAAAGCAATCAACATAAAAAATAGCATTAACCCTAATGCTTACGACATTTATTTACAGGCAAAGAATTTTTTACGTCAGCCCAAAACAAAGCCCAACGTAAATAGTGCGATAGAACACTTTAACATGGCCCTTGAACTTGAGGATAATTTCGAATTAGCCTATGCCGGTCTATGTGACAGCCAAATAGAGTTGTATAAATTAACCCTCGTATTTAATGACTTTAAACAAGCGGAAAAAAGTTGTTTGAGCATATTAAAATCAAACAGCTATCAATATGAAATTTACGTTAGTTTAGGAAAACTTTATTTAATTTCTGGAAAATTCCACGATGCCGAAACTAATTTTCAAGCAGCGCTCACGCTCAATTTAAGCTCGGTTGATGCCTTGATTGGTTTAGCCCGCACGCAACATTACTTAAATAACCCGGCATTAGCTGAACAATACTTCGTTAGAGCAATTCAAACAGCACCGAATAACAGTGAAGCTCATGATCATTATGCGACCTACTTATATTATCAAGGCCATAGTGATAAGGCGATTCGTGAGTATAAAAAAGTCATCGCGTTGAACCCTAATTATGCAGAAGCATACAATAGTTTAGGGGGGGTCTACTTCAGTAATGGTGATATCGAACTTGGTATAAAAGTATTCAAGCAATCGCTTGCCATTAAAGAAACCCAAGAGGCCTATTCCAATTTAGGCACAGCCTATTTTATGACAAAAGATTTCGAACAAGCGGCAAAAATGTACCAACAAGCAATTAAATTATCTCCTGATGACCACAGGTACTGGGGGTTTCTTGCAGAATCCTATGAGCATATTCCAACTAAACAGGAACTCGTGGTAACGACTTACCAACAAGCAATAAAAATAGCGGAAAAGTTATTAGAGATTAATAACAATAGCAATGAAACACTCGCTTCTTTAGCCTTGTATTACTCAAAAGCACAACAAGAAAAACAAGCGATGAAACTGTTAAAAAAGCTTGAAAGTGAAGAGTTATTACCCGATTTGCTCTACACAATCAGCCTAAGTTATTTGTCACTGAACAATCATGAACTCGCCTTAAACTTTTTAACTAAAGCAATCAATAAAGGCTACGACAAAGAGGTCATTTATGCTGATGAAAATTTCGCAGCACTCATTAAAAACCAAAGGTTTATTGATATAACCTCAAAATAACTGAAATAACCATTAAACAATAAAGCAAAAAAGGAGATAAAGATGAAAGTAATATTAAAAAGAGTATGGGTAATACTCATACCGCTCTTGTTAGCAAACTGTGCAAATGCCCAACGCACAGCCGAGATACAAACTTGCCCTAAAAACACCCAAGATGACCCAGTATCTTTTTTATATGCAGTACTTGATAAAAGGGGTTTACCGATTGATGTAGTCAAGCCGCAAAGCAATAAGATAGTGTCAGTGGACTTTAAAAATAGTAAGCATAATTTGGTTTCTGTATTACTTAAAGATCATGAAATTAGACAAGAAACTGTTGGTTGCTGGCAAGCGGTTGTTGCTGATGATAATAGTGCTAACGGTTATCGAATTATCAATAAAAAAATTGCCATCTTGTGGAGCCCATTCCAAAAAATCACTTTTAGAACTATCGTAACAGGTAAGATCCCTAAAAACAGTCCGGTTGATATCGCTTATAAATACACTATAGCAACAGAAGCTTCAAATCCCTCGAAGCCGCAAACCTATCTAGACCCTCGAATAGTAACAAGAATCAGAATGTAATAACCGCTTGTTTTTATAATAAAATAACACTCTGCCACTGCCGATATGTATCAACAATGGCAGAGTGTGCTTTTCGCTAATAAAAAAAGTAGGGTCAGATACACATTAAAAATTTTTAGCCATTTCATTCCTTGAATAAATATCCTTAGGCCCGATAGAACATAACTCTGCGGGTTGTTTACTTGCCTAAATAACCCGGGAAAAATTTAATGTGTATCTGACCCTACTATTATTAATATCCATGTCAGTTGAATAAAAAGCGCTTATGCCTTATCTTGCTTGAATTAGACGTCTCAAATAATTTCCCTGTCTATAAAATTTATACGGAGCTTTAATATCTACATGATTATAATAAAAAAAATAGCCAGAGCCCTTATCGTGATCTCACTATCTTTCGGGCTCGGTTGGTATGTTTCCTCGCCCTCTTCGACGCCTTCACCACAAATAGATAAACGCCACACCGCCGCAGACAATGTGCAGCCTTTAATCACCTTAGAAATGAAAGATTTACAGCGCAGCCGTACAATTCGAATATATTTACCACCTAACTACGACGCCACACATAAACGTTATCCTGTACTTTACATGCACGATGGCCAAAACTTATTTGATGAATTTAGCAGCTACAGCGGTGAGTGGGGAGTTGATGAAGCACTCAACACATTAGCGCGCAGTCATCAATTAGAGTTGATTGTGGTTGGTATAGATAACGGCGGTGAAAAACGCATAACAGAGCTTAACCCTTGGGATCACGCCGAATACGGTAAATCAGAAACTAACGGCTATTTAGATTTTATCGTCAATCAAGTCAAACCATATATCGACAAGCGTTTTAACACGCTTAGTGACCGTAAAAATACGGGTATCATGGGCAGCTCGCTCGGCGGGCTTACCAGCCACTTCGCCGCATTAAAACACCCACAAACGTTTGGTAAAGCTGGTGTATTCTCTCCATCGTACTGGATTGCATCTGATTTAACTCAATTTTTACAACAACACACAATTGACCAGCCACAACGACTGTTTTTTCTGATGGGTGAAGCTGAAGGTGATGAAATGCTGTCAGATTTTGTCGCTGTACAACAGCAACTGAAGGCTCAAAACGCTGACAACACAAACGCCGAATTGATGTTCACAACAGTAGCCCATGGCCGGCATCATGAAGCTATGTGGCGATCGCAATTTGTACCTGCCGTACTGTGGTTATTCCAACCGCCAAATAAGAACTAATAAAAGACTATAGCTAGCTCAAGTTAAGCTTAAGAGATCGTTGGCCATAACCAAGTAAAAGTACCGGCAACTACTAAGGCATAAATCAAAGCATCGAGCATAAACCTTGCCGTTACAGCCCAAGGGTGGCCATACCAAATACTATAAGGAATATTAGCAAAGCCAAAAGCTATGAAACCTACGGTAGCCACATATTTAAATACTTGCATATATTCTGCGCCCGCAGGCATAACTGAACTTGCCAAATAAGCAATAAAAGCACAACCTAAAACGAAATAGATAAACTGTAAAATCAGCAACTTACCCATTGGAGGTAAACCATTAGGAAAAATGCTGATCATAGCTACTGGGCCGTCATTAAATTTTTGTTGAACACTTGTATCGCCCATTTCTTTCATATCTGAGCAATGTGGCAGTGTATAAATACCCGGGGTGGGATGACTTCTTCCTAAAGCGACTGAAACGTCGCTTTCATTATCCAATTTATTATAATCATGGTTATGGTATTTGAAAACCATATGGATGATACTGCTGGCAATCCAAGCAAAAACTCCACCCAATAAAATAGGCAGCCACAGCTGCAACATACTGACCGACATAATATTCTCCATTAAATTTAAGTAATATTAATAATGAGACTAATATATGCACAATGTTTGTTATTTGTAAAATTTAAAAAAAAGTAGGGTCAGATACACATTAACAAGATTTACTCATTTCACTTATTGAATACAATCCCATATAGCCAGGTATGACAAGGCTTCACGGGATGTTTACCTTGCGAAAAACGCTGCTAAAAAATTAATGTGTATCTGACCCTACTTTTAATATGCCCCGCTTTACTTGAAGTTAAATCTATAAATCCCCTGACTATCAACCGCTACATAGATAAAACCATCAGGGCCCTGTTTTACATTACGCACACGGCTTAGGCCTTCTTTAACAACTTCAGCCTTAACAACTTGCTCACCGTCTAGTGTTAGCATCACGACCTGACCAAATTTTAATGAACCAACCAGAATATTGCCTTGCCAATTGGGATACTTGTCACTGGTTACAAACGTCATACCTGAAGGAGCTATTGAGGGATCCCAGTACCATAAAGGTTGCTCCATACCCTGCTTTTTCGTTAAGTCGGTAAAAGCAGTACCCGAATAATTAATGCCATAACTAATCACTGGCCAGCCATAATTTTTACCTTTAGCAATCAGGTTAACTTCATCACCACCACGCGGACCGTGCTCATGACTAAAAATATCGCCCGTTATAGGGTGCTTAGCCATACCTTGCGGGTTGCGGTGACCGTAGGAATAAATTGCAGTTTTAGCGCCATTAGTTTTAACAAAGGGGTTATCCTCGGGTATACGGCCGTCGTCATATATTCGATACACTTTACCGCCATCACGGGTAATATCCTGAGGATTAATATCTCTTTGCCCTCTATCACCAATAGAAAAATACAAATAACCTTGGTTATCAAATACTAAACGACTGCCAAAATGAGAACTTTTATTACTATAAGCCTGAGCAATATAAATATCTTCTTGCTCGCTTAGGCTTTTACCATCGAATTTTGCCCGCATAATGGCGGTACTTTTATTGCCGTTGCCGTCAGATTTTGCATAAGATAAATACAGCCACGCGTTATTGGCATAGTTTGGATGCAAAGCGATATCAAGCAAACCGCCTTGACCTCCCGCAGCTACCTTCGGCACTCCGGTAATTTTTTCTGCTCTACAGCTGTCTTTATTGACGACTTTTAACTCGCCACTTCGAAAGGTAATTAACAAATCACCATTAGGTAACCACGCCATACCCCAAGGAATTCCAGAATCAGCATAATACAACTGCGAGACAAGGTTTGTCTTTGTTGTTACATAGTTAGTCTCTTTTACTTCGGCGCTATTAACGAAAAAAGGCATATACACACAAGCAAAAAATGGCAAAAACAGTTTTTGTCGTAACCTAATGCTAAGTAACTTGAACCTAAGTAATTTGATCTGTTTTAGGAGTGCCATAATCGTTATTCCTGATGAAATCGAGTAATATTTCGGTTTAGTGGTTGTAATAAATAGGGTCAGGTACACATTAACAAAATTGTTCATTTGATTTTTAAAACTAGCATCCAAAAACTTCGTAAGAACGGGTCATCGGGTTATTTACTATGAGAAAAACGCTGCTGAAATTTAATGTGTATCTGACCCTACTTTTATATATTAAGCATATAAAAACAAAAAAGCGAGCCGTAGCTCGCTTTTTATTATTTTATATCAATAAGTTACTAGTCTTGATAAGTAGAAACCGGAGGGCAACTACAAATTAGGTTACGGTCGCCGTATACATCATCTATACGGTTAACGGTTGGCCAGAATTTGTTCGCTGCTGCAGCAGGCACAGGGAATACGGCTTGTTGAATCGTGTAACCACGGTCCCAAGGTGCTGTAATGTCTGCTAGTGTGTGTGGCGCGTTGTGTAGTGGGTTATCTTCGCTTGTCCACTCACCTGATTCAACTTTACGCACTTCATCACGAATTGACACCATAGCTTCAATGAAACGATCTAGTTCAACTTTTGACTCAGACTCAGTTGGCTCAATCATGAACGTGCCAGCTACTGGGAACGACATAGTTGGTGCGTGGAAACCGTAGTCATTTAAACGCTTAGCAATATCAACTTCTGTAACGCCTGATGTTGCTTTTAGTGGGCGTAAATCAACGATACATTCGTGTGCTACACGACCGTTTTTACCTGCATATAAAATTGGGAAATGCTCGCCCAGTTTTTTCGCTAAGTAGTTGGCGTTAGTAATCGCGTATTTAGTTGCGTCTGTAACACCTTTTTTACCTAGTAAGGCAACGTAAAGGTATGAGATACATAAAATACCAGCACTACCGTATGGTGCAGCAGATACTGCGCCGTTACCTTTAGTGTCTTCGTTGACATTGATTAAGGCATGGTCTGGTAAAAATGGTGCTAAATGCGCTTTTACGCCGATAGGACCCATACCAGGACCGCCACCGCCATGTGGAATAGCGAAGGTTTTGTGTAAGTTTAAGTGTGAAACATCAGCGCCAATAAAGCCTGGTGATGTAACACCAACTTGTGCGTTCATGTTTGCGCCATCAAGGTAAACTTGGCCGCCATGTTCGTGTACAACATTGCAAATTTCAGCAATCGTTGTTTCATAAACACCGTGAGTTGACGGGTATGTGATCATGATACAAGACAGGTTTTCGGCTAACTCACTTGCTTTAGCGCGCAAGTCGTTCATGTCAACGTTACCTTCTTTATCACAATCAACTACTACTACTTTCATACCAACCATCATCGCTGATGCTGGGTTAGTACCATGCGCAGAAGCAGGAATTAAACAAATGTTACGATGGCCATCGCCACGGCTTTCGTGGTATTTGTGAATCGCGATTAAGCCTGCGTATTCACCTTGTGCACCTGAGTTTGGCTGCATTGAAATGTTGTCGTAACCGGTTAATTCAACTAACCAATCACCCAACTCATCAATCATTTTCTTGTAACCTTGCGCTTGGTCAATTGGCGCAAACGGATGCATGTTGGCAAATTCAGGCCATGATACTGGGATCATTTGCGCTGTTGCATTTAGCTTCATGGTACAAGAGCCCAAAGAGATCATTGAGTGGTTCAATGCTAAATCTTTGTTTTCTAATTTTTTGATGTAACGTAGCATCTCAGTTTCACTGTGATACGAGTTAAATACTGGATGCGTTAAAATTGCAGATTCACGTTTTAATGATGCAGGAATTGATGAGTGACCACAGTCAATAACTTGCTTATCAAGTGCAGCAACGTCTAAACCGTGACCTGCGCCTAATAAAATATCAAATAAGCCTTGAACGTTTTCACGTGTCGTTGTTTCATCTAATGAAATACTGATTTGACCGTCAACGTCTGTACGGAAGTTAACACCTGCTGCTAAAGCGCGCGCCACAATCTCGTCTTTGTTATCAACGTTAAACGTTAAGGTGTCGAAGTAGTTAGCGTGAACAGCTGTTAAGCCTTTACTTGCGGTACCTAAACATAAAATATCAGCAAAACGGTGAATACGCTCGGCAATAATTCTTAAGCCTTTAGGGCCATGGTAAACCGCGTAAAATGCCGCCATGTTCGCTAATAAAACCTGTGCAGTACAAATGTTTGAGTTGGCTTTTTCACGACGAATGTGTTGCTCGCGTGTTTGCATTGCCATACGCAGTGCTGGGTTATCGCGCGAATCTTTTGATACACCGATAATACGACCCGGAATTGAACGTTTGTACTTGTCAGAAGTCGTGAAAAACGCTGCGTGTGGTCCGCCGTAGCCCATTGGAACACCAAAACGTTGGCTTGAACCGATCACGGCATCTGCACCTAATTCGCCCGGTGCTTTTAATAGCACTAAACTCATGATGTCAGCCGCAACGGCAACAATGCCTTTATTCTCGTGTACTTTGGCAATTAAATCGCTAATGTCACGTACTTCACCTGTTGCACTTGGGTATTGTAATAATGCACCAAATACGTCGTGCTCAACTACTTCGTCAGCAGGCGCTACAACAATATCAAAACCAAACATTTCAGCGCGTTGTTTTACCACGTCAATAGTTTGTGGATAAACGTCACTTGAGATGAAGAATAAATTTGATTTTTTGTTTTTAGAAACACGTTTTGCTAACGCCATTGCCTCAGCAGCAGCTGTGCCTTCATCCAATAAGGATGCTGACGCTAGGTCTAAACCTGTAAGGTCGATACACATTTGTTGGAAGTTTAATAATGATTCTAAACGCCCTTGTGCAATTTCTGGTTGGTAAGGCGTATAAGCCGTGTACCAGCCTGGATTTTCTAACACGTTACGTAAAATAACGTTAGGTGTTAGTGTGCCGTAGTAACCTAAACCAATATATGTATCGTTTACTTTGTTCAAGCTAGCAACCGCTTTTAAGTCAGCTAGTGCTTGTACTTCAGTTTTACTTTCTTCGATAGCAGGTAAATCAGCTAAACGAATGTCGCTTGGAACAATTTCATCGATAAGAGCATCAACAGATTCAGCGCCAAGTTCTTTTAACATCGCCTGTGTTTGTGCTTCATTCGGGCCAATGTGGCGACGAATAAAGTTTTGTCTTTGCTCTAACTCGTTCAAAGATAAAGAGTCATTATATTGAGTAGTCATAAAACAGCTTCACTATAAAGTAGTTGTATTAAATAAAAATAAAGCCTCAAACTTGAAGTCAGTCAGAGGCTTAAAATGCTTTAGCTAAGTCAATCGATTTTAGGCAAAGCCGTCAAGTTGCGAGCCGTTGGAGCTTACTGTAGTAAGTGACAAGGCGAGCAACGCCGACAATGCAGTCTAAAGTTGATTGACGACGCTTAAATATCGTTTTCGTAAACAATCTTCTTTTAGGCACAGGTTAATAGTTCCTGACTTAACCTAAGTACTTACATCCATGTAAGCAAGGCGCTGAAGTTGTGAGTCGTATGAGCTTAGTGTACTAAGTGATTACGACGAACAACGAAAGCAACGCTGTATAAAAGTAGAGTGTGCCCGAAAACTAGTCTTCGTCGATCGAGTTCGCATAACCTTCAGCATCAAGTAAGTTAGCTAACTCACTTTCATCTTCAATCTTTAACTTGAATAACCAACCGTCACCAAATGCATCTGAGTTTACTAACTCAGGTGAATCTTCAAGGTCTTCATTCACTTCAATTACTTCACCTGTTACTGGTGCGTAAATGTCTGATGCTGCTTTAACTGATTCAGCTACTGCAACGTCATCGCCAGTACTTACGTTATCGCCAACTTCTGGTAACTCAACAAACACCATGTCACCTAAAAGGTCTTGTGCGTGTTCAGTAATACCAACAGTAACTACACCGTTGCCTTCGTTACGTACCCATTCGTGAGATGTTGCATATTTTAATTCTGAAGGAATGTTGCTCATTATTTTGTTCCTAGTCACTTTTAAATTTTGTTTAAATTACTATAGTATCAAGCTTGGCTTACGCTAATCACTCCATACTATAGCTTATATATTCAGCATTTTTAATAAGGTTTTTTTACTAACTTGTCTTAGTTAACTCAAGCCTGATTAATTAAAAAACTTTTTTACCGTTACGAACAAAGCTTGGCTTGATCACTTGCACTTTAACCAGTTTTTTACGCATTTCAACTTCAACGGTATCGCCTAATTTTACACTGCGCGGTACACGAGCCATAGCAATACTATGACCTAACGTTGGAGAGAAAGTGCCTGAGGTAATAACACCTTCGCCATCAGCGGTAATAACTTTTAAGCCGCTACGTAATACGCCTTTCTCTTCAAGTACTAAACCAACTAATTTTGGTTGGTCGCCCGCGGCACGTTGTGCTGCTAAAACTTCGCGGCCAATAAAGTTACGATCTTCTGGTTCCCAGCTAATCGTCCAAGCCATGTTAGCGGCTAATGGCGACACGCTTTCATCCATGTCTAAACCGTAAAGGTTCATACCGGCTTCTAAACGTAAAGTATCACGAGCACCTAAACCACAAGGTTTAACGCCAGCATCAAGTAGTTGCTGCCATAAATCGGCGGCTTGATCAGCAGGTAAAGCGATTTCGTAACCGTTTTCACCAGTGTAACCGGTAGTAGCAATAAATAAGTCACCAGCTTGAGCTGAGAAGAATGGCTTCATGCCGTCAACTGCTGCTGTTTGCTCTGGCGTTAATAACGTCGCTACTTTTGCTTTTGCTTGCGGACCTTGCACAGCAATCATGGCAAATTCAGGACGTTCAGTTACGGTTACGTCAAATGCAGTGGCTTGCTCATTGATCCACGCTAAATCTTTTTCACGAGTCGCTGAGTTTACAACTAAACGGTAATCAGTAGTTGAGAAGAAGTAGACGATTAAATCATCAATCACGCCACCTTGTGCGTTACACATGCCGGTATAAAGCGCTTTACCAGCAACATCTAATTTAGCTACATCGTTGATCACTAAACGGCGTAAAAATGCTTGTGCATCTGCGCCTTTAATATCAACAATAGTCATGTGTGAAACATCGAACATACCAGCGTCAGTGCGCACCGCATGATGTTCTTCAATTTGAGAACCATAGTTGATTGGCATTTCCCAGCCATAAAAATCAACCATTTTAGCGCCAGCTTCTATGTGCTTAGCATGTAATACTGTTTTATTTGTCATCGTACGTTTCACTCACGTTAGTTGTTTTACCTAAGTTTTTTTAGCTGCTTAAAATAAGCGCAATTACTAAACCTAGGATAAAGCCGGAAGATTTACAAAAAGTGCCACGGATTATAGCCGCCAGCAACCGTTGATTCAACAGATAATAAAGCATATTAAAAATATAAAACCGACTAAAGAATATATATGAAATTATATTTTCAAATGTAACGTCTTTGAAAATATAATTCTATGAGAGATTAAAAAATTAGCTGTTTGCAAATTTAAATTTTATCTGCTGAAAAATAAGCGCTACATTAATTTTATCAGTGATGGACTTTTTCAGCGCCTAGCCTTGAAAATTCGCTATTTACTTGACTAGAAGGTCAACTAAATAGCGCTTTGGAGATGATATTTTGATTGAGTGTAAACTGGCGTCTATCGGATTGCGCTATTGAGTTTTTTGTGGCGTTTTAATTGATGCATTGGCTGTTGCTAACGCCGGTAACTGACCTTTAAACCCTAACGCTTGCTTGATCATTAATGCTTTTGCCGGCTTGATGCTATTAATAAGCGACATACCTAAACCTCGAAGCAATTTAATACCGCTTTGTTGCGGTGTAAAGGCCTGTTTAATCGCTTCCATTGCCGCGATCATTTCGGCCGCTTCACTTTTACGCCAACGTGAGAACTGCTGTAAAGATTTATCACTATACCAAGCGTTGTCGTCAACAATGCCATCGCTTTGCGCTTTAGCTAATTGCTCGGTGATGGTTTCAGCTAACGCTGCAGCGTCAAGTAAACCTAGGTTAACGCCCTGTCCTGCTAACGGATGAATGGTATGTGCGGCATCGCCTACTAATACCATGCGGCCTTTCACAAACTCTTGAGCAAAACGCATAGTTAATGGGTAAGTAAAACGCTCGCTTACCAAGGTAATTTCGCCTAGTTTACCATCGCTTGCGGCAGTAATTTCTTTGCCAAATTCTTGCGCCGATAAGGCTGTTAATCTAGCCGCCTCTTCAGGGCTAGTTGACCACACTATTGAGCATAAATCTGCTTGGTATAATGGCAGTAATGCTAATGGCCCGGTTTCTAAAAATACTTGCCACGCAGTAAGTCGATGGCCTTGCTGACACTTGACGGTGGCAACAATGGCATGATGGTCATAATCTCGAAATGTCAGTGGCACGTTCATTTGTTTACGTACCCAAGAATTTGCCCCGTCTGCGCCAACCACTAATTTAGCAATGATTGGTGTAGCTTGAGTATTGGTGTCACTGTTATGTTCAAAGGTGGCAAACACTTCATTGTCGCTCGGGTTTAATTGTTGCAGTTTACTGTCAGTGAAAAATGCAATGCCACTGTCTTGTGATGCTTTCTGCCAGAGCGCGTTGCGGACAACTTTATTTTCAATAATAAAACCTAATTGCTCTGGATTATTGGCCGCACTGATATGGCTTACATCTTTTAAAGCGAAGTCGAGTTTACCGTATCCTGCTTTATCCCAAATATGCATATCGTGATAAGGCTGAGCACGCTGTGAGATAATATCTTGCCAAACATTAAGGTGAGTGAAAAGTTGCTGACTAGCGGCATTAATCGCACTAACCCTTACTTCAGGCTCGTCGCTTAAGTCTTCGATAGCGCTATTATCGACAATGGCCACTGTGAGCTCACTTTGTTGACGCACAGCTAATGCTAGCGTTAAGCCAACCATACCGCCACCAACAATTAATAAATCAAATTTTTGCATTATTTTTCACATTCACTTTTAATTCGAATTACTCATACTTGTTACTATCAGCTTAAAATTTATCACTCGTTACTGACCGCTTAGTACTAGTACCCCATGGTTTTTTTAACCAAGGCATTTTTCAGTGCGGGTACATAGTTTAAAACTTTTAAAGCAATATTGCGCCCTGCCACCAACGGCGGTAACTGATTTGAAAACAAGGTAACTAATGAGTCAGTTAGCGTGATCACTTGCTTTTGATCCTGCTGACGCGCTTGCCCGTAGCGCATTAAATTGGCGAAAGCGCCAATGTCCTGCTGATTTTCTAGCGCATTTTTTACTATTTCAGTCATCTCGGCAACATCGCGTAAACCAAGATTAAAACCCTGCCCCGCAATGGGATGAATAGTGTGTGAGGCGTTACCAATTAATGCCATTCGATGATAAACCTGTTCACTGGCTTGAACCAGCTTTAACGGAAAAACAACACGTTTTCCAACATGGGTTATATTGCCAAGCCAATGGCCAAATGATTGTGCTAATTGTTTGGCAAATTCATCATCGGTTAAGGTTAACATTTGCTCAGCTATTGCTGGTGTTAATGTCCATACTAATGAACATCGCCCTTCACTTTGCTGGCTAGCATTTGGCATTGGAGATAGTGGCAACATGGCAATCGGGCCAGTGTCGGTAAAACGCTCATAGGCTATATTATTATGATGATGACTCGTTGCGACATTCGCAATTAATGCTGACTGTTGGTAATCACGACTAGTGCTGGCAATGTTGGCAAACTTTCGACATGGCGATTTTGCGCCATCACAAGCCAGTAATAATTTCGCCGCTAAATTAGTGCCCGAGGTTAAAGTAATATCAACTTTATCCGTGTGCCATTGCACATTTTCGATAGAGTCTGGCGTAAACCAAGTAATGTTATTTTTACTGGCTAAAGCTTTTAATAATGACGCGCCAATAACGGCCATTTCGGCCACATAGCCTAACGCGTCAACTTGTTGCTGCTTCGCGTATAATCTAGCTTTACCGTAAAAGCCGCGATCAGATATGTGAATGTTTTTAATCGGCTCGGCATAATTTTCTAAATGTTGCCAAGCACCGACGCTATTTAAATACTCAGCACTGCCATGAGACAAGGCTAAAACGCGATCATCAAAACTACGTGATGGATCGGTTAATATTGGATTAGCTTCAATAATGGCGATTGATAACGGCTTTTGCTGATGATCAAGCAACGCGGATAAACTAAGCGCCATCAACGCTCCTGATAAGCCACCACCCGAAATAACCACATCAAAGTGTGTAACGTTACATTCTTCAGCAGTTGTTTGAGAAGAACTACCTGCTGTTTCGGGATTAGTTTCTGCGTTATCTTCGCGTTTATCCATGACTAACCTATTAGTGTTGCTTTGGGCTTGATGTTTATTTTGTTAGTTTATGCTGATTTATGGCTGTTGTATTTGTTATTGTTACTGAAAATATAAAGCTAAGGTAAATAACCTACCGCGCCATGACAGCTTCTATATCAGCAATCGTTTTAGGGGCATTAACCGTTAAATTTTCAAAGCCTGTTTCAGTAACAACAATATTGTCTTCAATACGAACGCCAATGCCGCGCCACTTTTCATCAACAGTTTTATCATTTTTTGGAATATAAATACCCGGTTCGATTGTCATCACCATACCAGCAACAAAAGGTCTTAATTGTTCGCGCTGTGGGCTAGAGTGATAGTCACCAACATCATGAACATCAAGCCCTAACCAATGACCAAGACCATGAATAAAATACTTTTTACAGGCTTTTTGCGTTAGCAGTTGGGCTAAGTCACCTTTTAAAATACCTAAGTCATGTAAGCCTTTCGTGAGAAAGTCACACACGATACGATTAAGTTCAGCAAGTGTTTGTGCTGGTTTTATGGCATTAATCGCCAAGTTTTGACTATCAAGTACTAACTGATAAATAGCCGCTTGTGGCTGGGTGAATTTACCACTGACAGGGAAAGTTCGGGTAATATCTGCAGCATAGCCAGCCAACTCACCACCCGCGTCAATTAATAATAAATCGCCATCATTTAGCACTTCGTCATTGTCGGTGTAATGTAAAATATTGGCATTATCACCACCGGCGACAATAGTGCCATAAGCAGGATAACGTGCGCCGTTAGTGGCAAACTCGTGTAACAGCTCTGCTTCTATCTGATATTCAAACTTTCCAGCTTGGGTTTGTTGCATCGCGCGTTGATGAGCAGCGCCGCTAATAATATTAACTTTGCGCATAATATCGAGCTCAGCTGTTGATTTATGCAAACGCATGTCATTTAACAGGTCACTGCAATCAATTAACGTGGTAGGTGCTTTTAAGCCCGAACGTGCAGACTTTCGGATTTCAGCTAACCAATTGAGTATTTGCTGATGAAACTCGGCTTGCTCTGGCTGACAAGTTAATAGCGCTGTTTTTCCAGCGATTAACGGTAATAATTGCTCATCAATTTCGGCTAAACTAAAACAAGCATCAACTTTATATGCTGCAACGGCTTGCTTTTGGCCAATACGTCGACCATGCCACACTTCTTGCAGACGATCTTTTTCTCGTGAAAATAATACACTTTGAGTTGCTACAGGTTTATCACCTTTAATTAACGCCAAAATCGCATCAGGTTCATTAAAACCCGTTAAATAATAAAACTGCTTATTTTGACAAAAAGGATATTCGGTATCATTACTGCGAGTAACTTCCTTGCCAGCACTAATAAGCGCAATGCTATTTTCTGGCATTTGCGCAATAAAGTCGCTTCGGCGCTGACAAAACTCAGCAGCGGGCAATAGCGTATTTTTTATCATGATAGGCAGCTACTTCTCTCGGGTTTAGTGGAATAAAACAATTTAGCTTTAGTTTTTAACAGCTAATTAATGCACAGTCTCTGACTGATCTTGTGGTGTTGGAGGCGAACCCAACTCAGTAAAACATAATAAAGCCGAAATTCGCACGTATTCTGCAATTTCAAAATAAGCTTGCTCGGTAGCTTCATCTTCATCCATGTCGTCTGACAAATTAGCAATTTCACCAAAATCAGTCAGTACTTCTTTAACATCTTCAGAAAAAGTCGCGTTTTTAGTTTGCTGTAAACCAAAACCTAAATTAAAGCCTTGTACCCATTTACCTAGCGCATGACCACGCTCAATAATAGAGTCATCGTCATCAGGTAGCATTAATTGAAAGCTATAGGATTCATCAAGAATTTTCTGCCAGATGTCGCTATAAATGTCTTTAACTAAACTTTTAACCCGTGCTGGTAAGCCTTCGGCATTATTTAGCATGTCGTTAACCATGGCGATATAGTCGCTACTTTCAAACTCAAAACCCGCGGCAATTAAGCCAGTTAGCACACCATGAATTTCAGCAGCATGTGCCTCAATACTTTCACTGGTTAAAATTGCTTGTACAGAAGGGAAATCTAACGCGTCGCTATTAGGCATAAAATATAAATTCAATCAGGTGTATATTGCTGGGCATCTTAACATTGGCATTAGCTTGATTCCAGAAAAAACCATAGAGATCACTTGCATAGTGTAACACTCATCGTTATAGTTCCCCTTTATGGCGCACTAAGTTTTGATATTCATGACTTTTCTTGGTATTACAAGCAAATAGCGCAATATTTTGAGTTAGCGGCTCAATAAACTAAAAATAATATTTTGAGATTAGCCACGCAATGAGCCAACACACAGTTACAATAAATGTTGCCAACAAACGATTAAAAATCGCTTGTCCTGCGGGTCATGAGTCAGCTTTATTGCAAGCTGCCGATGAAATTAATAAACGTTTAGAACAAGACGCGAAGAAAAGCCACGCAGTAAAAACCCCAGAACAAGCCTTAGTGATGATGTCTTTAAACCTCGCTAATGACCTCATTCAAGCACGCAACGAACTCACAACTGAACGTGACAAAATGCAAAGTAAAATTGAATTACTACAAGCAACTATCGAACAAGCCGTAAACCCGACTAAAACAGCATAACTCCCTAACTTTTAATACTCAGTTTTTAATTTTTAACCAATTCGTTTAAAGAAACTTCAATTCGTTCAAGCATTAAGCGATCAGGTCTTACAACTGATAAAAGACTTAAAACCTATAGCGATATTAGCTATAATGGCTTCGACTTCTGGGGTGTTCGTTTGCGAGCTATGTCCCTGAGCCGATAAGTTTTACCTAAGGATGTTGATTGTTAGCTATTGTGCAAGCCCGGCTCGTATCGGGAAGCCTACGGTTAGTATGATACTTCCGCCCTGAACACCCGGTGTTCAGGACTATGTAAGCGGCGGCACCTTGGAAGTCACTATTATAAATTCCTCACCAATTCGAAAATTTACTTTACTCTATAAAAATCACTTCCGCGCACTCCTCTAGAAAAGCACTCGGTGTTCAAAGTTATGTAAGCGGCGGCACCTTGGAAGTCACTACCTTTTCTTAATTCAATATCAATGATACTTCCGCGTGATTTTCGTAGGGGCGACTTCAGTCGCCAAACACAATAGTTCAGATGAAAAACAAACATTAGTATTCAACCAACCGACCTGTAAAACGGCGAATAAATTCGCCCCTACGTGTGGAATTAATTTGTAAGCGGCGGCACCTTGGAAGTCACTACCTTTTCTTAATTAAATACCAATGATACTTCCGCACGACTTTCGTAGGGGCGACTTCAGTCGCCAAATACAATAGTTCATATGAAAAGCAAACAGTGGTATTCAACCAATCGACCTGTAAAACGGCGAATAAATTCTGAAGGATCCCCACAACTTTTAATTAGTTTCATTGGATAATTCCTCAATGGCAATATCTATATCTTTGGGG